>JACZXB010000007.1 GCA_022571845.1 Candidatus Zixiibacteriota bacterium | reverse complement strand
ATTTGTTACTTTCATAGACATAAGAATGGAAGAATATGGCGGTGTAGCTCAGCTGGTTAGAGCAACGGAATCATAATCCGTGTGTCCGGGGTTCGAGTCCCTGCACCGCTATTATACTTTGGTACTGATTGTGCGGAAGCACCAATGCGAAGGGGTTCAATCCTCCTCTAACTCTAACTTCGACACAGTCGTGTCGCACCACGAAGCTCACCCTAAGCCGTTCAGGGAAGAGGCGTCTCAATTCGTTTCTGATAAATGAAACCTTGCCCTGATACTCAGATAGGTAGGAACTCAACCCCACGAGCTTTTCTTGAAGCCAGGAAGCCGATACTTCAGTTGTCCTTGACTTTCTCGCCTCAGTTCTTGCCAAATCAATCTTGACTCGGTTCAGCTCCAATTCCCTTTGCTGTAGTCTACTCTTAACGGACTGCAGCTCAGTACCGCTTTCGAGGCTGTCAAGTAATCTCTCAATTTGTTTACACAGCTGCGCCTCTTGCTCTCTTAGATCTGTCACACGGGATTGATCGACACCGCAGTGGAGCGCGAGCTTAGAGTTTATTTCCTTGACCAGAATTTCAGAAGCTTTCGGGTCTAGCAATGCATTTCTAATCTCCGATAGAAGTCCCATTTCCACTGCGTTGCGAGACACACGGCGTTTGATTTTACATGCTTGAGGACCCTGCGATCGGGCGGCACGGCAGATATAGCAGGAATATCGATTGGAGTTAACTACGTCCATTGAGCTCCCGCACTCGGCACATACAAGAAGTCCCGATAGCAGGTACTTCTTGTTGCCGGAAGGGCTACGCCGCGGCTTGTGAGCAATAGCGCTGACTGCTGCGAAGACTTCGTCTGTGACGATTCTTAGCTTTTCTGATTCATAC
This sequence comes from Candidatus Zixiibacteriota bacterium, assembly GCA_022571845.1. Classification (GTDB taxonomy): domain Bacteria; phylum Zixibacteria; class MSB-5A5; order GN15; family FEB-12; genus JACZWU01. The sequence continues at coordinate 171,310 of JACZXB010000007.1, read as the reverse complement.
TTCTCCCACTGTTCGGGCGGATTAGGTAGGGATCGGCGTTTGCCTTTAACCGATTTCTTGATCCAACGTGTCCTGTTGTACTCCCAGACACCAGTATACTTGCGGTTCGAGAGAATGCCTCGAATCGTTGACGAGGACCATAAGCCACGGCGTGTGGCACATCCTGCATGAGGTGACGGGATTCTCTCGTTGTTCAGCATAGTTCCGATAGTCTTGTAACCTAATCCGGAGTTGCTGAGCCCAAAGATTCTTCTTACGATTTCGGCTTGCTTAGCGTCTATCAAGATTTTGCAGCCGAGACGTTTTGGACGCCCAAATTTATCTGTGGCACCAGTTGGATCAAGAATTGGATTCGTTCGATATCCGTAAATACGGCCACCAGTTGAGTAACCTCTAAGGAACTGGCCTTTCAGGCCACGTACGACGCGAGCCTTGAGGTCATCCAAGTACTGCTCATTCATGATACCCTTGAATTGAAAGAGTAGCTTGGCCGAGGGTGATGAAGAGTCGATTCCGTCTGCCACGCCGTACAGTGTGACACCAAGTTCGAATAAGTCTCGGAGGAAAGCTGAAAACTCGGGAAGATCGCGACCAATTCGTGACAAGTCATCTACAACGATTGCATCGAATTCGCCTGCGTAGGCATCAGCTTTGAGCCTTTGGTAGTTAGCTCGGGAGACATCGGCACCAGATACTGCCTCGTCCTTATAGATTCCCGCGACCTCACCTCCACGAGCTTTTACAAACGCCTTGCACTGCCTGATTTGATCAGTCGTAGAGTGCTGGCTCTGTATATCTGAACTGACTCTTGCATAAATCGCGAATCGCATGTATCTTCGCTCCTGTTAATTTAATACTACTGTATTGTCTTCCGGTTTTCGGGACACATCCGCTAAAGCCACGAGCTTCAGTTACTTCAGTGTCCAGAAAATGGCCCAAAAGTGTCCCAAAGTCCAGTGTATCAAGTACTAAACCCCATTGGTCCGAACCATATCCGGCCATTTGAGAAATCTTCGGGACGGGCAATCACCTGACAGTAAACAGTTTAGGCTATTCTGGCCGAATGCCCGCTTCCTTTCAGTCCTGTGGACGGCTGACTCCAAACCTCTCGCAGAAGTCATCGATTTGTTCCCGATCAATTTTGTAGATCGGAATTCTGTCTTGCTCACGCCTGGCCCGTTCCGATCTGACATTCACTTTCTTAAGGCGGGTAGTGAGAGAGTTTTTGTGTTCTAACCACGAATACTCGTCCGTGTTCTTGAAATATTCAAACACGCTCTTTGCACTGAAAGTCACGACTTGGTCATTGCTCTCCAATTGTGTCAATTCAATCATCATAGTGCTTAGGACTGTCAGCACTTTGAATGTCTCGTTGTTAGAGACATTATATTCCTGTCTCTCCCGACACGAAGCTTCACTCATTTCAAACATGCGGTTTGTCAAGCTCCGGTTGCCGTCTCCCACGTCGACAAGATTGGCGAGAAGAAATATTGGTTCCCAAATGTCAAGCTCGCGGTTGTTGAGGTGAGAAGTTCCTTGGATACCGCCTTTCTCGCCGTTGTAAACGGAAGATAGATCCGAAGCCCACTCTAACGCAAAAATGTAGAGGTCGTCACGTAGTGTGGTTTGTGTGCTCAGAATCTCATAGGTTTCCTTGTAACGTTCTGTGAGCTCAGTCTCTTTCTTTCGCATTAGCCTCAACCGAATTGTCCGATCCTGTAGTATGTCATCGATGTCATTGATTCCGGCAAGCATCTTTGGGGAATATGCTTGAAACCGTTGCACCTCGAAGGCACCAGATCGGGCGCGATCAACACGTTTGACAACACCTGATTTCTGGAAACCAACGTTGAGTAAACTGAGTATCGCAGCGGCTGCTTCCTTGTCCTGCTTTCGATATCTCTCAAACTCATCAATGAACAGAGTGGTAGCATTCTGATCGATGTCTCGAAACACGACTGCGGGAGTTGGATTTACGAGAACGTCTCCGTTAAACGCTAGGGCAGAAAGTACGTGCATCAAAAGGCTTTTACCGCTACCCTTCTCCGCATTTAGCCACACGTATGGAAAATAGTTGAACACGCGGGATACATACGTACCCATCACCCAAATACAGACTAAGTCAGCATGGCAAGGTTCAGTGAAGTAGATGAACCGAGTGATGTACTGCCTCAAACTTTCGAACAGCTCTGCCGGGTTGACGTGACGCCTATTTCGTAGATAGTCGATTATAGTGCATGGTGAAAATCGGCTATTATCAATTTGCTTGTGCCGGACAGTAAAGGGTATAGATTCGTTTTTGCTAAGACTGTAGTACTGTCGGTTGCTACTGACAAGCCAAGTACCTCTTTGCGTTTTGATACCGAAGTACTGAATGCCATGTTGAAAGTCCTGAGCGGGATTGATTAGGGGCTTGTCAGACTCACTCTCTAACGCAGCGATAAAGTCCACTTGTTGCCTGGTATTCTTACGAGGTCTCTTAGCAGAGTTCCCTTGGTGAGTTTTTTTGGATATTAGATCGTCTACGGCATAAGATGACTGAGGCGACGAATCATCAACGAGTGGGTCAATCGAATGTTTGTCGATGAATCCTGAGTCATGAGAACCGATGCCCAATCCTCGCATCAGCGCCTTGAAGGTTGACATCGCTGCACCTCATAGGCTACGCTTTTCAGGTTGTTAATTGCCTCAGCAAAACGAAGAGCTGAGACAGTGCCGGCACCATTGAAGAAACAGGTTACGTCTTCTGGAGTAGGAGCTTTCGTAAGAATAAATGCAACCGCTCTGCCTTTGCCGATCGGACGGGCGCCGAGCAGCTCCGCACGCTCACTAGCGATCATGTAAGCGGCAAACGTCAGCTTCTCTGTCTCGTAGCCGCTCGGGGGGACCGTTCTTTGAACCATCTGAGTATTCCTCCATTTCATTTTCAATCTCTTTCATTCGTACTTCAACTAGGACGTCAGCTATGGCTGAGATCAAACCGCGCAAGCGGTCGAGTTGGGCGTATCTGAAGTCTCTCTGGTCTTTCATACGGGACCAGAATACAGTTCAATAGATGAAGTTAATTATGAAGAAGTTGAGATTTGGAATCCTTCAGGATTTGTCTGTCTGCGATTTGCGACGACCTGCTTTGGCCGGTTCTTTTGGCACACCGTATTCTTTGATCGCAGTTTTTAAGGTAGGCCATTGCTCGAAGGAAGAAAATCCGGACTCCATGGTCCGTCCTAACTGATCTCCGAGCTGGGAGTTGAAGTACTTAAAGAACTTTGACCAGTCAGAATACGACCTGGTTCGGTATCCAAGGCTGGAGAGAATAAACAAGGCATGCCGTTGGCGCTGTTTTTCTAGTGCCTTAGTCTTGCGTTTCGGGTCTATAGCACGTGACAATGCAGCTTTGAAGTCCAGGTCCTGGCTCAATTCGGCTCGTATGATCAAATCATCTACCGGCAAGAGCGTAAAGAACGTCATGTCAAGTTCGATAAGTATTATGAGTGCCATCTTGCGCTTGTGGTAGTCCTTCGAGTCTCGTACCGTTTCGATCAGGTCGGGAACCCCCTGGCCGTGTGTTGCCATGCAGATAAAGGCGGTGTTGGACCTGAACTCGGCCATAACGTGGTCCACGAAACTCTCCTTTAGCCTGTTCCAGGTTCTCCTGTCCTTCTGCTCAAGGGCCGTGCTCATCTGGTCAAAAAGCCGGTCCGTTTCCTTGGGAGAATAACCTGTGACCGGTCCTTCGGAAACTGGCCAGTACTTCTCAAAGCCGAACGGCTGACCCAGTTCGGCGAAAGCCTTCAAAAATGCCGGAGAAGCCCTGAGTCGAAATATCCGCTGACGGTTATCCAGTGCATAGTCAAAGGTATTAAGAGCCTGAACGAACAGGATCAAAATGCCGTCCAGGTCGTTCTCGAATCGAAACTCTTTGCCCTGGTTATAAGATGGCGCCATAAGGACTCTTTCATTTCATTGATTGGCCTGGCCCGGCTTCTAGCACCGAAGCGCCCGGTCCAGACTCTAGTCTTGACCTATGCGGTTGTAATGTAGATATTTGAGCCGGGCATGTACAGGGTAGAATATAAGGTTAGCAGAGACAATGAACTGCTTAGTGCGGAACGCTACAAGCCTCGATAAGACGGAATCTCATCTGTGAAATGACCTTGCTGCAGTACCGATGACTCGGATTGCTTGCCATCTACCCTCTGAAGCCATCTGGACCATAGCTGGCGCAAAGCCGGATTGGTGCATTTATTCGCTATAGTGATAGCTTGTGTCTTCCATTTGCGTTTACGTGCAGACTCTGCCGCTACAATCCTGAGAAGATTGCGATACGCCTCAGGGCTATTTTGCCAATCGGCTATATCTATGAGTTGCTTCTTTGAACAACGTTTTCTGCTAAGGAGTCTAATTCTGTCACAGAGTTCACCTATTACTTGCTCAGACTCGCGCTTGGACAGCCCCAAGCTATCCGTATTTGGAGCTTCCTCTATGTCACTCACTAGTTCAAGCTTATTTAAGTCTTGCTCATATACGTGAAGGCTGTCACTCAAATGGAAATACGAACCAACCTCAATTCCAAGCCAACCGGCGAATATTTCTTGGAACATCATGAATTGCGCAAAGTCATGAGGGACCCCAAGGAAGAGATCATTGCTTCGCACTACTTGAGTCCATTCCAATCTATTCTCTCTAATCTTGAGCATAGCAAGCAGATTGCAAGGAATATCCTTGGACCTGGGCCTGCCAGTCTTCCAGGGAAGATCCTTACGCGAATCCCAAATCTGCAGGACTACTTGCCTGGACTCATGGTTCGACTTCAGCGCGCAATACGCTTGATCTACTTGATCAAAATTGAGGTTTCTGCGTAGGCGAAAGCCATAGGCCCCGTGATAGGAATTGCATTTACCGGCATAATTAGACAATTGGCGGTTCCAAAATTCCAAGAATCTCGAGTCATTTCTTCCTGACAAGACCCAAAAGGTCTCAACAATGGCAAACGCTGGGTTGATAGCTGGCATGCGAGAGACTACCCAGCGCTGCAATGGGTTTTCTATGTGGAATGTTGCGTGGAGTAGCTCCTTTGTGTCGCCAATGCGACTGGGTTGGTCTTTTGTGAACTGACCACTTAGGAAAGTGTTACATGCGCTGCACCAAGCCTCATTAGCAGTTCTTGTCTCTATTGTAGTAACCATGTATCAGTATCCTACTGGTGTCTCCGAAATGTTGTCCTTTTGACAAACATCTAGTTGCCATTTAGGTGGATACCGGTAGTCAATCTTGTTTCGGTTTAACTTATACATCTGCTTAATCCTCTTACGACCGGAGTCACCGTTCATTTCAGGGTAGGCAACCCTTGCATACTTGTCAATTTCACAAAACAAATTCTGGCAATCGATCAACTGCAAGGGCCTTCCAAACAAGTCCCTAAAGTCAATTTCTAGTCTATTGAACTCCCTTTCTTGTGAGTCAGTAACCCACTTAATGAGTTCATCTGGCGACCAACCACCAGTGTCGTGAAAGCACTTCCGTATACCTTCTTTAGCTCCTGGACCGGCTACCACAAAATCCATTTCAGAGAAATCTATCAAATTACTATAGTTTATGTCAATCACATATTGATATGCGAGGAAATCACCAATAGTGGGGTAAGATTTGAGAATATTGAAAACTTCCTCCATAGATCTAGACTCAACCACTTTTTGGGGTACACCATCGTGCATCATGAGTTCGATAAGACGTAAGTGGTTCTGGTGCTTCCTTTCGTGAAAGAACGCACTTTTGCCAGAAGCCATTATGTAAGCGGCCGAGTATATTCTCTCTCCGTTATCGAGTGCTTTTAACAAGACAGTATCATACTTCGAATACACGTAATTAGACCAACTAAGTTCACCAATATCACGAGTCAGCCGTTCCCATGTATCAATACGATTGAAAGTCTTGAATAGTAGTATACGAAAAAAAGTCTCTTCGGGTGTAGATAGTCCCGAATAGATTACATTCCTAATAAGATACTGACTAACTCGATCAGAGGCTCTGTATACGTTTGTGAATCGATATGTCCTCAAGATCGGGTCGTCAGTAAATGGCCAATCCCTGTCTTCCATCCTTGCAAAAAACACTTCTTGCCTTTCGGCAGCAAATCTCCAGTACGAGTCCCATACATGAGTAGGTGTTGCTGGTGAGAGACGGCTCCATATATGCGGGAATTCGACCGGAGCGTTGTGGCCTGCTTGGACTGGAATTTTGCACTTCCTTGTCATAACACCTATAGAATCGTCTCCGCCATACTTAGTTTCCAGCGGTATTCTCCGTAATGGTCGTTTCTGTAGTATCATTCGGGTCCGCCCAGTTCCCTGTTGTTTCTTTCTCAGGGGATGATGACTTGTACCAAATCACTACGCTGTCAGGCGTTAACACCTCCACTGATGACTGACCTATGATTGTAATACTGCTACCAGGGTCACGAATAACGATTGTTTTGGGTTGTTCAGAGCGAAACCACCCTTTTACACTAGGCCACCAATAATCGACAAACAGTGGTACCGCCAGTATCATCAGTACTGTCCCGCCGATCCAGAAGAAGTCATACAGTCTGTTGATTCGTTTCATCAGTGCCGCGGGAGATGCTATTCGACCTTTGATTTGTTTGACATCATCATCACTAATCTCAATCTGTCCCTGATGCTTGCCATTGTATGGTTCTGCATCAATCTTCAAGTCTTCAATCCATAAGCGAAATGCATCTGCGCCCTGTGACAATACGATATCACTGGCGCCAGCATTGTATACGGAAAAAAGAAGCTTTCCACTAAATCCGGGATCAACATGAAAACCGGAAATATTCACTAGTCCTTGCTTCTTGAGGCCAAATTTGATGGTTATAAAACCGAGTTTGTTCAATGGTAGTGATATGGTTTCATCTGTAATCAACAGTGCGAATTGGCCTGATGGTATCTCAAACTGTTCCCTTTCCTTTAACTTGTCCTTCGTAGGGTGTCCTGTGATGAACACTTCTCTTCCAACTGTCAATACGATGGCAACTCCATCGACCGGTTGAGACTCTGTGCCAACAATTGTGGGTAGAATCTCTTTCAGAGCATCTGTAGATAAGAAAGACATTATTTCACTCAGTATCCAATTCAATCTCGCGGAGTCCAACGCGGCTATAGCCAGCCACGAACACGCGACGCCACTTCTATAGTAAGTAGATGCGGCAAGGTTAATCGTATGTCAACAATTTTCATTGTGTCCATAACTCGCTCTCTTGCAGTACCTTAATGCCTCTCCAATGACAGTGACTGGAAGACATCAACTTCTCCATTACAGTGTTTCCCGATGGATGCCTAGTAGATATAAGGCTCCCTCTATAGCTTTGAAAACTCGTTAGGTCTTCCCAAGTACCCTCGATCTGGAATGGAACTTGCCCACTTAGTAAATCGCTCAACGAATTTCTCCGGAAAGCGACTTTTGAAACCTGGGCCCGTTTTACAGAGGTTTACATCGTCCCGCAGGAAGCGCTTCGGTATTTTTGGTCCGGTCTTCCCCCAGTAAGCAAAGTCGAACCCAAGCAAAACTCTGTCTACCCGTGTGTCATGTTTCACATTGGCGGTGTTTGTACGACCATCCGGCAAACTGTGGTGAGAATCTTCTTGCATCCATCGACCAGTCTTCTTATTGCGATGATAGATATTGTCTCCGAATGCTTGCTTAATGCTCCCACGCAGTTCTGGCTGCTTTTGCAGGAACCGGGGATCATTCCAGTACTGATCGAACGTCAACACTTCGGCCACCTCCATGAAAAACACAAGTCTGTTATCAATTCCATATTGCTTTGAGCCTGTTCCAACAACCCAGTCACCCACTAGGGCTTGTTTCCTTATGTCGGGCTTGCAGGTAGCCAAAGTACACACACTATAGAATGGGTTTGGAGCAAACCCATAGTCTCTGGCTACAACGTAAGAGAAAAGTGTCACTACAATTCTCTAACAGCTGTAGTGAGGGATGTCCCGGCGATCGTGCACTTTGCCGTCAGAACCTGTCCAATTATTGATTTTTCCGTTCACAGCATCAACAATCGTGTCTGCATTCCACCCGACCATCGCGTCCGCGTATTGGTCAAGAGATTTCGGAAGATCAGCCTCTTTCGCTCCGTGCGTCCAAACACCAACAATCCGCGTGTCAGTCTTCTGAGCATACTCGGCTTCCCAGTCAACCCATATACTCTTATGCGTGTCTGGTGAAACTAAGACTATCATGGTCCCTGCCCACTTAATTCGGGGGGCCAAAATTCCTGATTTGATGTAGTCTTTGCTCTTGGCCTCGTTCGGTTTTGTGCTGATTATTGAACTATCGCGGATCTTGTATCCCTTTTGTTTGAGAAGACTCTTCAGATTACCGACTTCCGCATCATCTTCGTGCACATGGCTTATGAAAACATTTTTCGTTCGGCTCAAATTTCATCTCCTGCTGTCAAGTTAAACACTTCTATGTATCCTTCACTGAGGGCGATATTGGACTGATATCGGCCACCTGAGCAAGCAGATTCGAGTAAGCAAGCATCGACTCACGAACAGAGTTTAGCACAGTCCTCAGTTCATCCGCCTTTTCCCAGGTTCTTTCGTGCTCCAAGAGTGAAGAAGACTTAGTTCTTTTGGATTCGTGATCGAGTAAGAGCGGATGCCATTTGGCCAACACCGGCCTCAGTCCCTCATTCAAAATTGTAATGGCAATTTTTCCAAAGGACAGCTCACCCTTGCCCTTAGGTTGAGCGACCTTCGGACCATACTCTCTTAAAATCTGCCTGGTTGTGGCAAAGAGAGTATACAAAGAAGAAAGCGCCTCTCGAAGAAGTCCCTCGTCTGACTTGAGTTCCACTACTGATATTCGTGTGACAAGTTCCACATACATTTCCCATGCGGCCTTTTGCTCATCCTCGTCAGGTTCCCAGACGCCTTCGATTTTAGCAAGAAACGGAAGCTTTATGCCTACTTTAATACTAGATAATTTACTCATGAGTTACTAACATTAAAAGTCTCTTATTCTTATTCATGCTCGAAACGCACTCTATCGCATTCTCTCATATATCCAATATGTGACCATTTTGTTTTTAAAACAATACAAAGCCAAAGAATGTGACATTAAATTGGCCAAACCTCTCTATTTGCTTTGAAGTGGAATACGTTTATATTTGTTCAAATTTCGAATCGTCTGAATCAAATTCTAAGTCTCTTGTGTCTACCAATTCCATCACTCCGACAAACATCACTAGAGTTTTAAAGAATAATGCTCAACCTATTTACTACTGGAACCTTTTTCGGGGCGAGTTCGGTCCCGCCTTCGTTGTCGGCCTGAACGTTCGGTTCTAGCGCGAATTTCCGTTTTCGTCGAATCTGAATTTGCATGCCCAAGTTTTTTCAACCTGGATGATGCCACCCGTTGCAGCAGTTTCATACATCGCCGTTGTTCTTCATTCGGCTCAGCTACTTCGAAGAAGCATTTGAAAGAATTCGTCAAGCCACTATCCGGAGACTTACATTCAAGCTGGATTTCATGTTTGCCGGGAGTAACGTCAGGCACCGCGAGCAAGGCGCTGCCCTGGGCAAGGGGCTTGCCATCAAGGGTCCAGCTAAGGTGCTCATCATCAATCCGCTTGCCACCTGGTTCAATAGATATGCCTCGGAAGGTAACTGGCTGAAAGGCGGGCAGGCAGCAACTGTCTTCTGGCTCAATAATGTCAACTGTTGGTTTGTGATGTGCAACTTCAAATGGCTCACTTAATAAATGAGATGAACGTAATCCGTCCGAAGCCATTACGGCGATTTTAGCTCTCTTGCTTCCAGGTAGATTACTCAGATCTACAACCATTTCAGAATCTGTCTTTTGCACAGCGATCGTGAAGGCTGTACCCTCTACTGGAATGTAAGCAACAGAGTAACGCAGCTCTTTCTTATCTTCGCTTGCTGCTCGCCCCTCCCATTTTAATTTAACTTTGTCTCCCTTGCCCATTTCGCAGCACGTGATACGGATTTCGGGTGGCTGACCCGATATTGTCTCTCGATAGATTTCTCGGTCACTGTTTCGAAGAACTACTTGCCGCGCATGTTGGACCAGAGGGAGATACGCCGTTACGCTCGCTACTCGTGGACCGCGCTGCACGGCCGCGCATCCAGGGACGAGGGTAACGCTTGGATGAACGGTTGTGATCACTTGATTTTCTTCATCGAGAAGGTCGATCTTGTAACGGCCATTTGGATCGTCGTCCTCTTTGAGTCTGATCTGCGACACTTCCCAGCCCGGACTCCTGAAAAACTCCATGCCCTCAATGAGAACGCCACTGAAGCGAATAAATTTGGTATTGCTGTCCATTACAATCTCCGGAAGAACGGCCAGTGATGCTCAGAGACCCACCGTTCGTTCGCGTACGACATGACGTCCCACACATCTCCAGTAATGACTTGATTCCAATGAGGATCGAAAGGAGGATTACGCAAGAGCCCGCCGTTTGGTGCATCCTCGCATGACATCCAAAAGCAGCCCTCGTCACCCGTGACTTTTACATGACCATGGCCGAGTAGGTGCCCGATTTCGTGAGCAGCATTGGTTCGATTGTAGCCATTTTGCCCGTCATTCTCTCTATACCTAGTCACCACGGCCGTATTCTTGCCATGAAACGGACCCATTGCCGCCATGCCGTTAATTCGGTTGTTAGTTATCCCAACCCAAATTGTTCGGGGAACGTCATTAAGAAATTCAAAGGCGTTATGTAATTCATCTAAATGAGTCAGAAGCCAGTATTGGCTCAATCCTGATTCGCCATCATGGTTTGATTCAATTACGCCCAATCCCCAAGTTTGGATGTCAGATATCTCATAAGGAAGAAGATCGAACGCCCGCAGAATCGTGCGCCTGCATTCCGTGGGAGTCGGCGCCCGATGGTTTCCGGCCATGATTGGAACGTACCGGACAGGGAGAGCGCCTCTAAATACCCAACTGACAAACTGATGCCCGTAGACCCTTACATTCCGGTCGTCTTCAGTCCATTCTATTATAGCTTCGATTTCCTGCGGACGGAAGCACCAAGCAGCTGGAATGCGGAAATTGAGCGTTGCCGATTCGTTGTTGCGCGTTGCCTCGATCCCAGCAACAGGTCCGGCAGAAATGGACGTACTTGATGACGGCAGCGGTTGGTCGTTACCCTGGCTATCCTGAACATATAACACCCCTGTGACACTCGACCGATCGTTTGCATAGCCATCGCGATCGGAGGAAATATAGACCCGAACGATCGTCTCTTTTTGTGCGACCAGAAGCAGAGAATTGTCATTCTCGTCCTCCTGGAACATATGCTGAATACCTTGGGTCACCTCGATAGCGTAAACCGCGAGTGTCGGTGTTTTGGAAATCGCTTGGATCTGCAGTCGTTGAGTGACCTCTCCGCATTCGTTTCTTGCAAGTAATTCGTATTCATATGTGGGCAATATTGAAACAAATCTTATGGGCGCCGAGTGATTGGGAGCACCCAAGTTCCAGAGGTTGTCGGGAGGATCCGTCACGGAATCTTGTCCATCGAATAACGGGCCATCCGGAGAAACACGCTTCAGAATAATCGTATCCGAGTTTTCCACATCCCAATAGAGAACAATTTCAGTATCCGGTTCGACTTGTGCTGGCCCGCGGTAGATGTGAATAATTGGCAATCCCGCGACAAGAAAATTGAACTCTGTTAACCCGGGACAAGGGTTTAACAAAGACTCGAACATTGGAAAGTCATCAACTGGCAGGCCCAGACAACGAGATCCCTCGGCAAAAAGATTCAATCGCCTATTGACGTCTTCCATTTTTCTATTGTAATCGTTCAGTAATCCACTGTTTCTAAAGCCGATTGTGCCAGATCGAACCCCTTCAGGCAGTGTGAGCTCGATACGTTTCTTGGTCCACTTATCGACCTCCACAGTTACACAGCCTTCAACATCGGCGGTCAGTACTCGCACGACGACATCGACTAACTCCGGTTGTCTTGATGGAAAATTGCCATGTAGAATGATTTTGTCGCCAGCACAGTTACCCAGAGCCTCGATGTAATCGATTCCGTTAGAGTAGACGATGTCTGTCAGTGGTGGAGCCTGGGGTACGTAGCTGCTGCTGTGGAGCGCTTCTTCGAGCATGGACTCACAGCCCATACGCAAGAGCTCGCAGGGTGTCAGTCTCGGGAAAGTTGGTGGCAAAGGATCCCACCCCGGTAGAAATGAATCAGGGGCCGTGCCGCTCCCGCCAAGTAGATCTAAGGCCGAGCGAAATCCGCCGATATGAGTTTGCCATTCGATTTCCTCTTGAAGTCGCGATATACCTCCATGCACTAGTGCGTCGTACAGGATTTCCACGTGCCCATGCATCTGGCTGAGTCCGGCAATTACGTCCAGATTTTCCTTGATCTCAGAAGTATCGGGACGCGATATCTGCATTACAGCCATATAAATTGGAGCCAGTTTGCCAGTCTTTAAAAGGGTGCAAGGAGAACCCCCGTCTGGTGGAGCGGGTATTATTTTCGAGACGTCCGAAAGGCGCTTCGCACCACCGTGTAGTTCTGGAAAACGACTATATAAAATTGCCAGGTTTGAACGGAAGAGTGCCATAGCCCCAAGTTCATGGCTGAGTACGTCCTTGCTTTGTCGATATAAGTCTTCAAGCAAAAATGCAGGCTGGAGTAGTGGATCAAGAAGCAATTCTCCTGTAACATTTTTGCCGGAAATGGACAAGTCTATTCTGCGCAAACTATCTCGAAGTACGTCAATAGTTCGCTCGTCCAGGAGCAACTCAACCTTCTTTCGAGAAGTGCTTTCGATTTTTCTATCCAAACGATTTTCCTCTATTCTATAGAGTATTCAAACTGCGCAATTAAATGTAGATCATGGACCCAATTTGTCAAGACCTTTTCATAATTTTCTTAGATCGATACAGGAGGAGATGATTCGGGTAGCAAAATTAGTCGATTTGACCTTGTGACCAATAGCATTCAAATACGCAGAAGAAGAAGCCGGGACTAAGCCGGGAGTAGGGCCGGGAGTAGGGCCGGGAGTAGGCCGGGAGTAGGCCCGGGAGAAGGCCGTAAAAGGGGCCGGGGAATTACCGTAAAATGACCGAAAATACTCCTAAATTTTGAGAAAATTAGAGTTGAAATTGTTCAAAAAGGCACGGTCCCACATTAGTGCTCATTTACATAACCTGTCACGTGAGTTTTGCAGTATTTCTATCCAGTCTGCTTTCTGCGCTTTCCATCTGACATGATATTGAACTCAATAGGGATTTCAAGTATTACCTTTGGTTCGAGTCCCTGCACCGCTATTTTTTTCCTGCTAATCTGGAGTTTTTTTCATAAAAATCTAATTGTTATCCGTTCGGGTGTGGGTCGCGGGTTCGAGACTAGCCGGGGGAGGTTATTTGATTCGGCCGGAAATCCTCTCTTGTTCTAAAGAACCAGCTGTACTCTTTCTTTGCCTCCACCAATACCATTTAATACATTAGATAGAATCACTAAGAACCATTTCAAGGAGGAACTATGAAAAGTCTACCGATTGCAATAATCACTTTATTCATTATTTTGGGGATATCCGCAAACAGTAACGAACCAGACGAACAAATAGCCACTTTTTCCATTGTAGCTTTTGATCCTGTCACAGGCGAGATTGGTGTGGCAGTTGCCTCTCGATTTTTTGGTGTCGGTGCGGTTGTCCCCTGGGCGAAGGCGGGAATAGGCGCAGTAGCAACACAAGCATACGCCAATACGACCTTTGGATGGCGGGGGCTTGAGCTGATGGAAAAGGGCGCTACTCCTGATGAAGCAATGGAGATACTCCTGCGTTTCGATGAAAAAGCCGCACGGAGACAAGTTGGAATTGTTTCTGTTGATGGCAAGTCTGCCACTTTTACCGGTGAAGGGTGTTCTGCCTGGGCCGGCGGAAGAAACGGTGAGAATTATGCGGTTCAGGGGAATATTCTGGCTGGGGAAGCCGTTGTTGCTGCTATGGAAGATGCTTTCTTAAACACCACCGGCTCCCTCGCAGATAAAATGTACGCCGCCCTTTTAGCCGGAGAAAAAGAGGGCGGAGACTCCCGCGGAAAACAATCTGCCGCGATTTATATTGCCAAAGAGAAAGCCGGTTATGGAGGATACACTGACCAAGCTATTGATATCAGGGTGGATGATCACCAAGAGCCGTTTAAGGAACTGGGACGATTACTAAATATCGCCCAGATGAATTACTCCTGGAATATTGCCTGGACTTTATTTACAGAAGAAAAATATACGAAATCGCTGCCTTATATGGAAAAGACTGCCAAGCTAGCCCCGGAATATGCAGAGGTTTTGTATGACTTAGCCGTTATCAGGCTAGCTGTAGGAAATATAGAAAGTTCGCTGCAGGCATTAAAGAAAGCTATTAAAAGTAATCCAAAACTTAAGATTCAAGCCTCTACTGACTCTGATATGGATAGTTTGAGAGATAATAAAGAATTTCAAAAACTAATTGAGAAATAGGTGCCAGGGCTAAATGACTGAGGACAACGGAAAGCGATTGTTAAACTTACAACGGTGCCAGATAGTGGACTTATAAAATATACTTTAATCAGCACTGAATAACTTGTTGTATTCTGGCGAGTTATAAGAATTATTGTTCATTCTGTCTTTATTTAATAGTATGCGTGTGAAGTGACAAGAGGGCGACCGACCACCGGCACCAGAAGCGTTTCAATCAACAAACGACTTGACGAGGATAGCAATTGGACTAACTTAAACGGTAGTACAATAACCCGGGGCAGCTCAGATTCTCATTTGGGAAGAATTAAACAAGCTCCCATAAGGTTGTTCAAAATAAAAATATTGAGGTGTATTGTGAGATTTGCCTGGTTGATTATTTCGATTTTGTTAGTCTTTATTGCAACTTCGACTTCAACACTGGCGATTGAATTGCTGTTTGAAGCAAGAGTTGATTATAATCTTGACGGTTACCATTCGTCAGCTGTCTCAGCAGATTTTGACCTGGATGGGAATGTAGATTTGGCTGTGACCAATGGATTTTCTTTAGCTATTTCAGTGATGCTGAATTCTGGTGACGGGACGTTTCAGACTGCTGTCAACTATGGGGTGGGAGCCAACCCCACGTCGGTATTTACTGCTGATTTTGATGGCGATGGTGACTATGACCTAGCCGTGGCTAGGGGTAGCATTATTCAAGGCGATTCAGCTTATAGTGACACTATTTCTATTCTTTTCAACAACGGGGACGGTACATTCTCGACGGTAAGGCACTTCAGTGTAGAAACCAGCATTACTTTTTTTGGGACAAGTCCGGCCACTCTAAGTATTTTCGCTTGCGACCTCGACGGCGATGGGGACAACGACTTGTTAGTGACCAATAAGTTCTCGAGCAAAGTTTCAGTGTTGCTGAATAACGGCAATGGAGAATTTCCGGCGACCGTTAATTACGATGTAGGAGACGGCCCTTCGTCTGTTTATGCGGCTGACCTAAATATGGATGGTCACAACGATTTAATCGTCGCAAATTTTTATTCTGACAATATATCAGTGTTACTCAACAATGGAGATGGAACTTTTCAGCAGGCGACACATTATCCGGCTGGTGACGGCCCGCAGTGGGTTATCTCGTTCGATGTTGATGGTGACAATGACCAAGACATAGCTGTGGCGAATAGATATTCCGCAGACATTTCTCTTTTGCGAAACAAAGGTAATGGTACCTTTAATCCCGCCGCAAGCTATGCGGCTGGAAATGCTCCAGTCTCCGTTTTTGCAGCTGACCTTGACTCCGATACAGATTTGGACCTCGGTGTTGCAAATGGGTTTTCTGGTGATGTTTCACTTCTGTTGAATGATGGCGATGGGACGTTTTTACCTGCCCTAACTTATGATGCGGGCGATAGTCCGCAATCTATCTTAATGTCCGACCTTGACAACGACGGAGATAACGATATAGTAATAGCTCACAGGTATTCCACAGGAGTTTCCGTCCTGCAAAACATCGGCAATGCTACGTTTCTTGTACCCTTGAACTACGCAGTAGATGAAGACCCTCTTTCCATTGTGGCTAGCGATTTTGACGGTGACAACGATCAAGACCTAGTGGTGGCAAATTATTCAGGAAGTATTTCCCTATTAATGAACAAAGGGAATGGTACATTTCTAACACCAGTGAATTATAGTGCCGGAAGTGGCCCATTCTCAGTTTTTGCAGCTGATATAAATGGCGATATTTTCACTGATCTGGCTGTTGCTAATAGTACGTCAGATGACGTATCTGTTTTTCTAAATAATGGGGACGGTACCTTTAGTATGCCAAATCATTACAGCGTAGGAAACGAACCGTTGTCCATTTTTATTGCCGACGTGAATGGTGACGAAATTAAAGACCTGATTACAGCTAATAATACTTCTCAAGATATCTCAATCCTGTTTGGTAGTGGCGATGGCACGTTTCAGGCGGCAATCAGTTACAGCTCAGGAGGTGGTTCGAACTCTGTCTACGTGGTTGACTTCAATAATGACAGCTACAATGACCTTGCCGTTGCAAACGGATTTTCTGACAATGTTTCTATACTGCTAAACCATGGCGACGGCACGTTCCAATCACCAGTTATCTATAATGTTGGAGACTATGCCGCTGCAGTTGTAGCTGCTGACCTTGACAACGATGGGTACATTGATTTAGCTGTATCAAATACAACTTCTAATGATGTGTCTGTGTTATTGAACAATGGCAATGGAATGTTCCAGGCTGCAGGTACTTACAGTGTGGGTGCTTACCCTCGTTCCATTTTTGCCGCCGACTTCAATGGAGATGGCCTTAATGACTTGGCAATTGGGAACGCAGGCTCTTTCAATGTTACAGTTCTTTTAAACATTGGTTCTGGAATGTTTCAGAATGCCGGGAATTTCGGATCAGGGCGTGGCCCCAGGTCGATATTTGCAGCTGACTTTGATGGCGACGGAGATGCCGACCTGGCTGTTGCAAATTCAGGATCGGATAATATATCTGTTTTATATAATACAACTACGACGGTTGCATGCTGTCTAGGCATTAGAGGTGATGTAAACGGTGATGGCGATGACGCCAATATCCTTGATTTGACTTTCCTTGTAGATTTCATCTTCCGGGGTGGCGTAGATCCAGGTCCTTGCCCAGAAGAAAGTGATGTTAATGGAGATGGCGAGGTAGCCAATATTCTTGATTTGACTTACTTGGTAGATAGAATTTTCCGTGGCGGGCCCACTCCCGGGCCATGCTAACCGAATTTGGCTAAAGAATGTAGTTGGGACTTTTAGGCTGCCTTCAGAAAATAATCCACCACTGGCTGAAAAGTTCTATAATAGTCCATTAGGGGGAGCAAGTCTTAAGCACTTTTGAAATAACTAATTACGCATGTATCCTAAATGGGCTATAAAACTTTCGTTATATTTATGGTTTGAATTATTCTGTGTGACCTCTCGAAAGAAACAAGACGTACTCTGCCAGCTTTTCTATTTCTTCTGCCGTAAGTGTTTTCCCATAAGGGGGCATCATAGCTGACAAATCGACTGCTCTGCCGCCGCCTTCAATTACTTTAACTACGTAGGCGCTGTCAGCTTTACTTAAAAAAGTAGAATCAGTGAAATTCCTTGGTTTAGGGTCGAGGTTGTAGGCATTAAAACCGTCACCTTTGCCTTCAGCCCCATGACAGACTGAGCAATAGTGCAGGTACAAACGTTTTGAATCCTCAACTGTTACGTCTGTTACCCGGAAAAATTCTCTGGCTGCCTCTAAAGCCAAATCTTCCCGCTGAGGACTGTCATTCTGGCAACTAAGCGCAATAATAAATATTGCCAGTACTACTAAGGGGAAGAATAACTTCATTATTGTACCACCTTCTTCCCTATCAAAAAGGCAGTCAATTGCTTGGCTTCTTTTTCACTAAAGCCATAATTGGGATGAATCGTACGCGGCCGATACTTCTGGGGATTTCGCAGCCATTTATAGACCCAGCCGGTTTCAAGTCTTTGAGCGAGATTGTCAAGCGATGGCCCGACATAGCCACCCTTACCGTCAATAATATGGCAGCTGACGCATTTCTGCTGGTCAAAAATATTCTCGCCTTTATTTTCATCTTCGATTGTCAATTCATGTTCGAGAAATTTCGGTATCTCTTTACTTACATAGACCTCTTTTAAGTATCTGGCTATTTCTATCGCATCTGGTTCAGTCATCCTGAAACGAGGCATTCTGGCCGTCACAATCGGTCTAACAGCGTACGGTTTAAGCAAATAGTTTTTCAACCACTCATATTTGACTCTACTGCCCACATTCGTCAATGAAACAGTCGATAAAGTTCCTCCATATTTTTCAACAGTGTGGCAACTGATGCAGCTATATCGTTCGAAAAGCTCTCCAAACTTGCCCGGAGGTTTAGTGTAAGGCGAACTTTCCAGCTCGTGAACTAAGTATTCAGGCGGGTACTCTTGTTCTTTATTGCCCAGGAGAGCGACCGTAATAGCCAGCGCCTCCTCGTCGGAAAGATTGAAATTGGGCATATTATAGAGGGAATCAAATGCAATCGGATTTTTGATTTTCATAAACAGCCAGTTGTGCAAATTGCGAGCGACGTCGTCTCTATTGCCAAAGTATAACGATGACACCGACCTGTTGCCGATATTTGACAGATCGGTGCCGACTTTCAGCTTCGGAATATCGGCTACATTATGACATCCGCGGCAGCCGTAGCCCCAGAAGATTTGTTTGCCTTTAATTATTTTTTGCTGGCGCTCTTCTTTCGATAGTGCCGCCTGAGCTGCCGTCAATTTTTGTGGGTAGAGATAGTCATCTTCGGTAAACTCATCGAAAAAATAAGCCGCGATGTCCAATGCCTGCTGATTGGAAAAATTAAAAGCCAGCATTTTTTTGCGCGGCTGGTAATAATGGATGTTACGCAGGAAATTCGGCAGCCACTCTTCTTTTACTTTGTCCCCGACTCTTTCAAGTTCGGGAGCAAACGTGCCGCCACGACCATGAATAGAATGACAGGATATGCAACGTGACTCTCTTACCAGAATATCCCCGCGATCCGGGTCACCTGCTTCAGCCGGCAGCTTCTTAATGAAAACGGGAGGAGAATCTTTGTCGTCTAAGCTCATCAAATATTCTATAAGACTAAACAATTTTTGGTCATCAAGTCTGAAAGTTGGCATCCTTGGGTTTTTGAGATAATTGTGCGGATCCTTAAGCCAGTGGTACAACCAGCCGCGATTTACTTTATTACCGATGCCGTTAAGATCGGGACCTAATTCGTCAACTATATCCTCATAAAAGTCATTAATACTATGACAGCTGATACAGCCTTTCTCTCTGAACAGAATTCGTCCTTTTGTTAATAAGGACGTCTTGGGCACTTCCTCTGATAGATGGCAGGTACCGCAACTGGCTTCAAGCATTTCAGCAGGATAATCACTGTTTTCCCAGAACTCTGTGGTCATGTGAGCTGGTATGGCTCTGAACTCTTCACTGAAGAAAATTGTTTTTTCGATATAGGTTAAATTGCCGCTGTTTTCAGGAATGTTTTTCATTAAATCGCAGCTGCTGACCAGGGCCAGAATTGTCATCGCCGCAATAACTATCCCGACTGAAAATTTCTGATTATGAGCAATATTCACTTTATTATCTCTACAAATAAGGCAGACGGCAAGCGACTGCCTTATTTGATATATTCCTATAATAAATGCAATTATTATTTCTTCAAAGCAAATTCAATTTCTACGCAGCCGGAATCCGGCATAACAATGCTGACATCCTCCGCTTTCAGTTTAGGGTGCCATACTTTGACATTATATTTTCCGGGCGGAACACCGCTTATCTGAAAGAATCCAGAGTCGTCCGCTTTGCTAAAATAGGGATTATCGATTACTACCACATATGCTTCCATTTCAGGGTGAACATTACATAGCAAGACCGGGTCACAGACTTTCTCACAGCTGTTTTTGAAGGTGAATGACCTGATTTCACCTTTTGGCCAGGTTCCCAGATTCATTTTGTCAGCAGATTCATCCGGACTGAAGACGTTGTGGGCGACGTCGTCGCTATTTAAAAAGTCAACAGTTGTCCCCACTAAGACAGGCAGTATATGTGGTGAAAAGATCATATTTTTTTGGTCCATTACCGGATTCTTTTCCGGGAGTGTGAATTTGCCCGGAGCGCTTTCAATGTAAACGACAGTTTTTGGCAAATACTTACTCCTCTTGGCTTTCACCACTCCGGTTATATCTCCGGCATCTGAATTCGCAAACTGAAAAATCAGCAGGAGTAATCCGAAACTTAAGAGTTTAATCAGTTTCATTTTATTACCTCACTTTCATAAGAATTTTATTGTTCATTTTAATGGCCATCTCCACCGCCATCATCTGCTCCATGCTCTCCAAGCCCCAAATGCATATTCTCACCGAAGTAGAAGCCATGATGACCGTAAATCGGTTTCAGGGTTTTTATGGTGGTACTGCCTGTTTCAACGTTTATTACTGTCAAGGTGACGATTGAACCGGCCAAAGGCTGGTCGTGAGCCTCGACTGTCGGGTCGTCGAGCTTTAAGGAAAAATTGATAGTTTCGTTTCCTGATTGCGGCAGCAGGCCCATGCCCACGGCTCCATATGTTTTTACCGGTCCAGCCCTGAGAGTTATGTTAAGTGAATCGTTCGATGCCCCCACCCAGGTGGTGGAACCGACTGTGCTGCCTGTAAATTGACTGTCGAAAACAAATCCGGAAAAAGCAGCCAGCATATCGGTTGTCCACTTATTCATTGTCTCCTCGTCACGGAAAAATCCGGGCGGTTCGATTTCCAGACTCAGATTGTAGGAGTCGTATGGCAATTCCGCATTTGCTTCGTAACGTAAACCATGAGTGGTCTGAACCGGCAGCAGCTGCACTTCAAATGTGTCTGTGGCGCTTTCCACAATCAAGGTGACATGACAATGAGAGACGGTTAAGCCGCCATGAGCGTCGTGGCCGGTTGCGGTCTCTGCAATCTCCACTATAATATGGTTGGAGCCAGCTTCGGCATGATGTGCGACTAAGGCACCACCGTGTTCCATTTCCCACAACTTCCTGGCAGCGCCGATAGACATTTTGATATGTATCTGCGGCAGCTCTATCGAACCGACAAGAATATCTGCGGAATCAGCTGCTGATATTCCGGCTGCTTTTTGAAGTAGAACAACCGGGTAGGGATTGCTGATTCCGTGATGGGCATCGGTGTCGGCTGGGGCCTCTGCTCCGCCGATTTCGGCCACGAAGGCGACATTGACCGGAACAGTCCAGTAGTTCCAGGTTTCGACAGTCCTGAGGGCGTCGGTTGGCTGGATGTTCAACTGAATTATCAGTTCAGTTGACATGTCCATCGCCGGCGATGAGACCGGGTTATCATCAACGCTGCAGGACGCTAGCGCTAACGCTCCAACTAAAGCTATAATTAAAGTGTATTTGATAAACGACATTTTGTAACTCCTGACTATATTGTTAAAACGCAAAATCTAATCTTACATTCAGTTTAGAAAAATTCAGATCTGACGGGTCTACTGCTGATTCGACCACAAACTTTATATTGGCTCGATAGAGAGCTGCAATACCGGCCACAACACGTTCGATACTTTCTCGGGCTTCCGGATCGGCTCTTTCATATCTCCCCAACGCTGTCAGCCAGGGATAGATGACCTGATTAAGTTCCACAAAGCCCAGGTCATACTTTTTATCTAAAACCAGATTGCCTTCGACTACTTCGTCCTTACCGCGAATCCAGCCGCCGAACAAATTTGTGTTCTGGATCATAACATTAAAATCAAGACCGTAGCGTTTCCGGGTCAAATCATTGGTGCCGACCAGGTCTTCATTGGGGTAACTGCCGAAATAAGTGAACCCTCCCAATGTAATCGAATTGTCAATCCAATTTCGACCGCGCGGGTCAGCTGTTCCACCGGAGCCGTCAAATCCCATGCCGCCGAATTTGTAAGCCGCTCTGAAATAACCGTCTTTAGCTGAACTGTTTTCAGCCTCAGCTCCGGAGCCGTTGACAAAGCCCATTCCCCAGCGAAACCTGCTGGAAGCGATGCCCGATAACTCTACTCCGAGCTGAAATGTTTCGATTCCAAACGATTCACTGCCATGAGCATGACCTACTTCAAACTCATCCGCCGTGGCAGAGTAAGTATTGAAGGCGTAGGGGGTCACCGCCAGACCACGATGATTAGCAAACGGCACGATATTGGGAATGAATTGGCCGATGCGCAGGTTCAGAAAATGTTCCGGCAGCTTATTGTTAAACAGATTAGAGATTTGAAAAAAAGCTCTGTCAATCGAACCTATTTCGCCTTCTTCAAATAAGTGAGCGCCGGCATAGAAGCTCAGGTTTTCTCCAAGAGTTCCGGCAGTCATTATAATCAAAGAAGGAGCCAAAAATTCGGTTTTGACATCCTCAGACTTTCTGTAGTTAAAGCCTGAGGCTACCCTGATTGCGATTGGCGGAGTTCCGGGAATATCGTTTGGCCAGACGGCGTTCGGGAAGACTTTCTTATAGGCGTCGGCGCCTAAAGAAACCGGTTCGTCTTTAGTCTGATCTTCATCATCTTCAGGGTACTGGAAGCCATTTAACCGGTAAGCTTCACCGAATGCATTTAGCTTGGGGAAAACCGTATGACAGGTTATGCAGCTCGTCTCATATTTTCTGGCGAAAACCGGTATAGCATTAGGTCTGTTGACTAATGCCATTGACACCAAAACGAGTATTCCTATTATTGTAATTGTCAGTGTGTGTCTCATATATTGTCTCCTTAATTAGAGTTTTATTCGCCATGCCTCTCATTTGCAGATCTGAGATATTCCAGGACTGCTCTGGCTTCATCAATACTTAAATCTTGATTGGTCATAACTGTGTAATACTGCTTCTGTAATGCCCGTACACCTGCGTGACGCCTGATATTTTCCTCAGGATTTAAAATCATATTCATGATAAATGCAGGAGACCTGTATGCTGTTACCCCGCGGAGAGGCGGACCCGTGAATCGTTCATCAAGCCGGTGGCAGCGATAACAAGTTTTATTGAAAATCGTTGCACCTTTTGAGACCAACTCGTCGTTTATGGGATCGATCAGAAATTCCTTCTTGATAGGGCCATAGCCGTTATTTAAAAAGAAATCAGTTGATACAATACGGCCTGAAACATCATAAATTCGTTCGTTTACCGGAATGGGCCTGCCGTTTGATTCATATATGGCAGCGTACTTCTTGATGGGCATTTTAGTTAATGGGTTCAAATCGCCTCGATTGAGAGTGTCCAACATTGTAAAAGTGATAAAAATGCCGAGAAATAAAATCGCCCCGACGAAAATAACGGAATATATTCTGTTGTCATACTTGAGATGCATGAAGAAAAGAGCCACCAGAGTTGCCTTTGTTGCCGCTATGAGCAAAGCAACTACGAGATTCCAGGATCCGAAATCCTCTCTCGCTACCATGATTGTAATTGCGGTCAGCAGTAAGAGCGCTCCTGCTACGCCTAAGTAAATTCTCAGGGGGAGGATATGGGGTCCGGAGTTGGCTGCTTGATTCCTCATGATTTCCTACCTAAATGCTACCATTTCAATAGTCGCTTTTACGACTCTACTATCGGTAATATTGGCAGCCCTCTTGATGATGTCAAGAAATTATGTCAAATAAAGCGCCCGGTAAGTCCATCTAAGCATATAACCTGTTGTTGTACAATATAGTACCTCTAATAATTAATTTAATAAAATTTTCCCGCAAATGCACTTTCTATTAAATTTAATGAAAAAAAGTAACTATTGCCGATTGTGTTATCGTAAATAAACCCAGGGCGGAAGTAGAATTGATGACTACCAAAAATGCTACCGGAAATTAGCCTTATAAAGGCAGGGAACATGTCGTATGCGGAGAAAACGAGAAAATTGCCTATATCATGGAGAGATTGGGCAACATGAATTAAAACTGTTTTCGAAACCAGGCTTTATTTTAAGAAACACAAGATTATTCTCTATTCTCAATAAAGTGTTTCTAGGCAATTTGTCATATTCACGTTTTAAACGACGTCACTTCAAACTCAATCGAAATTTCGAAATTTATCTTTGGTTCGAGACCCGGCACTTCAATGATATTAAAATGTAATTATATTCTAATTCTCAGTACAGCCTGGTACGGGTGGTGGTCCGCCTCGGAATACAAAATCAACGTAATATGTAAGATCGCCTATATTAACGTTACCGCATGAACCATCGACATCACTTGTCTCAGAGGATTCAGGTTCTGGTCCGCCGCGGAATATGTAATCTACAAGATATATCAGGTCAGCGATATCAGCGGAGCCGTCGAGATTAACATCGCCCGAAATGTGTCCAACAACTGTAAACAATGCCTCATTTGAAAAGGTAATGTCGTCATCGAAAATCCCTTCTACCGTATACACTTGTTCTGTCGTATTCCAAAGCAAGCCATAGCCCGCAAGAAGAAAAGCGACATCGACTTGCATTTCAACTACCTCACTTTTAAATCGAGGGTGTGAAGGAATTATCTGAATCGACGATGGAATAATACTTCCGTTGATAATCAAGCTGCTCAAATTAACATTGTATGCGGAATGGCCGCCCTCGAGATTGCCTAAATATATAAAAATGTAAGTCGGCTCTATACTATTTGACATCGCGGCATATAAAAGCTCGGGGCTCATCACTGCCTTGGTCGTATCAGGTTCGTCCCATTCAACTACTGACCATTGGTGTATATATGGGTTAACGTCATGATTGGGAAGTGTGTTATTCCATTTTCCGGCAGGTTTTCTTGGATCGGTTTCACCGTATCCCCAGATTGAAGTTACAGTTTCAATGCCAATGTTATTGGGCTCGGGCGGCGCCCAGTTTGTATAGACAAACGGCTCTCCCGTTTGCCAGAACCATTCATCGTTTTCATATATGCCGCCAGTAAAATACTGATCAGCTATGGATGGTTGTGGCTCCATTCCCTCAAGCAACTGATACTGAATAAAGTCATTTTCTCCCAGTGAAGTGATACTCGCTAAATACCCCGGTTCACCAAATCGTAATATTGTGGGAACAAGTACATTGGCAGAGTCCCAGATTAATATTTGTTTCAAAATGGCATAAGTGTGCTCATTGCCGCCGTCTTGGTATTCCCATTTGGTAATTTTGACCAGGGAATCGGCCGGGTCGGCAAAACAAGGATTGCAGACGAATGTTACGGCAACAATTGTTAGCAGAAACGATTTGAAATTCATACTTGCTCTCTTTCCGCCGGGTAGTAGATTTACATATAAACCTAAGATAGATAAGATACTGAAAGATAACACTTCGAATGTTGTATGCAAGCCCTTATTAGGTTGAGAACAAGCCAGCCCAAAGAGAGCATTCGGTTGAACGTGTGATATTGCAACAAGTTAATCTGACAGGCGGTGGCCAGAATGCCTGCAAGTGGTGGCAGAAGGGTTGACTTTTTTGCCTTTTGGAGAATATATTGAATTTCAAGTCACGATAACATTTCAGGAGTAAAGTTTCATGAAGATTTCTCATACCATTATACTTCAGGTTTTTCTTCTACTTAATTTCAACAGCACGGCCCTGGCCGGCAGTGATAATGAGACGGACTCGCTTACACTCAAACAAGGCACAATCTCGCAGACTACTCTGACCACAGCTGAGATACGTTCACTGCCGTATAGAACGATCGAAGAATTGATTGGTCTGCAAAATGGGGTGGTTGTTATTCAGGATAACGTTCGTCAAGCTGGTTCGTTTGCAATTCAGCGAGATGCGATTAATTCATTTGAATTGCATGTAAGGGGAGGAAGGGACTACGAAAATGGGTTTTATCTAAACGGCATCAGAATAAACGATCCCGTGACGGGTCTATACATTGGTTCGTTCAGCACCTATGCCTTGAAACGATTGGAGTTCTATCCGGGGTACATTCCCTTAAAATTTGGTAATGCCACTTCGAGTGTAATAAGTATGCAGACTTTGTCCGGAACGGACGAATACAGAGGGTTTGCCGAAATTTTCTCGGACAATAGTATCGGTTCAGATTTTGGTCAAAATTATTACACGGCAGGAATTAGCGGACCTATTCCAGGCACTAACAAAGGCAGAATGTTCGGACTGGTAGAACGTCGTCAGCTTGATGACAGGAACCCATCCTGGATAACTGACAAGTCGCTGCCGGAAAGCCCCAATCGTTTGCCAAACAACTGGAACGAAAGCTGGGCTTATCACGCGAAACTGGACTATGACTTTAGCGAAAAGATAAGCATTAGTGCAAATCTCGATGGTTCCAATAGTGAATGGAGCGAGTATCTGCATTCGTATTATTTTAATATAGAACATACTCCCTATCATGATGACGATAATTTGCTTTTTGGCGGCAATCTGCGATACGAATTAGAACCGGAGAAAACTATTTTTTCACTTTCGGCTTCATATTTCAAGTCCGAGCGATTCAGTGGTGATGGCGTTTACCGCCAAGACCTCTGGGCTTACGGCCGGCCGGGGGGGAACCCCGGAAATTTGTCTGGCAATTTATTCAGGTCGTTCGATGATCCCAATACACCTGTTGTCTATAGTACTCTAACCGTAGACGGACAACAGCGTCAATTTGTAACGAGTGGCGACGAAGCACATGTCTACAGCGACTATATCAAGCATAAGTCCGAAGTGGTTACTCTGAGAGGACAATTACAGCGTCAGTTTTCTGAATCTCACAGTACTGTTATGGGAATTGAGTACAGCAAGAGTGCTATCAGATACTATCAGCATTTGTTCCCGACGGTTGTTTTTAGAGGTAGTCAAAGTGGTGGATTTCAGGACGCGATCAATTACGGTTATGATGAAATTGGTAATGAAGCCGATCCATCTGATTGGAGAAACGAAACCAAACACCCAACGGAATTGTCTTTTACTATAGAGAATGAAATAAAATTTGGAAGCGTCGAATTATTGAGTGGTGTTCGTCTTGACATCTTTGACTATAATACCCTCGCTCCCAGAAACCAGGCACTTCCACTTGACCCTGATTCCCTTCAGTTTGACACAATCTTTACCAATGATACTTCGATTATGACTTTAGATCTCCAAGATTTGGAACAAGTTGACAAGTTTACCAGATTGTCAGTAAGGTCTTCTTTATTAATACCATTTACTGAAGCCTTCAATATTCAATTCAATTCCGGCATTTCTTATCAAAAAGCACCCTACAAATTCATTTTTAACGACTATGATTATGTTGAATTTAAGATAGTGACAGGTGGTTATTACATTGCTTTGGGAAATTCTGCTTTACAGCCTCAGAAGAGTTCGTTTATTGAACTGCGCACACGATTAGATTTCGAGAACAGTTCCTTTGTTGAGCTCAGTGGTTACTTTAAAAGCCAAGACGGAAAAGTACAAGTATTCAATCAGCCTTCACGACCGACTTCATTCGCCACATACGGCAACTCTAATGAGGTAGATGTTCTTGGAGTAGAATTGACTGCAAATATTCAGACTGCCGATCATGCCCGGCTACGATTGGGCTACACTTATACAGACGCCAAAGGCACCGGTTCTTATCCAACTTCATTTGGAAATGTCGCCTGGGTAAATTCAAATGTGCCGGTTTCAACTCCTCCGCTTGACTATGACCAAACTCACAAACTGATAGGCATGTTTGAACTCGACTACAGGGATAACTTAAGCGACGAGCTAAAGCGAGCTGGTATACTTGACGGATTATTCCTAAATCTAATTGCTAAGGCAGGCACTGCACTTCCTTACACCCCTATGCAAATTTACAACGATGCTACACTGGGTGCTTTTGCTCCTATCCAAATAGATACAAGAAACTCAAGGCGTGGCAAATGGACATTTTCAATAGATTTCAGGGTGGAAAAAACTTTTAAGAGGGGTAATATCCAAGTAACGCCTTATGTTAGTGCTAACAACTTGTTCGACAGAGCCAATGCATCTGATTACTGGAACGGCTCCGGATTGCCAAATTCCACCCGTTGGTTAACCACGACTGATGGACAGACATTTGTTCAAGCTAATAGCCAGCCCGACCGGACAGGTTTAACAGGCGAAGAGAAATACCAAATCAAACAGCAGCTTCCCATTAATTACTGGAACCCGAGACAGTATTATTTCGGGCTAAAGGTTTCGTTTTAGATTCTGAAAATTTTTACGGGAACCCACCATAAGGGGCTTGTTGAAAAAGTTCCAAATCAGTCATTACGAGCGCAGCGCGGCAATCTCAATCGTTAAAACACGAGCAGAGATTGCTTCGTCACTTCGCTCCTCGCAATGACTTAACGGGGTTTGTCAACAGGCCCTAAATGGTGAGGCACTCGCTAATAGTATAATTGTAGGTCAGGACCCTTGCGGTCCTGACAATTGATGTTAATAGTCAGGAGTACAAGACTCCTGACCTACACAAGAAATGAGTTTGTTAATGCCAGGAAAGCAAGACTCCTGACCTACACAAGAAATGAGTTTGTTAATGCCAGGAAAGCAAGACTCCTGACCTACACAAGAATTTAAGGGGGCTGACCCTTCGACCCTTCGACTCCGCTCAGGGTGACGATTGCATTACGTATCTAAATTATTTTTTCCCGAACAATCTGCTCAATATCGTGCCGCCGCCGCTATTGCTGAATTCTTTGGTTTCAGCTATTACTGCGGCGCCGACTGAGTCGCCCCAGACATTGACAGTCGTCCGGCATCTATCCAGGAACCAGTCAATCGCAAATATCAGACCGATGCCTTCAAGCGGCAAACCGACGGCATTTAAGACCATGACCATCATTACTGTACCGGCGTGCGGTATACCGGCAGCGCCAACAGAAGCCAATGTCGCAGTCAAAAAGATGATTACCTGCTGACCGAAGGTTAATTCTATTCCCCAAATCTGGGCGATAAACATGGCCGCCACAGCTTCGTAAAGGGCGGTGCCGTCCATATTGATAGTGGCACCCAGTGGCAAAACAAACGAAGCGGCCCGGCTGTCGACTTTATTCTTTACCTCAACCGATTCGATTGTAATCGGCAATGTTGCTGACGAAGAAGCAGTCGTGAAAGCGGTTGTCAAAGCAGGTCCCATGTTCAGGAAGTAGGGGAATGGTTTTCTGTTGCCCAAATATTTAAGTAATAGCGGCAGGGTTATCAGACCATGAATTGACAGGCCTAAGATTACCGTAAACGAATACCAGCCCAATCCGGAAACTAACTGTTCGACCGAGTCGCGGTTTTGGGCAATGATGGTGCCTATCAAAGACATAACACCCAGAGGGGCAATATAAATTATCAGATGGACAATTTTCATCATGGCCAGGCTGAAGCCTTCAAAGAAACTTATAACCGTTCTGGCTTTTTCGCCGATGGCCGAAAGCACTCCGCCCAGCAGAAGTGAAAAAACTATCAGAGGTAAAATCTTGCCTTCGGCGGCCGCCTTGAAAACATTTTTGGGAACAAGCCCGATGATGACATCGATTATGCCCTTTTTATCACTGGACTTGACCATCTCAGGAATCTCAGTCTGCCAGAGTTCGACCCCGCTGCCCGGATGAATTATATTGACCAGAATCAGGCCGACAAAAACCGACATGCCGGTAGTGGTCATATAGAACAAAATAGTCTTGCCGCTGGTGCGGCCGAGTTTGCTGATATCGCCCAGCGAGGTGATGCCCACTATCATAGAGGCGACAACCAGCGGAATGACTACCATATTAAGGGCGTTTAGAAAGATAGTACCGATAAAGGCGGTAGCCAGAAAAACATCTCCAAGCCAGAGTCCGCCCATTACGCCCAGGGCTGCTCCTGCTATCATGCCGATAAGAATAATATTGCCACTTTTGCCTGTCATAAGATAAACTCGCTTTCTGGTTGATTCAAAGCAACTTAAGAATAAGCATTGACCAAAACCGGCACAAACTTAAACTTGAGGCAAAATTTGGCACTTTTTGGGGACTTAGCAGTAAAATAAGCGATGAGCCAAAGCAGAGAACAAATACTAAGAGGGCATGAATTTGCCGGCGCTCTCACTGAAGAACGCTCAAAAACGAGGCTGATAATCGAAGCCGGGCGAAACCCTTTTGCGACCGGGCGGGCGATTGCCGAAATCTATAAGCGAAAGCTCAGTAAGTCCAAAGATAGTCAAAATGAGACGGACTCTGTAATTTTGATCGAGTCCGCTCAGCTCAGTTCAGCATATCATAAATGGCAGAAATTTCTCAGACTAATGCCCGGCGCAGGTTCAGTTGAAATCGTTTACGCTGGTTTTGGTCCGTTTTTAAAGAGCGTGCTGCCCCTGGTATTAATCGGCAGGTTTTTTGGCAAAAAAGTCAGTCTGTTTTATTATCCGGGGGAATCAATCGAGGGCACTCCCGGCTGGTTTGTTCGGGCGGTCTTAACTATCTGCGACAGAGTTTTCGTGGCCAGCAGATTTTTACAGCGACAGCTTCTGAGAAAAAAAATCAAAAGCAAACTCTACTTGCCTCCTTGTGATGCGAAATTTTATGAGAAAAAAGAGATAGTCTCGGTTCAACCAAGCCTGCTGGTAGTTGAGCGAAAGGGCCAATCGGCCGGTCTGTTTACCCTGTTAAAGGCGTTTGAACTGGTAAAGCAGAAATATCCGCGGACAGAACTGATCGTACTGACCCATGAAGAATATCTAATTGAATTGCAGATGTCTGCCGCAATGAGAACTCTCAATGGTGTTGACTGTCGGGTATTAGACGACTCCGCTTCCTTGCGGAAATCGTTTGCCGAGGCGGATCTTTATATAAACTGTTCTTTTTCAGAAACTGTTGCAGTTGCCATGACCTGTGCCATGTCTGCCGGATTGCCGGTAATAAGTTTCGACACTTTCGGTTCCAGAGAATTGATTGAGCACAATCGAAATGGTATTCTGGTCAGGCATAATGATGTCGGCGGACTGACCGATGCGATTATTGACCTTATCGAATCACCCGAGACAGTAGCCAAAATATCAAGTGAGGCCAAAAAGCTGCCAAAGCCTTAGAATCTTTACTGCCGTATCACATTTTGCCATAAAACCGACTTTTTGCTTGAACGAGTTTAGGTAACAGGCTATCATTCGTTACTCAGTAAATAGTCAAAAACAGAGGGAAAGACTTTGCCTGTCAGGAAATCGAAATTCAAAGTTGCCATCGTTATTCCGGTTAAAAACGACGAGAAACATATCAGCCGTCTGCTGGATCAGGTATATCTCCAGGATTTCCCGATGGACAAAATCGAAATTGTAGTCACACTGGGTCATTCGCGAGACAATTCCCGAACTGTAGTGGAAAAATTCAAGAAGCGCTTTGGTTCTTTAAAAATTCTGGATAACGCGACTGGCTTGCAGGCCTCGGGATACAATCTTGGAATCAAGAACACCACTGCGCCATATCTGATGACGCTAGATGTCCGCAGCTATTTCCCGACCAAAGATATAATCCGCAGCGTGGTCGAAACTTTTGAATCGACAGAGTCCGATTGCCTCTGCCGTCCACAGCCTCTGGCGCCGCCGGACAGTAATGAATTTCAAACTTCAACAGCCTATTGCCGCTCGTCGATATTGGGGCATCGTCCGGGGCAGGAGATTGTTGAAGGATTCGAGGGACCGATTGACCCGATTTCTTCAGGCGCTATGTATCTTCGCTCGGTTTTTGATAAAGTAGGTTATTTTGATGAATCATTTGACGGCTGCGAAGAGGTCGAATTTAACTATCGCTTAAAACTTGCCGGATTAAAATCTTACCTGACTCAAAAAATAAGACAGGCTTATTATCCGCCGGAGACTTTCCGTAAACTATGGTCGCAGATGTACCGCTATGGCAAGGGACGCTTTCGGTTTGCCAGAAAACATGACGAATACTCCGTAATGCAATGGCTGGCAGGGTTTGGGGTCGGGGCGTTTTTTGTACTCTTAGTGTTTTCCTTTTTCTCGACGACAATGTTTGACTATTTCAGGCAAATGGTTTTTGTCTACCTGTTAGTGGTTATATTTTTTTCCGGTTATCTGGCCGTGCAGCGGCATTACTTAGGCTGTTTGTTATACGGTCTGGTTATTTTTCCGGCGATTCATTTCGGGCTGGGGCTCGGTTTTTTGAGAGAGCTTTTGTCGCACGCCTCAAAAAACTAAAATAGAGGTTTTCAAAATGGCACAGTACAGTTATTCAGCATTAAACTTATTTGACCAGTGCCCGCAGAAATATAAGTTCAAATATATTGACCGAATCGAAGTGCCCGTCCGTATTTCTGCCGACCTCTATCTTGGTGATGCCGTGCACAGGTCGCTCAAAGATTTGTACAAGCATGTCTCAGACAGCATCGAATATCCTCTTGAAAAACTGCTGGAGACTTACCATGCTCATTGGGAAAAACCGAAACGGGCGCATATCGTACCGGCCAGCGAAATGTATACGATTGATGATTACATTCGAATCGGCCGCGAGATGCTCGAAAAATATTATAACAAGTATCAGCCCTTTAACGAGGGCGTTCTGCTGGGTTCTGAAATGAGACTGAGATTTGAGCTGCCCGGTACCTCGTTTAAGTTTACAGCTATTATTGATCTGCTTCTTAAAAGAGAAGACGGCACCATAGAAATCCGCGATTTCAAAACCGGCAACAAAATTTACAGTCACACAGAAAAAGGATTCTACTATCAGATGGGTTTATACCGGCTGGCGCTGCAGGCTAACCACCCGCAATACAAAGATGTAGAACTTACCCATTTCTATCTGCGCAAAGATGAAATTATCAGGTACAAAATGTCCGCCGATGAGCTTGACCTGGTAGCCAATGAATACCGAAACGCCGTCTTAGAAGTTCAGGACGCCGGGCGGCTTGGTAATTTCCTGCCCAAAGAAGGGGGCTACTGCAGCTACTGCGAATATTTTCAGCATTGCCCGGCCAAGATTCACCAGCGGCTGATGAGTGATGACGGATCTGAGTTTGAAGATTTAGATGAAATCGAAAGAGCTAAAAAAGCCAGAGAAATTGCCAACCGCTTAGTCGAACTGCATACCAAAAAAAACGAAGTGACATCAGAGTTTGAGACTCTCAAAGCAGAGATAACAGAGATGAGCAGGCTGACCGGCTTCAGCTCTTTTGAGGCCGAAGGCGCCGATGTCAAAGTCATTATCAAGCAGCAGGAGAAGTTTGTTACGAAAACCGAAAGCGCCGAGGCATTTGCCGAACTGGTCAGCAAAATCCGTAAGCTGGGGCACGACGAATATATGACAGTCGATACTACTGCACTCTTAAGAGACGCTTACCAAAAGAAACGCCTGCCTGAAAACGAACTAGAGATATTGAAAGAATTTATCCGCCAAAAAGAGTCTGCCACCGTGCGGGTGAATTACAAAAAGCCGGGGGAGGAATGATCGGTTGGGTTCTAAATGGAGGTCATATGAAGAAGCTCGATTATTTGTATTTGATTTGAAGCTAAGAAAACAAGAAAAGTGGTATGCTTATGTTAGAGGGGAAATTCAAGGTTTAAAGGAGCTTCCATTCGATATTCCTAAGTCACCAAATCGAGTTTATAAGGGCAGTGGGTGGATTAGTTGGGCAAATTGGATAAGGGGAGAAAATAAGACTTCATCCAATTGTAAAAAAGCATATTCGAAGAAAAAGAGGAAGAAAAAAGCAGATTATCTTCCGTTTATCGATGCCAGAAAATATATTCGAAGCTTGGGCTTCAAGTCAATTGCAGAGTGGCAAAATTTTGCTAAAGGACCTCTCCCAGGAAACGTGCCAACTCAACCTCATAGGAGCTATGGAAATGATGGGTGGATAAGTTACGTTGATTGGTTAGGTTATAGTTATGGTGCAGGAAAGAGGCCTCATGTTAAAAAGAGGGACTTTCTTGAAGCGAGGGAATTCGTAAGAAAGCTGGGTCTAAGAAACTATAACGAATGGATTAAGTATTGTAGAGGAGAAATTACTTTACTTCCTAAACTTCCTCTTGATATTCCTAAGACTCCCACATTTTCATACAAAAATGATGGATGGGTAGATTATCCAGACTGGTTAGGCTATGAAACTTTAAAGGAACTTCGGTTGTCGTATGTAGATGCCAAGAAATTTGTCCATCAATTGAAACTTAAATCATATACCCAATGGAGAAAATATATTCGGGGAGAGTATGAGAACTTACCGCCAATGCCCAAGAATTTGCCAAAGGCACCTCAAGTTGCGTATAAGAAGAAGGGTTGGGTCAATTGGGGTGATTGGCTTGGGACAGGCTCTGTTTCTTTTCGATATAGAAGATGGCGTCCATTTGAAGAATCCAGAGAATTTGTACGAACGCTTGGATTGAAAAGTGAAATTGAATGGAGATCTTATTGCAACGGTGACTTAGTCGGATACGCACCAAAACCAGATGACATTCCGACTTCACCTCGGAGGAGTTATAAGAACGAATTTAAGAGTGTGGCTGATTGGCTTGGGACAGGAAGAATTGCGAATCAAAAAAGAAAAATGCGTTCATTTGAAGAAGCCAGAGAATTTGTACGAACACTCAAGTTAAAAAATAGCAAGGAATGGTATTCATATTGCAAAGGTGAGTTAGATGGATACCCACACAAGCCTGATGATATTCCAGTTAATATTTATGGGGCGTATAAAAAACATTTTAAGGGTATGAATAATTGGCTTGGGAAGAAGTAACCAAATAGAAAACTACAATTTGGCCCGACAACGACATTCCCCTCCGCTTCGCTCGGGACTAAAGCGGGAATGACAGAAAAGATGGATTCCAGCCTGCCCCGAGGCCTTGCTCGGCATCATGGTCGGGATTAAAACGCTGGAAAGATAGAAAAACGAAAATGACAGAAAAGGGAATTTGATTCACTTGAGTTCTAATTTTGATAAAGGGGCAGATGGGGACACGCCCTTGGCGGCCGCCCACTTAAACAGGGCCAAATCGATCAATATTCAGTTAGTCATTTCCTCGCCAAGGAGGTTGATCAAAGACGCCGAATCTAAATCCCGTAGGAGCTCCGGTTGTTGAACGAATCAGAGAAATGTCCAAATATACATTTCGACCTACCTGGAGCGACAGTTCGTCAGAAAAGTTAGACTGAAGGTGTGTTATCGTTAAGGCGTTAAGACCGAATCTGGTTACTGGCATAATTTCGGTAGCAAAGTCAATACTCATATTTGTGGTAACGGAATCTTCGAACGCGGTTTCGGCATTTATTCGGATTCGAATAAAATCATTTTTAAAGCCAGTAGTGAGACCTATTATTAAAACATTATCGGTGGTATGAATAGGGTTTTTTTCTTCATCACAACTTGAAGCAATTAACGACCCGAAAATCAACAAAATAATTAGCCAGCATAATCGTCTGTTCATTGTCGACATTTAGATACTCCAGACAAATAATTAATTAGAGCAAAAGGCATGTATCGCCTTCAGCTATTAAGTGCCATTCACACACTATATATAATCGACGAAACTAATTCGTGCAATATCAAATTTAAGCTTTTTTGCAGGCAATAAGTATAACCCCTTCAGGAAAATTGGATTTCTACCTGCCTTTCGACTCCCTCGACTCCCATGGGACTTCATACCATCGGGACTTTGTCCGCTCAGAGTGACGATATTTGTGATAAAGGGGCAGATGAGGACACGCCCTTGGCGGCCGCCCACATGAATTACATACGATTGAACTTATTTCGGTGTCCGGATCACAAAAACAGGAATAATCTCTTGCTTCTTGCTCTCGCCAAGGGGGATAGTATCCGGCGGATCGGTCAGCTGAATTCTCTCGGCAACCAGCATCAGACTATTGTTCGGAGAAGTCGTAGCAGTATCAACTATCAGTTTTTCAATCGGACTGCCGTCCAGCGAAGAAACATAAATAGTCACCAGCCGGCCGCTTCCGGGCGTCAGTGTTTTGTTGGTCGGTCCCAAATTGGCAACCATACCCAGAGTAACACATTGAATTGCCGTATCCGGTCGGAAAAGTTTCATAGTAAAGTGATCAACCCGGCCGCCGGTATAAATGGCCGAGTCTCCGACAATCTTTACAGTTCCGGCGCTCATTCTGAGCGGAATTGACATGCCGCCAATGTATTCATCATTGGTCAATGATATGGTAATAGTCCAGCTGCTTTCGCCAATCTTTTCTACGTCGGCGTAAAGTGTATCGGTTTTGCCGTAATTATCTGTCTGTGCGTTTGAGACAGCGGTAAGCAACAAACAAAATGTCACTATAGTTATAACTCTTTTCATCATTCCTCATTTCTCAGAAGGTGGTATCAAAAATCCTATCAATTCTACTATCATCCGAGCAGTAAGTTCTAAATTCCTGCTCATATTTGGTAATAATCGGTATAACTGCCAATTCATTGACTGCTAATTCCGGCTTAATATACTGTCTAATTGATGTCCTCACAAGCAATTAGGAGCGACCATAGGTCGTTTGAGCGCTATTTAGCCCAGTCAAAAATCATATAGAATTGATGTTAATATTCTATAGAAAGACTTGGAAAAAGGAAAGATTATGTGGCCTTTTCGCAAGAAAAACAACAATTCAATGATTTCAGACAATTTAAGCTCCCGGTTGCAGTCTCCCCGGACAGCTCAGATTTCATCGCTTAAAACTTCCGGGCAGATAAGTTCTCTGATGGACTGGTCTCAAAATGATATGCAGACCGGCCGGTTTAAGACGATGCTCTACCGCTTTTTGACGGACAATATCCCGACTGTCCATTCCTGTATCTGGACCTGGGTGCGTCTTTCTGCATCTCCGGGACAGTTTAAGGTCGATGAGACAGCTGCCGAGAAAAACAAGCAGGCTGCCAGCTCCCGCCTGAAATTATTATCCGAGCGGCTTAGCTATGGCGCCTCGGGCAATCCTCAGGCATTAACTACGTTTCTATCAGATCTTTATTATTCGCTCTATCGCGATGGTCTCTTTGCTGGTTTTCTGACTGTCAGAAAAGATGCTACCGGTATTGACCAGTTTATTTCGGTCGACCCGATAGACGTTCGCTTAAATGACGAAAATGGAAAACGGGAACTCATCCTTGAGTCTGCTAACGGCGAAACCAAACTTGACCGACTCGATTTTTACTATATTCCCTTAAACGTATCACAGCAACGTCCGCTGGGACGTTCTATTTTGCAGGCGATTCCATTTGTCAGCGCCATAGAACAGCAGCTGGTCAATGATATGCGCCGGGCGGTACATAAATCCGGCTATCATAGACTTCATGTCAAAATATCTCCTCCGAATAGAAACACCGGCGAGTCTGATAACGCTTACATCAAGCGTATCAACGAATACTTCGACTCCACGGTAAGGATGATGAAAGGTCTCGACGTTGACGACAACCCGGTCACCTGGGATAATGTTGTGATTGAACATTTAGGACCCAACAGCCCACGTTCGGTTTCTAACAGCTGGTTCTTAAATCACCGGGCTATGATAGAAGAGATTTGTGCCGGTACCAATCTGGCTCCTTTCATGCTCGGTTATTCTTACGGAGCGACTACCACCTGGTCGGCCTTCAAATTTGATTTGATAATGAGGCAGGTGCGTTCGATTCAATCCGAAGTCAGCCAGTTTTTGGAATGGATTGGAAATATTGATCTGGCCCTGGCCGGAATTAACACCCGCTGCCGTTTCGAATTCGATAACACTTTTACTTATCAGGCTTCAGATGAGAGCGTGATTAAGTCCAAAGAGATTGATAACGTTCTAAAACTCTATCAAGCAGGTTTGATAGACCAAAAAATCGCCCGCAGCAAAGCGGGAGTGCTGGTATAACCGATTCTTGCAAAAACATTGACTGGCAAAGAGGGCTAACTCAACCGGACTACTTTGCCAGAGCGGTTCTTGGCATAAATCTTCATCCAGGTCAGATTGACTGGCTGAATAATGCCAAAGAGCAGGAAAATATCCTGGTAACCGGCAACCGCTGGGGGAAATCATTCGTCTGTGCGGTAAATATTATTCACCACGCGCTTTACAAAATTCGGCCGCTCAAATACAATGGCCGTCTGCCGTACAAAATAGTTACCGCCTCCATAACTCAGGACCGGGCCAATATTATTTTTAATACTGTTTACAATCTTGTCAATCAGTCAGCAATATTGCAGCCGCTTATCAAAAAAGTTACCATGACACCATATCCAAAGATGGTCTTCGGCAATAACGCCACCATCGAATCCCGTACGACTCAAAACAAAGGACAGTACCTGTTAGGTCAGGACTACGACCTGTTTATTTTTGACGAAGTTGCCTTTGAGTCAGACCCTGAATTTGTGGTTGAAGAAGTAATTCAGATGCGTCTGGCCGACCGCGAAGGCCGCCTTTTTTTGGTTTCAACGCCGAACGGCAAAAACTGGTTCTACAATCGGGCCATGCAGATTTATTGCAACAAAAGCCCCGGTTATCTGCAATATGGAGACAGCCGTGAAAATCCGTATATCTCAGAAAAATATTTGGGAGAGCGGGTCAAATACTTTTCAGAAAAAAGAGTCAAACAAAATATAATGGGACAATTCGTTGACAGCGGCGGTGAAATATTAAAAGGCAGATATATAGACAGAGCGCTGCAATCTTTTTTGTCCGGGCCGGAAACTAATGACAGTCCAATGTACATTTCAGGCTGGGATCTGGCCCGGAAACGTACCGCCACAGTAGGCATCACTATCGAAGTCTCAAACGGCTGTGCCAGGATAGTTGCACTGGAACGGCTAAAAATGTTCGACTGGGCAGTCGTGATTGAAAAGATAAAGAAAAGACAGCACCAATACCCGGGAGAGCTGGTAGTCGATGCTACCGGACTTGGGGATGTGGTAGTTGAACAACTAAAAGAATACAATCCTGTTTCGGTAATATTTACGGCAAATTCCAAAGCAGAACTATTGACCAATGTTGAACTTTTTCATGCTCAGGATAAAATTGGTTACGACAGCTGGAAACTTCCCGATGGCGCCGGCAAGGTCTGGTCGCTGGAAAATGAACTTCGCGGTGCCCTGTGGGACAACAACAACGACTGTGATGCCCTGATGGCTTTAGCACTGGCTCTCTGGCCACTCAGAACCCGCAGTTCTGTTTCTATTGCGCCCCGGGTCGGTAAAATTTGAGACAATAAAAAACGCCCGGAAGAAATAATCTCTCAGGGCGTTAGAAGGGAGGGATGGGAACTTGAAACTAATTTATTCGAAGGTCTTTTAGTTCACATCCGTCTATGAAGCCGTTTTGGTAACTGTAGGAGGTGCGCTGCAAAGCCAGTTTTCGTTTCTCAGAAGACCTATCCGACTTCTGATAAAGTCAACATCATAGCCAGCGCAAATACCATCAGGCTAAAGACCCACTTAAAATAGTCTTTCTCTTTTTTGACATAGATTATTGAATTTGGGTCAATAAAATTTCGATTTCTGTAATAAGTTTTAGTCATAACAAATCATGTTTAAGCAAAGAGAATGCCGATATTGCAGGTAAGGCTATTGACCGGGCAAGCCTTTGCTGTACAGCGCTTTAGCCTGCGCAAAAAATTGCTATCCAGTTAGAAGTACATTTCATGCCCGCAAAAACCTGCGCAAAAATTATAGTAAATTGATGTAAAATCGCAGCCGGCTCTATCTGGTAAAGGCAAGCAGATACGGAGGTAGAATGGCTGAGAGTATTGGCAAGATCACAGCTCACTTAGCAGAGCCAATCGAAAAAATCTCAGAAGAGATCATTTCGCTGATAAATAAAAATATCAAGCCGCCTAATCCGGTCGGTCCCGGCGATGTTTTTGTGCGGGCTATGTATGTTGTCTCTGACGAAGTCAATTCCTTTGGAGGCAGGTTTCCTGCCGAAGAGCATAGCCGACTGGCTGCACTATTAATTGACTCACCTGTACTGGTCGGCCATCGCAAAGACAAACTCCCGGTGGCGCGCAATTTTCATTCTCTACTGGTTACCAGAGATGGCAGCCAATGGGTTAAATGTTATTTCTACTGGCTGAAAAATGCAGAAGGCGCCGAAAATCTCAGGCACAATATTGATGGCGGCATTTATAAAGAATGCTCTATCAGCTTCATTTATCTCTTTCCGGAATGCTCGGTTTGCGGTGAAGATATCAGAAATTGTGACCACCGGCCATTACAGCAGCACTCAACCAATGGCAGCAGGCAAATCGTACACTTCAATTACAGACAGATTGAACGGGTGCTGGAAACATCGCTGGTCTATCGCGGAGCACAGCAGAATACTGCGGTTACCAAAGAACTTGACCTGTCTTTTCTCAATTCGGTCTTAACTCAACCGCAGGTTATAACTAAGCTTTCAGACCTGCCGCAATCAGATTCCTATCTGGTTGTTCCCGATTATCAAGGGTTACCAGTCACAGTTTTAGTTGAGCAGGGAAAGATTGCAGTTCGCGACTCAGACGGCATTTTGCTGGAAAGACCAACCGGCGCCTTTGAAAAAGTAACGTCGCTAAATGATTTTGAATTGTCCAGAGCAGTTTTGCTGGGACTGCGCGGTAAACAGCGCTGCAGTGAACAAGAACTGGAGAGTTTTTTGAATTATGAACAGTCATCGGTATCGCGGCTCGAAATAAAACTTCTGCCTGACCATAATCTCAGCCAGGCAGACTTTACAATCAGTTCAGGCGCCAGCAAAATCTCAATTATCCGTCATGCCTTGGTTACTAAAGACCAGTTAAGTGATGCAGTCCATAGGCTGGAAACCCGTGAAGGATGTATCATCTGGCCTTCGGCAGACGTTTATTCAGACTGCCCTGGTTACAATTTCTGCCGCGGCACTCAGGCTGAATCAAAAACTACTTTTGAAATTAGCAGCTGTGAAGGGCAGGATCATTATCTGATGCGGTTTAGCAGAAACGACCAATCGTACAGTTTTATTCTCAAACAGTTCAACTTAAACAGGCTAAAGCATGGCGGAAGATTCTTAGCAGAAGCAAAAGATAGCGGAAAAATTCCGCTTCGGGAAAACGCCAGATCGCCGCACGCTGCCATTATATCAGGAACAATCGAAAAGATTGAAAGAAGCGAAAAGGGTTACCTGTTGCAATTTTCTGAGCCGCTCTGCGGCACCTTTGCAATTCGTCCGGTCCGGCTCAACAGCACCAGGCAATATTTGTTCTATCTGAAAAATGAAAACAATTTGAGAGCGCAGCGCTAAACAATGGCCGAAACTGTAAACAAAGAAAGCGGTCTCAAAATCACAGGAACATTGCTGCGGTTAGTGGCCATGATTTTTGGAATAGCCGCCGCCTATTTTCTGACGATTCAGTCGTTACGCATAGAGCTGGCAGCCAAGGCAGAGTCAGCCATAGTAGAGCAACTCGACAAAAAACTTAACAATATTGAGGTGATTCTAAAAGAGACTGTCTTAAGTAAAGAGCAGTTCTATAAATTTTCAACAAACTTGGAAACAAGACTCGCCCGGATTGAATATCACTTGAGTGAAATAACAGGAGAGAAAATTGACAAACCATAATACTGAACAGAAGTATTTAGACGAACTTTTAATCAGCCTCAAAAGCGACAAACTGTCTGAAATAGATTTTGACAAACTTACTGAATGGTTACAAGAGATAAAAACAACTCTGGACAATTCGTGCAAACTACAATTAGAACTGAAGCTGATGCGTGAGGATTACCTTAACCGTATCGCAGGTATGGTTAAAGCGGTAACGATAGTTGAAAGAAGCTCAGCTGCTCCCGACAAGGTACTGACTTATCTGGAAGATTTAGAAAACTTAAGCGCAGCGGAGCTTATTGAGCAATACCGGAAAACTTCCCACAGATTCAGACTAGCTTTTCCC
Organism: Candidatus Zixiibacteriota bacterium; assembly: GCA_022571845.1. GTDB lineage: Bacteria > Zixibacteria > MSB-5A5 > GN15 > FEB-12 > JACZWU01. Next base: position 129,434 of record JACZXB010000007.1, on the reverse strand, counting down.
ACAACTTTCGGATTGCCGCCTGCTTCAAACAATAGTTCAGCAAGGCTGAGAGAGACCAATGATTACAAATAGTATAGAGGGACGCACGGTCCCGGCCCCAGCGGGAGCAACATCCCGGCCATAAATATATTTCAACACTTTTTAGGAGTATTAGATGAACGTACGCACACAAGATTTAGATGTCATAGCTCCGGTGCTGGTGACCTTCACCATCAAGCAGACCAGCAGCGTGGATGATCTCAAGGATACCAACATTGGTGAGCCGGTTACTTTATCGTCTGATGGAGAAACCGGACCGATTACCGATGGCGGCTTGCTACTAGGCAAGTTGGTCGCTCTGACACTATCCGATAATGACGACGGCGACCGCCTGGCTACCGTACAGGTAGGCGGTATCTGCCGTCTGGCCATCGGCACAACTTTTCCTGTAATCGGCAACCGGGTGGTGGGCGCCACCGGTGCTAAAATTAAACAGGCCCCGACAGTAGCCTCGGACCCTGCCGGCGGTAATATCGCCAGAGGCACGGTACTTTCTGTCAATGGCACAACCGATTGCATGATATTGCTTAACTAAGGGAGATAAGAATGGAATTTAATGATTTTTTGAATTCAGCAGCGATTGAAAGATTAACCAGTCAGTCAAGTGAGAAATCGCACTATGGAGGCGTTGACCTTTCACGCGCCGCTTCTTTGAAAGTTGAAAAAGAACTTTATAACGAAGCCGAGGCAAGAGGTATGTCGCTTTCCGAACTTTTGGAATGTGATGAATACGATCCTTCACCCCAGGCCTGCCCGCTGGATGCTTTTGAAAGACAATTAGCTCTGGCCGGTATACGCTTATCAGGTAGAACACCTACTACCGTCGAACAGTTTTTCCAGAATGCGCCAACTCTGCTGCCTGAGTTTATGCTCAGAGAAATCAGGCGCGGCCAATCAATGCGTCCGGAACTTTCTAAACTGATAGCTAATACCACCAACATAGCCTCAAACAGCTACACCCCGTTCTTCATCGATACCGGAGACAGTTCCAAGTTTTCGCTCCGGCCGGTAGCTGAAGGAGCCGATGTGCCGCAGATGTTAGTTACAGAACAGAATCATGCTGTAAATGTTTCTGACTATGGCCTGGCGCTTAAGGCCAGCTACAAGGCGCTGCGTTATCGCACGACCTCGCAATTCAGAGTGTTGCTCTGGTATATCGGCTTCCAGCTGCAGACTGATAAAATGGCCATGGTAGTTGATACTATAATAAACGGCGATGGCAACAGTAATGCCGCTACAACCGTGAATACTGCAGTCAGCGCTACGTTGGACTATGATGATATCATAACGCTCTGGTCACAATTCTCACCGTTTGAGATGAACACCATCGTCTGCCATATCAATCAGCTTAAGACGATTTTGACACTGGCGGAGTTCAAGGACCCTCTGGCTGGAAACCGCTTTCAGAAAACCGGTGAACTGCTGACACCGCTCGGTTCGACACTGATTCGTTCCGACGATGTCGCCAGCGATCTGATAATCGGGCTGGACAGCCGCTTTGCGATCGAAGAAGTCATTACTCAACCTCTTATTGTTGAGTATGACAAAGTGATCGAGCAGCGTTTCGAGGAAGCTGTTATCACAGAATCTGTCGCCTACGCTAAAGTCATAAAAGAAGCTTCAGTAGTAATGGACACCGTCTGGACCTAACGGTTTTAGGCCCGTCCTTTGGGCGGGCCTTCTACCAAAATTAGTTAGCAAAATGCAAAAGAAAATTACAGAATCAACCACCCAAAACGCTTTGGGTCTGCCCAGCGGCAGGCTGCTTCTCAAAGTTCCTGCGGGCGCTTATGCCGGAAGAGCCGCGGCCCTCATTCAAACAGCCGCCGGAGAAATAAAACTATATTACGCCGACTCTCCTTATTCAAGCTGGTCGGCGCCAATTACGATTGCCACTGATGCAGTCGACGACGCTTTCTCAGCAGCTATTGATTCGGGCGGCAATATTCATATAGTCTATACCGAAATTTCAACAGAGTATCTCGTTACCAAAAAACTTTCGTTCTCTTCAGGAACCTGGACGGTCGGCAGCAAAGTCACTATCTTCAACGGCAATCCTTCATACTATCCGACAGTTGACATAGAAACAGGCGGCAGAATCTGGGTTTGTTATACTCTCAAGAATGGCGCGATTTACTACATCTATGCCAAATCATCAGACGATGACGGCGCCACCTGGGGGGCAGGCATCGCCGATTCCGGTGACAGTATTTCAACCGGCCATACATCAGCCTGGGCAAAATTTGTTATAGGTCCCAACGATTTATTTGTCGTCTACAGCGGAAATGCTACTGATCTTTGGTTCAGCCAGAGACCAATTTTGGGTGGAAGCTGGACCACTCCCTACAACCTGGCCTCAACCGGTAACTTCGACGACCAGCTTGACATCTCTGTTTCCAGCGAAGGTTTGCTGGGCGTCGTCTATGACAACGACCAGCTGCTTTATCGTGAATACGACGGCAGCAACTGGGGAAGTTCCGTGACTCTTGACGGCTCCGGCGGACTGTTCCCACAAATAATATTTTTCGAAAATGTGCCGGTCATAACTTATTTGCAGCAGTTTGCCAGCGGGCAGTTTATCGCCAAACAGACTAACCGTCAATCCGGGAGCTTTTCGACACCAGCTGCCTTAGATTCGCGAGCCGACACAATTGATAAATTTATTCTGTACGATGCTGTCTCGACAACTTTTTCAGATCTGACCATCGAAGCTGCCAGCAGCACCAGCGCCGATGTTTTTCATCCCTCAACAAGCGCTCTGGCAAAAACCATTGGTGACGAAGTCTACCTGGGCATGGACAGCAAGTTTCGGTTCCTGCGTTTTATTCTGTCAACTGCCGGTGTGGGGGGCACGGTCAGCTACAGTTATTGGGATGGCACAGTTTGGAAAGCGTTCACCCCGGTAAGCGGGAATTTCAATCTAAATGCCACAGACGAAGAACTAATTCTCTGGACAGATTTCGAAAGCATGCCGTCAGACTGGCAGTTAAACTCGGTCAACGGCAGCGTCTTATTCTGGGTTCGGCTCAAAGTCAACACATCTTTTACAACTGAGCCGGTCGGAAGCCAGATTACCGCAATTTCCAATCTATTAGCGCTAAGTGTCAGGAGATAAACGATGTTGTATACCAGCGTTGAAAAAGTAAAACAGCACTTAACATCTGTATTTCCGGTACAGGACAGAATATCAGACCAGCTGGTTGTTTTAAAGAGCATTGATTCTGTCACATTTTTTGGAGGCAGAGTCAGCAGTTCGGATTTTAAGGTTAAGTCGAAGCAAACTAACGATCTAATTCGTCAGTCAGTTACTCTTGGGAACCCCACTACTTCATTACCTGACAATCTTATTTTCCGTGGTTCGGTAGTGGCGGCTTCGGACAGTTCATTAGGTACAATTTATACCGAAAATATTGATTACATAATTGACTACGATGTCGGTGCCCTTACTATCAAAAGCGACGGAGCGCTAAGCTCCGGACAGACGATTCTGATCTGGTACACTAATTATATCTCATATAAAAAGGGCGTGGACTATTCACTGGACTCAGAAGGAGGCAGCCTGAAAAGGATTGCCGCCGGAGCGATAACATCCGGCGAGTCTGTCTATCTTGACTACACACCTGTTTATCAAAGTTACACCGAAGAACTTCTGCAAAATGCCGTCGATGAGGCCAATGGTCTGATAGAAAAGACCATAGACCCTGACCGGCAATTTGGCATAGAACCGGCGATACAGGCAGCAGCAACTTACCGTGCTCTGGAAATTATCAGCCGTTCATCAGCTGCCAGAGAGTTGTCATCGCTTCGAGGTCATGACAAAGTTGCCGCAGCCTGGCTAAAATTGGTCGAAAGTTACGCCGGCCGGGCAGACACCTTACTGAAATCATTTCGTCCACCATTTGACAGCGCTTCGGCGCCAGTACGCAGTTAGAGGTAATAGATGAATAACGGATTAGTACAATTAACGTCACACAGAATCTGGCACGTCCTTAACTTCAATGTTTGGGGAGTCCAAAACCTCGGAGAAATAGAATACTTAAACTTAGAACAGGTCGATGCAACCAAGTCTGTTGCTTTTGGCTCAATCAATATCGGCGATTCATCGCAGTCGGTCAGCTTTGCCGGATTAACCGATCGCCGCGGTAACTCACTTCCGGCCAACATTGCCAGAGCGCTGGTAATAGCCCGTCCTTTGAGCGACAGGCAGGTCTTTATGGTCGGCACCGAAATCTCCACCGGTTTCAAGATTGCCCGCGATTCCAAGTCAAATAAACCGGTTACCACAGACCTTATAATAATAGAGTTAGGTGAATGAAATGCCTGAAAACACAATTGAATCATTCGCCCCGACTGAAAGTCTGGAAATTCTGGATGACCTTATCAAACGATATTATGAAAGACTCTTAAGCGATATAGAAATTAAACTTAAACCGGGAGATTTAATCAAAATGATTGAACTTAGAAACAAACTGGCTCCAAAAGGGGAGGACCAGCAGAAGTTTTGGGCGATGCTCTCAAAAATAAGACGCGCCGCCCTTAAGTCAGAAAATTCAAATTCAAAAGCAAAAGAAAGAAGTAGCTCTAACAAACCATGAAATCCGTAAAACAATTGACCAGACCACGAAATCAACAGAACTATATATCAATAATTTGTTTTCCGTTTTTATTTATGTTGGCTGCCAATGTATGGGCCGGGACTGAGACCTTAGACCCTGATGGTGACCCGTTCCCCGATAATTGGCAGCTTGTCAATTCGACAAAGCATGGCGCATTAAATGACGCAGATGACGCTACCTATCTATGGGACGATTCTCCGGGTGATGAAATGCTGTCTTTGGCAGACAATACAACAATACCCTCTGATGCAATTATAGACTCTGTGATGATTCATATCAGGGCACGAAAGAATTTTGGTGCTGGATCTGCTGTAATAAAGGCACGGCTGTTCAATGGAACCAGCAACTGGTGTGATGGCAACACAATAACTATGACAGCAACCCTCACGGACTATGTTTTTGACGCTTATGTAAGTCCGCCTACTTCTGCGGGGGGTTGTTCTGGCTCTTGGACGAGGGCGAGTGTTGACAGTCTTGATGTTTCGTTGATATGGGTTTCTGCCGGTGATGACCCCAGGGTTGTTAAAATGTACGTAGTAGTTCATTGGACTGAGGCCGGTTCTTGTGATTACCAGGATGCCACCAGCAGTACAGACGGAGCAACTTGGAGCAGAGAGGATTCGGTGTTTTTGAGTGATGACCAAAGAGCCTTGGATGACCAATCATCACAGGTAGATATGGAAGTGGAGAATTTTACCATCAGCGCACCCACAGGCGCAACTATTGATTCAATCGTTGTTCGGATGGAAGGTCAAGGTGCCGCCAATCAAGCGAGCAGACGCAGAGTGAATGTTGCCTTAACTAAAAACGGAACGAGTGAAGTTGGGGATGTCGTCAACATAACATTCGACAAAGACTCCGATGCTTATCAGGAGGCCAGAGGCACAACCGATGTGCTTTGGGGTGTGACTTGGACTGTTGCCGAGGTAAATGCAACAACATTTGGAGTGTTCATAAATCCAGCTGGCACCACGACTGATAACATTCTCATTGACCACGTGCAGATAAAAGTATGCTGGACAGAAGCGGGCGAAGCTGGCGTAAGTGGGCGCAGAAGAAAAATTCAAATGGGAAATAGAAATACTGAGAATATTGAGTATGCGAGGTTGGATAAATGAAGAAAACATTATTTACGTTAATGATAATGCTGTTGCCGATGATGGTGCAGGCAGACTTTCTTGGTCTGAAAAAGGCGGACGAGTTTATAACTATGCGGGTTATAACACTTGATTCCTCCGGTATCAGAACAAAGCCAGACTCAGTTCACGTATTTACTTATTTGGATGGTGGCACGGCCTTGCAGTTTAATACCCGCAGTACGACCTATCCCTTTGCAATAGGCATAGACACAAGTAAGATTTATGGAGATACTACTTACTGGTTTATTGACCAGATTCAGGATATAGACGGCACGCCCACACCAACAGATTATACCCTGACAATCAATATCGTTATGTGGGGTGACGGCGGCATACCAACGGATAACTGGGGGACAGTACAAGTTCTCAGTGATTCCCTTGATGTCTATCTCGATGAGATTCGGGATACAACTTTTGGGACGATTGATACATTGCAATTACAGGATAACTGGGTTGCAAGGGAAGCCTCACTGTACGACCCAGCTACTGATTCGGTGATTGTTGACTTTTCGATTTGGAACTCAAAAGACCCCGAAGTCACTGTAGTTACCAACAACGATAAGACCGGATACGCTCTTTCGGTGGCGGGCATAGATGCGATAGCAGATACAACATTGAATAGAAATTTAAGCGATACTACCAATAACAGTATTTTCGCTAAGATAATGAGAGACGCAAGTGCCGCGAGTGCACAAGCTATAGCCAACAACGCAGATATAGGCAAAGTCATAGATACCGCCAATGCTATTATTGACACTCTTCAACTTCAGGACAACTGGATTGCAAGAGAAGCTACCTTGGCGGCTGAGGTGGGTAATATTGATGGCTGGAACCCGATTACCGATAATGACTCCCTTATAATTGATAACAGCTCTCTTGATATTACGACAAGTCTTTCCGCAGCTGACATAGTTGCGATTGCAGATACCGTCTTCAAAAGAGATTCATCTGATGTGAACGCTGGCGCAGCTACGAGCTTTGGTACTTTAATGATGAAACCTGCTTATGTGCAGGGTTCAGCCTCTGGATTGGATACCACTGATATAAAAACAATGATGAACCAGAACTGGACTTCCGCTGCGGGTGGGGCGGGCTGGGCTAATATGTTGGCCGATACGAATTGGTTACTTGACACTACCGGGAATAAGATTGCTACGGGATTTGGTAATATCTTAGCAAAGATAAACGATACCGCCGAAGCTCAGGATGGATGGGTGGCTAAAGAGGCTTCTCTGGGTGACTCCGCCGCCACTATTTTTGATGAGATATTAAATAGCTATACCACAATGGAGACTTTCGGTGCGGCTATGTTGGGATTGGTGCCTAAACAGGACAGTGTCAAGGACTCAACCGCTAATAGTGCAAGTGCGTTTAAAACAACTCTTTCGGGTGGGGATATGAGAACTCAGCATTTGGTCTTTTACACTGGCAGTAATGCTGGCAGTGGCAGAACAATTATTAGTTACAACAATATTTCCGGTTTTGTCACATTAGATACCGCTTTTGGACAGCCGGTGAATGTTCTTGATAGATTTGCGATTTTGGGTGCCCGTAGTTCGAGAATTGATTTAGCCGGTTATGCGGGAATTAACTTTGATAGGGCAACTGGAGATATATCAGCCGCCCAAATAGAGGCTGACGCAATCACGGCTGCCCACCTAGCCGCTAATTCAATAACCGCCGAGCAGATCGACGGCACTTTTAGAGAAGAGATATGGAATATTCCTTTTAGTGATGCGGCGACTGCTGCCGGAAGCATGTGGGATTCGCTGAACAATTCATCTTATGTGCAGGGAGCTTCGGGATTGGATTCTGCAACACTGGCAGGCTGGGTCTGGAATACACCGCAGTCAAATCATACAACTGCCGGGACATTCGGAAAATATCTTGACTTAGAAATATCGGGCATAGGTACAGGCTCGGGAGCGTATTCATATCAATTAGTAACCTACGACTCTTCTACTTCTCAAGTTATCCCCGGCACGAATCTGGCAGTGCGTAACATCAATCAATCAGCTTTAATAGCTACAGGGAAATCGGATCTACTGGGACTTGAAACATTCAATCTTGATGCTGACAGCTTTATAATCGTAGCAACTTCACCCGGCTACATTTATCAGACTTTTGATACGTTGATAGTGACGGGTGCCGGAATTGATACTGTTTTTGGAGACCAGTTTGACCCGGGCTCTCCTGTTTTGCCGGCCTTGTGCCGGGTATACGGTTATTTGTACTCTGTCAGTGCTGTCCCCGAAAAAGATGCCGTGGTCAGAGCCTTTCTCCCTGCCGGTGTTGCACAATCGGGTAATCTGATTATATCACCTTTCATGGTAACGACTACATCTGACAGCAGTGGATATTTCTATCTGGATTTGATCCGTTCGGACTCATTGGTTCCTGCTGCTACCCAGTACGACCTGATAATAGAGCGCAGCGACGGTACCATAGTACACAAGAGAATTACCGTACCTGATTCGACCAGCTGGCAATTGGATTGGTAATCAAAATAATACTTCAATAATAACTTTAAAGGAGAAATTGTATGGAGTCACTATTATTCGAACCTGCTTCTTGGCTTTCTGTCCTGGGCTCATTCGGGCTGCTTCTGGCAGGGCATATCGTTACCCGCTATGTTGTTCCCTTTTTGAAAATAGGGAAAAGACAGCGCTATGCCGAATTGATAGCACAACTTGCTGATGAGCTCACCGATGAACTTAGAAACAAACATGACAGAAGCTGGGCTAAATATCTCGATGAAGCGGTAGATAAACTTATCATACTGCTTGGTATTTCGCCAGAGATAGCAAGGCGGGCTGTCAAAGCTGCGGCAGCTCGTAAGTAGAATTAAAAAAGCAGGCAGTTAAAACTGCCTGCTCTTAAATATACTTAGTAGCAGGGAGTTCCGGACGATCCAAACATGAAATTTATAAAGAAAACAGCATCAGCTATGTTTACGTTATTGTCACAGTTTGCGTCGGCCCGGCCTACTCCGCCAACCGGAGCAGGTCCGCTGTTAATCTGGAAATCTATCAGGTAAATCAGGTCGAGCATATTGGTTAAATTGTCGCCGTTATAATCACCTTTGACAAAGAAATTAGCGCAATCATAACTCATTAGAATCGTTGAATTACCGGTTATGCCGGACTGGTCAAAGCCTGTTGCTCTAAAGAAATAAGGAGCGCCATCGCTTAGGGCTATCGGTGTCCAGGTGATTGACCAGCCGTCCGAACCGTCAAGGTCAGTACCTATAAGCTGGCGCGAAACGTTCCAGTTTCTTACAAAGAGCGATATCATTATATCAACCGACTGCCAGCTGCTTCCAATTTTTATTTCATTGATTCCGGAATTGTTTCTCATCAGTGCGTCGACTACAAAACCGGTTTCAGGATTGGCAACTCTTACCACAAAACTGCTGTCGGCTTGTTTCCATCCGGAGAAACCATCAGCAGCAACCCACATTCCCGGTGCACCACCGAGCCCGAGTATGACAGAACGCTCCTCATCTTCTAACCAGCTTCTTAGTGAATAGTAATCAGGGTCACGGAAATAGTCAAAATCTACTAAATCAAAGCGATCAAGGTGCGCTCTTAAGCCTTCTATCATATTTTCATCATAAGTACCACTATTGTTTCTTGTATTTAAGAAGCCGGCCATCAGCTCCACAAATTCATTAATCGGTATATCAGAAAGTCCCTGTCTCATAATCTGTTTGTAGCCGCGGTCGTACCAAACCCTGATGGCCTGGGTGACTGCTATCGGGCCGCTATAGTACTCGCCGTACTCGCCGTTGGTGTAACTATTGCCATCCAGAGGATTTCCGTTGTTATCTCCGTAATTGGACTGCACCAGTTGAATCAGGTTTAATGAAAAAGCAGTATCACCTTTTTTGACATGAGCCTCAACCCTCGAAAAGTCTTCATCAAACAAACTAAACAGCAAATTTACGTCGGGGCAAAAATCACTGCCGTTGTCTGGTGAAACTATTCTCGGAACCGGGGGAGTAGGTTCTAAGTAGACAGCTATGCTGTCAGCAGAGGTTCTGCCCGAGGTATCAACCGCTGTGGCTCTTATGACATAGTCTCCTTCGCTACGGGTAGAAAAATCCCAGAACTGACTGAATCCGTCGGCAATGACGGCTGTATTAACACCATCTCTGAGAGTCTGGCTGCCGTCAAAATCTCTGCCGATTTCAAGATACGCTCCCGAGGCCGGTCGCGCTTCAAAAATTACGAAGTCAATTATTTCTGAACCAGAATTTTCCCATGACCAGATATTTGAAAAGCCAAGCAGCGTATCTCCCTCAGCAGGAAAAATAATTGACAGAGACGGTTCCGGTTGAACTCCCCCTGAACCACCGGGATAACCGGAAGCATAAAGGATCAGTCTGCCGGGGAGGTCGAAAGTTTCATTATTGCCCATATCTACAAAGCCCAAGGATGTGTCCCAAATATTGTATGAGACGCACTGCATGGGGATATTATCTGTAATCAAGCCAGGATTTACACCTGCTTCAAATGTATTGCCAATGAAGAATCCTGCAAAGAAAGGTCCGTTTACTACGAAAGGTGTATCCAATGGAATCCAGATATCGTAAACGCCAGCACCCGGCACCATATATTCATACTGAGCAGAAATAGCTAATAATTGTCCGGGTACGGGGCAGTTAGGATTTGACAAGTCTGCTTCTTCAATATCGACCGCAACTATTAACGGAGTGGTGGCATCAAATGCCATCGGCATATTTATTTCTGTAACTGTGAAGGGATAAGGAAGCTGGCAGCTGGCGGCCGGGTCAAGATAGGACTTATATAATTCGTTGCCGATTATCCAGCCGTCAATTCGCCAGTATAGACCGTCGTCATGTCTGACAATACAGGTGTCCGCGGCAGATATAGTATATCCTGCCCGTAGTTCGCCGGTTGGGACATCGCCTATTCTAACCAGACGAGGTGCCTTTTTGGTCTCGGCCTCAACGGCCGGCTGCAAGATCAGTATCAGACAAGCTGCTATAGTCAAAATCCTTGACATCTCTTTTCTCCTTCTATGATTCACCTGAAAACTGGCGGCTATTCTTTGATTATCGAGTTATTTGAGTAATCCTTAAACATTGCCGGAGAGAATTTGTCTCTGTCTGCAAATCTCGAAAGACTCTGCTCAAAGTCTGCTCAGTACAACCGGAAAATTGAGGGGAAATAGATGGCTATTCTGATTCCAGTTATAGCGGTTCAAAAGCTGCGCTCAATAATTGGACATTCTCCCGACTGCATATGACGGCTAAACAATTAAGTCCGATAAGATGAAACGAGAAGAAGCTCTGAAATTATGTTCTTGAATACTAAGGCTAAAATACTGGTTGTAGATGATGAAAAGTACATCTGCAATCTCATAAATGACGCCCTGGGCATGGAATCATACGACCTCAGCGTATATTCTGACCCCAGTCTGGCCCTCAAACATTTAGACTGTAAACCAGTTGACCTGGTATTGACGGATCTTATAATGGGCAGTCATTCCGGTGTAGAAATTCTTGATGCGGTTCTGAAACACAACCACGATGCAATAGTAATACTTATGACTGCCCACCCGACGATAGAGACGGTTATATCTGTTCTGAAAAACGGTGCCTATGATTTTCTGGTCAAACCCTTTAAGATGGAACTTCTAAAAGCTACTATCGAACGCGGCTTAGAGCACCAGTCTATCAGAAGAGAAAATTTGGAGCTTAAAGGTCAGGTGGAATTTCTTAAGACTACCAGCTTCAGTAGCTCCATTGATAACAATATTGAGAAGTACCTGATCAATTTAGTCAAGTCCTGTAAAAAAGAGATAGGTGCAGTTGCGGCAGGAGTTATAATTTCAGATCCCTCCAAGGCTGAACTTAATCGCAAAGTCTATGAGTCGGATGACCAGCAATATATTGGCGAAGTTCTGGATGACTCAACTCTTGAAACATTTACATATACCAAAAGTCCGCAGCCGGCAATCTCTATACGTGAGGATTCTGCAGGAGAATCTAAGAGAAACAGAATCAAAATTTCTCAGCCGATTTTTATCGGAAGAACTCTAACGGGTGTAATAAACATTTTAGCTTTCAGGAAATTTGACAGAGTTCTCTCCGGAGAGATTAATATACTGGGCATTCTAAGCAATTTCGCGGCATCTGCTATTGCCAACTGGCGCATGTACAATGACCTGCAAAAATCGTATCTAAATGCTATTAAAGGACTGGCCAAAGCTATCGAAGCCCGCGATGCCCATACTGCCGGACATACCGACAGAGTATCAAAGCTTGCAGAAATTGTTGCCCGTCATCTTAGCTGGGAGCCCGACCAGGTAAAAAATCTGGTGATGGGCTGTATGCTTCACGATATCGGTAAAATTGGCATTCCCGATGCTGTCTTAAATAAGACCAGCAAGCTGAGCAAGACAGAAATTGAACGGATGGAAAAACATACCGAACTGGGCCTGCAAATCATCGAAGGCATAGATCTTTTCAAACCGGCAATTCCATATATAGCCTCGCACCATGAAAGATATGACGGCAAAGGATATCCTTCAGGACTCTCTGGTGAGGGGATTCCAATCGAAGGCAGACTTCTGGCGGTAGTCGATACTTTTGACGCCATACTTTCTGACAGACCATACCGCGACGGCGCCGAGCTAAAAGTAGCCATTTCTGAAATTGCAAAAAACACAGGCAGCCAATTCGACCCGCAGATGGTAAAAGCTTTCTTTGAAGTAATTAGATCAGGAGATTTAGACTTAAAGAAGCTGTACGACTGTACCGAAGATTTAGATTCTATTCCGGAGCTTCAAACTACCGAAAAGGCACCGGCGTAAAAGATAAAATCATAATCCCAATTGATATCATAGCCATCCAGAAGGCAGCCCTGCTGATTGGTCTTTGGTCATTTAATGTCGGCGGATGATTTATCCCGAACAGAAGACCCATCCCCGCAAAAAACCACCATAACGGTGACAAAAAACCCAGGAACACCAATAACCCCATCGCAATAACTCCCATCATTCTCTGTTTTTCACGAAAAAGCCCGTACATAATATGCCCGCCATCGAGCTGACCTATCGGTAAAAGATTTATCGCCGTGACCAGCAGCCCGACCCAGCCTGCAAAGGCTGCTTCGGAAAGATAGTAAACCTGTCCTGCAGGCGCCTGACCTACTATTGCCAGCGTCGCCAGTTTCATCAAGACCGATTCTCCTTCTAACGAAAAAAACATTTCTCCTGTGGTTGAAAGCACTTCCGGAAGTATAATCCGTGAATGCCCCAGTCCATAAATGAGCCAGCCGATAGCTACAATCCAACCGGCTATCGGACCGGCTGCGCCGACTTCAATTAAATCTCTTCTGTTCCAAAAGGGAGATTTGGATTTAATAATTGCACCGAAGGTGCCAATGATATTTGGTGCCGGAATAAAATATGGCCAGGAAGTTACAATCTGTCGTCTTCTACTTGCCAGATAGTGTCCCATCTCATGGACAAGCAGTATAGAGATGAGCGCAATGGTAAACATCAGACCGGCGCCATTCTCAAGTGCCTGGAGAGTATTGTAAAAGGCACTGGTTAGCGTTTCACTAATAACGGTCTGTTTTAAGAAAACCGGAACAAAGTAAACTGTAAAGAGCGTAGCCAAAAACAGAATGATATTGACCAGGGGAATGCGTTCTTTTCTGCCGGGGTTGATACTAAGCAGTAGATTACCGTCTTGCTGGTGCAGATTGAAATTGTAACCGGCAGTTTTCAGGCGGTCTTTGATAACTTTGTCGGACTGCTCTCTATCGTAGATATATTCAAGGCTGAAAATGATATTTTCATTCTGATTGTAGACAGCATTGACAGCAAACAGGTCAGTCAAAAGAGCAGCGATTTCTTCGGTTTGCTTTGGGGTCTGTTGATTTTCCATCAAATATATAATGCTAAGTAAATGAACTTTTCAATATTAAAAAAAGAGGCGGAGACTATAGTCTCCGCCTCTTAACATATAGAGCCTAAACAGTCTAATTCAAAAGAATCCAGTCTCCTTCTGGGCATGGACCGTTGTTGAAATAGTAATCAACAAGGTAGTCTATGTCATCAATGTCCACATCACCATCGGCATCAACATCGGCAAGATGTTCAAATGGAATCGCACCAAGGACGGAACCGCTGACGATTCCTACCACGGTCATAATGTCCGCAATAGTGATGATGTTGTCATTATCAACGTCACCGCGGCCGAAACCAAGCCATTTGTTTACCAGATGGGCAGTAGGCGCAAGTGCAGAACCATCGGCAACAGTCGCTAAACCTGAGTTGAAGCCAAAGTTGGCAATAGCAAACGTAATAGTTTCGTTCGGAGCAAAGTCATGTTCAACCAGCGTAAAGTGCTGCGCCTGGTCAGGTGAACCAGTTACCGTATGGCCATGGTCGCCAGCAGGCAGCGACATGTAGTAGTAGGCAGAATCCCAGTACGGGTTTCCTCTGCCAGCGGTTGAAAACTGACCCTGAGTCTCGTCTACCGCATAGGCGTTTTTCAGAGGCTCATGGCCGCAGCCAAACGGCAGCTTGATCTGGCCCCAGGCCACATCACTACTGAGAAGTGCGTCTGTACACCAGGCAGTTGAAATGCTTTGGTCAATAAGACTCGTATCTTCAATACCCGTGAGGATAAAGACGATGTCGTAGTCATGGAACGAACCAAACTTCCAGTCTGGAATTGGGTTTCCGTTACGTTCGGTAATTTCGAAAACCTCAACAGTCAGATTAGCAAGTTCGGGAACATTCAAAACACCATAGGTACTTGTATTAGCTGCAACGCCCATTGTGAGCGAGTCATTAAAAGCAGCGTCAAAATTACGCCAGTTCCAGGCAGCCAAACCAGCACCGAGGCTGAAGTCCTGTACCGAGTCAATCCAGGAAACGTATACCGCATGACCGTCTATCTCCACGTATTCACCCTCAGTGGCATCCCATATATAGCCAAGGGTAATGGTTGGTGGGCTTATCAATGCAGGTTTACAGGTGTTATCTTTCCAGTTCGGATCAGCCTGAATAGATTTCCAGGCATTATCCTCACCACCGCCACCTGTCCAGTCCTGTGTGCTCATAGCGATACGCTCGGTTGATACGCCAAATACGTAAGTACCCTGATAATAGATACCAGCTTCGTCATCGATAAGGAATCCGGGGATCGGGTCTTCACCGGTTCCCAGGCGTCCTGTGTTGGTTACTACCTGAATGTTTAAACCACCGGCACCAAACTCAAGATAAGTAGTGTCAAGCAGGCAGCCACCAACCAGAGTCACCGAAATTTCAGGGAACGGGCTCGGCAAGGATGCAGAGCCGGCATTCACAAAGAAATCAGGATCGTCGGTGTCCAGCTCGATATAGAATGTCTGAGGACCGCGTAAGATTTCTGACGGATTAACGTCAATTAAGATATCCAGAGATTCTCCGGCAGCCAGTACATCACCGCTAATCGGTTGAGTTACACCGTTCAAATAAGGGTGAGAGGATGTAGCTGAACGACTTATAAAGCGTTCATTATTCTGGTCAAGTTCTCTGACTCTTACCAGGCTCAGTTCGTCAGCATAATTAACAATGTTGATTCTCTGAGCATTCATGAAGAATCTGCCAGTCGCTGCCAGCTTATCGGCCAGATTAGTCGACCGGTCCAGGATTTCCGGACGGATAACATCGATACTGACGATATTAGGATCAGATGAACCGTTTGAAACATCGCTAGTGTTAACATTGTTGAAAGTCAAATCGGCGCATCCTGTATTAACCAAAGCGTCAGCTACGGTTACAATCACAGAGAGGTCAACGCTGAAATCAACAGGGAAACTAAGATTATAGCCCTGTATTTCCAGGCGAGGACGGTCAGCGCCTTTGACAAGGTCAACTACCGCTCCAAAGCCGTTAGTTACCAGGACGTGAGTTGCTCCCTCACTGTCAGTAGCCAAGGTAGCAGCGGCGCCATCAGAAATATCCTGTCCGAAATCCCAGCGCCGGCGGAATATCTGCTCACCGGTTACCGAATTCCAGAAGTTAATGGCACCTTCTTCATCAGTATTAACTATAATGTCCTCGGGGTAAGGCCCGTCTTCTGGCTCGCAAGAGCGAACTCCGTTACCCAAGTAACGTCCGGCGTCTTCATTTGCATAGGGCGTTTCTGCAGACCAGGCAACGCCACCAGTACTCTTGGAGGCCGCAAACATCGGGGTACCATAAAGGGCAGGGCTCCATTGAGCATTTGTTTGACAGTAAACCAGGTTAATGTCAACAATGGGGTTGCTGAATAAGAAACCGTTGGTAGCAATAGCGTTTATAAGTGCACCAGTGGCGGCATCAAGTGTATAATACATACCATCACGAGGTTTGTCGCCGGTCATACGAGAGCCGACGAAAAGTTTACCATTTTCATAGGAAACATTGGTAAAGCCTTCACTCACCAGGGTACCCGACTCGCCTTCGTGAAAGGCTGCACCTTGCAGTCCTCCTTCTTCAGAGAGCCGCCAGTTAATTGTACCGCTTGCTGCGTCTACAGAAAAAACGTCGCCATCCAAACCGAGAAGACTGGCAGTATAGTATAGTGAACTGCCATCGGAAGCAGAACCGCCTATAAGTTGACCTCCAGCTAAAGTAAGCGGATTAACGCTCCAGCCGCCGTAATCTAGGCCCGTTGCAGCTTCAATAGCTACTACTCTGCCAATTTCACTGCCGGCAAAAAGTACTTCGGTACCGCCAATATCGATAACAATAATGTTAGCGAAACGTAGCGGACCAGTAGTGCCTGCGCCTGAAAATGTGCGGCTCATTACTTTGGTGGCGGGAGTCGTGGTGGAGGAGATGTCCCAACCGGTAATTGTGAAATTGGTACCACCGGAAATATATAGAATACCATTATAGATGGTCGGATCATTGAAAACAGAGTTCCCCAGATCCGGGTCATCAATGGAGTAAAGGTGTGCACCAGAAATAAGGTCGAGAACTTCTATAGTAGAAGCATCACCACCAGTAGCTGATGTAGAAATATACACTCTTCCATCATGAACGATAGGCGACATAAAAGGAATTGTGTTTGCCGGTGTTTCATATAACCAGCTTGTGGTCAGGTCACACCAGGCGTCGTCTAATGGCACATTGGAAGCGCCTGTTCTGCCAAAGTCGCGGGACTGTGTTGTCCACAAATCAGGCGGGCTACAATCTGCACCCGTGAAAGGTACACAGCAGACCTCGGCTGACAAGACCATCGCAGCGTCTTCGGCCCAGCCGAATATTGTTGCAATATCAAGCCAGTTGCCACCAAATAAAGCAGCAAGGCCGTCATTGAAACCGCTTCCGCCGATCGTTGTTAAGCAGGCACGGATTCCTTCCTCCGTTGTCGGCGAAAGAGATTCCTGGCCTATCCAGAATGGAGACGGCACGTCAAGCTCAAACGGAAGCGTTATATAGAACGCTCCGAAGAAGTCCGGGCCGGTATAACCAGCCGCAGCATAATCTGCAGGTGTCAGTGTAACCTGGTGCATTAGTGCACCCGGAGCGCCTCCATCATCTGCATAAATATTGATATTGGTATTAAACGTGTACTGGTCTGGACGATCTACGTCAACAGGATGTCTGTAAAAGCAAATAGTAGCTTCGCGCAGTTGACACTGGCCACCATGTGCTGCTGTGAATTTCTGCGCAAATGCAATAATTGGGTTGGCATCCGGTAGGGAATAAACCGAATTAAAGTACGGAGCACCATAATCCTGTATTTGACAGTCAGCGAACTGATCCCGGCAGAGGTTGGCTTGAATAATGAAGTTGTAATCAACTCCCCAGCCGGATAGCATGGAGACCCAGAAATCGAAACCGGGACCCCAGTTAGAAGATGAGCGTCCAACGCCATCGTCTCCATTGGAAGACAGAAGCTGCTCCCAAGAATTACCAAAGGTTCCCGAAGAGCTGAAGGCTACGTGGAACGTACCTTCAAGCACCAGCGGAGCGAAAGGTATATTGGTCCAGGTCGGAAATGCGGCATAGGAACCGGCAGGCAGCGTATCTTGTGCAATCTGCGCGCCCGGCAGGCCGCCGTCATCGTCATATACAGTAATATATACATCGTCGTCACCGAAAGACCCGTCACCTGGATCATAGATCCAAATATCTACTGAGCTCAGAGTCTCTGGTCCGCCTACATCAAATCTCATTGCATAAGCAGAATCTCCGTATGTTTGATGAGGTGCGCGCCAAAATAAATTAATAGTCTCAGCATATTGTTGTGAATAGCAATCGGAAAAGTCAAGTTCTTCGCAGCAACGTTCGGAGATGATGTCAAAAGTATAGTCAACACCCCAATCGTTTAACATCGTCCCCCAGGCACCGTTCCAGAATTCACTGGAACGTTCTTCACCAGCAAAGGCACCGTCGGCATCATCAGAGATAATGGCGATACCATCGCCTGGTCCGCCGATAGGTGTAACACCATAGTGGTACTCATCGCCGTCTGCGAATACCCACCCTGCCGCAGAAAAGTCTGCAGCAACGTAGCCATATCCGGCAGCATCAAGAGTAGCAAAAGGAATGTCAACTGAGTCAAGAACTGAGCCGGGGAAACCAAAACCGTCATCATCCCATAAATAGACCCGCATGTCAGGCGAACCTGTCATTTGCGGAGCATAAGATAGAATCCAGCCAACCTTGAGAGTACACTCAAAGTTGTCTTCAACGGTAAATCGTGTGTTAAACAAATCGTCGCCAAAATCATCCGGTATCGTCCAGTAGAATGCCTGTGGACCTGCATAGGCTTGCATATCACAGAAATATGACTGTGATGGCAGGGCAGGTGTACCAGCGTCAAAGGGCAAAGCTCTCAGGGCAGAGGCTGGCTTTTTGAATGAAGGCTGCACAGGACGAACGTCCATTGCAGCAGCATCAATCTGCTTCGGAGCATTCGGAAGGAACGTAACACGTTCTTCCAATCCACTCGAAGTAAGATCACCAGGACCTGCCAGAGCTACTGAGCCCAAGGCAAAAACCAGACTTAAACCGAATACAGCGATTATCAGTCTATTAAGCATTTAATTCCTCCTTAAATGAAAGGAAAAGCACAAATCTGTCCTCCGATATCGGCAAATTACCGGGCTAAATCCGCCAAAGCGAAAAAGCCATGAGGCACTCTGCCAGTCACTCGAAATATGTCTAGGGAAGCTCGAGCTAATTTTACCAGTCAACAAATTCATCATATTTCCTTTACCATATGGAGAAGGAGTTATTCATTGTTTTATTATTTTGGATTAAATCCAAAGTCTGTGTAGAAGACTTCAATAACTTCATTTTCAGTTTTGTGTCTATTGATTCCTCCTGAAACTACTTAAAACCAGTAGTTAATTAAGGGTTTAAGTAAAATAGATGAGAAGGATATATGGACTTTAGAAGCTAACAGATTACTATCGATAATCTTTTCGATTTAAAGATTCAAAAGTTAGAATAAATTCAAACTTGTATCTTTGTCTACAAAACAGAAACCTGTTTCGATAATCAAAAAAACAGTTCGTTAGCGATTTGTCAGTTCTGTAAAAAGAAGTATACTTGTGCGTTGCAGTTCGAATCAAGTTTGGCTCTCAGATTCTTACTAACAACTATTACACACGCTCAACCTCAAAATAGGCCTCAGAGAGAGTTTGTCAAGCGAAAAAGGAAAGATTTTCCAGTTTTTTTTGGGGTTTATCTGAGTTGCTGAAATCTTCAGATCTGTTGGTTCTTATTGACTTAGCCGCTATTTCTGCCAAATCTTAAGATTAGAATGTCAAGTCCCCAAAAGAATAGAAGGCCTTACAAGAAAGCAACTGTAGTCCTAATTGCTCTGGTGCTGATTCTGCTGTTCAGGCTGGTAGAATATATCGGGCACGATAAAGCTCCCGGGGACAGGTTTGTTATCATGCGGGTCATTGATGGTGACACAGTTGAACTCGTTGGCGGCGACAGGCTGAGATTGCTGGGAATAGATACTCCCGAAAAGGGGGAGCTGTTTTATGACAGCGCTGCCATGTTTCTGGAAAGTCTTGTTTTGGGCAAAAAGTCTCGGATAGAATACGCCGACAAACGTCGTGACCGCTACGGGCGGCTCTTGGGATTTGTCTATATTGAAGACACAATATTTGTCAACAGGAGGATTCTCTCAGCCGGTCTCGGTTACCTGTACTTGGTCAAAGATCAGGAGCTAAGCCGGCCCAGATTCAAAGAACTGCTTCTGGCTCAAAGGGTGGCGGTAGAATCAAAGACAGGTCTCTGGGGAGTAGTGCGGGATTATGAAGATAGATATATTGCCAGCAAATCTTCGCTCAGATTCCATCGCCCGGGCTGCAGCTCAGCCAGCCGGATTAAACAGTCGAATATCCGCACTTTTGAGTTTATGCAAGAGGCCTTATACGAGGGCTTGTCTCCCTGCAGAATCTGCCGCCCCTGAGACCGAATTTATTGTATAATAGCTGTATGAAATTCTTCTTAATAGTTAGTATTGTAGTGTTATCTACGTTCAATCCGGCGGTTGCCGGGCAGACTCTAAAAGAGATAATGACTCCGCCGGCTGACTCAGCCGACAGGGAAAACCTGAGAATCTGGGTGCCGGTTGAACGTGGCAGCAGATGCCGGTTGACGGTTGATATACTGGATTGTAAGAATCAAGTGGTCAGACATCTCGTAAATTATTTGGCAGGCCGAGGGTATCATAATTTCTACTGGGACAAAAAAGATGATTCGGGTGCTTTTGTAGATTCCGGAACATACCGATATCGAATCGATGATTGCGGCAATAAGAAAAGAGGACAAGTCAAAGTTGTTTATACAGGTATTAGAATCGAGATTCAATCCGCTTTGGGACTTTTCGCTCAAGAAATTCATAGAAAATCCACGAGCTTAAGAGTCGAATGGCTTTCGGTCACAGACAGTTTGCTATCTACCGTTTTAGATACGACCTTGAGAGATGGCCATTACAAAATCAGCTTACCTGACTATATACGGGAACATCCGGATGGCTATATCCAATTGATTCGAATTGACGGAAAAGTTGTAGAAAGAATAAGAAGCAGGACAAAAGAACAGAAATGAACAAGACTTTATTATTAATATTTTTGGCTATCGCCTTTAGCGGTTGTGGCAAGAAGACTCTCTATAATATGCCGGCAGTCGAGGAAAGAGGCTACTATGAAACTGCCTGGATTGACCCGTCGGTAGTTCTCGAAGATGAGTGGTATACACTTTTACGCTCGGACAGGGTTGATTCTTTCTACGTAGAAATTAAGCCCGGCGATAACAAACCGCTGGCTCCTTCGGTAGAGTTTAAGGTCTCGCAATTTGAATGCCTGACTTCTGTCAATCTAATGAACGGGCGTCAGGAAATAATCAGACCTCTTTTAGTCAAGAATCTCAAGTTTGGATACTACAAACTTACTTTCAATATTGGTAGGCTCAAGAAAGAAGAGCTGCCGCCTGGTGATTATTTTCTCAAAGCTGAACATTGCGGCTTTACGGTAATAACCGATTTAGGTCGACTATAAGCCGAAAAACAGATCTTTTTCTTTGTACAAAGAAAGAACAGAGCTCTCTCTTTACTCCTTTTTCTATCAGCCGATAAGACTACAGTAAGGTCAAGAATACTTCTTAAACGGCGAAAAAAGGTAAGGAATTAGCAGTAAAATGCCTGATATTCTGGTTGTAGAAGATAAAGACTCTATGAGAAAGATGCTCACCCAGACTCTCTCCGGGGAGGGTCATCGGGTCGATTCTGCCCCAAACGGCAAAATAGCTCTGGAGCTGATTCAGAGCAAATCTTACGACTTAGTCTTAACCGATCTCAAGATGCCTGATGTCGACGGCCTTCAGGTATTGTCGGGAGTCAAAAGCATTGACTCCGAAACAGCAGTTATCGTCATGACTGCTTTTGGGACAATTGAAGATGCCGTATCGGCCATGAAAAGAGGGGCAGCAGATTTTATTACCAAACCGTTTGATACCGAGCACCTGGGAGTACTAATAGGCCGGGCTCTGGAGAACCGCAGACTTGTTGCAGAAAATTCTCTTTTAAGAGAAGAGATTCTGGCCGACCATGGTCTGGAAAATATCATTGGCAAAAATGAAAAGATGCTGGAAATCAGCAGTCTCGTTCAAAAAGTTGCCAAATCAGATGCCGCTGTTTTGCTGCAGGGAGAATCAGGAACCGGTAAGGAACTTTTTGCCAAGGCAATTCATACTCTCTCTCCGCGTAAAGACCGGCCATATATAGCTCTGAATTGTGCTGCAATTCCCAGAGAGCTTTTAGAAAATGAATTGTTTGGCTCTGAAAAAGGAGCTTTCACCGGCGCTCACGCCCGCAAGATGGGTAAGTTTGAAATAGCTCATAGCGGGACAATGTTCTTAGACGAAATAGGTGATATGGATGTTTCTCTGCAGGCCAAGCTGCTAAGGGTTTTGCAGGAGAAAACTTTTGAACGCTTAGGCGGTACCAAGTCTATCGAAGTAGATGTGCGGGTTATTGCCGCTACCAATATGGACCTCAACGAATTGATAAGAACAAAAAAATTCCGTGAAGATTTGTATTACAGGTTATCCGTTTTTCCAATTACGATTCCGCCATTGCGCGAACGAATCGGTGATGTCAAAGAGCTGGCAGAATATTTTATGCAGAAGTATTGCCGTGAGATGTCCAAGCCGGTCAAAAAGATATCCAAAGAGGCTATGAGTCTTCTGGAAAAATATCACTGGCCGGGCAATGTGCGCGAGCTTGAAAATACAATTGAGCGCGCCGTGATTCTTGCCGAAAGCCGCACAGTCAGCCCCGAGCAGCTGGCTATAAGACTGCAGCGTACCGATGAAATTCGCCTTCGCGAAGGGGCAGGACTCAAAGAGATTGGCGCTCATGCTCAGGCCAAAGCTGAACGGGGAGCCATCATCAGAGTGCTCAAACAGGTACGGGGCAACAAGCGCAAGGCCTCCAAGGTTCTTCAGATTGATTATACCACTCTTTTTGATAAGCTGAAAAAATACGACATTGATAAAGATCTCAATCCGCTGGAGTAGTATATCCTCTGTTTCAAAAACCAGGCGAAAACAGCTGAAGAATTTAAGCAGCACAATTTCTGGTTGACATTCTCTTCTTCCCGAGCGATTTTGAGTTTCAAATTGTCCGCTATGGTCGTAGTAACTTCGCCGGGTTACACACTTGTGCAGAAACAGTTTTAATAATTAAATTGTTGAACAGATGACTATGTTTGTTTCAGTTATTAATAGACGAGTATTGATGCTCAATCAAAACTACGAGCCCCTGACAGTTTGCTCTGCCAGGAGGGCAGTGGTGCTGATGTTTCAAGGCAAGGCTGAAATGATTGAATCGGCCGATGGACTCAGAATCAGAACGGTCAGCACCAGCTATAGTGTGCCATCGGTGGTGAGGCTCTGGCGCTACCGCAAAGTTCCCTATAAGAGAATAGTACTTACCCGCAAGAACGTTCTCATACGCGATGGCTATCAGTGCCAGTATTGCTCAACCCGCCGGGGGCCGATGACAGTTGACCATATAGTGCCCAAGATGATGGGCGGCGAAGAGCGCTGGCATAATCTGGTCTGCGCCTGTTCCAGATGCAACAACCGCAAAGGCGACAGAACCCCCGATATGGCCGGCATGAAACTTATCAAAAGGCCCCGACGGCCATCGCATATCATGTTTATTCAGCGTGAAGGCGGCATATCAAAATTATGGCACCCCTATCTGTTTATGGATTCTAAATGGAATGGAGCCGAGTATTTTACTTTGGTTGATTAGGTAATTACCGGTAAACCCTGCAATTCCTCATACGCCATTTCACCCTGAAGTTTTTAATTGATTTGCACTGAAGCTGCTTTTAAGCTGAGTAGCCATAGAATAAAATTATGGTAGACGTGACACCAAAGAGAAAAATAGAAACACAACCCGCCAGAAAGGAAACTATTCTTTCGGGGATGCAGCCGACAGGTTCACTGCATGTGGGAAATCTTGAGGGCGCTCTGAAAAACTGGGTGAACCTTCAGGAAAAATACTGGATGTATCTCTGTATCGTAGACTGGCACTCGCTGACTGCCGAATACAAAGATACCGGAGATCTAAAAGATAAGATTTTTCAGATGGCCGTAGACTTTCTGGCAGCCGGTCTTTCTCCGGAAAAGTGCGCCATATTCATTCAATCCGAAGTCAAAGAACATGCCGAACTTCATCTGATCTTTTCAATGTTAATTTCTGTCCCGACTCTGACACGTCTGCCGACTTTTCAGGAGAAAAAGGACCAGCTTGACTCCTACGGTTTTCTGGGATATCCGGTTTTGCAGGCTGCGGATATTTGTCTCTACAATGCTGACAAAGTTCCGGTAGGCAAAGACCAGGAAAAGCATATCTGGCTGGCCAAGGACCTGGCCATTCGCTTTAATAATACTTTCCAGAAGGTTTTCAACGAGCCGGAAGTATTGCTTACTGAGATTCCGTTAATTCTTGGCTCTGATAATCGCAAAATGTCCAAGTCTTTCGACAACCATATACCGCTCGACTATACTGAGAAACAGACCGAAAAGAGATTACTTCAGTATTATACCGACCCCAAGAAAGTGCGCAAAGGAGACCCGGGCCGCCCTGAAATATGTCCTATTTATCTGCTTCATAAACTTTACACCCCCGGCCATAAACAGGAAATAGCCCCTCCTTGCCGCACTGGAGAACTTGGCTGTGTTGACTGCAAAAAAAAACTGGTGCAAAACCTAAATGATGCTTTAAGGCCAATAAGAGAAAAAAGGGCTGAACTTATTAAGAAACCTGATTATATTTGGGATGTATTAGAAGATGGAGCCAGCCGAGCCAGACATCGCGCCCAAAACGTGATGGAAAAAGTTCGCACGGCTATGAAAACTAATTACCGGAAAGAAAAAAAATAATGATTCAGACTCAAGATAGAGCAGACAATCAATACCTGGTAGATCTGTCGCTTTTTCAAGGGCCGATGGATTTGCTTCTGTATCTGATTAAAAAAGATGAAATAGACATATACGATATCCCCATAGCCGGAATAACCAGACAGTATCTTGAGTATATCGATCTGCTTACAGATTTGAACATAGAAGTTGCCGGTGAATATATTTTGATGGCCGCTTCTTTGATTCGTATGAAAGTAAGCATGCTCTTACCTCGCGATGACGAAGAAACCTCTGAAGATGACCCCCGTCACGAATTGATGCAGGCTTTGATAGAGTACCGCAAGTTCAAGGAGGCCGGCGAAGTTTTCAGGGATACAGCTATTATTGAAGAGGCCAAAATTGTGCCACCTTCTCCTTTAAGTGACAAGAAAATGATTATAGACCTGACTCCCGGTCCGACTTTGTTTGACCTGGTGACGGCTTTTAAGGAAATGATAGAGGAGCAAAAAGAAGAAGTTGCTCACGACGTCGACTTAGAGGAAGTCACTGTCGAAGAACGGGTGGCCTATGTCCTGACATTCTTAGCCAACAGAGAGTTTTCTACTTTCCGGGAGTTGTTTTCGGATAGACCCAAAAAGATTGTAGCTGTAGTTACTTTCATAGCTCTGCTTGAAATGACACGTCAAAGACGGATCAAAATCAGGCAGTCGAGTCTGTTTAAGGAACTTCGTGTTTATCGCGGAGATAATTTCAGCTCAACAGATGAAGAGATTAAAGAAATCGAAGATATCGGGAATGAGATAGTTCAGGAGACGGTAGGACAGTAATGGAAAAAAATAACCAGAGAGCAGTAGTTGAGGCCTTGATATTAGCTTCGCCGGAGCCCATAAATGCTAAAAGAATTTCAGAATCAGACAGCGCTGTGACTCCTGGCAAAGTTGCCCAGGCTGTTTTGGATTTGAATATTAGCTATGAAGAAATCGGGGCAAGTTTTAGAATCAGGGAAGTGGCCGGCGGTTATCAATTTTATATCCTGCCGGATTTCAGCAGGTATGTCGATGTTCTCTTCACCCGCCGCAGAAAATTGCGATTGACCAGAGCCGCTATGGAAACACTGGCAATTGTAGCCTACAAGCAGCCGGTCAGCAAAGTTGACATAGAGCATATCAGAGGCGTATCATCAGACGGTGTGCTGCATAACTTACTGGAAAAAAAGCTGGTGAATATTAAAGGGCGCTCAGAATTAGCCGGCAGGGCTCTTCAATACGCGACAACCGATGAATTCTTGAAGTTCTTTGGTCTAAACAAACTGGAAGACCTGCCACAGATGTCTGAAATTGAAGAGATTTTGAAATCGTCTCATCCTGACCATATAAATGAACTAAATGTTGAGTCAGACGTTGTAGAAAATAGCCAGACAATCAGAGCGGATGAATCAATAAACGGTGATACACAGGGAGCCAGCACTACCGCAGCAGAATCCGAAGAACAGGAAGGACTTTCAAAAGTTAACATACGTGCAGACGAAGAAGTGAACCGCGTTTCTATGATTTTAGAAAACGAAGAAGAGTCAGAGAGTTAATATCTGATAGATTTTTTAGTCTGTCTGCAAATTCATATTATAGTTGATCAAGTACTTCCACAGGCGAAACCTGACAGGTTGGGGCAGACAAGGTAAATTCGGCAGTTGATTCGTATCTCCAAGTTTATAGCAATATGCGGCGTAACTTCACGCCGCGGTGCAGAAGCGCTTATTAAAAACGCCAGCGTTACTGTCAACGACGAACTGCCTGAAAAAATAGGCCTGATTATTGACCCCGAAGTTGACGTGGTAAAAGTAGACGGCGTCGTGATTAAGCCTGTCGATATCAAGCTCTACATAGTTCTCAACAAGCCCAGAAAAGTAATGACGACTTTGCAAGACCCATTTAAGCGAAAAACTATAGCAGACTATGTAAAAAGCATGAAGTACAGAGTTTATCCGATAGGCCGCCTTGACTATGACACCGAAGGCGTGCTGCTTTTGACTAATGACGGCGAACTGGCTTTCCGGCTGGCGCATCCGCGGTATGGTGTCAAAAAAATATATGAGGCCCTGGTCAAAGGAGAGTTCAAAAGGGAGCAATCGATGCAGGTCAGCCGGGGAGTAAAACTCGAAGACGGCAAGATAGGACGGGCCAAAGTTGATATCCTGAATTTTCGCAGGAATACCACCCTTATCAGATTAACACTAACCGAGGGACGTAAGCGTGAAGTAAAACAGCTCTGTTCGGGAGTTGGTCACCCCGTTAAATCATTAATGAGAGTTGAGTTCGCAGGTATTACTGTAAAAGGTCTTACTCCCGGTTCCTGGAGAAAACTTACAGCCGGAGAACTTACCTATCTGAGTGAGTTAGTGGGGCTGGATAAAGACTGACCTGATAACGGCAGACATTATTGAGCACTTGGCATTACCGATAACTTGGTTATCTTCTTTTTCAAATGAATAAATTTGTATTCCTTTTTACTGCTCTCTGCCTGATATGCTCCACTGCCGGCTCGGCTTCTGTTGATACACTGGTTGAAAAGAAATTTTTCAAATACAAATTTGCCAACCGGCAAATTATTTCCAAAGCAGATTCTATCTTAAATCGTGCCCGTCTGAAAATGATAGAACTGCTGCATGACAGTCTTGACTACAAACCTTCGATTTATGTCCTAAATGATAATAGCGAGTTTAACCGGCTGATACGGGGACGATTCCCTGACTGGGGAGCCGCCGCGGCCTTTCCGCAAAGAAAACTGATAGCTGTCAAGTCCCCCGAAACGTTCCCGGTCGGAAAATCTCTGAGCGAACTTTTACTGCACGAATATTCTCATTTGTTATTACATAAACGAACCGGCTTCAAGCGTTCTCCGCGGTGGCTTGATGAAGGACTGGCGATGTACATCTCATTTGAGTGGGGCTGGTCGGATAATCTGGCCATGAGCAGAGCCGGCACGTTTAGTCAATTTCTATCTTTAAAAGAGATTGAAAATCTCAACCGCTTCAAATCACCCAGAGCACAAATAGCTTATGCCCAATCGTATCTGGCAGTTGAATACTTGATAAGAGAATACGGCACCAATACCTTAAACATATTGCTGGATAATATTGCCCTGGGTAAGTCGATAGATGAAGCTATGAACAATTCTATTGGCGGCAGTTATAAAGAATTCGAGAAAGAGTACAGAGATTATTTAAGTGAAAGATATAATTTAACCTCCCTATTTATGGATACATCTTACTTCTGGATTGCGATGGCATTCATAGCGGTGGCAGCCGGCTTTGTCCGCTATAGAAAGCGCCGGCAGTATTACCGCAAGTGGGAAGCCGAGGAAAAGTTGCAGTCGACCGATTTTGACTACGGTGACCCTGACCATCCGGAGAAAACTGACGGGGAAGACGAGCCTTGGCGAAGCTAAGCCACCGGCTTGAATACGCGGCCGTCTTTTTATTTGCTGCAATAGCCAATCTTCTTTCTGCCCGATTGGCCGATTCATTTGGAAGCGCCTTAGGCAGCCTTTGCCACATCTTCTGGGGATCCCGAAAAAAAGTAGCCCTTGAGAATATCAATAAAAGCGATATAGGGCAAAACTTCAGCAATGTCGAAATTGAGGCGCTGGTAAAAAGAGTCTTTCAGAATACCGGCAGGACTTTAGTAGAAGTTTCCAGATTAAGGCAGCTGGGACAGAACGGAGCCAGGAAAATAGTCGAGCTTGATTCCTTGCAGCACCTGGCTAAGGCCAAAAGCGAAGGAAACGGCTGCATCGTGTTAACAGCGCATTTTGGTAATTGGGAACTGTTGGGAGGCATGGCCACGGCCTTAGGTTTTAAGATTCACTTTCTGATCGCTTCACAGCATAATCTACTGGTTAACGATTTCTTAATAAATCTGAGAAAGGAAATGGGCGTTGGCATTATTTCCCTGGAGCGAAGCGCCCGCGAAGTCTTCAAAGTTCTCAAAGCTAATGGGATAATTGCCATCGTAGCCGATCAGCATGCCCCATCGGGGATCAAACTGAATTTCCTGGGCAGAGAAGCCTTGCTACCCAGAGGCCCGGCTCTGTTCTCAATCCGCAGGAAAGCGCCAGTCTGCTCCTACCTGATTAGAAGAGAGAGATTTGACAGGCACGTAGTGATAGCCGGTCCGATGATTTATCCGCCCGATTCCGGTGATGAAGAGGCGGATATCCGTTATATTACAGAGAAATATACGAGTTTTTTCGAGGACGGCATTCGCCAGTGGCCGGACCAGTGGCTTTGGACTCACCGTCGCTGGAAAACCGAAAAAAATTGAAACTGTAGTAAGTTATCTGCGTAAAAATTCAAATAGACGAATAAAAATGACCGGCAATAGTCTTTCCCTATTTACGAAAAAATGTGATATATTAGGGCAGTAGGCAATTAAGAAGAAAGTATCTATTCTATAATGAGGCCACGAATGAAAAAATATATAATTATTGGTGTAGTTCTAATTGTCGTATTCGGCGTTACTTACGGCGTCGACGCCATCTTTACTCACGATATTGACATCCCGGTAGTTAATGTTCGAAAAGGTCCTTTTTTGATATCGCTAAAAATCAATGGCCAGATTGACGCCCAGCGGGCCTATGTGATTTCATCTCCCAGAATCAGAGGACTGCAAATTACGTGGCTGGCGCCGGAAGGCTCAACAGTTCAAAAGGGAGACCCGGTCATAAAGTTCGATGCTACCAAGCAGATGTCGGAATTGAAAGATTTCGGATCTGACCTTAAAATAAAATATCAATCCTTAAAAAGAGCTAAGCAGGAATACACTATTCAGGACAAACGATTAAGACTTGATCTCCAGAAAGCCAGACGTAACTATGACGAGAAAAAGCATGAAGCGCCTAAGATGGCCGAGGAAGCCCACCTTGAACTTGAACTGGCAGAACTGAATTTCGAGGCCAAACTTGACCAGCTGAAATCAGATGTTTCAAAAGCAGAAGTAGAGGTTCAGCGTTCCAAAGACAAAGTGGAAACAGCTCAACGCGAGCTGGACCAGATGACAATCTATGCACCCATTCCGGGCATGGTTGTCTATCTTGAAATCTGGAAAGGCGGCACGATGAGCAAAGTGCAGGAGGGAGATTCCCCCTGGTCAGGTCAGGGCCTGGTTAACCTTCCGGATTTGTCCGAAATGGTAGTCAAAGGCACAGTTTCTGAAGTTGATGCCAGTAAAGTTGACCCCGGCCAGAAAGTAATTGTTACTCTTGATGCTTTCCCCGACGAAACTTACCGGGGGATAGTGACCAAGAAGAGCACGCTGGCCCGCCGCAAAGACCCTAACTCCAAAATCAATGTATTTGATGTCGAAATTGCTATTGAAGACGAAACTGATCAGCTTAAGCCGGGCATGTCGGCAGCGGCTCGAATTATAATTGATAGACTTCAGGATGTTGTCTCGGTGCCGCTTGAGGCAGTTTTTGAAAGAGACGGCAGAACAGTCGTTTATTTCGAAAATAAAAAAGCACAGGAAGTACAAGTCGGCCGCCGCAATGATATGTCTATCGAAATCTTAGAAGGGCTCGAAGGCACAGAAACTATTTGCCTGGTTAATCCCACTCTTGATGAGCGGCAGTTTGCTGGTGACAAAGCTACAGAGCCTGAGATCAATAAAGGGCGTCAGCCCAGAATGAAGTTGCAACGCTCGGGATCAAATAAAGGGAAACGGGGAGGCTGATGGACTATCGCCGGGTTCTTCAGGTTTCTCTTGATTCATTAAGCTCACATAAACTGCGCACATTTTTGACAATGCTCGGCGTCATTATTGGCGTGGCAGCGGTAGTGGCTATGCTTTCGATTGGCGAGGGGGCCAAAGAAGAAGTCCTTGAACAAATTTCTATCTTAGGAATAAATAATATCATAATCAATGCGGTAGTGCCGGAACAAATCCGGACCAGTGACCTCGGTTTACATCGCTCGCCGGGGCTTTCGCTGGCAGATGGGGAAAACATTAAGAAATTTGAAGATCTGGTAGCAGGCGTAGTCCCGCAGCGATACGAACCTATTCCATCGGTTTTTAACGGAAGTCAGGAAGCTTCTGTCAGAGTTGTGGCGACAACACCTGAGTTTGTCTATTCTTCTGCTATAGGTGTCGAGCAGGGGCGTTTTATAACTGATTCTGATAACGAAGATTTCAGGCAGGTTTGTGTTTTGGGTGCCAAGGCCAAGCGGCAGCTCTTTACCTTCGAGGATGCCCTCGGAAAATCTGTTCGTATTGGCGATATGGATTTTACTGTAGTTGGTGTAATGCAGGATAAATATATCGGCAGGGGAAAAGTTGAGGGGTTCGAATTAAAGAATTTTAATGAAGATATTTACATTCCCTTAAATACGGCTGTTAAAAAATTCGACCGGGTCGAGGCAAAAAGAAATGCTTCCGGGGGAGGGCACTTCTTCATGATATCAAAGTCTGTCACCACTCAAAATTATAACACCCCGGAAATTGACCAGCTGACAGTTACTGTTAAAGATTTGGAATATGTATCAGCTGTTTCAAAGCTTATTGAAAAAGTTCTGCAGCGCCGACATGCCGGAGTAGCTGATTATGAAATTGTGGTACCAGAGTCGCTCTTGCGGCAATCGCAAAAAACGCAGCAAATTTTTAACATAGTCATGGGAGCTATAGCAGGCTTGTCACTTTTGGTCGGCGGTATCGGCATTATGAATATTATGCTGGCAACGGTCTTAGAGCGCACCAGAGAAATTGGAGTGCGCCGGGCGGTGGGCGCCAAAAGGGATGATATTCTGAGGCAGTTCTTGATGGAAGCAGTCACTATCTGCCTGATAGGTTGTGCTGTCGGACTGGCTATCGGATTAATAATATCGCGCGGGATTAGTTTTTATGCCGGCTGGCCGACAGTCGTTTCATATTTCTCAATTTTTCTGGCGGTCAGTGTCTCAACTGCGGTAGGTGTCAGTTTTGGTTTGTACCCGGCTTACAAGGCTGCTAATCTTGACGTAATTGATGCTTTACGATATGAATAATCAAAAACTGTTTTAGAGGGATGACAATGTTTAAAAATGTTAGTTTATTGAAACCGCATAGGCGGCATCATCTGATGCCGATTTTTTTTGCGCTTGTCTTGAGCAGCTGTCTGGCGCCGCAGATTTGGTCCCGGCAAATTTCATTGGAGCAGGCTATTGAAATAGCGGTTAACAAGACGCCGCGGGGATATATTATCAGAGGAAGATCGGAAGTCGCCGAACAGAATTACAGAGCCAAAAAAATAAATTTCTATGTTCCGGAGATTTCGATAAACGGTTCGCTACCGGCCTACTCGGTAGACGAATCTTTCAGGTTTTTTGGGGGCTCGTCGCAAAAAGAACTCTATAAAACAAAAGAACTGAGCTTCAGGTCATTTGTGGAATTAAAACAAAGCTTGATAACAGGCGGAGCTTTGACAATCACTGCCAATCTGACTGACAATGACGACCAATATCCCGATACCAGACGGCTCGACCTAAGCGACAATCCTGTTTCCGGCGATGCCTTTGTAACTGAAAAGAGCCGGAGAGGATTTTTTGATTTCAGGCTGACTCAGCCGTTGTTTCGGCCATCTTCAGCCAAGCACGATCTTGATGTCAGAAAGGCAAACAAAGAGATTGCCGGCTACACCAGAATTCAGGAACAAGCCGGACTCGAGAAAGATGTCACAACAGCTTATCTGGACCTGCTTCAGGCAGAATTAAAAGCGAGTATATATGCTGACAAATTGGAGTCGGCCAGGCTTAAAGCTGGTATTGATTCGAGCAAGTTCACCGATGGAGTAGTTTCAGAAGAAGAACTGCTGATCTCAACTTCGGCTATGCTGGACGCAGAGCTGGAGCGATTTGAATTTCAAACCAAATGGCGTGACCAGAAAAGAGAGTTAGCTCTGCTTTTGGATGTGGATGCTCAAGAGGCTTTGGAGCTAACAGAACCGTCCGTAACTGAACACTTAACGGCATCTGAAAAACAGCAAATGGAAGCCAGCTGGCAAAGCAGCACCGACATTCAAAAAGCCAAAGTTGAATTGCGAAGGGCTGAAAAGATAGCCTCGTTTTCAGCTGCCGCGTTCGGTATTCAGGGAGATATAACTGCCGGCTATTCATTGGGGCGGGGTAAGATAGAAACAGAGTATAGTGACTCTCGAATAGATGAAGACATTAATACTACCGGCTGGACTGTCGGTCTTAATTTCCGAGTGCCGGTCTTTGATGGCGGCGCCAGCAGCGCCGAAGTAAAGGCCGCCTGGTTTGAGGCAGACCAGTCACGTTTAGAATATCAGCGCACCGAAAAACAGGTCAGGGCTCAGATTGTAAATCTGATAAATCAGCTCGATGTCTCTTACCGCAGGCTCGATATCATCAGCAAGCAGATTGGTCTGGCAGACAACCGGTTGAAAATCGCCGATCAAAGATATCAGGATGGGCAAATTTCAAAATTGACTTATCTGGTCAGCAGGATTTTCTATGTGGAAACAAAAGATAAGTATTTGCAGGAACTGGAATCCTATCTGCTTAACAAGATAGATATAGAGAGTAAATTCCCCGGCTGATGAGCAATAAAATAATTGTTCGAGCGCCAAACCATTTGGGCGACTGCATCATGTCTATGCCCATGATTAGTGAAACAGGCGAGGCCTTTCCCGGCTGCTCACTTACTCTCTTAATAAGAGAGGGTCTCTCGGAGTTATTTGAAGGCAATCAGGCTATTGATGAAAGATTGACTTTCCCTGACAGATATGCACACGGTCTGGCCGGAGTTTTTAAACTTACTGATATTATAAAAAAAGGCAAATACGATACCGGCTTTATTCTGCCGCCGTCCTTTAGTTCGGCCTCGTCTTTCAAACTAGCCGGTGTCCGTGAAAGAATAGGATATATTGCAGATGGCAGACGTCTTCTCTTGACCAAAGCTTTGCCTCTGCCTGAGCCGATTAATAGCACTCACCGCAGCGAAACTTATCTCAATCTTCTCAGACGCTCCTACGGCAAGGAGTATAGTTATTCCAAGCCAAAGCTCTTTTTGAGTGATGATGATATTTCAAGGGGAGTGAAGCTACTGGAAGGTTTTGGAGTCGATAGCTCGGCCGGATATACAGTTATCGCTTTTCGGTCGGTGGCAGAGTCTCGCCGCTGGGGAGTTGAAAACTATACCCGGCTGGCCAAATGGATCGTCTCTGAACTTAATCTGACGGTACTATTGACCGGCCAAAAAGAAGATGCACCCGAAGGCAATAGTATTGCAGAATCAGCTGGTCAGGCCAAAGTAATAAATCTTGCAGGGAAGACAGGAATCAGAGAATTGGCCTCTGTTCTCTCAAATGCCGCTGTCTTTATAGGTAATGACTCCGGTGCGGCACATTTGGCTGCAGCAGTAGGCACAGCTGTAGTGGTATTGTCTGGCGCTGATGACCCCCAAGAAACGTCTCCGTTGGCTGCCAGAAAAAAAATGCTTTACTTAAATCAACTTGGTTGCATTTCCTGCCTGAAAAACAAGTGTCCTCAAAAAAGCTCAAAGTTTATGAAATGTATGAAGGGCATTACATTCGAGATGACTTCAAGCGCCATTCGCGAACTTCTAAATTCAAATTAGAAATTTTCTTCAATCTAAGCAGAACTATATTGTTCTTGCTGTTGTTAAAGAAGCTGGCAGACAAATCTGTCGGGTGATTTTTGAGGAGTTGGCGCAGAACCTGCGGCGACCACTCAATAGCGTCATTTAGCTTGACATAATATAGGTATTTTGTTAGCATGGAAGTAGCAGAAAGTGCGCTTAGTAAGTGATTCTCGCCACTTCTGCTTTTTTAAGAATAATGACCTATATTTCAAGGTTCGGATTGGAGGCATTTAAATGAGAAAGTCCAAGCTCATTTTGATAGTGATGACTTTGTTGTTGCTGTTCGCAAGCTTTTTATCCGTGCCCGCATTGTCCGGTGAAAATCCCTGGGATGCTGACGACGGAGATGATGGTACATCAGGTACGCCACCAGATTCATCTGAAAATGACCCTGGTACCTTTTCTAGCTCCCCGACAGGGTTAACGCCAGGGCCTCCAAACAGCGGTGATGATCAGCTGGGCTGGTTTTCCGGAATAGTGAAGAGGTTGTCTAATTTCATAGTGGATCACTACTATGAGTGGATTTCCCCCAAGGCACAGGTAAAAACTGCTTATTGAAAGAAAACGATAAGGAAAACTGACTTTTACATAAAGAAGTGATCCGGGAGGGTCTGGTCCTCTTTAATGGGAAAAGGAATAATGAAGGTCTCCTCGCCTAAAATTATTTTAGACAGCCGTCTTCTTGCCGTGCAGGAGTTGTTCAGGCAGCGCCAATATGCTCGGGCAGTAAAAGAGTTGAGCGGCCTTAAAGAAAAAGAGTTCAAAGAAAAAGCTTATGAGCTTGGACTCTGGCAGTCATTAAAATCCGCCGCAAGTTACTTTGAGGGCAATTACAAAGACGCTTTAGAAATCGGTTTGAAAGCAGTTAAGCTTTTGGCCGGTTTTCCTTTAAATAGCTGTTATGGTCGCGCACAACTGGTTGTTTCTCAGTCTTATTCGGCAGTTGGTGATCTCAAGAATGCCGAAATAAGGGCCAGAGATGCATTGGCTGCTTATCGTAGAGGCTCTGACAGGGTTGGGCAGAGCGATGCCTTAAATGAACTGGCTCGTGTCTGTTATATCCGTACTAATTATAAAGCTGTTTTGGAACACCTTGAGCAGGCCCTTGAGCTAATACGAGACAATCCTCGCAAGCGTGCCCAGATGACAGGTAACCTCGGAAGAATCCAGCTCAGATTAGGCAATTGGACTAAGGCTGAACAGAAACTTAGTGAGACATTAAAGTACTTTGAAAAGAAGAATCACGAAGTTTCGCAGGTAAATAACCTGCTTGATTTGGGATATTTACATCTTCGCCGTAGAGATTTTAATGAAGCCCGAAGAAAATTTGACAAAGCCTTAGAAAAAATAGCAACACTTGGCTTAAAACGAGAAAAAATTTATTACTTAGAGTATTTTGGTGAATTGCTTTTGGAAAAAGGGGACTTTTTTAAGGCCAAGGCTGTACTAAGTGAAGCCTATCAAAAGGGAACCATGCTGGCTCCGGACTCGGCACTTGTCTCGCAGTCCGGCCGAAGACTGGCTGAGGCCGAGCTCTCTTTGGACAATACTGATGATGCCATGAAATATGGGCAGAAGTCATTGGAATTGGCCCTGGCATTGGGAGAAAAAGCAGAAATTGGTCTATCCCGCCGAGTCATAGCTAAAGCCTTTGTACTAAAAGGGGATTATGATGAGGCTATTGAAAATATTGACTTAGCCATTGAAGTCCTTCGAGAAGTCGGTGATCCTTATGACCTGGCCCGCACGATGCTTGTCGCAGCAGAAATCCGGCTGAGTGGCGAACAGATTGAAACCGACAAAATAAATTCTCTATTAGACGAAGCCCGTAGACTGTTTAAGAGACTTAAAACAGAATATTGGGTTTCCCATTGCGATTACATTGATGGTGTTCATTCTTGCCAGTGCGGAGAGCTGTCACGGGGCTTTAAGAGATTAAGCCGGGCAGAAAAGAGTTTCAATATATTGGGCGACACCTCCAGAGTCCGTGCAATAAGCAAGTTTCTGCATTCGCTTTCTGAGCAGGCAGTCGCGCTTTCGATTTCGCAGGAAAACAGTTTTAAAATATTTGGCGAACTGATAAGCGCTGCCGAATATACCGACATCAAGAGTTCTTCGGTGCAGGGTATCCTAGATATACTCATAATAAAATGCTCTGCTAACAGAGCTTTGATTTATGCTCCGGAAGATTCGGATAAACAAATCGTCTCCAACATTCAGTTTAGCCGGATACATGCCAAAAGATTCGAAGACAACTTCAATAATCTCTTAGGTGAAGAATTCTCTGAAACTAAACCTACTCTTCTTTTGGACTGCCGGCGCGACCCGTTTGTGAACAAGCTGATTTCGGATATTCCTGAGACTGTGACCAGTGTGATTGTGGTACCCTTTGCTACAGCAGATAACAGCAAGTATTATCTATATATCGACAAGCTGACCGAAGACCAGTCGCTCGACCCGTTTTCTCAGACCGAACTAAATTTTGCTGTTGGATTTGCTGATCTTATTTCATTTAAGTGGGCCGAAATTCAAAAGAAAGCGCTGCTTGAAGACAACCGCAGACTCAGAAATCAGCTTCAGGATAAAACAGCCTTTCCCAGCATTCTAACACAAAACGAAAAGATGTTCGAAGTACTGGCGCAGGTTAAGCAGGTTGTTGATTCAAATATCTCAATCAATATTGAGGGAGAAACCGGCACCGGTAAAGATTTGCTGGCTCGTGCTATTCATTTTAACTCTGGCCGCAGCGCCAAAAGATTTGTCTCAGTAAATTGTGCTGCCCTGCCTGAGACGTTGCTTGAGTCAGAACTGTTCGGCTATGTCCGCGGGGCTTTTACAGGCGCCGACAGAGATAAAATCGGATTGTTTGAAGAGGCCGATGGCGGAACTTTCTTCTTGGATGAAATTGCAGATATGCCTCTAAGCATTCAGGCCAAGATTCTAAGAGTGCTGGAAAGCCAAGAAATCATAAGACTTGGCGAAACAACTTGCCGCAAAGTCGATGTACGGATAGTCTCAGCTACCAATAAAGACTTAAAAGCAGAGATGAAAGCAGGAACTTTCAGACAGGACCTCTATTACAGGCTGTCTGCTATGACATTCCTTTTGCCGCCGCTACGGGAGCGTCGCGAAGATATACTATTTCTTGTTTCACATTTTCTGGAAGACTCAGGTAAGACGATTTCTCCTGAAGCACTGCAAATTTTGTCCGATTATGACTGGCCGGGCAATATTCGCGAACTGCAAAATGAAGTCAAAAGACTGATATTGTTAGCAGGTGATAAAAAAGTAATTGAGAGCGAAATCGTATCACAGTCTATCAAAGGTGACTCTGCAGCTAATGGAAGTAAGCCTGCCAGGCAGGCTCAGCGGCTAAATGGCGACATCGAATTTGACGCTAACTATTCGCTCTATGACTACTTAGCCGAGCATGAAAAGCATTTCATTATTAAAGCGCTCGACAGTAAAAAGGGTGTAAAAAAACATGCGGCTGCTCTGCTCAACATTCCAGAATCCACTCTGCGCTTGAAAATGAAGCAATACAACATCGAGCTTCGTTCCAACTAACGGCTAAATGGCCGGATTCAATTATTGGCAATTTCCAGACTTTCTGACTTACAGCTGTTGCCACAGATGAATTTCTCTGATAAATTCTGCCTGTGGTAAACGGATATTTCTATTCTACTTTTAGCAGTGACCCGTTTTACAATATGGCTATGGACGAATGGCTGTTTGCGAGGGCAGCAGCAGAGCCGGAGACAGTTTTCGCTCGACTTTATTCCTGGAGTCCGGGCGCTATAACAATAGGGCTAAACCAGGATATTGATCGTGCTGTAGACTTAAGCAGATTAAACGGAACTTCTGTAATACGGCGAATAACCGGAGGCAGGGCACTATATCACGATCCGGGCGAACTCACCTATTCTATTGCAGCCAAAACAATCGGCTCCAACTCAGGAATCCTTGGCAGCTCTATTCAAGAAACATCCGGGTTGATATCATCAGCGCTGGCTGGATTCTTAGAAGAAATTGGATTTTCGACGCAAATTGTGCGACAATCTTCTCCTGGGTTCAAAGAGAAAGACGGCTTCAATAAACTTAGCTGCTTTAAGTCGGCTGCCCGCTATGAAATCGTAAGCAACGGTCGCAAAATTGTCGGGTCTGCTCAAAGGCGAATAAACGACACATTCCTTCAGCATGGTTCTATCAAGCTTGCTAAAGAGGCTGAGCATCCGGCTCTTTCAAAAAAAGCCGAATGCGACCCTGAACCTGATGAAACCCAATGGATTATGGGTGAAAACCTGTCTGACATTTCCGAATCTTTCAGCAGAAATCTGGCCGGAACCTTGGGCATCTCATTATCAAGCAGGACTCTATGCGAACAAGAGGAGAAAGCCATAGAGTCTTCTACAAAATTTCTGATGAAAAATCCATTGATAAAACGAAATCTCATTAAACATTCTGACCCGGTGGTGAGTCTATAAACAGTAAAGACACAGGTTTTACTGATTGATTCAATTTCATGAGGGAAAAATCGCTTGACTTATCATGGCTCATGCAGATAATTTGTCGGTTTAGAATTAACGAGGCCGGTTGGGCGAAGTTGTTGTCGCTCAAGGTGTCTTTTCGGGTTGTAATAAAGTGAGGTTGGGAACCAGTCAAGTTTTGCTAAGAGCTTAACTAATGATATCCCTTGCGACTCCCTTAAAAATCAGCCGGTATACTATTGGAGAAAGATCTGACCCCAGATTGCTAATGTTCAGGAGGACAAAAATGCGGAGCAAACGCAAACAGCAAGCATTTTGGCTGTTAGCTTCAACGCTATGCATATTGCTTATTGCAGGAAATAGTTTTGCAGCGTCTACAGGGCAAATTAAGGGATTAATAAAAGATAAAGAGACAGGCGACCCGCTTATCGGTGCAACAGTTCGTATAGACGGTACCAATCGCGGCGCCAATACTGGCCTTGATGGTAAATACATAATTTCGCTGGTCGAACCAGGAACATACAAACTTATTATTTCACTGGTTGGATACAATCCTGTTGAAGTGACCAACGTAATAGTAAAATCCAATTTGACGGTTGAGATTAATCAGAGTATTAAAGAGACAGTAGAAGCTCTGGAAGAAAGAATCGTTGTTGAGGCCGAAATTGATATAATTGATAAGTATGAAACCTCTAACCAGACGATTATTACGAAAGAGACTATCGAACGCGCGCCGGTTACGACAGTAGATGAATTGCTTCAGCAGGTCGCAGGCGTTGTCACTAATAGTGCCGGTGAAATTTTTATCCGCGGTGGAAGAGCTTCTGAGGTTAGTTACATTATAGACGGTGTGCCAATCGATGATGCAGTTGGCGGTTTGGGGCTGGCTGGCGCCCAGCTTTCGCTTGTTTCTGGTTCTATTCAGGAATTTACAATTATTAAAGATGGATTTGACCCTGAGTACGGTGATGCTCTTTCAGGAATTGTTACTATAAGAACCCAGACCGGTTCAAAGGACGTCACCAGAGCAAACATGCGGTTTATGACTGATGATTTCGGTAATGCTGACCTAAATAAATACTCACGAAACAGTGATTATGTACGATTCAGGCTTTCAGGTCCGGATCCGATTTTGCGCAGCAAAATTCTGCCAGCTTTGGGACTAAATTTTCTTGAGGATAAAGAATTAAATTATTTCTTTTATGCCGAAGTTGACAAGAATGACGGTTTCTTTCAGTATGCAAAATTTAATACGCCTCAAACCAGACGCAATGACGGCTTTTTTAACTTTTTCGGGGTTGATATTCCAGAGCGGTTGAATAATGGATATTATTGGACCACCAACATTCTATTTAGGCCTAAACAAAGTCTAAAATTCCTTTTCTCCTACAAGAATCAAAATGACAGAAGAACATTATTCGACTGGAACTATCGCTACAGCGCTGCAACCGCTCCGGTATATGAGGATAAGTGGGATCTATTTTCTTTAGAAGTAACCCATGCGATTTTCAGAAATTTCCATTATGAAGCGATAGTCTCCTACCATCAACGTTCTATCAGGCAGCAACCCGGAGACCCCAATAACCCCGGACATGGCTTGTCTCCCGATCAGTTCGCCTTTGATTATGAATGGGAAACTTATGAAGATGTTAATGGCAATGGAGTTTACGATGCACCGGAACCTGTCATAAACTTGTTCCCGGATACAATGTCATTCGGAGATAACTTTAACGGTCCAGCCTATACTTTCGGTGAGTCAAACTTTGAGGTTAACGTCCAGGGTGGTTCTCAGGAAAGTTCCGGCTTTCGTTTTAATAACAACGGCTATATAGATTTCCTTGAGGGGGAACCGTTTATAGATCTGAACGGAAACGGCGTCTGGGATCAGGGAGATTTTCTGCATGACCGAAACGGTAACGGAATTTTGGATGCTGACCGACGAAACAATATAAATGATCGCGACCCCGAGCCATATATGGACGGTGACTCAATTATTGGAGAGCCCTTTAACGATGTAAATGGTGACGGAATTTTCCAGCCCGGTATTGATAAATGGATTCGTACGGTTCACGACTTAAACGAAAACGGATTTTATGATGGTCCTTTGGGACTTTGGTCTGAAGGAATTCCCTATGTCGATAGAAACGGCAACGGACTTTATGACCCGCCGAATTTCCAGTACGACCAGGGAGAGCCGTTTACTGATTTTAATGGTAACGGAATTTGGGATGCCGGTGGTTCCAGCAATTTCCTTAATCCGCTATCTTATTTCAACAATGTGTCCAGCAATCCTTTAAGGTGGTTCCAGCAGGAAACCAATACAGCTCGCGGAGACATCAAGGCTTTTTGGCAAGTAGGCTCTCATGAGTTAAAAGGCGGATTTGCCGTCCGAAATATGGATTTTACTTTCCAGGACCTTCAAGAGCCCTATGTTGAATACCTTGGTATCCCTGACGGTGGGCCCTACTCTAACCGGGGAGCGTTCAGGGATATGTTCCAGTATAGTCCCTGGGCTGGTACTGCATATTTCAGAGATAAGCTTGAGTATGGTTCGATGATTGCGTCGTTAGGCATTCGCTGGGATTTCTTTCTTCAGGAGACTGAAGAGCTAAGAGAGATAGCTCGCAATGACGACCTTGGAACAGGACTTATACTTGGAGACCGCCAAAAGATTTCTCCCCGCATAGGTTTCTCATATCCTATATCTGACAAGGCCAAAGTTTATTTTAACTACGGTCACTTTTATCAGCTGCCGAGCTTGCAGCGGATGTATGCCAGGAACACTGCTTCAGTTAATAGAAACGTAGTGATTGGTAACTACAACCTCGACTATCAGAAAACAATTCAGTACTCATTCGGAGTGAAGTATGCCATGAGTCAGCATTACTCTGTTGATATTGGCGGTTATTTCAAAGATGAATTCGACAAGATTAATGTTCAAAGAGTTCGCGATGATAACAACATTTTGCGTCAGCAGTACCGCAATAGTGACTATGGCCGCGGCCGTGGATTTGAGTTGACAGTTGAAAAGCGAGGCGGCGGATATGTCAACGGATTCTTAAGCTATACTTATGCATTTGCATTCGGAAAAGCTTCTCAGACTAACGAAAATTACTTGAGTGATTTTGAATTGTCCCGCGAGCCGCTTTCGGAATCTCCTTTGGATAACGATGTTCGTCATTCATTAAAGGCCAGCATCCAGATTGTTGTGCCTACAACTATTAAGCCGGATTTGTTTGGCATTGGAATTCCCAATGGCTGGTCGCTTAGTTTGGTAACGCTGATAGAGAGCGGGCGTCCGTTTACGCCTTCTCGTTCGTATCCCAACATTACCCAGTCTCTCGGCGAAGATATTCAGACCAATTCTCTCAGGAGACCCTCAATTATCAATTTTGACGTTAGGTTTTCAAAAGAATTCAGGATGGCGGGATTATATTATCGCTTTATTGCCAATATCGAAAATGTATTTGACAGCGAAAATATTGTTAACGTGTATAGTAATACTGGTCGCCCGGATACAAGACAGAATCAGAGCGGCATCATAAAAGGCGGAACTCCTTTTGATGCAAATCCGGCCAACTGGGATTTTGGCAGACAAATTGAAATCGGCATTGAGCTAAACTTATAGAATGGAAATAAAATCATTAAATAGATGAGGCGGTTTATGACTTCTTTAGTAAATAAAGACAAACTGGCAGGGAGGGCAAAGAAACCTGGCAGGAAAGTATTGCTGTCAATCATTTGTGTATTGGTAGCGATTGCTCTAACATCGCCTGCGGTTTTCTCTCAGGCCAAAGTAGGTACGACCGGTGCGCAGTTTCTGGAGCTCGGTGTTTCCTCAAGAGCTATGGCTATGGGTGAAGCCTTTACGGCTGTTGTAGATGACATCTCAGCAGTCTACTATAACCCGGCTGCCTTGACCTCGCTATATGGCAAAGAAGCCACCTTTACTTACATAAGCATGCCCGCGGATGTGGGCTTCGGCTTTGCCGCTATTGGTCTGCCGCTGGAATCAATTGGCGGCGTAATTGGAATTGGCCTTTATTCGCTTAGTTCCGGAGATATCATTGAAACAACTTATGGCAGCGGTGTTATCAGCCCAACTATAAGTGGTACCGGTAGAACATTCAAATGGCAAGATGTGGCGCTAAGCTTTAGTTACGGTCGTTATTTAACTGATAGGTTCTCTATTGGCTTTACATTAAAGTTTCTACAGGAAACAGCGGCAATTTTTACTTCAAACGGCTGGGCCGCCGATGTCGGCACGCTCTACGACACCGGTTTTAGAGGATTCAAGATTGGAATGGTTATTACCAATTTTGGAGGGGATATGAGATTTGAGAGGGTGGATTATCCCCTGCCGATTAATTTCAAGTTCGGAGC
This sequence comes from Candidatus Zixiibacteriota bacterium, assembly GCA_022571845.1. Lineage (GTDB taxonomy): Bacteria > Zixibacteria > MSB-5A5 > GN15 > FEB-12 > JACZWU01. The sequence goes on along the minus strand of JACZXB010000007.1, from coordinate 86,202 downwards.
CTCAATAAATGTTGTCGAACAGGTTGATCATTTCGTGACATTCGCTGCCGAAGGCTGGCATCCCTCGGACAACCTTGAAAAATATAACACCGGAGTAGAATATACGTTCAAGGATATGGTATCTCTCCGTGCAGGTGCGCGATTCAATTATGATGTTGACGGTCTGACCGCGGGCGGAGGATTGAGATTGCCCTTTAACGAAGACCAGGAAATTCGGATAGATTATGCCTATCAGGATTTTGGTATATTAACTGAAGTACATCGCTTTACGTTATCGTTTGCATTTTAGTCAGAAGGATTATTATAATAATGGACAATGTTGCAAAAAATAGATTGGTTTCAGCTTTACTGCTTTTTCTCCTGCTAATAGTACCACTTAGTTTTCTGTTTGTGTCTGGCTGTAGGTCGGACTGGCAGGGAGAAGCAACAGGAAATATAGCTCCAACAGTTGGTTTCATCAATTCTCCACCGGAAAGTACTAATTTTTCAAAAAATTCTGTTATCTATTGGTGGGGAAGTGACCCGGACGGAATTATAGCATATTTCCGTTATCATGTAGCAACCGTCGATGAGATAGGTGATCCTGCTCCGGATAGCATTCTACTAATGACATATATTGAGACAGTTGATGATACCAGCTGGACTTATATTGACGTAGATGTTGCAAATTCTCAACCCGGTACGCAGGAAATCATTAAACTTTCAGCAGACTTAAGTGATCCAGTTAATACGTTTGTAAAGCAATATGTGTTCTTGCAGGCTTTTGACGAAGAGGGGCTGGGCTCCAGAATTGCTTCGCGAATTTTCGCAAGAAATGACAATCCGCCTCAGACATTGCTCTTTAATCCACCGTCTCTTGACCTGCCTTTTGTCGATGCAGTACAGTCGGGTGGGATAATAACAGGAGTCAAGATGCGCTGGAAAGGGGAAGACTTGATTGACTTTCCACAGGATCCCCCTCCCTTTGAGTTTGAGTACCGCTTGTATGGACCATACAACGATTCTGTATTAAATATAGTAACCTCCCAGTTTTTCACTATCAGGTATGTGACCTCTGATGGAAAAGTGTTTAAAATCGGAGACATAATAATAAGATGTGACACTACCATTACGCTGCCGCAGCTAACCGAATGTGACACAACAGTAAGTCCGCCAAAGTGTTCTACTTTGACTCTTCCTCCCGATACCGCAGTAACTTGCGACACGCTGGTTGTCAGCCTGACAACTCCGTCTGATGCTCGTGGCGGACTGGAAGACTTCTTTGATATAGAGGACACTTTATTTACCGGAGATTCTATTTTAAATGCTGTGGTGTTTCAGTCAAGTAACAGTATTGACGGTGGACCCTGGGTTGAAAAGACCGCTGATACAATTTTTAACGTGTTTGCTTCTTATAAAGCTAACGTAGAACCGGACGCAGACACCACTGTGGAAATGAGTTTTGTTTTCTGGATTCGCTGCCGAGACGATGCTCAGGTGCCCGATATAGTGCCTGCATTTAAAACAGTAAGAGTGCTTAACCCCCGTTATGAGCGTGAAATTTTGATTGTAGACGGTACCGAGTACCTGTTCACTACGAGGTGGTCGAACCGCTCGGTGCACGTAGATTCAGCAAGAGGGTTATGGTATGATGTCATAAAGAAATGGGCGGATACACGGGAGGGTTCCTCTTTGTATCTTGATACTTCAAGAACGCCCCAAGCTGGAATACACTATAGAGACTATCTGCAAACGAAAAATTCACCCGAAAGCGTTCCTCTCGCTACTCTCTTGAAACACAAACTGATTATATTGTATAATGAAAGTGCTAAGCATGCGGTTATTGATGATTTCGCTCTGCCGAAGATTTATAAAGCTATTGACGCCGGAGTAAATGTGTGGGTGATGATGCGTGCTGCAGTAGGACCAGGCGACCGAAACCCGCTGACACTTAATGGGGCGAGTCCTAACTACGCTCGGTATTTTGGAGTAACACAAGTGGTTTACACAGGCTGGGGTTGTCACGCAATAGGTTCAAAATGTTCTCAAGCCCGTATTGAAGATTTCATTGGTGCCACGGCCAGACAGCCCGGCTGGGTTGATATGGTTGTGGATACTTTCAGATTACGCACTATGCTTAACTGGAGTGCCTCGACGGATACAAACCTCCACTGGCATCCCACGCAGTTTAACTATGGTCTACCGGAAGTAGGCTGGAGTATCAGAACTTTTGGTACCGAACTGCTCTACAAATATAACTCTTTCTACGGTCCGACACATCCGCTCGGAGATCGATACGTTTTTGAAGCTGCACCGGTTGCCCACAGGCTAAACGCCGGATTGTACAGAACTGTGCACTGCAACTTTACACCGCTGGTGCTGGATACACTCGCTTTCCAGAGCATGGCAGACTCTGTACTCAACTGGTTGTATGACCCCTCATTGGGAACAGGAGCAGCGCCTGCCAAACCGCGTTACAATGATTCCAAGCTAAATCTCACAATAGAAAATGCAAGGGAGAATTACAGAGCAAGAGTGGAAGAGTACGAAAGGATGTATGGTGACCCGGAAGCTGCCGGAATGAGATAGAACTGATTTGAATTTGATTATGAAAGACCTTGCCTTTTTCAATGAATTGAAAAGACTTCTCCTTTTTTTATGGTCTTTCAAAAATTTGACTTGTTGGAAAAAGTTTTTTTGCTTCGGCAATAACCGAATCTGAAGCCGCAAATTTCCCTAAAGCGTAGTAACCTGCGGCAAGGTTAGCATAGGCAGATTCTAAATTCGGATCTATTGATATTGCTTCGATACTATAACGAATTGAGTTGCCGTATTCATTCTTTATTCCATAAACATAGCCCAGTTGATAATTAACAAGTGCCCGTTTGGATAAACGGGCAGCTTTCGTTTCAGCATAGTACGGGGTAAAGGCCTCGTCATCGATTTCTATCGGAGCAGATTTAGAGCTCAAAGCTCTTATTAGAAAAGAGATGGCCTGTTCGGGCGAACTTCTGCGCGTCAGTATAACGGCTGCATTATAAAGAACGTTACGGTCCTGATTGGTTCTCTCTGAAGCATAGTTTGCAATGTTTACCAGGGAATCTGTATTAATGCCTGATATATTTGACGCAGCTCTCAGTCTTATAGTATGAGCATTGGCGCGATACGGTTTTAGTACTATTGCCTTGCTCGCATTACTGAAGGCCTCGTCCCATTCTTCTTGTACGAGGTTTATGCCGGCCAGATTGCTATGTCCCAGAGCTCGCTTTGGGTGTGCTTTGACTTCTTTTTCGAAATAGAAAATGGAACTGTCAAGATTCTTAAGTTGAAGATGGCAGGCGCCGATGTTGAGATTTAGCTCCGGGAAAGTCGAATCAATCTTAGCTGCCCTATAAAAGTAGCCAATAGCCGTATTGGTATGGCCATTAGCGTAATGAAACAAACCGAGTGATACCCAGTGCTGCAGCTGTCTGCCTGCTGGAAGTGGTGCTATTGGTGCTGCAGAAAAGATAGCAGCCAGCACCGCCAGAGATACAGGCAGCAAATATTTGGGATAGTTCTGCTTTGACAGCCTCAACAAACTTTCTATTCCCACAGCAGACAGGATGATATAGAAAGGCAAAAGCGGCAGTCTAAAGCGGCTGCTGAAGAAAAAGAGAGCGACAGCAGCTGAATAGAAGAAAATCAAAACAAGCAGCAGTCTGATTCCCCAGTGAGACTTATATCCTGTTACAACAGCAAAAACTGACAGCGCCAGGAGAACCGCGAACGGAAAATAACTAAATTTTAGAAGTGAGTGTTGTGAAAAGAAATAGTCGAGATTCCTGTTGTTTGAAATTTCACGATTTGAAAAACTGTAATAGAGTTTCTTAAGAAACAGACCGCCCCATTGCAGCGGTCTTTTAAAAATCTCATCGAACGTTTTATTGTACCAAAAATCAGAGAGAGCACCAGATTTTATTTTGCCCGATGTCTCAGATTCTGCCAGATACCGAATATCATCGATTTTCCAGTTATGACCAAGAGGTTCAGGCATGGCGGCGGTGACACCGTCTGACTGCCGGTTATTGCCGATGTAAAAGTTGATACCGCCTTGAGATGAAATCAAAACAGCTTCGCCGCCTACGACATAATTACGAATGGTAATTGGCACAATTATCAGGGCCAGCAAGAGAGTGAAGGAAGCGATTAGCTTTACTCTTTGCTTCCAGAGTGTGCTGCTAAAGTACAAAAAAATGATAACCAGCGGCAAAAACAGTAGCGCCGTTGGTCTGGTTATAGATGCCAGACCAAGTGACAGCGCCATACAGATAAGACTCGATAAATTTTGCTTTTTATACCAGAGGACAAAGAAGTATACTGACAACTGCAAGAGCAGCATGAAAAGCGGATCAAGCAGCAGCTCTGACTCAAAATATAAATTCAGAGGATAGACAGACTGAATCGCTGCTGCTATCAGGCCGGTCCGTTTGCTAAACAGTTTTTTACCTGTCAAAAAAGTAAGCAGCAGAGAGACCAGACCGATGACCAGACCAAAAATTCTGGCGGCAGCAAGCGTTGCTCCGAAAAGAGAAAAAACAAGGGCCAGGCAAAAGATATAAAAAGGAGCGCGGAAATATGTCGTATCTCCAAATATGTTTCCCGATGCAATATCTTTAGCCCAATTGAGGTGATAGTAATTATCAACAGTCAGCATATTCCAGTCGGGCATGCTCGAGTAGATCAGTAAATAGATAATTCTAAGCAGTAAAGCGCCGCATAGAATCCAGATTATGGCCATGTTCTTCTTGTAAAAATCTGCGAGTCTGAGCTGCATATTAATCAATATATCAAATTGAAGGCGGTTCTGTAATATTTTGCAGACTGTGCTTTTTCTTTTACCCGGGCAGAGATTCGGTGCATACCGGTTTTTATTCGATTTGTTGTCAGAGTCCTAAGCGCGCCCCGGCCACCCAGTGTAAGTATTTGCAGGAGAATGCTTTGCGTTGTGCATATTATGGTAACTCCTACAGTTCACACCATTATAGCGCAAACTTTTGCAGCCTCAAACAACGGCATAACCTTTGCTCTTTTGACTCATTAGAAAACAGGCACGGAGAAAAGATGAGAATCGGAAAACTTACATCTCTATTATTTGCACTCTTACTGATGGTTACAGAACTGTCCGCTGCTGATTCAGATAGCCCGATTTTATCCGCTAAGCTTGATAGTATGACGGCCTCCCGGTTTTCAGGCTTGACTGACAGCCTGGTTAATGTTGTCATTTTTGCTGAAACAGGAAATACCAGCAGCAAACTGGCAGTGATATCTTCGAATCTCAAATTGACCCGTCATGAACGAATTAAACTTGTCTCAAAGAAATTACGTGAATTTCAAACAACAGAGATGGATGACTTAGAAAGATTTCTCAATGTTTACGCCTCAGAACCGCCGACAAGATTCTGGATTGTGCCGGCCTTCAAAGCGACTCTTCCGGTCAGCAAACTAAAAGCTCTCGAACAGTTTAAAAATATCTCGTATGTAGTTCCAGACGTGTCGCTTTCCTATGATCAGCCGCTGGAATCTTATTCGGCGCCAGCTCTCTCAAGCGGTGTCTCCAGTCATATTGAGATGCTAAATATCCCCTCACTCTGGAGCCGCGGAATAACGGGCAAAGGCAGACTTATCTGTTCGTTTGATACCGGTGTCGAAGTTGGCCACCCGGCGCTAAATATAAAGTGGCGCGGACACGGCACTTCGCTGTCAACGGCCTGGTTTTCCAATGTTGCTCCGGACAGCCCGCCGACAGACAAAGTCGGTCATGGAACCCACACCATGGGTTTGATGGTTGGTTCTGACGGTGCCGATACAATTGGCGTAGCCTTTGATGCTCAGTGGATAACGGCCGGCGTTATAGACCAGGGACAGCCGCTGCCCTCAACAATCAGTGATATTCTGGCTGCCTTTCAATGGGTTCTTAATCCTGACGGCGACGCCAACACAACCAGCGACGTGCCCGATGTAATTCTTAACAGCTGGGGTGTTCCGCGCGGACTTTTTATCCCTTGCTCCCAAACATTTTGGGAAGTAATTGATAATGTTGAAGCGGCCGGTATTGTTACGGTCTTTGCAGCCGGCAACGAAGGGCCCAACCCCCAGACTATGCGTGACCCGGCCGACAGAGCCGCTACACCATTAAATAGTTTTTCAGTCGGGGCTGTTGATAATAATAAAGTAATTGGTGATTTCTCCAGCCGCGGACCTTCATCTTGCGATACCACACAAATCAAACCCGAAGTTATCGCACCGGGCGTCCTGGTTCGTTCGTCTAGCAAGGACGGCGGCTACGGATTTATGACAGGAACCTCGATGGCGGCGCCGTTTATTGCCGGTCTGGTGGCGCTAATCAGAGAATACAATCCCGATGCCACGGTTGAGCAGATCAAAAGTGCCATAATCAGTTCCTGCCGAGACCTGGGAGCTTCCGGCGAAGACAACGCCTATGGCAACGGCCTGCCGGATGCTTCAATAATCCTGAACTTTATTCCTCCTCCTGGTGTGGCTGTTTTCGAAATTAAAGATAAGTTTGTTACCGAAGGCACAACCCCTTTTCCGGGAGACATCTTTCATTTGCAGATTACGCTTGGCAACGAAGCTGCCAATGTGGAAGAAGTTACAGGGACGCTAAGAACAGTTGACAGCAATCAGGCTGCAGTTACAATGAGCAGTTCGAAATTCTACTTCGGATTTAACAGCACTCTCGCTTTCAGTCTGCCGCAATTTGAGATTAGTTTTGATTCTACTCTCTATCATGGCCAAGATGTTGAATTCGAATTACTCCTCAATGATATAAGTGGCAGCATTTCAGATACAATAACATTCAGTTTGACAGCAGGAGTCGCCCCGCTCGGCACTATTGCTGAACTGACAACAGACAGAATAGATTTTTCAGTTTCCGATTTCGGACAGTACGGTTTTGCTCCCGGCTCAATTTATAATGTGGGAGGTAAAGGATTAAGTTTTGACGGAGCTGCCAGTGTTCTTTTTGAAGCGGGCATTATTGTCGGCCGGAATTCAACACAGCTCTCGTCATCGATCAGAAACAGCAGCGGTGTTTTCGACCTTACCGATTTTGGAGTACTGGAGCCAATGACCAAAGATGAAACAGTCGCTGACAGGGTTTCAATGACTTCTGTCATGCGTGACAACCTGTCCGATGTTATGATTCCTCTGACAATCATGCAGAAAACGACAGCCTATCAGACAGTATATGATGAAGGCTTCATCATATTTGAATTCTGGTTAATGAATAACACTATCAACTATCTTACTTCGCTTCGCTTCGGCTTTTTTATTGATGCCGATATCTCTGCTTCAGGAGATTTTACAGAATTTGACCAGCAGCTGCAGATGATGAGGCAGTATTCATCCGGCGGAAAATCAATAGCGCTGGTAAACCTTGAAAATGTGTCAGGGTTCCATTTCTCAAACAATGGCAGCAGCAAAAGAGGCTTTACGAAACAGGAAAAATTTGATCTTATAAGCAGTTCCAACAGTGACAGCCTGCAAACGGCTGCTGCTGATATAATGATGAATACAATATCCGGACCCTACAATATGGCGCCGGGAGTTTCCATAAAAATAGCCTTTGCGCTGGTGATAGGCTCAGATTTAAACGATCTCTATGACAATGTAACCAGAGCTGTCCAGAGATACAGCGTCCCTACCGATATCGACGATGACCAGTACGGCGTTCTTCCGCAAGAATTTTCGCTTAACCAAAATTACCCTAATCCGTTTAACCCCTCGACCACCATCTCATTTGACCTCACTAAAAGAGGTGAGATTTTGCTCGAAATCTATAACTCTTTGGGGCAGAATGTGAAAACGCTCTATTCAGGTACGATAGCCGCTGGTTCACACAGTTTTGACTGGAACGGTACCGACCAGTCTGGCAGAAGAACAGCCAGCGGAGTCTATTTCTACAAATTGACAACAGACGCACAGACTGCGTCTAAGAAAATGATGCTGTTGAAATAATTTGATTAGATATTATATTCGCCAGGAACAGACTTTCTTTGAGAGCTGTTTAATTGACTGCATAAGGATTAAAAATGAATAAATCTGTTCTGCTAAGTTTGTCAGCTTTGCTAATTATAGCTTTCGTCGCGGTAGCTCCTCCGGCCAAGGCGGTAGCGCCGGCGCCGGGGACAATCGAGAAGTGGAAAGCTGAAGGCGTTCTCAAGAAAAATATTGAGACCTGGAAAAACTTTAAGGCTAACGGCGGCTGTGCGCCATCGCAGCATTCTATTTTTGACAAGAAAAGTCTGGCAGCAGCCAGAAGCTCCGGCTCTCTATTTGTAGACACCGCTAAAATTTTGGTCATTCTGGTAGATTTTAGCGACCACAAATATGACGGAAATACGCACGGACAATCTATTGCAAGTACTCCCTTACAAATTGATTCGATCTTGTTCTCTGATAAAAATCCAACAGGTTCATTGAAAGATTTCTATTTAGAAAATTCTTATGGCAATTTTGTGGTTGTAGGAGATACTACCAGCTGGTTGCGTATGCCGAGTACGTACTCTTCTTACGAGGATGGCGTCAGCGGGCTTGGGCCAAGCGGTAGGCAGTTAGCATTTGATGCCGTAATTGCTGCAGAAGCTTGGGGAGTAAACTTTGCAGAATTTGATGCCGATGGCGATGGCTGGTTAGATGGCTTGGTCATTATACATGCCGGGCTGGGAGCCGAAACCGGCGCCTACGGAATTTGGTCACACAAGTGGACCATGCCTATGGGTAATACTATTAACTTGGATGGAATAAATATTCTCGATTACACTATGAACCCCGAAGAGCAGCCGGGGAGCATTTCGCCAATCGGAGTAATTTGCCACGAATTTGGCCATTTTTTAGGGCTGCCGGATTTGTACGACGTAAATGATAATGATAATACTTCTGTCGGACTGGGTAATTGGGCTGTAATGGCTACCGGCAGTTACAACGGTAATTCTCAATCACCTGCGCATTTTTGCGCCTGGTCGAAAGATCAGATGGGCTTCTTAAACCTCATCGACGTAAACTTTAATCAAGATAGTGTTGCCATACCGGCCATTGAATTTGCAGACACGGCTTATCGTTTAGTGAATTCCGTTTCCAGTCCGCAGTACTGGATAGTTGAGAATAGGCAGAGAATGGGATTCGATGTTTCACTGCCGGCAACAGGATTGCTTATTTATCACATTGACCCGACTGCGCCAACCCAGAACGGCAGCAATGTAACTCCATATCAATATAGAGTTGGTATTGAGCAAGCTGATGGGAAACAAGATTTAGAATTTACGCTGAATAACAACGGCGATGGCGGTGACCCCTTTCCGGGTTCTACTGTCAATCGCGAGTTCCATGACCAGTCAATTCCAAATAATGCTCTCAATGTTACGGACACAAAGACCAAAATTGGTATCTGGGACATTACTGATAGTGATTCAATCATGTACGCCGATTTTGATATAGAGTGGTCACGCCCGTATATCGTTACAGATTCTATTTTGTTCAGCGATGCCAGCCCCGGCGGTAACGGCGACGGCAATCTTGACCCGGGCGAAACTATTCAGGTCTTTTTTACTGCCCGCAATATGATGAAAGAAGGTTATAAAGTAAAAGCAACTTTGATTACTTCTAATCCGGATATTACATTTACAGCCAACGATGTCACTTTTGCCCCCGTTTTCAACGCAACGCCGGTCAACAACGATGCCGCACCCATTATATTTACTATTTCAAATTCGGTGGAAACTATACTTGATTCTTTTTTCCTGACTATTTCCTGTGATTCATTATTCGCCGGAACACCGGGCAACGATGATAATTACAGCCGTACCTTTGGATTCGAAATAGCTGTGGGAACTCCAAAGATTCTAATAGTCGACGACGACCGCGGCGCAGATTATGAGCAGGTAATCATCGACGTTCTCAGTACCAGAAAAATGCCCTTCAAAATCTGGAATAAAAAAGTTCAGAATTCGCCGACTTCGGCTGACCTTAAAAAATACCCGATAGTTTTCTGGCATACCGGAGCCGATGCCTCGAATGTGATTACACTCGCCGATATGACTGCTATGGGAGACTATATGGATAGCGGCTACAGTCTGTTCTTTTCGTCAGCGTCGGGTTTGAAAGATATGCACAACATCGACCCGACTTTCCTGCCAACTTATTTCAAGGCAGAGTTTAATGACACTATCATAAATCCTGCCGATGTACGAGGTGTACCAGGAAGTGAATTGGGTGATCTTTCAAGATATAAAGTTCCGTCTACTCCTGATTTTCCTTTTCCGCGTCCGGCAATGAGAGTCGCCTCCGGCGGTGAAGGTTTTCTTACATACAAAAGCGGAAGTATAGAACCGTCTGCCGGAATTAGCTATCATGGAACTCATAAATCAGTGATTCTAAGCTTTCCTGTAGAATCAATTGTATATCAGCTTGTAATCTTCAATAAACTCTGGTCTGTTGATACGCTTATAAACCGGGTAATAGATTTCTTTGACCCAATATCAACTGATATATTTGACAGTGACCCGCTAGTGCAATTACCGGAAAGCTTTGAGCTAAATCAGAATTTCCCCAACCCCTTTAATCCTTCGACAACTATATCATATACTATCAGAACGCGAGGCAGTATCGGTAGTGAGCTTTACCGGACCCAGCTGGATATATTCAACGTACTGGGCCGGAAAGTTAAGACCTTAGTGGACAAAGTGCAGTCACCGGGGTCATACACGGTAGAGTGGCAGGGAGATACAGATTCAGGCAGTAAAGCAGCCTCCGGCATTTATTTCTACCGCCTGATTCTGGGGCCTGAAACTCAGACTAAGAAGATGATGCTCTTAAAATAGCCTCTGATTAAATTCAAATAGCCGCTTGGTAATCAGCTAAGCGGCTTATTTTTGGCCATTTTGAGCATTTGGCTGGTGAAATAACACACATTTTTGTATAGATTAGGCTTGACTTTCCGGCAGGAAATAGTTGAATTTGCTATTGAAATTGATTTTCATTTAGTGAATGATTTATGAGAGAGTTCTTAAAAACCAAAGGCTACAAAATGACTCCGCAGCGGGAGCTGGTCTTCCGCTCATTTTTTGAGCTGGGAGAGCATGTCTCGGTTGATGAACTGTTTGACAGAGTCAAGCGGATCGATAAAGCGGTAGGCTACAGTACTGTCTGGCGCAATTTGAAACTCATATGTGAAGTTGGACTGGCACGCGAAGTAACCGTTGGTGACGGCGTCACCCGCTACGACCGGGTTACCCGCAAACCGCACGGTCATTTCTACTGCCTTAACTGTAAAAGTTTGCAGGAGTTTGACTTAAATGAAATAGCCGGCAGACTTTCGAAAGTAGCCACCGCCGAAAAATTTGCGACAGAGTCTTTCAAGGTAGAAATAGAAGGAGTCTGCCAGAGCTGCCGCGATAAAGAAAATAAAAAAGCGAAGCGAACTCTCTCAACCTCTCCAAAAATATCCAGAACTAAACCAAGCAGACAGAAATAAGCCAAGATTACTTCTTAAGGATGAGAATAAGATGGATCGATTAGACAAACTGAGTGCAGGGCAGAGCGCAACCATAATTGGCTTTGAAAAGGACGGCAATGTCACCCGCCGTTTGATGGAGCTGGGACTTGTACCGGGCAAAAAAATTACGCTGGTGCGTCAGGCGCCTCTTCGTGACCCGGTCCAGCTGAAAGTTGGTTCGAGCAGGCTGTTTATCAGAAAAGCTGAAGCATCATTAGTCCAGGTTGAAACGGAAGAACCCGCCGTTGACCTAAAATGAGCCAATCGGCAGCCACAAAGTCAGCTAACGACACCAGAGTAATTACTATCTGCGGAATCCCGAATTCCGGCAAAACAACTATTTTTAATGCTATCACCGGTCTCAGGCAGAGTGTAGCCAACTATCCCGGCGTAACTGTCGAAAAGGTTACCGGCCATTTCACAATTGCAACCACCAAGACCGAAGAATATACGTTGATTGATATCCCCGGAACTTATTCCTTAACTCCCTTTTCTCCAGACGAAAGAATAGCAACCGCTGCTTTGTGCGGACTTATAGACGGGGAAAAGCTCTCAGATGCTATCGTTTGTGTTGTAGATGCTACCAATCTCGAAAGAGGTCTGAGCTTCATCTTCCAAATTCTGCAAATAGGCCGGCCGGTAGTTGTGGCGCTCAATATGATTGACCTGGCCAAAAGGCAGGGTCTTCAGATTGACGTCAAAGCTTTGTCAAAAGCGATAGGCGGCATTCCGGTAGTTCCGTTGGTAGCTACAGCAGGGACCGGCATTGCCTCTCTCAAAACAGAAATGGCCAGAGCGACCAACGCTACGGCGCCTCCCAGCGGCGGCTTTTATGATGAATCTGTCGAACAACTGCTTGGTAGAATGTCGCAGGTAAACGGTAACGGTCATCGGCACCGGGCCGAGCTTTTGAGATCAATTTTCGATGAGCCCGAAAAACCGACAAATAACGGCGGGCGACAGCACTCTCTCAATGAAATAATCAAAGAAGGCCGGGCAGCTTTGATCAAAAAGCATGGCTCACTCAGCCTGGCCTTGAACGCCCGGCTCGGTAAAAGAGCTACAGAAATAGCAGAAAACTCAATTACCAGATTCGAAGCCCGCGATGAAACAATCTCCGATACGATAGATAAATATCTGCTGCATCCCCTGCTGGGCCCGCTGGTACTGGCGGCAGTTATGGTTTTCATGTTTCAAGCAATATTCAGCTGGGCTGAACCGCTGATGAACGGGGTCGACTATCTTTTTGGTCAGCTTTCAATCTCAGTGAGCAGTTTTATGGCCGAGGGTCCCTTGCGGTCGCTGTTGACTGACGGCATTATCGGCGGTATTGGCTCTGTCATAATATTCTTGCCTCAAATTGTAATTCTGTTTTTGTTTATCTCGGTGCTCGAAGATTCCGGCTACTTAGCCAGAGCCGCCTTTATGGTCGATAAAATGTTTCACTGGTGCGGCCTTTCGGGGAAATCTTTTATTCCTCTGCTTACTTCCTATGCCTGCGCCATACCGGGTATTATGGCTACCCGTACAATCGAGGACCGCAAACTTCGGCTGATTACTATCATGGTAGCGCCGCTGATGACCTGCTCAGCCAGACTGCCGATTTATGCCATCATGATTGCGGCCTTTATACCCTATCAGATTGTGCTTGGTATCTTCAACTTGCAGGGACTGGTTCTGACAGCGCTTTACGTGCTGGGACTTGTTGTGGCAATCGGTGTCTCTTTCGTTTTGAAGACGATAATCAAATCTGAACAAAGCACCTTCATGATGGAGTTACCGTCATACAAGATGCCGACTCTGCGCTCGGTGGCTACCCGTGTGCTTGGTCGCACCAAGTCATTTTTGAAACGTGCCGGAACTTTAATTGCGGCAATTACAATTGTAATCTGGGCGCTCAGTTATTACCCACATTCAGATGAGATTTCTGCCGAATATGCTGCTCAATACGAGGCAGTTGTCAATGACAATCACTATGCTGAAAACAGATCAAGAATCTCCCACGAAGAAGCCGGCGCTCATCTGACAAATTCGTATTTCGGAAGGCTGGGGCGGGCTATCGAGCCGTTGTTTGAGCCGCTGGGCTGGGACTGGAAGATAACTCTGGCGGCGCTGGCTTCGTTTCCGGCCAGAGAAGTAGTGGTGGCTACTTTAGGGACTATTTATAATTTAGGCTCTGAGACAAACGAGGAATCTTCATCGCTTGTCAGTAAATTGCGCGGAGCTGTCTGGGACCATGGTGATAAAATCGGTCAGCCTGTCTTTGGCCCGGCAGTGGCGATTTCTATAATGGTCTTTTTTGCGCTTTGCTGTCAATGCGGAGCTACTTTAGTGACTATAAAGCAAGAGACGGGCAAAATGCGTTATCCGGTCTTTGTCTTTGTCTATATGACAACACTGGCTTATGCCGGCAGCTGGCTGGTATATAAAATATTTGATGGGATGGGCTTGTAAGTGGATCTGTTTTTTCAGGAAATTGCCGTCTGGGCCGTGATGTCTGGTGCAGCGGCCTACTTAGCGTTCTATGTCTATCGTCAATTTTCTTCCAGAAGTGGCTGCGCCGCCTGCAAACTTAAAGAAGCAGCTCTTAAGAAAAATAAGCCGGCTATAAGCCGTCAGACCAGAACTTGATTTTGCTGTCAAATTTTGATTGATTCAGACTATGATAAACAGCAGCCAGGTGCTCTTAGGGCAGTACCGTCCGCTTGATTCTTTCTTGCATCGGCTCGACACCCGCGCCAAAATTATTCCGGTTTTATTAGTCTTGATACTGGCTCTTTTCACGAAATCGTATCTTTTTTACCTGTCAACCTTTGCTATTCTGATAGCCGCCCTGTTACAGTCCGGAATCACTAAGGAAATCTTGATGGACAGATTTAAGCCAATTTTATGGCTGGTAGCTTTTACATTGGTTTTTCATCTTATTTTTTCCGGCGAAGGCAGCCAGGTAATATTTTCAATCTTTTCATATGAGCTGACCGCAGGCGCTTTGCACTATGGTGTTTTCTATTCGCTGAGACTGGTTTTATTTGTCTCGATTGTATTTTTGATAACTCTGACCAGTTCGCCATCGGAGCTGGCCGACTCGCTGGCGAAAATTATGAGCCCGCTAAAAAAGATTAAGTTGCCGGTTGATGATATAGCTTTGATTCTATTTATAGCCATTCGCTTTATTCCGGTTTTATATGAAGAGTTTAAGACCATAAAGAATGCTCAGATATTGAGGGGAGCCAGTTTCGGCGGCTCTTTGTATAATCGCCTCAGGAAATCATCGAGCATAATAATTCCTGTTTTTGTAGCCACAGCCGGACGCGCAGATGAAATAGCACAGGCGATAGAAAACCGCGGCTACGGTAAAAACAGGTCAAGAACCTACTTCAGTCTTAAGAATTTCGGACTTAATGAAACTGTATTCGCCGCTGGTAGCGGTGGTCTGTTACTCGCTCTATTTTACATAACCTGATTGCAATTATATATATGGCAGAAAAAAATATTAAGCTTTTAATCGAATACGAAGGAACCAACTTTTCCGGCTGGCAATCACAGGCTGGTCCCTCGACCATTCAGGATGAAATTGAAAAAGCGATTTATAAAATTACCGGTCAGAAAGTCAGAATTTACTCAGCAGGACGGACCGATGTTGGTGTTCATGCTTTAGGGCAGGTGGCAAATTTTAAGATAGACCACCGACTGGAAGCCGGCAGATTTAAAGATGCCATTAATAACTTTCTGCCGCGTGAAATCATGGTGAAGTCAGCAGTCGAAGCAGATTTAGAGTTTCGTTCCCGAAATGATGCGGTTTCGCGGCATTACCGGTATCTTTATGCCACCGAGAAATCTGCTATTTATAGAAATCTGCGCTGGGAAGATATCAGGCTTATTTCTTTTGATAGGTTAATTCAGGCCGCTGCAATTCTGACAGGAGAGCACGATTTTTCAGCCTTTTGCGTGGCAGCATCGCTTAAGGATGACAACCGCTGCAAAATAGAGCATTCTGAGTGGCAAACTCACGGGCCGCTTTTTACCTATGACATTGTTGGCAACAGGTTTTTGCACTCTATGGTGCGCTCTTTGGTCGGCTCTATGATAAATCTGGCCACAGAAAACCAGGACCAGAACAGCTGCAACTTGACTTTGGACGATTTCAAAAATATGTTAAGCTCTCCTGATAAGGAAAGGGCGCTGTTTACTGCACCGTCCCAGGGATTATATTTGGTTTCAGTCAGTTACCAAGAGGAAGAAAGTAAATGAAGTTTTTTATCGACAGTTGCAATCTTGACCAGATCAAAGAAGCCATGGATATGGGTGTGCTCGATGGTGTCACCACCAATCCGTCACTCGCCGCCAAAGAATCGATTCCCTACAGAGAGCTTTTGGTAGAAATTTGCAAAATTGTTCCCGGCCCCGTCTCTGCCGAAGTAATCTCTACTGAGCATAAAGCCATGATTGCCGAGAGTGACGAGCTGATTAAAATCGCAGAAAATATTGTAATCAAAATTCCGACTATCGCCGAAGGACTCAAAGCTGTCAAAACTCTGGCTGACAGAAAGATTCCAGTCAATTCAACTCTGGTCTTTTCGGCATCGCAGGCACTTTTAGTAGCTAAGGCCGGGGCCGCTTATGTCTCGCCATTTATCGGCAGGTTAGATGATGTTTCTACTTCGGGAATGGAATTAATTGAACAGATTGTGACAATCTACGCCAACTATCAGTTTAAAACGGAAGTTCTGGTAGCTTCGGTCAGGCATCCTATGCACGTAGTAGAAGCGGCGCTCATTGGAGCCGATATTTGCACTATGCCGCTTAGCGTGATTCACCAGCTGATAAAACATCCTCTGACCGATATCGGGCTGGAGAAATTCTTGTCTGACTATAAAAAGTCTCAGGCTAATAAATGATAGAGCGCTATACCCTGCCCGAAATGGGAAAGCTTTGGTCTGAAGAAAGCAAATTTGAGAGCTGGCTTAAAGTCGAGATCGAAGCTGCCCGGGCGATGGCGCAGATAAAGATGATTCCTGCTGCGGCTGCCCGTTCTATTGAAAAAAAAGCTAAGTTCAAAGTTTCTGAAATTGACAGGATTGAAAAAGAAATCAATCATGATGTGCTGGCCTTTCTGACAAACGTCAGTAAATCAATAGGCAGCGATGCCAGATATTTGCACTTCGGATTGACGTCTTCAGATGTAGTAGATACGGCGCTCTCATTACGTATCAAAGAAGCGGCCGGAATTATAGACAAAAAATTAGCTGCAGCGATAAAGCTGGTGGCGCAGCTGGCCAAAAAATACAAACACGTTCCCTGCATCGGGCGCACTCATGGCATTTTAGCCGAGCCGATGACAGTTGGTCTGAAATTTTCAGTCTGGTATACAGAACTGAAACGAAGTCAGCTCAGATTCAGAAATGCCACGGCAGGAATTTCGGTGGGCAAGCTCTCAGGCGCGGTTGGAAATTTTGCCAATGTTGACCCCAAAGTTGAAGCAGCGGTTTGCAAGCGGCTGGGACTAAAAGCTGCCGAAGTTTCTACGCAAGTAATACAACGTGACCGCCACGCCGCCTTTATTACTTCAATCGCAATTTTAGGCTCCTCGCTTGAAAAATTTGCGACTGAGATAAGAAACCTGCAGCGAACAGAGATTGGCGAAATGTACGAAGGCTTCACTAAGGGACAGAAAGGCTCGTCGTCAATGCCGCATAAGAAAAACCCCATTACTGCCGAGCGTATTACAGGAATCGCGCGGCTGCTCAGAGGCTATGCCTTAAGCGCCATGGAAAACATCCCCCTCTGGCATGAACGGGATATCGCGCATTCATCGGTTGAAAGAATTATTTTCCCCGACGCTACAACTTTGATCGATTACTCGCTCTATAAGTTTATCGGGCTGATGTCAGGGCTGGTCATTAACAAAGAGAGAATGCTTGAGAATATTTATTTCAGGGGCGGCCTGGTTTTTTCACAGCGATTGCTTTTGAAACTGACAGAGGCAATCGGCTCCAGGGAAAAAGCATACAGGATAGTTCAGAAGCATGGCCTGGCGGCTATAGAAAAAAAGCTATCTTTTAAAGAGGCAGTTTTAAAAGATAAAGAGATCAGTAAGTATCTAAAGAAGAACGAAATTGAAAACTGTTTTGAACTCAAACCGTTCGTGCGCAATGTTGACAAAATTTTCAAGCGGGTTTTTGCCAAGTGATAGCCAGAGAAGGATGGCCGTTTGTAATAGGCAGTTTTATTATGACCGCTGTTTTGTTTTTTGGCTGGTATTTTAGCGACAATATCTGGCTACTGTCGGCTGCTCTTTTTGCAACAGTATTGACTTTGTATATGGCTCTGTTTTTCAGGGACCCCAACCGGGAAATCCCGGAGGGACGCGATATACTGGTCTCGCCGGCGGACGGCTTCGTTGTCGGCATCAGCGAAATACCAGACCATCATTTTTTGAAAGCTCCGGCGATTCAAGTTTCGATTTTTTTGACTATCTTTGATGTGCATATAAATCGTATTCCGGTGGCGGGCGCTATCGAGTACGTAAATTATAAAACCGGTAAATTCCTGTCAGCTTTTAAAGATGAAGCATCGAAAGCAAACGAACAGTCCGAAGTCGGGCTGATTACAGAGTCCGGAGTAAAAATAGCTTTTAAGCAAATAGCAGGCTTGGTTGCCAGACGAATAATCTGTAAGTTGAAAGTAGGACAGTCGTGCGCCACCGGCGAACGTTACGGCATAATAAGATTTGGTTCCAGGGCGGATTTGATTCTGCCTCTGGGCACAAAAATTGAAATAAAAAAAGGACAGCATGTCAAAGGCGGTGTGACCATTATTGGCCGCCTGCCGTCGGCAGAAGCAGACTGAGATGTCGAGTCAAACAAATAACAAGCAGGTATCAAAGTACCGTGAGATTTTCCCGGGCACGTTTACCATGCTCAATGCTGTCTGCGGCTTTGTAGCGATACTTCAGACATTAGACGGAGAAGTTATCAACGCCTGCTGGTTTATTATGCTGGCAGGTTTCTTAGACGTGCTCGATGGGAAAGTAGCCAGACTCAGCGGCGTCTCCAGCCGCTTTGGCATAGAGCTGGATTCTCTGGCAGATTTTCTCTCGTTTGGAGTGGCGCCGGCGGTCTTGATAAATTCACTTCAACTGGCTTCGCTGGGCAAGATGGGCTGGATTATTATTACTACCGTATATGTTGTCGCGGCCGGGTTTAGACTGGCCAAATTCAACCTGTATGCTGATACCGAAGAGAAAAAAGGATTTGTGGGACTGCCTGTGCCCGGTGCAGCTCTGGCTATGATCTCATTTATTATCCTTAGTTACAAGTTATGGGGCAGTATGCAGTACGGTGAATGGCTGGTCTCTATGATTATCCTGTTTGCTTTCTTGATGGTTTCTCAGGTCGAATATGACACCTTTCCTGAGACTTTCCAATCCAAGCAGGGGCGAATTAAGCTGCTTTTCATGATAGCCGCCGCCGGCGCCGTCTTAATCTGGCCAAGGCTGATGTTGTTTCCCATATTGGCGTTATATATATTGTATGGAATGATAAGAGAGCTATACAGGCTTTTTGCCAAAGGGGTGGTAAAAGTTACCCGCAAGGCGGGAGAGAGTGAGACAAGTTAGCAAAAATGACCGGAAGTCTTAAAAAAGCAACAGTTTACGTAAAATTAAAAGACGGGGTACTTGACCCGGAAGGCAAGACTATCCAGAAAGCTCTGTCTCAAATGGGCTATAGCGAGTTTCTATCTGTCCGAACCGGCCGCTTTTTTGAACTTGAAATAGAGGCTAACGGCTCTGATATTGACAGCCGCATTGACGAAGTTTGCTCAAAGTTTCTGGCAAATCCTGTAATTGAAAATTATAAAGTGGAAAAGCAGTAATGAAAGTTGGAGTCGTCACCTTTCCCGGTTCCAATTGCGATTACGATTCCTATGCCTTAGTCAGGCACGTTATGCGGGAGAATGTTGAATTTCTCTGGCATAAATCGACCGACCTCCAAAGCTGTGACCTGATTATTCTTCCGGGAGGATTTTCCTATGGTGACTACCTCCGTTCGGGGGCAATAGCCAGGTTTTCGCCGATTATGGAATCTGTCATAAAGTTTGCCAATTCTGGCGGTCTGCTGCTGGGGATATGTAACGGTTTTCAGATGCTGACAGAATGCGGCCTTTTGCCGGGAGCGCTGATTCGTAACGATTCTATCAGATTCCGTTCCCATAACGTCTATTTGAAAGTTGAAGAGACCAGCTCTGCTTTTACCAACGCCTATGCTTCCGAAACTGTTATCAAGCTGCCTATCGCTCATGGTGACGGCAATTACTACATTATCGGTGAGGAACTGAGGCAGTTGGAAGATGATGGCAGAGTGCTTTTCCGTTACTGTGACAGAGAAGGAAATCTGACCAAAGAGTCTAATCCAAACGGCTCGGTTAATAATATAGCGGGGATTGTAAACATGGAACGAAATGTACTGGGCATGATGCCGCACCCGGAAAGGGCAGGAGAAAAAATACTCGGTTCAGTCGACGGCTTAAAAGTTTTTGAGTCTGTCAAAGCAGCCCTATCAACATTGACCACAGCAGGTAAGGCATGAAGAGGCGCGAAGTTCTGTTCATCACAGTAGCGCTAATATTGGGCGCTGTAATTGGCGGTCTTCTGGGAGATATTATTGCTACTTATCTGCCGGCCGGTGCTGCTAAGACCTTGTTCTCGAAATCAATCGAAATCGGCTTTCAGACGCTCAAAGTTGATTTCTATGCTATCTCATTTACGGTCGGATTGATGTTAAAAATTAATTTACTATCTGCTCTGGCAGTTATATTGGTAATGATATATTTCAGGTGGTGGTATTTATAAGCCTCTAAGGGGCTTGTAAGGAGGTCATTATGTTTGGATTGGGACCGGGAGAATTAATATTAATATTTGTAGCTGTACTGTTGCTGTTCGGCGCCCGCAGGCTGCCGGAGATTGCCCAGGGAATGGGCAAAGGTATAAGAGAGTTCAAAAAGGCCATCAAGGAAACCTCGGATGAACTCAAAGAGAGTGTAGACGATGATCCCAGCAGCAATTCTACGCCGTCAAATTCTCAGCCAGGTACTGAGCCCCGGAACAAAGACAGCTAATAATAATTATGTCTGACGCTCTAGGGAAAAAAGACCTGGAAAAAATTGCATCCGTTTTGGGGGCAATCAAGGTAATCCACGACACAGATCATTATCGTATCAAAGTTGTCAATAAGGAAGAGAGGCGGTCTTTAACACTTCAGATATATACTGAGACACAGCTGGGACGCGAAAGAGGCATGCTGATAGTTGTCTATGCCGGGAATGTCCATCTTCAGCTTCATAATTGTACCGGCTATGTTGTCTCTGACGAACTTGGAGAAGTTACCTTTGTGGCCGAATCTCCGGAGAGGCTTTCAGGGCTGGTGGTGGAACGGGGGGCCTCATGCTCTTCTTATGCAGCTATGAACCGTGAGTTGATATCTTCGGATTTCAGCAAGCTGGGAGTAGAGGCGATGCTATCAGGGGTGGCTATGTCTTTGGCCGAAGAAATTCTTTCAAGTAAGAAAGAAAAAGAATAATCCGTGATTTTCAGCTAATGTTTTCTGGCAGTGAACGAATCTACAAAATCAGACAAATCAGAAGTTATTTCCAGAGCGCTCTGGTAACGCTCTTTGGGATCTTTTTTAAGGGCGCGTCCGACAATATGGTCAAACAAAAGAGGAATCTGTGGATTGATGCTTGACGGTTTTTCCGGTTCAGTGTGGATTATCGAATAAATCAGGGAAGTAATATTTTCGCCTTTAAATGGCCGTTTGCCTAAAAGCATTTCGTACATGACCACGCCTAATGAGAAAATATCAGCTTTATTATCTACTTGCTGACCTTTAAGCTGCTCAGGTGAGATATAGTTGGGGGTGCCCATGGCAATACCAGTTTTGGTCATGGAGCTTGATTCCACACGAGCGATTCCAAAGTCCATAACTTTGACGCGGTAGTCTGAGCGAATCATAATATTGGCCGGTTTAATATCTCTGTGGACGATACCCTGTTTGTGGGCGTAGTCCATGGCTGCACAAATCTGAACAATTATCTGGGCAATTATACGATAGTTGAATTTTACTTTTCTTTTAATCATTTCTTCCAACGTCTGGCCTTCGAGATATTCCATAGCGATATACTGAAGGTCGCCTTCGGAGCCGACGTCGTAAATCGTCACAATATTCGGGTGAGAAAGCCTGCCGGCTGCCTGAGCTTCACGATGCAGCCGTTCTTTAAGCTCGGCCATTTCGGCCGGGTCAGTTACAAAGTCCAGTCTGATTGTTTTTAAGGCTATTTGTCGGTTTATAGCCGGGTCGGTACCCAGGTAAACCTGACCCATAGCGCCTTTGCCCAGAATTCCTGAAACCTCGTATCTACCAAGCTTCTTAATATCTGCAGGCTGAGGAGTGGAATTAAAACTATCGTCGCTGCTAACTAAAGTACGGGTATCTTCTTCATCTTCTTCTGCAGCCACGTTGTCAAGCGACATCGGATCAATTATTTCAGGTTCAGAATCGAGTTTGATTTTCTGCGACAAACCCCTGGCTTTTTCGCTATCGTCATCGCTGGCATCGTCACCGTCCAGATTGAGCGACTGATGATCGTTAAACGAAATGGTAGAGGAACCGGCAAGGGAGCCCTTGCCGTCATGCTCGATAGCGCTGGTCACCTTGATTTCTTCTCCAGACAGGACAGCAGTTACCACGTTTTCCGGATCGGAACTGCTGGCCTTAATCTCTCTGACAACCGGTTCGTCAATATCTGCTCCGTCAGATTGAGATTTGGCTTTAAGGCGAAGCCTTTCCATTCTTTTCTTGGCTTTTTCTTTGGCTTTTTTCTTTTTGATTTCTTCGGCTTCTTCACCCAATACAAGGCTAGTCTCTAACATCGGTGCGGCAGCCATAAACAGGACGAATTCCAGGCCAATATATGTTAGCTCTACCAGCACCTTGAAAGAACTTAACATAAAGTAATTAACATTGATCAACAAAAAGAGCCCGATTCCGAGTGTAACAAAGCGGTACAAGAGTGAAATCTGCGGCATCACAAAAGCGCAAATGCCGCCAAGCAAAAACAGAAGTAAGAGATTGTACAATACTGAATTAAAACCGATGGTAATCATATCCCGGTTTATGAGATTGCTCAGGGTGGTAGCAGTTATCATATATCTTGGTGATTCGTCGCTTACTGGAGTTTTAAAGTATTCTGAATTTTCAAATTCGTCAACGGTAATGAGAACCGCTTTTCCGGCCAGCTGGCTGAAATTAAAGCCTTCGCCCAAAATCTGGCTGGCGGAATATTTTACAAACGGGTTTTCTTTGTAGAAATTCAGGAAAAACTCACTTTTCTCGTTTATAGGTATAGTTACCCGGCTGCTCAGCTCTATCTTCTGGCCTTCTGTTATTTTCACCATATCGGGCAGTACTTTTTCATAGACTGCGGCAGCCATAAGAGCCACCGATGGATAATAGTATCCTTCGTAATTCATCACCATCGACTGGTGTCTCAAGATTCTGTCTTCATCCGGCATTATGTAACTAAAGCCAAGCTTAGGCCTTGTCTTGAGTATTTTAGCCGCAGGTAGAAATAATTTGCGGGCTAAAAGGCTTGAGTTCTCTTCCATAATCCCCAATTGGTCATTAACTGTCAAAGAGTAATCAAAGAGATAGTCGGGGTTACTTGTCCGGCTGCTTCTGAAAGTGGCCAGAGCGATATCATAAGGAATGACTAAATTGTCAATCCAGCTTAGCTGCTCGGTCAAAATTTTAGTATTACCGGCTTTTTCCTGGGCAGCATTTTCCTGAAGTTCAAAATCCAGCACTATAACTTTTGGGTTTGCGCCTGCTATGGCCGCGGCTAAATCTGCTATCCGGTCATGACCCCAGGGCCAGCTGCCATATTGGTCTTGGGCGGCTCCATCGATTGTTACGATTACTACATTTTGAACCATTTCATCCGAGGCGGTCAGGTTCTGAAGTTTGTCATTGATGCTGCTTTGGAGACCTTCAATCGGACCAAATCCGTTTATATAAAAAGTAGCTACTAAAATAGAAATCAATAGAAAAACTATATATGAAGCATATTTAGTCATGTCTATTACTTACCGATAGCAAGCCTTTCTATTAGCATTTCCGGAAGCTTGGCCTCTTCCATCTTTTTCTGGGCTGTTTTGATATCATACTCAATCCGGTGATAGCAGACGTCTCTGGTCTCGGTATCATAAGTTGCATAAGATGCCCTGGGATCATTGTCCCGGGGCTGACCTACCGAACCTACGTTTATCAAATATTTACAATTTTTATCAGGTACAAAGTCATGGCCAACTCTCTGGCGGGGCAGTTGGCCCGGCTTTTCATTGAATATTAACGGAACATGGGTATGTCCCATGAAGCAAAGATTTGTTTTGCAGTTGGGAAAAGCATTAGCAGCATCATTGTTGGTCAAAATGTAGTGAAATTCTTGCGGTTGAAATGGCGAAGCGTGCACAAGGTGTATTCCCTCGATTACTTCTTCCATCGTAAAAGAATCCAAAATTGAAATATCCGTATCCGTCAAAGTTTTTTTGGTCCACTCAGTAGAGATCTGAGCCAGGGGAGTATAGTCATTTGAGGATTCCCGTCCCAGGGCATAATAGTCGTGGTTGCCAATCAGTTTAATCTGACAAGTTTTATTGACCAGCTCGAGGCAAGCTGAGGGGTCGCTGCCATATCCAACTACGTCACCCAAACTACAAATTTCGTCTGTGTTTTCTGTTTCGATATGTTTAAGTACAGCTTCTAGTGCTTCGAGGTTGGCATGGACATCCGATACCAGAGCTATGCGCATTATTGGTTGCCTTCAACGAACTTGAAAGTGGATTTTCCTATTGTTATGATGTCCCCATTTTTCAAATGGGCTCTGCTGACAGCTTCACCATTGAGTTTTGTTTTATTAGCTTTGCCAAGGTTAACCAGTGAGAAGTTATTGTTCTCCTGTACAATTTTCGCCTGGATACCGGCCAGGAAAAAGCCCTTGGCCTTTACATGAACAAATTTCGCCTTACCAATGGTGGTAACTTCGCGGTCCAGTTTGAACTCCAGAAAGTCCGCGTTTTCTTCACCAAGTAATACTGAGCCGCCATATTTTTCTACTATCTGTCTTTCAACTCTATCAATTTCCAAGAGCTTTCTTTGAGCCTTAGTATTAAGAACCATAGTTCCGTCGAAATTGATAGCCTCGTTGGCTTCCTGAGATGTTTCAGTCTTGTATATGAGGGAGTACTTACCTATTGAGATAACGTCTGAATCCCGGAGAACTTCTTCACTGATCTTGCGGTTGTTGACGAAAGTACCATTTAGAGATTCATTGTCTATAATAACTGCGGCGTTTTCATTAAATTCAATCATGGCATGTTTGCGCGAGACTCCGCGGTTCTCAAGGACTATGTCATTGTCAGTAGTACGACCGATAGAAAGACGTCTCTTCTCGGTAACAATTCGTTCGATCAGCTTGTCTTCAAATTTGACTAATATTTCAGCCATGGGAATATCCTCTTATTGCTTTTCATGCAACTTTGTCTGGCCTTAGACCAATGTTTTTTCAATCCTATGAGACAACTAATCCAAACCGGCTATTTTACGAACCAGTACCAATATTATCGGCGTGGAAGAGGCAAACTTAAACTGAAAATCAGCTTTCTACGGCTATAATTAGACATCCCCTGCTATTGCCGGAATTTTCAACAGAAGGATAGTCATAATTGTTCAATTCTTGATGTTTGGTCTTACTAATGAAGTTGCAGTCAAATTGAGAATCGATTATATAATAATCCTAAATGATGAATTTGCTAATAATGAATTAAGAGAGAACAGGTTACAATGAAAGTCTTAGCTATTGCCCTTCAGAAAGATAACAAGCTTGCTTCAGCCTCATTTGAAATTATCCAGGCGGCAAGATCTATTTCTGAAGATATATCAACTGCTATTTTGGCCGAGAATACTGATTCTATTGCTTCAGAGTTAGCCTCCCGGGGAGGCGGGCAAGTATTAGCAGTTTCTGATGAGTCCTTAAAGCTCTTTAACGAAGAGATTTATGCTAAGGTATTGACAGCACTAATCAAAAAGCACAACCCAAATGTAATCCTTTGTCCTGCTTCACTTTACGGCAAGGCTCTGCTGTGTCGGCTGGCTGCTCTCAATGGCGGGGCTATGGCCTCCGAAGCTACCGGGCTTGAAAAAGATGGAGAGAATCTAAAAGTTACCAGACCCCACTATGGTGGCTCAGTAGTTTCTACTGTAGAAAACAGAGGCAGTTCGCCGTTCTTTGTCTCAGTCAGGGCAAAGATTTTCTCTGAATCAAAAGATGGTTCTGGAAAAGTAATAAATGAAACGGTTGATTCTGCCGCCTTTGAGTCAGTCTCAAAAGTGGTCGAATCCAAAGTTGAAGCGGCCGGCGAACTCAGCTTGACTGAAGCTGACCGGATTGTCTCGGCCGGAAGGGGGATGAAAGGTCCGGAGCATATTCCTATTGTCGAGAAGCTGGCGAAGTCTCTGGGGGCGGCTCTGGGGGCCTCCAGGGCTATTGTAGATGCCGGCTGGATTTCGTATTCCCACCAGGTCGGACAGACTGGCAAGACTGTAAATCCTAAGCTTTATATTGCGGTCGGTATCTCAGGAGCTATCCAGCATCTGGTAGGCATGAGAACCTCGCAGACTATTGTGGCTATTAATAAAGATAAAGATGCTCCGATTTTTAGCGTCGCCAATTATGGTATTGTTGGTGATGCCTTTGAAATTGTGCCGGCTTTAACTGCAAAGTTTAATAAAGAACTTGGGGGCTAATTCCCATTTTTGATGGAGGTATAAGGGATGATTCGCAAAATCATAGCAGCAGTTGTCGGAATTCTTGCAGCATTTGCCTTAGTCATGGCTATTAAGGGATTAGGCTACGAACTCTACCCTCTTCCGGATGGTCTGGACACCCAAAATCTTGACCAGATGCGCAAGCATGTAGAGAGTCTCCCCCCCGAAGCCTTGCTTATAGTTTTGTCGGCCTGGATAGTGGCCACCATGGGTGGCGGTCTCCTGGCCTGCATTATTTCCAAAGTTAAGCCGCTGCTTTTTGCCTCACTAATCGGGCTTGTCATAATGGGCGGTTCGATTTATACAATGCTTGAGATTCCACATCCGCCCTGGTTTATGGCGGCAGCGATTGCCGGAATTCTTATGGCAATTTTCATAACAGTCAGAATAGCCCGTATTTTTGTGAAAGTCTGAATTCAGTTTTAACGACTGAAAATTTGAAGTCTTTAATTTACTATCAGCGTATCTACTATATCAAGAGAATCACAGTCATTTGTAATAGTAAGTCTGATCTCGAATGTATCAGCTGCTGCATAAACGTGGGTCGGTGAGTTTTCGGTTGACGTGCTGTCGTCGCCAAAATCCCAGAACCAGGTTTTGGCCGTTCCAAAATCTGAAACGGAAAAAGAGATAGTATCATTTATGGTAGGTGTCAAATGGGAAAAAGTTAACTGTGCAGTCGTTCGGTACAGAGTATCTTTTACATTTATAAAATTTATTCTGATTTCCCGGTTATCATTATTTTCTACTGTATCTGTAATAGTCAACATGACCGTATATTTTCCGGCCTGAGCATAGCTATGCGATGGATCTTGAATTGTTGAGGTGTTGCCGTCGCCAAAATCCCAGAGCCATTCATGATGAGGGCCGTTAGAATTACTATAAAACTTAATGACACATGGTAAACAGCAGGAGTTTATTTCGGCATCAATTAATGCTTCGGGGTATCCGCTGAGGGTGACTTCGTTGACTTGTGTTATGAGTTCATCGCAGGAGGTTACTAAAAAAGCTGCAGAAGCAGCTGCTGCAAAGATTGTAATTATCCAGATTCTTTTCATTTTTTTCCCGTCAAAAGTCTAAAGGTTCCGGTCTGAAATATACAGGTTTGCCGGTTTTGGTGTCAATCGTTTATTCTCTTCTAATGTCTTACGATTGTAGCAGGATTCTGTCCCAATAATTTTCGCTATTGGGGAATTAATCAACTGACAAAAATTTGCTTTTTTGAGCTCAATTTGGGTATAATTGGTATGCTCTTATTTGGCTTGCTCCTCACCCTGCTATCGGGTATTTTCTTCAGACCTCGCTTAGAAATTTTGCTAATTGAGGTAACTATAAGAAAATAGCTAACTGATTTCTTGAATTGAATAACTGAAACTCGATTAAATTTGGGTGTATGGAGCGACTATTGAGTAGAGTCAAATTTCTTCTCTGTTTTTTTCTGGTAATAATTCTAATCCCTAAAGCCAAAGCAGCGATAGCCAGCAGCTATGTAGATCCTGATACGGTTTTGGCTGCCACTACCACCATAGAATTTGTAAAACATGCTGGCGGAGTATGGGCGTCCACTGGCGCAGGAGTGAATTTTACCTTCGATCTGGGGCAAACCTGGCTTTTGTATGATGCAAGCAACGGTATGCTCAGTGATAACCTCTCGGCAATTTTTTCGTTAAACAATCGGCTCTGGGTGGGTGCCAATCATTCGGAATTAGTCAGCGAGACGCCTACTACTTTTTCCGACGGATTACTTTACACCGATGATCTGGGAGACAACTGGTTTCAGGTTGATTTTAGCGCCTCAGGCGTGGATAAGCTGCTGGGAGTAAACTCACAGATATTCGACATTACCGGCCATTATGATGTCAATCAAAATGAAGATTGGTTGTTTTTCTCAGCATGGGCGGGTGCCTTGGTAGCCTCCCGCGATGGCGGCAGCAGCTGGCGCAGGCTGTTTCCTTCGATAGTTGATTCGCTAAATTATACCAACAATGCTGTTCCTGATTTGCGCATGCTCTATTTTTCCTGTGCGGTAGACACTTCGCACGGAGACACTCTCTTTTTGTGGGGTGGTACTGCCGAAGGCATTTTCCAATACATTTTTATTCCCGCTGACTTAAAAGCATCTTCTCCGTTGATAAATCAATTTGCATTTTGTGATGCCTGTACAGATTCGACCGGTTCTTTCGTTTTTATAGGCGGCAACAACGGCCTGACTCGCGGCTTTAAGACCGGCGGACCTTTTGTCTCGCGTTTTCAGTCAGACGGCTTGCCTGGGCCGCAGGTAAGCGCCGTAATAGATTTCCGAGGCAGAGTTATTGTCGGTACGGCTAACGCTAACGGCAGTTCTTCGACTGGACTGGCTTACTCCGATGACCGGGGTGATTCGTTCACACCTGTTTCCGGATTTAATTCGAGCTACGCCTTGGCCGGAAACTCCAACAGGATTTACGATTTTGCTGTTATTGGTGAAAGACTCTATCTGGCGGCAGAAGAAGCCGGCTTATTGATGTCGTCAGACAGCGGCTTGAGCTGGTCGGCAGTAGTAGTCGATACTCCTGATGTAAGTCAGGGTAACAGACGAAATGTCGTTTATGCCCTTGATGCTCAAGCTGACACGCTCAGGCTCGGAACCGATTCAGGACTGGTGCAGTTGTTCATGGATCCTTCCGGAGTAGTAGACTCATCGCGGTTTTATGTTTTTACAGAAGATGCCAACAGCTCTGCCAGAGTCAGTAGAGTCCGCACTCAGCGGTTTTTCACCGACACAACTTTGGATTCAACAGCTATCTGGACAGTCAACCAGCGGACGACCATTGACGGTTTTCCTATTGTTGCCCGCTCCAGTGACGGCGGCCTGAACTGGGATCCTTTGCAGATAGGCCAGGGAGTAGCCGAGCTCAGTCACGATGTTAACTTCACCGGTGATACGGTTTACATAGTCGGGACAGAGGGAGCTAAGAGGATAGCGTCGTATTCTCCAGGAATGTTTATACAAAGTTTCTTGATTAAAGATAGTGTAACAAGCGATGCTTTTGACCCGGGCACGGACACGTTGACAACAATCGAAGTGCACGGCGACACCATCTTTATTGGTACCAGGAATGGCTTTGCTATTGCCAATGCGCGCGACTCTGCCCAGCCTCCAAAATTTAAAATTACCAGAATAAATACCGACAGCCTGCTGGCCAACGCGGTCATCCAGTTTCAATATGACCCGGCAAATCCTTTTGTTGCGGGAGTAACCGGAAATTTTGTGCCGGCCATGGAAGTTCAGTACCGCGGCGCCGACCCGGCCATAGTCTGGTCGTCATGCCGTCCTGTCGGAAGCGGACAGACTAACGGTATCGCTGCCGGTGCGGTGGTGCCGGTGCTGCTGCCGGATTCGTCATTTAGTTTTGAGCGTCTCTGGGTTTCGGTTTATGACGATTTCGCCTGGAACTTTGCTTTTAACGGTGATACTGTATTTGCGGCAACTAACAATGGATTGATTTTTACAGCGGATACCGGATTCAGCTGGGATACGATGCAGTTTATTGATTCCGCCGGGAATGAAATATACGATGCCTCTCGCCCTGTTTTTGGGGTAGAGGTAATCGACGGCAATCTTTGGGTCGGCGGTGAAGACAGAGTACTGATTGTTGATTTAGATAGTTTAGTCGCGCGAGGATTCTTTGTTGTCGACACGACTACACCGGCCGAAGAGGTTTATGCTTTTCCGGTGCCGTATAGCTATGCTCAGCACAGCGGAAAAAAAATTACTTTTCGGTTTGAACTGAGGCAGGATGCTTTGGTGACAATCGAAGTTTACGATTTTGCAATGAACTTAGTCAGCAGAGTTAAAGATAACCAGCCGTTTACATCGGGTTTTTATCCAAATCTAACTAAAAGGGCTGACTGGGATGCTCTTAACGGGCAGGGCAATGAGTTAGCGGTTGGTATGTATTATTTCAAAGTTGAATTTTCGACCGGCGAAACCCGCTGGGGAAAACTGGCAATTATACCATAGGTAAACATTAATGATTAGAAAAACTATAGTACTGTCCGGGCTCATTTTTTCACTTGCAATATGTTCAGCATATGCAGGCGATGAGAACGGCGGCTATGCCGCGAGCTTCTTGGAAATACCTATCGGCGCCAGAGCTGCTGCTATGGGTGGGGCGTACATGGGGATTTCCGATGATGGCGCCGGACTCTTGTATAATCCGGCCGGTCTGGCCAATATGAAAAAGAAACTGTTTACTACTTCCTATCGGGCCATGAAACTTGACCGTTCGCTGGCTTATATTTCAATACTGTTTCCGACCCAGGGTAATTCCGTACTGGGCGTCAACTGGCTCTATGCCGGTTCCGGTTCGGTCGAAGCAAGAAACAGCCTGGGACAGTTATCAGGGCATGACGTAAGTTTTAACAGCCACGATTTTGGGATTCTATTTGCCAAACGTTTTGAGAACTATCTATCGGCAGGACTTAAGATTAACTATTTTCAGTCAAATTTTACAGAAATAAACAGCGGTACTGTCGGGATAGATTTCGGCATAATGATTTACTTTGACCAATTTGTCGACCGGGAAAAACGCGACCAGATGCCGGTCCAGAATATTCAACTCGGGGTTGCTGTCAAAAATATCGGAGCCAGGTTTGTCTGGAGCAACGGCAATTATGTCAGAAGATATTTCGGGGCTACTCAGGCCAGAGAGCAGGTAGATAATGTTCCCACCGAGTTTGCCATAGGCGGAGCGGCAAGTTTCTTAAACAAGACTCTTAATCTGGCGGTTGATCTCTTAAAACATAACAAATCTCATATCCGATTTCACAGCGGTGCCGAATATCTGGTTGACAAAAAATTTGCAATAAGAGCCGGACTTTCGGACGGAAGCTTCACGGCAGGTACCGGCTATCTGTTTAAGCTGGGCGGTAATACTCTGGCTATAGATTATGCTTTCTCTACCGACAAAGCCGGCGAAGGGGAAGAGCATATTTTCTCATTCGACATTCTCTTTTAAAGTTAAACATTAATGATAAAAATGAAAAACCTGTTTACAATATTAAGCCTGACGATTTTAGCAGTCGCATTCCTGTTCAGCATGCCACAGGCTCAGGATGGAGTGGCGCTGCTCAAAATAGACCACGGCGCGCGCCTGGCCGGAATGGGCTCGACTTTTCCCGGAAGTTCAAACGACCCCAATGCTGTGGTTTTCAACCCGGCGGCGGCGGCAGGTTTTGAAAAATTTACAGCATCGTTTGGTCATACCGAGTACTGGGAAAATATCCGGCTGGAGTCCGGTTTTATTGCAGCCGGATTAACTCCGAAACTGTTTATTCATGCCGGAATAAGATTTGCGGCAGTCGATGGGATCGAAAACAGGCTTTTTCCAACGGCCGACCCAATAGCCGAATTTGAGGCGCACGATGTTTCATTCAAAGGCGGCTTTGCCTATCGAATTAATCCAAGGCTCGACATAGGCATAGGCGCCGGCTGGATAATTGAAAAGATTGGCAGCTATCGCGGTTCGTCATTCAATGTCGATATAGGCGCACGCTATCAGGCGACTCACAGGATTGAACTGGCCGGCTCGGCCATATCGCTGGGTTCGAGTTTCCGGTTAGAGCAGGCGGGCCTGATTGGTTCAAATGATATTGCACTGCCGACGACCTATCGCATTGGGGCTGCCTACGAGTATAACGAGCGCTACAATGGCGCCGCCGAACTGGTTTATCTTGATGATGAAGCACATTTGCATCTGGGAGCGGAGTCTGTCGTCAACGAAATTTTCAGCGTCCGCGCAGGTTACATGTTAAATTACGACAGCAAGAATTTTACGGCCGGCGCGACATTTACAAAAAGAAATATATCGGTTGATTACGCCTTTATGCCGTTTTCTAATAATTTGGGCACCTCGCATTTGTTTAATCTAAATTTTAGTCTGTAGCCAACATGAACTGTCTTGTACTTTTCAGGCGGCGAGTTTTTCTGATTGTCACAATCTTTCTTATTTCCATTTGTAATCTTTCTGCAGCCGAACATCCGCCCGGCTATGTCGAACTTATTGACTTGCCCATAACCGTCCGCGTGGATACGACTGATGCAGATATCAAAGCGGTCTACGACCTCTGGCGGAAATTCTTGAGCTCCCGTCCCGACAGCGCTATTGATGCATCTCTTTGGAACAAAAAAGAACTGAAGCGCTATGGCGACCCCTATGCTGCCCGCAGCTGGATTTATAACAGCGAGCAAATTATAAAATCTTTTCCGCCGCTTCTCTTAAGTATAGAAAAAGAGGGGAAGTTCTACGCTATACGAACTCTATATTACAGCGAAGGCTTAGAAGAACCGTATAAAAGTTCAAACCCCTGGGCTATGCAGACGATGTACGCCAAAAAAGTGAAAATCAAAATCAAGAACGAAAATGAAGAAAAAAGGATGGATGCTTTACCTCAGGGCAAGCGAGTAGGCTACGTAGCGCCAACGCCTGACAGCCTGAGAAAGAAAAAAGACTCTGCCGAATACAGGCTGTTTGACCCGCTGCATGTTATTACCGATAGCTGGGACAAAAGACGGATGGGGCCGATTGATTATCATTTTCCGCACGATTATTTCTTTGACCGATCTGTCGGTCTGCGAATGACTAAATTTATCAAAGCTGTCCGCAAAAAATATGATTTGTCCAAAGTGTCGCCGATAGAATTCTACATTACTCGCAATCAGGATGAGATAGCAGCAGCCGTGGGTCTTAATTTTATATTAGGGTCGTCGGCAGGCAGGTCTAATACTCCTAACGCGCAAGTTTTCAGTTCGCTGGCCAGCGAATGGTATCCGCACGAGATCACTCATCTTCTGTTCAGAGATTATAAGCCGCATTTTATTCTCAATGAAGGCATTGCCACCTATTTAGGCGGCTCGATGAACCGGCCGTTCGACAGCTTGGTTGTAGACTTAGCCCAGTTTTTTGATAGCAATGACAGCATTACCTTTCAGCAGATTCTTGACAGTCCGTATCTTGAGGGCAGTACTGCCATTTACTACACAGTCGGAGCCGTGCTCTGTAAGATGGCCTACCAGCAGGACAGAGCAGAGAAAGTCAAAGAACTGCTTTCTTCCGGAGTTGCAGACGACGAGCTTTATGCAACGATCGAGCGAGTACTTCATATTAATGAACAAGATGTTACCGCAGCCATTAGACAAAAAACAAAAGCGTATGCGGACAGATGACCGGCACAGACAAGTCCTCAAGATAGTCACCGCCGAATCAAGCCAGCAGATAGAAACAATTCGCCAACTCTTTTTGGAATATGCCGAATCATTAAATTTTGATCTCTGTTTTCAGGGCTTCGACAAAGAATTAGAACAGCTGCCCGGCAAGTATGCAGCACCCGCTGGCCGCTTGCTGTTAGCGCTCTACGAAGAGAAAATAGCCGGCTGTGTCGCTCTCTGGAAAGTCAACGACCAAGTCTGCGAGATGAAACGGCTCTGGGTACGTCCCGAATTTCGCGGCAAGAAGATCGGACGCCAGCTGGCAAAATTTGTAATAGAGCAGGCCAGGCTGATTGGTTATGCTAAGATGAAACTTGATACAATTGACAGTATGACCGCAGCCATAAAGTTATATGTTTCGCTCGGTTTTAAATCTACCTCAGCTTACCGCTTTAACCCGGTTGAAGGCGCCGAGTATATGGAACTGAAGTTGAAGTAGCTGCTTAAGTGTAATTGCCGCATCGCGCAGAGTAAGTAGGGCAGTACCCTCTTGAGCTTGCTCAAGAGCGGTCCTGCCATTCTCTTAATTTTTCATTGATATTTTCAAAGTTATCATCAGTTGGCAGAATCGCTTAAGGGCATGGTGCCCTACGAAACTGCCAAAATGGTTTGATTCAAAACAGGTCCTTATCCCGAGCGTGCTAATTCCCGTGGGAGCCGAGGAATCGAAGGGTGACAAAGTTTTATTCGCCGCTCTGGGCCGCCCGCAGTTTATTTACTTTTTCCATTATTAAGCCGACCATGTTCTGAAGAGCCAGACCACGGTGTGACACCATATTTTTTTCTTCAATTTTCATTTCGGAAAAACGTTTATTTTTTGGAGGGTAGTAGAAAACAGGATCATAGCCGAAGCCCTGTTTTCCCTGAACGTCTTCGGTGATATAGCCCTCACAAACGCCCTCGACAGTTTCGGTATTGCCGTCGTTCCAGTCTATAGCAATAACGCACCTGAAACAGGCGCCGCGCTTTTCTTTGGGCACGTGTTTCATCTCTTTTATCAGCTTATTAACATTGTCGGCATAGCTGGCGTTGTCCCCGGCATAGCGTGAAGAGAAAATTCCGGGAGCGCCATCAAGTGCCTCTACCTCAAGTCCGGTGTCGTCTGCCAGAGCCGGCATGTCGCAAAATTCTGCAATCGTTTTGGCTTTTAAGAGTGCGTTTTCTTTTAAGGTCTGGCCGGTTTCTTCGACATCGGGAAACTCCAAAAAATCGCTGCGGGAAAAGATAGTTACCGGCAGGTCTTCGAGGAGATATTTTATCTCTTTGATTTTATCATCGTTGTTAGTGGCCAGTACCAGATTCATCAGTACTCACTTATATCAACCCGGGTGGCGTGTTTTATTTCCGTTCCTAAAAAGCGCGAAGCCAGGCCGGTAAATTTGTCAGGAACGTCTGATACGAAAAACTTGCGTTCACCGGCTGGCCCGGGTTCTTGCGAGGTTTGGGTGTTCATCATATTGTTCTCTTCCAGATACTGATAGACTGATTTGGAAATCTCTACACCGCTTTCAACAAGCTGAATCTTATCCCCCATAGCATCGCTGATTACATCTTTGAGCAAAGAGTAGTGGGTGCAGCCGAGCACCAGCGTATCGATATCAACATCATGCATCGTGTGTAGATAGTCACGGGCGATTAAGAAAGTTGCCTCTTTGTCGGTGTAGCCTTCCTCGACCATAGGCACAAATAGCGGACAGGCCAGCGAATAGACTTTTAGTTGGGGGTCAATGTTATGAATCTGCTTGGCGTAGGCGTTTGAGTTGATAGTTGCCAGAGTTCCGATAACGCCGATATTGCCGTTTTTGGTTTTCTCTGCGGCAGCTTTTGCCCCCGGCTTTATTACTCCAGTCATGGGGGTGTTGTAATCCTGAGATATTTCTTCGAGTGCCACCGCCGAGGCTGTATTGCAGGCACAGATGATGAATTTTACATTTTGTTCCATCAGAAAAGTAATGTCCTGCCTGGTGAAATGAGTGATGATATCTCTGGAACGGCCGCCATAAGGAGTACGGCCGACATCGCCAAAATAAACGACGTTTTCCTGAGGCAGAAGTCTGATTATCTCGCGGGTGACGGTTAGACCGCCCACTCCGGAATCAAAAATCCCTATGGCTCTGTTATCTGCCATGCCACGCTCCCCTGGAGTCTTTAATGGCTTTCATACTTATCTTTGAACCTCTTGATAGCTCCATAAATAGCTTTGGCAATCTTCTTACGATATGATTTGGAAGCAATGATTTTTTCTTCTTTCCTGTTAGTAATAAAGCCGGCTTCTACAAGTACCGAGGGGGTATAGACAGAATTAAGAACATAAAATCCGGCCTGGTCAACACCGCGGGCAGGAATATTCAGCTTTCGTCTGAATTCCCGGTCAATCATCAGGGCAAAATCCTGCGACTCTTCTTGAAATTCTGTCATAATCATTTCGTTTAAGATACTTAAGATTTGATTATTATAGTATTCTGAAAACATATTTTCGTCAGGTTCATTTATCGAGGCATGTTCTCTCAAAAAAACGCTGTTTTCAAACTGGGCGACTGCCCGGGCAGAGTCATTTTTTGCCGGCGCCAAAAAGAAGACGTTCCAGCCCCTGACGTGGTCCTTCAGGGAAGCATTCGCATGAATTGATATAAACAGGTCGGCGGCCGATTCATTGGCAATCCTGGCTCTCTCCTGAAGAGTTATTGTCTTGTCGCGATCGCGGGTCATGACAACTTTGAATTGTTTATCTTTTCGGATAATTTTGGCCAGTTCTTTGGCAATAGCAAGACAGATATCCTTTTCGCGGGTACCTTTTTTGCCTATGGCGCCATAGTCCTGTCCGCCATGTCCGGGATCAATAACTATAACGTCAATTTTTGCATCCGGACCAATCGGAGTTATGCGCGGCTTCTCTTCGATTTCAAAATCCGAATCCGCAATCGATATCTGGATGCGCGGAGGGTTATCGGCCAATTTATGGTGCCAGTTGGTAATTTTGTGGCGCATCCGCAAAGAAACCTGCCCCGATTCTGCCAGCTGATGAACTTTGAGATTGTACATCAGCTTGCGGTCAAGTCTGGATAAGACTCTAGTTCTGTTTATGCGCCCGCCCCTTATTGAAATGTTTACCCAGTTGCCCTCGGTTACGAAAACATCATATGCCAGAGATGCTGTCAGGAAGACTTCTATCAAAAGGCCGTTTGCTTTTTTGACAACGGTCAGGTCAGCTACATTAAAGTAATCCGATGAAATTCTTATCAGTCTCTTGTTCTGGTCCCAGGTGACTTTATCAGATATTACCCGGTCTAAAAAAGGAGCGAAAGTCTTGACCGGCAAGTAGAGCTGTCCCTCACGCAGCTCTGCCGGATAGGTCATATTAAAAATCGAATCACCCAGCTTGAAATATGCGGATTCCAAAAGAAAATGGAAAACCGAGGTATCGATTTTGTAAGAAACCTTATGGCCGACTTCTTCCCAGTCAATCAGACCGCCAAGAATTTCTACAAGTTCTGAAAAGGAAATGTAGGTAACTCTGTTCTTTTTATAGGACTGAATTTCCTCGTCATCACCGGATATCGCTACGTTAACTTTGCCAGCCAATACGGGAACCACGAACAAAGCAGTTAAAAGCAGTGCAAATATCATTTTTCTCATATATAATTTCATCCGGTTTCTGTTAAATATCTTTTCTTATTGCCCGGCGAATACGTCTATCGGACTCCTGTTTTGCGATCGCCTCCCTTTTGTCATACTTTCTACGTCCAACTCCCAGGGCAAGTTCGATTTTTGCGATATTACCCTTGAAGTAAATAGACAGTGGAATAAGCGTCTTGCCTCTCTGCTCGATTTCGGCTGTAAATTTTCTGATTTCTTTCTTATGCAAAAGTAATCTCCTTGTTCGGAGTGGGTCAATTTCTTCCTGAGCCATCTTGTAAGGTGAAATATGCAGTTTTTTTAAAAATAGCTGACCATTTTCTATCACCGCATAAGCATCAGAAATGTTGACTTTCCCCTCTCTTAAGGATTTGACCTCACAGCCCCGAAGCTCTATACCAGCTTCAATGGTGTCCTGGATTGTGTAATCATGGCGAGCTTTGCGGTTTCTGACCACATAGCGTACTTTATCATTTAGACCCATAAATATTAGAATATGGACTGCCCCCAAAAGCCGCAATTAAAAAGAGCTGATTGGGGGACTAATAAGGCTTTTTTGCAGGTCTTTTAGCTGCTAATCTTTTCAGCAGAATCTACCGATAAAAAGATTAGGCCTGTCAGTATCGGGGGGTAGGGCTGTAAACAGTTATTGAGGGTTATAGATGTCTTACAAAATTAAAATTGGCTCTGCTAAGGTTCTAATTATTGATGATGAACCGCAAATTACTGAAATCGTAGAGACTTTTCTGACCGAAGCCGGTTACAAAGTTGCGGTAGAAAATTCACCTCTCAAGGCAGTCAGCAAGGCTAAAGAGTTCAAACCAGATGTTGTCCTGCTTGATATTATGATGCCCGGCAGCGACGGCTACGCTGTCTGCAAGGAACTTAAGCAGGACCCTGATTTTGCCAATACCCCGATAATTTTCCTGACCGGAAAAGACCGCGAAGATGACGGGGGCAGGTCGTTTCAGTCCGGCGGTGACATGTACATTAAGAAGCCTTTCTCCTGCGAACGGCTTCTGGAAATCGTCAATATTGTGCTGAGTTCAATGACTTAAGGGAGAGAAGCAGCCGTGCTTTTTTTTGTTGCAATTTATAGTGCGGTGCACTATATTATAACCTGAGATGAGAGTAATTAAGAGATATTCAAACCGGCGGCTTTATGACACAGAAAGCAGCCGGACTATTACGCAGTCGGACCTTTCTGAAATGGTAAAAGAGGGTATAGAACTAAGAGTAATTGATTCGCAAACTGGCAAAGATATAACCCTTCCTGTATTGGGCAGGCTGATGCTCTTTGAAGCTACCCACTGGAGCGACCACAAAGGTTCACAAGAATTATTTAAGGCAATAATATTAACCGGAGGAGAATACCCGATGTCGATACTAAAAAACACTATCCTGGCCTCTTTAGGCGCTTTACAAGTGACCAAAGAGAAAGCTACCAAGATTATCGATGAGCTCATCAAAAAAGGTGAGCTTGATAGATCTGAGCGCAAAAAAGCAATAATGGAGCTTCTGAAAAAAGCTGATAAGTCTACGGCTGATTTTAGAAAGAAAGTTTCTACAGAGGCAGCAAAAGTTCAAAAAGAAGTTTCTGCATTTGTGCAGGACATGAAACTGTCAAAGCAGAGTGATTTTAAGAGACTTGAAGCAAAAGTTGATAAGATAGGCAAGCAACTCAAGAAAATTGAGACGGCCTTAGCCGGTCTGAGCAAGTGAGCCGTCTACAAGCCTGCTAAAATTTACCATCGAAAAACATCAGGTCGCATCCCGACTCTAGTCGGGATGCGACCTGAAAAACTACATAAACTCGAAAATCTTTGACTACTTCAATTTATTAAGAGCACTACTTTTCACACGGAAAAGCAGTCGGGCCGCCTCTAAAGAGGAAGTCCACTATATATGTTAAGTCCAAAATGTTGAAGTCGCCGTCACAGTTAAGGTCGCCGGCAGGGAAAACTAAACTTCCATCAGGATGTACTGACATTGTGACCAGAATAGAATCAACCGGCTGCCAAATAGCATCATAGGTAATTCTAATATATCCGGTATAATCCAGCGGACCCAGTCCGGTTGCATCCGCGTTTACCGTTATCATGGCGGGAGTTACACCGTTGTTGACGTCGACTTCTAACCATGATTCAGTAGTTACCAGCTCGAAGCCAACAGACAGGTCATTGTGAGCGATTCCCAATATACGAGTTTCAATAGCCGGTGAATCAGAAAAAGCATTGAATGTCAGGCTTTCTGAAGACAGCTCAAAACCACCCGCTCCGGCGGTGGCATCGTAGTAGGCGATTACCGGTACCAATAGGTCACTTCCTCTTTCCAGAACCAGGTCAAGAGGAGTAGCCAAATCTATTGCTTCCGGCGCAATGTTTCCCACTCCCGCCGAGACTCTGGTATAGTTCAACATCAGCAAGTTTTCATTGTTGTTCATGAAATGTGGATATTGGTAAGCATCAATTTGTAAAAGGAGAGTTGTATCGGTACCGATCTCTGTGCCACTGCCGACGCCAAGATTTGAAGGAATCGAACTGGTCAGTTCGAAAACAGCGTTGCTTCCCGCACCCTGCTCCAGAAATGGTAGAAAGAGACCACCCGCATCCTGGCTAAAGCTGCCGACTACCATAAGGCTTACATTATCAATATCTTCCGGCACGTTCAGTAATCGGGGAATATAAATTGTATCATTGCCTGCTGCCGAATAACTGTAGCTACCGGAAACTGAACAATTTAGGGGAACCATGGCAAAAAAATTGGCGGCTAATGCGACAATATCAGAGAGAGTAATACCTGTAACACCATCACAGTCCGCATTGGCGGCATTGAAAGGCGAAACCGGCAGGCCTTTGGTATAATCAATGATTGTAACCAGGTCGATGATATTGAGTAGTTCATCGTCGTTTACATCTCCACAAAGCGTTGATGAAAATGAACTTCCGACAAGTAGAAACATCATCAAAAGCGCCACGGCTGTTAACTTGAGAGATTTCATTTGTTATTCCTCCCTATGAGGGGTTGAGGGGAAAGACACTATCAATCTATTCACGAAACGACTTGTAATCTTAATGAAATCAGGGATATTTACGGCCACTCCCTCGAATATACTTAACACAATATCGCAAATTACAATTTTAGTCAAGTGATTTCTTGAACCGAATGCGGTCATGTTTCCCTTAAGTCTGTGAAGTAAAGAACGTTACGCGTATTGTTGACTATCGAATTAGATCTAGTAATTCTAATTCGTTGACAACTTCAACCCCCAGTTTTTTGACCCGCGTTCAGTAGTACCTACTCACACGGGAAAGCGTTCGGGCCGCCCCGGAATATATAATCAACCGTATATACCAAATCCAAAATATCATAGGAGCCATCGCAATTGGCATCACCCGGTGGAAAAAATGGAATTACAATAACAGAATCAACGGCCATCTCTACATTGATTAAATCAACGGTAGTACCAATACCTGCAAACTCAACCGCGATAGTCCCGGCATAATTGCCTTGAGTAAGACCCGCTGCGTCGCCAGAAACAGTAATTGTTGCTGGTGATGTTCCGGTGGTTGAACTCAGATTAATCCATGATTGTGATGGGTCAAGTTCAAAGCTAACTCCCGGCACAGGGAAATCAATATCTACCATTACGGAATTTGAGGACAACGAGTCTTCGCTAGCATTGAGAAATATGTTTCTGGTGGAAATAACAAATGGTTCCGGTGAAGAAGCATCGTAATACTTAACAACCGGCACGCGCAAGTCGCCGTTTATGAGAACTGCAAATCGAAGCGGTGAAGTAAAGTCAAATTCTTCGGGTACAATATCCGCTGTCCCAGTCGTCTGTCGGGTATAATTTAGTAAGAGCACGTTTTTCGGGCTGCCGGTAAAGACTCCTGAACCAGCGAGATCAACGCCCAACACAATATTCGTGTCGGGATCGAACGTCGATGACAAAACTATATTAATGCCAGTATTGTGGAAAGTGGAACTCAGATCAAAATGGCCGCTGCTTCCGGTTACTTTACTCAACAGAGGCACATAGAATCCATCAACAGTGCTGTGAAAAGAACTAACTACTAGCAATCCTGCACCGGTAACGCTGTCAGGGACATTCAATAATCTGGGCAGATAAATTGTATCGCTAGAAGTCGATGAAAAGCTGTAGGAACCCGAAAGCGTACAATTGACACTACCACCTTGAAATATAAATTCAGCCATTCTCTCGGCATCTGAGACTGAAATGCCGGGTATTCCATCGCAATCGGCATTGCTGGAATCAAATGGGGACGGAGTTCCTCCTCTAAGATAATCAATGGTTGTGATCATATCCTGAATGTTAAATGTACCGTCGTTATTTACATCACCACAAATTTGAGCAATAGTAAGCGGCGATAATGTCAGGACAATTGAGGCTACTAAAGCTAATAATGTCACATGTTTCATTTTTGAGCCCTCCCATGAGGCAAGTTTAAAGAGAATGGCGCTATCGATTTTTCAGAATAAAAAGCCTGTAACTTACATTACAGCAAGTCTACCTAATTACAAAACCGTCTTGAAAAAAATACTCAAGTTTCGTTTTTTTAGCAAGTACATTATATCCATGATTGGTCCACGTACAAGACAAAACTAAGATAGAAGTGCCTTAAGCCTTTTTTCTCCAATAGCTTCAACCCCCAATTTTTTGGCTTTGACTTCTTTGGAGCCGGGCTTAGTTCCGCATAATAGATAGTCTGTACTTGATGAGACCGAGCCGGTGACTTTACCGCCATTGTCTTCGATAAGTTTTTTGAAATAGGGGCGGGGCTTTGAAAGTGTTCCGGTTATTACAAAAGTTTTGCCGAGTAACACCCCGGCTTTTGATTTCAGTTTATAAGGCAGAAATTTCACTCCGCCTGCTTTTAGTTTATCCATCATGCGCCGATGTGATTTGTCGCTAAAAAAGGCGAGAATATTTTCGGCAATGACAGGTCCGATGCCGGCGATTGTCTCCAACGTCTCCTGTTCTGCAATCAGCAGTTTGTCAAAATCGGTGAACTCAGCCGCTAAAATCTTAGCAGCGGTTTCGCCCACGCCAATAATGCCGAGAGCTGCTATGATTTTTGGCAGCTCTGCCCGGCGTGATTTGTCTATGGCAGCCAGAAGATTTTCTGCTTTCTTGTCGGCCATCAAATCGAGCGGCAGCAGGTCTTCTTTTTTCAAGAAATAAATATCGGCGGGGTCTTTTACCAGTTCTTGCTGGCAGAGCTGTCTGGCAAGTTTTTCACCCAGGCCGTCGATATCCACTCCGGCCTTGGAAGCAAAATAAATCAGCCTGCCTTCGACCTGCGACGGACAAGAAAAATTGAGGCAGCGGTAAGCAGCCTCGCCTGAGGGACGAGTGACAGCTCTATCACACGATGGACACCTGCTCGGGAATTTTATTGGTTTGCTGTTTTTGGGGCGGTGTTCAAGTAGTACTTCGATTACATCGGGGATAACTTCGCCGGCGCGCTGAATGACTACTGTGTCGCCTATTCTGATATCAAGAGCTTTAATTTCATCTTCATTGTGAAGTGAGGCGCTGGAAACTGTAACGCCGGAAACTTTCACCGGTTTAAGTTTTGCTACCGGAGTCACTACACCGGTACGGCCAACAGAAAACTCTACATCCAGTAAAATCGTTTCGGCTTGTTCGGCTTCAAATTTCCAGGCTACTGCCCAGCGCGGCGCCCGTGCAATCTGGCCCAGCATTGTTTGCTCTTCAAAAGAGTTTACTTTTATAACCATGCCATCGATTTCATAGTCAAGAGTCGGGCGCTTTTTGGTCAGCTTATTAAAGGCTTTTTCGACTTTGCTTTTACCGACCGAAGAATGCGCATGTTCGTTTATTTTGAAGCCTTCGCTTTTGAGAAGTTCAATCGCCGTCTGCTGACTGTCGATTCCCGGCAGCTCTCTATCAGAGATGCCAAAGGCATAAAACAATAGAGGCCGTGAGGCAGTAATACTGGAGTCGAGCTGTCTTAATGAACCGGCGGCACCGTTGCGGGAGTTGGCCAACGTCGTTTGATTACTTGCTCTTAGAGTTTCGTTGAGTTTTTCAAAGTCAGATTTGCGCATGATGACTTCACCGCGTACTTCCAGCAGCGGATATTTTGAAGCAATCTGCTCAGAGAGCCTTAAGGGGATTGTTCTGATAGTTCTCAGGTTTGGGGTGATATTCTCCCCGCTGCTGCCGTCGCCGCGGGTCAGGCCGGTTTCAAACAGGCCGTTTCGATAAATCAGCTCAACGGCCAGGCCGTCAAGTTTTGGCTCGGTATAATATTCTATATCTTGGTTTGACTCCAGTCCCTCGCTGACCCGTTGGTCAAATGCTGCGAACTCTTCTGCCGTAGTTACTTTCTGAAGCGACAGCATTTGAATTCTGTGAGGCAGGTTCTCAAACTTTTTTGACACCTCAGAGCCGACGCGCTGTGAGGGGGAATCCGCGCTGACCAGTTCAGGATATTGTTTTTCTAAAGCAAGCAGCTGCTCAAATAGTTTATCAAATGCGGCATCGGAAATTTCGGGAGAATCATCGACATGATACTTACGGTTATAGTAATTTATTTTTTCTCTCAGCTTTTGGACTTGTCTGGATAATTGTTTGAGGGTTTTGGGCATAGCCTCAATTAAGAATGACTGCCTGAGTATGTCAAGAAGAGGCGGGCAGGTTGCTGCCTATGCTTCTATCCGGCTCAGCCGCGCTCTTTTTGCCGCTTAGCTGACGCCGGAATTCTGCAATTTTTTTGCCGGCGGTGTCATCAATTATCTCATTTATCAGTATCCGGGTGGCCAGGTTGTTCTTGGAAACCTGAAGGATAATCGAATGTGACAGGTAATAGTTATTCACAGGCTCTTCATCTGAGAGTTTTATAAGAAGTTTCGAATAGTTTTTGTCAGCAAACAACTCCGGCTCTTTTATTTTTTTTCTGAAATTCAGCCAGCGAATATCGGCTGGCTCAACTACTTCCGGCATCATAATTTCTTCGACTACTTGCCATCTGCGTTTGGGACAGGCCAGTTCAAAAAAGAGCAGCCGTCCCTGGCGGTCGAGATCAAATCGTGAGATAGAGCTGTCTATAAACGAAAAGAATCTCTGGGAGCCAAAAATTCCGCCAAGCTGTACATAAAGAGCTTCTTCTTCAGTCTGATAAAAACCGCAACCGTAGGGGATTGGCTGAATAGGAGTAGCGATGCTGACTTTTAACGACGATGACATCTAACCTATATCTTTTAAGCGCTCTTTG
Source organism: Candidatus Zixiibacteriota bacterium (assembly GCA_022571845.1). Classification (GTDB taxonomy): domain Bacteria; phylum Zixibacteria; class MSB-5A5; order GN15; family FEB-12; genus JACZWU01. The sequence continues at coordinate 41,637 of JACZXB010000007.1, read as the reverse complement.
GACTGTTCTGCTTCCAGCGTCTGCGGATAGTCATCAACGACTTGTTTGAAAGCTTTCCTGGCTTTATCCATCTTTCCCAGTTCCTGATGGCAGCGTCCTAATTTGTACAAAGCCCGGCCGCTATTGGCAGAACCCTTAAAACTGTCAATCATCGTCTGGAACCAGTCAATCGCATCGACAAATTTCCCCAGAGAGTAGTAGCATTCGCCAATCCAGTAGTGGGCGTTTTCTGCCGAGGGATGACCTTTGCACTCTGCCAGGAATTTTTCAAACTCGCTGATAGATTTTTCGTATTCGCCCTGACGCACCAAAATAAAGGCTTCATCATAGGCGTTCTGGCAATCTATTTGTGGTTTAGCAGGCATAGTGATCTGGCCGGTGACTATCGTATCTGATGTCTGCTCATCTGCTCCGGGAGAAGATCTGATGACATGAGTAACTTTGCCCTGAGCGCTGACCTTTGTTAACAGGGTCATCATCTCATTATAGTTTTCCAGAAGCAATGCTATTTGGCGCTGAAGTTCTTCGGTGGTGTAAGAGACATCATTACGGAATTTCTTATTCTCCCGGTCGAGATTGACCATCAGAGAATCTACCCGTCTGATCATCGTTTGAGTTTCCTGATTATCATAACTGAGCTGAGCGATATCAGCCCGGACTTCTTCAATCTGGTGGGGCGTAACACAGGAACTGGCAATAATTCCTATAAACAGAACCGCCATTATAAAAATGGCGGTTTCAGTTTTAGCTTTGCGGGTTTTCATATTCTTTATACCCGTAATTATTACTGGCTGACGATTTTAAATTCACATCGTCTGTTTTTGCCCCAGGCGGCTTCGCTGTGTCCGGCATCCACCGGTTTTTCCTTACCGTAGCTGATGGTTGAAATCCTTGAAGCATCAATACCCAGTCCAACCAGATAATCCATGCACGATGTGGCCCGTTTTTCGCCCAGAGAAAGGTTGTACTCAACTGTACCGCGCTCATCGCAATGCCCTTCAATTTTGACCATCACATCGGGGAATTGCATCAGCAGGTCATAGTTGCTGTCAAGGCCTGATTTGGAATCGGAACGCAGACTGGATTTGTCAAAGTCAAAATAAACAGTTTCAAACTGTGACTCTTTAATAATCTCCTGCGGCGCGTCTGTCTCTTCTTCAGTAACCACATCTTCAGGGATGGTGGTACTAGTATCTATTGGCGTTGCTTCTGGTTCAACCTTTGGGGGGGTTGGGCAAGCTGTTAACATCATAAATACGAAAAGCAAACCCAGCGTCATTAGTACATTGAATCTTCTCATTAATCTATATGCCTCCATACATAATAATTTTACTCTCGAATCTGTTGAATAATCTACTGTTGACACTAAAAGGTCAATAATAAAAAGGGTTAAATCTACTGTCTTTGCTGTTTCTAATTAATTGGCCCCCAGACCGGATTGGTGCAGCTGCCTGTTCGGGTCAGTCGGCGCTGGTGCCGGCCGGTGACATCCATCGTGAAAATGTCCGGTTTGCCCAATCTTGTCGAAGAAAAGACCAAATGTTTGCCATCCGGGGAGAAATGGGGGTTTTCGTTCATTCCCACCTCGGTCATAATGTGATAATCAATGCCGCTGGTGTCAATCGAAGCTATATCGAACCGGCCTCTTTTGGAGCGGCTGACAAAAATAACCCGGTCACCTCTGGTTGACCAGGAGGGGGAGTCGTTGTATTTGCCTTCATAGGTAAGTCGCCTCTGGCGGCGGCCATCGGAATCCATCATATAAACCTGCGGCCGGCCGGAGCGGTCTGATGTGAATGTTATATAATTGCCGTTTGGCGACCAGGAGGGGGCGGTATCAATAGAGCGGTTATGGGTCAGCCGTCGTTTGACCCGGCCTTTCATATCCAGCACATAGATTTCCGAATTGCCATCCTTGGATAGCACACAAGCCAGTCTTTTGCCGTTAGGGGAAACCGAAGGAGCCGCAGCTAATCCGGGGAAATCGGTCAGTTTGGTGAGGCGGCCGCTGGCTATGTTGACTTTGAACAGTTTTGGGTCCTTTTCCAGAAAACTGGTAAAGAAAATCTCTTTGCCGTTCGGTGAAAATGTAGGCGAGAGGTTGATAGAGCCGTTGTTGGTCAAAAGCCTTTCGTTGGCGCCGTCATAATCGGCGATAGCTATTTCTTTGGCTTTCCCTATCTTCTTGACATAGGCGACCTTGGTCAGGAAAATTCCTTTTTCGCCGGTCAGGGTACGGACTATTTCATTTGAAATCCGGTGAGCCATATGGCGCCACTCGTCGCGGTGCACTTCGATGCGACCCTTGTCAATCCGGCGATAATTAAAAGTATAGAAAAGTTTCCAGTAAACTCTCATATTTCTCCTGCCGGGAAATTCAGCTTCAAGCTTTAAGACATAGTCTGCCCCGAGTCTTTTCCAGCCGCGCAAATCCATTTCCAAAATCTCATAAGTCTTAATAAAGAAGCTGTCTATCGGTACCAGATCAAAATCGGCGTAAAAATCTATGTCTCGTTTGACAATGCCAGTGACATAACGCATCAGCGAAGAATCATTCTTATCAATGTACTCGTTGCCGACATATTTCATTTCGTCCACGCCGATTGGAGTCGGCTCGACATAGCCGATTTTGAGCGTATCAAAATAAACATTGCGGACTTTGTCACTTTGGGCGAACAGGGAAGAAGTGCAAATCAAGAGTGTGAGTAGTGTCCAAAAAGGCTTCAGTTTTCTGAATTCAATCATTGTATGTTCCTAGTATGGGTCATAAGCCATGGGAAGTGTAATGCCAATTATTTCCTCACCGAAACTGCGGGGCAATGGTGGAAAAGGGGCTGAGCGATTTATTGCCAGCATGCAAGCCTCGTCGAATCGCTCGATGCCGGAAGATTCTTCAACTCTGACGAGTACTACTCTGCCAGACTGAATAACTTCAAAATAGATTACTGCTGTGATGGTAGCATCTGACGAAATTGGGCTGCGAAAGTTTGAATGAATCTTACTGAAAGCCAAATCGAACCAGTAGGGATAGTCAAAGGCTCTGTTATCAACTGTTGCACCGGCAAACATCGAACCAGACTGAGTAGTTTTTGACTCAATTTCCTTTTCAGGCGGTTCTGCGGCTTTGGAGGGCTGTGCCTCGGCTTTCTTTTCTTCTTTTGCTTTTGGCTTTTCCTTGAGCTTCTTTTTCTCTTTTACGGTAAGCGGGTCAGACAGCGGAATATCAGGTGGTTCATCAACCATAATAGCCTGAGGAGTTGTCGGAGGCGAAATAGAAACCGGCTCTGTAGCTTTAAGTTCTGGCATCGACTTGATAGTTACTTTTATGACATCGCCGAGATCAATTTTCTTGCGAAGGTCAAACGGTGATGTTATCAAGGCTCCGCCAAAAAATATTACATGCAAAATGAATGAGTATAAAAGTCCTTTGGACATCAGGATCTATTTCTTGTTTTTTGAAGATTCTTCAATTTTTGCAGTAATCAGCCCAATTTCTTCGATGCCCATCTCCTTTAGTCGTCCAATTACACCAATCGCTATGCCGTAGGTTACTGCCGAATCGCCGCGAAGATATACTGAAGATGTACCTTTAATGCTTATCTCTTCTTCCAAATCAGCTTCAAAATTTTCAAGGCGCGACCAGACATCGTTAATATAAATGCCTCCCCGGGCATCAATTGTAATTACAATTCCTTCAACTTCTTCTTCGATAACAGCCGCCCGTGTTTTAGGCAGTTCTACCTCGATTCCGGATTGCAAAAGTGGCGCAGAAATCATAAATATTATGAGAAGTACCAGCACCACATCGACTAAGTTTGCGATATTTATATCGGCCATAGCGCCATAGGTTCTTTTTTTCGGGCGTCGCACTAAATGTTTTCCTTTTTAGCGCGGCTGATAAAGAACAGGATGAAGTTGGTGCAGTCATCGTTTACGTATTTCATTTTATTATTGGCCCAGTTAAAGCCAATCACAGCCGGTATGGCTGCGCCCAGGCCTACAATCGTGGCCAACAAAGCTTCGGCGATTCCGGGGGCAACTACAGCCAGCGAGGCCGAACCTCTTTCTCCGATCGCCCAAAACGAATCCATAATTCCCACAACCGTCCCTAAAAGTCCCATAAAGGGGGCAGTATTGCCGGTGGTAGCCAAAAAGATGATCTGCCGTTCGAGCTTGCCGAGCTCTTCACTCATGGCTCTTTCCATCGCCATTTCTACAATCTCATATTCTCTTTCTTCCAGAGGATGTAAAGATTGCTGCAGCTCACCGCCTTGATTCTTACTCTGGCTTAGCTCGGTTAGTTCTTTGATTCCGGCGCTGTAGATATTGGCGACCGGAGCATCGCCGTAAGTCTTCGCCTGTCCTATTGATTCGGATATTTTTTTGGAGCGTTTGAAGTAGGCTAAGAATTGCCGGCTCTGATGCTCAACTTCCTTAAACTGCTTCCACTTGTTGAAGATTATAGACCAGGAGGCCATGGACATAAATATGAGTACCAGCAAAATAAATAGCCCAAACCCGGACGTGGTAGCTACTATTTCCCATAATGACCCTGAAAATATCGCCGGCAGTATCAATTTTGTCATATCAGTTTTACAATACCCTTCGGTTTTGGTTACAATTTAACTTTTTAAAAACTTTTACCAAATTCCTTTATAAAGGGAGCCAAGCTACTCTCGCCTAGCCAGACAATCAACTAAAACAGGGGAAAACGGCCAAAAGCGGAAGTTTCCAGATAAAACTTGACCTTTAGCAGTTTCTGTTGGACTTTTGCTTACCAGAAACGTAAATAGCATTTCTAATAATAATCTTGAAGGAGGAATTTTATGAAGAAACTACTGGCAACTACTCTGGCTCTATTATTTATCTCAATGCTGGTACTTGGCTGTTCGAAGGAAGGTACCAAAGACGATACTACCAAAGAGCCGGCCGCAACTCAGGAAGCTGAAGCTCAGGACACAACTGCTATGGATTCTGCCGCGCCTGCCGAAGAGGCAGCAGCGGATGATGCTGCAGATGAAGCCGAAGCTGAAGCCGAAGGCGGCGATAAATAAACAACTCTGTAAATGATACAAAAAGCCTCTCCGATTAAATATCGGGGAGGCTTTTTCTTTGATGCGAATTATTTTTCTTAAAATCTAATTTTCAATCATTTCAACATTGGCTCTGGGAACGATAGCTTTGCTGCCGTCTTCAAACTCAACTTCCAAAACACGTGCTTTAGATTCTGATTCCAGCGTGTGCAGCGGAGACGGCAGGTCTGTGACCTTGCCAAGTCTGCCAAAATAGGGATGGCGTATAACGCGAATTGGTGAGCCAGTGGCGAGTCCCATGACTTCGGTAGGTCCTGTAACCTCGATATGTTCCTGCTCGGCCCGGGGGATAACAACTTCCGGGCGTATCACTCCGGCTCTAATCTGGGTAGCGCCGTTGATACAGGCCATCTGACCATCATGACTTTTTAAGAGATCAAAAGTTTTGCCGGCCATATCGATTTTACCAAAGCCTTCGGATACCACCAGAGTTATGCCTTTATCTTCAGAGCCGGTAATGGCTACACCAATGTCGTATCCCAAAAAGTCGCGCAAATCTTTATCATCAAAGCCGCCGACGACGATTCCCCTTGCCTTTACTTTAATTGCTTTTTCGAGGGCATCGGCGGTCACCAGCGAACCACCGACAATAACCTGACCGGCCATATCATCCGTAATCAAATCATCGGTCAATACTGTGCTATTATCCGAAACTGCAATTCGCAATTTGCCGTAAGTTTCGCCGCCAATACCAAAAATGCCCTGAACAAAAGCGCCATGACAGGCCACCACAACACCTTCGCCCGGAATTACTTCAACTATCTCACCTCGCAAATATGCTTTGACCTGTACCGGCACAGGTTTTCCCCGTTGCAATACCTGACCGGTTATGTGCGAAATTGATTCGATTCTGCCGTCGATTGTAGCGTTGCAGGCTTTATTGAAATACCTTATGAAAGATTTTTTTAGAGCAATTTGCTCGCCTTCGGTAATTGCTTCACCCTCTTTTTTGGACATGGCCATTTCCAGATCTTCCGGGGGGAGCCCCAGAATATTGGCCACGTTTAAGGGGACAACGTTGCCCGGCAGATGCGTTTCGGCAACAACATCATCGGGCTGGACTTTGTCACCCACTTTGACTTTTACTTCGCCCTTAAGCGGCAGAATTCTGTCTTTCTTGATAAGATAATTATTGGTTACTTTTAAGCCTGGTGTATATGCGTGACCCAATTTTATTTCCTTTTATAAACCTTAGCTATTCTTTTTTCTATTGGCCAATTTCATCTTGCGCACTATTACGGCAATAATAATTAACAGAGCAGCCGCCAGGGCGATCATGGTAGTTCTGGAATCGTCTGAGTCGTCGTCAAATTCGGCGACTTTTAGTTTTTCAGTCGGCAGAGCCTGTTCAACATTTTCTGTTGAAAATGAGATCACAATATTCTTGAAAACTTCTTTGCTTGACTCAAAAGTTTCAAGCGGAGCAAAAAAGTAAAATTCGGCCACTCCTTTATCGTACATCTTTTTTATAAAAATGCTGCGCTTAAGAATTTGAACGCCTTGAGTAATGTCGCTCTGGATGAAAATTATTTTATTTTCTTCGTCGTAAACCGAAATGAACGAGTTAGTATCCGCCAGGTGATTCCAAACTGATGTCTTCAGTAGTTTCTGGCCGATGTCTGCCTCAACCGCTTCAATAATAGAGTCTTCTTTATATTCGTAGAGCCATTCCAGAGTGTCGAGTTTTAGAATTAGATATTCACCGGCAAAAAATGGTGAAGATTCAGCCAGGGCGAATACTGCTTCGTACTCCATTGAAGACGGGTCTGTGACCGAGCGGCTCAAAAACAGGTCGGCAGTATTGAAATCAACTTGAATCCAGTTTTCGGGATATTCGAAATAAAAGCCGCCCTTAAAACTAACATATGTTCCGGCGGATAGATTGGCCGTTGCCAAAAACAAGATTGCAATGACTGCTTTTTTCATATTTACATGCCGGGGTAGATATCGAGTTCCTTCATCCACTCTTTTAAGTATGAGACTCTCTCTTTTTCTCCCAATGTAGAAAGGTCAAACGGTCGGCCGCGACCATCAAGAATGATACCGACTACGCCGCCGTTTAGTTCTACATCGACCTTAACACCTTTGCCGGCTCCAAGGTCATATTGTTTTTCCGGTTCTAAAACGGCTCTGGCTTTGAGAGGCAGGCCGTCATCTCCAAGACCTAACTTAAACTTTTTCATTTCAAGATGATTTAGTGTACCTGTTTTGGCGCCATCAGGCAGTTCTATACTGTATTTCATTACCGGGCCGCCCTTTTTACTTTTTCCCGACGGGCAAATGCAAGTGCCCAGATGAATCAGGCAGTCTTTTTCAAATACTTCAGTAGCAGCTTTAGGCTGAACTTCTGCTAAAACACCCAGCTGCGGCATCATGAAAATTGAATCTACTGCCAGTCGGGTTATTCCCTCCGGCAAAAAAGCATCAATCATCATGAAAGCAGCCTGCTGCCTGCGGGGTGCGTGAGACAGCACACCGCCGGAACCAATTAACATATCAAGTGACAGCATATTGACGATCGAATCGCCTGAAGATTTTTGGTCAAAGGCGTCTGCAATTGTTCTTTGCTGCTGCACACCTTTCAGACTAGTTGCAAAACTTTTGTGCTGGATAAAAGCCAGTCTGAGGGCTTCTTTGGCAATCGCCTGTTCAAAAATAAGTTCTTCGAGTGACTGCGGTATAGTAGTCGGACGAACCATTTTGTTTTTGACGCGGTTGCGCAAATCGCGCTCGTCCATTTCAAACGGCACCCAGCGCATGACCATGGGAACGGTAGCCTCGACAAAGACGTTTGAAATTGAATACGACATGCCCAGATTGGCTGAGACTGTGCGGTTGAAGACCGGCTTGTTACCTTCGGGACGAAAGACCGAGAAGACATCAGTAGTGGCGCCACCAATATCTACGCCAATAGCTTCTATATTATACTGGTCGGCGATAGTCTGAATAATTAGCCCGACCGCACCGGGGGTCGGCATGATGGGAGCGTCGGTCCAGGACATCAGCTTTTTGTAACCCGGAGCCTGAGCCATAACGTGCTCCATAAAAAGTTCATGAATCTCTTCGCGGGCCGGTCCCAGATTTTCTCTTTCTAAAACAGGTCGGAGATTATCTACTGTCTTCAAATCAACTTTATCTTCAAGAGTTTTGGCGACTGCCTCTGCAGCATCTTTGTTGCCGGCATAAATTACCGGAAGCTGATACGATGAACCCAGTCTCGGTCTTGGGTCGGCCGCTGATATTAGCTCGGCAAGTTCTACAACGTGAGTGGTGGTACCGCCGTCGATTCCGCCGGACAATAAAATCATATCTGGCCGCAGGTGGCGAATTCGTTCTATCTGCTCGTGCGGTAATCGTTTATCATTTGAGGCTATCACATCCATTACGATTGCCCCGGCTCCCAGGGCGGCCCGCTCGGCAGATTCCGCTGTCATAGAGCGGACAACTCCGGCAACCATCATCTGGAGTCCGCCACCGGCAGAAGAAGTTGATATGTATATATCTGTGCCAATTTTACCATTGGCAGGGGAGATAAATTTGCTGTTTTTGTCCAAAATCTTACGGCCGGTTAATTCTTCAAGCTCAGCGACGGCATTGAGCACTCCCATGGTAACGTCTTCAAATGGCGCTTCTACGGTAGTAGGCGCTTCGCCGCGCGAAACCAGTCGGTACTCGCCGTTGGTAAATTCTATTAATATAGCTTTGGTGGTGGTGGAGCCACAGTCGGTAGCTACTATTACTTTAATATCTTCAGGTTTATCGAACTTTGCCATCAATATCTTTCTCTATAATAATATTCAAAAGCAGGCCAAGCCCGCCATTTCAACCAAAGACGACCTATATAACACAACTTGCCCGTCTTGTAAAGCGCCCTGCGGCAAGGTGATGGTCAGGTTTGAGATTTTTTGAGAAAAGATATAGGTATCTTTAAAATTTGGCATAAAAATTGAGGATTTTAGTTGAACATGTAGAGTGGAATGAACAAATAAAAGGCGGCGGGGAACCCGCCTGCGTTACCAAGCACGCTCTGTGAGTAGCAACAAAATGATGACTACCCATAGAAACGTAACGAATAGGTTTCGCATTAGTCACCCCCTTTGGTTACGCCCACTGGATTGCAGGTCGTGCCCCACGAACGAACCTACTCCAGTTTAGTAACAAGTTGGTGATTAGCGGAAAACCCGCCGACCTATATTACTTCACTCCCTTCTTTGGGCGCTTTCCATCTATAAGCATACATCACTTGTGTATCTCCGATGTCTTTCCGATCAAGAACCCCCCTCTTTTCGTGCAGGTTCTTTTGAGCACTACCAACATTTACTCTTAAGGATTTAGTGCTTCTATTAGGGTCTCTTTTCTTTATTATTTCTGTCATTTCAGCGCTTATAATCCACTTATTTGGCAACTCACAATGAATCAATTTTGCGGCCTTTTCAACGCTCAATTGAGATATAGACGTTTCTTGAGATAACCCCGACTCTCCTCGAAGCTGCCTGCCCTTGATAAGTTCTCTCAACAGTTCCAGCTCTTTCTCTGTTTGTCTGAGAATTTTAGATAGCTGCTTTTCTTCTTCTTGCAAATCCTTGAGACTTAACGGCACAAAATCACCTCTCTTTTAGCCAGTAAAATTACTTGACATCTGGGGTCTAATGTATTATCTTCCAATAAAATAGCACTGGTAGCCAGTTCTTCAGTCCCTGCTTTCTTTTGTATTGCAGGCGGAAACTGACTAACCAGCACTACCTCGAAAGGTCGAATTGCTTCTGGGCGCTCGGCCTTTCTTTTTTTCTTATGCGGTTCTAATATAGCACATTTAACAAACCAGCACAAGTATTATTTTCGCTTTTTGTTCGGTTTTTTTAGGTGCAGTCGATTTCCTATGAAAACATAAATAACTCATACTAATTGACAACCGCTTGAACGTGGCTATCTTATGATGTGATGCGGATTAGATTTGTGTCTTAAGGTGGGGGATAACTTTGCAGAATATAATTGAAACCGTGGCTTTCTTATCGCTAATGGGCGGTATAATTGGGTGGGGCTGGGTCGTTTATCGAGCCTTTGAAAGTGAGGCTTGGAAGGGGCTTGTTTGTCTTTCTGTACCCTTCTTGAATATTGTTTATGCAATAAGACATTTTAATGATGTGCCAGAAAAAAACACCAAGATTGCCCTCCTATTAGAAGTGCAGAGCCTGATATTTGTAATGCTGTTCCCTACCGTTTGGTGATATGGGGTTGTGAATACGACCCCGGGGGCTATTTGTATTGCTATTTAGAGGCTAATTAGCTATTTTACCCCGCCGCCGTAGCTTAACGGATAGAGCGTGTGCCTTGTAAGTACTCAGATCCGGGTTCAACTCCCGGCGGCGGTACGCGAATGTCAAGGGGCGAGTAAAAGGCACAGCCCCTGACATTTTTTAATTTTCCCCTTGACTTTTCAATAATTTCTGCCGATAATTACCTTTACAAGGCACAGCTTTTATAAAGCTACGGATTAGCGGCCACATTTTTGGCCGCTTTTCTTTTTTAAAGCAAGAGATAGTCTGTGAATTTTGGCACAAGGGGGCTTCATAACAGACCAGTACCTGCGGCAAGGAACTAGTTGCCAAGCAGTGGCCTGCGGCAAAGCAGGGATGCGATTCGCCGGGCTTCTTTTTCCTTGACTTAATTTTGGGGCGGGTCTTTATTGGCGAATTATATTTTGCGGCCAGAAGACCGGCTTTAGTTGCCGCGCGACGTTTTTTAAGCATTAAGCGAATACAAAGAATAAGATATATTGGATATATTAGCGATGCGATTCGTTCAAGTTAGAATGCCGCTGATGATTAGCAAAACATATTAGGAATCTTAGAGGAAAGAGAATTTGCGGTTATCTTCTCCAAATCTGACTCATAATTGCTTGAAAATCGCCTTATTCACACTATCTCTTTTATTAATCAGTTTAAATGCTCCGCTAGCGCAGGATGCCGAAACAGCTCCTGATACCGCTGTCACTATCGAACAAGCCGTAGACTCAGCCAATGTGGCTCCTCTTCCGGCTGTCAATGTTATGGTGGCAGACCTCCCCAATGATAAAGGCGGGGCTGTTTTAGTCAGCTGGGAATTGTCTCCCGATGACGACGGTAACGGCAAAGTATCCGGCTATCTGGTTCAACGCTCAGAATCCAAAGACGGCCCTTTTGAAACAGCCGGTAATGCCGTCCGTGGCGCTACAAAATTTACTGACAATAAGACTGATGATGACAAAGTTTATTTCTATAAAGTAGCCGCCTATTTTGAGTATCTGGACGCAGCCGAGGAAAAAATCAGAATAACTTCAGCAGCTACTGTGACCGGCCCGGTGCAGTCGTCTGCTCAATGGTTTAACATGAATCGCCTATACGTGCTTTTGTTTATGCTCTTTGTGGCTGGAGCGATTATTTTTTATATCGAAAAGGCCAAAAAGGGGGATGAAATATACATTCGCAAAATCGCAGGCATTGATGCTGTCGATGAAGCAGTCGGCCGGGCTACCGAAATGGGCAAAAAGATTTTCTACATCCCCGGCATTCAGGATATGAACGACGTTCAAACAATAGCCTCCATCGCCATACTTGGGCGTGTAGCCCAAATGGCTGCCGAGTACGATACCTGGCTGGAAGTACCCGTTTCTAAATCGATGGTATTGGTGACTGCCCGTGAAGCGATGAAAGAGGCTTACACCAAAGTTGGCCGTCCGGATGCACTTCAGGATGCTCAGGTGCACTATCTGACAGATGACCAGTTTGGCTATGCCGCGGCAATCGACGGTATGATTGTACGTGAAAAACCGGCTACGATTTTTTACATGGGCGCGTTTTTTGCCGAGTCATTGATTCTGGCCGAGACCGGTAACTCTGTCGGCGCTATCCAGATTGCAGGTACAGCCCAGCCGGCGCAGCTGCCATTCTTTGTGGCGGCCTGCGACTACACTCTTATCGGTGAAGAATTATTTGCGGCCTCGGCTTATCTGTCCCGTGAACCGCGTCAGTTGGGATCGCTTAAGGGACAGGACATGGGCAAGGGGCTGTTTATTTTGTGTATTATTGTTGGCGTTATTTTGGCAACTCTTAATGTTTGGGACATGAGCGTTATTTTTGCCTCGAAATAGAGATAAAACAGGAATAACGGAAATATAAATATATAATGAGAAGACAGATTCCCATATTAATTACGACTATTGCAGGTTTAGTCTTTGCAATCAGTTATTTTATTCCCCATGACCCCTTTGGGGAATCGGAATCAATCTTTGGCGACTGGATTACGATTGTACAGGCTTTTGCAGTATGGCTGGGAGCTCTTAATCTTCTTAAAATTTCATTTGAAAAAATCAGCAGTAAATCCGCCGACCGGCATTATGCTGCTATCATAATAGTATCGCTCATTGGAACTCTGGCTGTCGGCTTTTACGATGGCTACTCCGGCATGGCGCAGGACCCTCAGGTATCTTTCCGTGACCCGGGCACAAATTTTGACTGGCTCTATCGCTTTATATACACGCCGCTTTCGGCGACAATGTTTTCGATGCTGGCCTTTTTCGTGGCCTCAGCGTCGTACCGTGCTTTCCGCGCCCGCAATGTGCAGGCCACCTTACTCTTGATAGCAGGCTTCTTCGTGATGGGCGGCAGAGTACCGCTTTTTGATATGATGATTTCTCCCATAACTGATTTCCCTGTCTTTAGCTGGTTCGCCGACTGGATAATGACCTACCCCAACACCGCCGGACAGCGTGCCATTATGATAGGCATTGCACTGGGTATTATGTCCAGCTCGCTCAGAATTATTCTGGGCATAGAGCGCTCTCATATCGGCGGAGGGAGCGGTTGATGTTAAGTACTATCGCTATGATTTTGAGCGCCATCGTGGGATTGTCACTGATCTACTTATTGATCAGGACAATTCAAGGACATCCCGTAGAAAGAAGAATTGTGTTCGTGTACATTGGCCTGGCTGTAGTCCTGCCGCTTTTGATGAATAAGACTCTGCCGCTGCCGGTTACCAAAGATGTTCGAAAACTTTATGACCGACTTGAGCAGCTGCAGCCCGGCTCGAAAGTGCTCTGCGCTTTTGATTATGACCCACCTTCGGCGCCGGAACTTCAGCCGATGGCGGTAGCATTTTTGAAATACGCTTTCAAAAAAGATTTCAAAATTATAATTATGGGTTTGTGGCCGCAGGGACCGCAGCAAGCTCAGCAGGCTATAGAAGAAGCGATGCTGGACCCGATTATCGCAGGCAAAAATCTGGTGCAAGGGGAAGACTGGGTTAACCTCGGCTTTCAGTCCGGCAATGAGTTTGTCATTCAATCTATGGGCACAGAATTCAAACGAATGTTTCCTAAAGATAACCGCCGGATTCCGTATGAAGATATTCCGCTACTTCAGAATGTTGTCAATTTCAGCAATGTTGATTTCGTAATGAATTTTAGTGCAGGAAAACCGGGGACTTATGAATGGGTCCAGTTCGGGGTTGACAGATTCGGGTTTGAACTGGGAGCGGGCAATACGGCCGTGCAGGCGCCGATGATGTACCCCTATCTTCGGGCAGGACAATTAAAGGGCCTTCTTGGCGGGATGATTGGCGCCGCTGAGTTTGAAAAAGTATTGAACGAAAAAGGCAAAGCCAGCACTTTTCTTTTAGCTCAGACTTTTGCTCACGCAACTGTAATTATATTTATAATAATTGGAAATCTGGCGTTCTTTGCTTCAAGAAAAAAGAAAACGGCAGGAGCACGATAATGATGGTCGGGTGGTATAGATAGTATGGAAATGATCAGCATCTGGATTGCGGCAATTTTAACCTTAGGGATTTTCTCGTTTCTTTATAAGGACAATCCGCTTTACAAGGCTTGTGAGGCTTTGTTCGTCGGTGTCTCGGCCGCCTACTGGGCCATAGTCTTTTATTTTGATAACATTTATAAAAAATTCTACGAAGGTGCTGTTACTGCCGAAGAACCGGATTATTTCCTCTGGATCGGTGCCATACTTGGTCTTCTCTTTTTGACCAGACTTGTACCGAAAATCGGCTGGGTCTCCCGCTGGCCGATGGCTCTCATAGTTGGCGCTACTGCCGGACTCTGGATGGTCGGCTATTTCGTATCGAATGCCATGAACCAAATCGGCAATACGATTTCTAACATTATTGCGCGCGATGAATTAACTGGTGCAATTGCCTGGGGTGAAACATTTGGTACCATGGTTATTCTGGTTGGTGTTGTATCTGGACTGGTATATTTCTTTTTTTCCAAAGAACACAAAGGAGTTTTTGGGGCAACGGCCAAAGTCGGCACCTGGTTTTTGATGGTTACATTCGGTGCCTCGTTTGGTTACACTGTCATGAGTCGTATGTCACTACTAATAGGACGGGTTGATTTTCTGTTGGGAGACTGGTTGGGTATTTTACGATAATGCGGAACTCTTTTGAAAAGACGAGAGCATCAAGAGCGCTGCTATTAGTTTTTGTATGCTCATTACTTTTACTAATTGTTTCGTTTTCAACTTCTGTATCTGCCCAAGCAGACAACGACTCTGACACTCCGGCTGATTCGATTTTAGCATTAGCTGCCCCCGCTCCTGCGACAGACTTAAAAGCTTTTGACACCGACAACGACCATGGCCATTCTATTACCATAGAATGGACGCTTTCTGCCGATGACGGCGCCGGGGCTAATAGCGTTATCAGCTATCGCATAATGAAATCAGAGTCGCCCGATGGTCCCTTTGATTCAGTCGGTTTGGTGCCTCTCGGCGCAACTTCTCACGTCAACTCAAGCGCCATTGACAAAAACTCAGAAGGCTATTTCTCTGATAACACCGATTATTATTACCGCGTTGAAGCCATGACCACAAACGCCGCTCTGTTTTCATCTTCCGAAATCGTCGGCCCCGTGCAGAGTTCCGGCCAGTGGTTCAATGCCGGTTTGGTACCGGTTCTTATTGCTATACTAATTTTTACGATTCTTACTATGATTTTTGTACAACTCGCCAAAAAGGGAATGGACTTATATGTTCGGCCTCTGGCTGGCATTGAAGCTGTCGATGAAGCAATTGGTCGGGCTACCGAAATGGGCAGGCCTATTCTGTATGTGTTGGGACTGGGGTCGGCTGCTGATATTGCTACTATTGCCTCGTTTACAATTTTAGGACGAGTAGCCAAGAAAGTTGCCGAGTATCAGACTGAGCTCAATGTTCCCTGCTATGACCCGATTGTAATGGCCGTTGCCCAGGAGGTTGTCAAATCAGCCTTTATCGACGCCGGCCGTCCCGAAGCCTATAAGGATGATATAGTACACTTCATAACAAATTCTCAGTTCGCTTATGTGGGTGCGGTTAACGGCATCATTATGCGTGACCTGCCGGCTACAAATGTATATATGGGTAAGTTTTTTGCCGAGTCGTTAATACTTGCCGAAACCGGCGCAGCTGCGGGCTCCATACAGATAGCGGGCACAGATGAAATCCCGCAGATTCCGTTTTTCTTTGTCGCCTGCGATTACACTTTAATCGGAGAAGAACTGTTTGCAGCTTCGGCATATCTCGGCCGCGAGCCGGAACTACTGGGCTCTCTTAAAGCTCAGGACTATGCCAAGGCGGTTTTGCTGGCCAGCGCGATTATCGGTATTCTTTTGATAAATATTTTCCCTGACTTTGGTGAAACGTTTAAAAGCTGGTTTGAGGTTATTGATTAGGTCGAATAAATTATGAAGAGACAGATACCACTTGTAATCGTTTTTGTTTTTGGCACGCTGATGGTCATTCAGTATTTCGTTCCGCATGAAAACTCAGAAATTGTCAAAGGCTTTTTACTCGACTGGATCGTTATTATCGGAATTTTTGCGCTGGCGCTCGGCCTCTGGTCTTTAGTTCAAGTTTCTATTGATAAAATTAACAGCCGCAAAGAAAACTGGGAATATCCGCTGGTCACGCTGATTAGTCTGACGGTGATGATATTCTTTGGGTTTACATCCCATGCCGAAGATGCCTCATGGTGGGGCTATTTTCTGGCAATAGCAGTCTTACTGGCTGCCTTATGGATGCTTGCTCAAGGTTTGATGGGCAATGCGGCCAATAGAAACGTGAAATCTTTAAGCGCTCTTGGTCTTGTGATTGTCTTTTCATTGCTGGCAATCTTTGACGGCTCTTGGGAATTCAAATTCTATACTGCCGAAGGTCTGACTAACCAGATGTTTGTCCACTTTTTTGATTATATTATGATACCTCTTCAAGCTACCATGTTCGCCTTGCTGGCCTTTTTTATAACATCGGCATCTTACCGGGCTTTTCGGGCCAGGAACCTGCTGGCAACTTTGCTGCTCATTTCGGCTTTGATAGTCATGCTTAGATTCACACCCGGCCCCTGGGGAGAATATCTGGCCAAAACTTCGTCCTGGGTAATGAACGTCCCCAATCTGGCCGCACAGAGGGCAATTGTAATCGGCATTGGTCTGGGGATTGTAGCCACAGCCTTGAAAGTGATTCTTGGCATAGAGCGCGGCTATATGGGTAAAGGATAATAGGGAAGATATGAATTTTTTTAGTAAGTTAATGCAACTTGATCGCCGCTGGGTATATCTGCTACTGGTGATTGTTTGTCTGACAGCCTATTATTCAGACTTTACCGTGCCTACCATAGTTGAAGACGAAACTAAAGCAATCTATGATTTTATCGAGGCTCTTGAGCCGGGTGAAATCATATTCGTGGCTGTAGACTACGACCCCTCCAGCCAGGCTGAACTGCATCCCATGACCTATGCTCTGGTGGAACACGCTTTCCGCAAAGATCTAAAAGTTATTTTTACGGCGCTATCACAAAACGGCCCGGGCATGGTTGACCAGGCCATACGAGACATTACGGACTCGCTCAAGCTCCCCAAAACTTATAATGGCATATTTTATGAGGGTAAAGATATAGTCAACGGCATTGATTATACTTTCCTGGGTTACAAACCGTATTATGCCATCGTCATAACGGCCATGGGTCAGGACTACCGCATTCTTTTCCCAAGTGATTACTATGGCACCCCGCTGGACTCGATACCGATGATGAGGAGAGTCCACAATTATGATGATATCGCTATCGTGGTTGATATTTCCAGCGGCAGTATCACCGATGCCTGGATTTCTTACGGTCAGGGCAAGTTTGATTTTCCACTGGCGCTCGGCCTGACCGGAGTTATGACGGCTCAGTATTATCCCTTTTTACAATCAAAGCAGGTAATGGGCCTGATGGGCGGACTGCTGGGAGCGGCACAGTATGAGCAACTGGCCGACAATCCCGGACTGGCCAAAGACGGTATGCGGGTGCAGCTGCCGGCTCATCTTTTGATTATTCTGTTTATTCTGATTGGTAACGTCGGCTATCTGGCAACTCGATATAAGGAACGAAAAGTTTAAGAAATAAATTATGGAATTCACTACTTTTCTCTGGACAACAGTTGCAGCTTTTTTGACTCTGGCTGTTTTTTCGTTTTTATATAAAGACAACCCCATGTACAAGTTTGCAGAACACTTGTTTGTCGGGGTATCGGCCGGATACTTTGTAATAATTCTCTGGCATGGCGCGCTGGTTCCGAATCTTTTCAAAAAGCTGGCAGACGGTGACTGGTGGTATTTTGTTCCCGGCATTTTGGGTGTTATGATGTTTGCCCGTTTTTTCAAAAAATCCTCGTGGATATCACGTTGGCCGCTGGCCATGTATATAGGTATCTCTACCGGACTGGCTATTCCTCTGGAAATGGCCAACCGTGTCAACCGGCAGCTCTGGGCCATGATGGAGCCGATCAACTGGAGCAGTTTCTGGGGCGAAAGGTATTTGGATATTGGTTCAGGTTATTCTGAATTGTTTATTTTTGTCGGTACGGTTTCAGCTCTGGTTTACTTCTTTTTCTCAAAAGCCCATACCGGAGCATTTGGGGCGGTAGCAAAATTTGGAATCTGGACTCTGATGCTCGGCTTCGGAGCATCTTTTGGTTTTACTGTTATGGCAAGAATTTCTCTTTTTATAAACCGCATTCAATACCTTGATATTAACTGGGGGCAGACGGCTTTTAATGCTGCCGATACTTCAAACGTAAATTACCACGCCGGATTTCAGGCTCTTTTCTGGGCGGTCTGGTTAATCTTCTTAGTCTATGCTGTCTTTGAGTACAAGAAATACCTGAGCAACAAAGACAAGCCGTCTCAGGCCGCAGGCACTTCAGCCTAAGCGCTTGTTGAAAAACCCTGTTACGTCATTGCGAGAAGCCGCCTCGGCGGTAACAAAGCAATCTCCTGGTGCCTTAACGATTGAGATTGCCGCGCTGCGCTCGCAATGACTGATACGTGCCTTTATCAACAAACCGCTAAGTGTAGTACTTGTTCTAAAAGTGCCTGAGAACAAAAAATTTAATTAGTTTTTTTGTTGATTAGTTTAACGTCAAAACTATCGTATTTGCGTATGACTATATATGTGCTTAACGGCAAACAAATAGCGATAGGCAAAATTTACTCAAGCTTGCCGGACATAGCAGGAAATTGTAAAGTTATATCTTTCAAGGTATTAGTTAGAAAATCTTGAGGCTGAAAGTGTCGCAAGAAATTAGACGTTATATATGCTTGACAGTCAATCAGTTACAAAAGGAGGAAATTGGAGGTAACATAGTGTGCAGCGACTCTTATAGTTACCACGATTAAATTTAAAATTTTTCTAAAAATTACTTGACAAATAGGAATAGATTTCCTACAGTCCCTGTTGGAGGAACCAATCAGCGTCTGTGGCTGATACAGAGAAGGAAGTGAAAGAGGGTAGCTAATCCTCAGGGAAAGCGAGGAAGGGAATGACTCGTAAAAATCAGACCGAACCGGTAGGAACGGTAGATAGCCAGGAGTCCAAAAAGTCCCCTAAGATTGTAGTGTCTGGAAATCTCTCAAATGCTGAAGCGCGCCGGGAGTATCAACGTCGCTACTATCAAATGCACAAGGAAAAGGCGAAAGAATACCAGCGTCAATACAATTTGACGCACAAGAAAAAAGCGCGGATTGGACGCGGTAAAGGTTCCGATGCCCCCCGTGAAGTGATCCGTACTACATTTAATACGACAGATTTGATGCATTCACCGGTTGAGAAAACACTGCGGATGCTTGAAAAGATAATCAGCGGCGAACGCTTCTTTACGATGTAGATTTAGAGTTTAACTGCTGGAAAATAGGTGAAGGCGACTGTGAGAATTTAGCTCTCAGTCGCCTTTTAGTTTGCTCAAGCCGCATAATTTTGATAACTTCAAGGTTCGTTAAAGTGCAAAAATGCAACTGAGAGGAAAAAATTATGCCTCAAGTGAGTGCAGGCGCCAAAAAAAGAGGAAGGCCGAAAAAAACAGCTTCAGCCTCCAAAAACAGCAAATTAACGCCCAAAAAGGGCACTGTCATTAAATTGAAATTGAAAAAAACAGCAAAAGAGGTAAAACAAGTCTTGAAAATCGATAATCCTTCCAGCTACTACTATTTTTTCTCACCCGGCAAAGCCGATGGCAACGCCCAAATGCGGGATGAACTGGGCGGCAAAGGCGCCAATCTGGCCGAAATGGCCTTAGCCAGAATTGCTGTCCCTCCCGGCTTCACCATTGCCACCAGTGCCTGCAAACTCTATTACGACAATGATCTGACACTGCCTTTAGAGATTGACGCCCAGCTTGAAAAATATGTGGCCATGATTGAGAAAGAAACCAGGAAAAAATTCGGAGACAGCACTAATCCGCTGCTGCTGTCAGTTCGCTCCGGAGCAAAATTCTCAATGCCAGGCATGATGGACACTATTTTGAATCTGGGCATGAATGATGACACGCTTGAAGGAATTGCCGGCAAGTCCGGCAATATGCGTTTTGCTTTAGATAACTATCGCCGCTTTATCCAGATGTTTGGCGACGTTGTCTTGGGAATAGAAAGGGGCGCTTTTGAAGCGGTCATACAGAAGAAGAAAGTCGAAAGACGGGTAAAGCATGACAGCTCTTTGCAAGTGAGCGACCTGGGCGATATCATTAAACGATACAAGCAGATTATCAAACGCAAGACCGGTGAAACTTTCCCCGAAGATCCCTGGCAGCAGCTGCGTATGTCGCGCGATGCCGTATTTCGCAGCTGGAATAATCCCCGTGCGATTTCATACCGCCGGCTAAATAACATTCCGCCGCTGCCCGGGACGGCCATCAATATACAGGCCATGGTATTCGGAAATATGGGCAAGAAGTCCTGTACCGGAGTAGGCTTCACCCGCAATCCCTCGACAGGCGAGAAAGAATTCTTCGGCGAATATCTGGTGAATGCTCAGGGCGAGGACGTCGTTGCCGGAATTCGAACACCGGAAGATATTAAGAATCTCAAAAAAGGGATGCCGGCAGTTTATAAGCAGCTCAGTACCATAGCCACCAGCCTTGAGAAGCACTACCGGGATATGCAGGATTTCGAATTCACAGTAGAAAATGAAAAGTTGTACATGCTGCAGACCCGTTCGGGCAAACGCACTACCCAGGCAGCTATAAAAATCGCGGTTGATATGGTCAAGGAGAAATTGATTTCAAAAGAAGATGCCCTGATGCGCATCAAGCCGATGGATTTAGACCAGCTGCTGCACCCGACCATCGACCCCAAGGCCAAATATGAAGTTATTACTACCGGTTTGGCGGCTTCGCCGGGAGCAGTATCCGGCAAAGTTTATTTTACCTCCGAAGACATTGTAGGTCTTGGCTCAAAGGTTAAAGGGATTTTGGTTCGGGAAGAAACCAACCCTGATGACATAGAAGGAATGCATGCTGCAGTAGGCATTCTTACTTCTCGCGGCGGTATGACCTCTCATGCGGCAGTAGTAGCCCGTGGCATGGGCAAATGCTGTGTCTGCGGTGCCGAGGCGGTACGTGTAAACGCTGCTAAAAAACGTTTTCAGGTTGGCAAGCTTACCATCAGAGAAGGCGAAATTATTACTCTGAACGGTTCGACCGGTCAGGTCATAACGGGTGAAGTTGCCACAGTCGAGCCGGAACTATCTGTTGAATATGCAGAGTTCATGAGCTGGGCAGATGAGGTACGCACGCTCAAAATACGCACCAACGCCGATTCGCCGGCCGACGCCGTTCAGGCATTAGAGTTTGGCGCTGAAGGTATCGGTCTTTGCCGGACCGAACATATGTTTTTCGCCGAGGCTCGCATTCCTATAGTACAGCAGATGATAGTTGCTGAGACTGCCGAAGAACGTCAGGCGGCGCTGGATAAACTTCTGCCAATGCAAAAGAAAGATTTCAAAGCAATTTTTTCAGTGATGAACGGGCTGCCGGTCACAATAAGAACTCTGGACCCGCCGCTGCATGAATTTCTTCCCAAAAAAGAAACGATAGAACTAAAACTGGAAGAATTGGACAAGAAATCAGACCGCTACGAAGAGGATTTTGAAGAACTGACCCGGCTGATTCGCAGGATTGACGAACTTTCCGAGATAAATCCGATGCTCGGTCATCGCGGCTGCCGCCTGGGTATCGTATATCCGGAAATTACCGAGATGCAGGTCAGGGCTATTTTAGAAGCTGCCTGCGAAATTACCAAAGATAGAAAAAAGGTCTTTCCTGAGATTATGGTGCCGCTGGTGGGACATATCAACGAATTCAAACATCAAAAAGAAATAATAGACCGAATCGCCATCGAAGTAATTGCCAAATACAAAGTTCGCAACTTGGAATATCTGGTGGGAACTATGATTGAAATTCCACGCGCTGCCCTGACAGCTGACGAAATTGCAACAGAGGCGCAGTTCTTTAGTTTCGGCACCAACGATTTGACTCAGATGGCCATGGGTTTTTCACGGGATGATGCCGGCAAGTTTCTGCAGTACTATCTTGAAAATGGCATTTTAGAGACTGATCCGTTTGTTTCAATTGACGAGTCCGGTGTAGGTCAGCTTATCAAGATGGGCGTTGAAAAAGGAAGAGCAACAAACCCTGAGCTTAAAATAGGTATCTGCGGTGAACATGGCGGCGACCCCAGCTCAATAGAGTTTTGCCACAAAATCGGATTAGACTACGTTTCCTGTTCGCCCTACCGAATCCCCATAGCGCGATTGTCAGCGGCCCAGGCGACGCTTAAGTTCAACGGTTCTGGCGGAAAAAAGAAAGCTGTAAAAAAAGCAAAAAAGGGAAAGTGAGCGACTAACTTCTTTTTTCTAGGGGGGCAGATAAACTTGTGAAACACAGCCTTGCTATAAATTCCTGCAATTTAACCAGAACTGTGCGGAGCAAATGAAACATCAGTTAGCAGGTATCTTTCGACCCTCTGCAGTAGCCGTCATTGGAGCTTCTACACGCAAAGGAACAATAGGCAGAGAGACGCTTCATAACATCTTGATGGCCGAATTTTGTGGCAAAGTATTTCCGGTCAATCCCAAGGCCAGCGTAATTCATTCGATAAAAGCCTACGCAACTATTCTCGACGTTCCCGATGCCGTGGATCTGGCTATTATCATAGTGCCCAAAGATGCTGTCGCCGGTGTCGTCCGGCAATGCGGTGAAAAGGGAGTTAAGGGAGTTGTTGTTATCTCGGCGGGGTTTTCCGAGGTCGGCAAAGACGGCAAGAAGAAAGAATTAGCGGTTCTCAAAGAAGTTCATCGCTATGGCATGCGCATGATAGGGCCAAACTGCTTTGGGATAGTCAATACCGATCCGAAAATCAGCCTTAACGCTACCTTTGGAAAGATATTCCCTAAAAGGGGCAGAGTAGGTTTTATTACCCAGTCTGGCGCTATGGGTGAAGCCATAATGAATCATGCCAATGAGCTGGGTATTGGCTTTTCAATTGTCGCATCAATCGGCAATAAGGCTGATATTTCTTCAAACGATATTCTTGATTACCTAAAAGACGACCCGGATACAGACATAATTTTAATGTATCTGGAGAATTTTGGAAATCCCGGTAATTTTATTCGCATCGCCCACCAGGTATCCCGTACAAAACCTATCGTGGCAGTAAAATCCGGCCGGACCAGTCTGGGTGCCAAGGCGGCTTCTTCGCATACCGGGGCTTTGGCCGGACTTGATGTCGGCGTTGACGCCCTGTTTAACCAGACCGGCGTCATAAGAGTCGATACGGTGCAGGAGTTATTCGATGTGGCAGCAGCGCTATCGTTACAGCCAGTCCCCAAAGGAAACCGGGTGATGGTAGTGACTAACGCCGGAGGACCGGGCATTCTGGCAACAGATGCTTTGATAAAAAACGGTATGGAAATGCCGGCTATGTCACCGGCGACTGTAAAGAAGCTAAAACAATCTATTTCTGCCGAAGCCTCTTTTTCAAACCCGATGGATATGGTAGCCGGGGCAGGCCCCAGAGAGTTTAAGATTACACTTGATGCCATAAAAAAAGACAAACGTTATGATACCATAGTACCTATCGTGGTGCCGCCTGTTACTATCGACCAGATGCAGGTAGCCGAAAGCATTTATGAATCAATTAAAAATACAGACAAAAGCATACTGGCCTGTTTTATGGGCGTAGGTGAAAGCTCCAAAGCTATCGAGTACTTAAAAAGCAAAAGCATTCCGGTCTATAAATATCCTGAATCGATAGCCTTAGCTCTGGCCTCTATCAATAATTACCGGCAGTGGCTAAAAAGACCTAAGGGAAAGTTTAAGAAATTTAAAGTAGATGGCAAACGAGTGACGCAGATAATTGCTAAAGCCAGAGAGCAAAAGCAGAAGGCTATTGTAAGCGAAGAAGCCATAGAGATACTAAAAGCTTATGGCATTCCGGCAGCAGGCTACAAGTATGCCTGGTCACAAGAGGAAGCAGTAACAGCCGCAAAAAAGATAGGTTATCCGGTGGTCATGAAAATTAATACGCCGGTGCTGCTGCACAAAACCGAAGCCGGCGGGGTACGGGTTGATTTGCGAAACGCCGACGAAATAAAACAATCTTTTGAGAAACTTCGCTCCAGAATAGACAAACTCAAAAAGGGAGAAAAATTCTCGGTAGCAATTCAAAAAATGGTCAAGCATGGAGTGGAGACAGTAATTGGCATGACAACCGATCCACAGTTTGGACCTTTGCTGATGTTCGGGCTGGGCGGTATATATGTTGAGATCATGAAAGACGTTTCATTTCGGATAAATCCGCTGTCTACTCAGGATGCCAAAGAGATGGTCAGGTCGCTGCGCTCATATCCTCTTTTGACAGGTTTCAGGGGAGCAAAACCGGTGCAGATAGCGACTATCGAAGAAGTACTGCTTCGTCTGTCACAGCTTGTCAAAGATTTTGACTGCTTCAAAGAAATTGATATTAACCCTTTTATTGCCAGCCCGATTACAGACAATTGCAAAGCCGTCGACGCTCGCTTCATCCTTAACGCTTAATACAAATTGCTGTTATATATGTTGACCATGTTCAAGTTACTTCTTAGACTGAATCTATTAGCAAATGTCCAAAGACAGGAGCGTTTTAATGCGGTATGAGCTAAAATCAATAAGCACCTGGTCATATATAAAGGTCATGTTTTTCGTGAACCTGATAGTAGGTTTCGTCCTCGGGATTTTTTACGGCATTTTCACCGGTGCTTTCCTGGCAATAGCCACAGAATTAATGATTATGCCCGAAGAAGTTTTTGATATGCAGGGCGGCTTCCCCATAGCAATTTATGTATTTGTGATGGGTTTTCTGTTTTCAATGGGGAATGCTGTTTTTGGAACAATTGCCGGAGCTGTAATCGTTGGCTTTTACAATCTAATAGTCAGAATGACAGGTGGTTTGGAATTTGTCTTAAATCCGGTGGCAAATACTCAGGCGGCCGGGCCAATAGCCGCGCCATTAGGCGCGCAGGCAGGTCTGGAATCTCTGACTATTCAGCCAATAAAAGCAAAACAGATAGTCCCGCCGCCGCCGCCTCCGGTTTCAGGCAGCGCCAAACCGGCAAATGCAGAAACAGACCCTCTCACCGATTCTACAGCTACACCTGCTCCGCCACCTCCGCCTCCAAAAGAAGCAGAGAAAGACAACGATAAATTTAAACCGCCCGATTATTTGAGTAACGACTAATCCATTAAGCAATTATTATTATGTCTGATTCAAAAGTAAGAGTGCGCATTGCACCGTCGCCGTCGGGATATCTTCACGTTGGTACCGCCCGTACTGCTATTTTTAATTATCTATATGCCCGTCATCATGGCGGCAAGTTTCTGGTGCGGATTGAAGATACCGATGTTGAACGCTCCGACCCGGCTTTAGTTTATAATATACTTGAAGCACTTAATAAGCTGGGCCTGGTTAGCGACGAAGAGATAATTCTGCAATCGCAGCGCAAGGATATTTACAGCGCAGTAGCTCATCAGATTCTTGAAAGCGGCCACGGCTACTGCTGTTTTTGCACTCCGGAACAACTTGAAGCATCCAGAGAGAAAGCCCGTGCTGAGAAACGCCCGCCCCGATACGACCGCCGCTGTCTGAAACATACTGAAGAAGACTGTGCCAACAAGATCGCGGAAGGTGTGCCGTTTGCAATCAGGATACGCATACCAGAGGGAGAGACAACCTACACCGACATGGTCGCGGGTGAGCTAAAACGGCAGAACACAGAAATAGAGGATTTCATTATCGCTCGTTCCGATGGCAGCGCTACCTATAATCTGGCAGTAGTGGTCGATGACCACCAGATGAAAATCAGTCATGTTATTCGCGGTAATGACCATATTACCAACACTTTTAAACAAATTCATATTTACAAAGCCCTGGGCTATGAGCAGCCGAAATTCGGCCATGTGCCGCTGCTTTTACGGCCCGATAAGAAAAAAATATCAAAGCGCCTGGGTGATAAAGATGTCGCCGAGTATCTGAACGAGGGCATTCTCCCCGAAGCGATGTTCAACTACCTCTGCACCCTGGGCTGGTCATCAAAGACTGAGCGCGAAATTTATACGGTTAAAGAACTAATTGAAATTTTTGATTCGGCAAATTTTAATTCGGCCAACGCTATCTTCGACGAAGAAAAACTCATCGCATTTAACAAACAGCACATAATGAAAAAACCAACCATTGAGTTAGCGCCAATCGTATCTGAGCTATTTAAAGATAAGCTGGGTCCGGATAACGGAAACATGGCAGCGAACTCAGAATATCTGCTACGTGTCATAGATTCGCTAAAAGAACGGGTGAGAAAACTGACAGATTTTGTTTCGTTAGGCGCTTATTTTTTCAAAGACGAATTCGACTACGACCAAGAAGCTGCCGAAAAACAATTCAACTCAGAAAACGCTGTTTTCTTGGCCGAACTGGCTGAACGCTTTGAAAAACTTTCTGAATTCAGCAAAGAAACAGCAGAAGCAGAACTGGATAAACTTGCTGATGAAAAAGGTCTAAAGCGTGGGAAATTGATACATCCCACCAGACTGGCTGTTTCCGGCATGTCGGTCGGCCCGGGGTTGTTTGTTCTGCTTGAACTGGTCGGACAAAAGCGGGTGGTCACCCGAATCCGCAAGGCTGTTGATTTTATTAATTCAAATATGTAGTTTACAGTCAATTCTAAACTTTTAGTCATGAACGAATCTTCTAAAAATAATCGCCAATTACAGGTAGGCGACGAAGCCCCCGATTTCACCCTGCCGACTCACAATGAAGGCAAGCTCAACCTGGGCTGGTACCGTGGCCGCCACAATGTTGTGCTGGCCTTTTATCCGGGCGACTGGACCCCGGCCTGTTCTGTTCAAATCCCCGGCTATCAGGAAAACATCGGCTTTTTTAACGACTGCAACTGCCAGCTCTTGTGCGTCTCGGTCGACTCAATTCCCTGTCACATTGCCTGGGCAAGTTCATGCGGGGATTTCAGTTTTCCGCTGATGTCGGACTATTTTCCGCACGGCCAGGTTTCCCGAAGATACGGAGTGCTCTCAGAAAAAGGCTATGCAGAAAGGTCAGTTTTCCTGATTGATATTAATGGCAAAATTCGTTTTATTGATCGGTATGGCTTTGAAGAAATACCTGAAACAATCGACCTTTTTGACCAAATGGCTAAGCTTGTCAGCCAGACGGCAGCGGGTCGCGACTAAAAAACTGAATTCCGGCAGCCGCTTGCCGGCCTGATTCCACCAAAAAAATTGAAGCAAGAATTTGAAAGTGTTAATTTCCAAAATTAGGTGATAAATTGAGCACAATGACAGCAGCAGCAGAAAAAGACCTCTTCGATATAACTTTTATAGGCGCCGGCCCGGTCGCACTATATGGCATGTACTATGCCGGACTCCGCCTGATGAAATCAAAAGTTATCGACATGCTGGGTGAGGTAGGGGGAGGACTGACTGCCCTTTACCCTGAAAAATATATCTATGATATGGCCGGTTTCCCCGCAATTTTTGCCAAAGATCTGGTAAAAGTAATGTATGAGCAGGCCTGTCTCTATCCGCAGACGTTTTGCATGGAAGAAAAAGTCACCGGCTTAGAGCATCTTGATGATGGCACCATAAAAATAACTTCCAACAAGGGGCAACACTGGACCAAAACAGTGGTGATCTGCGCCGGTCTTGGCTCCTATACACCGCGCAAATTCGATATTCTAAACCTTGAAAAGTACGAGGGCAACGGCGTCTATTATTTTGTAAATCCGATTGACAATTTCATAAATAAAAACGTGCTGATAGTCGGCGGCGGCGACGCTGCCTTTGACTACTCAATGATGCTTGAAAAGGTGGCAAAATCTGTCACGCACATACACAGAAACAGCATGTTTACCGCCCACGAGCACACCATCGAAAAAGTAATGAACTCCTCTGTCACCATGAAATACCCATTTTGGGAGATCAAAGAGATTCAAGGCAACGGAGGGGTTGAAAAAGTCACTTTACACCAGACCAAAACTGATGAAGAACTAACGCTCGATATTGAAGCAATAGTGCTGAGTATCGGCTTTATCACCGATTTGGGGCCAATAACCGACTGGGGCCTGGAACTGGAAAAGGATACCATTGTTGTAGATAGTAGAATGCGCACAAACGTCAAGGGCGTATTTGCGGCCGGGGATATCGTGGCCTACGATGGCAAGCTGAAACTTATTTCTTTGGGCTGTGGCGAAGTGGCTATTGCGGTCAATAACGCCAAGCATGATATTGACCCCAAGGCCAAAATCAGTCCGGGACATTCGACCGATAAACATGTGCTGGCGCTCAGAAAAATCGCCAAGCAGAAACAAAAAGGGGACCAAGTCGCTAAGACTTAATAAGTCATGCTGAGAGTATTTGAGTAGGTCGAAACCCGCTTCCTGGGCGTGGTTTCGACATTAAGAGGTTTAGGTCGCCCACTGCTTACGGTGGGATCCTAATAACGGCAGAACCGCTATAGGGTTCTGCCCTACCTAAAATAAGATAAAATAGTCATGCTGAGCGGACAAAGTCCTGTGGGAATCGCGGGAGTAGAAGCATCGAAAATCAGTCATTGCGATTCGCCGCAAGCGAAGAAGCAATCTCAGTCTTGAGTCAATCACCCTTCGACAGGCTCAGAATGACTAAAAGTTAAGGGTTGATAAAATATAATAAGTCATGCTGAGCTTGTCGAAGCGTCGAAGCATGATACCTTAAAGACTTGAATATTGTGGGCGGCCCGCGTGAGACGGGTCCTCATCTGCCCCTTGAGGAAGACGAAGCATCAAATAAACGTCATGTTGAGCGGAGTCGAAGCATTATTCAACCATGGAGAAAACTGTCCCAAGAAAACTTGACCTTGTCGAAACGAACTGATATGAATAGATAAATACCATGTACTTTTCATTACCACAAGAATACCGTCAGGCGACACAGGATGACCTGAAAAACCGCATCACTGCCGCCAGAGAAAAACTCGGCAGCAGTCTGACCATTTTAGCGCATCACTATCAGCGGCTCGAAGTTGTCGAGCATGCCGACCATATCGGCGACTCTTACGGCCTTTCAAAAATCGCCGCTGAGAAAAAAGATGTCGAGTCGATAGTCTTCTGCGGCGTGCACTTTATGGCCGAATCGGCGGATATCCTGACCGACCTCTCAAAAATGGTTTACCTGCCCAATCCGCTGGCTGGCTGTCCGATGGCCGACATGGCTGAGATGGCCGATGTTCTGGCCGCCTGGGACTACCTTGAAGAATTCGGCGGTGCCGAAAATATCATGCCCGTCTCGTATATGAATACTGCCGCCGGTCTCAAAGCATTCACCGGAAAAAACGGCGGGATTATCTGTACTTCCTCAAACGCCGCCGCCGCTATGGAGTGGTCCTTCAAGCAGCGCGAAAAAGTGTTTTTCTTTCCTGACCAGCATCTCGGTTACAACACCGGCATCAAGTACGGCATCAAACCCGAAGAAATGGTCATCTGGGATTTCTCCCGTGACGATGGCGGCCTCTCGGCTGAAGAAGTCAAGCGCGCCAAAATTATCCTCTGGAAAGGTCACTGCCACGTCCATACAAATTTTATTCCCGAACATGTCACTGAAGTGCGCGAAAAATATCCCGATGTCAAAATAATAGTGCATCCCGAAACCCCGCATAATGTCGTCAAACTTGCCGATGGGGTCGGCTCTACCAAGTTCATCGTCGAGTACTGCGAAAGTGCTCCGGCCGGTGCGACTATTGCCATCGGCACCGAGATAAACCTGATAAACCGCATGGCGCACGACCACCCCGACAAAAAGATTTTTGAACTCTCCGGCCAGACCTGTCCTGTCTGCGCCAACATGTACCGCACAACGATAAACGACCTGGCCTATACACTTGAAAACTTAGCCGACATCAAACCGATAGTCGTCACCGAACCAAAACGCTCCGAAGCCAGACTGGCGCTTGATAAAATGCTGGAGATAAGCTAGATAGGGGAAATGGATAAAAGATATCAAGTATTTGTAAGTTCGACTTTCGAAGACTTAAGAGAAGAGCGGCAAAGAGTTATTGAAGCAGTATTAGGTTGTGAGTGTATCCCCGTTGGCATGGAATATTTTCCTGCTGGAGATGAGTCACAATGGGAATTAATCAAGAGAGTGATTCGCGACTGCGACTATTATGTTGTAATAGTAGCAGGTAGGTACGGTTCTATAGCAAATGACGAGAAGAGCTACACTCAAAAAGAGTATGAATATGCGGTAGAAAGTGAAGTGCCTGTTATGGCATTTATTCATGGCGAACCGGGGGACATTCCAAGCGCGAAATCAGAATCGGATTCTGGAGGAAAGGAAAAATTGGAGGAATTTCGCCAACTTTGTAAAAAACGAATGTGCAAGGCTTGGACAACACCTGAAGGGCTTGCAGGTCAAGTGGCAATAAGCTTAAATCAAATGAAAAGTATAAATCCAAGAGTGGGGTGGATTAAGGCCGATAAAGTTCCCGAAGATGCTTCTGGAAGGATTTTGCGATTGACTCAGAGTATTGATGAACTGAAATCTCAGTTAAGGAAAGTGCGCACGGAACCCCCCGCAGGTATAGAAGAATTGGCACAGGCGGAAGATACTGTGACATTAAGATTCAGGTACTCATTTGTAGCTACAACAGTTAAAGAAACTGTGGATCAAAAGATAGAACTGACATGGGACAAAATATTTGGATTTATTGCACCCAATTTGTTAGTTTGGGCAGGTGAACATGAAATAAAGTCCATGATCAATAAATTGATTGAGTCAGAGTCAATAGATAGCATCCGAAGAAAATTGAAAGGCGTCCACAGTTTCTTCGACTTTAGATGCGTTGAAGACGATTTTAACACAATAAAAATTCAATTACGATCACTAGGCTTAATAGAGAGGAGTGCAGAGTCAATCGCATGGAGACTCACTCGATACGGCGATCAAGTTATGGTTCAACTACGAGCAATGAAACGAAGTAAGTAACCTTGAGGGTGGCAGCTGCCCTCATAACCCCAATTTAATGTGTGCCCAGACCCCCCAAATTCCCTCACCCATCACCGCAAAAAGCCCAGTCATACCCCCATATAAAGCGGCCACCAACATGACCAGAGGCCTCACTAAAAAAAAGATGTTAAAATATAACAAAACGAACCCATTTTACACCCGGTGTGGCACCCTTTCCGCCGCGGCGGACTCAGGATGACTGTATAAAAGCAGATACTCCCCACAAAATCCTCAAGCTTGACTAGATAATTCCATTTTTGTTTATTGTTCCAACTGAAAATACGAATATGGATTCCCGCCTGCCCCTCGACATCGCTCGGGATTAAAACGCGGGAATGACAAAATGACAGGAATGAAAAGACAGAGAGTCCTGGGTGGCCCACCTTTTAGGTGGGTTCCCGTGAAGCCGAAAGGTTAAAAATATGGCTGTTGAAGTAGTAGTCCCGCAAATGGGTGAATCTGTGCTGGAGGGCACGATTCTGGAATGGAAAGTCAAAATAGGCGATAAAATTGAGCTAAATCAGCCCTTAGTCGAATTGATGACTGACAAGGTCAATATCGAAATCCCCTCCGAAGTGAACGGTATTTTAAAAGAGATTCTGGTCAAAGAGGGTGAAGTGGTGCCAGTAGGCGCCCGGATAGCGATCATTGACGACGGCAGCGGCGATGCGGTCAAAGGCTCAAGTGACGCTTCCGAATCCCAAGCCCAACCAGCCCAAGTTGCGTCAGTAGCACCGGCAGTACCTTCAGTCAGTTCCGGTGGTGGTGCCGTGGCAGCCACGATGGCTCCGCCTGTTAATGCGACTGCTGCTATCGGCAAGGGCAAGATGTCCCCCAAAGTTCGCATGATGATTCGTGAGTATTCGCTCGACCCGCTGGTTATTACCCCGACCGGCAAAGAAGGTCTTATCACTGTCGATGATGTCACCCGGGCGGTGGAAACCCGCTCACAGGGAAGAGGCTTTACAGCCGGCCCGATAGCTGCTCCGGCACCTCCGGTTCCGTTTTCCGCAGGGGCAGGCAGGATGGCTGCTGTCGCTCCGGCAGCTGAGCCACAGAAGCCAAAAGTTGAAGTTCAGATTCCTGTTTTCCAGCCACTACCTGCTGAACAGAGAGAAACTCGCAGCCCGCTACAGGGTGCACGCAAAATGATAGCCGACCATATGGTCATGTCCAAACGGACGTCCCCCCATGTGACGACTTTCGAAGATATCGATTTCACCGAACTGGTCGCTTACCGCAACAGCATCAAAGTTGATTTTAGAGCGACCTACGGCGCTAATATTACTTTTATGCCGTTTATCATAAAGGCCGCGACAACAGCCATGAAAGAATTTCCGCTGATGAATGCTTCACTGACCGACAAAGAAATAATAGTCAAAAATTATTACAATGTTGGCATCGCCGTAGCGCGTGAAGATGGCTTGATAGTTCCGGTAATCAAAGACGCCGATAAAAAGACGATTGTTGAACTGGCGGTTGAGATAAACCAGCTGGGCAACAAGGCGCGCACTAATAAATTGCTGCCCGATGATGTCAGCGGCGGCACATTTACGGTGACCAATGCCGGAATGTTCGGGGCCACCGCCTCGACTCCGATTATCAATCAGCCGCAGGTGGCGATTCTTGGCGTGCACGCTATTATGAAAAAGCCCTGGGTGGTTGATGGCGAAATCAAGGTCAGAGATATCTGCACGTTTTGCTTATCGTTTGACCATCGCTTAATAGACGGCCACATTGCGGTTCAGTTCCTGCACCGCGTACATGAATATTTAGCAGACCCTAAAAAATTAGTGCTTCAGCTTCGTTAAGTCCTATGATTGGTTTAAAGCACAGCCCTGTCGGTTGGGCTATGAATCTCGGGCGTATCGACTATGACCGGGCCCTTAGCTGGCAGCGGGGGTTAGTCAAAATGCGCCGCGAGGGACTCAGCCGCGACATAATAATGTTAGTGGAACATCCGCCGGTGGTGACAGTTGGTCGCAGCGCTCGCAAGGAAAACTTTGA
Organism: Candidatus Zixiibacteriota bacterium; assembly: GCA_022571845.1. Lineage (GTDB taxonomy): Bacteria > Zixibacteria > MSB-5A5 > GN15 > FEB-12 > JACZWU01. Next base: position 8,667 of record JACZXB010000007.1, on the reverse strand, counting down.
AGGCTTATCGGCGCAGCCGGTTTTTATCGAGCGCGGAGGAGATGTCACTTATCACGGGCCGGGGCAGCTGGTGGCCTATTTTATTTTCAATCTCTCAAGACGAGGCAAAAACCTGCGCAAATTTATGACCAATATCCAGACCGGTGTTATTGACACTTTGAAAGAGTACAAAATCAACGCTAAGCGCGGTAATGAACATACCGGAATCTGGGTAGGCGAGCACAAGATCGCTTCGATTGGCATCGCAGTCAAAAACTGGATTACCTTTCACGGGGTGGCCATCAATCTGAATACGAATCTCGCAGAATTCGAGCAGATTAATCCCTGCGGTTTGAGTGCGACTATTATGACCTCTGTTTTAAAAGAGACCGGTAAAAAAGTGAGTCTTGATAAATTCGGCGAGAAGCTGCTCGAAAATTATGACCGCTTATTTGACACGACTTTTGAAAGTATAAAACTTGATGAATTGGCTGAAGAGATTGAATCTCAAAGAGGCAGCGACGTAATTTAAAAAATATTTGTTTTGAATATGATGGAAGGATATTAAATGGATTTTAAGGGCAAGACCGCTTTTGTAAGCGGCGGCACGCGTGGTATTGGACTGGCGATAGCAGAAACGCTGGCCAAAGGCGGGGCGAACGTAGTCATAAATTTTTTCCGCAGCCGCAGCTCTGCCGATGAGGCTATAGAAAAAATCAAAAGCAATGGCGTGGAATGCTATGCACACCGGGCAAACATGGGCAAGGCTGAACAGTTGGCACCAATTTTTGACAAAATAAAAAAGAAATTCGGCAAACTCGATATTCTTATTTCAAACGCCGCACTCGGTACTTATTCAAGTTTGCTGGAAGTCGATGACAAGGCCTGGCAAATAGCAATGGACACCAATGCCCGCGCTTTTTTGAGATGTATACAATTGGCCGTGCCGATAATGCCCGAGAATAGCCGCATAGTGGCGCTGACATCGATTGGTTCGTCATCTTACATTCCGGGTTATGCTTCTATAGGTTTTTCCAAAGCGGCCATTGAAAGTATCATGATGTATGCGGCGATAGAGCTGGCACCGAAGAAGATAAATGTCAATTGTGTTTCTGGCGGGTTTATTGCTACCGATTCATTAAAAATATTCCCGAATTTTGAATATATGCTCAAAGAAGCCAGCGCGCGAACACCGCATGGTCGTGTCGGCACACCTCAGGAAATCGCCAATGTGGTTGCTTTTTTGGCCAGTCAGGAATCGAGTTGGATTACCGGCCAGACGATTCTCGCCGACGGCGGCTTCAGGCTGACGTAAATTTTACGGGCGCCTCACAATTTATGGTGGGTTCCTGTGCATTTATAGTCGTGAACTATTGATTAGAACTCGCAGCAAGCTGCGGGCGACCAGCTTATGAATATAAGTGAAAATAACGTAGTGAAAATAACGTAGGGCAGAACCCTTTAGAAAATAACGTAGGGCAGAACCCTTTAGTGGTTCTGCCGTTTCAGAAGATTGGGGGAATGTCGTGATTACAGATGTTGGTGAATACATCGTAGGAGCTTATCTCAAGCTAATTCTAAAATGTGATTTTATTGACTATAACGTTCGGCCGCCTGGGGGAGGATTGAAAGGCCTAAATGAACTTGATGTGATTGGGCTGGACTTTAAGAGTCAAACAGCGTACATATGCGAAGTGACCACTCATATCAGAGGGTTGCAATATGGCACTCATAGTGTAACAATTAAACGTATTAAAAAGAAGCACCGAAACCAAAAGCAGTATGCCAAGAAATATCTAAAAGCTTTTCCAAACGTGCATTTTATGTTTTGGTCTCCTTATGTACCTGTAGGAGAGTTAACGAAAGAACTCAACAAAATGAAAGGGCTAGAACTATACATAAATAGAGATTACAAGGTGCGTATAGCATACCTCATGGCCGAAGCGTCAACAACTACTCATGATACTAGAAATCCGTTTTTCAGAATGCTCCAAATTATCGAGCATATGCGCGATTAGTAGGGAACATTTCCATCACGAAGATTGAAGATGGATTCCCCGCCGAGGCGGGCTGGAAAGACAAAAGTAGTGCTGAAATAACAGAAAGGTCGCCCACCGCTTGCGGCATCGTCCCGAGTAGTTGCGGGGTGGAATCTAAGCATATAAAAAATGGATTCCAGCCTGCGCCCCTTATAGGGACTAAAGCTGGAATGACAAAATGGCCGCGGTGGCCCACCATTTATGGTGGGTTCCTGTGGGACTAATAGATTTAGCTTAGTGCTCGTATCAATGGCTGGATTCCACGTCAAGCGTGGAATGACGGCACTAAGGTGCCGATGGGATAGTTATTCCTTTGACAGTCATACTGAGCGGAGTCGAAGTATGGTTTAATATAAAAATGGATTCCAGCCTGCGCCCCTTATAGGGACTAGAGCTGGAAAGAAAGGAGCGCACGGTTACACAGAGTCATCCTGAACGGACAAAGTCCCGAACGTATTCGGTGGGAGTCGAAGGGTGACTATTACTGATAAGACACCATTATCAACAAGCCCTTTATGCTGGGTTCCTGTTTAGTCTTTTCTATCCAGACCAATCACAAATTCGCCTATAAATCACTACAAAATACTCCGCCCGCCCTTTATTACTATGACTATAAAACTATTCAATCCCGAAATTCCCATTCAAACGCATAACTCATTTTTTTCTGAATGTTTCGATCGCAAAATTACTACTAAACTTAATAGCCGAAATCAAAATTATAACAAAACGAACCCATTTGCGCGGAGCGTCGAGGGTCCGTGGACCAATTGCTCACCAGTTGGGGAGCGACTTTAAAAAGGATGTTAAATATAACAAAACGAACCCATTTTCATGCGTTCTTGAGCTAATATGAGGGGTCGGGAGTGGACCTCCGTTTATGGAAAGGTCGCCCACCGCTTGCGGCATCGTCCCGAGTAGTTGCGGGGTGGGATCTAAGCATATAAAAATGGATTCCAGCCTCCGCCCCTTATAGGGACTAAAGCTGGAATGACAAAAAAGGTACAGGGATAACAGGAGGGGTGTACGGTTACAGAGAGTCATCCTGAGAGGACGCTGTCCTGAGCGAAGCCGAAGGAGTCGAAAGGTGACATGTCGAAACCACGCATTGGAAGCGGGTTTCGACCTACTCAATCAAAACATGGGGCAGATGAGGACACGCCGCAGGCGGCCGCCCACGGAGTAATGATAGAATTGTTATTCTACCAGATACCAAGCAAGTCTTTGGCGACGTCGGAGGCCATTTCGACCGGGTCCCAGGTCGGTTCCCAGACTAAAACAACTTCAACTTCGGTGACTTCATCCAAATCTTCAGCAGCGCGGTGCACCATGGCCACTAACATCTCACCATAGGGACAGGCCGGAGTGGTCAGCGTCATTTTGACTGTGACTTTTCCGTTCTCGCTGATATCAGCATCATAGATCAAACCGAGGTCTACAATACCGATTCTAATCTCCGGATCCTGAACCGGTTTTAGAGCTTCAAAAACTTCTTCTTTAGTTGGTAACGCCATTTGTCAGTCTTCTCCTTGTTCGGTAGATACTACCACGACCTCATCGGCATGCCCCGACTCATAGTTTCCAATGCCTTCAATGAGAGTTATCCAGGCCAGCAGCGCACATTTTATTCTGACCGGAAAGTTTTTGACGCCTTCAAGAGCGTCGATATCGCCCATGTCATCGGGGAGATCACAGGGTTCACCTTTAAGCATCTGGCGGACATTTTGTGCAATCTCTTTAACTTCGTCTACCGCTTTTCCTTTTATATATTCGGCCATAATAGAACCGGAAGCGGTAGAGATAGCACAGCCTTTGCAATCAGCAAAGATTTCACTGATGTTTCCATTCTCTAAGGCAATCTGGATGGTGATATCATCGCCGCAGGCTGGGTTGTGCCCTATCGATGAGAAATCTTTTTTCCCAATCGGTTTTCGGCCACGGGGGTAACGGTAGTGGTCGAGGATTACATCACGGTACATGTCATCAAGCAGCACAGCTATACTCCAAAATATTTTCTCATTTCGATAATTGCTTCGACAAGCCTGTCGACATCAGTTTCATCATTGTAAATATAAAACGAAGCACGGGCTGTGGCAACCTTTCCCAATATTCTCAGAAGCGGCTGGGCGCAGTGATGTCCGGCGCGAATTGCAATGCCTTTGGAATCTAAGAAAGTGCTGATATCATGCGGATGGATATCTGGGTCAGTGAATGATACTGCCGCTCCGCGAATTTGCGGGTCGGTTGGTCCTTGAATTTCCAGGTTTTTGATTTTACTCAGCTGCTCCAGTGCATATTTGGTAATTTCAATTTCGTGCTGACGAATTTTGTCCATGCCAAGTTTTTCCAGGTAATCAATAGCCGCCGCAAAGCCAACCACACCGGCGATGTTGGGCGTGCCGGGTTCGAATCTGTGGGGGATTTCCGCCCAGGTTACTTTATCAAAATGAACTTCGCGAATCATTTCACCGCCGGTCATAAATGGCTGCATTTTATCAAGCAATTCTTTCTTACCCCAAAGCACACCGACTCCGGTAGGGCCAAGCATTTTGTGGGCCGAGAAAGTATAGAAATCTACCCCAAGAGTGCTGACATCGACCGGCATATGCGGCACGGCCTGAGCGCCATCGGCAACTACTACTGCACCATGCTTATGAGCAATCTCTGCGATTTCCGAAACCGGGTTGATAGTTCCCAGTACGTTGGACATATGACTGAGAGCAACGATTTTAGTTTTGTCAGTAATTATATTTTCAATGCCGTTAAGATTAAGCCGGCCGTCTGAGGTTATCGGAATTCTTTTTAGAACGGCTTTTTTACGTTTTGCCAGAATTACCCAGGGTATCAGATTGGCGTGGTGCTCCATTTCGGTAATGACAATCTCATCTCCTTCATTGATATGTTCCTCACCCCAGCTATAGGCTATCAAATTAATTGCAGCAGTCGTGCCGCTGTTTAAGATAACTTCCTCGGGGTTCTGGCAGCTGATAAACTTTGCCACACGTTTGCGAGTACTCTCATAGGCGTTGGTTGAGCGCTCGGCCAGTGTGTGAAGGCCGCGATGGATATTGGCGTTATCTTCTGAGTAAAACCTGGAAAGCTCATCAATGACAGTCTGTGGTTTCTGGGAACTGGCAGCGTTATCGAGATAAACCAGTTTGTGGCCGTTAATATTTTGAGACAGAACAGGGAAGTCGGCTTTGATTGTCCGGGCGCATAATCTTGATGAATTATCTTCCGTTATAACAATATCTTCAGGTTTGGTATGCATTTTAATCTATCTTTACAAAGAGTTCGCCGTTTTCTATTTTAACTTCATAAGTATCAATCTCAACGATGGCAGGCGGATGTGTCACTTCTCCGGTGGTAACGTCAAATCTGGCGCCGTGATGCGGGCAGGTAAGTACGTTTCCTTTTAGTTTGCCTTTTGAAAGCGGGAGTGACTCGTGAGTGCATTCATCAATCATGGCATAAAATCCCTGGCCGGTGTTACAGATGACAATTCTGTCAGGCCCAATTTCGAAACCTCTGACTTTACCGACGGGGATATCATCTGTCCGGGCGACTTTCTTAAACTCCGCCATCTAACCTAGATGTTTTCAAGCCGCTGTTCTACGAAACCGGAAATGCGCTGTCTGAGGTCGTCGGGCAGAAGTTTCAATATGTCAGCTACAAAGCCGCTTACAATAGTGCGGACTGCTTCTGATTTGCTGAGTCCTCTTGATGTCAGATAAAAGACCATATCAGGATCTATCGGGCCGATTGTCGCTCCGTGTGAACAGGAAACGTCTTCATTTAGAATTTCAAGTTCCGGTATTGTTTCGGCACGAGTTCCCTTATTCAAAAGCAGGTTTCTATTTTCCTGATAGGCCTCGCAGGTCTTGGCATCGTGTTCTATCCTGATGAGCCCGGTGTAAGCCGAAAGAGATTTGTCTCTTAAGACAACTTTGAATTTAATGTCTGATCTGGTCTGTCCCGCCGAATGCTGGTGGATTGTATGATTGTCAAAGTGCTGGTGGTCTGTCCCAAACAAAAGTCCGTAGATAGTGCTTTGTGCACCGGGACCGTTAAGCGTTATACCAAAATTCTGCTTGGTCAAGGCACCGCCAAAAGATAGTGCAATAGTCAGCATGCTGGCACCCCGTTCAATTTGGGAGCGGTAGGTGTAGTACGATTTTATCGCCGAAGCCTGCCTTTGCAAGAATACATAGCGGGTGCGGCTATCCTGCTCAACAAAAAACTCAACTACGCCGTTGGAATAGCTGGTCCCTTTTTCTGAATCTGTGCCGCCTCCCGAATATTCATCTATGACAGTCAGCTCGGAATTTTTTCCGACTACAATTAAGACACGAGGGAACGAAGATGAATTTTCTCTGCCGGCATCGTGAAGGATGTGCAGCGGTTTTTCCAGTTGTTTACCGTCCGGGAGATATATAAAGACTCCATCATGCCATAGAGCGCCGTTCATTGCCTCAAATTTACCGGTCTTGTTACCAACCAGTTTGTAGAGATACTTCTCAACAATTTCCGGGTGCGATTTTACTGCCCGGCTAAGGGAGGCCACAACCAGACCATCTTTTTGGAAATTCTCAGCGCCAGAAATTTTGATTTCACGGCCGCTTAAATCTATGGCCAGGCAGGAAGTATTATTTTCCTTGAACTGACTAACGGCTGTTTTTTTGACGCTGGCGTGATTGGCACTGACTTCTGTCTCTGTCATGTTTTCCCGGTTAAACAGAAACTGGTAAGGGTCGGTATATCGCCAGAGGTGCAATCCCCGGCGGGGCACAGGCGTATCGTTAAAAGCTTTCTGCGAATTACGGCGCTGGTCTGTCAGCCAGTCGGGACCGTTGGTCAGCTCCTCTGCAAGTTCTTCGATGTTGTAATCCATTTCGGACTTATCTTTCAGTTGCTCTACACTCATAGTTATCCTATGGATCCTTCCATCTCAAGTTCAATCAGCCGGTTGAGTTCCACCGCGTATTCCATTGGCAGTTCTTTGGTGAATGGCTCCATGAAGCCGTTAACAATCAAGAGTCTGGCTTCGTCTTCAGAAAGCCCACGGCTGGTCAGATAGAACAACTGCTCTTCCGCTACCTTGGAGACCCTGGCTTCATGCTCAATTTTTACCTGGTCATTGTCAATTTCCATAGTCGGGTAGGTGTCCGAGCGGGCATCTTCGCCAATCAACAGAGCATCGCATTCAACTGATACTTTGCAGTTCTTAGCATTTTTGTGGACTTTGACCAATCCGCGGTACGAAGCGCGTCCATTATCTTTCGAAATGGATTTTGATGTAATCCTTGAGGATGTATTCGATGCCACATGAATTACTTTGGCGCCGGCATCCTGATGCTGGTCAATACCGGCAAATGCGACAGAAAGAATCTCTCCTTTGGCGCCTTCACCCAATAGCTGAATGCAAGGGTATTTCATGGTCAGACGCGAGCCGAGGTTGCCGTCGACCCACTCTACCGTTGCATTCTTGTAGACGTTGGCACGTTTGGTGACGAGGTTATAAATATTACGCGACCAGTTTTGAATAGTAGTGTAACGTATATATGAATCTTCCAGGGCGATCATTTCGACAACTGCTGTGTGGAGCGAGTTGGTTGAATAAACAGGCGCGGTGCAGCCCTCTATGTAGTGTACTCGTGAGCCTTTGTCGACTATGATTAGTGTTCTCTCGAACTGTCCCATATTTTCTGCATTTATACGAAAGTATGCCTGAAGAGGAGCTTTGACATCAAGTCCGGGTGGTATATAGATGAAAGTGCCTCCCGACCAGACAGCCGAATTTAGAGCGGCAAACTTGTTATCGTTGGACGGAATTATAGTGCCAAAATATTTCTTGACTATATCTTCGTACTCTCTTAAGCCGGAGTCCATATCCAGAAAGATTACACCCATATCTTCGAGATCTTTCTGCAAAGAATGGTAGACTACTTCAGATTCATACTGTGCCGAGACGCCTCCCAGGAATTTCTTCTCAGCTTCGGGAATTCCAAGTCTGTCGAAAGTTTTCTTGATATATTCGGGGACATCGTCCCAGTTGTCTTTCTGATCTTCAATCGGTTTCATGTAGTAGTAGATATTATCGAAATCAATTTCATTCAATAATTTGGTGTTGCCCCAGCGCGGCATTGGTTTTTCGAAAAAGATGTCAAGCGCTTCATGACGGCGTTCGGTCATCCAGCGAGGTTCCTTCTTCATTTTAGAAATCATCTCGACAACTTCGTGATTAATACCTTTGGCGCCCTTATGGAAATACTCTACCGGGTCATGGAATCCATAACGGGATTCATAATCCTGACCGATAAGGTTCAGTTCTTCATTTTGGGTTCTTACTTGTTCGGACATTATTTAAACCTCGACTTTCTGGGCTGTTTCTTGTTCAACCCATTCGTAGCCTTTTTCTTCAAGTTCCATCGCCAGACCCGGGCCGCCTTCTTTAACAAACTTGCCGCGCATCATGACGTGTACAAAATCCGGCTTAACATAGTTCAGCATCCGCTGATAGTGAGTTATCAAAAGAATACCGTTGTTGTCCGAGTGGAAACGGTTAATACCCTGGGCAACAATTTTGAGAGCATCAATATCAAGACCGGAATCGGTTTCATCAAGCAGCGCCATTTTTGGTCTCAGCATAGCC
>JACZXB010000006.1 GCA_022571845.1 Candidatus Zixiibacteriota bacterium | reverse complement strand
GTGGCTGGGAGATTCCTGGGGGATTTTGTATACTGCCCCCCATATTTCGGTCCAGTTTTAGAGTTAGTATACTCAACCGGCTCTGCGAAGGTACTGCACCACCGGTCCGAAAGTTCTATAATAGTCCAAATTTAATCCGACGTTTTCCAGATGAGAACCATGTCTTTGCTGCTGACTGAATCGGTAAAGAAAAGTTTATGGGGGCAGATCCTCTGAGTTATCTTGGCCAGCCCAGTCCTTGGGTTGGTAATATTTCATCATCTGCTCGTGAGGAGTTCCTTTGCCAGGGCGCCAATCATATGGGAAAAGTACATTCGGGGGCAACGATACGAAAATAGATTCTACCCGGCCGTGGGACTTCAATCCAAACATTGTCCCGCGGTCATAAAGCAGATTGAATTCAACGTACCGTCCTCGCCGAATCAACTGAAACTCTCGGTCGTTCTCTGTATAGGGCTCGTCCTGGCGTCGCTTGAGGATAGGAAGATATGAAGGCAAGAAACAGTTACCAACCGCTTGAACCAACTTGCAATGTGTTGCGTTGTCTTGTCTCAGATAGTCGAAAAAGATACCTCCGATACCCCTCATTTCGCCGCGGTGAGGAAGGTAAAAATACTCGTCAGCGCGGCATTTAAACTGCTCGTAAGAGTCGGGTAATACGGATTCGCAGGCTTGCTGTAAAGTCCGGTGAAATAGTACAAAATCTTCCTCGTGAGGATAATAAGGTGTCAGATCTGTGCCTCCACCGAACCAGGAGTCGCCATTTTCCAATTCAAAATAACGCACGTTCATATGTATACTGGGAATTCGAGGCGATTTCGGATGCAAAATAACTGACAAGCCACAGGCTGCAAACTGCATTGGCTTTACTTTTAGCTGTTTGGCAATCTCTTCTGGCAACTCGCTGAAGACACTGGAAGTATTGACACCACCTTTTTCGAATATAGTACTATCGTCTATCACTCTTGTAAAACCGCCTCCACCTTCCTGACGGTCCCACGAATGGTCATGAGTTATTGCTGAGTCGAACTGCAAGAGATTATCGCAGATTGTCTTTTGCAATTCTGTGATATACAGTTCCATTTCTGAATAAAGCGATGAGAACAACATATTATACTTCAAATTTGCGACTACTTCGGCTCATCTGCAAATCAAAACTTAACGAAAAGAGAAAAATATTTGATGTTTGGCTTACGTACTTTGGAAGTGGTAGCCTTATCGTAACTGGCTACACGCAAAAAAAAATCCATGATCCTATCACTTGATGACAATTCTATGACAATTGCCGGAGTTGAAATAATTAGAATTTATATTTGATATTGTGAAGTGCGTTAAGAAAACTACAGAAAGTGTCATATATAAGGTCAATAATAATCGTGAACCGGGTCGCCGAAGGAATTTAGTTTGGGCGCAATTTCATTTAAAATGATGAAGTCTGTTTGATATGGTTGAGTCTCATTATAACAATTCGCGGTGCGGGGTATTGCTAGTAAATATAGGTACCCCTGATGCGCCGCGAACCAGAGAAGTCCGCAAATATTTGAGGCAGTTTCTCTCGGACCCACGAGTTCTTGATATTTCTCCGATTGTTCGCGCTTTCGTGCTAAACCTGATGATTCTCCCGTTTCGCCCGGCCAAATCAGCCAGTGCTTATCGAATCATCTGGACAGATAAGGGCTCGCCAATCCTTGTATGCGGAAAAGAATTTGCACGGACGATTCAAAGGCGGCTCGATGAAAAATTTCCAGATCGATTTGTTGTTAAGCTTGCAATGCGTTACGGGAGCCACTCCATAGAGCAGGCGATGGACGAATTTCAATCTGCGGGGATTGGAACTATTCGGGTGTTCCCGTTATATCCGCAATACGCTTCAGCCACAGTGGGCAGCACCATGGAGGAAGTGTTCCGTGTTGCTTCCAAATTCTGGAACGTCCCCAATATTACTACACTACCGTTGTTTTATGATCATCCGAAGTTTATTAAGTCATTTGCAGATGTGGCCAGAGAAAATATAGATGTTGAAGGATTTGATCATTTTCTATTTAGTTTCCATGGTCTGCCAGAGCGCCACATTATCAAATCTGATTTATCCCATGGCAAGTATTGTCTGGCAGAGAAAGATTGCTGCACCAGAATTAGTGCGACAAATTCTTTCTGCTATCGAGCTCATTGCTTTGCAACAGCTAAACTAATTTCACAGGAACTGGGTCTGTCAAATACTCGTTATACTGTTTCTTTTCAATCCCGTTTGGGCCGCGATCCCTGGCTAAAGCCGTATACCGATGTACTTCTCAAAACCCTGCCGAAAAAAGGTATCAAGCGGCTGGCAATTTTCTCTCCAGCTTTTGTCGCAGATTGTCTGGAAACAATAGAGGAATTGGGAATCCGAGGGGCAAAAGATTTTTCGGCGGCCGGTGGGGAAAAATGTGTTTTGGTGCCGTCACTTAATTTGCACCCCACCTGGATTGAAACGGCAGTTGAGTTAATTATCGCTTCTGATTCCCAAGGACAGAGTGACTGTGAAGAAGAGTTGGTAAAGACATTTCAAAATTGAAGCAACTGAAAGAAGGAATACATTTGATGATGGAATTCGGTATAGTTGGTACATCAGTCTGGCAGCAGAACATGCCTCTACTTGCACGCCTCAGTCTTGATAAGGAAAGTCGGACCCCAAAATTGCATCTACTGAAAGCCCAGCTCGGAGTTAAGGAGTTGATATATTTAAGTACCTGCAACAGGGTAGAGTTTATCTATGCGGCTTCTCCAAAAACTTCGGGCACCAGTATATTGCATCATATAATTGACTTTTTCTTTAGTGGTGGACGTGACCTCAGCTATTTCCCCAATGACTTTTATCAATATACTGGCAGGGATGCAATCAGACACCTTTTTCGAACGGTCGCTTCATTGGAGTCACTGGTAATAGGGGAATCTCAGATAACCGGCCAGTTCAAGCAGGCTTATCAGGAGGCACTTGATTCCGGGCTGGCCGACCAGATGCTTAATGGCATAGCCCGTGAAGCGTTGACAACAGCAAGAACGATTAAGCGAGAAACAACTCTGGGGACAGGGGCACTCTCAATGGCCACTCTGGCAGCAGAAGAATTAAAATCCTGGACTGAAACAACGACGAGCTCGTCTATTGCGCTGGTTGGTGCCGGAGTTATGACTGAGAAATTAGCCAGATATATCACCGAATCCTTGTCTGCCAAGCCTTTGTTTGTCAACCGAACACTCTCAGAAGCAGAAAAGCTAGCGACTCGATATGGTTCTCAAGCAATTTCCCTGGAGTCATTTCTCCAGAACCCACCTCCCGTAAGTGCGATTGTATCTGCAACAGCTTCACCTGAACCGATCTTTGATTCTTCATTCCTCAAGAGATTGCAAAGAGTCAGCAGCTGTACACTCTGTATTGATCTGGCAATGCCACCTGATTTTGGCGAGGATTTCAAGAACGACAACTGTGTCAGGCTGATTGATATAGGTCAATTCAATTCTCGCGGGCAAAACAATCTTCGTCAAAAGTTTATTGAGGCAGGCCGAGCGAACGAAATAATACGCGATTCCGTCAACAAGTATCTCGCCGATCAAATTGAACTTTCTATTAAACCGATCTTCCAAAAGAGCCACCGCGATTCTATTAAAATGGCGAGAAAAGCGTTCGACGACCTCTTCTCTCGAAAAGTTACAACCCTACCTGAAGAAGATCGACATGAAGTATTCCAACTTGTGACAAAATTGATTGGTTTCTCATCTTACCAGCCGGTCAAAACGCTTTCGAATCGCCTGGTTCAAATAGATCCGGAGATAAATTTATTCCGTTACAGATCTAATAGAGAGAAATCTAAATGACCGGGGTAAATTTGACCATTGGCGCAAGAGGGTCTGATCTTGCATTGCATCAAGCGAATTTCATTCGAGAAATTTTGGAACGGGAGCATAACTGTTCCATCAAAATAAGGATAATAAATACAGGGGGAGATTTTGATAAGGAACTACCGTTCGAGATGATGGAAGGAACAGGGTATTTCACTAAAGAATTGGAAGAGGCTCTGCTTCAAGGTGAAATCGACGTAGCGGTACATTCGCTAAAGGACGTCATGACAACACAGCCTCAAGGTCTTATGCTTGGAGCTGTGGGCTATCGCATAGATAGAAGAGAAATCCTTTTGATCCGAAAAGGGTCAGAAATTACTCACGGACTGTTACCAGTAAAACCAGGCGGCGTTATCGGTACCAGCTCTCTCCGTCGTAAATGCCAGATAGCTTTTCACAATCCAACTTTAATTGTAAAAGATTTGCGCGGTAATGTTCCTACCAGAATTGACAAGCTTCGAAATGGTAATTACGATGCTATTTTGATTGCTGCCGCGGGAGTTAAACGTTTGAACCTTGACCTTTCTGAATTCATCACGGTACTACTTGACTCTCAGGAATTTCTACCAGCGCCTGCTCAGGGAATGTTGGGAATTCAAATAAGATCAAATGACTCAGTTGTCGAAAAGATTATCTCGCGTTTGGGATCGGAGACCGCTTCCCTGGAGTCAGCACTTGAACGCGGACTACTCAAATTATTCAAGGCCGGTTGCTCGCTTCCGCTGGGAGTTTATTCCAAGACTAACGGGAAAAATCATCGCCTCAAAGCTGTACTTGGGATTCGTAATGGAAATAATTGGGTAGAACTAAAACAAATTGATTTCAATGGCAGCGATGCTCATCATTTAGTAAATCAGGCATACGCCGGTCTTATCGAAGAGGTACAAACTTGCGCTTAGGGATAACCAGAAGTGCCAATCAATTGGACACAATACAACAGCTCGCCGCTTCCCGCGGCATTGACATAGTTCCGCTGCCTGTAATTGAGATTTGCCACCTTCCGTTTGAATGGCCTGCTAAGCTATCAACCGAAAAAGTAGACTGGCTTTTTTTTACCAGTAGTTCTGGCGTCGTTTCTTTTTTCGAACGACTTATTCAACTAAAGCTGAAATTACCCAATGAGGTACGAATTGGCGCCATCGGTAATAAAACAGACCTAACTTTACATCAGTATGGACGGTCGGCCAACTTTGTGCCCACGGAATCTTATGGAAAAGAACTATTTGAGGAATTTGTTCAGACTATAGCCAATGGTGATGAGACTGTCATCTACGCACGAGCCCTTCAGGTCAATTATGACCCAGTGACTGTTTTTCGTACTAAGCTATTGAAGTATTATTCAGTAATCTGTTACAAGACGATGGAGCAGAAAATTGACCCAGAGCTGGTAACAGCTCTGTCTCCGAATGACTACATCTTATTTACTGCTCCATCTACAATCTCTGCGTATCAACGCCAATTTGGAAGACCGCTGGCAAAACCAATCGCAATCGGCCACGCTACTGCTTCGAAAATGAATTCACTGGGCTGGTCGCGGTACACGATTATGGAAAAGGCTGACATTGACCATGTCATGGAGCATATATCATGAATCTTAATGACCGGCCGCGTCGACTTCGACGAACTCCTGTGATTAGAGATCTGGTTTTCGAGAGCACATTACATATGGACCATCTTATACAACCATACTTCGTTACCGACGGAACCGAGGTACATACTGAAATTCCCGGATTATCCGGGATATTTCGCGAATCTGTTGATTCGCTCGTAAAAACGATTGCTGACGACATAAAGCTGAGTATTAAAAAGGTAATGTTGTTTGGAGTAACTGATCGGAAAGACCCGGTGGCTGCGTCGGCCATGGACGATGATAATCCGGTCCTGCGAGCGACGCAACTCTTAAAAAAAGAGTTTGGTGATGAGTTATTTGTAAGTACCGATGTCTGTTTATGTGCCTATACCGACAGCGGTCATTGCGGAATAATGGTAAAAGATGAAGTAGATAACGACAGTTCAGTTGAACTTCTTACAAACATGGCGGTTGCCCTGGCGGAATCGGGGTCTGATTGCGTCGCTCCCTCCGATATGATGGATGGCCGCATTGGCGCCATTCGAAAGGCACTGGAATCAAAGCAGCTGACAAAGACAATCATTATGGCATACACAGCAAAATATGCTTCATCGTATTACGGCCCGTTCCGGGAAGCAGCCAATTCAGCGCCGGGAAAAGGTGACAGAAAAGGGTATCAGATGGATTTTCGCAATCGCTCTGAGGCGTTGCGGGAACTAGCGCTTGATGAAAGTGAGGGAGCTGACATAGTTATGGTCAAACCGGCACTGGCCTATCTTGACATAATTTCGGATTTCAGGCGTCACACGAAACTTCCCGTTGCTGCCTACAACGTTTCCGGTGAATACGCCTCTGTAAAGTTTCTGGCTCAAGCGGGATTTGCAGACGAAAAACAGATGGTGTTGGAAAATCTTACTGCCATCACTCGAGCCGGTGCAAAAATAATAATCACATATCATTTGAGGGATATATTGAAAAATGAATGGATTGGTGCTTGATACGATAAAGTCCAGGCGACTTATGGACCTGGCCTCCCAAGTAATGCCGGGCGGGGTAAACTCACCGGTGCGATCTTTCGATTCTGTCGGCGGTACTGCGCGCTTTATCGAAAAGGGTGAGGGTGCCTATCTTATTGATGTAGATGGCAATCGCTATCTTGATTTTTGCTGCTCATGGGGACCATTGATACTTGGACATAACGACCCGGATGTGGTAGAGGCGGTAAAGAATCAAGTAGATCGTGGCATGACCTATGGCGCCTGTACAGAACTTGAGTATCAGCTGGCTTCATTTATAGTGAACGCTATTGATGCCGTGGAGAGTATTCGTTTTGTCTCCTCGGGAACAGAAGCTGTAATGTCAGCCATCAGACTTGCGCGCGGCTTTACCGGGCGGGATTTGATTCTGAAATTTGAAGGCTGCTACCATGGGCACTGCGATTCAATGCTGGTCAGCGCCGGTTCCGGAGCAGCCACCTTTGGACAGCCATCATCCCATGGCGTTCCAGGGGCGGTGGCGAGTCAGACAGCCGTTCTTCCACTGGACGATGGCGATGCCTTAGAGAAATTCATGGCTCAGCACGGTGACAGCCTTGCTGCCGTAATCATAGAAGGAATTCCGGCAAACAACGGTCTGCTTATCCAACGACACGAATACATGCAGCTGCTTAGCACTCTCACCGAAAAGCATGGCGCCTTACTTATTTTCGATGAAGTGATCAGCGGCTTTCGAGTTGGTCTCAAAGGAGCGGCGGCGTATTACCGAATCCTTCCTGATTTGGTGACATACGGAAAGATTATTGGCGGCGGTATGCCGGTTGGTTCTTTTGGCGGTCGCAAAGATATAATGCAGCTGGTGGCGCCATTGGGTCCTGTATACCAAGCGGGCACTTTATCGGGAAATCCGATTGCGATGGTGGCCGGCCTTACGACTCTAAAGAAATTAGCGGACGGCCGAATCCACGCCGAACTTGAAGAAAAAAATCGATTATTTGTCAGTCAGGTAATTTCGAATTTGAACGACACTTCGATAAATATGGTAGGGATAGCCTCGATATTTTGGCTGGTTTTCCAACCCGACCTGCCCCGGGCAGCCCATGAAATCAATGCCGATGCTATTTCTCAATATAATCGCATCCACCAGCGACTATTAGACGCAGGTCTTTATTTTCCTCCGTCTGCCTACGAAGTCTGTTTTATTTCCGCAGCCCACAGCCGTGAAGTGCTTCTGCAGGCTGCAAAAACTCTTGCTGATAACATTTTACAGGAGGTGCAGGCATGCGCCTAGCAGGTGAAAATTTTATTGATGCCTGCTACGGGCGGAATGAAGGCAGAATTCCTCTCTGGATAATGCGTCAGGCAGGTCGCTACCTGCCTGAATACCAGGAGATAAGAAAAAAAGTTTCATTCCGAGATCTTTGTCGTTCGCCGCAGCTGATAGCTGAAGTTGTTCGTCAGCCAATTGAACGATTTGGATTCGACGCTGCCATACTGTTTTCGGATATATTAATAATTCTGGAGCCAATGGGAATGATGGTCGACTTTGAGCATGGTGCACCGCAAATTGAGAAGCCGATAAAAGAACCCGAAGACGTTCACAGGCTAAAGGATATTGATATTGAAGGCGACCTTTCTTTTGTTTTAGACGGCATCCGTGAAATAAAAAAGAAGCTGCCAGAGTCTCCCTTAATCGGTTTTGTCGGCTCTCCCTTTACTTTGGCCTGCTATCTCATTGAGGGAAGATCGGGCAAGGGTTTTGAGGCCGCCCGGCGCTTTATTCATGAGCACCCAAAAGCAGCCGAAGAGCTGTTTGATCTTCTAACTTCAATTTGCACGCGCTTTCTGCAGGCACAGATTGATGCCGGTGCCGATGCTGTGCAAGTGTTTGACAGCTGGGGGGGAACGATGTCAAGGGATGATTATCTTGACTGGTCAGTTCGCCCGATAAACAGGCTTTTTAACAGCCTTAAGTTCAATGACGTACCACGCATTTTATACATCAACAATGTCGCTCCTTACCTTGATGTGGTTGCCGATATTGACTGCGAGGTGATAGGTGTTGACCATCGCATAGATATCAGTAAAGTTTTAAGAGAAGTTCCGAAGAAATCCGTGCAAGGGAATCTTGATCCTTCGGTTCTGTTTGGTGATTGCAAGCATGTTGCTGCTAAAGCGCAAGAGATACTTGAAAGTGTCAGCGATCATAGTCGGTTGATATTCAACCTCGGTCAGGGTATTCAGCCACAAACGCCGCTAAAATCTGTGCAGGCACTGGTGGAAACTGTACATAATTACAGGCCGTAATGTGCGCGCTTTGTCACTGTCTGACCAAAGACTGTCATTTCTGATGTCCATGTCAATATTGCCTGAAGGAGCTTAAAAGACTATGTCAAAAACCGATGTTGTTATACTTGGTGGCGGTATATCAGGTCTGTCAACATTGCATTTCCTACACAGGCTTAAACCGCATCTGACTATCAAACTGTTCGAAGCAAAGGCACAATTGGGCGGTATCATCGGCACGGAGTTTTCTGGTGGCTATCGGTTCGAGCGGGGTCCCAACGGTTTTTTAGATAAGGAACCGCTGACAATTCAACTTTGCGAGGAGCTCGGCTTAAATGACAAGCTAAGGCGCGTTAACGAAAATGCCGGCAATCGCTATATTCTGCGCAAAGGGCGTCTGCGGAAAGTGCCGATGTCGCCCCTGAAATTTCTCACCTCCGATGTGCTCAGTATCAAAGGCCGGATGCGAGTCCTTTTTGAGCCGTTCGTTTCCTGCCCCAAAAATAGCGTTGACGAATCGGTTCATTGCTTCGCGATGAGGCGAATTGGTCAAGAAGCAGCTGATTATTTGGTGCAGCCAATAGTATCCGGCATTTACGGCAGTTCGGCCGATTGCCTGTCAATGCAGTCTTCTTTTCCAGCGATGAAACAGATGGAGAGCGAATACGGTTCTCTCATCAAGGCTGCAATCGCAAAGTTAAGAAAAGCGCGAGCAAAAGGAAAAAATAAACAAAGCTCCGACAGACCCGGTGGCAAATTGACTTCGTTCGAAGGCGGCTTGTCCACTCTTATTTCGAAATTTAATGACATTTATGGCCAGCAAATAGAAACCGGGATGGCGGCCCGTTCTATTACAAAGATTGATCAGGATTTTCAGATTGCGTTTAACAATGGTCATACCGAAAGAGCGCACTCGGTTGTTTTGGCGATGCCTGCCTATGAGGCGGCCAAGATAGTGTCAGGTCTTTCCTGTTCATTGTCAACGGCGCTAAGCTCAATAAGCTATGTGCCCTTGGCTGTAGTTTGTTTTGGCTACCCGGCGCAGGCCGTTGAGCGTCGATTGGATGGCTTTGGATTCCTAGTGCCGTTAAAGGAGAACAGGCAGATTCTTGGTTCTATCTGGACTTCCTCGATTTTTAGTGGAACAGCGCCGAAAGGACGGGTGCTATTTCGGACAATGGTTGGCGATGATGGAAACAGCCCACTAATAAATCTTACGGACGCTGAACTAATCGATTTGGTTAAAATCGATCTTGGTGAAATACTTGGAATTACTGGAAACCCGGAGATGGAAAGAGTATTTCGGTGGGTTCACGGTATTCCTCTGTACCGAACAGGGCATGACGCCATTCTAACCAGCATTGAAGGAGAGCTCGAATCGTTAGGAAATATTTATATCACAGGAAATGCCTACCGTGGAGTTGGCATAAATGATTGTGTCAAGATGTCTCATCGGGTTGCTTGCAGCGTTTAGATTGTCCTTCAGTTCACAAATATACATCATGATTCAGCCCCATCTTCAGCCTTCTCTGCCTGATCGTCTCCCCGTAAGTCTTTGCAGGATAACGAGACGTCTGTAGGGAATTGTGAGGAGACGGTTACTACGCCAGACGGATGCTGACCTGCCCCCCACATATCGGTCCAGTTTTAAAGTTAGTATATTCAACCGGCTCTGCGAAGGTACTGCACCACCGGTCCGAAAGTTCTATAATAGTCCAATAGGGGGAGCCACTTTATTGTATACTAACGAGTTAAAATACTTCCGAGTTGGTTTCTACTCGATTGTAGGTGTGTGAGATTACCGGAGAGCTATCGGCCAACATATGACTTGACGTGGATTGCTGTAGGACTAACTTAAAAAGTGGTACAACTAATGGAGGCTAGTCAGAGATACAATCTCACCTGAGGAGAAAAATTATCGGAATTCGATCAAAAGAGAATCAATTCAAGCAATCACAAATCTTGATTGCAGTGGCCCTCATGCTCTTTACTTTACTAATCGGTTGCACGGATCCGACAGGTCCAGCCGAAAATGTTCAACGTTTCCCGCCGGAAACAATAACCGATCTGGAAATAAAAAATGTAACCACCAGCCGGGTTGAGCTGAGCTGGACAGCGCCCGAGGCGGATACTCCCAACGGGAAACTCTATTACACAAAGATTCGCTATGCGACCTTTCCGGTAACGGACTCTACCTGGGATTCTGCAACAGATGCAGGCGTAGTGTATCCCAGAGCCCCCAGCAGCGGGGTTGAAACTTTCACCATAACGCTTCTGAAAGACAACAAAACGTATCACTTCGGTGTACTTTCAGGGACCATATATGGCGCTGAATCGGGTGTCTCAAACAGCGTATCGGCGACTCTCCCCAGACAAGAACATCTTGCCTGGATGAGCTCCTACACAGAAAGCGATGCTGCGTGGCTATACAACATGACACCAACTTTAAACGGATACCTGCTTCTCCAAAAATGGATACCGGGCTCGGGTGGGTTCTTGAGTTTGCCCGTATCTATCATTTCAGTGCTTGATATTTCAGATGCTGTCAATCCCAGCATCTTCATCTTGGGCTGGTGGGGTGGCGGGTCTGAGCAGGTCGTCCTCACCACATACGGGAGATACGTATATATGGTGCCCCAAGAAGATTTGTATGTCCCGCAGACACCGCCAAAACTCCATGCTAAACGCGGCCCACCCGGATCTGCATTTTACGGGAGTGTCTCTCTTGGAACTAAGGGGAGAAGGTATCATGACCCAGTTACCAATGGACAGAATGTCTTTCTGGCGAGTTCCGGTTCATTGGCGATAGTGGATGTGTCAAACAGCTCCGCACCGAAATTCTTGGGGTATGACACCAGTTTCTCTGGAGGTAGCCATTTGGAGCTGATAGACACTTTGTTGATCGTAGCTGGAAACAGAACCGTTGAACTCGCTAGCGTGTCCGATCCGCTGAACATCAAGATAATCGGAACTTATCATGCGGGAGGCAATGTTACGGACATGACCATTTCGGGAGACATTATGTTTCTGGAAACAACATTGCTGGAAATTGAGATTGTCGACATTGCAAACCCCGCCGCGCCGGTCAAGTTCTCATCTTATTCTGTGGGAGTGAATTCAAATGATATGATTGTCGCTCGGGGGAATCTCATTGTTGTAGATAGTCTAGGCATTCAGCTGATAGATATCTCCGATCCCACGGCGCCCAGCCTGAAGACCATCTATGATCTTCCCGTCAACGGAAAGGAGCTGGCTGTAACGAATAATATACTATATGTTAGTGACGGCGACTTGATAAGGATTCATATACTGATATTCTACTAAATCTGTTGGCCAGCTGATTAGGTCGTAACTCGTTGAATTGGCACACGATGAACCTCTCCCGCTTTGATGGACACACCGAATAGATAGGGTGTACGTCTTCAAATAATCCGGACAAGTGGAATTTAAACCTAACATAGTTTTTGCTCTGGCAATTGCCTTTTTGTAGTTTTGTTTTCTCAGTTTCATTGTTCGTACTCTGATAAGCTGCTCCTAGTATTTCGGTCTAGTTTCATAGTTATTAAATTCAACTGGCTCTGCGAAGGTACTGCACTACCGGTCCAAAAGTTCTATAATAGTCCTGTCGGGGGAGCCAATTTATTGTATTCTAACGGGTTATGGTTTTCAGCGCTCAATTTCATTCGCTAGTATACAAGAAAGCCAGAAAAATGCTGGTTGATTCACGGCAACATCTGTTGTATTTCACCAAAGTGAATAAATCAAGCAACATGTATGCTGGAGTATGTTCGTGAGTTTCAGCCTGGCTGAACCGATATTCTGTTTTACCAGCGACATAGACTGGGCACCCGAGTGGGCTATTGCCGAGATGCTTGACTTTTTTGAGCAGCGGCAAATACTACTCTGCCCGTTCATCACCCATGATTCCGCAGAAATTCGCAGGCGATATGCGGACCACGAAAAAAAACAGTTGGTCGGTATACACCCAAATTTTCTTCCCGGCTCTACCCAAGGGAACTCTCCGGACGAAATCGCCGACAATCTGCTCACACTCTGGCCGGAGGCGAAGGCTTATCGCTCTCATGCCTTTGTGGATAGTACCCCGATAGCCGATTTGTTCGCGAAGAGAGGATTACTCTTCGACAGCAATCTCTGCCTCTTCCTGCAACCGAGGTGCGAGCCGCTCAAGCATAACTCCGGCTTAATGCGCTTTCCAGTATTCTGGGAAGATGATGTTCACTTCAAACGCGGCCTCCCCTGCGAACTGTCATCCATAAGAGAGCATTTTGATTCCCCAGGACTGAAAGTTATCAACCTGCATCCCTTTCTTTTCGCCATGAACGTCCCTGACGTAAAGTATTATCAAAAGGTGAAACATCTCATACGAGAGACAGATCCCCAGGTTGCCCGTATCGATGTCTTTGAAGGGAAGGGAACCAGGTCAATCGTGACAGAGATTCTTGACTATGTTTTGAATCGTGGCTACCGAATCATGTCACTTCCCGCACTGTATCATGCCGCTGCCAATATCCCGGCCTCCCAAAACGGTAATAAATCGGATAGTGTGTTAATCGTTGAAGGAACCGCAGCTGCCCTGAAGTTATACCAGAGTGCCTCGACAAAAGAAAAAGCCGAGCTACTTCGTGATATTTACGACCATCGCAATGTCGAAGAAACGTACGCTACTTCCCGCGATCACAACCTGAGGGAATTGGAAATAGCGTTTCTACGTGAACGACTAAGCCCCGGGGATATTCTGGATATCGGCTGCGGCAACGGCTACACCCTGCTGTCACTGGCTAAAGAGATAAAAGGAAACTTCGTCGGCCTTGACTTTTCCGCCGAAATGATTCGCGGAGCCGGCCTGCTGGCCGAGCGCATGAAGGTCGATCTGCAGAGCAGACCAGATTTTTGTCAGGCTGATGTTCGCCATCTCCCGTTTGACAGCGATTCCTTCGATTATGTTATAAGTGAGCGATGTCTGCAAAACCTGCCGTCACGAGAAGACCAGTGGGCGACTCTTGCCGAAATTCACCGGGTCCTTCGCCCCGGCGGCAGCTATCTCATGGTCGAAGGGACCGAAGACGGCCTCGACCGTCTCAACGAACTCCGGGCGCGACTGTCACTTGACCTTATTCCATCCGTCTCACCCGACAATGTCAGCTCTCTCAAATTCCGCGAGGCCGAGTTGGAATCACACCTTGAACCTCTCTTTCAAATCGTCCATCGCCAGTATTGGGGAACATACTACCTCATCAGCCGGATATTGCATCCTCTACTGGTAGCTCCGGATAAACCACGCTTCGACTCCCGCATTAATACGGTTGCCCGTAAGATCGCCGCCGTGCTTCCCGATATTGACCGACTCGGTCATGTCATGGGGTATGAACTCAGAGCAAAAAAGTGAGTGCCCCTGCCTTGAGGAGTGCATCAAAAAGATTCGGTGAACCACAAACTTGACATCAATGAAACTTGCTGCATCATTGCGGACATTGATTGAACTTTTATTGAAGCCGTTGCGGCAGGCTGGTTTGAATTTCCGGTCAGACAGCCTCTGCATGCGAAACTAACGTCTAAAGGAGGATTGCAATGGACGCTCTTGCCGACATACTGAGTCCCTATTTTGAAACCCCCTGGATTCTGTCCCTGGGGATCTTCACTCTTTCACTGGTGCTGACCGTCGTCGTCCGCTGGAGCCTAGGGTTTATCTTACGTACGGTAGCTAAAAAGACCAAGACCGACCTGGACGATATTCTGATCCGGGCCGCTAAAAACGTCGTGACCTATTCGGTCCCGGTCATAGGTCTGATGGCGGCCCTGACGCCTCTGGCTCTGCAGACCGTCATTCCCCAGCGGATGCTGTTTTCTCTGCTTGTTGTGCTATTAATGCGCGGCGTGATCAACCTGATTAACAACCTGTCCAAGTGGCTGGAAAAGATCCCAGCGAAACGAACCGTGTCAACCATGGACGAAGGCCTGCTACCACTTTTGCGCAAGACCCTAAAGACAATCGTTGTCATCCTTGGTGTCCTGATCATTCTGGGGAAATGGGAAATCCAGATCGGTCCCCTAGTGGGCGCCCTCGGTATTGGTGGTCTAGCCATCGCCTTGGCCCTAAACAGCAGCCTGGCCAACATCTTTTCCGGCATTCAGCTCATATTGGATCGTTCTATCAATGTGGGTGACAAGGTCAAACTCGAGAGCGGGGACGTGGGGGTAGTGCTGGACATTGGTCTTCGCTGCACCAGGATACAGACCTACGACAACGAAGTTATCTCTCTTCCCAATTCGCAACTTGCCAATGCGCAGGTCAAAAACTACACCAAACCCGATGCCACTATCCGAGTTGCCGTAAATTTCGCGGTGGCCTACGGCAGTAACATCGCCGAAGTCAAACGGGTTGTGTTGGATGCCATCAAGCAGCTGGACGACATTATGCTGGAGCCTGAACCTCAGGTGCTCTTCTTGAATATGAACGATTTTTCTCTCGATATGACTGCCCGGGTGTGGGTGGATGATTATGGGAAGCAGTTCGCCAGGAAGTTGGAAATGACGGAGCTGGTCTATAATACTCTCAATGAAAGTGGCATCGAAATCCCGTTCCCCACACGAACGGTTTATATGAAGCAATAGTAGCCAGCGGGTCGTCCGGCACAAGTGGGACCGGGGAAGCAGGTTATCAATCTTTGCGGAAGTAAAAGCCAAAGACTGCCAGCAGGTAAAGCGAGGTTACAAATGTAATTAGCTTACCAGTGGCATAGCGCTCTGAAGTGTACTTAAACAATACCTGCTTAGCGCCTTTCGGAACCGCCACCGCCCGGAATGTTCCATAGGACCTGAGCAGTTCGGCCGGACGGCCATCGACAAACACCTGCCAGCTGTCGTAATAATTTTCAGTCAGCACCAGCAGCCTATTGGAGGTACAGTTAAGGCCGACAACGACCGAATCCATGGCGCGGGAAATTATCCAGGCAGAATCGGAACCGAGGCTGTCGGTTGACATTTTTATATCAGGCTCTTTTTCAAGATAGACAAACTGACTTAAGTCGTCTCCGCCTCTCAGAATATAAGGGTAAATATATCTTCGATCTTCAAAGACCTGATAATCGTTTACCAGATATACTCTTTCCAGCGCATTGTGGTTTTTCAAAATCTTGACGTTGCCAATTATAGCGGCTGTTGTTGTCGGTATTTCTCCAAAGTAGTCATCAGCTATCTTAGCCTCCGCAGGTATCAGAACATACTTCGCTCCGACCAGATTCAAGAAATGTCGATTCGAGCGATTCTCAAATTTTGGTCCGCCCATCAGGGCACTGTACCATCTGAGTTGATTGCCATGATAGCCTGTCACCACATCAATGCCAAACTGCGGCAATATCGATTTGGGAACATCGCGCGTGAGATTCAACACCCGAAATTGACCTGGCTGAGCCTGGAAAAAAACTGTATAAGCCTTGGCGCCAAAATATGTCAGGGGATCTAAGACATCTACAAAACGTCTGTTGAATCGTACTCCGTCGATAACCGGCAGAACTATCAGTAGCGATAAAATTGCGACAGCTGCTTTCCCCGAAAGAAATAACCAGGTAATAAGTGCGACCAGCGCTGTAAACAGTGCAGCCATCCAGGCGCCGCTCTGAATAGCAGGCAGGTTCAACATGGCCAGATCCAGCTTGGTGACTCCTTGTCGCACAACAGTAGTTGCTATATCACTGTAAAAAAGTGAATTCCAAGCGGATAGCATTTCGTTTCCGGCAATGTTAAACAATAATGCCAGCAAAAACATTAATGCCGGAAATCCAAACAGCAGATAATTAATCTCTTTTCTTCTGGCTACATTACCGGATTTTCTCCAATCCATAATTGCCTGCACAGCCATCCCTCCCAGCAGCGCAATTGAAAAAGAGAAAATGAACATGATCATGCTGGGAGCTCTTAGTGATTTAACTTTGGGAATCAGATAATAAAATATTTTAAAAATTGGAGTAGTTGCCCCCAGGGCATAAATGAGTGCAAAAAGTGCCAGCCCTCCAAAAAAGTACTTCTCATTGCGTCTGACAAAAACCAGCGCCATCAGGGCCAGAAACAGAGGTACCACACCGACAGACTCGGAACTGTCCTTGAAGTAATTTTTTCCCCAGTAACTTGATTGTTCTGTTTTTCGCGAAACAAAAGGCAGCCTCGGAAACGAAGTGCCTGAGAACTCCGGAATAAGCAGCGAAAAAACTTCTTCTTCGTGCATTGACCAGGAGGTTGACCAGCTTTCACTTTTTTTTTGTATGGCGCGTGGAGAAAATTCTGTGGTATAGACATAACCCGGATAAAACTGAATAGCAGACAGCAGTAGCGCAATAACAACTGCATAAGCAGCCAGTGAAGCGGGTTTTATAATTGACAAGATTTTTTCGTTTTCGCGCCAGAGAACAATTAGCTTAAATAGCGAATAAAAGCCGACCGCCCAGAGAGAGAAGTAGGCCATCTGTGGATGCGGAGAGACAATGATTATTCCCAGAATCAGCCCGAGAATGCTGAAATTTAAGAATTGTTTTTGTTCGAAGCCTCTGTCCAGGAAAAGCATTACCAGTGGAAAAAGTGCCGTTACATAGATTCTACCTTCGTGCCCGGCCGCTACCATTGACACTAAATAAGCGGCGAACATATAGCTGGCCGCAGAAAACAATGCGGCCGTTTTGCCCAGTTTAAACTGCCGGGCCGCCAGATACATAAATACGCCGGCAAAAAAGATATGCAAAATCAAATTAAAGCCCAGATGAAAGTAGAGCGGAATAAAGAATTTCAAAACTGAAAAAGGATAAAAAATATCGCCATGGAAAGCATCCACATAGGGTATGCCCCCGAACACATGCGGATCCCATTGTGGAATTTGACCATGTGCATTAAAATACTCCACCAGCATTGAGCGGTGATAAATACCGGCTGTCAGCATATCGGAGCCATAGAGCATATTGTCCGAAAAGAGAAAATCACTGAACAGAATTATCAGCCCCAAAAGCATTAATGCGAATGCCGCTGGTACATAGTAAGGTGACCGCTCTATATTATATTCTACTTTTTCAGGAACTGCCGTGAGATTTTCTGTATCTTTCATATTGCAACGAAATCAAGCTCGCCAGAATTGTTCTGAACTGATAGAATAATTCATTCTGAAATTTGTTGCAACTACTTTGAGGACAATTCCCTTTACTGTGCCGTAGTTCAAGGTTTAATGGACTGGTTAAATCCTGTTTTGATAACTATTTCGGCTGCCGGTTTAACTCCCATTCCTTTTGCTGTGATGTCTGAAAAGACAGGCTGGGAGATTTAATCAAAGCTGGAAATAGTCATTATCGGCAGTTTTTGACCCACTCTTTTTTGAATCTGATATTTTCTGCCCAACCTATTTGTGAACTTAGGCAGGCCAAGTGGTGAAAAAAATTGATTGCAGTAGCTTTTTTGAATCAAAAAGGCTGCTTTTTACCGTTTCATATGTGAACAGTTCCTTTTATGTTGCCGATAAGATAATTGGAAACTTTACTCGGCCTTTTGCGTTAAAAAGGCTGAGAGAATTATAAATGAGAGACATTCGTTCAAACAAATTGAGATTTCTGGCCACTATTATAGTAGCTATCTGCCTGATGGCTGCACCTGCCTTGCAGGCTGCAACGCTTTATAATCAGCCTGAAAAGTCAGAAACCGAATTTAGCTGCTGTTGCTACCCTGAAGAAAAAGAAGATAATAGTTGTCTAATCAGAGAAATTGTGCTGGAAGACGACTGTTCCTGTAAAGTTGAGCTATCTGTACCGGTGATACCTCCTCCTTTTATGGCCGATATCCAGACAAAATATGAGTTAAAGCACATTATAAATATCGATGATTCTTCAACAGACAACAGCCTCTCGGATGAGCCAGCCTTGGTATTGGCTGATAGGCTGATATTATCAATTAACTCTCCCCCGTTATATATTTCCAACTCAGCCTTTTTACTTTAAACAATCCTTTATAGTCGAATTACGGGCATAGCCATGCCTATTTTTTTAATTCAACCATTTATGAAAGTGGAGTTTTATTATGGCTATAAGAGGATTTTTCCGGCCCGCCCTGCTGTTTGTTTTTCTCAGCATGCCGGGAGCACAAAGTTTTGGCGGACCGCTGGCGCTTGACTCTTTAATTAAAAAAGCGCTGGACAACAATACCAATATAATCGCTGCAAAATATTTGCACAGCTCTGCTGACTTTGCATCAAAAGCAGCCGGCGCTCTGCCTGACCCACAGCTGACAATCGCAGCTTCAAACATGCCGCGCTCGTCTTTGTCATTCGACCAGACGCCTATGTCCGGCAAGTCTATTGGATTTATGCAGCCTATCCCCTGGCCGGGCAAATTGTCGGCCAAGTCAAAATTGGCACATTCGATATCCGATGTACAGTCAGAAAATGTAAAAATCGCCCGTAATAGGGTCGTACGTCAGGTCAAAGAAAGCTACTACGACTATTCTTACTGGGTTCTGGCGACAAAATTGATAGATGAAAACATAGAAATAAGTAAAGACATAATAGAGTTTGTTGAGACCAGATATGCCAACGGCGAAAGTTCTCTTGAAGAAGTAATTTCTTCAGAAATAAAAAGCGCCGAATTGAGCAATAAAAAACTGCAGTTTGAATCCAATCAAAAATCCTGGTTGTTAAGACTAGGACACTTGACCAATGATTCCTTTATCGTATCTACAGAAATTGCAGCATTACTCCCGCTTAAAATTGATACGGTTTTACCAGCAGGGATAAATGCAGTAACTGGCAACCCCAGTCTGGCCAGAGCTCGTTTTAATATTAGCGCTGCCAAAAATAAAGAGTCTCTGGCACGTTCCGAATATTTACCGGATTTCATGCTGGGAATTGATTATAGAATTCGAAGTGACGAGTTGACCGAACCAATTGGCGGCGAAGACTTCCTCTCTTTCAAAGTCGGTCTGTCAGTTCCGCTATGGTTTTTTGCAAAGCAGAAAAACGAAGTTCGGGCCAAGCGGCAGGAACTATTGGCCGCACAGGCGGAAGAAAAGTCTATCAGTATTTTATTGCAGCAATCAATTAAGGACACCCAACAACAACTGGGAAGCCTTAATAAGCAGGCGAAACAGTATCAAAAAACGATCATCCCTCTGGCAGAAGCTGCCTTCGAGGCAGCCTTTGCTGCCCATGAAGTCGGTCAGATTGATCTTAAAGCGGTAATGGATGATCAGATTATACTGCTAAATTCTAAACTGGCACATTTAAATATTGTCAAACAGTTCCATCAGACACAAGCGGTTCTTGATGAACTGACCGGCAAAGAATATGGAGAATAACAAAATGAAAAAGACAATTTACGCAATGATAATTCTATTTGCGGCATCAGCCCTGGTTATTGTATCAGGCTGTTCAGATAAAAAGACAGACGAAAAGGCGAAGGCCGACTCGTCACAGGTCTATACCTGCCCGATGCATCCCGAAGTTGTCTCAAACGAACCCGGACTTTGCCCGAAGTGCAATATGAATCTGGTTCCGAAAGAAAAAGCTCATGACCATTCTGAAATGGAAAGCAGTTCCAGTATGGAGCATATGCCCGAAATGGAAAGCAGTTCCGAGTCAGACAGCAAAGTCCAGCAATACACTTGCGGCATGCACCCGCAAATAATCGTTAACGAACCCGGCATCTGCCCCATCTGTAATATGAACCTTGTCCCCAAAATTCATAAAGGCAGAGGTGATGGTGCCGTTTTGATTGACCCGATAACCCGTCAGAACATGGCCGTGGCTACAACTAAAGTTGACTCTAAAAAACTAACCAGAACTATTCGTGTCTACGGACAAGTGTCCTATCGCGAATCTGAGCAATTCACTATAAATGTCAAAATCCAGGGCTACGTGGAAAAGCTCTACATTAATGAAACGGGCGTACATGTTAAATCTGGTGAGCCGTTGCTTGAAATATATTCTCCCGAATTGGTCGCAGCCCAGAATGAATACCTGATAGCTTACAAATCGTTTGATTCCGAAGATGGAAGAAGCTCAACGGTACGGCCAAGATTACTGGGAGCCACCTATAGTCGTCTTAAAAACTGGGACATTACAGACGAACAGATCAAGCGTCTTAATGATTCGGGTGAAGCTACAATGACAATGACCATCAAGTCTCCCTATAGCGGGATAGTAACCGACAAGTTCGTGCAAGAAGGTGACCATATTACCCCAGGTCAGGACTTGTTCAAGATAGCAGATCTGTCATCTGTCTGGATCTCGGCATATGTCTATGAGCAAGACTTGCCCTATATAAGTTACGGACAGAAAGTAACCATCACTTCGCCATCTTTACCAGGTGAAGAAATTACATCAAAAATAATTTACATATCACCTTTTCTTAACAGTAACCGTCAAGCTGAGATTCGTGTAAACATTGATAACACTAAAAACCGTTTAAAACCGGCGATGTTCGCAGAAGTCAGGATTAGCACGATAACGCCTGACCACTCTATATTTATCCCTCGCTCGGCAGTTATAAACTCAGGCATGCGCCAGCTGGTCTTTATTGAAACCGCGCCTGGAGAGTTTAGAGCCAGAGACATAAAGACCGGTATGGTTGCAGACGGCGACCTGGTTGAAATACTTGAGGGGCTTGAGACGGGCGAAGAGGTCGTAGTTTCCGGACAGTTTATGCTCGACAGCGAAACCAGGCTTAACGAAGCCATCGCCAGCAATTCAGGTGGGGGCAATGCTCACCAACAACATTAGGAGTTTACGGTAATGATTAACAAACTTATTGAATACTCGATAAATAACCGCTGGCTGGTGCTTACTTTTTTGGTGCTGACTTTATTCGCCGGATATTATGCCGCCAATAACATTGCCGTAGACGCCATACCGGATTTGTCTGATGTCCAGGTAATCATTCAGACCGAATATGACGGCCAGCCGCCACAGGTCGTAGAAGACCAGGTAACTTATCCGATTTCAAGCGCTATGCTGGCCGTGCCGGGCGCCAAAACAGTTCGCGGTTATTCTTACTACGGTCTTTCGTTCGTCTATATAATTTTTGAAGATGGTACAGACATATACTGGGCTCGCTCCCGCATTTTGGAATATCTCTCGCAGGTTTCCGATCGTATCCCCGATGGTGTTATTCCAAAACTCGGTCCGGACGCCACCGGTGTCGGCTGGGTTTATCAGTACGCCCTGGTAGACAAAGAAAACAAACATGACCTGGCAGAACTGCGTTCTTTGCAGGACTGGATTTTGAAATACGAACTGTCGTCGCTTAAGGGAGTATCCGAGGTTGCCTCGGTGGGCGGTTATGTCCGGCAGTATCAGGTCGAAGTTGACCCGCAAAAACTTGAGTTCCACGATATCAGTTTGCACCATGTTATAAGCGCCATAAAGAAATCCAGCGGCGCAGTTGGCGGACGGCTAATAGAACTCGGCGAAACTGAGTTTATGGTTCGCTCTGAAGAATATTTTGGATCTCTTGATGACCTGGCTTCTATTCCAATAAAATTGCTTCCGAACGGCGTACCTCTCTTGCTTTCTTCGGTTGCTAATATTCAGTACGGCCCGGAAATAAGACGCGGCGTAGCTGAACTTAACGGAGAGGGCGAAGCGGTAGGCGGCATCATAATAATGCGTTTCGGAGAAAACGCCCGGGAAGTCATTGACCGAGTCAAAGTCAGATTAAGTGAACTTGAGGCAAGTTTCCCTGAAGGTGTAGAAGTACTGGTCGTTTACGACCGTTCGGCGTTAATCGACAGGGCGACAGTCAACCTTCGTAACACACTTATTGAAGAAATATTAATTGTAGTTCTGATTACTTTCTTGTTCTTGCTGCACGTACGCTCTACAATCATTGCGGTAGTAACTCTTCCGGCCGGAGTCGGCCTTTCGCTGCTGACCATGCATCTGCTGGGTATTAACGCCAACATCATGTCGTTAGGAGGTATTGCTATCGCCATTGGCGTGATGGTCGATGCTTCAATTGTAATGGTAGAAAATGCTCACAAGCATCTGGAAAAAGACGCCGGCAAGATTTCCCGCAACGAGTCGATTATCGCTGCTGCTAAAGAAGTCGGCCCGGCGCTTTTCTTTTCACTTCTGATAATTACGATTTCGTTTCTGCCTATACTGGCGCTGGAGGGTCAATCAGGCCGGCTGTTTAAACCGCTCGCTTACGCAAAAACGTTTGCCATGGCCGCATCCGCACTATTATCAATTACTGTTATTCCGGCAATGATTGCTTTGTTCCTCAAAGGCAAGATTCGTTCTGAGAAACGAAACCCGATTTCTCGAATAAGTATAGCACTTTATAAGCCTGTAATTTCTTTTGCCTTAAAGCACAGAATAATAACTATGGTAATTACGCTTGTAATTCTACTGGTAAGTATCTTCCCACTTCTCAATATGGGCTCTGAGTTTCTGCCGCCGCTCAACGAGGGTGACTTGCTCTATATGCCTACTACCCTGCCTGGTATTTCAATCAGAAAAGCCAAAGAATTATTACAGCAAACTGACAAGATCATAATGTCGTTTCCGGAAGTTGAAAGGGTCTTCGGCAAAGTCGGTCGGGCCGAAACGGCCACTGACCCGGCGCCACTGACGATGCTGGAAACAACTATCATGCTCAAACCCAGCGACCAGTGGCGGAAAGGAATGACACCGCAAAAACTTATCAATGAACTTGACCGAGCTATTCAGTTTCCGGGACTTACCAATTCCTGGACGATGCCTATCAGGACCCGCATTGACATGCTGGCCACCGGTATCAAGACGCCGGTCGGAATAAAGGTAATGGGGCCAAATCTTGATTCACTCAATAACATTGCCCAAAGAATTGAGTCTTCTGTAAAAGGAATGCCCGGTGTCAGAACCGTTTATGCAGAGCGTATCACCGGCGGCAACTATCTTGATATAGACATCGACCGCTTCAAGGCAGCTGCCTATGGGTTGACTGTTGGTGATGTTCAAAGGACGATTTCGTCGGCGGTTGGTGGCATGAGCATAGCCTACAATATTGAAGGACGTGAAAGATACTCTGTCAATGTCCGTTATCCCCGCGAACTACGTGACACACCCGAAGCTATCAGAAACGTGCTGATTGATACACCTGCCAAAGGCAGAGTGCCGCTGGGGCATCTGGCCGATATCAGATTTGCCAAAGGCGCTACCATGATCAAATCTGAAAACGCCCGGCCGACGGCCTGGGTTTACGTAGATCTTACCGGCAGTGATATCGGCAATTTCGTAGAAGCCGCCAGACGTAAAGTACGAGCGGAAGTAGCTCTTCCTGAAGGCTATTCGCTGATCTGGTCAGGGCAATACGAAAATATTCTGTCGGTCAGAGAAAAGATGAAAGTCATACTTCCGCTGACACTCTTTATAGTCTTCTTTCTGTTATATTTGCATTTCAAAAATCTTAGCGACTGCCTGATTGTACTTTTGACGCTTCCGTTTGCTTTAGTTGGAGGTATTTGGCTTTTTTATTTCCTGGGTTACAACACCTCGGTAGCAGTCTACGTCGGTTTTATTGCCCTGGCCGGTCTGGCCACAGAAACAGGTGTGGTAATGCTGGTCTATCTGGAAGAAGCTAAGAAACGGTACAAGAGCGAAGGCAGACTAAACACAGCTGATGATCTTAAGTCGGCGGTAATGGAAGGTGCCGTGGAGCGTGTCCGGCCAAAGCTGATGACCGTGGCCACAACATTAATAGCGCTCCTGCCGATTATGTTCAGTCATGGTGCCGGTTCGGCAGTTATGCAGCGCATCGCGGCACCAATGATAGGCGGACTAGTGTCGTCTACAGCTTTAACGCTGGTAGTGGTGCCGGTCTTGTTTTACATCGTTAATAGGAAACGTGCAATTAGCGAGGCCGAGTAGCTTGAAGAATTTTTGTTGTAAAACATAATTTGCAATTGCATTTTTGCTCAAAATAAAAGGAGCCAAAATGCAAACAAAGCAAATTATTCTAGTGGTAACGGCTGTGCTCATACTGACCTCGTTTAGCACAGTCAGGGCTCAGGACTTAGATAAAGTCCTGATTACATCGGTAAAGCTTACCGACAATATTTATATGCTTCAAGGGGCCGGTGGAAATATCGGCCTCTCTTTTGGAAGCGATGGTATTTTCATCATCGATGACCAGTTCGCCCCGCTTCATGAAAAAATCATAGCAATGATAGACGAACTGAGCGGCAGCATAGTCTCAGAATCAGCCAATACTTTTCTCTTAAATACTCATTTCCACGGCGACCATACCGGTGGCAACGAACTGCAGGGGAAATCCGGAACTGTTATTGTTGCTCATCAGAATGTCAGAAAAAGGCTTTCAGTTGAGCTGGTTGTGCCGTTTTTCAATAGCACTTCCCCGCCTGTGCCGGAGATTGGTCTGCCTGTTATAACATTCGAGCAGGATATCACTCTTCACTTAAATGGCGACAATGTTAACATTATTCACGTGGGACCGGCACACACCGACGGCGATGCCATTGTTCATTTTACCAAAGCCGATGTTATTCACGGCGGTGATATTTTGTTTACCAGTACTTATCCGTTTATTGATATGGATAACGGCGGCTCAGTCTCCGGGGTCATAGCGGCAGTAGAAAAGATTATAAAATTAGCGGGCGACAAGACAAAGATTATTCCGGGCCACGGCGATATTACCGACAAAGCCGGAATTGAAGGTTATCACAAGATGTTGAGCACGATTTTTGCGCGAGTTTCTGAAATGGTCGCTGGTGGAAAAACGTTGGAGCAGATTATAGCATCAAAACCGACTTCGGAATTTGATGCAAAGTACAATGGCTTTGTATCAAACGAAGCCTTTTTAGGTCTATTGTATCGGGATTTGACTGAATAAGATATTGTATCGTTAAATAGGACATCTAGGCTATTTACTGATTAATCCGCCTGTTGGATAATGTTAGATGATGACAATTCTATGACAATTTAATAGTAGAAAGTTTTTATCTAACGAACAGATAAACTTATGTGGCTATACTATTTACCAATACTGACAACCCTGTTCTGCATTTATTTTGCCTCTTCCCTGTTTAGGCACTACTCAGGCAAAGCGAACTCTACGCATATTCTCTGGTGGGGGTTTGGGGTGACTGCTTTCGGGCTCGGAACTTTGATTGAGTCTTTGATAACGATATTTGGCTGGAGCGACCCACTTTTTCGATCATGGTATATTGCCGGGGCCTTAATGGGGGGTGCACCTTTGGCGCAGGGAACTGTTTATCTAATGCTGAAAAAAAGAACCGCCCATATTCTTTCGGTCATACTGGTGACGGCTATTCTGTTCGGCTCTACAATGGTTATCTTAACACCACTGGACTACAGTCTGGTTAAGTCGCATCTCCCCCAGGGGGATGTTATTATCTGGAGCTGGATAAGATTGATTTCGCCGTTTATCAATACCTATGCTTTTATTTTCTTAGTAGGCGGGGCTATTTTATCGGCGGTCCGTTATCGGTCAGTGGCCGATATGAAACACCGGGTCAAGGGAAACACACTTATAGCAATCGGAGCGATCTTGCCGGGAATCGGCGGGGGGATGAGCCGAGCAGGTTATACCGAGGTGCTGTATGTGGCAGAATTTATCGGTATTCTTCTGATTTATGCCGGTTATAAGTACTGTGTAAAATCCCCCCTGTTCTCATTTCAGCGGAAAGCTCAGCAGGATGTTGCTGCTGCCTGAGTTGAAACAAAGTTCTGACTTCAAATTTTCTTCATTAATCTCCTTGATTCATGCCAACTCTATCGTTTCTTCGTAATGATGTTGATTAGGAATTATCGAGGGCTATAGTAATGCAGCTTCAGCTAAAACCAAGAGCGGCATTTCTGGTTTTCAACTTCATGCTGATATTTCTGATGGCGAACGCTGTCTGGTGGTTTATTCTGATGGAGCGTGTAATCGACGAAAAAATTGAAATGTCTCAGGAACTGGGCGCCTCACCCGAAGTAATTGAACACATTTATGAGCAGGAGAGTTCGCGGCAAAGAATGGTTATGCTGGAAGCAGTTGTGTTTTTTCTGGTTCTTCTGGCAGGCCTCTGGATGATTTACAGAACCTTAGTCAAGCAAAGGGAGCTTCGCCAGCAGCAGGAAAATTTTATGATGGCTATTACCCATGAACTTAAAACACCTCTGGCTTCTATCAACCTCTACGTAGACAGCCTGCTGACTCCCGAAATAGCAGAACAAGAGAAGCAGGACATCTTGCCAAAAATAAAGCACGATGTTTACCGCTTAATGAGACAGGTAGAAAATGTTCTCGAAGTAGCCCGACACCATGGCTTAACCGAAAAGAGCAGCTATGAATCTTTTGATCTTTCGCAACTTCTGGGCCAGCGCCTAGACGCTTTAAACAAGTTTTACACAAATGTAAATTATAGACTAAAAACGGATATTGAAGAAAGTGTGCGAATCTATGGCGACCGGCGTTCTATTGGTAAAGCTATTGATTTGATTCTGGAAAATTCACTGGTACATAACGAGGGTCGGGATATTGAAATCATAGTTGAACTTTCTTTAAACAATAATATAATTTCACTAAATATTGGCGATAATGGCTGCGGGGTGGACAAGGAAGAGCTGGCCAGTATTTTCGACCAATTCTACCGTGCCGGACCGGAGCTGACCAGACCTTCCTATGGCACTGGCTTAGGCTTGTATATTGCGAGAGAAATCATAAATTCCCATGGCGGCACAATTTCGGTTATTTCTGATGGACCGTCGAAAGGGATAAAGTTCCTCATTATAATAAAGAGAGGCAAAGAACATTGAAAACACTGCTTTTGGCAGAAGATGACAGAAATTTTGCAGATGCACTGACATTGATACTAAAATCTCAGAAGTACGAAGTTGAGCATGTTCGCGACGGTAAACAGGCTCTTGATATTCTTGAAAAAAACGACTTTGACCTGATTTTATTGGACATCATGATGCCTTTTGTAGATGGCATCAATGTTTGCAAGCAGATTCGTTCACAAGGAAATATTACGCCTGTCCTGTTTCTGACAGCCCGAGATCAGACAGAGCATAAGATAGAAGGCTTGGTCGCCGGCGGTGATGACTACATTACCAAGCCGTTTGATACACAGGAACTTCTGGCCCGCATACATGGTATCTTCCGCAGAAACTCCTGGCTGACTGCAGAACGCTCTTTGTCAGCAGAGTATAATTTCGCCGGCTGCACCATAAACTTTAAGACTTTCGAAGCAACCGCTCCCAGCGGTACTCATAAACTATCACGCAAAGAGTGCATGGTTGTAAAATATTTGGTGGAGCATAGCGGCGAAGTTGTCAGCCGTGATGATTTGCTCGACGCCATCTGGGGTTATCACAACTATCCAACAAGCCGCACGATA
The DNA here is from genome assembly GCA_022571845.1 of Candidatus Zixiibacteriota bacterium. Taxonomy (GTDB): domain Bacteria; phylum Zixibacteria; class MSB-5A5; order GN15; family FEB-12; genus JACZWU01. Next base: position 150,888 of record JACZXB010000006.1, on the reverse strand, counting down.
GATAATTTTATTTTGAAATTGAGAAAAATATTTGAAATAAACCCGAACAAGCCGGTCCTTTTTGAAACAGTTCGCGGGGTCGGTTATCGGTTCGTCCCCCCGCAGAAAAATTAAGTCCGGCTGTCAAGCAAGTGACAGCCGGACTTTATCTATTTAGAGTCCGACATCTACTGAAGCTTTAATAAGAACAGATCGTCCCGCTTCCGGGACAGGATTTACCGGGTTGCGGGCGTTGAAAGGCTGAGAATATACTTCATCAAAAAGATTATTGACGTTTAACGACAGTTTAAGACCTGTCCAGATTCTGGTGCCAAAGGTAGTGTTTACCAATGTATATCCCTTAGTCGGGATATCGTTGAGCGAAGAAATTATCGGCACCCGGTCCTGGTCTTCGGCGCGATGAAGATTAATCTCTCCGAAATATTTTTTGCCGCTCGAGCGGTAGCCCAGCTTGAGGCTGGTTTTAACCGGCGAAACAAATATCGGTTCATCATCGGCTTTATTCTCGCCGTGCTGATAGCTAAACGACAGCCCTCCATAAACTCCGCTTGATGAGTTTGCTTCGATTGCTACCTCTACTCCATAGATAGAAACATCATCAACATTTTCATATTTCCACAACAACTCGTGTGTATTCGGGTCTGTGTCAAAGTTCACCAGTTGAGTAAAATTGGAGTAGTCGCTATAAAATCCAATCAACGAATAGCCGATATGCTTTCGGGCTGATTTGAAGCCGAGATCGATTGAGACAGAGCGCTCCGGCTTAATTTGCGGATTGGGTCTGGTTTGATTGCCTGAGGCCGAGCCATAGAAAAACCTTTCTACCGCATTCGGTACCCGGTAGGCAGTACCAACATTAGCGACAGCATTAAGATTCTTTGATATCGGTACGACCAGACCAAGCGACCCGTTAACAGCGCTGTAAGAATCATCTTCACTTGGCAGAGGTTCTCCATTGTCACCAACATAACCCTGAGTTTCATCTGTGTTCAGCCAGAACTTGTCGAACCGAACGCCGACTGTAAGAAGAGCAGTATTAATGTCAAATTCTCCGCTGCCAAAAAGCCCAAGAGCGAGCCATTGATTTTTGGGAACTGAAGCCGTCACCGCCGTATCCACAAACGGAAAAGGACCGAAGCCTTCGAACTGGGTCAATGATATTACACCACCGTCGATTTCTTCGCGCCAGGCATCCAGACCAAAAGTAATCAGCGAACGATTGCCCGGCTGGTAAAGACCCTGAAGATTAAGTCCGTACTTTCTAACATCGGTAGTGCTGAATACTGTCAAAGGTGTTATGGTCGGCGGGTTGGGTGGCGGGCCGGCCGGAATGACAATAGCGTCAAGAAAGTCTACCAAAAATTCTTTGGAGATTTTATGGTAATAAATTTTAGCGTCAATTCTGGCCAGTTTACCTTCAAAGCCCCGACCGGAATATGATACAGACAGATTATCACGGTCATGATTCGGCCAGAAGAAAAGAAACGGAGTAGCGGCATTCGGCACTCCGGCGAAACCAATATCTGAAGCGCGAAAGGCTCCGGCGTCAAAGTCCAGCCGATGTTTGTCGCTGAGCTTAATTGCCAGACCCAAGTCATAGTTGTTAATCCGCGCACGGGAGTTAACGAGTCTTTCGGTCGACCAGTTAGTGCCGCGGGCAGCATTGAGGCTGTCATAGAACTCCGGCCGGTAGACATCATAGCGAGGATCGGCCGTTTGCCAGCCATCGGGAGGAGAAAAATCATTATTGGCCTCTCGATAAAGCAGACCGGCAGAGAAGGCGTATTTTTGAGACTCTACCCCAAAGTCCACCCTGTTTGAACTTTGTTCATCAGCAGTTGAATAGCTGCTTGAGTATCTGATAAATGGGCTGGTAACAGGTCTAAACTTATAGTCTTTGGTAATGATGTTAATTACGCCGCCCATCGCATCTGAGCCGTAAAGGACCGACGACGGACCGTTTAGTACTTCGACCCGTTCAATCTCATTTACATCGACCAGCGACATTGAGACGCCGGCAAAGTCTACAATTTCACGATGATCATTTAAGCGCTCGCCATCTACCAGTACCAGGGTCCTGGAGCCGAACATACTGCGGATAACCGGTCTGGCCCTGAAAGGTCCGGCATCGTTTACATCAACGCCGGGAGCATTGCTTATTATACCCGTCACGGTCGTATAGCCTTTTGACTCAATTTCGTCTGAGTTAAATACCGTTATCGGCTGTGAAACCTTGAAAGACTCTTTCTGGAAACGGTGAGCGGTTATTACTATCGGATTGAGTTTTGAATCAGAAGGCGTTAATTCGATCAGATTATCTGCTCCCTTGGCAATCAAAACATTTTCGAGGGTAGCAAACCCAATATGAGATATTGTTACATAAAGTTGGTCTACAGACTGTGGTAATGAAAAATTACCATTGAAATCAGTCGTCAGCTGCTTACCTGTGACCACCACAGTAATGGTTGCCCCATCAACTACTGACTTATCTTCAGAATTTATTACCTTACCGGTAAATCCTGCCAAAACCGAAGATGCCAGAATTCCTACAAACAGAATAGCTGCTAAGTTTATTTTAACAGTTCTTTTCAATGAAATCACCCCTTTCAGGTCAATGTTGTTTCTGGTCCATTCTATATGAATTTGGAATCTGATTTGTCATAATAGTGTCATCTTGCAGGACTGATTAGATTGTGGAAATTTTCCATTATTAAGCCTAATAAGCTGTCTGCTCAATTTGTGAACAGCTATCATAGAATTTATTTCCTGTTTTATTTTTTTTCAGCTTCTGTTAGCCTGAAATCCAGAAACTTTGATTAAAAAAGAATAGAGTCAATAATCTTCAAGAAGCAGCTGAAATGGCTGTTTGCAGCTAATTTATTCTGCCAGTTGCGCCCTAAAGGATAAAGGTATAATGCCGAAGCTACTTTTATAGTGCAAAGTACCATTCAGCTTTAAAGTAAACAGCTGAGAGACAACTATGTACCGATGGGCTGGCTTCATGATTATGTCGCACAGCTTAATCGTAATAAATAATCGATTTTTCTACCGGCTTTAGGCGGAACAATCGCAGACCTGCAGAAGATAATGGTACTCAGGCAGGCTTTCATAATTTAAGGGATTGACGAGCATCTATGGAATGGAAGCAAAACAAACACGTCTTGATCGCCGGCGGTTCCAAAGCTGCCCTTCTAAGTATTGGAACGCTAATCAATCAGGACGATTGCGAAATCCATTACAGTCATAGCGGAGAAGAAACAGTTGCCATAGCAACGGGTCAGACTTTTGACCTGATGGTTTTAGATCTGAGTCTTCTTGACATGCCCGGAACAGAGATCATTCAAAAGATTAGAGAATACAGGCGCGATATGGAGTCGGTAGTGAGTACTGCCCCGCTTCGCATAATTGTAACTCACACCCCAGGTCTGGAAAAGTCAGTTCACAGCGCCTTGTTACAGCTCGATGTCTCTGCCGTTTTTTGCAAACCTTTGACCCGGTCAACATTTTCGGTAGCGGTAAACAGTATTATCCAGGGAGCAGGTCAGACCAAAACACATACTACCAAGAGAGTCCTGGCGGTCGATCCGGAGCAGAGAGTCAGAGTCCTCTACAAAAATATGCTCTCTGATATAGACGAAATTGAAGTTATAGCTGTAGAAAACTGCTATAGCGCTCTTGAGACTATAGAGCTATATGACGTGGATCTGTTAATAACAGAACAAAACCTGCCCGATATGACGGGAAATGAATTTATTAAAACTGTCAAAGAAGAGGCAGGTGCTACTTTCGCAATATTTGTCGTCTCCTCCAATAGCAGTAAAGAAATTATCGAGGAAGCCAAAAAGCTGGGCGTACAGGAATATATAACAAAACCTTTTAAGCTGGAAGAATTCAAGAAACTTATCCGGGACACTCTTTCATCAGGTAAGCCTGTTTCAAAACCTAAAAAACCTGAGCCAAAAGCTGAGGAAGTAAAGCCATAACACAATTAGATAAGGCTTAGTAAGATTATGGAGAATTTGAAAGTACTACTGGTAGATGATTCTGGAGCCATGCAGAAGATGATAAAGATGGCTCTGTCTAAGATAGGAATAGAAGGCGTTGCAACTGCCTTGAACGGAGTTGAAGGGATGGAGAATCTTAAGGAATCTATTCCTGACCTGATTCTATGTGATTGGAATATGCCGGAAATGAATGGGTATCAGTTCGTCACGGCAATCAGGGCTGACTCCAATTTTAAAAATATCCCCATCTTGATGCTCACCACAGTTAACACTAAGGACGAAGTGATTGAGATTATGAAAGCCGGAGCAAACGATTTTTTGAACAAGCCCTTCACACCCGACGCACTAAAGGACAAGATTATAAAAGTAACAAAAGGCTAGGAAAACTAAACACAACTTATGAGCACCCATGCATTTAACAACTCTGAGAGCAAAAACAACGACGTTAGTCTTAACGATATTGCTGAATTTTTGATCTCACGAGATGAGATTGGCTCAGAAGCATTAGAACAACTCAAAGAATACCTGACTCGCGTATTGGAAAAAGCGGGTAAGAAATCTCCCGCCTATCCATATCTGGAAGCGGCCTGTGAGTTTGTAGATATCGCCGAAAAAGAAGGCTATGAAAACCTTGACAGCCAGTCAGTAGAAGTTCTAAGCAACTTCATTGAATGCGCCGGCTACGAAATAGATGATGATGAGCCAGTTTTTGATAGTAGTAATACTGCAAATCTGACAAATTCTACAGAAGCAGCAAGTGACATCGATATGTCTCCTGAACCTGAGCCAGATTCTGAGATAATAGAATCTAATTCAGCACCGCAAACAAAAACCACCAGCGTACCTGAAAGCCCTGAAGAAACTGCCACCCCTAATCCGGGCACAGGAGTTCATACTTTGCCGGACGATATTGATACTGACTTCCTAAGCGAATTTGCCACAGAGTCAGAAGAATACCTGGAACAGGCAGAAGCCTCACTTTTGACTCTAGAGACCGATCCCGAAGACGACGAAGCCATCAACTCCATCTTTCGTGCTTTCCACACTATCAAAGGAACTTCAGCATTTCTGGGACTTACTCAGATTACAGAACTGGCCCATGTAGTTGAATCAATGCTGGGACGTGTTCGAGACGGTTCAATTAAGTATACCGAAGTTTACGCAGATGTTGCATTGCAGTCTATTGATGTAATGAAGTCTCTAACTGAGATTGCCAAAGTGGGCTCGCCCGGACAGGAACTTGCAACACCGGCGGGATTAGCAGAAATTCATGAAAGACTTGCACATCCGGATGAACTGGAAGCAGATAGTCAAGCATTTGAATCCGGTGCCGTAGATACTACCCCCCGCCTCGGTGATATAATTGTGGCGGAAAATATTGCCACCCGCAAACAGGTTGAGGATGTGGCCAGCTCTCAGGCTGAAGATAAACTCGGTGTTGCACTGGTTAAGTCAAAGACAGCTAAAGCTGCCGAAGTTGTTCAGGCTCTTAGAACTCAGACCAAAATTGCTGGTCCTGCTCGGACAGCCAGCTCTACCCTCCGCGTTCGCACAGACAGACTCGACCTGCTTATTGAAACAGTTGGCGAGCTGGTCATTGCCCAGTCGATGGTTGCTCAAGACGATACAGTCCATCTTGGGGAAAACCATAAGTTATTAAAGAAAGTCGGACACAGCGGCAAAATAGTAAGGGAGCTCCAAGACCTTAGTATGTCGATGAGGATGGTTCCTCTTAAAGCAACTTTCCAGAAAATGGCCAGATTAGTTCGCGATGCTGCCCAGAAAAGCGGCAAAAGAGTGCAGCTAATTACACAGGGCGAAGACGAAGAGATCGATCGAAATATGGTTGATGTCATCTCTGACCCTCTGGTTCATATGGTCAGAAACGCTGTTGACCACGGCATAGAATCAGCGGAAGAGAGAAGCAAAGCAAATAAACCTGCTCAGGGAACAATTCGTCTGGCAGCTTTGCGCTCCGGCAGTAATGTTCTCATAAAAGTTGGAGACGACGGCGCCGGACTTAATCGCCAACGCATTGTCAATAAAGCAATTGAGAAAGGTCTGATAGAGTCTGATAAGGGCATGACAGACAGCGAAATATTTGAGCTTATTCTTAAACCCGGTTTCTCTACCGTTGAAAACGTAACTGATCTTTCCGGCAGGGGCGTCGGTATGGATGTGGTCAAGAGAGGCATAGACGCCTTAGGTGGAAGAATCAATATTGCTTCTGAGTTCGGCAAAGGAACAGAGTTTATCATGCAATTGCCTCTGACAATGGCAATCACCGACGGCATGCTGGTCAAAGTCGGCAAAGAACTTTTCATTATTCCGACAATCAATATTAATAGAAGTTTCAGACCGAATGCTGAACAGATTTCGACAGTTGCCGGACGAGGTGAAATGGTTTTACTGCATGGTCAGGTTATTCCGGTTTACCGCCTTTATGAAATCTTCAGCATAAAAGGGGCGATAGAAAACATGACTGACAGCCTGCTGGTAATTGTCGGCGATGGAAAAAACCCATGCGCCTTTATGGTAGACGAACTGCTTAACCAGCAGCAGGTAGTAGCCAAGCCCATTAGCGACGGCTTGGGTAAAGTATCCGGCGTATCGGGCGGGGCTATTCTGGGTGACGGACATGTCGGTCTGATTCTGGATACTATAGAACTAGCGACAATGGCTCGTCAGTCATTCAAGACAGCAGAAATTAAGCAAAGTAGAATTGCCAATAAAGGCAATAATAGACAGAAACCAGTAACCATTAAACGATAGCTTAGGAGGTCCTAATGACTGGACAAGCAGAAGTATCAAAAGCTCTGGAATTTGCGAAAAGCCGGAGCAGTGAAACAGGCCAGAGCGATGACGGCAAAGGAAGTAAGTTCCTTTCGTTCTTTCTCGGCGAAGAAGAGTACGGGCTACAAATCTTGAGTGTCCGGGAAATCATCGGATTGATGGACATAACTCAGGTCCCCCAGACGCCACACTACATCCGGGGTGTCATAAACCTCAGGGGAAAGGTGATCCCGGTTCTCGAGCTGAGAACCAAATTTGGAATGGAAACCATCGAAGACACTGAAAAGACATGCATCATTGTGGTCGAAGTGGTCATGCAGGGTGCACCGATTCAAATGGGCATTCTCGTCGATTCTGTCTCCGAAGTGCTGGAGATTAAGGCGAGCGATATCGAAGCTGCACCGAGCTTTGGTGGCGGTATCAATACTGATTTTATCATGGGAATGGGCAAAGTCAAGGATGAAGTAAAGATACTGCTGGATATAGACAAGGTCCTGGGTGAGGTGGACGTTTCTGGTCTGGGCGATCTTAAACAAAAAACCGAGGCCGATTCTAAACAAACAGCCGAGGGCGATCTTGAACAAACAGCCGAACCGGTTCCGGCTTAAATGAATCGAAATTGAATAGGAAAGTAACTAAATCGTAAACATACAACTTTGTGAAGCAAGCGATGATGACAAAAAATCAATTTCACAAGAAAAAGGGAGAGGTAAAGTCATGAAGAGTAATTTAATCCTGGTGCTCGTGACAACTTTGTTGGTGGTCATGTCCTTGGGGCAATCTGCGGTTGCTCAGGATTTTGACGCCCTGCTTGAGGCGGTTGATAAAATTGAGAACAACCTCAAGAATCTGATCAAGCAGGAAGCAACAATACGTGGTCGGCAGTTAGCCGAATTGAAGTCGGCTATTGCCAAAAATCAAAAATCTGCCAAAGGGCGTGTGACAGGCGGCGTAACTGAGAAACAGTTGGCTGACGTCATCCATGAACTGTCGGTACTCCACTTGCAGGTAGTGGAACTTGAGAAATATTTTGAGAAGAACGGTACGCAATTCGCGTCGCTCGATAATGCTGGTTCTCATACAGCTGGCCGGCATAAGCCCGCCAAAACACACCAGAGTAACGACAAGCATTCAAAGACGACTATCAATGGCAAGTTGTACAGTCACGTTTTCACGAATATTTCGAATAACGAGGGCAGTCACAGTGAATTCGCGCTGTCCCGCGCCTATTTGACCGTACGGTCAAAAATTTCCGATTACACGAGCATTCGAGTTACCACAGACCTCAAGACTATCGACGAGAAATACAACATTATACTCAAGTACGCCTATTTCGACTGGAAGCCGGCCTTTACCAAAGGGATTGTGGGGCTCCGTTTCGGTCTTCAGCCGACAGAGTATATCGATTATATGAACAAGCTGTGGGGCAGGCGTTATGCAGCACCGACAATCGGTGATTTGCATCACTTTCTAACGTCATCAGATCTGGGTATCTCCACAACCGTTGGGTTCGGACCAAAGTCAGAGTTCGGTTTTGTCAAGCTGGCTTTGCTGAACGGCACGAGCTACACACATGTTCAGGAACTCAACAGCCGCAAGGACTTTAGTTTTGTCACGCTGCTGACACCTTTCAAAGCCTCTCACAACTTCAAAAATAGCTCTCTTCTGATGCAGTTTTACACCGGTACCCAAAATGAGTCGCTTGATGACCTGGTAACAACTGACACATCGGTATCGCCGTGGGATACAACAGTTACAACCGTGTCAGGTTCCGATTGGAAACGACAGATGATTTCCGTCGGCGGAGCGTTGGTCTGGAATCATACTCTCGATCTTGGCTTTGACCTGAACTTTGTTACTCTCGGAAAAGGCGCCTCAAAATCCTCAGTCAAGAAACAAGGGCTGTCATTTTTTGGAGCTTACTACCTGTATAGGTTGTCGAAGAACGTGATTCTAAAAAATCTCGCTATTATCGGTCGTCTCGATCTATATGACCCCGATACGGACAAGGATAATAATAGTGAAACCCTTACTGTTTTCGGAATTGAAAGCAAGCCTATGTACAGTTTTAAGATGGCTCTCAATTACCGAATCACCAGCTACCAGGATGACGCCAAAGACACTAACAGTATGCTGTTTTTGAACACGCTATTCAAATTCTAGATATTTTTGGAAATTGACAAGCAACCTTGGGAAGTCAAGCAATGAGAAAACCTTTTACGATACTGCTAACACTAATGTTACTTACAGTAACATCTTTTGTGCCAGCAGAAGTGACCGCAGCAGATGATCTGGTCATCAGCGGTTTCTTTGATGTAATCGGTACTTACAGTAACGGCAACGCCGATGCCACCAATTTCGCCTTGAATCAGGCTGAGATTTCTTTTTTCAGGCAGTTCTCTGAGAAGTCAACCGGCCAAGTGGTAACTGCCTATAACAGTAATAACGGCAACTTTCAGCTGGCAGCTGCGGAAGTCTCGATTAATCTTCACAAAAGTAATGAAGATTTTGTAACTTCAGCAGCGGTTTACGGAGGTATGTTCGACGTTCCCTTCGGAATTGACTACCAGGTTAATCCGTCTCCAATGCGCAGGCTTGCTGACACGCCGCTGGTAGTCTTTCAGACCCACGGCAGTTGGGTTGATTTTGGATTCAGATTCAATGCTGAATCAGAATCAGGCAACCTGGTCGTCTTTTGGGTGAACGGCTTCGCTTCATCTTTTTCAACAACCGACACAGCCCTGGCTTTATCATTGGGAGTAACAGTCGGTGAAGAAATGAACACGACTCCTGCTAACGCTATTGGAGGTCGTCTGGGAGTGACTCCTGCCGAAAATTTTGAAGTCGGCGGCTCCTGGGCAATAGGCATCAATGCATCCGGAGGCAACGAAATGTCTCTCTTTGGCGCTGATTTTCAATACGAATTGAATGACAGACTCAGCTTTAAGGGCGAATATATTAACCATCTTCATAATCGCTCCATTGAAGAAGCAGAGCATAACGGATATTATCTCCAATCATTATATAGTTTTGATAAGATGTTCCTGGTTGGGCGCTATGGATCAGTCAAAGGGGAAGGTGAAGAGATTAACAACCGTTTCACCGCCGGAGTAGGCTGGATTATTGAAGAAAGTGTAGAAATCAGGTTTGCGTCTTCATTTTATAAAGACAGCAATGACAACACGAACATCCTGCAAATAGTTGCCGGATTTTAACATGAACCAAATTAAAGCTACCTAATAAACAAAAGGAAGGAAGCAAATGAAAACATTAACCAAATTCGTTGTTCTGACTGTGCTGCTGGCACTGGTGTCAAGTATGACACTTTTCGCTAAACAGCCCAGTCCGAGCAAGTGTCTAAACTTGCTCAAGAAGGGCAATGAGAGATTTATTGCAGGCGTCAGTAAGCACCCGCATACAAATGCTCTCCGCCTGGCACAAGCCGGCAAAGAGAATCAGGGTAACCACGCCTATGCCACGGTCATCACCTGTTCTGACTCCCGCGTGCCTGTGGAGCGCCTATTCGATGCCGGCATTATGGACATATTCGTTATCCGGGTTGCGGGTAACGTATGTGATATTGACGAGGTCGGCTCCATCGAATATGGTGTTGCCCATGTCAATACCCCTGTGCTCGTAGTACTCGGGCATACTCAGTGCGGCGCAGTTACCGCCGTGACTCATGCTATAAATGGTACGGGTCACCCTCTTGAACTGAATATTCCACCGCTGGTGGACAATATCGAACCGGCAGTTCGGAAAGCAATGAAAAATCATCCTGGCGTCCATGGTGATGACATCATTCCGTACGCCATTGAACAAAACGTCTGGCAGGGTACCGAGGATCTGTTTATGCGTAGCCCAGCTACGCGAAACCTCGTAAACAGTGGTAAGCTAAAGATTGTTGGGGCGATTTATGATGTCGGCACGGGTACAGTGCGCTGGCTGCCCGAGCACAAAGTCACTCAGATTCTGGCCAAGGTCGAGTCGAACCCAAGTCGAGCAATGAACGCTATGGCGGGCAGCAGTCATGGTGGTTCCAGGGCAAGTGTGGGAGGATCACACGGTAGCGAACCAACGCATGTCAGCGAAGCATCGCACGGCGCTACTGCTTCTTCACAGAGCAGTACTCACGGGGTAACATTAGGCCAGGTAAAATCGGTCAAGCTGATGAACTCAAGCCGGCTTGCCGAACTGGATAAAGAACGCCATCACGTGGCAACTGCTTCGACTTTCAGCCTGTCGAAGGACCATGAAGGTATGAGTACTTTCTGGATGATCCTGATTGGGTTGGCGATATTCCTTATCGTCGGCGGTCTCCTATGGAGAAGCGATTATTACTCTAATTTAGGTGTTGCCGGCAAACTCTATGGAGGATTCGGCAGTCTTATCGTTCTGGCCTTAGTCGTTTCTATTAGCGGTTACTATTTCATTGATACCGTCAATACTAAGGCCGAAATCGCTGAAGCGATTCTTGAAGTTGATGGTATGCTTGGCCAGGCTGGAATGCTGCAGAATGAATTCATCATTATTGGAATCGAAGATGCAGAGCGCGGCGAGGAAATCCTGGATCAACACAAGGAACTGATGGCTGAGTTCGCGGAAAAGGTCGATCATATTCACGAAATGGAACTGGCTGCCAGTGAAGCGCAAGCGCTAAAACAGTTTGATGCAGTTATGGCCGAGTATAAAGTTACTTTCGCCGAACTTGTGGAAAAATACCACGAGATTGAAAGGTTTAATGAAGAGCTGAATGAACAGGGTGAGCTTGTAGACAAGCAGCTTGCTGAGATATTGCACGAACACGAAGGCGATTTACATGCGCTTGAAGCATCCGGCGCTTCAATGGCTAAAATTACCGCTCAGACCGACCTGCTCGAAAGACTGTTTGAGAGCGAACTGCTGATGGCCAAGGTCGCGCATGTGGAAGCTCAGTTCCTGCTTGACAAGCGTATAACGCACGTTAAAGAGCTGGAACAGTTGCTGGGTGAACTGTATGCTAATCTTGCAGTCGTAAGGGAGATGGTCCCAATGGTTGCCAAGGATAAAAACGAAGAAGTTCACGATCTCAAAACGCTGGGGCTAATAGATCACGAGCTGGCTGAGTATCAGAGTGTCCTGTCCCTGGTAATTGAGGATGAGTTGATTGTGGAAGCTGATATGCTCAAGTGCATGGAAGAGCTGACTCAAGCTAATGTCATAGGGCAGGCCATGGTCAAACATATTACAGCTTCCGCCACGGAGCTGAAGGATGACGCAGAAACATCCAGTATCTTACTGGCAATAATCGTCACCCTTTTAGGCACCTTGCTGGCATTCGCCCTTTCACGCAATATAACCAAACCTGTCAATAGAATAGTCGAAAGCTTATCCCAGAGCGTGGAGCAGATAGGTTCCGCCTCCGAGCAGGTTTCGGGAGCCAGCCAGACCCTGGCCCAGGGCGCTTCGGAGCAGGCCTCATCGCTTGAAGAAACATCGGCTGCGCTGGAAGAGATGGCAGGCATGACGCGTCAGAATTCCGATAACGCCAAGCAGGCCAATACCCTGTCCGCCGATGCCTCTGCTGGCGCCGAAAAAGGCATGGAAGCTATGAAGAAGATGTCTGAAGCCATGATAGGTATCAAGAAGTCCTCTGATGAAACTGCCAAGATCATTAAAGTGATTGATGAAATCGCCTTCCAGACCAACCTACTGGCACTGAATGCCGCCGTTGAAGCCGCTCGCGCTGGTGAGGCTGGCAAAGGTTTTGCCGTAGTTGCCGAAGAGGTCAGGAATCTGGCTATGCGTTCCTCTGAGGCGGCCAAGGAAACCAGTGATCTGATTGAAGGTTCCCAGAAGAGCGCCGACGACGGCGTCAGGTCGAGCGAAGAACTGCTGACGATTTTCAAGGAAGTCAGTGAAAGCATCAATAAGGTGACCAATCTGGTCAGCGAAGTTGCCGCCGCCAGCGAAGAGCAGTCTAAGGGGGTTGATGAATTAAATACCACAGCTGGTCAGATGGATCAGATTACCCAACAGAATGCTTCCAACGCCGAGGAAACCTCGGGGGCCAGTGAGGAATTGGCCGCTCTGGCGCAGCAGTTGCAGCAGGCCGTTCGTGAATTGGTCCAGGTAGTCGGCGGTTCCAAATCGCAGGAGCTGCAAAGCGGCTTTGGTTACGATACCCGGCGTCCGTCAAAGTACCAGGATAAGGCAGTCACGGGTGTCACCCCAGGCCTCAAAGATAGGATTCACAAACTAGTCGCCAAGAAAGCCGTCAAGGCAAATAAGGCGACCATCACTACCGCTGCCACTGCCACTGAACCCAATGGCGGTCAGGCAGGTGCAGAACTACAGGCTGACGGTAATAGACTCGAAAAAGGGTTCCCACTTAATGAAGAAGAGAATGAACCTGCTTTGAAAGAGTTCTAATTCCGATAATTGATAATTGATTCCGGGCAGTTTTTTTATAAAGCTGCCCGGAAATTTTAATGAAAAAATTTGATTAGAAACTAAGAAATATTTTTGGCAGACAGGAAACAACATAAGGCTTACTAATTATGGGTGAAAATAGTGTCAAAAGTCGCTGAAATGATATCAGTATTAGAATCGGCCGGCAAAACGTTCGAGCTATCGGAAAATGAGTTCAATTCAATTGCCAGGCTGATTAACGAAGAAGCCGGAATAAATCTGACCTCGCAGAAAATGCCATTAGTAAAGGCCAGACTAGCCGGACGTATAAGAAAGCTGGGGATGAAAAGCTATCGTCAGTACGTAAAGTACGTTAAAGATGACCCGACCCAAAAAGAGCTGCTAACAATGATTGATAAGTTGACTACCAACAAGACCAGCTTTTTTCGTGAAGAGGAGCACTTTGACTTCATCAAGAAAAATATTTTGGCACAGCGGGACCTTAAACAAGAGCCGCTTAGAGTCTGGAGTGCAGGTTGTTCATCAGGCCAGGAGCCATATTCACTTACTATGCTTCTCAAAGAGGAATACCACAATATGGCCAAAGAAGATTTCCAGATGCTGGCCACTGATATTTCAGTAGAGATGGTAAATAAAACCCGGCTGGGCGTGTACGAAGAAGAAACGATGGAGAGCCTTCCGGCCCCATATATACGCAAGTATTTTACTAAAGTGGCCGACCAGACATCGCGTACAAAGTACAGAGTGACAGATGATCTAAAACAACATGTTCGCGTTGCCAGGTTAAATTTGATTTCAGAATGGCCCATGAAAGGACCATTCGACTTTATTCTCTGTAGAAACGTAATGATTTATTTCAAGCGTGATTTGAGAAAGAATTTGGTATATCGATACGGAAAATTGTTAAAGCCAGGGGGCTATTTATTTATAGGGCTATCCGAAAGTTTGGGAGGAAACTCGGGAGAACTTAATTATGTGCAGCCGGCTATTTATTGCAAACCACAATAACAAGCGAACAACTCGGAGCAATTGAAAATGCAATTGACAATTGGCATTGGTGAAATGGCCGTTACAAAAAGCCCAGAGGACGTGATAATCACTCACGCTCTGGGCAGCTGCCTTGGCATAACTTTATATGACCCGGTAGCAAATGTGGGCGGCATGCTGCATGCTCTTTTGCCCAGCCAGGATGATAAAGATGCAAAGAATGGCAAAAAACCGACATTTTTTATCGATGCCGGTACTCCCTTATTGTTTAAGGCCTGCTATAAACTGGGAGCAAAAAAACAACGATTGATAGTAAAAGTAGCCGGAGGAGCCAGTACTAAAACGGAACCTGACAAAGATATGTTTCAAATAGGCAGAAGGAATTTTACGGCCTTGAGGAAAATTCTCTGGAAAAACGGCGTCTTGATAAATAAACACGACGTTGGCGGCACAGACCCCAGAACAATGACGCTTATAATGAGCGACGGCGCAGTGAAAATATCCAGCAAAGGTGAAACAATAGTACTATGAAATTAATATCACAGGGCAAATTGGCTTGCGAAGGAGGTGGACAGTTTGGCACTAAACGTATTAGTAGTTGATGATAGCGCCGTAATGCGCAAAATGATTATCCGTTCCCTTCAGCTTAGTGGTCTGCCAATAGGCAGAATCAGCGAAGCAGGAAACGGTCAGGAAGGGTTGGAGGTGCTGGAGCAGGAATGGATTGATCTGGCTTTGATAGACATTAATATGCCTGTCATGAACGGCGAAGAGATGATAGAACAGATTCGCGGCAATGAACAGACCAAAGACCTGCCGATTATTGTAGTTTCTACGGAAAGCAGCGAGTCCCGTATCGAAATGCTTCAAAAACAGGGAGCAGGTTTCGTTCATAAACCTTTCAACCCAACAACGCTTAGAGAAACCATAAAAGAATTAACCGGAGTAACGCATGATGAAGGAAAAATGCCGGAAGAGTTTGATGGAGGCAGCGGTTCAGACTTTTGAAGATCTGGGCATGATGCTGCTCAATGAAGAGCTCACCAAAGAGCAAAGAGAAGCCAAGAGTGAAGCTTCTGTTATGATAACTTTTGATGGACCGTTTACGGGCAGATTAGAAGTAACTGTATATGGAGCTGTGACTAAGAAGCTTGTCTCGAATATTTCAGGCAGTGAAGAAATATCGTCTGATATTTTATCGCTGGATGCGCTCGGTGAGATAGCCAACGTAATTTGTGGCAATGTCCTGCCCAGAATTGCCGGCTCAAAAGAGATTTTTCATCTCACCAGTCCCCAATCTTTGGATACCGTTTCAAAGTCTCAAACAGGGGCAGGTCTGGATCTTTTGGCAGATGCAAAACTTGGCCTTGAAGATGGCAGAGCCGAAATTAATTTATTTGTTGACCAAACTGCAGACAAAATCCTTGAGGGTGTATAGCAGTGATACGTGTATTAGTTGTTGACGACTCGGCGCTGGTCAGAAAAGTATTGACGCAAAAACTATCACAATTTTCAGACATAAAAGTTGTCGGGACTGCGATGGACCCATACGTTGCCAGAGACAAGATCCTGACGCTTAAGCCGGATGTTTTGACACTTGATATTGAGATGCCGCGCATGGATGGTCTAAGTTTCTTAAGCAAACTTATGAAACACCATCCAATGCCTGTAATCATTATCAGCTCTTTAACTCCAAAAGACAGCAAAGCCGCTTTGCGGGCTCTAAGACTGGGAGCCATCGAAGTTATTCCTAAACCCGGTTCAACGATGTCAACTCCGGATAACGAAAAGCATATGGCCAGAGCTATCAGGGCGGCTGCTTCTGCTCATTTAAAAACTACAATAGTTGAAGAAAGCTCGTCCAGCGAAGATCTGTCTGATCACCTCAAACAGATTGAAACATCTCACCGTATTCTTGCCATCGGCGCTTCGACCGGAGGCACTACCGCCATTGAAAAAGTTCTTAGCGGCCTGCCAAAAAATACTTCGGGTACAGTCATCTGTCAGCATATGCCAAAATCCTTTACTGCTTCTTTTGCTGAGCGGCTAAACGAGGTTTGCCAGATGGAAGTTCGCGAAGCTAAAGACAGCGACATTGTCCGTACCGGCACAGCCCTGATTGCTCCCGGAGGAATTCATATGCTCCTAAAGCGGAGCGGATCGCAGTTTAAGGTACGTCTCAAAAACGGTCCACCCGTGCACCATCAAAGGCCAGCAGTAGATATTCTGTTTAACTCTGTCGCCCAGGAAGTTGGCAGGAACGCTGTAGGCGTTCTGTTGACTGGCATGGGAACCGATGGCGCCAAAGGGCTATTGGCCATGCGTGAAGGCGGCGCACATACAATCACTGAGCATGAATCATCCTGTATTGTCTACGGCATGCCCAAAGCAGCAGAAGAAATAGGAGCCTCCGTCAAAGTTACTACACTTTCCAATATCCCCAGGGGAATCATCAAGGCCTTAGCCGTTGATGTGGGCGTGCCTGTGGCCGGCTAGCAGGCGCCGGTGAAATATACCGGCACAACAAAGTCACCAGACTCTATTCAATTATTATTCGGTCTCTCTCTTTTTAAATTATTTGCTTTCAGTTCACTAATGAGATTTCTTATATTCTCTACAGAAATTATTATTGGCAAATCGTTTCATTCAAACAATTGGAGCTTATGAGTAAGCGCGGCAGCGAAGAAGAAAAAACCAAAGACCATGTCATTTTGACAGAAGGGACGCTGGTTTCACATTACGAAATAATCAAGCGGCTCGGCCAAGGTGGCATGGGTGAAGTATATCTGGCAAACGACAAAGCTCTTGAACGAAAAGTAGCCCTGAAATTCCTCTCTTCCATACATTGCACAAATGAAGAGCTTAAAAATCGCTTTGAACGTGAAGCCCGCGCCGCTGCCAGACTTAACCATCCGAATATAGTTACAATCTTCGAAGTAGGAGTGTTTATGGAACGTCCTTTTTTTGCGATGGAATATCTGGAAGGAAAAACTATTGCTGACCTAATTGAAGAGAAGCCTATTTCATCAAAGCAAACTTTGGAAATCGGTTGCCAGCTCTGCGAGGCACTGGCTGAAATTCACAGGCATAATATAGTTCACCGGGATCTCAAGCCTGCTAATATTGTGATGGATAACAACCAGAGACCGCGCATTCTTGACTTTGGCATTGCTTCGGTTTCAGATGAATCAGATTTGACTAAAACCGGCACAATTCAGGGCACAATTGCCTATATGTCTCCTGAGCAAGTAGAAGCTATGGACTTAGATAATAGATCGGATCTGTTTTCGTTAGGAGTAATACTATATGAAATGGTCACTGGTCTGTCTCCGTTCCGAAAGGAAAATCAGGCAGCAACAATTAATGCTATTATGAATATTTCACCAGAGCCTGTTCTAAATCATGTTCCTGACATACCAAACTGTTTTGACAGAATCATTTTTGCTCTTTTGGAAAAAGACCGCGATAGACGACCGAAAGATGCTTCGGCAATCAAAGTTGAATTAACAGATTGCCTAAACAGCCTGTCAGGGGAATTAGCGGCAAGAGAGAATCTCACAAGGCAGACATCAATAGCGGTTCTTCCATTCGCGAACCTTAGCGCCAGCCCGGAGCAGGAATTCTTTTGTGACGGCATTGCTGAAGATATAATCAATGACCTCTCTCAAATTTCCGTCTTAAAAGTAGTAGCCAGAACCTCCGCTTTTGCTTTTAAGGGGCGAAATGAAGATATCCGCACTATCGGCCGTAAACTTGGAGTCGGCTATCTGCTGGAGGGCAGCGTGCAAAGAGTCGGCGGACAGATTAGAGTAACTGCCCAGTTAATAAAAGTATCAGATGGTTATCATCTCTGGTCTGAAAGGTACGACCGTGAGTTTAAGGATGTATTTGCCATTCAGGATGAAATTACACACCAGATCGTGGAGAGTTTGAAAATACAATTGAACGCTAACCAGACTGAAGTCAGGTCACAGCGTCGCAGCGATAATCTCGAAGCGTATGAACTGTATCTGAAGGGTCGATACTTCTTGAACCAGCGCACAAAAAAGTCTCTGAGACAGGCACAGGAAAATTTTAAGGCGGCGATTAAAATTGATCCCGGCTACGCCCTGGCAATTAGCGGGCTGGCGGACACTTATTTTCTCCAATATGCCTATGAATTCGAGCCAGCTCTGCCATCTGTTGCCAGAGCCATAAGAGAAGCATTAAAAGCCCTCGACATAAACCCGGAGCTAGGTGAAGCCTATGCCACCCTGGGGGGAATTGCTACTTTCTCTGACTGGGACTGGGAAACCGCCCGGGATTGGTTCGAGAAAGCTAAGAAGTTAGCCCCCAGCTATCCAACGGCCCATCAATGGTACGCCGAGCTACTGATGTTTATCAACGAGGATATTGAGTCTGAAAAGTGTTTCAAACGGGCATTAGAGCTTGATCCGCTTTCGGAAATTGCCATGACCATGTACGCAATATTTTGTCATAAGAATGGCAGACTTGAAGAGAGCGCAGCTCTGCTCGAAAAGGCTGTTGAACAAGGCAGCGAGAATGAAGCTACATTCATATCTCTCGCATTCGTTTATTTCAGTCAGGGAAAATTGGACCAGGCCAAAAAATTGCTTAAGAAGGCACGTCAGTCATCAGATGACAGTCCCTGGACTGTAACTATGTGGGGACATCTTCACGCCCTGACGGGTGAGATTACAGAAACTGAGTCAGCTTTAGAGAAAGTCCGCAGTTTTCCGAACGAAGACGAATTCTCACCCTCGTATCTGGGAATTTTGAACTTTGATGTCGGTCAAAAAGAAACAGCTTTCCGTCATTTTGAAACGGCGCTAAGAGAACATGACTATGAATTAATTTTCATGACCTTTATGCCATATTACAGTAATCTTCGCGAAGATTCAAAATTGGCGAAACTACTGAATATTCCTGGCCTTCACAAATCCACTTAAAACTTGACCAAACAATCGCTGCTTATTATCGGGATTAATCTAATAAGTTGGAATTATTTAGAGGCTAAGTAGTTTCCACTACCGGCTGCTCGTCACCTTTGAAAACACTCGGAGATTGTCTCAGCCTGTTGATACCGTCAAAGGCTGCAGTCTTGTAACATTCGACTAAAGTCGGAAAATTAAATACAGAATTTATGAAATAGTCTATCGACCCGTTGTGAGACATCACGGCCTGGCCTATATGAACTAACTCGCTGGCACCTTCTCCCAATATATGAACACCTAAGAGCTTATGCGTTTCGGCATAGAATAAAATTTTGAGTATACCGGTCTGGTCGCCAATAATCTGGCCTCGCGCGATTTCTCGGTAGGCCGCATGTCCCATCTCGTAAGGCACACCGGCTTGTGTAAGTTCTTCTTCGGTCTGCCCTACCATAGAGATTTCAGGAATAGTATAAATTCCGTAGGGAAAGTATTCCGGCATGGAAATATATGGGTGGTCGAAAGCGTTGCAGGCAGCGATTCTCCCCTGCTCCATCGAAGTCGAAGCGAGACTGGGAAAACCTATTACATCTCCAACCGCGTAGATATTGGGAACTTCAGTTTGATAGCAGCTATTAACTTTTATTCTGCCTCTGTCGTCTGCAGACAAACCGACTGCTTGGAGATTGAGATCTTTAGTATTACCGCTGCGACCAATGCTATAAAGTACTGCCTCGGCCGAGACTTCTTTGCCGCTTTTTAAACTTATAGAAACAATAGAATCAGAATCCGTCTTTTCCACTTGCAAATTGCTGACCTCTTCGCCCAGCCTTAGAATCACTCGCTGCTGCCTCAGTTGATAGGACAACGTGTCTGAGATTTCATGATCGACAAATGGCAGTAAGCGTTCTCTTTTGTCTATTAACGTTACCCTGACACCTAAAGTGGCAAACATACAGGCGTACTCACAGCCAATCACACCGGCACCGACCACCACCAGTGATTTAGGAACGCTTCTTATGGAAAGAATATCATCGCTGGTGAATACATTTTGTCCGTCAAACGGGATACCTGGGTCTTTGGTTGCTCTGGTTCCGGTAGCAATGACAATGTTGTCTGTGGATAAGATTCTCTGACCTTCACCAGTATCGGAACTGGCCGCAACCATGTGAGCATCAATAAGAGCTGCTTTGGCAGAAATTAGCTCGACACCGTTGCGGGAAAGCTGATGTTTGATTATGTCGATTTCGTGCCTTGTCACCTGATTTGTTCTAAAGAGCAGGTCTTCCATTGTAACTGATTGCTTGACTGCATAAGCGGAACCGTAAATGTTTCTTTCGCGATATCCCGAAAGATGCATCACTGCTTCTCTTAGAGTCTTACTGGGAATAGTGCCGATATTCGTACAGACGCCGCCGACTACGTTTTTCTTTTCAATTAAGGCTATTTTTTTGCCTAATTTTGAAGCCTGAATTGCGGCTCTTTGTCCGGCCGGTCCGGAGCCTATTACTATAAGGTCATATGTAAAATCAGTCATATTACTCTGCAATACCACGGCTGTTAAACGGTTCTCATATGATTATCGACAAATTCCCGGAAAACGTTATTATCTGAAGACCTAATATGACGAGACAAGAAACTGCAAATTAGGTGTTCTTGTGCCTGAATTATTTAATTGAAATCCGCTGCAGTACTTTGAAAAAAAGAGGTTTAGAGTTTAATCCTCTCAAGTCTTGGCGACAACTATAGTAATATCGTCAGCCTGGTCTGCTTTCCCCTTGAAAATGTTGAGCTCAGCTAAAAACTGCTCACAAATTTTGTCAGCCGGATTATCTGCAGATTCAAGCAGCAGTTTATCGATTCGGTCGTCGCCAAACTGCTCTTCAGTCTCATTTTGAGCTTCGCTGACTCCGTCGGTATACAGCAACATTGTTGAATTCTCTGGTACTTCTATCTCATTCAATTTGAACTCTATTCCCTGCATCACTCCGAAAACCAAATCCGGCTCCATTGTCTGCTTTACAATGTTTCCGTTAATAGCAATTAGAGGCATGTGATGACCGGCGTTTACAAAACTAAATTTTTTATTTTTATTATCCAAGACACCGAACAGACCGGTGATAAACTGCCCCGGGTTAGTGAACTGACAAACGAGGTGATTAAGATTACCCGCCAAATCAGCTAAATCCAGCTTCGTTTTATTATGAAGATGAGAGCGTAGCACCGCCTGAGTGTTGGCCATCAAAAGGGCAGCCGGCACGCCTTTACCTACAACATCGCCGATTGATAGAAATACTTCGTTGTTGCCTCTGTCAACAATGTCAAAAAAATCACCGCCGATTTCCTTGGCCGGAACATTCATGCCATAGCAATGCTTGATCTGTTGAATCAATTCAGGCTTTGGCAAAAAACCTTCCTGAATAGATTTAGCGATACCCAGCTCTTCGTTTATTGCTATAAGTTTTCTCTCCTGTACGTAAAGACGTGCGCCCTCTAAAGCTTGCGCACATTGAGTACCTACTATACCCAAGAATCGCTGGTCATTGGGAGTGAATCCTTCTTCGCCACGCTTATTAAAAATCGCCAGAACACCAATAAGCCCATTCTTAGATAACAGAGGCGAAGCAACAATCGACCTGATTCCCAGTTTCGCAAAATCAAGGCTGGATAACGGATGCTCTCCGTCGTCCTCATTAATGACCAAAATACGCTTATTTTTTAGCATCCAGCCGGCCAGACTCATATTCAGGTGAAAAGGAATATCTTCACGAGAGTCCTGCATTTTCCTGACGAATGTTTTGAATCGGCTGCCTTCTACATCGGGCTGTTCCTCTTCCAGCAAAAAAATAGCACCCTGGGAGGCGTTAGTATGTTTCAAACACTTGTCTACGATAATCGATGTAATTTTATCAACAGACATCGAAGAATTGATTGCAGATGCAATTTCGTTAAGACTTGATAATTCAGAGACTGCACTCCGCAGCCGTTCTAATTCTTTTTCTGCCTTGTCTGCCATTCTACTTTAACTCCGTGAAAAGAAAAAATGTAACCAATTCTCCAAAATAAGCTTATACTTTGTCTTGATAAGAATTAGACTCTAATCAATATATAATATACTATCTGATTTAGAAAATGCTAACTCCAGGCGAAATATTCGGCAAATACAAGGTAATTGAAGTTCTTGGCCGCGGTGGCATGGGTACTGTTTACAAAGCTCTGGACTCCGAGCTCGATAGGACGGTAGCCCTCAAAATCGTAAACGAGAATCTTTCCAGATCCGAAGAATACCGGTCAAAGCTCGCTGCTGAAGCCAAAAAGTCGGCCCGGCTCAGCTCCCCCTATATTGTCAAGGTCTTTGAATATGCAGAAATCGACGACCGCCCCTACATCTCGCTTGAGTATGTTGAAGGGGATGATCTTCGTTCGGTCATAGAATCAGATGACATTGACATAGACAAAAAGCTGGACCTGTCTCTAAAAATGGCCAAAGGGATAAAATCTGCCCACCAGAATAACGTCATTCACAGAGACTTAAAACCCGAAAATATAAAAATTACAGCCGCCGGAGATACCAAGATTCTTGATTTTGGCTTAGCGGTTGAAGTTACCCCGGGTGAAACTGTAGACTCAAGCGGCAATGTGGAAGGGACTGTAGCCTATGCCTCACCGGAGCAACTCTCAGGTGAACCCGCTACTTCATCATCAGACCTGTTTAGCTATGGGGTAGTCTTGTTTGAGCTTTTTACCGGCGAGAGACCATTCGGCGGAGACTATACAGCTTCGTCAATTTATTCGACTTTATATGAAGATCCGGAAAATCCGTCGGAAATAAATCCCCAAATTCCTGATTGGTTAAGCGACTTTATAATCAAATTACTCCAGAAAAATCCTGATGACCGCTTTGAGAATATAGATGCGACTCTTAATTATCTGGAAAAGTTTGCAGCCTCAAGTGATTCCAAATCGACTCTGGCTGTTAACAAGAAACAAAAATCTGTAACTGTATTGGATTTGAAAAACCGTTCAGGTGACGAGTCTTGGGGATATTTTTGTGAAGGGTTCACAGATGATGTAATCAATGAACTAAAACAGCGCACAGATTTGGTCGTCTCCCCTCAGCCGGACACCGAGATACCGCGGGATATTAAAGAGGTATTTAACCGCTGCCGCACCGACTTTGTAATTACCGGTTCGCTAATGAAATGGAAAGAGAGAATTCAGCTGACCCTGGCTATTCACTCAGATGGAGGCGAAAAATTAATAGCCAACAAGAAACATGAAGGTAGCGGTGACGAGCTTTTTGATATTCTCTCAAGAGCAGCTGCCGATGTCGCCCAAGTTTTATCTGAAATGACCGGTTCTCCAGCCAAAGAACTGGCTGCCTCTGAGACACCGGATATATCGGCCTATGACTTTTACCTTAAAGGGCGCAATTACTATCAGACTAATAGGCAAGAAGATTTGCTGTTCGCCGCAGATATGTTTAAAAGAGCTGTCAGCGTCGATTCAAAAATGGCGCTGGCCCATACCGGCCTGGCAGATGTTTATGCCTTTCAATATATGGCTTTCTACGACAGAAGCCCCCGGACAATTTTGGCCGCTAAACAGGAAGCTGAAAAAGCTATGGAAATTAATCCGACTCTTCCCGAGGCTCATCGTTCACTGGGAAGGTATTATATGTTTACCGGAAAAACTAAAGAAGCAGAAAAAGCTTTTATGACTGCGATAAAACACGACCCCAAATACGCCATAGGATACCGGACTCTGGGCTGGCTTAAACTTTCAGAAGGCAGCCTTGAAGACGCCTTAAACTGGTCACGCAAAGCGCTCGAACTTGCTCCCACAGATTTGGAAACCCTGCTGTTACTCAGTCTGGTTCATATGGACTCAAGAAAATATACACTTGCCATGGCAACACTTCAAAGAGCAGTCGAATTGGGACCAGATTATGGCCGCGCCTATTATAATCTTGGTGAGGTATATATGAAACTTGGCGTGTCAGATTTGGCCTTAGATAATTTCCTATTAGGGATAAAATATCAAGGCGACCCCAACTGCTTCATTGATGCCGGTTATGTTTATATCCTTCAGGGGGACTACGATATCGCCAAAGAGATGTTCAAGCAATCTATTCAGCAGGGGCAGTTGACATTTGCGGCACACTATTATCTCGGCCTTAGTGAGCAGCTTGAAGGCAATGAAGCAGAAGCTCAAATACAATACGAGAATGTACTGAAAATCGCTGAGCAGCAGGAAAACAGAGAAGAGCAAAATGAACATCTGTTAGCTTTCAAAACACTGGCGCTGGCCTCAATGGGGCAGGAAGATAAGGCCTTGGAATTGGCCAACCGATTTCAAACTGGCGATATAGTAAACGGCGAAGTCCTCTACTCCTTCTCAAAAGCTTATGCGGTCATAGGAGAAGTCGAAAAAAGCAGAGAGTTCTTGCACGAATCTTTCCTGAGGCATGATGGCCCAACAGAAAAAGAGGCCAGACTTGACCCTCATTTCAGGACAATTCTGGACTAAAAAGTTCTGAAAAACCAATCTGAGTCAACAACTTAAGTCTTGACAAAAAAATCTGAGTTCGTAAATTTAGAGTTAAGTCCAACCACTGTGCAAGAGCCAATAAAAATGTACAAACTTATGATATTTCCGTTATTATTTTGACTTATCAGGGGGTATTATGAAAACCTGTCTTAAGAACTCCATTATCTATCTTGGATTTCTATTTGCCTGTTCTATCTCGCAGGCCCAGACTAACAGTGAAATAATAGTTGATAGTGTTGACAATCAGCCTGTTGCAGGTGTAATAGGTACTGAAGTTCCGATCATATTTTATTTTAGATTAACTAATGCGGAAAGTTTCAATCTCAACGCCACCGTAAACGGTTTCAGAATATATTCAAACACGGTAGCTGATTGGGATACATCAATAATTAGCTATACTGGTGCTATTACAGATGGCATGTTTGACGCGCAATTTATCGTTGATACTTTGGGAAGTGTAGACGGTATTGGCGCCGATACGCTCGGGATTGGGGGATTCTCTATTTTCGGAACAGGAATACCTATTGGGTTCAGCGAGCATGCCTGGACTATCACCATTGGTCCTATTCTAAAAATAAATCATGGAGATACTATCTGTGTTGATTCCAGTTTTTACAGAACAGCTGGTGATTGGATTTGGTCATTAACAAACGGTTCTTCAGTGTTTCCTGACTGGGGCGGACCTTACTGCTTTGTTATTGACTCGACTTACGACGATACTGACGGCGATGGATTCCTAGACATCGTAGACAACTGTCCTTTTGTTGCAAACCCACTGCAGGAAGACCTTGATGGTGACGGAGCTGGAGATTCGTGCGACAACTGTTTAATTATCGCCAATCCTGCGCAGGAAGACAGCGACGGAGACGGTGTTGGAGATTCATGCGATATTTGTCCCGGTTTTAATGATAATATTGATAGCGATGGTGACGGTGTTCCTGATGGCTGTGACCTCTGCCCTGGATTCGATGATAACTTAGATAACGATGGGGACGGCGTTCCTGATGACTGTGACCTCTGTCCCGGGTTCGATGATAACTTAGATAATGATGGTGATGGCGTTCCTGATAGCTGTGATATCTGTCCTGGGTTCGATGATAATCTCGATTCCGACGGGGACGGCGTACCGGATGGCTGCGACGGTTGCCCGGATGATTATAACCCTGACCAGTTGGATGGAGATAACGACGGAGTTCAGGACTCCTGTGACAACTGTTTAAACATCGCCAACCCAGCACAAGAAGATATAGATAATGACGACATAGGTGATGTTTGTGACGACTGTGTTGATACCGATGGTGACGGATTCGGCAATCCCGGCTTTGGTAATACCTGCCCCGATGACAACTGCCCGGATATATATAATCCCGGCCAGGAAGATCTTGACCTTGACGGCATCGGCGACGTCTGTGATTCAGTGACAGACTTGAGCTTTGACGAAACGGAAGGGGACTCAGCCGATGTTTTTGCAATGCTGACAACTGATATGAATCGCGATAATTTTACGGATATTGTATACGTAGGAGGAGCAAGCGATCCGGGGCTGTTTATCATTTATTCCATCGATGGGATTGATTTTGAATTTCCGATTCAATGCTTTGATATTTTTGACGCAGATTTGGAAATCGGCTTTGTAAATTCTGATACACTGCCGGACATTTTAGCAGCAACCCTGGATACAATATTTATATTTCTTAACAACGGTACTAATGATTGCTCGATGTGGTCTGTTACAAAGATTCCGATTCCGCCTCCACTAAGATTTGGCGCTACCTCACATGATATTCCATCAATTATTGCCGGTTATTTTGACGATGACATAAATCTGGATTTTGTCGTCGCACCTAATACTATTATTTACGGTGATGGTGCCGGAGGAGCAAATTCGACGGCCACAATTCCAGCGGTCATCACCAGCATAATTCAGGGTGATTTCAACAACGACGGTTATGAAGATTTATTGACTGTCGAAGGAGATTCAGCTATTCTGCTGCTCAACGATGGCACCGGAACCGGAAATTACATAGCTTCATCTTCGGTCTTTACTGACACAGCAGTAGTTACATCTCCAATTGATAATGCAGTAGCGGATCTTGACCGCGACTGCAACCTTGACTTTGTGATCATTACCCCTGATGTAGATTCTTCGGGAATGAGTCTCATGACTTTTGGTTATGGTGACGGAACAGGTTCATTTAGCCAGGTTGATACAATAATGATTGACGGGATAGTTTCTGATATTCTTGTGATTGACATTGACAGGGATAATAATCTTGACCTGCTGGCCAGTAACGGCACTCAGCAGCGTGTAGAAATTTATCGCGGCAACGGCGATCGCACGTTTCAGGCGCCGGAGTTCTTCAGTACTGCTTCAGCGGGTTCAGCATTTTCTCTGGCTACAGCTGATTTTGACAGAGACGGCCAGCCTGATTTCTTGTCTGGAAGTGCGGATAGCGGTACTCTTCTTTTGACAACGAGCGGCCTTGCCGATGTTGAAGTATTGCCCCAGGAGCTGGTAGTGACCGGATTTACCAACGTCACTATGCAGGTAACTAATCCGCTGGGATTCTCTACTTCTGAAAACATACAAACAGTTGCGGGAGCAGATATTTGGAGACTTGACGCAAACTTTGACGACACATTGGACGAACAAATTGTAGACTACAATCTGATAGATGGCAATTATGTTTTGACTTTTTACTTAAGGCCAGAGTTTGTCGCTGCCAACAGCAGAGCAATAAGTACATTGTCCGCCTCAGTACGTATTGACGGCAGCCAACAGGCTACGTTATTTGATAGTTATACTTTTAGTACATCTGAAAACTTCGATAATTATTCGGCTATTGCCTGCTACTCAGATAGTGTTGTGTTCATAATAAATCCTTTGATAGTAGACAGCACCTCAACTCTACTACCAAGATTTGGTATCCAGACAGAAAGTTACCTGCCACGATTTGATTGGAAAGATCTAAATTTAAATAAGAGTGGATTTGTTACATCATACCATTTTCAGATTGACTCATTGATTGATTTTGCCTCTCCGATATTTGAAGATTCTTCTCTGATCAGACCCGCACTTTGTGACGGTGAGCTAAGAGGCATTATTGAACCTGACAGGTTGTATTATTGGAGGACACGCCTGTTTGATGGTATCAGCTGGTCGAATTACTCTAATACTATGGTTGCCTATATCGGAGTTGGCGAGCCCTGCTGTGTTGGTTTGCGCGGTGATGTTAACGGCGATGGAACTGAGGCCAATATTTTAGACCTTGTGTTCTTGGTTGACTTCATTTTCCGTGGAGGACCCGAGCCAGATTGCTTTGAAGAAGCAGACATGAACGCCGATTGCATTGTCAATATATTGGATCTCACCTCTCAGGTTGATTATATATTCCGTGGCGGCCCTCCGCCCGGGCCATGTCCGTAGATTTCAGAAACGTCGATTTCGTTCAGTAGTATTACTGTTGACGCTTGGCCTGTGTCAGACTATGGGACTCTCGAGCTGTTAGTTCGCAACTAAGGTATCTCTTAGCTACCAAACAAATCACCGGTGATAAAACTGCCAATAATTTACACCTTATAATTATTCCCCTACTAACAGACAAAAAAATAGGGCTGGCGATTCTAATCACCGGCCCTATTAATCTGGCGTTTTCCTATTTATCAGAGTCTGTTGTAATAATTTTCTTGACATCGATCGTCTGAGTGTTGTCATCAGATCTTAACTCAATAGTCATCATAGAATCGGCACCATCAAGATTGAACATTCCCTCACTACCACCTCCCTCGGTTTTCCATTCAATAACCTGCTTGGTCACCAAGCCATCACTCGCACCACTCTGTCCAATGAAAATTCCTTTGTGGCCATCATCACCGCTCAGGAATTGCACCTCAGCACCGGTTATGCCTGCTGCTTCAAGTTGAGCAACTATTTGAGCATGTACTTCTTTATCAGACAATCCGTCAGTATTGATAAGTATTTCGTGAATACCGTTAAGGCAGTGTTCCAGTAAGGTGCCGCGGACCGATTCCTGACGGGACTGTAACTCTGCCTTATCCCCTACCCCGGCAACTTCAACAACAGCCAAAAGTGCATCGCGTGCCTGCTCCCGGCTTTCTAACCCGGAAATAGTAACTGTCTGCCCCAATTCCGAGGCACTCAGGTCAAGCGTGACATTGGAAATACCCAACGTGTGCAACGCTTCGACTATTCTTTTTGAATCAAAACGGACGAAGTTCCCTTGAAAATCCTTCTGGAATGTTATGCTCGCGGTACCTTCGGCATCTGACGTGATTGCTTCAGCGATTGGACTGTCGTCGCCGGCAACCCCGACACTATAGCCAACAGTCCGGCTACATGAAACAGGTACGGTAGCTGCCAGAAGTAACATGACAAACGCCCCTGCAAAACTAATGCTCATCATAGGATGGTTTACGATTCTATCTCTTAGTGATGACATGAC
Source organism: Candidatus Zixiibacteriota bacterium (assembly GCA_022571845.1). Classification (GTDB taxonomy): domain Bacteria; phylum Zixibacteria; class MSB-5A5; order GN15; family FEB-12; genus JACZWU01. Next base: position 121,749 of record JACZXB010000006.1, on the reverse strand, counting down.
ATTGTGCTCCTTAACATTTCTATGTGAGGCAAGAGCTTCAATGCGGGTTTTCAGAAAAGACAACGGCGTTTCGGATTCAACCGACCTAAGCCGTTCAAACTTAAATGCCCGGCTCAGAATATGACCGGCAGCGGCATGAACAGAACATGATTTGCAGCTGCGGATATGGTCCGCCAGTTGAATATCTATCGCTTCGTTTCTATATGTTTTATTATTCAATAATTGCTGTGCTCTTTGACAACGCATATCCAGCCTCACTGGTTTGACTTTTTTTATCACGATCCGGCAAATAGACGATTATAGCCTTCCTCATTTTTTTACGTGACCTCGATAATCTGGCTTTGATTGTGCCTTGCGGTTTATTAAGAAGTCCGGCAAGTTCTGTAACTGTCCAGCCTTCGATTTCAAAAAGTACAATCAGCGCCCTTTCTTCAGTTTTAATAGCTTCAAAAGCCCTTTTCAGCCAGCGACGAGAACTAAACTGCTCTGATGGGTCAAAACTCTTGGTATCAGCCTGTTTGGTAGTCAAAGTCGTACGCCTTTTCCACCAGGGCTGCCTGACCATATTGCGATGACGAGTAATGATTATCCTGTAAAGCCACGATTTGAAGGCAAGTTTATCACGCAGAGATTCTATGCCCTGATAGGCTGCTAACAGCGCCTCCTGATACAGGTCGTCACCATCGTCTTTTGAGCCACAGAGTTTGCGGCAGAAACCCTCTGCCTGCTTATGCTCCGGCTCTAATAATTCCCAGAACAGTTCTTTCGTCATATGCTTCATAGTTAGGACACAGTTATTTCATGATTGGTTGCATAGAATTATTATACGAATATTAGGCAAAAAGATGCCCGATTTAGCTTTAGCTAAATCGGGCATATACAGAAAGTTTGATATGTTGAATTCAGATATCAAATACCACAAGCGGGATTTGTGCCGCCACGGAAGATGAAATCGACCAGAACAATTAAATCCAGCATGTCTCCGGAAACCCCGTCTCCATTCAAATCTGCATATTCAGGGAACGCATACGGATCCCCCCCCCGGAAAATGAAGTCAACCATATAAGTCAGGTCCAGTATGTTGGAACCATTACCATCATCATTAATATCTCCACAGAAAAAGGGTCCGATATATACAGCCATTTCGTTTGACCAATCTGAGTAAACAGCGCCATCAAAACTTCGGACCCGCCAATAATAGACTTTGTCACGGGTAAGCGAAGTCGATGTTGTAAAACTGGGACCTGTCAAACCAGTTTCACTAATTAGAGGAGCCGAAAAATCCACTTTTGAATCCAGCTGAAAATCATAACTGATAGACGAACTAAACTTATTTAGAGCCAACCCGCTCCAGCTGAAGCTCGGACTGTTATCAAATTCGCTTTCTCCCGACTGCGGATCAGTTTGAGGAAATTCATCTATAGAAATTCGAAATACAATACTATCGTTTGCTGAACTTCCTTTAGCACTCCCAGGTGTTTCGTAATCCTTGAAAATAGTCAAATGCCTGGAATCACCTATTCTAATATTGGCATCAAAAGTTGCAGGTGATGTTATGTCAGCTCTTCTTCTAAAAACTAGTGTATATTCGCCGTATTCAAGATTGTAATCATAAGCTTGTGCATCGAGCTGGCCGTCATTATCTATGTCAAATCTATCATACCTGCCCCCCGCCACAGTATTTCTAAGTCTGGATATTTTAAACCCTTCAGGATTTATCACTTCAAAAGCTACCGAAGAAAATCCCGTAGTTACCATTGGTTCAGGAAGGATCGGTCTACCTGGCTGCATGTTTATCGCCGAGTAGATGCTATCATAATCAATTAACCCTCCTCCTGATGAAAAGTCCGGATTACCGTCTCGATTATAATCTCCCTGAGCCAGTACAAAAGTTATCTCCTCGGCTCCAAGTGGAACTGACGTTGGAAGCTGAAAGGTGCCATCACCATTTCCAAGTAGAACTTCGAGTCTCTTAAAACTTCCATTTGCTACTATAATATCCAACTCATTGTCGCGGTTTACATCGGCGGTAGTCATATTATAGGAAGTGCCGCAAACTTCGAAATTCTCTGTAGCCAGTATGCCACCGTTCCCATCTCCGAGACCTATAGTACCAAGGCTTAAGAAAAAACCAGACGAGCAAGTTGTCCCTATTAAAGGTGATATCAGGGCAAAATCGGGATTGCCATCATTATTGAAATCAGCCAGAGCATTGCTTGTCGAAACAGAGATAGAAAGGGCACCTAAACTAAGGCTACTTGATTCACTGAAATTGCCATTTCCATCATTTAGAAGTATTCGACTTGTGCTGGTACCTGAGCCCTCTAAAACTACCAAGTCATCATATCCATCTTTATTAAAATCACTCACATCGGCGCCGAACAAAGTGCTAAACGGCAGCGTATTATTGGAAGGGAATGCCCCGGTGCCATCACCAAAATATACCTTGTTGGGACTGGCCACGAAATCCAGGAACACATCATTATTGAAATAGCCGGTGGCGATAAATGTTAAAGAGGGCGCTGCGTTGGCCCAGGAAACAGTAGTGAACGTCCTGTCGCCATTGTTAAGAAGTATATAGATAGTGTTATTGGACACTGCAATAATGTCCAATAGTGCATCTGTGTTAACATAACCTAAAGTCAGATTAGAAGACCCTGATACGGATATGCTGGTTGGTTCTTCAAACATACCATTACCTTCACCAAAAGCGATAAATCCACCGCTTATCCAGCCGGAGAAAACCAAATCAACTTTGTTATCAAGGTCGAGGTCTCCTGCAACGAGATACATCATGTCAACATATTCATCTGCCACAATATTGAAGCTTACGTCCTCATTTGATTCTGCTTGAACGTTTGCTGATAAAAAAATCGTAGCCAGAAGTAATGCAAAAACTACGCCTGCAAATTTTGATTTGGTCATAACAGGACCTCCCGTTCAGTGATATTCGCTAGCCTGTTAGCCTTCTTGATAAAGGCTCTTGGATATCAGGCTCATCTTATAGTTGATACTTCATAAAAGATGGAAAATAAAGCGATTACTGTCAATGATTATTTGGATGATAGCGGCACTTCCATGCCACTCAGCTAGGGGAGATCAATTTTTAGCTTGACCTGAAATGGATTTAAGTGATTGGACTAGTGAGTGTTATGAAGTAACTTCTTCTCGCTTCGGTGACGGTTCGGGTTCATCATCGCGCATGCATTGTGACCAGATGCTGTACATATCATCTGCCAGCAGACACCAGTGAGAAAGCTTGACAAGTTTCTCAGAAACGTCTGGGGATAACTATCCAGGCTATGATATAACTGATTATCCCTATTCCGGGCAGCAACGAAAGAATTACCGCTATTATTCTAACCAATGTAGGGCTGGTATCAAAATATTCGGCTATGCCGCCGCAGACTCCGCCGAGTATATAGTGTTCTGATGATCTGTAAAGTTTCTTGTCCATCAAATAAGCGCCTTCCCAATTATGAATATCAGCTGATTATTTATGCATTGCAAAAGCTCTTGACATAGCTGCTCTGTACAGCCAACATTTAATATTGATTAGTGTAATATACCAGTTGAAATTTCCGAAAGGGGAAAGAATGTTTTTTAAACAGATAAAAGACCCGGGGCTGGCACAATACGCCTACCTTATTGGAGACAAGGAAGCCGGTGAGGCAATCATATTTGACCCCCAAAGAGATATTGAAAAGTATCTTGTCCTGGCTGAACAAAACAAAATCAAAATAGTAGCAGCAGCCGATACTCATATTCACGCTGACTATATATCCGGCTTAAGGCAGTTTGCTGAAACAGGTCTGAAAATTTATGCTTCCGATGAAGGGGATGATGACTGGAAATTTGAATGGCTATCCGGCAGCAACTATAATTATCAATTGGTAAAAGATGGAGACAAGTTTTCAGTCGGACAGATTTCATTTGAGGTAATGCATACGCCCGGTCACACCCCTGAGCATACAATTTTTATCGTTTCTGAGTTTGAAAACGGCGAGATGAAACAGCTGGGAATTGTTTCGGGTGACTTTGTTCTTGTGGGCGATGTTGGCCGCCCGGATTTGCTGGAGACAGCTGCCGGCCAGGAAGGTACCATGCGCGATGCTGCTGAACTTCTTTATGATTCTATTCAGAATTTCAAGGAGATTTCTCCTGACCTGATGATTTGGCCGGGCCATGGCGCCGGCAGCGCCTGCGGAAAATCTATGGGAGCGGCTCCGATGACATCGGTTGAGCAGGAGCTAAACTACAATGCAGCTATACTGGCGGCATCTGACAAAAAACAATTTGTTGAAATGATACTCGACGGTCAGCCGGAACCTCCATACTATTTTGGCCGGATGAAAATCGAAAACAAAAATGGTCCGACAATCTTAAATAAACTCCCCCAGCCCAGACAAATCTCTCCCGGTGAAATGATTGAACAGGCTAAGTCCGAAAAGTCCGTAATAGTGGATACGCGTGAATGGGAAGATTATATGCGGGGACATCTAAAAGGCGCCTTATTTGCTCCTCTTAGCGACCGCTTTGAAATGGTCACCGGTTCCTACTTAGAGGGTGGCTCTTCTATATGTCTGATTGTTGCCGAAGGCTTGCTCAACTATGCTGTAATGGCTCTTATAAGAATTGGCCTTGATAATATAGAATGCTTTGGCACACCCGAACAGTTAGAAGAGTTTGCTGCAAGTGGAGGAACTTTAGAGAAATCCACTGAAATACAGATGTCAGAACTTCATCAGACATTAAAATCTGATAATCCGCTGGTGCTGGATGTTAGAAATGCTTCTGAATTAAAAGAAGAAGGCATGATAGACGGCGCATCTCATATTGCCTACACCCGCCTTCTTGCCAGATTGAAGGAACTCCCTAAAGACCGTCATATATATGTGCATTGCCGCAGCGGCAACAGGTCTGCCTTTGCAGTAGCCTTCCTTCAAAAGCATGGCTACAAAGCGACCAATGTACGTGGTGTTATGATGGACTGGATTGACTCTGGAGGTTCTTTGGTAGATGTGGAATAATTAAAACCGGACTCAGCAATTAACGAGTAAAACCTAACTGGAATTCTTGCAGCTAGGTGTCGGTCTCTATGATGACAGAAATTGTTGACACCCCGGATTCGTCGACTATTTGCGGGTCTTCAAGGAATTCTGCAAGAATCTCTGAATTTTCCGAAGAGATGTTTGTAATTTCCAGACCGCTGGAGTATAACTTTGTTCGGCCGCCTCTTTCGCACCACCGGCACTGCGCCTCAAAGAAAACTTGTGATTTCTCTTTGATGGCATAGGGCAAGTCCATGCTTATTTTATAACTGGCGTATCTGGTAAGCTCGTATTTACCAATGACCATCAGACCACCACTGCTGATATTGGCAACACGACCAACACTTTTGGTCTGATCATTATCATAGACCCCTACGAAGAACTGAGGTATTTTGCGTACTTGTTTTCTTTTTTCAGCCATAAGCTATAGTCTCCCGCTACAATTATATTAATCGACAGTTAAGGGACACATATTAGCGTCAGTGGAATCAAGCCTACCTGCCTAAACCAGGCTCTACGAGACGACTTCCGCAACTGGATTTTAAGAATGCTGCTTGAATAGTCGCTGCATCAATTGAAACCTGCCCTTTGATATTCAAAGAATATCGAGCTATTTTAGCAGGATCATTTCCCCAGTTGTGCAGGGTCTTGTCACGACTAATGTCCGGATGTAACCCTGCGCTCTAGTTCCCGTAGAGCAGAACTCTTTAGCGGTTCTGCCAATTTTCTCCCTATTTTAGCAGGATCATTTTCTTCGTGTCGATGAAGTCATCGGCTATCAAACGGTAGAAGTAGATGCCGCTCGACGCCCTCTGGCCGCTGGACAAAATACCATCCCAGCTGACCCGATAACTCCCGGCGGAAATCTCCTCGTTCACCAATTCTTTAACCTTCTGCCCAAGCAGATTGAAAATCGTGATGGAAACATTTGATAGTCGTGGCAGATCGAATTCGATTACTGTTGCCGGATTGAACGGATTCGGATAGTTCTGAGCCAGCTTGTAGCCCTCGGGCAACACAGGATACTCTATCTCTTCAACATCAGTTGCTACTCCCAGTGTATCAATCAAAGAGTCTACCAGTAGTTCATTGGTAAAGTAACCGAAACTTGTTTCCCAGTCCATCGAGCTAAATGGCTCACGTCGCCAGGAAGCCGGAGCCAAAATCAAAGTAACCGAGCGGTACTGTCTTGGCTGAGGGATTTGAATAAATGCTGTCGCGTCGTCATTGGCGAATGAAAGCGTACTAAAATATTCTGACGATATTGTGTCAGACTGAAGGGCACTACCCACAGCCCAGCCCTGGACCAGTGAAGAATCAATTCCGTCCCCTAACGAAACAAATATACGGAAATTTGAGTCGGCTGTGTAATCTATAGCTCGCATGTTCTCCAGTTTCAAATAGGCTGCCGAATTGGGCATCGGATTTTTGGGGTTGGAATTACCAAGTAAGGAAGCTGGGTAACTGCTTACAACGGTAAATGAGCTTTCCGGGATTTCGGGGTAAAATGTTCTCTCAGAATAACCGACTCCTGCCGGTGCACTGGCAGCTCTGGAGCCGGTAAAGAAATTCCAGAGAGCAAACTCACCAAAGGCAGAGCGGAAATTTTCGGTACCACTACTGGCTGAGTCTATTGCAATCTGTGAAGCTTCCAGAAAATTGGGGCCGACTCCCATTGAACCGCATTTCAGCCATATAGATTTGATAATATCCACCCCGTATCTTTCAGTTAAGAATATCGGAAAAACAATGGACCCATAGGGATGAAAATCGGCCGGTCCGTTAAACTGCTGAATTGATTCACGAGGCTTATTGAAAAAGAATGATAGGTATGAATAATAGTCGTTTATGTCGTCATAAATTTCTTCTTCCATCCAGGTTGCGGACATCTCGTACCAATATCTTCTTTGCAGAGGGGGATTGTTCCAGTCTTCCATTTCGGTAAAGTCAATTCCGAAATGCACGGCATGAAAATATTCGTGCGCCGCTGTAACTCTGACAGCATCGAGCGGCCTGCTATTGTAGGTCGAGAAACTCGATTCCTGATAGTCGTTGTCTAATTCAATAAACGATGTTGCTCTCAATGAGCCTATACTGTCGAATTGCAATGAGTCAGGATAGGTCAGGCCAAAAACTACCCCTCCCAGATTTGTCAAATAGACATCGTACAGACTGTCAACTCCCTGGGCATAGCCTCCGTCCGATGGCGGCAAGGGATAGCCGAGTGTGTTTATAATATGAGTATAGACTGAATCAAAAATCCGAGCCGCGCCCAGCACATAGTTTGGTATGCCGCCTGTGGTTATGCTTGGCTGATAAACGGCATGAGAGCCAAATCGCGTAAAGTGCACTTTGAAAAACCCGCCCGGGCTGTCGTAGGTTTCATCGGTCTCGGTCGGACGGTCAAACAACGACAGACTATGGCGGGAAATCAGCTCTTTGTCGAACTGGTCAAATCCCATTGCGAAAGCGGCAACAGTTGGTGTGCCGCATTTAATTGGAAGCATAGCTGCGCTGAATTCCATTTGCGATAGCGCTTCAGCAGAAACATACTCTTTTCCATGCACTATGAGCTGATAGTAGCCAATTAATTCTAACTGCTTCTCCAGTTCAGAAATCTCAACTGCTAAAACACCGGTAAGTGATATTGTCAGTATGAAAAATAAAGCGACTCTGATTTTTATCAATTCTCACCTCGGTTCTCCAGGCTGCAGTTGGCCTAATCTGTCCCAATGATGATTATAAAACTAACAGCTTTCATTTCTCTGCCCTTCAAATCCACTATTCTGTGACTAGACCTCTAACGGATCTGAATACGTACTAAAATATACAAGATTTGCTGATTCAGTCAAGTAGCAAGGCGGGCAGATAACCCTTTCTGCTGCTAATGAGGGAATTTTTTTGCTGTTTCCATGTCAGTATTAGATTAAATTTGGACCTGAAAGGCCGTTAAGAAATAATAGACCGGCACATTATTAGGCCGCTCTAATAGGGACAAAGCCACAATGATATCTAAGCAGGTTAGCTTAAACTTAAATGTTCGAAGTCTGATTGAATCAGCTACGATAGCAATCAACGATACCAGCCGCGCCCTGCAGAGCGAGGGCCGCACTATTTACCGGCTCGGTCTGGGACAGTCCCCGTTTCCGATACCTACTCCGGTAGTTGATGCGCTAAAAATGCACGCTCATGAAAAAGATTATCTGCCGGCTAAAGGTCACCCCGTTTTGCGCGAAAAGGTGGCAAACTACCACAGAGTCCATGACGGAATTGACGCCGGCTCAGACGATGTTTTAATCGGACCCGGTTCAAAAGAACTGATGTTTCTTTTGCAGATGGTATACTATGGTGAACTTATTGTGCCTACCCCCTGCTGGGTTTCATACATACCGCAAGCTAAAATCCTTGGCAGAAGTGTCAGTCTGATTCATACTTCGGCTAAAGACAACTGGCGGATGACAGCAGAGAAATTCGAAAAGCACTGCGATCAAGAAAATGATATGTACCGGCCCAGAATCCTGATATTAAATTACCCCGGAAATCCTGAAGGCTGTTCTTATTCTCCGGAGCACTTGCAGGATCTGGCTGAGGTTGCCCGTAAATATCGCGTTATACTTTTATCAGATGAAATTTACGGACAACTCCATCACCAAGGCAAGCATCAGTCAATAGCACGTTACTACCCCGAAGGAACAATAATAAGTTCAGGCCTTTCTAAATGGTGCGGGGCAGGCGGCTGGCGGCTGGGGACGTTTACATTTCCAGCAGACTTTGACTGGCTCCTCGAAAAGATGGCCGCTGTTGCCAGCGAAACCTATACTTCGGTCTGCGCACCTATTCAATGCGCAGCTATCCGTGCTTTTGAGGGGGGCGTAGAAATTGAAAAATACTTGTGGCACACCAGAAGAATACTTGCGGCAATAGCTGAAGAATCTGTGGAAATACTTTGCCAGTCTGAAATATTCGTTCCCAAACCTGCCGGGGCTTTTTATCTCTTTTTGGATTTTTCAAAATACCAAGAGCGCCTGGCTGAGCGCGGCATTTGCGACAGCAAAACTCTCTGCCAGAGACTTCTTGATGAAACCGGCGTGGCAATTTTACCGGGGTGCGCTTTTGGAAGACTGGAAAATGAGCTTACAGCGCGTGTCGCCTATGTGGATTTTGACGGCGCCCAGGCTTTAACAGCCAGCCAGACAACACCTCTTGAAAAACCTCTGCCTGATGATTTTGTAGATACCTGGTGTTATCGGATCAAGGAAGCCATGCAGCGGATTACAGACTGGGTCAAGTTATGATAGTATCAGAACTTTAGTCTGTACTTTCTGCTCTCTTAATTAGTTTTATCGGAAAAATTATTTTGAAAACAGAGCCTTTGTCAACTTGGCTTTGAACTTCGCTTCTGCCGGAGTGCGCTTCCATTATGCTGTGTACGATGGCCAGTCCCAGCCCGGTACCTATACCTGCACCTCTGGTGGTAAAGCCGGGGTCAAAGATACGCGGCAAGTTGTCCTGGGGAATACCTCGCCCGGTATCAGAAATCGAAATCGTCACGTTTTTCCCGTCGCCTTCCGATTTGATGGTGATGCTTCCTTCATTATCAATAGACTCTATGGCGTTGGACAATAAGTTCATAATAGCCTGATTGATTTCTCTGGCGTAGCATTCTACTTTCGGAAGTTGCCCATAATCGCGGATTATTTTTATTTTGTCGCCCAGCTTGAAACTCAAAAGCTCGAGCGCCGAATCGATGCCGTCGTGTATATCTACCTCTTTTATTTCAGCCTGATCCAGTAATACAAAATTCTTGAGTGACTTTACTACCGAGGCAATTCTGGTTAAGGGCTTCTTATTGACGTCGGCGCAATTGAGAACCAGATTTAAGGCTTTGCCCGGCTTTGATGTTTCATCGGCCAGCTCTGATAGATCTCCGCTCTTAACAGTCTCCATAATAATCTTGGAGGCATATTCAATATTCGCCAGACCGGCCTGAAGAGCGCCCAGGGGATTGTTGACTTCGTGGGCTACGCCTGCTACCAGATGTCTCAAAGAAGCCATTTTCTGGGTTTGCACAAGTTCGGCTTGTGTGTCCCGTAAAATCCGATTTGCTTCTTCGAGTTCAAGCTGCTTGCTTTTGGTGACCCGAAGTTCTGCTTCTATTACAGCTTTCTCCTGACGATCAGCAATCAGACTGTGGTTTAAGATTTTTGAAGCAAGGATGTCACCAAAGGTAGTTAACACCCGCAAATGGTCTTCGGTAAGAGTAATTCCTGTTGAATCAGTTTCGGCATATAGTATCCCGATTATTTTTTTATCATCCATCAGCGGCGCACTCATCATTGACTTGATGCTCCCCCCGACCATTGTTCTTTCTGCAAACCTGTCATCGCTGTCGATTTCTTTGGTCAAAATCGCCACGTTGCTTTTCAGTATTTCATTGATGACAGTCCTTGAAACAGAAAAGTCTCTGGATAGTCCTGCGCCCCTGACGCTGCAGGCTCCAAATGAAATCTGGTTTTTTTCTTTATCCTCGACAAACAAAAGCGCCAGGCGGTCGGCATTAATAGTTTCTCTCAGTAAATCCAGAGCACTGTTCAATGATTGTTCAAGATTATCAGGATCAACAGGAATCTTGCCCAAAGCAGACAGGGCCAGGAAAGTCTCCTGATTAAACAGCGTATTCTCCTTTTTGAGACGGCGGGCTTCATCAACGTGCACAACTGTGGCAGAGTCAAGAAATTCGGCAGTTTCTACAACAGTAATACTTCCGGTAGTAGGGCTGTCGGCTTTACTGGGCGAGACGCTGAAACGGACATCTCCAAAAGATATCTCATCATCAGGCTGCAGCGAAACTTTGCCGAATATCGGCCTGCCGTTGACCAGGGTGCCGTTACGGCTGCGAAGGTCTGTCAGGAAAATATTCTTAGAGTCAATAACTTCCAGCTCGGCATGCAGCCGGGATACCGAGGCATCTTTTAGAAACAGATCACTAGCTGTGCTTCGGCCAATTTTGAATTTCCCCTTTTCAAAAGCCTTACTCTCTCCGCCCAGGGTGCCTAATTTTTTTAGCCTTAAAATCATATGTCCAGATAAGTCCTTTTAACGATTTTGGTTCAGATCTACCCTTCCTATTATAAAATAAAGCAAATCTACTGCCATTTTAATTTAACTAAAAAACTGGTTATTGCAAATATAGCACAATTGCCACAATTTATGGTCACTCTGAGTCCGCGCTTGCTCTGAGCAAAGCCAAACGGTCGAAGGGTGGGCGACTTGAACGCTGGGGCAGACGAGACGTCTGCCGCCCACAAACTGTCATTCCTACGTTCTTTCTGTCTTTCCAGCGGAGGCTGGAATCCATCTTCTAAGATTGTCATCCTTCGACTCCCTCGACCAAGCTTCGGGACTTTGTCCGCTCAGGATGACTGGAAAAATGGACCACGGTCCCTCGACGCTTCGCGCGATTGGTCCACGGACCCTCGACGCTTCGCGCGATTGGGTTCGTTTTGTTATATTTAACATCTTTTTTTGAGTTGCCTCCGAGTGGTCGGCTCGAATTGGGTTCGTTTTGTCATATTTTACTTTTCGACTATCAGGACTTGTAGTGATTTTGTAATCAGCAGACACAGAAAAAGATGAGACAAGAGATTGTATGTAATGTTCGGGATTGAATTGTTCTTTAGCCATGATAATTAGGGGAGGACGGAAGTCTTTTGTAGTGATTTATGAGTTAATTTGTGATGGGTCTAGTTAGAACGGACTACACAGGAACCCACCTAAAAGGCATTGTCCCGAGTGTAACGGAGGGGTGGGCCACCCGGCGATCCGTGCTAAGTGACACATACTGAGGAGCTTAGGGGGATGTTGCGCGTCTTGCTCAATTGTGGTTTATGAGACTCTTTAAACAGTCCAATAAATTTGCTTGCAACAAGTGGAGTCATTGGTTAGAATTAAATGTAGTGTGGATAATCGCACTTCGTTTACAAGAGGCGAATGTGGATCAGTTCATTCTTTATCGAATACCTTAGCGCCTCAAGAACCGCTATTTCAACGTTTTCAGTCAATATACGACTGGAGGTAAAACATGCGAAATGAGAAAGCGCTCTATGCCCTGTCTCTCGCTATTATTCTTCTCATTGCTCCATTGACTTATTCACAATGCCCTCCCCTTTATACATTCACGGGCGATCCTACTTATTATGACGGCTTTGGTGAGCAAGTTGCAATTATTGGCGATATCAACGATGACGGATATGGCGACTTTATTATCGCTGCTAATCATAAGAGAGTAAACGGGGGCGATGTCACCGGACAAGTGTACGTCTATTCAGGCAGAACTGGTGAAATATTGTATGTGTTCACTGGAGAAGCTCCGGGAGATCATTTCGGTAGTAGTATATCTTCGGCGGGAGATTTTGATGGCGACGGTATCATTGATATTTTAGTTGGCGCTTATCATAATGATGATGTGGCATTTCACTCCGGCAAAGCGTATGTATTTTCTGGGCAATCGGGGGCACTCCTTCATACTTTTACAGGCCAGGTCGAATTAGATGATTTTGGATACTCGGTTGCTTCAGCAGGTGATGTTAACAACGATGGTATTGACGACCTGATTATATTTTCTAAAAGTAAAGTCTATGTCTTTTCCGGTCAAACAGGTGATACTATTCACGTTTTTATACCCGAGCCTGTGGGGGGACTCGTTGGCGGTCAAGTAGCGTCAGCAGGCGACGTTGATAATGATGGCTATGATGATCTGATCATCGGTGCTCCCAGATATGACGATTCAATTCTTGGAGAAAGTGTTGGCAAAACTTACCTGTTCTCCGGTCAAACCGGCGCAATTATCTATTCATTTACCGGAGAGTCCGACTATGATTTCTTCGGAACTTCAGTTTCATCGGCCGGAGATATAAATAAAGACGGTTATAACGACGTAATCATTGGGGCCCCGGGATATAGAACCACCGACCTCCCTAGAGTCGGGCGAGCCTATGTTTATTCCGGAATGGATGGCAGTAATCTTTACACTTTTACAGGCACTGGCTTTAGTGAAGAATTGGGCTATAGAGTCGCTTCGGCAGGAGATATTGATGGTGACAGCTATGATGACTTGTTAATTGGTACCGATAGCTGGTACCCTTATGGTCGAGCCTATATGTTATCGGGCAAAAGCGGTGAGCTTATCAATACCTACAACGGCACAAGTGACAACCAAATTCTAGGTCAGTCCATTTCAGCCGCAGGAGATATAAATAATGACGGTATAATGGACGTGATACTTGGTGATTATGCCTACATTTGGCCACAGGGTCAAGCAGTTGTCTTTCTTAGCTCTACTTTATGTGTGGGAACCCGCGGTGATGTCAACGGCGATGGCAACGATGCCAATATTTTAGACCTAACGAGCTTAGTTGATTTCATCTTTCGCGGCGGAACTGAATCGACCTGCATTGATGAAGCTGATATAAATAGTGACGGCACGCCATCCAATATCCTTGATCTGACTTTCCTTGTTGATTTTATTTTCCGTGGCGGTCCTCCGCCGGGCCCGTGCTAAACGATTGTAAATTAGATGTATGCATAAAGGCCGCGCATATTGTGCGGCCTTTCTCATTGGACAACAACAAGATAAACATTTTTCCCCAAGCAGTTGTTTTCCTCTCAGTTTTCATTAACTTAAGGGGCTTTGGTAAACAGGTCTTAATTGAACCGACATTATGGAGAGTAGATGAAATCGCCGGATTTAGGAATTGAACGGATAAAATACATTATCGCCATTGCCAGCGGCAAAGGCGGCGTGGGCAAATCTACTATTGCCACCAACCTGGCCGTAGCGCTTCAAAAAGCCGGTAACAAAGTAGGTCTGCTGGATGCCGATATCTACGGTCCCAGCCAGCCCGGTATGCTTGGCTCCAGAGGCGAAAGGCCTGATACCAGCGGCGGTTACCTGAAGCCTATTAACAAGTTCGGGGTCAGTTTTATCTCCATGGGGCTGTTATTAGACAAAAAATCGCCGGTTATCTGGCGGGCGCCAATGGCTATGAAAATGATTCATCAGTTTCTGGGACAGGTCGCATGGGGCCAGCTGGATTTTCTGTTGATTGACCTCCCCCCCGGCACCGGTGATGTCCAGTTGACACTGGCCCAGCAGGCACAGCTCTCCGGAGCAGTTATCGTAACCACACCGCAAGAAGTAGCTTTGGGTGTGGCCCGCAAGGGTTTGAGAATGTTCCAGCAGGTCAATGTGCCTATTCTGGGCGTGATCGAGAATATGTCGGCTTTTATCTGCTCGCATTGCAATGAAGAAACAGCAATTTTTGATACGGGTGGGGGAAAAAAACTGGCAGATGAATATGACGTACCACTCTTGGGCTCTCTGCCTTTAGACCCGGCCATTATGAAAAGCAGCGACAGCGGCACGCCCATTGTAGCTGAAGCTGAGGGAAATGACTCGCCGAGTGCCAAGGCTTTCACAAAATTAGCAGAAGTCCTTCACAAGAGAGTGGAAGAGGTAGAATCTAAGATATCTGCCAATGAGCCATTAAGCATAAAGACTGATTCTGAAAATAACTTGATTATGACCTGGCCGGACGGACATCAGAGTAAGCATTCCGGCTACTATCTGCGTCTTAATTGTGCCTGCGCTCAGTGTGTTGATGAAGATAGCGGCCGAAAGTTAATAGACTCTAAAAAAGTGCCGCTTGACATCAAGGCTACTTCGGTCTCACCGGTAGGCAGATACGGCTTAGCGGTAGCATTTTCCGACGGGCACAATACCGGAATTTTTGCGTTTAATAGGCTGAGAAATTTGTGCGAATGTGAAGACTGCAAAAAGGAAAAAATTGACCAAAAGTCATTTTCTATTTAGGTAATTAGATAAACTGATGGATTCAAAAGAGATAAATATTAGCGGACAGCCTACTCTGGACCCGTTCGTCTGTAAGTTTGTTGTCGATTATCCGATTCTAAACGATGGCAGCCTTATCTGCCGTAATATTGAAACTGCCAAAGGCTCGCCGCTTTTGGAATTACTCTATGACATTTCCGGCGTGAGGGAAATTTTGGTGTCCGGGAATACTTTGACCATCGCCAAAGATGGCAGCGAGCCATGGCCCGTCATAGGCAAAAAAGTTGGCGTGGCTATCCGCTCAGCTATTTCTAGCGGTAAACGCCTTATAGATCCTGAGGCAAAAAAGAAGTTGCCGTCTGAAGAGCATATCCGCCGGACGATTGAAAAGCTTTTTGAAACTGAAGTTAATCCGGCTATCGCTTCGCATGGCGGAAAAGTGGAGCTTGCAGATGTAGAAGGAACTTCAGTCTATCTTCGTTTGGGCGGAGGCTGTCAGGGCTGCTCCTCAGCTTCGGTGACTCTAAAACAAGGCATCGAAAAAGCTATCAGAGCTGCCATTCCCGAAGTAACAGAAATTCATGATATAACAGACCACGCCGCCGGCGCTAACCCGTATTACAATTGAGGCTATCGGAATTACTTGGGATGACCTGTACCATAACCGCAACTTTCGCCAGCAATAATCGTATCTGACCCAATAACTTCAATTGAACTTGAACCCGAAACAAAACAGTTCTATGGTCTTGATAACCCGCCTGATTTTTATTTCAATGACATTATTAAGCAGCATCGTTTTAGCGGCCGAGGTACCTGTCTACTGCTCAGGACTTTATAGCGTCGGCCAGCTGTCATTTGCTATAACTAATTTCGGCACTCTGGGGCGTCCGCCGTTCAGGGATTGCTTTACTAATAAGAAAATCCTGATGGCTGAATTCCCCCGTAAGTCAAGAACCGTTCACCTATACAAAGCAGGTCTGTGGGTTGGCGCTGTAGTTGGTCGTGACACTTTGGTCTCTACTGCCTCTGAATCAAATATTTCAAACAGAGAATTTAACCCCGACGTGCCTCCATTCGGAGATATAATCTATCGTAGCAGCGTAGACCCGTCTATTCCTGGTTTCGAAGAAGCAGTTTCTGAGCAGGACTTTATCGCTATATATACCGACACGTTTACATCGGGTGTACCGGACCTTGGATTTGACGCTATAGATTTTCGGAGACACAGGCCTCTGGGAATAGAAGTAACCCAATCATCTTATGCCTGGTCATTTGGCTATACTGAAGATTTTGTCCTGATAGATTACTTTATCAAAAACATTAGTGAAAATATTCTTGAAAATGTCTACATCGGCATCTATATGGACGGCGATGTACATGAGGATGTCCTTTACCAATTTGTAAATCCGACTCCGGAACTTCCCGTCAAAGAGCCGACCGATGGCTTAGATGACCTTGGTGGATTTATCAGGAATTTCACAAGAAAAGAAGGCGCCTGTGAGATTACTCACGCTCTCAATCTGGCCTGGACGGCAGACAATAACGGAGATTCCTGGGGACCAGACTGGTTTGCCCCGAACGTAGTAGGCCTGCGTTACCTGGGCAAACCCGGCTTTGATGAGAAACTCGGGTTTAACTGGTGGATTTTTAATCTCAACTCCCGCTTTGATTTCGGTCCGCAGCATAGACAGAATTTCCGGTACATGGGAAACGGCGTTGGCACACCTATAGGCGATCGCAACAAATATCATTTGCTAAGTAACGGTGAAATTGACTACGACCAGGCCTGGGCCGCTTCAATCTCTCCATACAATCGTATCTGGGTTCAACCTGATCCTTCAATCGCAAGAATTTGGTCCAGCGGAAGTGACATTCAATGGCTTTTGTCAATCGGCCCGTATACGATGCAGCCGGGCAGCAAAGTAAGCTTTCCTCTGGCTTATGTTGGCGGCGAACAATTACATACTAATGCCTTTGTCTGGAAAAGATACCTGGCTGCCAATAACGACCCGGCAAGATTCTATACTTACCTGGATTTCTCTGACTTAGGGAATAACGCCATCTGGGCCGGCTGGGTATATGATAATCCGGGAGTAGATACAGACGGCGACGGCTACTCCGGAGATTTCGCGGTTTGTGTCTTGGATACCGTCTTAATTGACAGCGTTTGGGTAACTTCGGTTGCTGAGACTACATATTATACCGGAGATGGCGTCCCTGACTGGAAAGCAGCCTCACCGCCTCCTGCACCAAAAATATGGATAAGCCAGGCAGTCAATGGGCTGAAAATCAGGTTCAACGGTGGCAGGTCGGAAACAACCAAAGACATATTTTCCGGAATAATTGATTTTGAAGGCTACAACGTTTACTTGGGCCGCGACGACCGAGAAAGCAGTTTTAGCCGGGTGGCATCATATGACCGGGAAAACTTCAGAAAATTTATCTATAATCAAAACCTGAAACCGCGCCCCGGCTATATTATGGAAATCAGCGCGCCGTACACTCTGGAAGAGTTGCGATGCGCCTATGGAAAATTCCCTGATCCATGCGGAGACTCGCTATTTGATCCGCTCATTTACAGGCCAGGCAACCCTTACATTCATCCTCTTTATCCTGACTCAGCTTTCTATTTTGCCAAACATGGTTCAAACGCAGACCAGTTTGGGTCGACAACGCCGATTGTGAAAAAGTTTCCCAATCAGCTATTGCCCTCTATTCCCCCTGTCCCGGATGACTATACGGATGACGGCTATTTCAAGTACTATGAGTACGAATTCGAAATAAATAATCTACTGGCAACTGTGCCCTACTATATGAATGTGACTGCTTTTGATTTTGGTTCTCCCGAAGCCGGCCTTGAGCCCCTGGAAACATCGAAAGCGCTGGGGACAATAGAAGCATTCGTATCAGGTTCGGCCGAAGCCTTAAGCGGCGAATTCAAAGATATCTACGTCTATCCTAATCCGTATCGGAATGATGTTGACTACCGCGGACAAGGATTCGAGGGTCTCACTGATGATTTTCTTCCCCGAGACAAAGTGCGGGCAATTCATTTTGCCAATCTCCCGCCAAAGTGCACTATTCGAATTTTTTCTTTAGATGGTGACCTGATCCGGGAGTTGTTCCACGATGTCAGCCCCTCTGACCCTACTTTTAGCCATGCCCAGTGGGACTTAATCACCCGCAACAGACAGCTGATTGTCTCAAGTTTGTACTACTGGAGCGTGGAAATGCCTGACGGCAGCACCCAAATCGGCAAATTTGTTGTTATAATGTAGTAGTTGTTTTTGCCGAATATTCTTATCAATTCCCTGTTTTCGATACTTGCAGTTAAGATTTTTTTTGATAACTTATCAATTATTGTGACGGGCAATTTGTAAATGACTAATAACCTCAGATTTGACATTTCAGACTCCCCCCCAATTTACAACGGGCAAAGAGATGAGGACATTTTTAATCACGACCGCATCCTGGAATTTAACCACCGCCACAGCGTCTGCTTGAAAGCCTACCATCTCGAAGTTGCCAACCTCTCGATTGTCCATCTTGATGACAGCTTTAATAACAAATCAAACTTTAGCGCCCTAAGAAACAGACAGCTCAGGCAATCGATCATAGTCTCAGCAGCCCTATCAGCCATCGCCGTCTCGCTTCATGGGCGGGACGGACTGAACAGAATCCCCAAAGACCAGAGAACCATAGAAGCCGCCAACGCCTTGAAACGCGCCAATGACAGAACAGCAGCACAGGTTATGGGCGATGTCTTGCAGCGCACTACAGAAACTTTACCGGTCGGTGAAGAAGTGCTGATTGAATCGACCATTACTGAGGGTGTCAGAGTAAAGCCTGGTAAAGAAGTCGGCGGAAATCCTACAATTGCTGTTGGCACGCTCTTTGGCAAAGCTGAACATCGCCAGCGCTACGGTTTGCCGATGCCGCGGCCAGTGGCACTGCTTTCAATGGGAAATGATGTAATCGATGGCACTACCAAATCTATCAGCGGGCTACACTCCAGTTTTACGGCACTATTCATTACAGAATCAAACGTAAAACGCCACCTTCCGGATATATATGTTCAAAGGTGGATGGCCAGTGCGTATTTCGAAGAATTTAATCCGCGCTTTGTGAATCTTGTGGAATCAGCCGAAATAATGGCCAAAGCCTATGGTTACAGTTCTATAGAAAAAATCAGTTCGTTCTTTCTTGATCGCCCCAGACACCACCTGGCTATGGACACCCTTAATAAAGCCGGCGTTGCAACACCCTATGATAAAGACGGCGACCTTTTCCCGGCCATAATTCTTGGCGCCGAAGGATTAAATTTTGGCAACGGGCGCGGCTTAAACGCTATGATAGGGGAAATTGGAGGCTCTGCCGAATGGGTTGTTGGTGCACTTCCACTTATCTGGCGGGGAGGACAGGCTATTGGCATGCTCACCAGCCAGTCCGTATTAACCCGAAAAGATATTACTCCTGAAGAAGTCTGGAAAGAACGGTTTCACTTTACCGAAGATGAATACATAATGATTCAAGACGCACGGTTCGAGCAGAAGCCCTATTTTACAATTCAGGATATTCTCGAAGATCCATTTGCGGGAGGCATAGCTGCCTTTGGCTGTATTACCGACAATCTCTATTTTTCTTTTATGAAGGGCGTCACCATCAATGAAAAGGAAAACAAAATCGATGTTAATGTCCTGGCTGTAACTTCCTTTGGCGTTATGACCTGGTGGAAAATGAGTTTTAGGTGTACCGAAGGTGTAGATAAGACCCGCTTTCTGATGCGCTCTACCAAAGAGTTACTTTTTAATCTTAGCGATGACGAACTGGAAAAAACTATCGGCAGAATGCTTAATGACCCGGTTGAATTTAAGAGTTTTCGGCTGTTTTTTATCAATGAATATTATCCCGCGCTGATACCGATTAGAGATAAGTATGTGCTGCTCCACAAAGCAGTTGATGGTTTAATCGAGCGCGGCGCGCTGGGCGAACTTGATCGAAAAATTATCGAAATTACCGAGCGGCTGGCGGCTGATTTTTTCGTCAGCAGCGACTGAGTAGCTCAGGCTAAGCTGCCGTCCCATAATGTTTGTAACAGAACTCGAAAGCGCATTAGACGGCACCAAATTTCGGGCTAATGAACTCCAGACTACCCACCAAGACAGACCACTCTGGGTGCGCTATGACCTGGAAAAAATTGCCTCTGCCGTTACCAAAGACGACCTCTTAGATAGACCGGCCGACATCTGGCGCTGGCGCGAACTTTTGCCTGTGCCAAAAAACGCCAGAATAATCACACTTAATGAACGCTCTACCCGGCTAATAAAAACAGAATCTCTCAAAAAGCAGACTGGGCACAGAAACATTTGGATTAAAGATGAATCGACACTGCCTACCGGAAGTTTTAAGAGCCGCGGGATGGCAATGGCCATTACCATGGCAGCGCACTTTGGAGTAAAGAGAATCGCTCTGCCCACTGCAGGAAATGCAGGCGGAGCTGCCGCTGCCTATGCCCAGCAGGCTAACATAAGATGCCTGGTGTTTATGCCGGAAGATACGCCGACCGCAAATCAATATGAGATACAATTATATGGTGCTTCGGCTTTTTTGGTGAACGGACTGATTAACGATTGCGGGAAATTAGCAGACGTGGCAAAAGAAAAGCTGAATTGCTTTGATCTGTCCACTCTAAAGGAACCATATCGGATCGAAGGCAAAAAAACTATGGGGCTGGAGTTGGCCCAGCAGTTTGACTGGAAACTGCCTGATGTCATTCTCTATCCTACCGGAGGAGGTACCGGATTGATTGGTATGTGGAAAGCGTTCAAAGAACTTAGAGAATTAGGCTGGCTGGAATCTGATATAATGCCAAGAATGGTAGCGGTTCAGTCAGATGGCTGCTGCCCGATAGTAGACGCTTTCAAAAGCGGAGAACGATTCGCCCAGCCCTTTCAAAATGCAAAGACAATAGCCTGGGGTATAAGAGTGCCTGCTGCGATTGGCGACTTTATGATTTTGGATGCACTCAAAGAAAGCAATGGCACAGCGATAGCCGTTGACGAACAGATGATTGACGATTGGACGAAAATTTCAGCTGAGAAAACCGGCCTGTCAATTTGTCCTGAGACAGCCGCTTGCGTGGGTGCGCTGGAACATTTGAAAAGCGAGAATTGGATTCAACCACATGATAG
This sequence comes from Candidatus Zixiibacteriota bacterium, assembly GCA_022571845.1. Classification (GTDB taxonomy): domain Bacteria; phylum Zixibacteria; class MSB-5A5; order GN15; family FEB-12; genus JACZWU01. Next base: position 100,657 of record JACZXB010000006.1, on the reverse strand, counting down.
AATTCTGATCTTTAATACTGCTTCGGGACAAAAATACAAAGATTCAAAAAAAGTTGAGCTTCCTAAAATTAATATCAACAAAGAAATAAACTGGGAGATGATAGAAGCAAGTTTGTAAACTATCAACTCCCAATTTTAAACTTCAAAATCGGTTAGATGTCTGGCTGCGGTGTTATGCGAAGATATGGACGTTGTTCTTTCCAGCCTTTGGGAAATTTCTGCTTCAATTCATCAGGATCGGTTATAGACGGAAGAATCACGCAGTCACCGCCTTGTTTCCAGTTGGCCGGGGTAGCCACCTGATGATACGAAGTCAGTTGTAGTGAATCGATAACCCGCAGAATCTCATTAAAATCACGACCGGTTGGCGCTGGATAAGTAAGTGTTAATCGAACTTTCTTATCGGGGTCTATGACAAATACCGAACGCACGGTAACAGTTTCGCTTGCTTCGGGATGAAGCATGCCGTATAAGACGGCGACTTTTCTGTCAGCGTCTGCGATTAGCGGAAAGTTCACTTTCGTATCTTGAGTCTGATTAATATCTTCAATCCACTTCTTGTGAGAATCTAACGAATCAACCGATAATGCTATGATTTTGACATTTCTTTTTTCAAACTCATTCTTGAGTTTTGAAACCGCACCCAGTTCGGTAGTGCAGACCGGCGTAAAATCTGCCGGATGCGAAAACAGGACTCCCCATGAATCCCCAAGCCACTCGTGAAAATTAATCGTTCCTTCGGTACTTTCCTGAACAAAGTCAGGAGCAGTACTACCCAAATTTAAGGACATAATTTCCTCCTTTTGCCTTCAATTGCTTATTATTGTTTCAATTCTCAATTTAGGTGTTAGGCATTTTAAGTCAATAATTCTTTGAAAAAAATTCAGGAGGTGAAAAAACTTCACCTCCTGCTAAATGGATATTGCTAATAGTCTGCAGTAATTTACTGCATTATGATAATATCAATTCTCCGGTTTTTGGCGCGTCCGTCTCTTGTCTTGTTAGAGGCTACCGGCTTGTCTGAGCCAAACCCCATTGACTGGATTCTTCCTGCAGAAATCATCAATGACTGTCTCAGGAACTGCATAATGACATAGGCTCTTTTTTCAGACAGGAGCATGTTTGTGCTGGTATTACCGGTAGCATCCGTATGACCTTCGATGATAAGCTTTGCCTCCGGAAACATTTTGACGATTTCATTTACTTTTTCCAGAAGCGGGACATGCGAGTCTTTCAGATAAGCCTTGCCAACATCAAAAGAAATGCCGCTTAAGCGCAAAACTATGTCGTTTGAAGCATTAAACAACACCTCTCCTTCGGATGGACTAATGAGCGACCTGGCTTTTCTGAACTTTTCATCGTGCTTTTGTCTTTCACTTAGCTCAGCGGATATGTTTTGATTTTCGGTCTCAAGGCTGCTCAGCTTTTTCCTTTTGCTTTTCAGCTCGGTTGATACTTTTTCATGTTTTGTCAGGAGTTTGTCAAAGTGTGAATCCAGCTGGGCAACTAGTCGCTCGGAGCTGGCAACTTCGGGCTCATCGCCAAATTTCGTTACCATGGCCGAAAGCCAGCGAGTTAAGAAATCGTTATCTGTCTGCATAGCTTTTATATAATGAATAAGGCTGTCGGCGGCGGCCATGGGACCATTATCAAACGGCAAATGCACTGCTCCGATTGATGCTCCGATTCTGTTCATCTGTATTTCGTAAATGAGCATCAGTTTTTCCCAGGCCTGATCATTGCGGTTCAAAGCTCTGACTGAAAGCGCAATGTTTGAGGCGTGACGAGCTTCATACTCGCTTCGCTTGGCCTCGGCTATGGCAGTTTCTTTGTCATAGCGGTCATTAGAAATGATAGCGTTTGCCTTTGCTCTGGCAGTTTTGGCTTTATCAAAAGTACTTAATGCAAATTTGTCGGCTCCGTCTTGTTTGGCCTTAGCAATCTGGGCCTCGGCACTACCGATTATGGATTTTCTAATAGCTTCTATTTCTGCCTTATCGTAGAGCGAAGAAGATTTGGCGGCTTCTTTTAACCCGCCCTTTACGTCTCCTTTTTCTACTTTTGCAGTAGCTTTTATAAACTGAGTCTCTGCCTTAAAATAGAGTTCAGAAACCAGCGATGCAGCTCTGGCGGCAATCGCTTTTTCTCTGGGCAGCAGATATTCTTTGAGGGTAAGTTTTGCTACTTCAGTTGTCTTGAGTGCGTGTTCTGCAAACTCAGCTGCTTTGGCAACATGCTTGTTTATTGTCTTTTGGCTGCGATTAGATTGTACCGCTTTCCGCGCTTTCATAAATTCTTGTTCAGACTTTTTCATCGCCTTGGGCGCAAAGGTAGAACCTCCCACTACCCGGGCAGAATCCATCAGCTGCGAAAGGTTATTAAAGGCGTTAGTTTCTGCTCCTGCACTGCCTGAAATCAACAATATAGCGCTTATCAATAATACCGTATTTTTGGCTGAAAAATTCATCTTGGCTGCTCCTTTTTTTATTGTGGGACTGATTCTCTTTAATTATCGGCAGAATTCGTTATCGATTGAATGACATTCTGGTGACAATAATCGCAGATTTTGTCATAGAATTAGCTATAAGATAGCCATATGAGGGAACAATTGATAAGCCGGATTGTTTAGCAACTTAAGATACCGACTAAATCAGGTATTTCGTATTTCGTGATTTCTTTTTAGATAAACAGAAAACTTTACTGATGACAAATGCCCTGTTTTTCAAGCTGAAATTATCATCTCTAGCACTGCTGACTTTTCTTGCATTTTCCTCTACGGGGTACACTTCTGAATTAGTCGCAGTGCAATTAGGAGCAGCCAAAGACAACACCCTCTATGAATCCACTACCGGGACAATTAGCAATGGCGCCGGCAGCTACTTTTTTGCCGGCAAAACAGCGACAGGCAAGATTCGGCGAGCTGTTATTGCTTTTGACATAGCAGGAAATATCCCTACCGGCGCTACAGTACAATCCGTTGCGCTGGCACTCCACATGTCCAGAACGGTAGCAGCCAATGAAAATATAGCTTTGCATAAACTTACTGCCGATTGGGGTGAAGGGACATCAATTGCAGCATTTGGTGAAGGAATGGGCGCCCCTGCCACGACTAACGATGCCACCTGGCTGCACCAATTTTTTGATTCAATCTTTTGGACTACTTCCGGTGGAAATTTTAATCCCTCAGCCAGTGCCTCGACTACAATCGGAGGGATTGCCTTTTATAATTTTGGTTCAACGTCTCAAATGGTTGCCGATGTGCAGGACTGGCTGGACAACCCTGGCAACAGCAATGGTTGGATATTGATAGGCAGTGAAGATACTACACTTACTGCCAAGCGATTTGCCTCTAAAGATAACGCAAATGAAACCAGTTGGCCGGAACTATCGGTTACCTATCTCCCGCCTCCCTGCTGTATAGGGCTGCGTGGCGATTTTGACGGTGACGGTGACAACGCAACTTTCCTCGATTTGGATTATCTGGTTGATTACATATTTCGAGGCGGGCCGGTCCCCCCCTGCCCCGAAGAAGCAGATATTAATAACGACGGGCGGATATCTACAGCACTCGACGTAACTATCCTTATAGACGTGCTTTACAGAGGAGGAGCCGCACCCGATGCTTGCCCTTGAAAACGCTTCTTTGGCCTGATAGAGAGCAAAAATTGGTATATTTCAAATTTCGGTGTTGCATAAATTGAGAAATCAATTAGCTTGAGGTCGAATTTATTCAATGATTACTACCTCACTACTCAATTAGTAATTTTTGCTAATTTACTTATAAAGAAAGGGTTGGAAATGAAAAAAACAGCTCGAATTCAAAGTACCCTCACTTTTTCCTTAACAGTATTAATAGTGCTGCTGACAGTCGGACCGCTTAATGCTACCATCCACGGTATTAACGTAGGAAGTTTCTTTTTCTCTCCGTCTAAAACGGTTGTCAATCCCGGTGATACTGTCAGGTGGACCCTGGTGTCAGGAGTTCATACGACGTCATCTGTAGTCGGCTCACCCAAATTTTGGGATTCAGGAATACTTTCCGGGGCGCCATTTGACGTCGTTTTCACTGCCTTCGATGGACCGGGTCCTTTCCCTTATGTTTGTAATGTCCACCCATTTACTATGATTGACACCATATTCATGGCTCCTCCGCCAACTGAACCGACTCTGTTTCCGTTCATCCTTGATGATGAACTTGCCGCTGATTGCGCCGGAACAGGTACCGGGGCGAGCGGTTTTGGCTTGGCAATCCTTAGCCCGGATTCTTCAAATTTGTCATTTTTTGTAACACACAATGTGAGTTCCGTGACTGGTGCCCATATACATAAAGCCGTATCCTGTGCATCGGGAGGAATCGTTTTTCCTTTCTCGTCACCGACCAGCCCGATCAGCGAAGGCTGGGCGCTCTCATTAGCAGATGTAAATGCTCTTTTCGCGGGAAGCCTCTATGTTAATATCCATTCATCTTCATTTCCGGGCGGAGAACTCCGCGGACAAATTGTGCCTGAACCAATTCGGTTCGTGCACACCTTAGATGAAGCACAAGCTGCTGCTGGTGTCGGTACCGGCAGTTTTGCGGCCGGCTGTGCGGTATTAACTTTGAGCAGCGATGGCTTAGAGCTATCTGTTGAAGTCAGCCATGATGTCGAAACTACTAATAACGGTCACATTCATAAGGCAGCGCCCGGGGTAGCCGGAGCAATTGTCTTCCCGTTCGCTAGCGCCAATAGCCCTATTACTGAAGTCTGGACGCTGGATACCAGCGATATCAAAGACCTATTTTTGGGCGACCTTTATGTTAACATACACTCTGACTCTGTTCCAGCTGGAGAAATCAGAGGGCAAATTGAAAGGCAGGAATTTTCACTTATTGCTCAAATCGCCAAGAGCTCGGTATATGGAGGAGACAACAGCACGGCTACAGGATTCGGATTGTTCACTTTGAGTGAAGATCAGAGACATCTGAGTGTCTATGTGGAACATGACGTAACAAATCCAAATGGTGCCCACATCCATCTGGGGCTACCGGGAATTATTGGGCCTATTGTCTTTCCGTTATCAGGCTTCACCAGCCCGATCAGCGATACCTGGGACAACCTTTCGTTTGCGGATATTTCCGAGCTGCTTGATTCTTTATTTTACATAAATATTCATTCTGATGCATTTCCGGCAGGTGAAATCCGCGGGCAAATCGAAAGGAAACAAGTACAGTATAGTCTTGACCTGAGTGACACTCTTGCCAACGAGTGTGCAGGTACCGAAACAGGAGCCTCCGGAGAAGCTACGGCTACCCTTAAGCCGGGGAGCAAAGAACTGACAGTTTTCGTAACCCATGATGTCGCAATGCCTAATGGTGCGCATATTCACCGCGGTTCCCAATGCGTAAGCGGTCCTATCGTTTTTCCATTTTCAGGATTTGCCAGTCCTATTGAAGATATCTGGTATTTGTCAACAGCCGATGTAATAGACCTGCTTCAGGGCGAGCTGTATGTCAATATCCACTCTGATCCATTTCCGGCAGGTGAAATCAGGGGACAATTGGGTTCCTGCTGCCAGGGCATTAGAGGAGATGTAAATGGCGACGGAACCGATGCCAGTATACTTGACCTGGTGTTCTTAGTTGATCGCATATTCCGAGGAGGTGGCCCTCCCAGTTGCTCAGAAGAAGCCGACGTTAACGGCGACGGCACTTCAGCGAGCATACTGGATTTGGTATTCTTAGTTGATCGTATTTTCAGAGGAGGTGCTGCTCCCGGCCCCTGCTAAGGCAGAATTGAATTTTTTTAGAAGATAGAATTAGTTTTCAGAAACAGCCTCTGCGTTTAAATCCGTAGAGGCTGTTTCAATTGTCAGAGAGATTTGACATAGTATTAAAATCAGTTAACTTGAAGCAGAAAGTTGCTGCAAACTACCAACCGGAGTTCTTTCTTTGAGCTTACACAAACTGATTTTGCTGACTGTATTAATGGCTATTATCTCTGTTACTTCTCTACAGATATTAGCTAACGACAATCTCGATAATTTTGACCCCAGAAGTTATAAACCTGCTCAGGAGCAGCAGGCTCAGGAACAAGACGAATTACCATTTATCTTGGACTCTGTTTGGGCCTATCAGTTCGGTTCTGAAAATGGCAGCGACTGCTGGGGCTATCTTGCACCTGACAGCCAGCAGTATGCAATCATGGGAATATCTTCAGGCATTGTAATAGTCAATGTATCTACTCTGCAAATAGTAGATACGGTCACCGGCAGCGGCTGCCTCTGGCAGGATATGGCCACTATGGGGCATTACTGCTATGCTGTTTCAGAATGCGGTACCGGCCTTAGAGTAATTGACCTGCAGTATCTTCCCGATAGCGCTCATCTTGTCGGAGTCTTTCCTACTTCTGATGCAGGTACCTTTTCTTCACATAACCTCGCCATAGATACGGTCAAAGGATTCATCTACCTCGAAGGTGGGGGTGGATTTAGCGATAATATATACATCCATGATTTATCAAATCCCGAAATCCCTGTTTACGTCAATTCATTCGGATTTAGCCCGTCATCGATTCATGACATATACGCCCATAACGATACTGTTTATGTAGCCGAAGGTAGTTCGCATTCTTTTTCAATTTATAATGCCTCTAGCAAGAGTAACCCCCATAGAATCTCTTTTGTAACAATTCCCAATGGCGGCTATGTACATAATATCTGGCCGACTGCTGATAGAAGACATGTCGTTACTACCGAAGAAACCGTAGGGAAAACAGTTAAAATTTGGGATAAGCAGGATTTACAGGATATCAAACTTGTAGGTGAATACCTTGCTCCCAATAATATAGCCCATAATGCGCATATAGTCGGCGACTATATTTACCTGTCTCATTACAATTCTGGCACAAGAATTGTAGATATTAGCATTCCAAGCTGTCCCCGGGAAGTGGCATTTTTTGATTCTCCATCAGACAACATCTGGGGAACTTTCCCCTTTACCAAAGACAGTTTAGTTTTTTCTTCGGACCTAAACGGTACACTTTATATCTTTCAGCTAATACAAAATCCCAACTATATTGCCGATGACCCTGATAACGATGGCGTAGAATCAATCTGCGATAACTGTCCGATGGTTGCCAACGCTTCCCAAACAGACTCAGACACAGACAATATTGGTGATGCCTGTGATAACTGCCCCGATGATCCGAACAGCCTCCAGCAGGACAGTGATGGTGACGGCGTTGGCGATGCCTGTGATGCCTGCCCCGGTTTCGATGACACTATTGATGCTGATTCTGACAACGTTCCCGATGCCTGTGATATTTGTCCTGGCTTTGATGACAATCAGGACAGTGATAATGATGGTGTCCCCAATGGCTGCGATATCTGTCCGGCAGGCGATGACAGTATTGATACTGATTCCGACGGCGTCCCGGATGCCTGTGACACCTGCCCCGGTTTCGACGATAACGCCGACATGGACAGCGACGGCATTGCCGACAGCTGCGATGGCTGCCCGGATATAGCTAACCCCGGTCAAACTGACAGCGATAGTGATGGCATTCAAGACGCCTGCGATAATTGCCCGTCTTTATCGAATGCAACACAGGATGATTCAGACTCAGACAATGTTGGTGATGCCTGTGATAATTGTCCGGATAATTTTAATCCCGACCAAGATCCTCTGGCCTGCTGTTGCCAAGGGCGAAGCGGTGATGTAAACGGCGATGGCAGCCTGTTTCCCGATATTCTGGACCTGACTTATCTGGTCGATTTTATATTCAGAGGCGGCGATGCCCCCCCCTGTCCCGGTGAAGCTGATCTCAATCAGGACGGCGCCAGCGCCAACATACTCGATTTGACATTTGTGGTTGATTATATTTTTAGAGGCGGGGCTCTTCCACTGGAATGTCAAAGCCCCTAGCAGCTAAAAGTCTGTGGGTAAAATCCAGGCTATAGAAAATCTGAAATCGAACTCCTTTTCGCCCGCCAACGGTTTATTTAAGTAAAGCGGAAAATCTAATCTGACCCTGTGTTCAGACCAGACCGCAGGGAGAACCAAGGATATCCCGGCTGAAAAGTAAAATATCTCGTCGCTCGGATTTGTCAAAGTTTCACTGCTTCTTATAGGTTCCGAATAAGACAGCTCTTTGCCTTGCATAGAGACAAAGGCACCACCTGAAAATATCGACTGGTCGATTTTACTTAAGAAGCCGCCGATCACTGGAAGTTTTCTTAACCAATGATATGGAAGCAGATCAGGCGGAGTAATACTTAATGAAGAACCGAATGACTTTGTCAAATAAATGTTCCGTTCCTGATAACCGCGGACTCTGCCGTTAAACAAATAGATATCATTTTTCCATCTATTGGGGATTGTGCCGGGAGACCGAAACACTCTGGAGCTGACAAATTCAGAGACTGCGCTGCCTCTACTCAAATGATTGACGAATTGTGAGGGAGGTTCACCATCGGTTCCAAGATAATGCAGGCTTAACGAAAAATACTCCCTAGAGCTATTTTCCAATTTTAGATTTGCTGCATACTCACCTTCCTGAAACCCCAGCAAGCGGTTGTCTTCAGAATATGTCCCAACTGTTATCTGCCCCGAGAAACTATAAGAACCATAGCGAAAAGTTCGCAGCATACCACTCTTGACAGTAGTATACCAGACTCCGGCAGCATTCCAGTTTTTTTCGTTAAGATATTTTGTAACATCATTTTGTAGTGGCGCCAGTCTGTTCTGCTGCTCCCCGTCGAGATTCATGTAATTTAGTTCCAGTCTGAGCAGTTTGAAATCGGGGCGTGAATAATACTTTTTAAATCTTTTTTCATAACTAAATGAGGTGAAAGTCCTGCGGTCTGTTCTTAATATCCGGTTCGATATTGTCGATTGATAGCCAAAAGGCTCAAACGGAGTTGAGTATTCAAAATCGATTTGTGGCCGACCTGAGCTTGCACCAATTCGGAAATCCAGGGAAAACTTCTTTTCAATATCAAGATATGAACCGTGCGAATGAAAGCCCAGATGCACGCCGTTGGGATTGTCGTACCAAAAATCCGGACGCAACCTCAGAGCATATTTGTTTACCGGAATGCGGTCGTAAAACATATTGTCTAATCTCAGTTCAATCGGCGGCAGAAAACCAGAGGAATTGTTGGTGCGGTCAATATCCATCAACAACTCAAATGGATCCAAGATTATTTTCTTTATCTCTCTCTGCGAAGTAATAGTCGTTTCGTAACTGTCGGAAAGTCTTCTGAACTGATTCCAGGTCGGCAGCAGAGCAAAATCTTTCTTTTTATAAGCCATGCCTTCTGGCGGTATAGTATAAAAGGAAGTGTCGCCCTGCTCCCAGATGACCGCCATATCTATGGGAGCTACGAAATCGCCAGGCCGCTTCAGTTTTATTCTATGACGGTAGCTGTTGCCTTTTCGACTGGTTTTTTTGCTGTCAAAAGCATAGTCGAGGCGATAGCGACTGTGATACCATTGCTGCAGATAATGATCCAGCTGAATACCGGTTGCCTCTTCCATTGATTCCAGAAAATCTTCTTCGTAGGGATGTTTGAAAAACCATTCGGCGCAATAATGCTGCATGGCTTGGTAGTAAGCAGAATCACCGAGTATTGAGCGCAGAGAATAATGCATGGCAGCAGATTTGTAATAAGCAGATACGCGATAGGGGAAGTATTCTTCACCGCGGTCATAGGAGAAGACCATCTGCTTATCAAAACCGAGTTTCATCAAGAGTAGTAATTGTCTGAACCCGCGCTGGTGGCGGTCTTCTGTCGGCGGTGAAAATTTCTTTTGATACCAGTTGGTAAAATAGTCGTAGTTTCCCTCACGACCCAGATACTTTTCCATGGCAATGTGCTCTAAATGGGTGGTAAAACCCTCGTCGAGAAATGGCCGATCGAGCTGGTTGGAACCGACCTGGCCCATAAACCACTGATGGCCTATTTCATGATACAATAAAAGCGCAAACCTTGGCGAGGGTCCGCCGCCGCTGCAATTGGTAATCATAGGATATTCCATACCGGAGAAGGCGTCACAAATTCGAATTACCGGCCATTGGTAGGGATAAATAAGTTCCGAAAATGTAACAATCGACTGTTTTCCTATTTCAACAGCACGCTCCCAGCTTTTTGCCTTGTGCTTCAGAGGATAGGCGACAACTTCTACGCCGTTTACAGTATCAGAATCAATGCAAAAGCTGTCAGAAAAAGTAAAAGCAAAGTCATTTACATTTTCAGCCAAATAGTGCCAGGTCTTGGTCTTGTTACCATCAAAGTTCAGTTTGGGCCATTCACTTTTTTTGCCAAAATAATTTTTTATGTCCAGCAGTGAGCGCAAAGAATCGGGCAGGACTTCCTGTTCATTTATGAGAAGACCGGAAGCAGCCACTACTTGGTTTTCAGAAATTTTGATCCTGACATCAAAATCCCCAAAATCGCCGTAAGTTTCACCCCAGCCAACATACTGAGAATTCACCCAGCCCATTTTCCTGTCATACACACATACCTGTGGATACCAGTAAGCTGCCTTGGTAGTCTTCTGAGTGTAACCCATACGAAGGTTATGCGGACTGGGCAGGACCGTTTTGAATTCGAATGAAATATTAAAGGTATCAGCCGGTGCAATCTTGTTAGTCAAATATAGTGTATAAATCGTGTTGTCTTTTTTGAGAGAAATATATTTTGATTTTTCTGAACCAATTTCAATTAGCTCCAGAGAACCTTCTTGAGACCAGTCCAGTCCGGCAAAAGAGTAATCATTCATAGAACGCCGCTTGATATCGGCGTAGGAATCTTTCTGAATAGCATTGGGAAAAGCTTTAAGATACAATCTGTCAAGAGAATCCGGTGAGTTGTTGATATACTCGATCTCTATCGTGCCAAAAATAGTGCGGCTATCTTTTTCAACTGTGACATCTATTGAGTAGTTTACTTCCTGCTGCCAATACGGCTCTGATGAATCTGCCAGCCCTGTTAAAAGTAGAACCGCTAAAAGTGAGACCAATAATTTACTGTAGTAATTTATCACGTAGGATATACGGAAGTAAAAAAAATTCTATTCATCAATTTCAGCGGTCACAACAGGTTTCATGATATCGCTTATCCTGTCCGGGAACCCTTCTAAGGGAGTCAAAATATAGTACTGCAGGCCTTTGTCATAGACCAACTCTATTTCTCTAAATTCATCGCCGGCCAAAGTAAGAAACTTAATTGAGCCTGTTTCTTTGGTCTGCTTAACAGCATCAGTAAGTCTCTCTTTGGTATATTTTTTTCCGCTGACTCCGACTATCTCCATTCCCGGATACATCCCGGCGCTATCTGCCAGGCTTTCAGGAATTATATCAGATATCTTCTTACTGCTGTTTATAGCAAAACCCAGCGACTCATATAGCGGAGTCGTTTTGTACCGTTTTTCGTACTGTTTAAGGTAGTCGGACTTTTTGTCAGTATACTCCAGACGGTAACCGACATAGCGGGCAACTTCCGGCTCATATTCCTCCTGGACCTGATATACTTTTGCATCAATCAAAGAGTCCCAGGGAAGCTCCACTAGATTGTTAAGCCTGGCCACTATTTCATCAAGACCAAAGGGAACGGCATGCTCCAGCGGGTCTCCGGCAGAAAAGAAATCCCGGCAAAAATCATCGAGGCTCTTTTCGTTATTGGTGGCATTGCGGATACGAGAGTCAAACTCCATCCAGATCATTGCTCCCTCAGCGTAGTAGTCCTGACCTCTTCTTAAATACGACCAGCTTTTCGAGCCACCGCGCAAGGTATAGCCAGCAACCTCCGTATCCTGCAAGGGTCTCCAACTTCGTCCCTTCTTATTTATGAATCCGCCCAGCGTGCTTGCCATTTTACCTTTGAATTCATCAAGCGGCACAAATCCGCTGCGAACAGCCAGCACATAGCCAAGATACTGATCCAGTCCCTCGTAAACCCAAAGCAGATTTGTGTTCTTATCTTCCATGAAATCAGATGTCAGCATTCCTTCGGGGCGGCGGTATTTTCCGCACCAGGCATGGGCAAATTCATGCGGAATTAGATAGGGCGTTCTCTTATCTTTCCATTTGGTTTCCCGCAGTTCATTAGCTTTGACGGCATTAAGACTCGAGTTGCGGTGCTCCAATCCTAATCTTGGAACGGCCTCGCTTAAAGTCAAAAGCAGGTGATATTCCTTAAAATGAGTCCTGCCGAATAAAGCTTCAGCCTCTAAAATCAAATTTTTGAACGGAATAAAAATAGAATCGTTTTGGGGCAGATCAGCCGGGTCGTCAGCAGCTAAATGCAGAAAATATGTGGCCATGTCAGTTTCTAAAAGCTCTATAGTCTGAAAATTCCTGCCGCAAATTAGTGGCATATCCAGAAATTCTTCGAGAGTTACCGGCTTGAATAAAACCGTATCTCCGATACGCCTATCAAATGGGAGAGCCGTCCCAAACCCCCAGCTTTCCGGCAAAACAATACTGGGGATTACAGTTATTTCTCTTACGGGCAAACCTTCAGGATAAACCACAACAGTATTCCAGTTTATCACTCCCAGCTGCGGAGTGCCATAGTTGTCCACTCCTCTGGAGTTTGTCGAAGGCTGATTGCAGATATAGCTTAAATTTACTGAAATTGGCAGATTTGTCGTCTCACTTTCAATAAACAGCCTGTAAACTTCATGGGGGTCCCTTTTCCATTCTAATCGATTCCCTTTAGAGTCAGCTATTGTCAGCCCTGCAATATTCTGGATTGGTCCTCTGGGGGCATGTATACCGGGGACCCATTTGGGATATAAAAGTGATTTTGTAAATAAGTCTGTTTCAATCATCAGCTTGCTGTGAACAATTTTACGGCTGATATCAGTGGCATCTAACAAAACGCTGATTTTAGTGCCGGCTCTGGAGCTCGGAGACGCCAGAAACAGCAGTCCTATGGCTAAAAATAGTGGATAGCCGAAACAGGCGTTTTTGGGTCCTGATAATTTTAGCTTTGATATTTTCAAGTTTTCTCCTGATTTGTCGTTGGAATCGCTAATATCAGAGGATTCCGGGCTTAAGTCAACCTGTCCGTGAATTGTAATAACTCTGTTTGGAGAACAGCTAAAAATTGTTATATTCAACTTGGAATTATTTGGTATTTATTTAACCGCCGATAGATACTTCTAAAGTAAAGGACTGCAGTAATCGTCTCCGCAAACGATTAATTTGCAGACAGTTGATTAAATGAGCAACTACAGCAATTATTTCATCTTTAGAAACTGTAGCTCTGGGGCATTGTTTTGCTTTATGTCAATTATATCAATGCTATGCTCTTCAAAAGTGACATTTAAAAAAAGAATTTGAGGAAGCTGGAAATGACAAGACAAAATAACAGATTGACAATTGCCCTTTGTATTTTTTTGTCCACTTTGTTTGCGGCAACAACATCAATGGCGATTCCTCCCCACCCTGACGCAAAAATAGAGTGGATTAAACAGGGAGTCTGGGAGCAAAAAGTCGAAAACTGGCAGGCCTTTAAAAAAGCCGGGGGCTGTGCCCCGTCTGCCAATAGAATTGTAAATCCCAAAGAATTGCGTCAGCGACTTGCCTCCGGAGAAAGAGTAGTAGATACCATCAGTGTCATCACTATACTCGTTGATTTTATCGACCATCAATGGCAGGATCAGGCGGTAGCGGTAACTCCCAGCATGTTTGACTCTATTCTTTTTTCAAATCGTGACACAGATTCCGTCACCATGCCGTTCGGTTCAATGACAGATTTCTATCTCGAAAACTCCTACGGCATGTTCTATATTAAAGGAGACATCTTTGGCTGGTATAGAATGGCGCAAACCTATACTTACTACGAGGGAGGCAATGACGGCTTAAACACCAGAGTTCGGGGAATGGTGCGTGATGCTATCTTGATGGCAGATGCTGAAGGTGCGGACTTCTCTGATTACGATTCCGATAATGACGGCTTTTGTGATGGCGTAATTGTTATGCATGCCGGTGCCGGAGCAGAAACCGGAGCCTTTGGAATCTGGTCTCACGCCTGGACAATCAGCCCGTCTCTCAATTTGGACGGAGTGGTTATTTCGAATTACAACATAAACCCCGAAGAGTACTCTACCGGACCGACAACAATAGGTGTGGTCTGCCATGAATACGGCCATTTTCTGGGATTACCGGATTTATACGATGTTAGTAATGACCCTGGCTCAGCTTTCGGTATCGGTAGCTGGTCGATGATGGCAGGCGGCAGCTGGAATAATTCCGGTATACAACCGGCACATTTTGATGCCTGGTGCAAATATGATCTGGGATTTGTAAACGTGGTCGACGTTACCTCAAATCTAAAAAACGTCTCAATTCCTGCTGTTGAACACAATCCAGTGATATACCGACTCAGCAATGGCGTCTCATTGCCCAACGAGTATTGGTTTATAGAAAACAGGCAAAAGTATGGCTTTGATGTAGCTCTGCCCGGCTCCGGCCTGCTTATCTACCATGTTGATTATGCTGTTTACGGCTCCAACTTTAATCACGAAAGATATTTCGTCGATGTAGAACAGGCTGACGGTAACTTTGACTTAAACCTCAATACTGGCAACGGCGGAGATTTGGGTGATCCTTTCCCCGGCAGCGAAAATGTCAGAGAATTCCACGATCTAACAACTCCAAACAGTCACACCAATGCTTTTAATAGCGAGACAGGCATTGCAGTCTGGGAAATAACTGATAATGATTCGATTATTTACGCTGATTTGGACATAGAATGGTCGCGCCCATATCTGGAACTGTCCGGAGCTGATTCAATACTTTTTGAAGACCCGTTTCCCTTAGGGGATGATGACGGTGATCTCGACCCCGGTGATACAATATTGTTTACTGCCGCAGTTACAAATCTGATGTTATCTGCCTATAATCCAATTCTGACACTCTCTACCAGCAACCCCTACATTACTTTTCTTGACAACGATGTCCCCATGGACGGAGATTTGATGTCTGCTGTTGTATCTAATAGTCTTAATCCTATTAAGTTCGTAGTAGACGACTCTGCTCAGGCTGTTATTGATAGTTTTACGGTAACCATCACAGCGGATTCATTGTCAACAACTCCCGGAAGCTCTGAGTTCACCAAGTCTTTCCAGTTCACATATGCCGTAGGCACTCCGCGGGTTCTCATTGTTGACGATGACCGCGGTAATTCACATGACACCAGCTTCACCAACGTCTTTCAGCATTTTAGTATGCCTTATAAGATTTGGAACAAGTCGACCAGCGGCTCTCCCAGCGGTTCTGACTTAAGCAACTATCCAATGGTCTTCTGGCACACCGGCGAATATGCCAGCAATGTACTTACTACGGGCGACATATTTGCAATGAAACAGTTTATGGATGGCGGCGGGAACCTGTTCTTGTCCACTACTTCTGGAATCTCTCAACTGAATAATCTTGACTCTGCTTTTATGCACAACTATTTCAAAGCCACGTACGATGGCACCATTACCCAGCAAAATATACGCGGTGTCACTGGCAGTCTGCTTGGCGATAACTCAAAATATAAGGCTCCCCACTCTGCTCCTTTCGCCGATATCAGACAAACTATGGCGCCAGTAGATAATGGCGAGGCATTCTTGAGCTTTACATCGGGAAGTCCTACACCCTCAGCCGCTATCAGTTACTTCGGGTCCTACAAATCTGTCCTGTTGAGCTTTCCTTTTGAGGCTATTCAGGACAATGTTGGCGGAACCTGGCTGCCAAAAGACACTTTGATTAACCGGATAATGTTCTGGCTATTTGACTCTCCGGACAGTACCACTCCTCGTATCGTTCAGTCTTTTTTTATAATTGGTGAGAATCAAAACAACGTTATTAATCATACACCAACTCTGGGCTGGTCTGCAAGCATGGGCTATCCCTTTGACGTTCAAAACATGTATCAAATACAGATTGGCTCAGATAATGACTGGGGCGCTGCCGAAATGTGGGATCCCGGTGAGGTTGCCAGCTCCGATACTTCTGTGGTTTATGCCGGTGCCACCTTGGTTGACGGAACAATATACTACGTACGAGTGAGAGTCAAAAATGGCACTAACTGGTCAGACTGGTACTATGATGCCTTTGGAATGAATTCGCCTCCCCTGGCTCCGCTTCTCAAACACCCGGTCGGAGGCGAAATTACACCCAGAAAGCCAACCTTATATGTAAATAATTCTGTTGATGGCGAAGGCGATCCGCTTTTTTACATATTTGAAGTGTTCTCCGACATTGCTCTTACTACTCTGGTGGCGTCTGATTCCACTACCCCGGAGTCTGAAGATTCTACCGGCTGGACAGTTAGCATAAACCTGAATTACGAAACTGTTTATTGGTGGCGTTCAAAATCGAGTGACTTTTTTGAATTCTCTGATTACTCTGCTGTAGAAACTTTTGAAGTTCAAAATACTCCTGTTCCTCCCTCTGCTCCAATAGCTTTGACACCTGCCGATACAGGCGGATACGCTTTGTTTGATCTTATGCCGACATTTGACTGGACTACGTCGACTGATGCCAATCCCTTTGACACTATCACATATAAACTGACTATTGCAAAAGATGCCTTGTTTTTGACAGCAACCAACTATTTTAATATTCCATCAAGCAGTTACACCTTGACCGACTCGCTGGATTTGGCACAGGAATATTTCTGGAGGGTAATTGCTAAAGACAATACAAATCTTAGCAGCCCACCCTCTAATGTTGTGATATTTTGGACCTGGACACCGGGTGACGTCAATCACTCCAACAATGTGGATATTCTGGATTTGACATATCTTGTAGATTTTATATTCAGAGGCGGGCCGGGAGTTACACCAGCATTCATCGGCGACATGAACGGTGATTGCAGTCCCGTAAACATTTTAGATCTGACATATATAGTAGACTTCATTTTCCGGGGAGGACCGCCGCCAGTCCCGGGTTGCCAATAAAAGAAATTACAGATGTTTAAAGCCGCCCTCTTGAAAAATAGGGCGGCTTTTTTGAACGGTTCTTAATATTTTACACTGCAACCGTATGAAACCGTACTGCTCACCTTTATCACTTTTTGCGCCAGTCCGGCATCAAGTGCTGCCGCTACAAAATTCGTGGCACCTTTAACATCTTCCAGTTTTACCGATGGCATATCGTCAATAGCTCCGGCATAAACTAAGACACCTTTTGGATTGATAATGAACATATGAGGCGTCGTTTTAGCGCCATAGCTGTGGCCTACTTTTCCATCTCCGTCAATCAAGTAGGCAGTGGAGTTGGTACTAATTTCTTTTATTTTGGCGGTCAGCTCGTCACCTGAAAAATTTCCCTGCTTACCGGGAGCAGACGAACAGATGGAGAGCCAGACAACTTTTTTCTTGGAGTAAGTTTGCTGGAGTGTCTGCATGTTTTTTGAATTATAATGTTTGAGGACAAATGGGCATTGCAGATTTATCCATTCTAAGACAACCCACTGGCCTTTGTAGCCAGACAGCGAATGCTCTTTGCCAATGGCACTTCTGAGCTTAAAATTTGGGGCAGGCTGACCTATCTTTGCAGTTATAGTAACTTCTACTTTTTCGTCTTCACTGCCCTGGGACGATGCAAAAACCGCAAAAACAAGCGAAAACATCGCTGCCAGAGCCGCTATTCCTAAAAGCTTTTTCATTCTTCTTTTCCCTTTTTCAATTCCCGATTAAATTTTAACCACATAGATTGCGGGGTTTCAATTATGCAGTTTATTCTAAGTCTATATCAAACTCTATTTACTTAGTTCTTATTTAAGAGAACATCAAATTTGAGATTCGTTTTTATTATTTTTGAGTCATTGTATTTTCGCAAAACCAATATTCCTTCAAGTCTTTCTGGGGGAGTAACGCCCAGCGGGTCGCGTTCTATTTCAAGAACGTAACCAAATTCATCTTTTGACAGTTTTTGAGAAGCAGCATTCTTGATTAAGCCGTTGAATTCTGGAAAAAAAATGAGGCTGTCTATCTGCATATTATTAGATGAATTTTCAGCAACCGAAATAATCAAAGCTTTTTCGGTCAGCTTAGAACTGACTCTGTACGAGCTGTCCACTTGAGCCGCTTCGTTTCTAAAGTTTTCAAACAACTGAGCCCAATTTGTATCCGGCAGTGAAGAACTCTTTATAACATTTAGCTCCAGAGACAATTTGGCCCCCCCCGGAATGCAGACTTCACCGCAGACAACCCAGTCAGCGGCAGCTTCAATTCTGATCTCAGTTCCTGGTAAAACAGATTTCGGCGGGCTGATCTTTACCGGTAAAATTTTCTCGCCTTCATAACCAAAACCTACAAACGGAGAGAATATCAGGCGTTCAGGAATAGGCCACTCGATTTCTCCTGCCTTAAATCCTTCTGGAAGTTGCCAGGCAATAGTCGGGGCCAGTCCGAAATCACCCGGATTTAACCAGTTAATATGCCAGTCGTTATCCATCCGGAGCTTCAAGGCCACCCAAAACGGTTCACCTGGGACAATAGAGCTAATTTCAGATATTAGCTCAGCTTCCACATGCCCGGCCAGGACAGGCTTGGCCTGAGCAGAATTTCCGGAAAAGAGTAAAGCTGCTAGTATGTATAGAATGGAAAATCGAATATTATGGTTCTCCAATACCTGTAATTTCATCCTAAGTCCTTTGCAATTGCCATATTTTGTCAAATATGTCCAGTAAAATTATTGAACCCTTCAAACCGCCAGTAGTTGCAATTCCCGAAGAGATTTCCAGCGTCTCTTGAAATATACTTAATCCTGTGATACCCTCTATGCCTGAAATAGTATTATATTGAAAACAATTTGACAGTTTTATCGTTTAAACATTTAATGCCGATTCATAATAAGAGAGTTTCAGAAAGTATAAGGGATTTTGAATAAATGAATAAATTACGTTTCACAATAGCCATCGCATTTCTCGTTCTTCAGTCTATTGCCTCTGCCCAGCAAATGCCTCCAACCCTGGTAGTCACCGAAAAGGTAGAACGGCTTGATTTCCATGACCAGATAACTCTGGTCGGCAGAACTGAAGCTCTCTTTCAAAGCAGAGTAGTTTCAAAAGT
Source organism: Candidatus Zixiibacteriota bacterium (assembly GCA_022571845.1). GTDB lineage: Bacteria > Zixibacteria > MSB-5A5 > GN15 > FEB-12 > JACZWU01. The sequence goes on along the minus strand of JACZXB010000006.1, from coordinate 81,600 downwards.
ATCGGCACAGGTAGTTTCAATAAGTGCCCTCGAAGGTAACCGTCTGAGTAAAGGGGAGGCTCTGGTACAGCTTGATACTACCCGAATAGCGCTTTCCTACAAAGCCAAAACGGCCGAAGCTAACCAGGCCAAAATACGGGCGGCGCTGGTTACAAAAATTGCGAAGAGGGCGGAAGACCTCTATAGCAAGAAAATGCTTTCTGATTTGGCAATTGACTCTGCCCGGGCAATGGCCGCTATTGCCAACGAAAAATATAATCAGTTAAAATCAGAACAAGAGAGAATGGCGCATGACCTGGCCGACTGCACTATACGGGCGCCGTTTTCAGGTTACACCGGCAATCAGCTGACAGCAGTTGGAGAATGGGTCGAAGAAGGCTCACCTGTTTTTGAGATGACTCAGCTTTCTAAAATTAAAATCAACCTTGACCTGCCAGAGCGATATTTTGGCCACCTGCGGACCGGAACCCAGGTTACAATATATACATCAGCCAAAGAAAGCACTCCAATGACAGGAATTGTTACAGGCATAGCTCCGAATGCTACTTCGGCAACACACACTTTTCCGGTTATTGTAGCTGTAGACAACAGCCAGGGGCGCCTTGGTGCCGGCATGCTTGTACGCGCCACCCTTTCGCTTAATAAAACATTTTCAAGTCTGGCTGTTTCCAAAGATGCCATCGTCAGGCAGGGCAATCAAACTATGATATATACCATCAACGAGGGAAAAGCAGCCTCTATTTCTGTCTCAACATCGTCGACCAAGGGACATAAAATCGCGGTAGAAGGCCCCGGCTTGACCGAGGGCATGACGGTAGTAGTCAGAGGCAATGAAAGAATTTTCCCCGGCAGCCCGGTAAAGACTTCCGATGGTCCCCCGCCACAATCTGCACCTGAAAACACTCAGGAAGAAAACGATTCATAATTATTATATCCGGAAACTAATTAGATGAGCTTAATTAATTCTTCTATCAAATATCCTGTAACAGTTATTGTCGGAGTACTCATAGCTGTTCTGGCTGGATTTGTGGCGCTGAGTAAAGTGCCGGTACAGCTTACGCCCGAAGTTGAACGCCCGATTATAACGGTCACATCTAACTGGTCCGGTGCCTCCCCTGAAGAAATCGAAAAGGAGATTATCAACAAGCAGGAAGAATACCTCAAATCTATTGAGGGTGTTCTGCAGATGAATTCCGAATCAAGCGACGGCAACGGTGTCGTAACCATGGAATTCCCCGTCGGCACAGATATCTCAGCAGCATTGGTAAGAGTTACCAATAAGCTCAACGAAGTGCCATCTTATCCGCAGAATGCTGACCAGCCGATTGTAAGCTCTTCAAGCAGGTTCGAAGGTGCAGTAGCCTGGTTCGTAATTAAATCCGAGAACGACAGCGTCTATGTCCCCCAACTCTACAGCATGATTGATGATCTGGTCAAACCGCGCATGGAAAGAGTCAGCGGGGTGTCGCGGATAAACCTGTTTGGCGGACTGGAGCGGGAACTTCATGTAACCTTTGACCCGGGACAGCTGGCCTCATCCGGCATTACCATATCGCAGCTGCAGAGTGCCCTGAGAGCAGAAAACAGAGATATATCTGCGGGAGACTTTAGCGAAGGCAAGCGCCGCTATGTTGTCAGAACTATTTCCCGTTATGACAGCGTTGAAGATGTCGAGCAGACTGTAATCACCGTTCGCAATAACGTACCTATCAGGGTCGGCGATATCGCCAGCGTAACACTTGCTTACGAAAAACCGAGAGCCTTGGTGCGGCATCTGGGTAAACCTTCAATGGCTTTCAATGCTCAGCGTCAGGTCGGTGCCAATGTTCTGGAGGTGCTAAGCGGCCTCATTGAAGAAATGGAACTCATCAACAAAGAAATTATGGAGCCGAGAGGACTCAGGATTGAAAACGTATACCGCGAATCTGTTTACATCAACTCAGCTATCGACTTAGTCTTCACCAATATATTTCTCGGCGGCTTTTTAGCTATTCTTGTTCTCTTTCTGTTTTTGCGCTCTTTTAGTTCAATTATGGTTGTTGCCGTTTCCATACCGATTTCAATTATTACTACATTTTTGACAATGGCCTTGTTCGGCAGGACAATCAATGTCATTTCTCTGGCAGGGATGGCCTTTGCAGTAGGTTTGGTGGTCGATGCCGCCATTGTGGTGCTTGAAAATATTTACCGTCATATGCAAATGGGTAAAAACCGCTGGCAAGCGGCGCGTGATGGCACCACCGAAGTCTGGGGAGCAATATTTGCTTCAACTGTTACAACCGTTGCTGTTTTCCTGCCGGTGCTGTTTATCGAGGAGCGTGCCGGGCAGCTTTTCCGAGATATTGCCATTGCTCTCTGCAGCGCCATTACTGTTTCGCTGGTCGTTTCAATGACTGTGATTCCTTCGTTTTCGTCAAGATTTTTAAGAATTGCCGATGACATGAAAAGTAAAGATCCAAGCCAGACCAGACTTGGCCGGCTGGCCAATAAAATTGCCGGGTTTGTTGATTTCATCAACGCCGCGCCGATGCGACGACTGCTAACAACTTCAGGTATCATATTCTTTTCACTGGGGCTTTCCTGGCTTTTGCTGCCCCCGGCAGAATATCTCCCCAATGGCAACCAGAATTTTGTTTTTGGAGTTATTATCCCTCCTCCCGGATACAATATGGATGAAATGACAGAAATTGGAAAAAATATTGAATCTAACCTGAAATATCTCTGGGAAACAGATGCTGCTGAAGCTGAGGATCTGCCGGGAGGCGGTATCGATAATTTCTTTTACGTTGCTCTTTCCAACATGGCCTTTATGGGCATGAGGTCCAGAGATGAAAGCAAAGGCTCAGAACTTGTGCCGGTTGCCAACAAAGCTATTTTTTCAATTCCAGGCACTTATGGATTTGCCAACCAGAGGTCACTTTTCTCACGTGGTTTTGCCGGTACCCGCTCTATCCGTCTTGATGTCACCGGACCGGACTTAAATAAAGTTCTGGCTATTGCAGGTCAGGTTTTCAGGAAAATGGGGCAGGTCGTGCCGGGCGCACAATCACGGCCAATACCAGGCTTGGATTTAGGAAATCCGGAAGTAAGGATATACCCCGACCGGGTACGCGCTGCCGATGCCGGCTTTAGCGCCAGTGAAATCGGACAGGCGGTAAACGCGCTGGTAGATGGCGCCAGAGTAAGCGAGTACTACCATCAGGGACGCGAACTTGATCTGATATTAAAAGGGGACGACAGCTGGGTCCGCCATACACAGGATATTGCACAATTGCCACTGGCTACTCCCGGCGGTAGAATTATAACTGTCGGCGATGTTTCAAGAATAGAGATGCACCAAGGGCCGGTGCAGATAAATCACAGAGAAAAACAAAGAGCGGTTTCAATCGAATCTACTCTGCCCGATAATATTGCTTTAGAAGACGCCATCGCCTCGGTACGAACACAGATTATTGACCCCCTCAGAGAAGAAGGCCAGATTGGCGGCTTGTATGATATTAAGCTGGCCGGGACTGCCGACGATTTATCAAAACTCAGAAGTGAACTCGTTACCGATTTCTTATTAGCAATACTTTTGACCTATCTGCTTTTGGCAGCGCTGTTTCAATCGTTTACTTATCCCCTGGTAATCATGGTTACCGTACCACTGGCCACTTTCGGCGGTGTCTTGGGTCTTCGGATTGTGCAGCTCTTTGATTCTAACTTGCAGCTGGATATTTTGACAATGCTGGGCTTTGTGATATTAGTCGGCACTGTTATAAACAACTCAATTCTAATAGTCTACCATGCTCTGCAGCTCATACGGGAAGGAATGGATCAAAGAGAAGCTGTAAAAGAATCTGTGAGAGTCCGGGTCCGCCCAATATTTATGTCAACAGCCACTTCGGCCTTTGGAATGCTGCCCCTGGTACTTATGCCGGGAGCGGGGTCGGAATTATACCGCGGCCTGGGAGCAGTAGTAATTGGCGGGCTGGCTCTGTCATCTGTCATAACCTTGCTGCTGACGCCCTTGGTATTTTCTTATGCCATTGAAATAACGGCCAAAATCCGCTCTCTGCTGGGATTATCTGAAATCTCTCTTTCAGCAGAACCGAGGCTGGAGCAGTAAAACCCTGTCTCTCAAAAGCCTTGCAATACCTGGGTTCTTGCTTCCTGCTATCGCAGCGCCAAAAGCCTGACTTTCTCTAATCTTTCGTCATTTATCTCTTTGTTTTACCGATAAGCATACATATGTTTGTCCTCTGAAGTTGGGAAAAATTATGACAACTGTAGCCGAACCACAGACATCTTTTCAAGAGCCAAGTTTCCTTGAACAGGTAAACAAGAATTTTGATAAAGCCGCCACTCTCACCAAACACCCCGAAGGTCTTCTCAAACAGATAAAAGCCTGCAACAGCGTCTATCACATGAAATTTCCAGTGCAGCTGGATAATGGCGAAATAGAAGTCGTCGAAGCCTGGCGGGCCGAGCACAGCCATCATAAACTTCCCGGCAAGGGAGGGATTCGCTTTGCCGCCAATGTAAATGAAGACGAAGTTATGGCGCTGGCAGCGCTGATGTCTTATAAATGCGCCATAGTAGATGTTCCTTTCGGAGGCTCAAAAGGCGGCGTAAAAATTGCCCGCCACAAGTATTCAGAACCGGAGCTGCAGAGACTCACCCGGCGTTATGCTTATGAACTGATTAAGAAAAATTTTATCGGACCATCTATAGATGTTCCCGCCCCTGACTATGGCACCGGTCAAAAAGAAATGGCCTGGATCTTAGATACTTATCTGGCTATGAAAGGGGATGACATGAACGCTTACGGCTGTGTTACCGGCAAGCCTGTATCCCAGGGCGGTGTTCAGGGCAGAACTGAAGCAACCGGCCTTGGAGTATTTTACGGTATACGTGAAGCCTGTCAGCATACTGAAGAGATGAAAAAGCTGGGACTGTCTAATGGTATTGATGGCAAGCGGGTGGTAGTACAGGGACTGGGAAATGTCGGATATCATAGCGCCAAATTTTTGCTGGAAGCCGGCGCAATAATAGTCGGAATAGCCGAATACGACGGTTCACTTTATGATTCAAACGGCATTGACATCGAAAAACTTATGGGCTACCGTCAGGAGACTGGCAAGACGCAGGGTTTTCCCGGAGCCGAAGGGTATGAAGACCCCAGTCAGGCGCTTGAATTCGATTGTGACATTTTGGTGCCGGCAGCATTAGAAAACCAGATTACCCGAATCAATGCACCGAATATTAAGGCAAAAATCGTTGCCGAAGCGGCCAACGGACCAACCACCGCTCTTGCCAGCGAAATTCTGCTTGAAAGAGGAGTTTATATTTTACCGGACATGTTCTTAAACGCCGGCGGTGTTACTGTCTCTTATTTCGAGTGGATAAAAAACTTGTCTCACGTACGTTTCGGACGAATGGAAAAACGATTTGACCAGTCAATGATCACCAACATATTGAAATCTGTTGAAAGTATTACCGGGAAAAAATTCGAACAATCTCTTATCAGCAAAGTTGCCACCGGAGCCGATGAACTGGATCTGGTAAGATCGGGACTTGAAGAAACTATGATTCAGGCCTACAATCAGATACATGAATCTGCCAGAATAAATAAAGTCGATTTAAGAACTGCTGCTTTCATGAATTCTATTGATAAAATAGCAGTTTCTTATAAAGAGCTGGGTATTTTTCCGTAATTCCTGCGCTTTCCTGATTCTTCATCACCAAATAAATTTTATTTTTTTGCACATCCAGTGGAAGAAACCCGTCTCTTGGCTGTAATCCCCTCAGAAGTAGAAAACATTAATCTTTCGCAGGAGGTGGATTATGCGCCACAACATCAAATTAACCCTGGCAGTCCTCGCCTTAGTATCGCTAATGGCCGCCGCTATTATACTGGCTGATGCCACCGGCCAAATCTCCGGTCGGATAATAGACAGCCATACCGGCCTGCCCATCGTAGGGGCGACAGTTCTGGTAGTCGGAACCAATAGAGGGGCTAATACAGACCTTGACGGCAAGTTTGTTATTCCGAGAATCGCACCCGGTACCTACACCCTTCGAATTTCAAGTATTGGTTTTCAAACACTTGAGGTAAAAAACGTAATAGTGGAAGCTGACCTAACAGTCGAAATAAATAACTCTCTGACTCAGGGACCAGACGGACTTGAAGAAAAAATAGTTGTCGAGGCCGAGATTGATATCATGGACAAGTTTGAGACTTCTAACCAGACTATCATTACAAAAAAAATGATGGAACAAAAAACTATGCCTTCAGTAGATGATCTCATTGAGCAAGTGGCCGAAGTTGTCACTAATAGTGAGGGTGAAGTATTTATCAGAGGCGGCAGAGCTTCTGAAACTTCATACATCATGGATGGCGTTCCAAAAAACAGCGCTACGGCTAACCTAAATAAAGTGCCCAGACTAAAGTCAGTACAGCCCTTCCCTCCCGCTCATGGCGGCACGGCCATTGTCAATGGCAAGCCTTATGACGCTATGTTTTTTGAAAACTATGGCGTTAATCCGTTTGTCGATACCGAAGACGACCATTTCTCTACTTTTGCAGTAGATATCGACGACGCTTCATACATTCTGGCGCGCGCTTATCTTGAACGAGGCAACCTGCCGGAAAAAGATGCCGTCAGGACCGAGGAGTTCATCAATCACTTCAATTACAATTATAACGCGCCTGAAGAAGAAACTTTTGCAGTTTATCTCGAGGGCTCCCGGTCGCCGTTTGGTCAGAACAGCCAGATGCTGCGCATAGGTATCAAAGGCAAAAAAATAGGCGAGGAAAACCGCAAAGCTGCCAATCTGGTTTTCCTAGTAGATGTCTCCGGTTCAATGGCAAGGGAGAACAGAATCGGTCTTGTCAGAAAAGCGCTGAGACTTTTGGTCAACAAACTAAACTATAATGACCAAGTCGGAATCGTAGTCTATGGCTCAACTGCAAGAGTACATCTGCAACCAACATCGATAAGAAACAAAGAAAGAATTTTATACGCAATAATGACCCTTGGTACGAGCGGCTCGACCAATTGCGAGGCCGGATTGCGACTGGCCTACGATATGTCATCGCGTCATTTCCAAAAAAACAAAATTAACCGCATCATCCTGTGCTCCGACGGTGTCGCCAATGTTGGCATTACCGCTGCGGATGAATTACTTGAAAGAATAAAAAAACAGGCCAACCGGGGTATCACTCTTTCTGCCATTGGTTTCGGCATGGGCAACTATAATGACGTGCTGATGGAGAAACTCGGTAACAAAGGCAATGGCTATTATGCTTATGTCGATGATATCGCCGAAGCCAGAAGAGTCTTCACCGATAACCTCTCAGGCGCACTGCAGGTAATAGCCCGCGATGTTAAAATTCAGGTAGATTTTGATCCTGAAGTTGTCCGCAGCTATCGTCTCTTGGGTTACGAGAACCGCAACGTTGAGGACAACAAGTTTCGCGATGATAACGAGGACGGCGGCGAAGTCGGCTCCGGCCATAGTGTCACTGCTTTGTACGAAATTAAGTTCAATAAAGACGCCCACAAAAAGCAGATTGGCAAAATCTATATTCGTTACAAAAACCCGGAAACAGGTTTTGTCGAAGAGATCAGCCGGCCGATCACTACCAGCATATTCGACCGCAACTTTGCTTTCTGTAGCCCAGACTACAAACTGGCTGCGGCCGCTGCCGAGTTTTCTGAAATTATGCGCCAATCTTATTGGGCCAGAGGCTCGGATTTGGGCGATGTGCTTTCTTTGGCGGGTGATGTTTACAATCAAACCGGCCAGGACGATGTGCTGGAACTGATGAACTTAGTCACCAAAGCCAGACAGCTCAAACAGGAACTTGCCAGTAATGATTTTCAAGAGTAGTTTATGATGAAAGGACCGGATTCAAAACCGGTCCTTTTTCTCAAATCAGTTTATATCATTTTTCAACAATGAGCTTAATCGTTTTGAAATGATAACTGTGCATTTTTTCACTGTTATCAAATGGCGCCAGACTCATCCAGACAGTTCCCAGCAAAGCAATATCAAATGGTGATCCAGTATTTAAGGACCTGCTTAATTCCACTGTCCATAAACCGTTAGCCCAGTTTCCCCGGACGCGGATATCTCCCCGGTCTCCCATAAACGGCGAAGTGACCACAGCCGGCTGAATTGCACCGATTTCAAAAATGTCCAGCCCGGGACGATATGACAGAAAATATTTTGAATTCATATCTATCCAGTATCTGAAGGCCGGATGATAACTCAAAAAATAAGGCTCATCCCATTCGCGATTTAAGTTCGAGGCATAACCACCGCCGGCTGAGTTATCAAAGCGGATGCCCCTGCTTGAATCACTGGCTGCTGCCCACCAGCCATCATCTGCCTCGCCAACCGGATTGGTGCTAAGCGCTCTCCAAACCCAGACGTCGGACCTGTCTCCACTTGTATAATGTCTGCCGGCTTGTTTGCTATTACCCAGGTGACAGCTCTCTAGACAGCCCGAACTGCTCCTGTGAAAAGAAACCGCTAACTGGTCCTCAAAATAGACTGACTCTCCAAAAATAGAACTGTCCGATTTTTGTTCTATCCAGCCGCTGTCTGTTTTAACAAGCCGGCGATTGAATGACCTGCTGTTATCCTGCCATTGAAATAAAAAGAAAATATGCCGCCTGTTTCTAAAACTCTTAACCAGAACATTAGTAGAACCGTTATCAAAATTGTCTCCGCCAGTTACCGGTACAACTACAGAGTCTACACCATGCCATTCAATTGTGTGGGCATGACCATCGAGCACGATATTTCGATTCATCCTTCGACTGCTTAAGGTCATGGGAGTGTTCACAAATTCAGCTACTCCCCAGGCAACTATAGCGCAGATAGGAAACAAAGCTAAAAGAGCAGCCCAAGTTCTCTTGCCCTCTTTTGATCTGTAAGTAAATCTGTTTTCATATCTGTCTCTTTGAAGAATTTTAACCATCCCGTAAATGACAGAAAACAGCAGTACTCCCCAAAAGCTGATCAAATGCATATTTTTAAGTGAAGCATAAGAAAGGGCGCCTGTTATCTTTCCTGAATAAACAAGCAGTCCCGATATGATAGCCAAAAATAGCAGCAAATTTATTACAAGAGCGATATTGCTCCGCCACATTTCGGCAATATTTGAATTCAGCTTTACCGAATGTTTTTCTTTAGCAGAAATAATGTTTAAAGCTATTCTTATTGTCAACAACCCTGCCAGCGCTAGCCCGGCATAAAAGTGAAGCAGCTGAGTATTATAACCGAACTCTATAGTTTGCAGCCAGACCAGCCATTCGGGCAGCGACAGGCGGTTGCCAAACAGCAGCAGACGAATGCCCGTAATTGACAGGTAAGAGATAACTACAAAAGTCAGAGCGTTAATAATTCTTATAGAAATTCTCAAAATAGAAAAACTCCGGGTTCTTTTATAAGAAACAAAACTTTTTTAAGCTATGCTAACAGTAAAAAGAAAACCCGACCGCACTAGTAGCGGCCGGGTAATATATTAGAAGTGTTATGGCCTAAAATATCAGCTGCAGCCCGAGGTAGCGCCGCAGGTATCACATTTGAGGCAGGTGCCGTTGCGTATCATGGTGAACTGCCCGCACTCACTGCACATGTCACCTTCGTAGCCTTTTAGTCGTGCTTCTCTAATTTCAAGGATACGTCGTCCTTCGGTCGAAGTTGAAGTAGAGGTAACTGTTGTTTGGGTAAACTCAAAATGCGCCGAGGCGCTTTCAATTTGTTCATCAGCAATCGAACTCTCCTTCTGTGTAGCATTGGCCTCTACTCCCTTATCTTTATCGATATCAATGCGGTTAATAGATTCTTTATCAGACCCGTTGCTGCCGCCGCCTGCATCACCGTTTGACAAATCCTGTACCAGATGGCGGGTGCGAATATCATTTTCGGTCCGTTTTCCGGTCGGAACTTTTCTGTTGGCAACCAGCTTAATTTCCTCTTCTTCTTCAAAGTCCATGGCTTCGCCCATCGGCTCACCCAGAGTATCGCTGCGCAGATCCTCTTCGGATACCTGCGCCAGATCATTGCGTTCCAGATAAGAGATAGCCAGCTCACGGAAGATATAATCTATTATTGAAGTTGAGCGCTTGATGGACTTATTTCCCTGAACCAGGCCGTTGGGTTCAAAGCGGGAAAACAAAAAAGCGTCGACGAATTCTTCTAAGGGAACACCATGCTGAAGACCCAGCGAAACTGCAATAGCAAAGCAGTTCATCATGGAGCGGAAGGCTGCTCCCTCGCGATGCATATCCAGAAAAATCTCTCCCAGAGTACCGTCGCTGTATTCGCCGGTCCGCAGATAAAGTTTGTGCCCGCCAATAACTGCTTTTTGAGTATAGCCAGCCCGTCTTTGCGGCATACGGCGACGCTTGGCTATATAGCGGTATATAATTTTCTCGGCCATCTGCTCAGATACTTTTTCAACTGTCAGCGGTTGTTCGGCTTCGTCTTCTTCAAAGAGTTTGGAACTAAGTGGCTGACTGAGCTTGGAGCCGTCACGATACAGCGCGATAGCTTTGTTCATTGTTTCCCAGGACATGCGGTAAGCCTTTTTGACATCATCAATTGTCGCCTCAGACGGCATATTAATGGTCTTAGAGATTGCTCCGGAGATAAATGGCTGCGATGCTGCCATCATTTTGATATGAGCCTGGTACCTGATATATCTGATACCTTTGCGGCCGCACTTGTTGGCACAGTCAAATATCGGCAGATGTTCCTCTTTTAAGTGAGGAGCACTCTCGAGCGTCATAGTGCCGCAGCAGAATTCATTTGCTGCTTCAATCTGCTCACGAGTAAAACCCAGCTCCCGCAGCAGATTAAAATGCCAGTCTTCCGTGACCTCTTCGCTGAATCCAAGGGTATCCCGGAGAAACTCCTCACCCAGTGAAAACTTGTTAAACGCAAATGAAACATCAAAAACATTTGCCAGGGTCTTTTCTATCTTATCCAGCTGCTCTCCTTCAAATCCTTTAGCGGTCAGCGATTCATGATTAATAAACGGAGCGCCCTTGAGAGTCTTTCGTCCGGTAGCATACAAAATAATCTTGCTGTTTTCTTCTTCGGTGTAGCCAAGCTTAGCAAGCGCTACCGGTACCGACTGATTGATAATCTTAAAATAACCGCCGCCAGCCAGTTTCTTAAATTTCACCAGTGAAAAATCAGGCTCAATTCCGGTGGTATCGCAATCCATCAAAAGACCAATGGTGCCGGTAGGGGCAATTACAGTCGCCTGGGCATTGCGGAAACCGTAGATTTCTCCCTGTTCGATGGCTTTGTCCCAGACCCGGCGAGCTGTCTCTATTATTTCCTCCGGAATATAATTCTGATTGATTCCTGTAGGTTTGATTGTCAGATCTTCAAATTCAGACTTTTCAGCGTTATAGGCAGCCCGCCGATGATTACGCATCACTTTCAGCATAGATTCACGATTCTTAAAATAAGCCGGAAATGGTCCCAGCTGTTTGGCCATATCCGCCGAAACGACATAGGACTGACCGGTCAGCATAGAACTCAGCGCTCCGCACCAGGCATAACCCTCGGAAGAATCATAGGGAATGCCCATACGCATCAAAAGAGTACCAAGATTGGCAAATCCAAGTCCAAGCGTGCGGTAGTCAAAGCTTCTTTGGGCAATAGCTGCCGAAGGAAATGAGGCCATGAGAACTGAGATTTCCAGAACTATTGTCCAGAGCGAAATCGCATGCAAATAGCCCTCAATATCAAACTTGCCGTCACTTTTGAGAAACTTGATTAAGTTAATCGAAGCTAAGTTGCAGGCGGTATCATCAAGAAACATATATTCCGAGCAGGGATTGGAGGCATTGATACGCCCTTCGTGCGGGCAGGTGTGCCACTCGTTTATGGTGGTGTCAAACTGAATTCCGGGATCGGCGCAGGCCCAAGCCGAATAACATATTTTCTCCCATAACTCTGCGGCCGGGATTGATTCATGAACAGCGCCATCAGTACGGCGAATTAAATTCCATTCACCGCCTTCCTGTAACGTTTTAAAGAATTCATTGGGAACTCGAATAGAATTATTGGAATTCTGACCGGATACTGTCAGATAGGCATCGCTGTCCCAGTTTGTATCAAGTTCAATAAAGTCAATTTCTGCTATGCCTTGATTTGCCAGACCTATTATTTTTTGAATATAGGCAGTCGGCACTGAAAGCTGCCTGGCTGTCTTAAGCGCCAATTTTAATTTTGAATTTTTACCCGGGTCAGTTTCAACAGCGGTGACTTTATCTTCACCGGCTATATTGGTGGACTCAAAAATATTCTTGAGTTGCTGTTTTATAATTGCGGAGCCGGTGACTAAAGCGGCTACTTTTTGTTCTTCGACAACTTTCCAGGAGATAAAATCTATTATATCGGGGTGGTCCAGATCGAGACAGACCATTTTTGCCGCGCGCCGGGTGGTGCCGCCTGATTTTATGGCACCGGCAGCACGGTCTCCAATTTTCAAGAACGACATTAAGCCTGATGAATTACCTCCCCCCGAAAGAGGTTCTTTTTCTCCACGTAAATTGGAAAAGTTTGTGCCGGTACCTGAGCCGTATTTAAAAAGACGAGCCTCTCGCACCCACAAATCCATTATGCCGCCTTTGTTGACCAAGTCATCACTTACCGACTGAATAAAGCAGGCATGCGGCTGAGGGTGTTCGTAGGCGTTTTGAGCAGTTGTCAGATTGTGAGTCTCAGGATCGACAAAATAATGTCCCTGAGCTTTGCCGGTAATGCCATAAGAATGATACAGTCCGGTGTTAAACCATTGCGGTGAGTTAGGAGCGGCAATCTGAGCCGCCAGCATGTAACATAGTTCATCTTCAAATGCTTGTGCATCCTGGGCTGAATCAAAATATTCGTATTTTTCTCCCCAATGTTTCCAGCAGCCGGCCAGGCGCCCAAAAATCTGTCTGGCATCTGTCTCTCTGCCTTTGAGCTGCTCTCCGGATTCATCCAGTATTGGCTGTCCTTTCTCATCACTCTGAGGCACTCCGGCACGACGAAAATATTTCTGTGCTAAAATATCAACTGCTACCTGCGACCACTCACTCGGAACTTGAATGTCGTCCTGCTTAAAAACTACTGAGCCATCAGGATTTTTTATTTCTGAAGACCTCTGAGTGAACTCTATTTCATCATAAGGCGACTTGCTCTCTTTGGTAAATAAACGATTTATCTTCAACTTTTCCCTCCTACAAAATCAATTCTAAAGAGCAGGCTTAAGAAAAAATGGCCTTCGGCATTTCTACTTGATGCAATCACAACTCTCCAAAAGTTTCAATTTATGATTTACCATTACTGAAGAAGTAATCACTCACTCACTACTGATGTCTTTCCTAATCTTCAGCGGGGTAGCCAATATAGCCTGAGTAAATCGGGGTACTAATAAAATTCAGACAATTTTTCATTAAAATTAAAATCGGTTGTCTCACAGCAAGTTACGACAAAGCCAGACAGACGGAAAGGTTCGATTTTATTAACATTGACGGCTTAGTCCATTCGGCTAAACCCGTAAGTTTGTGAGTTTCAGAAAAATAGAGGCCTAACTTATTGCAGTTGTTTCAGAACCCTTATTTTTGATTTACACGATTTGTAACCAATTTCCTGATAAGAGATTACAGAGTTACCCACATACCATCTACGGGCTATCCACATTCTGGGCTATTTGCTGGAGTGATTATATTAGAAAAACCTCCTTTTCGGCCTCTATTTTTTTGATAATAATGACACATTCTAGTCTTAAAATAGGCATAAAAGCCTGGAAAATAAATCACTTTTTTCGCATTTTCCCCTTGACAAAAAAATGATTATTGTTAAATTTACTGTGCAATCGGAAAGTGTTACTCTTTCTGTGGATTACCTAATATCGTCCACCCAGGCAGGAACTATTCCTGCTTGGGTTTTTTATTCCCCCTATATTATTGAGATGATTGTGGCAGGCATAATAAGTCACGATCTAAAACATTACAATTTTGTGTTCTTTTCCGTTGACATCACAGCTGATCTTATCTTATAATGGCATCAACCAAAAAACTAAATGAAAATGATTTTCATTTAGCTATTGTAATTGAAAACAGTGGAGAGTATACAAATGTGCTTTAGAAAAATTTTCCTGGCGGCTTTGATAATTCTGGTGGCAGTATCTACAGCTAACGCTGACCGCAGAAAGTTTGTCTGGACCTATCAGCCAATTTTGCAGCAGCCTGACGGTGTAGACCTTGAGTTTTATCAGACAACTAAACTGAGCACTAAAGACAGCTGGGAGTACCGTCTGGAGATTGAACACGGTCTGGCTCCTAATTGGGATATGTCTATTTATCAGATTTTCAGCCAGAACGAAAACGAAGCGCTCAAGTGGGACGCTTTTCAGCTGCGCACCAGGTTCAGGTTTAGTAGTACGGGCAGTCAAAAATTTGCCCCTGTTTTCTATCTTGAATACAAAAGGAAAATAGATCTCAAAGCACAAAATAAACTTGAAACCAAATTGATTTTTGGGCGTGACTTTGATAAAATTTCAATCGCCTTAAACCCGGTCTATGAATTCTTCTGGGCGCCGGGCGACCCGCGACACGAATATGGGCTGGATATTGGCTTGGGCTATGAGCTCAGCTACAAATGGTCAATAGGAGTAGAGTCTACCAGTAGATACGAGATTATCAAAAACGCCGAAAACGAAACAGCTTCGTATCTGGGACCGACCTGCTCCTTTGCTTCAGGCCCTGTCTGGTATAGCTTCGGCTACGCCTGGGGGATTACTGACGACAGCGACGATGCCAGAGCCCGCTTCCTGATGGGAATCGGACTGTGATATCAAACGTTTTCAGCGCACTTCTTCTCGGTCTGATTATTGCTCTTTCGCTTGGCTGCGGCGGTGCAATCGTAGATGAAGAGTCTACCCAAAACAGCCGCCTGTTTGCAGCTTCCTGTCAGAGCTGTCACACTCTTCCCAAACCTACAGATAAAAGTGACGAAGAGTGGCCTCCTCTGGTAAGAAAGTATGGTGAACAGGCAAAACTTACAGGCGAACAGATCGACCGAATTACTATATATCTTCTGGCAAATAACTGATAAGAATATTGACTGTCTAGGTAGTCCCGCAATGGAGATTGACAGTCAGTCCGATTGCTGATACCTTTTTAGGCCTATGAACCTGCCCAATAAGCTGACTTTGCTGCGGATTATAATTGCTCCCTTCTTCATGTACTTCTTCCTTTTGGACAGCTTTTACTGGAGGCTGCTCTCACTGGGGCTTTTCATAGTAGCAGCTCTGACTGATATGATTGATGGCTACTACGCCCGCAAGTTTGGAATAATAACCGGTTTTGGGCGGTTTATGGACCCTCTGGCTGATAAGATTTTGGTATCAAGCGCTTTGATATCATTTATTGCTCTGGGCTATGTTTCACCGCTGCCTGTTATGCTGATAATCGGACGTGAGTTTTTGATTACAGGGCTGAGGCTTCTGGCAGCATACAGCAGCGTGGTCATTCCTCCGACCTGGTGGGCCAAAGTGAAAACTTTTATCCAGATAAGCCTGGTAGGAGTGGTTCTTCTTTATATAAATTTCGTGAAGTCGCTTGAGTATTTTGACAGCCCGGTACTGGAGTTCTTTTCATTTGATTACCGCTATTATTTTAATTTGATGCTATGGCTGACGGCTGCCATTACTGTTGGTACCGGCATCGACTATATCGTAAAATATTCTTACATGATTAAGAAAGCGCTAAAATAGAATTAATATGAAAAAATTCGCAGCTAAAATGCTTGCCACTGGTTTTTGGTCCGGCTATTTCCCGATTACACCGGGCACATTTGGTTCTATTCCTCCCTGGCTGATAGCTTTTTTTCTTATTCAAAATAATCAGCTTGGGCTGACTATGGCGGCGACAGTGGCAACTATTGTTTCGGTCTGGTCGGCCGGAGAAGCTGAAAAAGAGTTGGGGCATGATGCCCGCAAAATAGTCATCGACGAATGGGCCGGAATGTTTATCACGCTGTTGTTTGTGCCTTATTCTCTTATTAACTATGCCATCGCCTTCTTTATTTTCAGAGCGTTGGATGTCGTAAAAATTTATCCTGCCAGACAGGCCGAACAGCTGCCTGGAGGCTGGGGAGTAACCATGGATGATGTCGTAGCCGGAGTTCAGTCAAATCTGGTCACACATCTCATAATCTGGCTGATTAACCGCTCGGGTTTAATATGATAATTGCTGAGATTATAACCATCGGCGATGAACTGCTGCTGGGAGAAACTACCGACACCAATGCCGGCTACATAGCCAGAAAGCTCAGCGGCATTGGTCTGTCTGTTCAGTTTAAGAGTACGGTCGGCGACTCAGTCGAGAGAATCGAAGAAACATTCAGACAGGCCTTGAAGCGGGCGCAGGTAATTATCACTACCGGCGGTCTGGGGCCAACCGCTGATGACCTTACCAAAAAAGTATTAGTCAAATTTTTTAAGAGGCAGCTGGTTCTCAACGAGCAGCTTCTTGAAGAAATACGTGAGCGCTACCACAGACGCGGCCTAGAAATGCCAGCCATCAACGAAGATCAGGCCTTACTGCCAAACAATTCTACTATTTTCAAAAATGAAATCGGTTCGGCTGCCGGCATCGGTATCATTGAAAATGATTATTATTTTATTTCACTGCCCGGGGTACCCACAGAGATGCGCCATATTCTGGATAATGAAGTAATCCCGTTTCTGGCGAAACAAAATTTTGGCCAGGCCATAAAGATTACAACCCTGCGCTTAAACGGTATTGTGGAATCGTCTCTGGCGGAGATTATCTCAGCTGATTTAGAAATAGAGCCGGGAGTCAAACTGGCCTATCTGCCATCGGAGAGCGGCGTAGATTTGCGCATAGTAGCTACAGCTGACAGCAAAGAAAGAGCCGAAAACAAAGCGCAAAAACTTGTCAAGCAGATTGAAAAGAAAGTCGGCAGATTTATTTACGGCTATGACAGCGACAGGCTGCAGTCTGTAGTAGGGCAGCTCTTAAGTGACAATGACAAATCTCTGGCAGCAGCAGAATCCTGCACCGGCGGAAAACTTGGCGAGATTATAACTTCAGTGTCGGGATCATCAAAATATTTTGCCGGAGGCATTATTGCCTATTCTAATGAGGTCAAAATATCTGAACTGGGAGTAAAGAAAACTACTCTAAATAAGTACGGAGCAGTATCAGCAGAGACCGCCATAGAGATGGCACTTGGTGCCAGAAAACGGTTCTCTTCTGATTTTGCCTTGTCGATAACCGGCGTGGCAGGTCCCGAAGGCGGTACCGATGAAAAGCCGGTCGGCCTGACTTTTATTGGCCTCGCTTCCGCCCATAAATCATATTCAAAGGAATTCAATTTTGGACGAGACCGTGAAACAAACCGCACCCGCGCTTGCTATGCGGCTTTGGAAATACTCCGTAGAGATATTCTGGATTTAGCAATAGAATAGCATAAAAAGATGCGCTTATTTATCGCCACACCAATTAGCCGGCAAGTTGAGACTGAACTGGCCAATATAATTTATCAGCTAAAGAGCGTAGCCGGCAATGTCAAATGGGTAAAACCGGAAAACATTCACCTGACTATTAAATTCCTGGGCGAGACCGACGATTCATTAGTCGAACCTATCTCGGAAATACTAAACGAAACTTCTCGGGAAACCAATATCCTGGATTTCAAAATTTCCAAAATTGGCGGCTTCCCCAATCTGATTCGCCCCAGAGCTTTATGGGCCGGTCTTAAAGGAGACCATATTGAACTGGAAAGGCTGGCCGGCAGCCTTGACGAGCGGGTTCATAAGTTAGGCTATGCCAAAGAAACCAGAAAGTTCCGGCCGCATCTTACTCTGGGCCGAGTCAAAAAACCGCAGGCGCTGCCGCAACTCGCTCATTTTATTGAGAGTTATAAAATCGAAGCAATGCCTTTTCAAATTGACAGACTGACCCTGTTTAAATCTACCCTGACGCCGCGGGGTCCGATATATGAGAGGCTTCATGAAGCTTTGTTTACGTAATACTCGATAGTCCAGTTATCAGAAAAGTTACACCCAAATAAACTAAAAAAGCAGCACAGGCTAGAATCAATGACTTGAGAACTTTCCCCACAAATAATTTTCTACCGCTCCATAAGACAATGCTGACTGCCGTGTACCAGACAAAATCCGACAAGATGTGCCCAAAATAAAACACAATCGGTCCTTGGGTTCCGAGACGCTGAGAATCTACCAGCAGACTAAGTCCGACCGTTCCCCACCAGACAAACCAGAACGGATTTGAAAGAGTGGCGGAGATTCCCTTGCCGGCCAGTAGCCGCCGGCTGCCTTTTTGTGAACTGTCGATTGAATCATAACTCACTCTATTTTTCAAAATATCCCGGCCCATGGTCAGTCCCATCAGGATTAATGCCGCGCCGCCAACAATTCCTATGACTTGAGTAACCACTTCGTCTTTGGCGAAGGCGGCAATGCCCAGCACCAGCACTAACACCACGCCTATTTCTGCTATAGCATGACCCACAGATATAATTACACCGGTGCGCCAGCCATGGCGGGGTGTTTCAGAAATACCGACTACCAATAACGGTCCGGGCATCATTGCCCCTGAAAAGCCGACTATAAATGAGTTAAAAAATACCCAGCCTAAATCCATTAGAACTGACCTGACTAATTGCCTTTGAAATCAGGTTTTCGTTTCTCCATGAAAGCTTTGGTGCCTTCGGTTTTGTCGCTGCTTCCGCAAACTTCACCAAATTTTTTCATCTCGAGCTGGCAGCCCTCAGCAAGAGTCATCTCAAGGCCGCCGTTTATACATTCTTTGGCTTTCTTGATAGCCAGAGGTCCTTTGGAAGCTATCTCGTCGGCCATAGCCTGAGCTTTGTCCATTAGCTCTTCCGGTTCGCAAAGTTCGTCGACTAAACCAATGCGATAAGCTTCATCGGCTCTTATCATGGCACCGGTCATAATAAGCTGCGCCGCTTTGCCCCTGCCAACTAAGCGGGCTAATCTCTGGGTGCCGCCATAGCCGGGAATAAGACCGAGGCTGACTTCGGGCTGGCCCAGCTTTGCTTTTGTCGAGGCCAGCCTGATATCACAGGCCAAAGCTAATTCGCAACCTCCGCCCAGAGCAAAACCGTTTATAGCTGCAATAACAGGCCAGGGGAAATCCTGAATTGTCTGCATCAGTTGCAGGCCGTTTCGGGACAGAATTTCGCCACCGGCCTGATCAAGTTCAGAAAGCTCGGCGATATCGGCACCGGCCACAAATGATTTACTCCCGGCGCCGGTGACTATGACACAACGGATATCGCTGTCGCTTTGGTAGGCATCGAAAGCGCTCTGAAGTTCCGCTATTGTTTCTTTGTTTAGAGAATTCAGCGCCTGTTCACGATTGATTGTCACCAAAAGCGTGCTCTTGTTTTTTTCAACTATGATATTATTGTAGTCTGTCATCTTTATCCCTTCCGAAAATTCCTGAATCTATTTTATCATCCGCACCATTTTTAGTCCGGTAGTGTAATTGGCCGCTCCTACCAGTTCAAAACCGGCGCTAAGGTAACAGTTCAGCGCTTCTTTGCTGTCTACGAACAGATTTAAGTGAACAGAAGCTACTGCTGTTCTCTGGGAAACTAACTCAAAAAGAAGCTCAATCATCCTGGTGCCGTAGCCCAGAGAGCGTCTGGCCGGGTCAACCAGCAGATGCGCGATTTCTACGGCCATCTCAAAAGGCTTGTCCCACAGTTCGCCATAGGCCACCGGCTCTCCTGCGGTAACTATCAGGTAAGATTTTACGGCGTTTCTTTGCCAGCTATCTATCAGATCTTCGGGAGGAGGAAAACCCTTTCCCAAACAAAGATTATAATAGCACTTCTCATTGTCTATCCAGGAATGAACCAGACTGGAATGCCCCGAATTGTAGGGAATTATATCGGCTTTTATTGTTTTGGAATCTGCCATATTTTCGCCTGTGAAATATAGTAAAACTAAGCGTTCCGGGCAATTGAACTTGTCCCGCAGCTATATCTCAATTGACTTATCACTACAGTTTGTCTACTTTCAACAGTCTAAAAAAGAACTATTGGGAGCAAAAAATAATGATAGATTTTGAATTTACAGAGAATCAAATAGCAGTTCAGGAAATGGCCAGAGATTTGGCCAAAAAAGTAATACTGCCGACCATTCAGGAGTATGACCGTAAACACGAAACCAACCCGGAAGTCCTGCCAGCCATGGGCAAGGCTAATTTGCTCGGCTTTTGTATCCCTGAAAAATACGGCGGATTGGGCATGGATTATATCTCACTGGGGCTGGCCTCCGAAGAACTTGAATATGTCGACACCTCGGCCAGGGTCATTCTCTCGGTGCATATCGGTCTCTTTTCTCTGCCCCTCTTGACCTGGGGCAGCGAAGAGCAAAAAGAAAAATATTTGATACCGGCTGCCAAAGGTGAAAAGATTGCTACCTTCGGCCTGACCGAACCTGCCGCCGGCACCGACGCTGTCGGGATTCAGACTACCGCCGTCAAAGATGGCGACCACTTCGTAATGAATGGCGAGAAGATGTGGATTTCGCTTGCAGCTATTGCCGACTACTTTTTGGTGTTTGCCTGGACAGATTTAGAGAAAAAGAAGAACCGCGACCACAGCGGTCTTTCGGCATTTATAGTTGAACGCAGCTATGACGGCGTTACCACCGGCACGATCAAAGGCAAACTTGGCGTGCGGGCCGGCAATACCGGCTACCTTTCGTTTCAGGACGTCAAAGTTCCCAAAGAAAATCTGGTTTACGAAGAAGGCCAGGGTTTTAAGATAGCCATGTTCTGCCTTGACCAGGGGCGTTTTACAGTCGCCGCCGGTTCCTGCGGACTTATCAGAGCCTGCCGTGACGCTTCGGTTAAATACGCCAACGAAAGGAAAACTTTTGGTGTCACGATTGGTGAACATCAGCTGGTCAAACAGATGATAGCCAATATGGAAGCCGGCTATGAGTATTCCCGCAATTTATGTTTCAAGGCTGGCTGGCTAAAAAATCAGGGTAAGCGTTCTACCCGTGAGACTTCGCTGGCTAAGTGGATTGCCTGTCGCGAGGCTGAAAAGGCCGCGGCTGATGCTGTTCAGGTATTTGGCGCTTATGGTTTTTCTGATGAGTATCCGGTGGAACGGTATTACCGCAACTCCAAGGGAGCTTCAATATACGAAGGCACCCGCGAGATTCATACTTTAGTTCAGGCAGATTATGCTTTAGGCAAACGCATCGACAAAGAACTGGAAAGAGACCTGCCACCCGTCGCACAGTAGGATCATATTTGACTAAGGGGCAGATGAGGACATCTGCCGCCCACGAAAACACTATGGTTATTGTGCGCTGGATGCGCAGACCTGCCGCCGATATGAAAACTAAATATCATTTTGGGGTTTAGGGAGCCCACAATAAGCAATAGGCGACTCAGCCTAGAGTCAAATAAGGGTATAGGCTTTATGAACGACAAGCCACATTCGAATAGTAATTCTTCCTTTGACAACGATGAACTTACTGCCCGAATTACGAAAATTATCCAATCTCTAAAATCCTATCGGCTCAAATACGAATCGCAACGGGATTCTCGTGCTATTTTCACTTACACTTACGAACTAATGACAATGCAAATAGGAGAATCGCTCTTTACTTCTGGTTTCCTTGACCCTGCATGGATTGTCAAGCTTGATGAAGAATTTGCAAGCCGGTATTTTATGGCTATGGATGTTTATGATGAAGGTGGGGAAGTGCCAGCTGGATGGAGTTACATACTAAACGTACTGCACCAACGGCGCACTTCTGTACTAGAAGAAATGATCATCGGAATGGTCGCTCACATAGTATGGGATCTCCCCCTTGCTCTTGCTGAAACCGGTCAGGCTTCTAACAACAGCGAAACTCGACTACACGATTTTCATCTGATGAACGATGTCTTGGGACACTCAATAAATCTTCTACAGGACTCAGTGGGTAAGCGTTACAACCCTATGCTTAACCTTCTTGACAAACTATTCGGAACTCACGACGAGATCATCACCAACTTCGGTATACGAATTGCGAGGGGCATAGCCTGGTATAACGCCTGCCGACTACAGAACCAATACCTAAAATCGGATACGATGCGCTCTATCGCCGAAAGTCCGGAACATTTAGCGAAAGAAATTCTGACTCCCAAGCTCTGGACATTGGCTTTCATATCGAGACTTTTTAGAATATTCCTTTCATTATTCCGAAGGTGGAATTTTAAATGAAATGCACAAAAAATATTTCAGCTTACGAATCTCTCCGGGGAGGCCTGCCCTTCGACTCCCTCGACCGCGCTCGGGACTTTGTCCGCTCAGGGTGACTCTGATTTGATATGTCACTTCCTAAAACGACTAACAACCACTCCTACAAGCAGCAGTAAACTCAGGCCAATCTGCACTCCGGCGAGATCTCTGCGAAGCATAGCGCTTGAACCATAGTCAAATACCGGCCAGATATACGGTGCAATTAACATTCCAGAGGTAATCAGCAAAGCACCAGAGCACGTTGTGATTATCCAGAACACTTTTGATTTCTCAGCAGGTAGCTTCGCCCAAAGATTTTTCAGAGCAACAAGTGCCAGCGGTATTAAAAATACAAACGGCGGAAACAAAATCCTAGTCTCTCTGACATACGTAAAAAGGATTCCCAAAATCAATGTTAATGGCAGGGCAGTAACAGCTCCCCAGAAAAGAATTCTAAATTTCGGCTCTGATTTTTTTGCAAATATACTTACTGCCCCCGCCACACCCAAAAACCAGAGAAAGCCAAACGAAATCCAGAGCGATACTATTGAATCAGCAGCTCTGGCTGTGTTTTCAAAATTATACGCGAATAGAGACCACCTATGTGGGTCAGCTGTTTGATACATTATTAGTGTGAACGTGCCATATATGATTATTGGGATAGACAATACCAGCGATAGTTTTCTAACTCCCAGCTTTTGCCTGCACCACATTCCCTCTAAAAAGAATATTGGATAAAATAAAACCATCTGCTCTCTGGCAAAACAACCCAGCGTAAAAAAGAGAGAGGCGACCAGCCAGTTATTTTTGAGTAGGGCAGAAAACGTAAGAATTAAAAAACCGTACATCCACTTATCATCCCAGGTATGTACCGGCTCAAAGTGAGCGCATAAAATAGGAAACGAAAACATCAGGAGAGCCAGACCGACCAGTGACCAATTTCGACCAAAGCCGAGAGTTTTTAGATAATTGTAAAACAGCGGTCCCAGTATGAGTACCAGAATGTACTGCAGAATATAAAATGATTCTTTAAGTGTAACGCCAAAGAGCTGACTGACAAAGAGAGTAGCCTGAGTTTGCGGAAAACGAATATTGTAAGGGTAATAGTTCAGATGAAACTCTATCGCTTTTGCCCAGGCTTCCGGATCAAGCAAAAGCGGCGTCCAGGTAGCTTTGAGATGCAAAAAAAGCGAGACAACAATACCAGTAGCTGTAATAACCAACACGTATCTTTTATCTGATATCTGTCGGTATAGTTGTTTGAAATATTTCATTACTGCTTGATTACTATTTTACGAAAGTGAAAGATGAATGCAAATTTGGTATGCGGGCAAGGTTTAATTTGGAGAGGGCTTTCTTTTGTAAGTCAGGAACCTTGTGTTCCTGACTATTTCATCGTAGGAGCGTCAGGACTGCAAGGGTCCTGACCTACAAAAGATGGATTCCCGCCTTCGCCCCGTGACTACACGGGACTAAAGCTGGAAAGACAAAGGAACGGGAAAAACAAAGGGGCGGGAAAGACACAAAAGGGCAATGACGACCAAAGAAACTACTCCACAGTCACACTTTTGGCTAAATTGCGGGGTTGGTCGACATGGCAGCCGCGAAGCAGCGCAATATGATAAGCCAATAGTTGAAGCGGTATTACCGACAAAAGCGGCGACAGCAGCCGGTGCGTTTCGGGAATATATATAACATGGTTGGCGCGCTCGGCTATCTCGGTGTCGCCTTCGGTAGCGATTGCAATCACTTGCCCGTTTCGAGTGCGCACTTCGGCAATGTTTGACATTACTTTTTCGTAGACCGGGTCTTTGAGCGCTATTACAACTACCGGCATGTTTTCGTCTATGAGTGCAATTGGACCGTGTTTCATTTCGGCGGCCGGGTAGCCCTCGGCGTGGATATACGAAATCTCTTTGAGTTTGAGCGCGCCCTCTAGCGCTACTGGAAAGTTGATGCCGCGCCCTAAGTAGAGGAAATTATTGGTCTGGCAATACTGCTCGGCTATGTTTTTAATCTGGTCTTCGCTCTCAAATATTCGTTCTGCTTTTTCCGGAATCTTTTCGAGCGCTTCTATAAATTCCTGCCCCTGCTGAAACGAAAGATTGCGCATGCGCGCTAACATGAGAGTAATAAGTGACAGCACTACCAGCTGCGACGTAAAGGCTTTGGTCGAGGCCACTCCTATCTCCGGCCCGGCGTGGATATAAACTCCGCCGTCACTCTCGCGCGCAATTGTAGAACCGACAACATTGACAATCCCAAACACTGAGGCGCCATGTTTTTTGGCTTCACGCATGGCAGCCTGAGTATCAGTCGTTTCACCTGACTGGCTGATAACAAACATGACGGTGTCCGGCTCCATCACAGGTGAGCGGTAACGAAACTCTGAAGCATACTCTACCTCGACCGGTATTCTGGCCAGTTCTTCTATCATATATTCACCGATAAGTGCGGCATGCCAGGAGGTCCCGCAGGCGGTAATTACTATCCTTTTTATTTGTCGAAGCTGTTCCTGCTGCAGGTTAAGACCGTTCAGACGCGATATTGCCTCGTCAAAATTCAGCCGTCCGCGCATGGCGTTACGAAGAGTGTCTGGCTGTTCGTGGATTTCTTTGAGCATAAAGTGCTCATAGCCGCCTTTTTCGATCTGGTCGAGCGTCCAGGTAACTTCCTGAATTTGAGGGGCTATCTTTTCGTTTTCTATGGTAGTGATATTATATCCTTCAGGAGTGACAGTAGCAATCTCGCCGTCTTCAAGATAGACAACCTGATTGGTATGGTCGAGCATAGCGGCAACATCGGAGGCTACAAAATTTTCATTCTCACCATGTCCGATAACCAGCGGCGAACCCATCCGTGCCGCGACTATTTTGTTTGGTTCCTTTGACGAAATCACAGCGATGCCATAGGTTCCTTCAACCTGTAAAAGCGCCCGCCTGACGGCTTCGGTAAAATCACCGTTGTAGTTGAATCTTATAAGGTGCACCAGAACTTCGGTGTCAGTTTCAGTTTTCATTCTGAATCCCTGCCGCTCCAGAAATTCTTTCAAGGTTCGAAAGTTTTCGATAATGCCGTTGTGGACTAAAGCTATCTCTTCGGGAGTATCGGTATGGGGGTGGGCATTGAGCTGGTTTGGTACACCGTGAGTTGCCCAGCGCGTGTGACCGATGCCGCAATTGCTTTCAAAATCCTGTCCATCGACAAGCTTTTCCAGCCGGGCAATCTTGCCGGGGGTTTTGGTTACTATCAGGCTGTGGTTGTGAAGAAGCGCCACCCCTGATGAATCGTAGCCGCGGTATTCAAGTCTTTTCAGTCCGGCCATGAGTATCGGCAAGACCGGCTTTGGACCAACATATCCCACTATTCCGCACATTTACATCTGTCCCCTATTTAACAAAGTAGTTCATAACTTTCTTGGAAAGCTCTCTTGAAAATTTCGCACTATTTGTTTCAACCATCAAGCGGAAAATTGGTTCCGTTTTAGATTTTCGTACCAAGAACCAGCCCTCGCCAAAATCTACCCTGAGCCCGTCTAATTTACTGATACGAGCATCAGCAACAAATTTATCAAGCTCATTTTCAAAACTCTTGAGATATTTATTAAAACTAGCAGAGCACTTCGCTTTTGTTTTGATAGTATAATAGTGGCTGAGAGTTCCTACAAGGTCCGACACTTTTCTCTTTTCTCCGGCCAGACAACTAAGTACCAGGGCTGCGGCTACCAAAGCATCACGTCCGGCATGGAACCTGGGATAAATAACGCCGCCGTTTCCCTCACCACCGATTACGGCCTTCTTTTTTTGTATCATCTGCACTACATTTGCTTCGCCGACTTTAGAGTAATAGACTTTCGAACCTGATTTAGCTGCTTCATCAGCAGTTACTTTTGAAGTTGAGATATTAATTACGATAGGGCCTTTGAAGCGTCTGGTAATTTCACGAACTGCTATAGCCAAAGTTAGCTCTTCGCCGATTGCCTTGCCTCTTTCGTCTACCAGCGCCAGTCTGTCGGCATCAGGATCTGTGGCCAAACCGATATCAGCTGCTCGTTTTAAAACTTCGCGCTCCAGCTGTTTTAGATTTTTCGGGACGGGTTCCGCTCCATGCACAAAGTTACCATCGCCGTTGCAGTTTATACAGAACACTTTTGCTCCGAGCTTTTCGAGTAAATCAGGAAGTGCAGTAGAACCTGCACCGTTTATAGCATCGACTACAATTTTGAATTTTCTTTTGGCGATAGCAGAATTTCTTACGGCTTTGAGTGCCAGAGTTTTCTTGATATGCTTCTCAACCCAGTCTTTCTGTGTTTCAATTTTGCCGATTTTATTAAAAGGCACAAAAGAAAAATCTTGCGAATTATAAAGTTTTTCAATCTTGTCAAATTGTTCCGGCGTTGCAAATTCTCCGCGCCTGTTAAAAAACTTCAGGGCGTTCCAGATGGCCGGATTATGCGAGGCTGTTATGCAGATTCCGCCTGCAGCTTTCAGTTCTTTTACTGCTATTTCAACTGTGGGGGTGGGCACTACACCAATATCAATAACATTGATACCGGTAGTCTTCAAGCCCAAGATTACCGCTTCTAAGAGCATCTCTCCCGAAGGTCGGCTATCACGGCCAACTACGACTGTTCCTCTTTTCAAAAAGGTTCCAAAAGCTGCCGCAAAGTTTGTGACAATGGCCGGGTCCAGACCGCTGCCGACAATTCCCCTAACTCCGGAGGTTGATATTATCAGTGTTTTTTCAGGCATCTAAGCTGTCAGTTTTTCTTTCTTAGTTTATAATACCGAAGATAATCAAGCCGCTGTTTCAGGCAAGTTTTAGAATTCTTTACACTTAAGAATTTATCAGAAAATTTTAGAGCCTGCCGAATCTCTTTATTCGTCATAGCACATAGCTTAACCAGTCGCCTGAGCGCTTTGTCTGCTTAATTCTGAGCGATGGAGCTGTGACTTGTATTGCATCTCATATAGTTTGTAATAGATGCCGCCTTTTTGAAGCAACTCCTGATGCTTTCCCATTTCCCTGATTTCTCCATGGTGCAGTACTATTATCTTGTCTGCTTTTTCGATAGTAGAAAGTCTATGGGCGATTATTATTGAAGTGCGCCCCTCCAGAAGTTTATCTAAAGCTGTTTGAATCAGCTGCTCTGTTTCTGTATCAACTGAACTTGTGGCTTCATCCAAAATCAATATCTGCGGATCAAATGCCAGAGCTCTGGCAAATGACAGCAGCTGTTTTTGGCCGGTAGAAAGCGTAGCACCGCGTTCTTTTACCTCAGTGTGGATGCCGTCTTTTTCGTCTTTCAAAAAGCGGGAATAGCCGACCCGTTCTAAGGCCAATTTGACCTGTTCGTCGGTGATGCTTTTATCGCGAAGTCTGACGTTGCTGGCGTAGTCGCCGGTAAATAGAAAAACGTCCTGCAGTACCAGTCCCAGCAGTCCGCGCAGGTCATCCAGTCTCATATCAGCGATATCAACACCATCAATTTTTATTGAGCCCCGCTGCAAATTATAGAACCGAAAAAGAAGCGAAACCAAAGTTGTTTTGCCGGCACCAGTAGCGCCAACAATCGCAACTTTTTCACCCGGATTAACAGAAAATGAGACATCTTTAATAATCCAGTTTTCATCGTTATAGGCAAACCAGCTGTGTTCTATCTCTATATGCCCTCTTACTTCTCTTATTTTCTTAGGAGCTCTGATCTCTTTTATGTCTGGCTTGGTATCTAAGAGAGCAAAGATTCTCTCCGATGATGCCATAGAGGCCTGCAAAATATTGTACTTTTCTGACAGGTCTCTTATAGGCCGGTAAAATTTTTCGACCAACTGAATAAATGCTACCAGTCCACCGAAAGTCAAAACCCCTTCGTAGATTCTTGAGCCTCCGAAATAAAGCAGCAATGCTACGGAAACTGAGCCAATGATTTCTACTGCCGGGAAAAACATGGCATAATAGTAAATAGAGCGAAAATGGGCAGACCTCAGGCCACTGTTTATTTCATTGTATTTCTCAAGCGTTCTCTTTTCGCGATTAAACAGCTGTACGATACTCATACCTGTAACATGCTCTTGAGTGAAAGCATTCAATACTGCCAGCTTGGTACGAACTATCCGGTAGACATTGCGGACTTTGGAGCGAAAAATCATGGTAACGCCAACTAATACAGGCAAAACGATAAATGTAATCAAAGCCAGCTGCCAGTTTAGATAAAGCAAAGCCCCAACAATAAGAGTCAGCATAAATATATCACCGATGACTGCGATGACCCCCGATGAAAACATTTCATTGAGCGCATTGACGTCGTTGGTGACCCGCGTGACGATTCTACCAACAGGAGTGCGGTCAAAATAGCCGGTGTGAAGTTTTTGAATATGCTTAAAAATCTCCATCCGGATATCATCCTGTACCCGCTGCCCCAGCCAGGTCATGACATACAATTGGGCATAGCCGGCACCAAAGCCCATCAGAATTGCTCCCGCAAAAGTAAAAGCCAGAACTCCAAGACCGTCCGCGTCCCCTTGCGTAATATAAGTATCAATTCCGGACTTGACCAAAAAGATCATCCCGACTTGAACTGCTGAACCAACAATCAACAGCAAAACTCCGACAGCTACCTGCGGCTTATATGGGCGCAAATAAGTTAACAGCCGCTTCATCAGGCGAGCATCGTAAGCTTTTCCGAGAGCTTCTTCTTTATGATAATTCTCTGCTGTCATCAGGCTTCTTCAAGCTCCCGTTCCAAAAGCTGGCGGCGATAGGTTTCTGCATACTTGCCACCAGCAGCCATAAGCTCCTGATGCGTTCCTTTTTCTACAATTTGAGCATCCGCCAAATATACGATTTGATCAGCATCTTTGACCGAAGACATCCGGTGCGATATGATTATGGCAGTACAATTTTTTAGGACTTCTTTGATGTGATGATTAATTTGATCTTCGGTTTCAGTATCAACCGCTGACATAGCGTCATCCAATATCAAGAGACTTGGCTCTGTTATAATTGCCCTGGCCATGGCAGTACGTTGTTTTTGGCCGCCGGATAATGTAATACCTCTTTCGCCAACTACCGTTTCATAGCCTTTGGGGAAATCGCTGATATCTTTATCAAGGGCGGCTGTACGAGATGCAGTCAGTATCTTTTCCTGGTCGATTGAATCGACACCAAAGCCAATATTGGAACTAATTGTATCAGAGAACAAAAACGGCTCCTGCGGGGCAACGCCTATTTGAGCTCTCAATGATTCAAGGTCCCACTCATTAATATCCACATCATCAATAAAAATGCTGCCGTCTGCTACAGGAAAAAGTCTGGACAATAAAGAAACCAAAGTTGTCTTGCCTGAACCAGTCTGGCCTACCAGCCCTATTGTCTGCCCCGGCTCAATCGTCAGATTAATGTTATTAAGAATTTTCTTGCCATTATAACCAAAACTCAGATTTCTAAATTCAACTTTGCCTTTCATTGGTTGTGAGAAGTTTGCCGCGGCTTCCCTTTTGACGTCCGGCTCGGTGTGAAGAATTTTATTTATTCTGCCAAGTGAGGCCATGCCCCTTTGATATATCGATATAACAAATCCGATCGCAATCAAAGGCCAAATCATCATCGAGAGATAGGCGAAAAATGCTACCAGAGTTCCCAGAGAAATCCTTTTTTCAATTACTTCCAATCCACCAAAATATAAAATCGACAGACTCAATAAGGCCGCGATGGCGGTAACCAAAGGCATAAACAGCGCCTGAACTCTGGCCATATCCATATTGACGCCCATATACTTATTAGACCTTAACTGAAAATTTTCTACCTCGGCATCTTCCTGACTATAAGCTCTTACCACCCGGATGCCTGACAAATTTTCCTGAGCGGTTGAAGTCAGCGATGCAAACTCTTCCTGTATTCGTACAGAGCGTTTGTAAAGTTGATTGCTCAAGCGGTTTATGATGAACGGAAAAAGTGCCATTGGAATCATAGCATACATTGTCAAAGTAGGTGAG
This sequence comes from Candidatus Zixiibacteriota bacterium, assembly GCA_022571845.1. Taxonomy (GTDB): domain Bacteria; phylum Zixibacteria; class MSB-5A5; order GN15; family FEB-12; genus JACZWU01. Next base: position 51,280 of record JACZXB010000006.1, on the reverse strand, counting down.
AGAATCAGCATAAGAGGAATTGCTACGATCAGAGTTATAAAAGTATTTGAAATATGCATTATCCCGGGGCCGACCATCATACGTACCGCTTCCAAATCGTTAGTGGAGCGCGCCATTATATCGCCGGTGCGGTTTTCGTGATAAAAAGAAGGCGTCAGTTTGAGAAGATGCCCAAATAATTCGCTTCTGAGACTATATTCGATTTTTCGCGAAGTCCAGATTATTGTACGTCTTGTAAAAAATCTGAAAATTCCTGCAGTAACTGCCAGAGCAACTGTAAGATATATAAACTCTAAGAGAACGCTCATGGGTGCAGAGTTTTCCATAAGATCCAATATTATTTTAATAATATAAGGAATGACCATCGTCAGCGAATTTGTTATAACAATGCAAACCCCGCCGGTCAGGATAACTCCCTTATAAGACTTTACATATTTGAGAACTGTTGAGAGTTTTGATCTGCTTTTAGTCGTAGCCGTATCCTTTTCCTAAATATCATAAATAACAATATTGGAAGATTATACCGAAATATAACAGCATTTGCTATTAATAGTTCAAAATGTTGGCAAACAGATGGATTGAATCAATATTTAGTTTGGCAATCATTTCTAGAAGAGGCAGACCGCAGTATATAATCTGCCCCTGCCCTAATCGTGAAACAGACAGAAGTGTCGCCCCGGAAGCTGTCACATATACGCGCTCGGCAGGTGTCACTATGGCCGAAGCCACTTCGACCGGCTTATAAAAAAGCGAAAGCAGATTTGTCTCGGTAATTTTATAAGGTCGAGAGAGTATTCTTGCTCCGGGAATTTGGTTTTTCAGAGTTTCTTTTGTAACGAGTTCCGTGGTCGGAACTATCGCAGCCGGCAGCGACTTGATCGGCCAATTCTGATTCTGCCCAAATACTACTATTGAGCCTCCTGCCCTGATATACTCTTCAAATCTGTCCCGCACTTTCCGGAATGACGAATAGTTCCGGTAGGCTTCGGAACCTATCGCAATGACATTGTAAGCATTTAGATTGCCTACTAATAAGGTCCTGTCGGTAATTGGCTGAAAAGCAGCGTTGGTCATTCTTAATATATCTTCGAGTCTTCCTGAACTATCCGGCAAAAATCCAATCTTGACAGTATCAGCTATATGGCATTGGGCAACTCTGATTCTGCCGGAATCTGCCGCCACTACCTGGCCATCTACGATCAGAGAAACTCTGACTATCTGGATACCCAGTTCAAACAGGTTAGAAATAGTAAACGGAATGCGGATAGTATTAGATGTGGTAGCGCTTTGCAGGTCAATCTCCTGTTTATAGGCGCCGGCAAACATACCTTTGGGGGTTTTCAAGTCTAGCTTGACTGTTCCCTCAAAATCATGAGGTTTGCTGATAACCACCTGCCAGTTGAGCGATTCTACGACTCGGTCAATATTAAGTCTTGCTACCGGCGGTAGAAAATAAAAGTCCGGCAAGAACTGAACATTTAAGTCGGGTGACTCCCAGACAGGCACAACGTCTGAGATAGTCAGCGGAATCTTTGAGTATGCTAATTCTGCGGTGAATCTTAGAGAGTCCGGCTGATGTGAATCGAGATATTTCTGATCAATTTCAATATGGTATTCCCTGACAAAAGACTGATGGGGTAATATAGTTTTGTCATCTTTGTTCAGTACGACTTCAGTAGTATCCCAGTAGGGATGAAATGAAACTTTTGAGAGTGTAATTTCGAAAGGACCGTCTACAACTACTGAGATTCTATATTTGAGCGAAGGTCCGTGCGGCGTATCCCGCAGTATTACGCTGCCCTCCCAGCTAAGGCCGACTGCTGCCAGAGCCGCTTTTTCGGCTTTGGCCATAACTTCTGAGAGATACAGATCCAAACCGCTGGCGCTGCTCAATATTTGCTTGTAGCTGGCATGCTGGGTCAAATCATAGAGAGCGCGGTAACCTTCGACAACAAAAGCAACATGTTCCTTGCCTTTGACATTTCTGGCCGCCCTGAAAGCAGATACAAACTTGTTTACCCTGAGTACAAATGTCTTTCTTATCGGCCCGACCGGAAGAGCCACTTCTGCAACCTGCGGCAGTCTCAAGATGTCAATACCACTCAAGAATCCAGTGCCTGCTGTTTTGTTTGCACCATCTATTTCTATCCGCTGATAGTAGTTCAATCTGTCATAGTCAGAGCTTAAACTAAATTTTCTGCCCAGCAATTTTCGGATTTCTACATTCATGCGACTTTCAAATCGCTTGCTGAACTCCTGTGCGTTTACAATTATCTGTTCACTTTTCTCTTTGGAACCGTATTTGACCCGTTTGAACGCTTTTGAGAGAACAAACAGATCCATATTTGAGGAGTTGAGCTCTTTAATCGATTTAATCCAGCGATCAATTGACAGCTCATCAAAAGAGCTCTCAAAAAGCAATAAATCTGGTTTTTGATTTATGAACAGCCCCCTGACAGCATCATCTACTGAAATAGAGGCATTAGTTGAAAGATAGACGCGGTGAAGATAGAGATGTTTATCAGCAAGAGATTCGGTCTCTATCTGAAATTTTGGCCGCTGCTTGATGAGAATTATGTCGATGCGGCAGCCAAAATTATCATTGAGATAGTACAGCGTAGGCCAGTCTATCTCTTCAGTCGACTGTACAAAGCAGGCGACACGGATATCACACAGGGCATAATCTACTGCTGTTCCCCCGGATCTGACTGGAGCTGCTAAAATGAGGCCATACAAAACAGCAAGAACCGGCAGAGCGATTCTTCTGAACGGTGCAAATTCAAAGATTCTCATATACTGATAATATCGGCAGAGAGCCTGCTAAGTCAATTTTCAAAAAAGGGGTTTATTGCCTAAAGCAGCTGTTAGATAATTTGCTTTTCGCGCAGTTTCTCAAAAAGTTTGTCGGCTATCTCTTCGGCTGAGTCACCCTCAATAATCTCCCCTTGTGGTCTGGAGGGAGGCGGGGCGACTTTTAAGGTTTTAGTCTGAGAATTCTGGCCAATACCTGTTCCATCTAAGCCCAAATCTGTAGCAGACCACCTGGTAATCTCTTTCTTTTTGGCCTGCATCTTACCTTTTAGCGATGGTAAACGTGGTTCGTTTATCTCTTTGACTACTGAGAAAACTGCCGGGAGCCTGGTTTCAACAACATCGTAGCCCTCTTCCGTCATACGGAAAACTACCGTCTTCTCCATGTCCACTTTTTCAAACTTTTTGACAAACATCACCTGCGGCAGGCTTAAAGCAGCTGCGACCGCGCCTGGCACCTGGGAACTGTCTGAATCAATAGCTTGCTTGCCGGCCAGTACAATGTCAAATTCGCCGAGTTTCTTTAGTGCCGCAGCCAGAATTTTGCCGGTAGCCTGAGGGTCGCTTTTTTCAAAAACTTCATCAGTCAATAGAATTGCTTCGTCTGCACCTAGTGCGAGGCAGTCACGGAGGGCCGATTCGGCTCTTTCTCTGCCCATTGCCATAACCATGCACTTGCCGCTGGTTTTTTCTTTTATACGGATGCCTTCTTCGACTGCGTACTCATCAAAAGGGTTGACCACGCCCGGTCCCTGAGGCAGCTCTATCTTATTTTCCGCTTCATTGACTTTTATCAGTGCTATTTCGGGGACTTGTTTTACCAGTACGACTATGTTCATGGCTTTTCTCTCTTACTAAACGCTAACGTAATAATCAGATGACGAATATGGTCAGGAGCCAGACCCTTGTCAAGACAGAGCCTGCCCGTCAGTCTTGGTTTTCGTTAATATGTTCAAGAGCTTCGGCAGCAGCTTTTTGCTCAGCTTCTTTTTTCGAAAACCCGATACCGTGTCCGAGGTCCTGGCCGTTTAGACGCACTACTATGTTGAATGTCTTATCGTGGTCAGGGCCGGTTTCTGAGACCACATCATAACGGGGCATGCCCTTGCCCGAGGCCTGTATAAGTTCAAGCAGTTCCCCTTTGTAATTTCTTTGAGAGCTGTCGGTGCTTACCATCTCCTTGCGGGAGTAAACTACTTTTAATATAAACTTTTTGGCAGCTTCAATACCACCATCAAGATAGACAGCCGCCATAACAGATTCCATGGCATCCGAGACGATAGAAGACCTATCTGCACCTCCCGATTTGTCCTCTTCTGCAGAGAGGTAGATATGCTGGTTCAGCCCAATATCTTTACCGATTTCTGCCAATGTCGTTTCGTTAACCAAAAGGGATTTCATTTTTGTTAACTCCCCTTCGTGCCAATCCGGATGATCCGCAAATAGCTGTTCGGCAATCAGCAGTCCCAGCACAGAATCACCCAGAAATTCCATTCTTTCGTTGGATTCATTTACTGATTCAGAATTATTTGTAAATGAGCGGTGAGTCAGCGCCAAAGCCAGAAGAGACTGGTCCTTGAAATGATAGCCAATTATCGACTCTGCTCTGGCAAGGTCTACTTTTTTCTCTGGAGGAGGACTGGCAACGAAAATACTTTTGACCGCATCCCAGAAACTCATGTCACGAAGCGCCGTTGAACTTGCCAACGACTAAGGTAACATTGTGCCCGCCGAAACCAAATGAGTTAGACAGGGCATAGTTTGTCTGCCAGTTTCTTTTCTGATTGGGGACATAGTCCAGGTCACAGTCCGGGTCTGGTGTGTCGAGGTTTATTGTCGGATGAACAATGTCATCCTGTACAGATTTTACACAGGCAATTGCTTCAATTGCTCCGGCGGAGCCGAGCAGGTGGCCAATCATAGACTTGGTGGAATTCACCGGAATCTTATAGGCGCGTTCACCCAGTACTTCTTTGATAGCTTTGGTTTCGGCAATATCACCGAGACTGGTCGATGTCCCGTGGGTGTTGATATAATCAATCTGTTCGGGCTTAAGACCGGCGTCGGCCAGCGCGTTTTCCATGGCCTTGCACGCTCCGCGACCCTCCGGGTGCGGCGCTGTCATATGATAAGCATCGCTGGACATGCCAATACCGGCCAATTCTGCCAGGATATTGGCGCCCCGTGCTTTGGCGTGCTCTTCTGATTCCATTATTAAAATACCGGCGCCTTCACCCATTACAAAACCGTCGCGGCCAATATCAAACGGTCGCGAAGCTTTTTGGGGGTCATCATTTCTGGTCGAAAGCGCTTTGGCCTGGCAGAATCCTGCCAGCGCTGTCGGCGTAATGGTTGCTTCGGTACCGCCTGTTATCATCACGTCAGCTTCGCCTCTCTGAATAATTCTGTAGCAATCTGAAATCGCGTGAGCCGATGAAGCGCAGGCAGAGACTGTTCCATAATTAGGTCCGCGAAAACCGAACCTTATGGAAACCATGCCGGCGCACATGTCTATTATCATCATTGGAATAAAAAATGCTGATACTTTACTGGGACCTGATGCCACCAGCCTGTCGCGCTGTTTCTCAAAAGTATGAATCCCGCCTATACCTGAGCCGATAACCACGCCACATCGGTCAAGATCCAGTTTTTCTGTATTCAGCCCGGCATCCTTGACAGCATTAATGCTGGCTGCAACGGCATACTGGGCCGACAAGTCCATCCGGCGGGCTACTTTCTTGTCTATATATTTGGTGACATCAAAATCATTTATCTCACCGGCAATATGTACCGGGAAATCGGAAGAATCAAATTTGGTCAGTCTGGAAACTCCGGATTTTCCTGCTAACAGGGCCTTCCAGAATTCCTCTATCGACTCTCCCAGAGGAGATATTATGCCCATGCCGGTTATGACAACTTTTCTGTTCAAATTATTCAGCTCTAGTATCCTTGTTTAACTTTTCTCAGAATGATCGTTGATATACTTGACCGCATCTCCGACAGTAGCAATTTTCTCGGCGTCTTCGTCGGGGATCTCAACTGTGAACTCTTCTTCTAAGGCCATCACCAGTTCAACCGTATCTAGGGAGTCTGCGCCCAGGTCCTCGACAAATTTGGCCGTCTCGGTTACCTGAGATTCCTCAACTCCCAATTGTTCAATAATTATGTTTTTGACTCTTTCATCAATTGATGCCATTACATTTCTCCTTTGTATATTTCCTCAGTTAATAACTTACGAAATTGATAGTCCGCCGTCTATGGCCAGCACCTGCCCGGTTACGTACGAGGCTTCATCCGACGCTAAAAAAGCTACGGTAGCAGCAACGTCGAGCGACGTGCCCCCGCGTTTAAGCGGAATCTTCTGCATATATGCTTCTCGCACACTTTCCGGTAGCTTGTTGGTCATCTCTGTTTCTATAAATCCCGGCGCGACGGCATTAACGGTTATGCCTCTGCCGGCTAACTCTTTGGCTGCACTTTTTGTCAGCCCAATCAGGCCGGCTTTGGAAGCAGCGTAGTTGGCCTGTCCGGCATTACCGGTTAGGCCCACTACCGAGCTTATGTTAACAATCTTTCCTGAACGTTGTTTCATCATAATTTTTGCAGCAGTTTTTGTGACAAAAAAAGCACCTTTGAGGTTGATGTCAACAACCATATCCCAGTCTTTTTCATTTAAGCGCACCAACAGATTATCCCTGGTGACTCCGGCATTATTTACGACAATATCTATAGAGCCGAATTTTTCGACCGTTTTGGCGAAAAGATTTTCAACTTCCTCCAGATTCAGGACATCGGCCTTTATGCCAAGCGCCTTGCTCCCAATTTCTGCGACAACTTTGTCAATCGCTTCTTTATCAATATCTGAGATTACCACGTTAGCCTGGTACTTGGCGAAGTACTCCGCTATGGTCCTGCCGATACCTCTAGCAGAGCCGGTCACAATTACTGTTTTGTTTTCAAAATTCATAGTTTCTTGAGCTAATTTATACCTGCTTTAAACCGAAACAGTCGCCAGCGACTCTATATCTTTTATTGTATCAAGATTCGTTATTTTTTCAGCCGACATATCTCTTTTGGCCATACCTGCCAGCACTTTTCCGGGGCCGATTTCTATAACGTTAGTGCAATCGTTTGACACCAGATATGTCATGGTCTGCGACCACTTTACCGGAGAAGTAATCTGGGCTACCAGAAGCTTTTTGATTTCAGCTGAAGACTCAGCCGGTTTGGCTGTAACGTTGGCGATTACAGGTACCGCCGAAGATTTAATATCCGCATCTTTTAGAAATTGCTGCATTCCTGATTTGGCCGGCTCCATGAGAGGTGAGTGAAAGGCTCCTCCGACCTCAAGGATCATCGCCCGCCTGGCACCTTCAGATTTGGCAATTTCTGCGGCGACTTTTACAGCATCAACACTTCCAGAAATCACTATCTGTGACTTTGAATTAAAATTGGCCGGTACCACTACGCCGCTCCTTGAAGCTTTCCGGCATATTTCTAAAACTTTTTCTTCCGTCAGGCCAATGATTGCCGCCATACTGCCAGGATTATTAAGGCAGGCCTGTTCCATCAGGCTGGCACGTTTAACGACCGCCTTGATGGCCAGCTCAAAACTTAAAGCTCCGGTAGCCGCCAGCGCCGAATACTCTCCCAGAGAATGCCCGCAGGCGTAATCAAATTGCGGCAGGCTCTCTTTTAAAGCGATCAAGACAGCTAAGGAATGAAGCAGTATAGCCGGCTGGGTAAAGCGGGTTTGCTTTAGTTTCAGAGCAGGCCCTTCAAACGAAAGCTTGGCAATATCTTCACCCAACTCATCTGAGGCCAGCTTGTATAAATCTCTGACTTCTTCAAAATTATTATGAAGGTCGCTGGCCATACCAACATACTGCGAAGCCTGACCGGGAAACATTAAAACAGTTTTGCTCATACTACCATTTTACCATTTTACTAATGTCGCGCCCCAGATTAAGCCGCCACCGAAAGCTACCATAACAACATAATCACCATCTTTTATGCGGCCTTCCCGGTTGGCTTCATCTAAAGCGAGCGGTACCGAAGCGGCCGAGGTATTGCCGTATTTTGCGATATTTAGAAAAACTTTATCCATACTGATTTTTATTCTTTTGGCCAGAGCTTCTATAATTCTGATATTCGCCTGATGCGGCACCACTATAGCAATATCATCAACCGTTAGTCCGGCATCTTCAATTACTTTGAGAGTGGCATTGCTCATCTCTTTGACGGCGATTTTGAAAATGTCGGAGCCGTTCATCATTATTTTGTCATTGCCGTTAAAATCAAAACTCTCAGAATAAGGATTCGCCGCTCCGCCTACTTCGGACCATAACAGTTTTCTGTAACGGCCGTCAGACTTTATGAATGAATTAATAATGCCCCTGTCACCTTCTTCGGCAGACACAACCACCGCCCCGGCTCCATCGCCAAAAAGCACACAGGTATTGCGGTCTTTGTAATTGGTAAAAGTGGATAGTTTTTCAACTCCGATAACCAGAGCTTTCTTGATATTTCCATTTTCTATAAATGAACTTGCAATGGACAAGGCGTTAATAAAACCGGTACATGCCGCAACAACATCAAAAGCTCCGGCATTGTTCAATTCCATTTTTTCCTGTACGACGCAGGCCGCCGAGGGCAAACGGTAATCCGGCGTAACCGTGGCCAGAATGAGCATTTCAATCTCATCCCTGTCGGTATCAGCCATCTCCAGCGCGCTGGTGGCGGCTATTACAGCCATATCCGACGTAACCATGCCGTTGGCAACGCGTCGTTCTCTAATGCCGGTCCGGGAAGCAATCCACTCGTCTGAGGTGTCGACTATTTTCTCAAGGTCGGCATTGGTCATCACTTGCGGTGGTGCAAATGACCCTGTTCCGGTTATTCTGGCTCTTATCTTTTTCTCCATCACTTATCCCAAAATGATCCGTCAATAATTTCTCGTGTATATTTTCAACAATCCTCTTTGAAGCCATTTCATAGGCTGTTTTTACGGCACTGCAAATCGCCCGTCTGCCCGATGAACCGTGGCAAATCAAAACATTGCCGTTTACTCCCAAGAGCGGAGCACCGCCGACTTCGGCATAATCAAGCGTTCTGCGCATTCGTCTTAAGAAAGGCAGCAGCAGAAAAACACCCAGCCGTGAAAAAAGATTTGTCTGAATCTGTCTCTGTACATGTTTGGTCAGCATCGGCTTGATAGATTCTGTCAGTTTGAGTAAAACATTTCCGGTAAAACCGTCAGTTACCGCCACATCAATAGTTCCGGATAAAATGTCCCGTCCCTCTATGTTGCCGACAAAATTTATAGTCGAATGTTTTAACAGTTCCTGCGAATTAAATATCAGTTCATTCCCCTTGCTGCGCTCTTCACCTATCGAAATTAGTCCCACCCTGGGGGACTCAAGGTTCAGCATTATAGAGGCATAGACAGAACCCATGACAGCAAACTGGGCCAGATGCTGTGGCTTGTTCTCAGCATTGGCGCCAACATCAAGAACAACTGTAGGCCGGCCGGCCGAAGTTGGAAACAAACTGGCGATAGCAGGACGGCTGACCTGACTCATTCGTCCCAGAGTTAAAAGCGCAGTAGCCATCACCGCACCGGTATTACCGGGAGAAACAAAGGCGCGAGCCTTGCCTTCTTTTACCAGGCCTATCCCGACTTTGATAGAGCTGTTTTTGATGCGAACTCCCTCGGTTGCCGACAGATCCATCGGAACCTCAGCTTCGGCGTGCTCTATCTCAACATTAGCGGGAACGTCTGTTCTCTGAGTCAGTGTTTTTTCGATTATATCGCGATGACCGACCAGTATCAGCTGCAGGTCATCTCCGATTTGAACCGCTGCATCCAGCCCGCCCAAAATAATTTGCTCTGCACCGCCGTCTGCTCCCATAACATCAAGAACAACCGACTGCTTCTTAGTATCTTTCATGAAGCGGCATTCTCCATGCTATAGAGTGACTCTATAGCTAATTCTATGTCTCGCTTCCGGCGATTACCTGACGGCCGTTATAAAAGCCGCAGTTGGGGCAGATATGATGCGGCAGCCGGGCGTGATGACACTGCGGGCAATCAATCGGTACCGGCAATGTAATTTTCCAGTGAGTACGGCGTTTTCTGCCGCGAGCTCTCGAATGTCTTCGTTTTGGAAGTGGCATATCCTACAAATTTCTGTTAAAAGTTTACAATCTCTAAAGCAGATTTCTTAACTCTGCAAACTGATTTCTGGAATTATCATTGCGGCAGTTACACTGCTTTTCATTTCGGTTTCCGCCGCAAACTGAACAAAATCCGCGGCAGTTTTCTACACATAGTGGTTTCATAGTAACAGCAAGTATTACAGCCTGTCTGAGGATATCCCACAAATCGGCACGTAAATCGTTATCGTAATAGACATAATCTTCATCATCAATTATCTTTTCTTCTTTTGCTCTGTTGCGACCTCCGGGAGCGACAATAAAATCGATATCAGTAGCAAGCTGCTGTTCGAATGACTTTGTACAGCGGGCGCATTCCAGCTCTGCTGTTGCTTCCAGCCTACCCTGGCAGAAAAACTCGGCATCAGCTTGCTGCACATTTAGCTTTAGTTTCAGGTTCTTAATCACCTGAATGTTATCAGTTCCTATTACTGCTCTGACAGTCTCATCTACCAATTCTGTCTGAACAGGAAAAGAATCAAAATGTTTAAGTTCCAATATCATAGCTTGTAAGACTAACTTGTAAGTGGCTGAAAGTCAAGGATAAAACGGGCATTCAAGCCGTTTGGGGACATAGGCTTAAGGCTCTTAAACGGGGCTGAATTCCAGGCTCTGAACTCTTTGGCTAATGGGTCTCTTTATAAATCCTGACTCTGTTGGCGGCTCGTTTGGCGGCTTCTTTTTCCTCCGGACCACAGACCTCACCGGCTTTGTCCTTGTCCTGCAACGCCTTGAGAGCCCTCTGTAAGGCCGTCTGGGCTCTGTCTATATCTATTTCTTCACAATGCTCAGCTGTATCTGCGAGTAATGTGGCTTTATTGCCGGAGACCTCGACAAACCCGCCTGAGACAGAAAATACCTGAATTTTATCCTGATCATCCTGAAATTCTATTCTACCCGGCTGCAGAGCCGTAATGAGAGGGGCATGATTTGACAAAATACCCAGATAGCCTTCCATGCCGGGTACCAGTAACGAGACGACCTCTCCGTCAAATATTACTTTCTCAGGTGTAACGATTGAAAGTTGAAACATGGTGGTTAGTTCTTACTCTTTTCGTAGTTTTCTTTGACTTCGTCCATGCCACCGACCATGTAGAAGTTCTGCTCGGGGATATGATCGACCTCACCGGCAATCAGAGCTTCAAAGCCTTTGATAGTATCTTCGATTTTTACATATTTGCCGGGCTTGCCGGTAAAGACTTCGGCCACAAAGAACGGCTGTGACAGAAAGCGCTGAATCTTTCTGGCACGCTGCACAATCAGCTTGTCATCTTCGGAAAGTTCATCAATACCAAGAATTGCGATAATATCCTGCAAGTCTTTGTAACGCTGCAGCACTATCTGAACCTCGCGGGCGACACGGTAATGATTTTCGCCGACAACGTTCGGGTCAAGCAACCGCGAGGTAGAATCAAGCGGGTCGACCGCCGGATAAATACCAAGCTCTGCAATCTGTCTTGAGAGTACGGTGGTAGCGTCGAGATGTGCGAAGGTAGTTGCCGGTGCCGGGTCTGTTAAATCGTCAGCCGGTACGTAAATTGCCTGCACCGAGGTAATCGAACCGCTGCGGGTCGATGTTATACGTTCCTGCAAAGCACCCATCTCGGTGCCGAGTGTCGGCTGATAACCCACAGCCGAGGGCATACGTCCCAAAAGCGCGGATACTTCAGAGCCGGCCTGAACAAAACGGAAGATGTTATCGATAAATACCAAAACATCCTGGTTTTCTTCGTCACGAAAATATTCAGCCATAGAAAGTCCCGATAGTCCGACGCGAAGCCTTGCTCCCGGAGGTTCGTTCATTTGACCGAAGACCATAGCGGTCTTTTTAATAACCCCGGATTCTATCATCTCCAGCCAGAGGTCGTTGCCTTCGCGGGTGCGCTCTCCCACTCCGCAGAAAACGGAGTAACCGCCATGCTCGGTGGCGATGTTGTGAATCAACTCCTGAATAATAACAGTCTTGCCAACTCCGGCGCCTCCGAACAAACCTACCTTGCCGCCTTTGGCATAGGGCTCAAGCAGATCGATAACTTTGATGCCTGTTTCGAACATCTCTGCTTTGGTAGTCTGCTCATCGAATGGCGGGGCGCTTCTGTGAATAGGATACCGTTTGGTATCAGCCGGCAGCTGTCCTTTACCGTCAATGGTCTCACCTAACAGATTAAAAACCCGTCCGAGCACCGCTTCACCAACCGGAACGCTGATATTAGCGCCGGTATCAACCGCGTCCATTCCACGAACTAAACCGTCGGTCGAGGCCATTGACACGCAGCGGACGATGTTATCGCCGATGTGCAGGGCGACTTCGATTATCAGATCAATCTTGCGCTCATCATCTTTAATACTGATTGCGTTTAAAATATTGGGTAGTGACTCAGGCGCAAACTCACAGTCTACGGTAGGGCCGATTACCTGTACTACTTTGCCAATGTTGCTGTTTTCAGCCATCTAATCTGACTCCATTGATATATTTAAAATATTATTTATCATTTTAAGGCGTCCGCACCCGAAATAACTTCGAGCAATTCTTTCGTAATCTGTGCCTGACGGGTCTTGTTATAAAGAAGCGTCAGATCGTCAACCATTTCACCGGCGTTGCTGGTAGCATTGCCCATGGCAATCATGCGGCTGCCATGCTCGGCCGCAAACGAATCCACCAGTACCGTGACCATCTTAGTCAAGGCGTAACCGGGCATGAGTGATTCATAAATACTTTCCGGGGTCGGCTCAAAAATATATTGTGAACGCATTCCCGCCTTTTCGCCTGATTTCGGTCTGGTAAGCGGCAAATATGGCTCCACCACAATCTTATATTTTACAGTAGAAATAAACTGGGTATAAATTAAATGAATGGAGTCAGTCTCGCCCGCTACAAAGCGCTGAGTCAAAAAATCTACCAGGTCCCGTGCTTTGCCGTAAATTAACTGTCCACCCCAGTCACTATAATTATTTATTATCTCCCATTGTCGGCTTTTTAAGAGGTCATTGCCTTTTTTGCCGACTGTTACAATTTCTACTTCCGGCAGGCCTTCTTCTCTCAGCCAGTTGACAGCTCTGCGGATAACATTTGAGTTAAAAGAACCGCACAGGCCGCGGTCTGAAGTAACCAGTACCAGCGTTTTTTTCTTTGGTTCTCTTTGCGCAAAATACGGATGGCTGATATCGCCTGATGAACCGGCGGCCAGGTGCTGTAACATTTCATCCATCTTTTGAGAATAGGGCCTCGTCTGTTCTATCTTTTGCTGTGCCCGCCTTAGCTTAGAGGCCGCCACCATTTCCATAGCGCTGGTTATGCGCCTGGTAGAAACGACAGTTTTGATTCTCTTTTTTACATCGCGTAGTGTTGCCATAATTCTCTCTTGCTAAAACGCCACCATACTCACCAATACCTTGAGATCAGTATAATTCCAGTATCCAAGTTTCTCAGTCGTAAATCCGGTACTTAAGTATCCGCCAAACTGCCAATGGCGTGCAAATTCGTAACCACCGCCAATCATTAATCCCGTGCCAGCACTTTGAAGAAAGACTGAAGAATAAACTCTAGCAAAACGATACTGACCTAAACCCAACGTTGTAAACAGGGTGCGCCCGGGTGCACCGAAGTAATGGTACCAAACGGCTCCAATATATCCCTGCAAAACGATCGGCTGACGTTCAATTTGACCTGTCGAATTTCGAATTACAAACAAGTCTGAAATCCTGCGCGACATATTTATTTCAAAAACAATTAAATTCTTTTCATCCCAGCCATGACCTATCAAAAAGTTGAACCCTGCACCGGTTTTATATTCATTAGTGTCGATGACCTGCGATGTGTTCACACCAGCTAAATTTCCCGACCATCCTGAAGTTGGTGCAAAACCAATACCCCCGCCCAAAACGAAGCCCTTGCGATTGCCATCAAAGCCGTAGATTGAAGATGCTCCCAACAGGAAAAACGCAACAAGTGCAGTTAAAAACATTTCCATAGCGCTGGTAATGCGCTTGGTAGAAACGACAGTTTTGATTCTTTTTTTTACTTCTCGTAGCGTTGCCATAGTAAATTAGTTTGCTCTTCCAGTCTGTTCTTTTCTCTGGGTAATCATACATTCGCCCAACTTAAAACGCTACCACACCCACCAGGATACTAAAATGATAATGATTGTAATCAAAAACCGGATCTGATGTTTTGCCATAGGAAAAGTAAGCACCGGCCTGCCAGTGTCTGGCAAATTCGTATCCTGCGCCTGCGAGAAGTCCTAATCCCAGATCATTGTTATCAAAGTCTTCCACTTCAAAAGCGTAATATCCAATTCCCAAAGTTGTGAACGCAGATCTACCTGTTTCTCCAAAATAATGATACCAGGATGCGCCGTAGAAGCCTTGGGAAACTTGTCTATCAAGAAAGAATTCAGATTTCCAGCCGGCTACATTTCCTTCGTAAACGATCATATTCTGATCATCCCAGGCATAACCTATCAATAGGTTTAGCCCAATTCCTGCACCACTTTCGTCAAGAGTGGTTCCATTAACTTCCCAACTCGCGACTGGTGAAAAGCCTAAGCCTCCACCCAACACGAATCCTCGGCGCTGACCATCAAATCCAAATGACGATGATGCCAGGACCAGTGTCAAAACTGTTAAAATCAATAACAGCTTTCTCATTTGTTCCTCCTTTGAGTTCGTTCACTCAGTTGAGCCATTTTTGGCTCTATGTTACGCTCTTCTCCTATCATATTAAGAAAAGCTTTCCCCCGATTCCAAAAGAAATGAATCTGGCATCCGAGCCCTGAAGAAACACATTTGAAAATTTCAGCCAGGCTTGAATCTGTCCAAATTCGAATCCCCCGCCAAATTCCATATATGGCCTGATGTCAGAGTCTGCATTAATTGTTCCGCCCGGATAGGAAAAACCTGTTACGGAACCGCTAAAGTTCACCAAGGCAATTCCGCCGCCTGCGATTAAAAACGGCATCAACTCGGCCTCAATCTCGCCGGGGTTTATTTTCAGACCGCCGTTAAATAATGTAGCTGTGAATTTTTGTCCGCTTAGTGCCTTTTTCTGTGAGATATCAAGGTCATCTGGAACATCAAGGCCGAAAGAATGATAATCAACTCCAAATGTCACTTCTATTCTATTGGACATGGCAATACTTAAGCGTGTCAGCCCGTAGAAACCCAGATCAGCTCCAACTGCCAGGTCGCCGGTGGGGTCGCTAAGGCCAATGCTGCCGTATATAGCGACTGTCTTATCGTCAGAGCCTGACGCTGACACTCGCCCGGCCAAAGACAAACTAACCAGCAGGAAGGCAGCAATCGTAATAAGTTTTAGATATCTCGTTGTCATCTTTCTTAAAGCGCTAGTCGTCTTCTTCTGTCTTAAATTGACTTTTGAATTTCACTACGGCGCTTTCCAGTTTCTTTTCCATCTCATCAGAAATTTTCATCTCTTTGCTCAAATTATGCTCTATATCCGGATATTCTTTTTCGCAGAAAGCCAGAAATTCTTCTTCAAAGCGTCCTATTTCCGAGCCGGGAATGTCGTCCAGATAACCCTTGGTGCCGGCCCAGACAATCATAACCTGTCTGGATACTTTCATAGGGACGTACTGACCCTGTTTTAATAACGCTACCATGCTTTGTCCGCGGTTGAGCTGTTTTTGGGTCGCTTCATCAAGGTCCGAGCCAAACTGAGTGAATGCTTCCAGTTCTCTAAACTGAGCCAGGTCAAGCTTGAGAGAGCCGGCCACCTGTTTCATCATTTTCGTTTGGGCGTTGCCGCCTACGCGGGAGACGGAGATACCGACATTGATAGCCGGCCTGACACCTGCGAAAAACAATTCGCCCTCTAAAAATATCTGTCCGTCAGTGATAGAAATAACGTTGGTTGGAATATAAGCTGATACGTCGCCGGCCTGAGTTTCGATTATCGGCAGAGCCGTCATAGAGCCGCCGCCGAGATCATCGGAGAGTTTGGCCGCCCGCTCCAAAAGACGTGAGTGGCAGTAGAAAATGTCACCGGGATAGGCTTCGCGTCCCGGAGGACGACGCAGTAAAAGTGACAACTGCCGATATGCTTGAGCCTGCTTGCTCAAATCATCGTAGACACAAAGCACATGCTTGCCGTTGTACATAAACTCTTCACCCATGGCGCAGCCGGCGTAGGGTGCAATGTACTGCAGAGGCGCCGGGTCGGCGGCAGTGGCGCAGACGACGATGGTGTATTCCATAGCGCCGTTTTTCTCCAGGACATCCACTACTTGTGCAACTGTCGAAGCTTTCTGCCCGATAGCAACATAGATGCAGATAACATCCGTATTTTTCTGATTGATAATAGCATCTATGACCAGCGCAGTTTTGCCGGTCTGTCTGTCACCGATAACCAGCTCGCGCTGACCACGTCCGATGGGAATCATCGAATCAATAGCCTTAAGTCCGGTCTGAAGCGGTTCCTTTACCGGCTGACGCTGTACCACGCCGGGAGCGATTCCCTCAATGATGCGTCTTTTGTCAGTTACAATCGGTCCCTTGCCGTCAAGCGGCTGACCGACCGGGTTGACCACTCGTCCTATGAGGGCCTCACCAACGGGAACTTCGGCCACTTTACCTGTGCGGCGGACTGTGTCACCTTCTTTAATTTTGATGTCGGAGCCAAATATGGCGGCACCTACATTATCAATCTCAAGGTTCAGGACCATACCGACCACGTCGTTGGGGAACTCAATCAGTTCGGACATCTGGACATCTTCAAGACCCCAGATACGGGCGATACCGTCACCGACCTGCAGCACGCGTCCGACAGATTTCATCTCAAGCTTGGATTCGTACTGTTCCAGCTGCTGTTTTATTACCGATGATACTTCTTCAGGATTTAATCCCATTTTACTTTCGCTCCAAAATGTTCTTTAGCGTTTTAATCCGTCCCCCATCAGGTTCTACTCAGGGTGACTTGTTTTATGACAAGCTACCCACTATGCCACTCTTACTTTCTGCAAACTTTGCTCAATCATATCCAGACCGTGACGAATTGAACCATCAATTATCTGGTTGTGAGTCAGAACAATAACTCCGCCTATCATATTCGGGTCAATTTCCGTTTCTATTTGAATTTTCAGGTTCATTTTCTTTGACAACTTTTCAATCAGTTTTTGCTTTTCGGCTTCTGTCAGCTCTTTAGCGCTGATAACCGTGGCGCGTCCGATACCTCTGTCGGCTTCGACTTTGCGGTCAAACTCATCAATGATTTCAAGAAAATGCTCAAAGCGGTTTTTCTCAATAAGCACCAAAAAAAGCTGTACAATCATGGGATGAACCCGGCTGCCAAAGACACTTGAGACAAATTCTTTTTTGTCGGACTCGGCCACCAGTGGAGACTTCAAAAAATCCAGAAACTTTTTGTCGCGCTGAGCGATTTTTTGAATTTCTGAGAGCTGCTCGAATATCTCCGTGACAATATTTTTGTCTTTGGTCGACAGATACAATGCAGTCGCATATCTTCTGGCAACTTCGCGAGTTTTCATCTGCTAACTATGCTTTCTCTAGTTCATTGATATAATCACTAATTAATTTGCGGTGCTGGGTTTCTTCGAGTTTTTCTCTTAAGAGTTTCTCTGTAGCCGACAGCGCCAGAGAGACCATATCATTCTTAAGCTGTACTTTGGCCTTGGCCAGTTCACGCTCAAGCTCTGATTTGGACTTCCGCCTGATATCCTGTGCTTCGCTGCGAGCACTGGCCTGAATTTCTTCAGCTATCTTTTTGCCTTCGTTGACCGCTTCCACGATTTTGGCCCGACGTTCGTTGTCGATTTCGCGAAGTTTTGCTTCGTATTGAGCATTCAGAGCATCGGCCTTTTCTTTTTCCCGCTCAATAGTTTCAAACTCGCCGACAATTTTTTCTCGCCGCTCCTCTATCAAGCTCAAAAGAGGTCCCCAGGCAAAACGCTTGAGAATCCACAGCGTAATAAGGAAGCTGAAAGAATGAGTTATCAGCAGTTGCCATTCAAAATTCATACGCGCTCCTGCAACCTAAAGTCTAAAGTAACATTTTAATTCTTTTACCACTTCTGCCAATCAGGATCCGATTTTTCCGTACAACATGAAAAATACGACCAGCGCATAAATTGTCAGCGCCTCGATAAGCCCGGCGCCAATTATCATGGCCTGCATTATTTTACCTGAGGCCTCCGGCTGACGGCCGATTGCTTCACAGGCAGATCCTACAGCACCACCGAGTCCGATTCCCGAACCAATAGCTGCCAGTCCAACACCGATAGGAAGTCCCAGGGACAACATTGCTTGATAATCCATCTCATTTCTCCTCTAATGTTTTGAAAAGTTCATTAACTATATTTTAAATTTGTAGTTTCATATTTAGTGCGCCTCTTCATGTGGTAACATCAGTAAAAAATATATCGTTGACAACATCGCAAATACCAGAGCCTGAATAGTAGAAAGCAAGATTCCCAGAAAAATGAAAGGTACATTCAGAGGCACCCCGACTGGAGAATGCATAAATGCCAGCATCCCTATACCAAGCCCCGCAAAGGCCGCTACCAGTACGTCTTCACCGGTAATATTACCAAAAAGTCGCACCGCCAGGGTAAACGGCTTGGCGATTTCTGTGATTATGTGAATTGGCAAAAGTAAAGGTACCATCATCCAGCCCATAAAGTCCCGGGGCTCGCCCATTAAATGGTCAAAATACTTGGCGATTCCGAGCCTGGTAAAACCGATATATTGTGAATATATAAAAACCATGATAGCCATTGAGGCAGTAATATTAATATTAGTCGATGGTGAATGTCCGCCCGGCACTAGTCCCCACATATTGTTAATCAAAATGTAAAAGAATAATGTCCCTAAAAATGGAGTGTACTTCTTGGCGTTATGGCCAAGGATTGATTCAATAAAGTTGTAGGCGCTTTCAACTAAGAGCTCAAGAAAATTCTGTAATTTTCCGGGAATCATCTGTCTTTTGCGATAAACGATAACTACTGTTATTGTAAACAGAATCGAAGTGGCTAGTGAATAAACAATATCTACAAAAAAGTAGACCGGACCCTCATGCCCGAATATCAAAGACCAGACACTCGGCAGAGGCTGAAAGCCGCCGCTCTCGCCCGAAGAAAAACCTGTCTCGGCCAGAAGCAGAATGAAAAGTGCTGGAACAGCCAGTCTAATTAATTTCATACAGCCGAGATACCTTCGTTGCTCTTGCCACTTATTGTTGGCTTGTCCATACCCAGCAAAGCTCTCCCCAGCACTTTTAGAATTACAATTAGCAGTAGTCCGGAGAATCCTGCTAGAAGGTAAAGCGGTTCAAAGTGTGGAACTTTAAGTAGAAAGTAGCCGGTCAAATACAAGAGTGGAAATTTAATTAAAGCTATGATTGACGCACGAGCTAAATTTGCACCTTCGGGCCCTATTGTAACTTTGACCAGAAAAGTAATAAAAATAAAATTCAGCATGCCCCAGACGCCTCCGGATAAAACCGCAAGTGCCGGATATAAACCCAGATAATAAACTCCAAAAGGGAAAAAGACAGATAAGACTATAGCGGTCGTACGCAAAGTTCGGTCAATCAATTCGAAGCCGGTGCTAATTTTTGTTTTCATCTTTGCTTTGTGATACTCTTTTAATCAATTTATATATTTCTTTCCCGGCAGATGCAAACCCTAAAATCAATCCCAAAATCGTTAAAAAAGGTTCAGTGCCAAACTTTCCGTCCGCCCAGTCACCTATAAAAAATCCTACCAGCGGAGCAACAACCATCATAGCAGGTATAACCGACAGCAAGGCTAGCTGCCTTAAATTTTTGCCCTTTTCCCCTCTTTTATTGGGCCTCCAAGGGCTCATATTTCTACCATAACCTGCCAAATATTAAAGTTGCCAATATAGCCAAACCATCAAATAAGTCAACGATTATTTTTTAAACTTTGTTCCATTAATCACAATCACAACTATCTGAAAAACTTTAAACTTTTGACATGCAACATCTTAACTTTTCAACCTGAAACATGATATAGCATAAAATAGACTGCCACCCCGGTAACCGAGACATACATCCAGACCGGCCAGAGCCAGCGGACTATTCTTTTGTGCTTGTCAAACTGGTCATGCAAGGCCCTCCAGACAGCCACAAATATAAATGGCAGCATTCCTACTGCCAAAATAGTGTGTGGAATCAAAATTGCAAAATAAAGAGTACGGGTCCAGTCATATCTTTGATACGCTACAGAGCCGACGCTGTAATGGTAAAATAGATAACTGGCCAAGAACAGACCGGAGCTTACCAGCGCACTTAACATTATTTTTTTGTGCTTTTCTCTTTGCCCGGACTTTATCAGCACAAAACCATATATCAGTAAAACTGCCGTTATCGAATTTAAGGCAGCGTTGAGTGTAGGAAGATCGTTTACGCTCATGAAATTTTATTCAGCAGTTCTTTAATATCAGCCTTGAGGCTGTCGACAGAGCTTGAATCAATTCCGGTGTAATAGCCGCGAATCTGTCCAAGTTCGTCTACCAGGACAAACTTGATAGAGTGCATCATTGGTAAGGCATCGGCGGCCAGCATAAACTGCTTCTCGGAGATTTGCATAATGTCTTCCTGCTCTCCTCTGACAAACAGCCAGCGGTTGTCCGTGACGCCCTGCCTCTGGGCATACTCTTTAAGAACCGGCAGACTGTCTGTCGCCGGGTCTACCGATATCGACACCAGCTGCACTCTGTCATTTGCTTCAAAGGCCCTATACAGTGTAAACATATTGCCTGCCATTATCGGACATGGTCCCTGACAACTTGTAAAAAAGAAATAAACGACATTAATTTTACCCCGCATATCATTTGTTGAAAAAGTGTCACCGCTTCTTTCAGTAAGTTCAAAACCAGTGATGTTTCCGAGAACAGGCAGTTTTTCCTGCGAGCTGTCCGCCTTGAAAATTACTATAGTCACCAGTACCGTAAACAGAATAGCCAGCATGGCAGTAGTTATGACGATTGCTACCGGGTTAATTCTTTTAGACATGGGATATCTCTGTATAAAATGAGATGAAATGGAAAACTGTTATAAGGAGAGTATATCTCCCGCCGAAAGAGTACATGGTCTCACGCTAATGGTCAGTTGTTTCTGTTTCTGCTTCAGCAGCAGTATGAGACGAATCAGCAGCCGCATGGCTTGAAGCTGTTCCGGTTTCTGCTGTCCTGTAAATTACGGCTTCTTTTAGATACGGTTCAGATATTTCTTCATAGATGTCGCCGCGGCGCAAAGTATCAAACATTGTAAAGATGATGAAAACCCCCAAAAACAAAAGTGAGCCGACAAACACCAGCATGTAAATACGATTGTCGTATTTCAGGTGCATAAAGAACATGGCCACCAGAGTAGCTTTGACAACAGCAATACCCATTGCAATCAGCAGATTCATCTGTCCAAAATCCATTTGTGCTGCGGCCACGGTGATTACCGTCAAAACCAGAAGTCCCGAACCTACCGCCAGATAGAGATTCAAAGGTAAAATATGTCGCTGTGCTGCATCGTCTTTCATATCATCATCCTATCAAATAAAATAGCGGGAACAGGAAAATCCAGATTAAGTCAACTAAATGCCAGTATAATCCGGTCATTTCAATCGGAGTGTAATACTCCGGAGAAAAAGACCCGCGCGCGGTCTTTATAATCAGCCAGGTAATTACTGCAATGCCGCCCAATACGTGAAAACCGTGCAGTCCGGTCATTAGAAAATAAGCCGAGAAAAAAATATGCGGATTAGTGCCTGCGATTCCCTCAAAGAAATACCACTTGCCCGGCAGCTGACCGAGATGAATTTTGTGACTGTATTCAAAATATTTAATAACCATAAAGACACAGGCCAAAAGAACAGTTCCTGCCAAGAACACTATAGTATGTTTACGCCTGCCAAGCTGCATTGACCGAATGGCCAGAGCCATAGTAAGTGAGCTTACAATCAAGACCACAGTATTGGTAGCGCCCATCCAGACATTGAGAAAAGCATGGGCATTGTGGAACATATCCGGATTCCATGAGCGGTATATGGCATAGAAACAGAACAGTCCGCCGAACAGCAAAACTTCAGTTAACAGAAAAATCCATATGCCAAGTTTGGCAGACTCTGCCTGCTGATGGACGTCAGTAAAGTGATGCTGCAGATGCGCCGGACGTGCTGTAGTTTGACTCATAATGTTTTGTACTGCTTAAGGGCGTTTTCCGGCACTACTTTGTCATAGTCGTAGGGTCCATGTGTCAATCTCTGGGCACCCTCAAAATTACCAGCTCTCGGCGGTGAAGGCGTCTCCCATTCCATTGTCAGCGCTTTCCAGGGGTTGGGTCCGGACGGTTTGCCTTTGAAAATGGCATGAATAAGGTAAATTGCTATCAGCAAGAATCCGACCCCCATTATAAGAGCGCCAATAGACGAAAAGCCGTGCATCCCCTGAAACTGCGGCAGGTAGGTGGCATATCTACGCGGCATCCCTTGCGTGCCCATAATGAACTGAACGAAAAATGTAACATTAAATCCGACAAATATCAAAACTACGGCGATACGCGCCAACGTTTCGTTGTACATTCTACCCCAAATCTTTGGCCACCAGTAGTGAAGTCCACCAAATATCGCCATTACCGTACCGCCTACCATTACATAGTGAAAGTGCGATACTACGAAGTATGTATCGTGCAGGTGAACATCGATAGACAAGGTTCCCAATATGATACCTGTAAAGCCTCCTATGG
This sequence comes from Candidatus Zixiibacteriota bacterium, assembly GCA_022571845.1. Lineage (GTDB taxonomy): Bacteria > Zixibacteria > MSB-5A5 > GN15 > FEB-12 > JACZWU01. The sequence continues at coordinate 28,521 of JACZXB010000006.1, read as the reverse complement.
AAAAGAGAATCAAAAATGACAAGGCCCACAACATTGGTGTATCGAGACTTATTGAGCCTTTGTACATGGTGGCCATCCAATTCAATATTTTTATACCCGATGGAATTCCCACGAAGAATGTCAGGAAAGAGAAAATCACAGCAGCAAAATCCGACTGCCCGGAAACAAACATATGATGTCCCCAGACCAGGAAGCCGGTAAAAGCAATCCCCAGACTTGAAAAAGCGATGAACTTGTAGCCGAAAATACGGCGGTGTGAGAAAGTTGCAATTAGTTCACTTATAATTCCCATTCCTGGCAGAATCATAATATAAACGGCCGGGTGAGAATAAAACCAGAAGAAGTGCTGGAACAAAACCGGGTCGCCACCCATAGCGGGATCAAATATTCCAATGCCGACAACCCTCTCGAGCATAAGCAGCGCCAGCGTAATGCCCAGTACCGGTGTCGCCAGAACCTGAATTAAGGCTGTAGCATAGATTGCCCAGACAAAGAGCGGCAGTTGAAACCAGGTCATGCCAGGTGCGCGAAGTTTATGAATGGTGACAATGAAGTTTAAGCCGGTAAATATCGACGAAAACCCCAATACAAATGCTGCTGTCAGGATTGGGATTACCGCTGTCGTTGTTTCACTGCTGTAAGGAGTGTAAAAAGTCCAGCCGGTATCGATGCCACCGGTGAAAAGAGCATAAACTGCAAAACAAAAACCGATTACATAAATATACCAGCTGGCCAGATTTAGTCTGGGGAAAGCTACATCTTTGGCGCCTATCATAAGCGGCATTACAAAATTTCCGAGAATAGCCGGTATGGAAGGAATGATAAAGAGAAATATCATTATAATGCCGTGCAGAGAAAATGCCTGATTGTACATCTCAGGTCCCATCAGAATTTTATCCGGGCTGATTAACTCCCAGCGCAGCAAGAGCGCGAAGACTCCCCCCAAAAAGAACGAAAACATAACCATAATCATATAGAGAATTCCGATACGTTTATGGTCGAGTGTCATAAGCCAGGATTTCCATCCTGTGGCTTCGTTCAAATAATGTTTCTCAGGTATTGTATGTTCCATATTGCTTAGCAGTTTATTTTAATTCTCCAAAGATTTTATATAGGCGATCAAGCCATCAATATCAACATCTTTTAGGATGCCTTGATAAGTCGGCATGACCGGATCATAACCGACTACCTGTTTGGCCATCGGACTCAAAATCGACTCTCTGATATAATTTTCATCTACCGTAATGGTTGTACCATCGGACATAACTTCGCGCCTGCCAAAGAGTCCCTGGAAAGTTGGGCCGACATTTTTGGAACCATCTAGGGAATGGCAGGTGTTGCAGGCGTTTTTGACAAACATTCTGGCCCCGTATTCTTTCATTGACTCACCTTCACCCGGACCGCTGCCGGCTTCGAGCCATTTGGCAAACTCATCTTTGGGCAGAACTTTGACCGTGCCCCACATCTCAGAATGCCCCTTGCCGCAAAACTCGGTGCAATAAATTTCAAACTCGCCCGTCATGGTCGCTTCAAACCAGGTAATGGTGTAGCGGTTCGGTAACACATCCATTTTGATTCTGAAGGCCGGTACAAAGAAACTGTGAATGACATCTTTTGATGACATAAGAAGTTTGACAGGCTGACCAACCGGAACTACCAGTTCGCCAACACCGGTGGCTCCTTCGGCGTAATTGAAACTCCAGAACCATTTTTGTCCGGTAACTTTAATTTCCATTGAATTCGCCGGTACTATGTGCATCCTTATGAAATCCTGAAACCCCCAGACAAATATTACCATTAGCAAAATTGTGGGGATGACGATCCAGGTAATCTCGAGTGCCAGACTTTCAATATATGGTGTGGTCTCGCCCTTTCCATCTTTCCGCTTATACTTTATGCAAAAATAGACTGTTAATGCTGTGACTCCCACGAAGAAGAAGAGAGAGATCCAGAAAATAAAGCCAAACAGGGCGTCAACATCACTGGCGACTGTCGAGCCTTGCGGCGGTAAGAACAATGAACGGGTTGTATCCATATTACTTCTAACTGGAACTTTCCGAACTTTTGTTATTTTCTAAAACAGCCGCAACCTCACCTTGCGCTTTCAGCCGCTCTCTTATGAAGAGTGAACCTACAAGCAGAGCGATGAGCACCACTGTGACTACTCCGCCTACTTTCATGGCATTCTGAGCAAAGAGCACATATCCCTTGGCATCCGGGTCATAACGATAACAGTACAATAAGATTTTATCCATGGTGCTGCCAATCTTGCCTTCAGACGCTTCCAAAAGACCAAGTTTCAGATTAATTGCCGTATACTGAATGCCATATAAGTAACGGCTGATGACACCATCGGGCGATATCAGATAGGCGGCCGCGGCATGAGCATACTCGTCGCGGTCTTCAACATAGTAGTATTTAAATCCTATTACATCTGCCAGAGTTCTGGCATTTTCGCTTTCTGTCACCAGAAAATGCCAGCCATCTGAAGCGCCAGGCATCTCCAGGAATTTGATATAATTTGCTTTCTTGTTAGCTGCCAAATCAGCTGTTTCCAGAGGATCAATACTAACGCTGATAACCTGGTACTTTTCTCCCGGAACCCAGCCCAGCTCTTTTATGCCTTCGCTGACGCCATTGAAGACAAGATTGCAGAGCATGGGGCATTCATAATATCCGAGAGTTAATATTACCGGCTTGTCTCCCTTGAAATAATCAGACAAAGTAACTTCGCTGCCATTGTCATCTACAAAGGAAAGATTTAGCGGCAGAGAGTCACCCAGATGTTCTATTATGTCAATCTCCATCAGCTCCGGGACAGAGTCCTGAATTACCTGTGCCTTAACGACCGGACCAGCAAACAGACCAATCAAAGCAGCCAGTAATATTTTCCTATGTGCCATGTTAGCTTGAATCATTTAATTATTTCCGCCCGCTGTGGCGGCGACTTGTTTCATGGCGCTGTCAATCGGTATGTGATATTCACCGGCTGCCGAATCTGCCAGACCGTACGAATTAAGAACTCTGTTTTCTTTGGCTCTTAACTCCACTAGCTGTGGGTTCTCAGGCTCCAAAACCATTTCTTGGTACATCTGTTCCTTTTTATAAATGAAATAATCATCAAGAAGGATTATGGAAACTACCAGAAAAGCAATTAACAGAGCTGCAAAGATAACAATCATTTTGATATCTATATCGGTCTTTTCGTAACCGCTGGCATGTCCTGAGTCGTGTGACAAGTCATCAATCCTTTTTAGTTAACGTATTCCATTGAAACTTTAAGTCCCGGGTCATTGACGGGCACAGCAGCGCCCGAGGTATACTTCCGCCAGAAAAGCCAGATGAAAATGCCGCCGATTCCGGCCATTGTTGAAATATCCATCCATGAATAATTGATCCCCTCCGGGCTATGAGTTGGCATGGCAATCCAGTAAAGGTCCATGTATCTCATAAGAAGCATGTAAAAAGCCATCATCAAAAGCCAATTCCCGTTTCGTTTGGCAGCTTGGGGAAGAAGCGCCACAAAAGGCAGGCCGAAATGGGCAATCGGAAGAATAATACTCAAAGTTCTCCAGGAACCTTCCCAGCGCTGCAAATACCAGAATGTTTCTTCGGGCAGGTTGGCATACCAGATTAGTAAATACTGGCTGAAACCCATATAGGCCCACATTATTGTAAACGCAAAAAGCAGCTTACCCAGGGTATGTCTGTGTTCAACCGTGACAATACCATCAAAAGCTCCCTGACCATTTTGATACCTGACCATAATGATTGTAAAGGCCAGCATAGAAATAAATACGCCGCAGAAAATATAGACACCAAAAATTGTTGAGAACCAGTGCGGCTCCAGCGACATCAGCCAGTCAAACGATGCAAAGGTAAGTGTGAATGCAAATAGCATCATCCCCGGAGCGCTGTACTTGCGCATCCGTGCCAGTATGGAATCTTCATGCTTAATGTCCTGCCTGGCGGAATTCTTTATAAGCGCAAATGTCAAAATTGACCAGACTGCAAAATAGAAAACCACCCTGATTATGAAAAACGGAATATTCAGATAAGGCGCTTTTTGCTGTAATACTAAATCTGTCGCGACCACATCTTCGTGAGTCCAGTGATATAATTCGTGCATGCCCAATAGAACCGGAATAATCAGCACAAACATAAATGGAATTACCGACATCATACTTTCAGTCAGCTTACGAATAGCTGTACTCCAGCTGGCTCTGGTCAAGTGATGCAGCAGATTAAAAAAGAGCGCTCCCAGCGCGACAGATATCCAGAAGAAAAACGCTACCAGATATGAGAAATAAAACTGATGGCTGTCCTGTATATAGCCAACTGCCGAAGCAGCCAGCCCGACGATACCGACTACCAGAGCGATATTCCCCAAGTTTCCTTTGTCTGTAAATTTATATGTATTTCTGTCTAATTTCATATTCTCTTTACTTAATATTTGCTCTTTCACTTTCAGGGATATCTTTAAGCTCTGCATTCTGGCTGCGCTGCAGAACTCTCAAATAATTTACAATCGCCCAGCGGTCAGATACCGGAATCTGGCTTCTGTATGATGGCATATTGCGTATGCCATTGGTGATAACGTCAAAAATATGGCCGTCTTCGATATCCCGGATTCTGTCCTGATGGTAAGTCGGCGGTGGGAACATGCCCCTTTGCACTACCATGCCCTTGCCATCTCCTAAGCGGCTGTGGCAGGGTGAGCAGTAAATATTAAAGCGCTCCTGGCCTCGCCTTAAAACTTCCATCGTTGGCGCGACCGGAGATTTCTTGACTAGTTTGCCGCTGGCGTCTTTTCCGGTATAGTAGACAACATCTTCACGCAGGAATCCGCGCGGCAAAGTGCCTTCTATCAGGTCGCGCATGGCCCGTCCATCCTCGAAGAAATCGCTCGATTTCTGGGCGTTAAATCTTGGCTGATCATCCATATTGGGGTTGATGTGTATCGGCGGCTGTTTTGATGGTTTACCCCGGTAACAGCCGCTTGAAACAAGTATCAAGGTGCCTGCCAATAATATTATACTCTGCTTTAATACAGAATTTGTGCTGCCAAAAATTTTCATTCGTCTTTTAAAATCTCTATATTCTGCCCGCCTATAGTTTTTAAGAAACCGGCAGTATGAGCCTCGTTATATTTTTTGTCGCTTGATTCGACACTTATAAAAAAGCTGCCATCGGAAAACTTACCGAACCTGTCTGAACTAAACAAGGGATGCCTCAAGCGCGGCAACCGGTTTATGGCAATCATCCCTACAACTGCCGTAATAGCTGCAGTTAAAATTGTCAGGGCGAATACAACCGGTACGAATGCCGGACCGCTGAAAAACGGCTTGCCTGAAATTACCAGAGGATAATCAACCGCACTTGTCCAATACTGCAGACCAAGCGCCCCCAATAGTCCCATTGTTGCGAATGCAAATACTATATAACCAAGAGGCGAACGCTTTAGCCCCATAGCAGCATCCATACCGTGTATATGAAAAGGGGAATGGCAGTCAAATTCTTTATAGCCTTCCTGGCGCATTTTTTCTGCGGCTTTTAATAATTCTTTGGGGGAGCCAAACTCGGCCAGAATCACTCTGTCTATTTTCTTAACAAGTTTCATCACTTAACTCACCGCCTGGCTATGAGCCTGTTTGTTGCCGGCAAAGTGCGGGTCGGCTTGCGGCAAGACGCCCTTGACTTCAGACATGGCCACCATCGGCAGGAACCTTAAGAACAACAAGAAGAGACTAAAGAAGAGACCGAACGAGCCAATCAATATGGCAATGTCCCAGAAAGTTGGTGTATAATAGCCCCAGGCAGACGGCAGATAGTCGCGTGAAAGCGTTACCACAATCACAAATCTTTCAAACCACATACCTACGTTGATCAGAATCGAAGCGATAAACATAAAAGCGATATTGGTACGTAGTTTTTTCGACCAGAAAAACTGCGGGACAATCACGTTACAGGAAATCATAATCCAGTAAGCCCAGGCGTAGGGGCCAAAAGCTCTGTTGACAAAAGCAAACATCTCATACTCGTTGCCGCTGTACCAGGCGATGAAAAACTCCATGGCGTAGGCATAACCGACCATCGAACCGGTCACCAGCATGATCAAATTCATTCTCTCCAATACGCGCATATTGAAAATATCTTTAAGGCCAAAGGCGGCACGAGCCAAAATAGCCAAAGTCATTACCATAGCAAAGCCGGAGAAAATAGCGCCGGCTACAAAATATGGCGGAAAGATGGTGGTGTGCCAGCCCGGCAGAAGCGACACCGCGAAATCCATACTGACTATACTGTGCACAGAAAGCACCAGTGGTGTAGCAATAGCCGCCAATATCAAATAAGCCATCTCATAATGTTTCCATTGCTTATTGCCGCCATACCAACCGAGCGAGAGAACGCCATAGACAATCTTTTTTATCCTATTGGTAGCCCGTTCGCGCAGAGTTGCCAGATCCGGTATTAGTCCCACATACCAGAACAAAAGAGAAACCGTAAAGTAGGTGCCGAACGCGAAGACATCCCACAAAAGCGGGCTGCGGAAATTGGGCCAGACTCCCATCTGATTGGGAATCGGGAAGATATAGTAGACGACCCAAATTCGACCGACATGGATAGCCGGGAAAATAAGCGCGCAAATAACTGCAAAAATAGTCATCGCCTCGGCGAAACGGTTTATCGAGGTGCGCCATCTTTGACGCAGCAAAAATAGAACTGCCGATATAAGAGTGCCGGCATGACCTATACCTATCCAGAAAACCAAGTTAACAATGGCAAGTCCCCAGGCGACAGGAACGTTCAGCCCCCAGATGCCGATTCCTTCCCAGAACAGATAGGCAATGGCCACCAGCAAAAGAAGAGTGGCCGACGATGAAATTCCAAAAAGCACCCACCAGGCTTTTGGTGTTTTACTCTCTACAACTCTACTGACAGCATTAGTGACCTGCTCAAAACTTGGCTCACCGGTAATAAGCCGTTCATGATGCGCCGGTTCTTTTAGGGCTTTTGTTGCTGTCTGTGCCAAATCTGCCAATTCTATTTCCTTAAAAGCTGGTTCAGGCTTTCTTTATATTCGAATTCGGGTTTCTAATTTTTGCCAGATAAGTTGTTCGTGGCTTCACATTAAGCTCTGACAATAAAGCGTAATCGCGGTTGAATTTCTTCTTTTTGGAGACTCTGCTCTCGGCATCGTTGATATTTCCGAAAGTAAGCGCATCAACCGGGCAAGCCTGCTGACAGGCGGTAGTTATGTCGCCATCAACCACTTTCCTGCCGTTATTCTTGGCTTCAATTTTTGCCGCGCTGATACGCTGGATACAGTAAGTGCATTTTTCCATGACACCGCGGAACCGCACAGTTACGTCCGGATTCTGAGTCATTTTTTCAACTTCACTGTAATCTTTGGTGTAATTAAAGAAGTTGAAGCGGCGCACTTTGTAGGGGCAGTTATTCGAGCAGTAGCGCGTTCCAATGCAGCGGTTGTAAACCATGACGTTGAGTCCCTCGGCGTCATGCATTGTTGCATTAACCGGACAGACTGTTTCGCAGGGAGCGTTTTCGCAGTGCTGGCAGAGAATAATCTGATGGACCGTTTCAGGATCTTCAACGTCGCCGCTATAATAACGGTCGAGACGAATCCAGTTCATCTCGCGGCCATTAGCGACCTGCTCTTTACCAACTATCGGAATATTATTTTCACTCTGGCAGGCTATCATACAAGCGTTACAGCCAACACAGGAGTTCAGGTCAACTGTCATCCCCCATTGGTAGCCTTCGGCGTAGGAGTGCTCATCAAAAATCGACTCCAGCGGCTTGTGTTTTACAGCCTCTTCGGCAAACTTGGGATGCTGGCGGTACTCTTTCAAAGTTGCCTCACGCACGATAGCGCGGCCTTCCATGCTCCAGTGGTCCTGAGTACAGGCCAGAGCATGCGTTCGATTCATTTTAGTAACTTTTAGACCTGTTGCAAAACCAACGGTACTTGAACTTTTGAGCAAATTAACATTGCCGCCGACACCGTCGCCTACTTTGAAGGCTCCCTTTCGGCCATAGCCGAGTTCGACCACGACAGAATTTTTGGCCTGTCCGGGCTGAATCCAGACCGGCAGCTCCAATGAACGGCCGTTAAGCTCAAGCTTCACGACATCGCTGTTCTTAACGCCCAATGATTTAGCGTCGGCATTGCTTAAGTAAGCCACGTTATCCCAGGTCAATTTGGAAATCGGATGGGCCAGCTCCTGAAGCCAGCCGTTGGTGGCATAGCGGCCATCGTACAGGCTCGGCGAAGACTGGAAAATTATCTCCATGCCGCTTGTGCCCGAAGAATTTGTCAGCGGGTTATCTCTTAAAAACTTTGAAATTACGGAATTTCTAACCGCGGGACTCTGCAATTTATAAGCGCTTTTCTGCTCTAAGCCATCGTGCAGGATTTTTCGCCAGCGCGACTCAAAATTTCCGCCTTTATTTTTGTTCTTCCAGGTTTGGCGAACCAGATCATAACCCTTGGTGAATTTGCCTTCAGCTAAGAGTCCCATCATTTCTGATTCACTTACCGACCCAAAAAGCGGACGAATCAAGGGCTGTGTTAATCCAGTGGTGCCGTCATAGGAGCGGGTGTCTCCCCAGCTTTCTAAGAAGTGCGACTTTGGCACATGCCAGGTAGTAAGCTGTCCGGTTTCATCGGTGTAATCATTAAAGTGAATGGTGGTTTTGACTTTTGCCATGGCAGCTGCAAAACCTAATTCCGATGAAGCATCGTAAACAGGGTTTGAACCAAACATTATCAAAGTTGAAACGGAACCGCTATTCATATCGGCCACCAGGCTTTGCAGGCCGGCGCTGTCAGAAGAGCTTGTATCGGAAACCTCGGAATACTCTACAGTCTTTCCGATATTGCCCAAGGCATCATTGATGGCTGCAGCCAGCGCATGCACCGCAGCCGGCTGTCTTCTGCCGGCTACAATCAGACTGGCGCCTTTGGCTCCCGCCAGATCGCGCGCTAATTCATTCAGCCACTTAAATTTTTTGTCCGAAACTAATTGTCCAGAAGTTCCGGCTACATTAACGCCCAGATTATTCAAGGCGTTGGCCAGATTAAGCGCAAAGGCACCGATATCGCCTGAGCTAAAGGCCTGACGATGGTCGGCGTTAGCGCCGGTTGTGGAATAGCCGCTTTCAACTATATAGAGACGGTTCATCTCATCTTTTTCGGTTTCGACATTTCGGGCCTCTGCAAAGCCTCTGGCATTTTTGATGCTGTCACTTTCGGTCAAAAGAAAATCAGATTCGAGCGACAAGACAACTCTGGCTTTGTCGAATAAATAAATAGGACGATATCTTTTACCAAAGGCAGCTTTGGTACCGCTGTAAATATTTTCATCGGAGACAGCTTCGTAAGTCAGCCATCTGGCCTTCGGGAAATTTTTATCAAATAATTTTTTTAAGCGTGATAATGTCGGCGATGAAAACATGCCGCTTAAGACTGATAGACCGGCGCCTTTATTCTCTTTGAATTTTTCAAAGGCAGTAATCCAGTTAAGCACGAAATCATTCCAGCTTTTTTCCTGCTGGCCTTTGAGAACTTTTTTGGAACGGTCGGGATCAAACAGACTAAGCGTCTGTGCCTGAATTATGGCACTTGAGGCACCCAAAGTAGAAGGATGAAGTTTGTTGCCTTCGATTTTTGTCGGTCGGCCCTCGTGACTCTCCACCACCAGCCCGAAAGCGTGGTCGGAAAACGGCATCGAAGTAGCGTAATAAAGCGGCACGCCGGGGATAACTTCTTCGGGTCGTTCTACATAAGGAACGATTTTTTCTTCGGGACGGCGGCAGCTGGCCAAACCGGCCATTGCCAAAGAGGCGCCCATCAGGGTCAAAAACTTTCTGCGCGACCAGGAGTTGTCGAACTGCGCAGCGCCCAGAGGAAATTCCCGCTTAAGGAAATTGTTGAATTCGGGCGTGTCGGCCAGTTGGTCAAGGCTGCGCCAGTAATCTTTCCCTTTTATTTTCATGTCGCCGTTCTTCTTGCTCATCTATGGCATCCCGAACAATCTTCAGGAGGATTAATATTCTTTGTTGCTCTGAGCAGCTTGCCAATTTCGGCCTGATTTGCAGGCGCTACCCAGTCCATATTGGTGACTTCGGATACCGGCCTGAGATTCGGTTCCGGATTGCGATGGCACTCCAGACACCAGCCCATACTAAGCATTTTTTTTTGCTCAACTACTTCCATCTGGGCAACATTGCCGTGACAGGAGATGCAGCCAACTCCGGCGTTTATATGAACGCTGTGATTAAAATAAGCAAAATCCGGAAGGTCGTGAACCCGGGTCCATTGCAGAGATTTTTTGTCTTTCCAGCTGTCGCGCACCAGTTGAAGCTTTTTTGAGTCTTGTTTAACCAGGGTATGACAGTTCATGCAGGTTCTGGTGGGCGGAACGTTGGCGGCAGCAGCGAATTCAACAGTAGTGTGACAGTAGCGGCAGTCGATGCCCAAATCTCCGGCATGAAGTTTATGACTGTAGGCAACTGGCTGAACCGGACGGTAGCCAACATCAGTAAACGAGGGCGAGGCATAGAACCAAAAAAACCAGGTGCCCCCTGATATTAGTAGTACGGCCGCTAATGCAGTACCGGGACCAAGATAATTGGTCCATTTAGGAAATATCTGGGCCAAACGTTACTTTCTACTAAAAAAAAGATTGTTCAAATATTCACAAGCACAATTCCAAAAAAAGCGCAAGTCAGCTGTCCAACCTGTAAGCTGCTTTCGCTTTGAAGTGGCGAATAAAGCACCTCCGGATATTCATGTCAAGGTTAAATGGCATAAAGATTTCCGAGAGCTTATTCACGAACAAAGTTCCACAATTCATAATAAAGCATCCACAATAACAGCGCTAAACAGACCAAACAAGTATAGCAGAGATTGCCCAAACAGCTGGCGGGCCAGCTTATCAGTCTTGCCTATATATAATTGAAAAGCTCTTCTTGCAAAAAGAACTCCCAATACAAGAGCGGTTGCCCCATATATCCAGCCGGCCCCGAAAAACAGTAACCCCAGGCTGGAAATAACCAAAATTATTGTATAGACAAGAATCTGAAGGCGGGTGGAGTTATCCCCTTTTACGACAGGCATCATCGGCAGCCCGACAATCTTGTAATCTTTCTTACTAAACAGCGCCAAAGCCCAAAAATGTGGCGGTGTCCACAGAAAAATTATCAAAAACAACAGCCAGGGAATAACGCTCATTGAGTTAGTAGCTGCGGTCCAGGCACCAATCGGCGCCATTGCCCCGGCTATGCCGCCGATGACAATATTTTGGGTAGTGTTTGGCTTAAGCCACAATGTATAATAAAGGCTATAAAAGAGAATCGTGCCCAATGCCAAAAGAGCAGTCAGCCAGTTAAAGAAATAAGCAAAAAGAAATACCCCGCCTATTCCGATTGAAACTGAAAAGATCAGCGCTCTAGCTGGGCTCAAACGTCCCGATGGCAACGGCCGGCGGTTTTTGGTCCGCTCCATTTTGGCGTCAAGATCCCGCTCCAAGTACTGATTGAGGGCGTTGGCACAGCCGCCAGTCATATATAGCCCGATTATGACTAAAAGAAATTTTAGAGGTTCTGCCAAAAAGGAGCCTTCGACTACCAGCGCTGCCGAACCGGTAAAAACTACCAGCAGCATTATAGTCGGCTTGGTGAGCTGAATATAGTTGTTAATCGACGCCAGCAAAATTGGCTACCCCATTTATTATCAGTTTACCATCAATAAAGATATTAACATCTTTGTATCGAGCTTGTTCCATAATTCACAAGTTATTGGCCATATATAGCCAAATTGAAAATATTATTCAAGCCCTAATTAGCTCACAATGCGATGTTTTTCAAAAATTTTATGGATTTTATCGACTGCAGAAGAAATCAAGAGCTATGATCTGGAATTATTAGAAATAATGAGATTATTGTGATTGCGGGAAATCAGCGAAATGAAAAAGACAAAAATTATACTCGACTGTCCCCAAAGCCAGCCCGATTCTGCCAGCGTGGTGACCAGAAGAGTTGCCCCAATACCCAAAAGAACGGCTGAAACTTCAAAATTCGGCCTCAAAACCGAGGCCCGCCAGGCTCTATATGACAATCGCAATTGATTGAGCATCATGGCAAGTACAGCGACTCCGCCAATGATGCCCGCTTCGGCCAGATAGTGCAGCAAGAGGTTGTGCGCCGACAGGCCCCGAAGATACAAATGGTAGACATCGAGCCGGATAGTGGGAAGAACACTCTGAATTTGAATAAACAGACCCGGACCTATTCCAACCAAGGGATTATCAATAAACAGCGACCAGGCCAGTTTCCACAAGACTATTCTTGACAAGAAAGAACCAGACGGGCTGGTCGTCAGCAGACTTTCGAATCTTACAAACAAAGGCGCAAGAAGTTGAGGATATAGCATGACTACAAGAATTACACTAAACAGCAGTCCGACCAGAAGATAGAGCGGTCTTATTCTGACTCGTGATAACTCTTCGCTGCTGATGTTACCAGTTTCAGGTGAAGCCTTAGCAAGTTCCTGCCTTGCGCGGCGGCGGGATAAAAATATCACCAGAATTGACATAGCTACCCCTATGATGATAGGAGCGCGGGATTGAGTAGAAAGCAGGGCAAAGAATATGACCACCATCCCCAGCAAATATATCCAGGCTGTGCCCTTCTCGGCCCATAAGAATTTTGCAGTTGCCACGACAAGTGCCAGCATGGCTAGCTCGTCAAATATAACAGGCGCCAGCCCAAACGAACGCAATGTCCCGCCTGAGGCTACAAACGGTATCAATACTATTATAGAGTGAACTACTGACAAGATAAAAAACAGATTTAAGGACCAGGCCACAGAAACTTTTCCTGAAAGTCTGTACAATGCAAGAAAATGCAGGAACAGCAGCGTGATTCTTCCAAAGGGCCTAAGAGCAGCCTCCGGCTGATAACTGAATACGCCGGCTGTAAATACAACCGCCAGCAAAAACAGAAAGTTGAACGAAAGACGAGGCAGCCTTTCATGAAGTTTTGATTCTGAGACCAAGTCGAGCATGGCAGCTGCTATGACTATAAAGCCGCTGAGATCTGCATATAGCCAGGGTTGTCCTTCTAATACCGAGCGACTAATAAATAGAACAAATATGTATTGGCCAACGGCTAACTTTGGCCGTGATACCAAGAGCAGCACCATCGGAATAGATGCGATCAATCCCAGATATAAAAATTTACCTTTCCAGAGCAGATATCCAAACCCGCTGAATGACAGGATTCCAAACAGAATAAGATAAAAAGTAAAAACGGATTTATTAAATTCTTCCGGAAGTATCGAAACTGTCTGGACATTATTCATAGTTGGAATTTAGTTTGTGGAGGCTGAGCGGTCAATTGCTGGAGAAAAAGAAATCTCAAAAAGTAGTTTGGCACGATTAGTACCAAAGTGGCAGACGAGGACCCGTCTATGCGGCCGCCCACTTAATGCTTAGACCCCACCCCGAGGCTAAGCTCGGGACCATGGCCGCAAGCGGATGGGCACCCATAACTTGTCTTTCCAGCCGCCGCGGCGGGGGAATCCATCTTTTCGTCATATCAAACCACTTATAAGTGGGTTCGTTTTGTCATATTTAACATCTTTTTTTGAGTTGCCTCCGATTGAGGGCTGTAAATGGGCCACGGCCCCTTGCACGCTTCGCGAAATGGGTTCGTTTTGTTATATTTTACTTTTTGCATAATAGGTTTTGTATTGATATCGAAATTGGCGTTCGAACGCATTTGTATTAAGGTGAGGTCGGGCATTTTGCAGGGAATTGGCAGCGAATTTGTAATATCAACTCAGCTGAATATCTTCTCGATCTGACTGCAAAATTGAACAGATTCCAGCATCTAAATGTCCAAGCTCTTGAATCAAAAGAGAACCCTTCTCTTTCAGTTCCAATGTATCTTGGCTCGATGAGAAATCTCCTAATATAGCGTTGATTCTCCCAATACGTTTGTCTAGTTCAGATAATGATTTCAGGCTTGATTGACATTTTGTCACTTCTACTACATAGTCTTGAACTTTTCTTGCCGCCAGTGCTTGGCTCCTTCCTCTAAGGGAATTTTCTGAAGATGACGGTCCAAAGACTGCTAAAAATTTGTAAGCATCATCCCATCTGATTTTCAGGACAGACAGGTCCGCTATACGTCTAGCTTTAGCAACTTGAATTTCTGCTTTGTCAGCGAACTTCTTCGCATTTGTTGCCTGACGCCACGCAAATATTGCCCCTGCGATTGAAGCTAGCGATGCTATTCCAGACAATAATTCCATTAGCTGCGACTATCTGGATGAATTCTCTCGTCAAGGATCTGTTTCATTTCATCAATAGAGAGTACAGGTTTCTTACCCAAGTCAAACCAGGCCTTCAGCATTCTGCGATAAATGTCAATTGTTTGATAATGACTATTAAAGTCAAAACCAGGGCGACCATCACGCAACTCTTTCCATCTCCCTTGTGTAAGAATCAAGAATCTCGCGTAGGCTAATCTGTCTGATTCGTTATTCCCGTCAAAACCGTCAAACTCGATTTGCTTCTCATTAATATCTCTAGGGTTGTCCAATTTGCTGTAACTCGATTTTAGGAAAGCATACATATCTAAGATATCCATGACCTCTCCGGATACTTCTACCGACACAGGAGCTTCAATAATTCCCAAATTAAGATCATTATAGTGTGATTCATAACCACACTCGATAATTTCACGCTTCTCTTGAAACCCTTTTGCTTCATCTGGATAAAGCGCTTCCAGAATTAGATACTGATTGTATAAGAGTAAGCGCTCTATTTGGGTAAGCTTTATTCCTTCTCTAATCATGATTTACACCTATTATTTTGGTTGTAATAATGTCTTCTTTTAGTCTACCATTCAGGATACAATACCAATTAGTAAATATACATCACTTTTTTTAGATATTAAAAATGCGCCATCGGGGACTCGAACCCCGGACCAATTGATTAAGAGTCAACTGCTCTACCAACTGAGCTAATGGCGCCAAACTAAGTTTGTTTTATGCTTCGCACGTATGGAAGTTCTATGCAGATAATATGAAAGAAAAGCAGCTTTGGCAACTGCTCTGATATTGATATTAGGGCTTTGATTAATAAGAAAAGACCCGCTTCAAAAATAGTTGAAACGGGTCAAATTTCATAAGAATGTCCCGCTGCTGGGGCGGGACTTGTAATTGATCTAGCGTCTTTTGCGACGTGCAGAGCTCTTGCGAGTTTTGCGACGGGCAGAACTCTTACGAGTTGTGCGACGACGAGCTGTCGAGCGAAATGTGCGACGGCTTGTCGGACGGCGTCTGGCAGTAGATTTACGGCCAGCTTTTGTGCTTCCACCGAATCTCTTGAAAGCCGTCTTAGAACCCTTGTTGCCTTTCCAGACAGAAGGTTTGGATTTCTTGATATTCAGGTCGACAGCTTTGTAACGCACTGAATAAACAGTACGATGCATCTGACTGGCTACCCATTTGGTCTCGTGGTTGCGATAGTATTTGCGCATGAAAGCGCATTCTCCGCGTGACCACGGACGTGTAGCTTTACGACGTGCAGGACGGCGTGTGCTACGCTTGGCTGTTGGGCGTCTTTTGCGAATTGGCATGCTCAACTCCTTGTGTGAGTCGTTAATCCTTAGGAGCAGAAAAACCGTGCGAGGCTCCTGCACCCGTTTATTTAGTTTCCATCTAATAATCGTCTTTTTCTTAAAATACTTGACCACAATCGTTTAAGTATTTTGTCCCAGCTTCTCTACGTTAACCGGATTTTAAAGATTGGCAGTTTTAATACTTGCTGTTTTCCGCAGCCTCTTAACTTGAGCCACAGTCGCAATTTGCAACAAAGCGCTTTTGGGGAGCTTCTCTGGCGGTGGTAACTTGTTGTTATATCGATAGTTACCGGAGCCAGACAGTGAGCTGGCCTTGATAGAGATGCCTTAAATCCTTAGCTTTTGGAAATGCCGGCAGAAATCTAGCAGCATCTTATCTCATTATATACTGTAGCGCTGTACCAAAAATGGACTACAAAGATTGACCAGTTCTGCTCCAATATTGCGCAATAATATTCTGTTTTGTGATTTCCGGAATTAGATGGCGTGAATCTAAGAGAATTGGCGGCTCCGCTTTATGGTTGCCATAGAGTTCGGCCTGAGCTAAATTGTGGTAATCGCATGAGAAAAAATCAATGAAGCGTGAACATGTTCTGATAGTTCTATTCCTGTCGTTTGTCTCAATCTTTTTCTATCTCTTTTACCGGCTGATGATAGATTTCTTTGCTCCCATAAGCTGGGCAGCTGTCTTTGTCATCATATTCTATCCTCTTTATGAAAAACTTTCTCTGAAGCTGAAATCTGAAAGAATTTCTTCGATAATCTTAACAGCCGGAATAGTCATATTGATAATCGGTCCGTTTGCCTATCTGTTTGGGGTGCTGATAAACGAGGCTACTATCGCCGTGGCCAAAGTAAATGCGATGTATCAAAGCGGGCAGCTAGAAAAAACTCTGGCGGTCGACCTGCCCTGGCTCGAGACGGTCAAATCCAGGCTCTCGCAGTACTATGATCTGTCTGAGATTAATTTAGACAGTCTGATTAAACAAGCCGCCGATAATCTTGGCGGGTTTCTGTTTGCCCAGACCAGCTGGCTTATAACCAACGGCACCAAGTTTATCTTTTACTTCGGTTTAATGATTTTCAGCATGTACTATTTCTTCAAAGACGGTGACGAGATAATACATCAGATAAAAAGACTAATTCCCCTGACAGTCGAACAGGTTGAAATAACTTTCAAGCGCCTGCGCGAAGTCATTTATGCCACTATGTACGGCGGTGTTGTCATTGCACTTCTGCAGGGTGTTTTGGGAGGAATAATGTTCTGGATATTTGATTTCACTTCACCCGTCTTCTGGGGGGCGGTGATGGCGCTGCTGTCTATTATTCCGATTGTAGGCGCATTCGTGGTCTATATTCCTGCCGGCTTAATTCTGATGATAGGCGGCTCTTTTTTACAAGGCTTTTTGATAATTGCTATAGGCATGATTATTATTAGTCAGGTCGATAATGTCCTCAGACCGATCATGATATCCGGGCGAACGTCGATACATCCGCTGCTTTTGTTTTTCAGTATTTTGGGAGGAATCTCTTTGTTTGGACTTTTGGGGCTAATTTTAGGACCATTAATTGCAGCGGTATTTATTACGCTACTACAGATTTTGGAATACAAACTCCACCCGGTTGATGTGGAGGTGGAAGAATAAATAGGAAACCAAATAAAGTGTGTGCTACTGTACTTTTTTCAAGTATATAGATCATAATAATGTTGGTAACACCATTTGACACATATACCAGCTGACACTAAATTTGTGATTTGGATATTCTAATTATTGTCTAGTTTATAAAAAACGACGGGAGATTATGAGATTTATCGGATGCAAAAAAAACCTCTTACTTTTCATTGAAAACCTTATAACACAAAGGGATATAAGGGGGGAAGTGTTCTGTGATTTGTTTTCTGGAACAGCGAGCGTTGGAAAACATTTTAAGAGACTTGGGTACAGAATAATCTCTACTGATATTCTTTATTTTTCCTATGTTTTACAAAGAGTCTATTTGCAATTGAACAGTTATCCGAAATTTAGTCGGTTGCTGAAATATTTAAAAATAGAGCATAGAAAAGAAACCTTATTTGACTGTGAAAATGCAAATGCTCATGAAATTGTCGAATATCTAAATAACCTTGATGGGGTAAACGGCTTCATATACCAAAACTACTCTCCAGAGGGAACCAAGGGGAAAAAATATATTAGAAAATACTTTACGGGGGATAATGCTCAAAGAATTGATGCAATCAGAGAAAAAATTGAAAAATGGAAATTGAAAGACATAATTAGTGACGACGAATATTTCTTTTTAATATGCGCAGTAATAGAAGCAGTTCCATTTGTTGCAAATATAAGTGGAACGTATGCAGCGTTTCTCAAGAACTGGGACAAAAGGGCATTGAAAAAATTGGAATTAAGAGTGCCTGAGATCATTAGTACGAATAAAAAACATGATGCTTATTATAAAAATGGCTTAGAGTTAATCTCGAATATACGTAAAGTAGACATACTATACCTTGACCCTCCTTACAACGCAAGACAGTATGCACCCAATTACCACTTGCTCGAAACAATCGCTAGGTGGGATAAACCCATAATAAAGGGAAAGACCGGAATGAGGGGCTATAGCGATCAAAAATCTGAATTTTGCAACTCAGCTTCAGGCCTTCAAGCCCTTGAAAACATCTTAAAATCAGGTAATTTTAAACATCTTCTGCTTAGTTATAATGACGAAGGTATTATTCCTGAAAATAAAATTCTTGAGATCTTCAGAAAATATGGAAAGGTTGAGATCTTCGAACAGCCTTACCAACGCTTCAAAAGCAACAATGGTGGCAAAAATCTAAGGAATAAAGTTAAAGAAAAACTGTACCACCTCAAATTAATAAGCCCCAAAAATAAGCTCAATGACCTAGGTGGCTCGGAATGGCTGTACTTTTTGAATTCAGTAGAAGTTACTCATTATTCTACAAATGGAAATAGCGGCTATGCTCACTTTTTAAGGAAACAACATCCTTCTCCAAAACCTCCTCAACTGATGAGAAAGTTTATTGAGTTCTTTACTAAAGAAGGAGATACCGTATTCGATCCTTTTATGGGAGTAGGTGGCGTCTTGCTGGCTTGCTCTTTAAGTAAAAGAAAAGGAATCGGAATTGACATATCTAAACAGTACGTTGATTTGTACAAACAAGTTTGTAAAGAGCTTGGGCTTAAAAAAGAACGTGCAATCGTGGGAAACTCAACCGAAGTGGAGAGCCTATTAACCAAGAGAGACAAATTTGATTTTATTCTAACTGATCCGCCGTACGGAGAAATGCTAAGCAATAAAAGAACTGGTGAGAAAAAAAAGAAGACTGGACAAGCAGTCTCTACCCCTTTTACCGACGATGAGCGTGACCTAGGGAACATGGATCGAGAACAATTTTTGTCCTCATTATATACCGTTATCAATTCATCACTGAAGCACTTAAAACAGAAAGGATACTTGGCATTGTTCGTCAAGGACATGCAACCAAAGGATAAAGAACACAACATGTTACATTGTTACATTACGCAAAGGCTATTAGAAATCCCTAATTTGTCATTTCGCGGTTACAAAATTTGGTATGATGCTACTCAGAAGTTATATCCATTTGGTTATCCTCACGCTTTCGTGTCGAATCAATTTCATCAATTTATATTAATTTTCCGAAAAGAAAGATGACATGATTCAGAGAACGTTTGGTTGGATTCAAGATCCTGGAAAACTTGAACATCTGAGAAGAGTAGTAGAAGTTTTTGATCCAAGTTCTCGGGTTCATATGGACCTCAAGAACGTATTGCTACCTAAGCTTGTAACAAGAGCTGATGGTCAGATACGACTTATAAAGGCACTAAAAAAGCGTCCTCTGGAAATTAGCTATTCAGATCTAGTAGGAACTGCGTTCAGCCCCCGACCATCTGCACGATGTAACGCCATAATACAAGCAGTAATACCCGGTCAAAAAAGACCATTTATTTCTGATTGGCCCGCTGATAATTTTATTAGATGGGCTCAAGCATTGGGACTTGTCAAATGGAATAGATCTAGGGACACATTTTCAATAACAAAACTAGGTGAGTTGTTATCGAATTCAGAAAAACAGTCCGATCAAGAGTACAGTATTTTTGAAAGAGCTTTCTTATCGTACCCCCCAGTTTCAAGAGTAATCAACCTATTGGTTGAAGCCGCAAAAGTGTCTCAAGCAATGACTAAGTTTGAGATTGGTAAACAACTCGGATTTAAAGGGGAAAAGGGGTTTACTAATATATCTCAAGAATTATTTGTTAAGGAAATTTCTCAGGCTGCAGCTAAAGATAAAAAAAAGATTAGATCAAACTGGGAAGGAGATTCTGATAAGTATGCTAGAATGATATGTAGTTGGTTATTTCAGCTAAAATATCCATGGGTTGCAAAAACCAAAAAAACAGTTACTGCTACGTTTGGCGGTAACAGATTCTTTTATGACCTGCAAGCCTTCACGGTTACTCCAAGGGGTTTCGAAATAAGGAAAAGGCTAACTGGAGAAAGTAAATTCAAGAAAATAAAAAAGCTTGTTAATTTCGAAATGCTTTGTACTAAAGGACGTGACCGAAATTACCTAAGAAGTCGAAGAGCAAACGTTCTACAATTGATGAACAAGTCACCGTTATCAATCGTACAGATAAACTCAAAACTTAGGGCAAAAGGATTTGATGAAGATCCTTCGAATATCAAGGCTGACATAAGCGGATTGATTAACATCGGCCTATTAGTAATTTTCTCTAATAATAAGTTTCGTTGTATAGATGATATAACGGGTTTGTCTATTCCCAAATTGCAAGTAGTTGAAACCCGCAAAAGCGATATCTTAGAGTTAACTGAAAAGTGTCGTAGAGTATTGAAAGTATTGCCACATGAATTTTTGATCCTTATTGATCTTGGATTTGATAGTAAACAAAGTTTATACTTTGAGATTAAAACAATTGAACTATTAACAGAGCACTGTGGTTTTGAAGGTATGCATCTAGGTAAATCCAAAAGGCCTGATGGCATCATTTACAATGATTCATTTGGCATTATTATCGACAATAAAGCTTACGTAGATGGTTTTGCGATTACTGCCCCTGAAAGAGATAAGATGAAAAGATACATAGAGGAAAACCGCAAGAGGGACGCTATATTGAATGCTACTAAGTGGTGGGAGTTTTTTCCATCCTACCTTGACAACTTCCTATTCTTGTTTATCTCAGGAAGTTTTAAGGGGAACTTGAAACAACAATTGCAAATTTTAAGCAGGAGCACTGACGGCACGCTTGGCAGCGCAATATCCTCATATATGCTCCTAATGTTTGCAGAAATGATAATGAACAAAACGATGAGCCATGAAGAATTCAAAACAAAGATTGGATGTTTAGAAGAAGTGAAGGCTTAGCGGTTCCCTTCTTTGTATCCTCCTTATGACCTTGCCAATTAATCGCAATTTCGCTTTACAGCGCCTATCTCTGCCATTTAATTACTCCGGAAATCAAAATCAATAATAGGAGCTTTTGATGTCTAAATTATACCAGACGACTAACTACCTTTCTGTCGGATTAATTTTACTGTTACTTTTTGCTGCCTCGGCTTTTGGCTCAACCCATCCATCTTTTTCGCCCAATAAACTGGACGATATAGACACTCTGCCTTTTTACAGCGGCGGCAATTACGATCGTTCTATCCCCGAGCCAAAAGAAATTTTCGGACACCCGATTGGCGAATGGCCGGTCAGGTACAATGATCTGGTCGATTATATTAATCTTTTAGCTGAGACAAGTGACCGCGTCAGATTAGAGACCCACGGTACAACCCACGAAGGCCGTGAGCTTTTTAACATTTTTATATCCACCAAGGACAATCTGGCCAAACTCAAAGAATATAGAGAGAACATGTCGCGTCTGGCCGACCCGACAATTAATTTGACCACAGCCGAACGAAAATCTCTCTTGGATGACCTGCCTGCTTTTGCCTGGTTGGGTTATAGCATACACGGTGATGAGATTTCGGGGGTCGATGCCGGCATACAGCTATTGTATCATCTGGCGGCAGGCAGAGATTCGGTCACACTTCATCTTCTGGAAAATGTCATTGTCATAATTGACCCGATTGAAAACCCCGATGGCCGCGAGCGGTATTTGTCGATGCTGCAGACTTACCGCAGCTACACCCCCAACTACGACCGTCATTCGCTGCAGCACGGCGGAGTCTGGCCGGCCGGACGCGGCAACCACTATTTGTTTGATCTTAACCGCGACTGGATATTGGTCAACCAGCCGGAGACTAAAGGCAAACTGCGGACAATCTTAAAATATAATCCGGTTATGACAGTCGACGCTCATGAAATGGGAGCAAATGCCACCTATCTGTTCACTCCCCCGCGTGAACCGATAAATGCTAACACTCCTCAAAATGTCCGTAAATGGTGGGATGTTTTTTCAAAAGAGCAGTCTGGTTCATTTGATTCGCACCGCTGGCCGTATTATATAGGTGAGTGGCACGAGCAGTGGTATCCCGGCTATGGCTCGGCTTGGTCGACATTTTTTGGTTCGGTTGGTATTCTTTACGAACAGGCCGGTGTCGATGGTTCGTTTGTCAAACAGGGAGACGATTACCTTCTGACCTATCATGAATCTGTCAACCATCAGTTTACTTCGTCATTGACGAATCTATATACCGTGGCCAACAACCGCCGTGAACTCCTCTCTGATTATCGCGACACGCGTCTGGCAATTTTAAAACAGGGACAAAGCAGCGGACTAAAATTTCTGGTCGCACCCGACAGAGATAAGCTAAAGATGAACCGGTTTATCCAGTCGCTGCTTGATCAGAATATAGAAGTCAGCCGGGCGACCGCCTCGTTTACAGTCAGCAAAGCGACAAATATTTACGGCAAAGATTACCGTTCAAAAAATTTTGCTGCCGGAACTTACATAGTCAGCACAGCTCAGGCCCATGGCGCTCTGGCTAAAACAATTTTTGAGTTTGATCCGCATTTTAGCGCTGAATTCTTAAAAGAAGAGCGCCGGGAGCTTGAAAAGCACGGCGACACCCGAATCTACGAAGTCACCGCCTGGTCAACTCCGGTGGCATACAATCTCGACGCCTACAGTACCAACTCTGCTGTCTCTGTCGCTGCCGAAAGTGTAACAGAGGTTACCGACGGAACTGGAGAGCTGTTTCAGCCTGAGGCAAAGTATGCCTTTGTTATAGATATGGAAGGCGAGAAAACTTATCGGGCGCTCAATCTGCTTTTCCAGAAAGAGGTTATTGTCTTTGGTTCCCAGAAACCTTTCACGCTTGAAAACAGAGAGTATCAGTCCGGAGCCTTGGTCATTCGCCGGCGGGGCAACCTCAGCGATTTGATCGAAGTCTTAAGCAAAATTGCCACAGAGATTGGTGTAAATATTTATGGTGTGAACTCGGGCGGTTCATCCAAGGGCTCATACCTGGGTGCTCCGACATTTGAAGTTCTTCGCCAACCGCGAGTGGCTCTTTTGACCGGAAGTCCGTTCAGCTCGACATCTTTTGCAACACTCTGGTTTTCGCTTGATAAGCAGATAGAAATACCGCATTCGCTATTGTATCTGGAAAATTTGCAGCGAACAGATCTTGCCAAATATAATGTATTGATCGTGCCGTCCAGCTGGGGATCTGCTTTGGGTGAACGATTTGGTAAAACTGGCACGAGTAAAATCAAAAGCTGGGTCAAGAACGGCGGCACTTTGATTTGCATGGGACAGTCTGCAGTCTGGGCGGCAGATTCATCGACAGATCTTTCGAAAGTACGGCTAAAACGGCAGGCGCTTGACAAACTTGACAAATTTGCCACTGCCGTATCGCGCGAGCGCCAGGCCGAACAGCCGGAGATTGACACTATGGCCATCTGGCATCCTGAAAAAGTTCAAGCTACTGACGAAGAAACGGATGACGACAAAGAGACGACGTCTCCTCCAGACAAAGATAAAGCCAAAGAGATAGACGAATGGCAGCGCAAGTTTTTCCCGCGCGGTGTTATAATGAATGCAGCAATTGACACCGAATACTGGCTTTCTATCGGCTTAGGCAAGAACGTACCGGCCATGATGTACACCAGTTATGCCTTTTTGGCCTCTCCACCGGTTAAGACAGTGGCCCGCTTTAAATCGGCCAATGACCTGCGCATTGCCGGTCTGCTCTGGCCCGAAGCCAGAGCGCGCTGGGCCGAGACTGCCTATGCCACTCGTGAATCCAGCGGCAAGGGTCAGATCATTTTGTTTGCCCACGAACCAAACATGCGCGCTTATTTTTACGGCACCCGGGCGATGTTCATGAATGCCGTCTTGTACGGCCCCGGTTTTGGGACATCGTTTGATACGCCATATGGGAAGTAACGGTTTGCAGGTCAGCAGCCCTGTGGTTCTGACCTACAAAGAAAACTGGTTGCATTTGAATAAAAACAACAAACTAATTTATCGATTCAAAGAAATCGTTGGTCGGATTTTTTCTATATTCGGCCTGACTCCCAATCAGTGGACTTTTATTTCGCTGATTGTGGTTATCGTGGCAGCCTGGTTTATTGTTAATCTCAACTTTATAACTGCGGCAATGCTAATAAGTCTCTCGGTCTTTTTGGATGTTGTCGATGGCGCCGTTGCCCGACATTCCGGCAAGGCTACTGCCAGCGGCGGTTATTTTGATACTATAGTCGATCGATATATAGAAGCAACAGTAATCTTTGCGCTGCTGTTTGTCGAACTTCCGAATTTTCTAATCGAATCAAAACTGTGGCTGTTTGCATACTTTTTCGGCTCCTTTATGACTACTTATGTCAAGGCCTGTGCTAAGGAAAAAGACCTAATTAAAACAGAGTTAGTGGGTGGTTTTTTGGGAAGAGCCGAGCGGATGATACTTTTGATTTTGGGGATGCTGCTTACACCACTCAGCCTTAACTATTTGGTATATATAATCGCCATGTTGGCCGTACTTTCGAATTTGTCAGTCTTACACCGGATAAAATTGGTGCTGTCTGGCAGTAAAAGGGATTGATTTTGTCAGGGGCGCAAGCCCTTCGGCTTCGCTCACGACTGCAAGGCTCGTGACCAGCCAAGAAAGATGGATTCCAGCCTGCGCCCCTTATAGGGACTAAAGCTGGAAAGACAATGTCAGGACCACGCCAAGGAGGCGGGTACTGACCTACAAAGACTGCAATTTCACTCCTAATCCCCTGCAAAATACCAACCGCAACTGAATACAAATAGATTCGAGCCCTGATTTCGAAATCGCTACAAAGTCTATTATACAAAAAGTGAAATATAACAAAACGAACCCATTTCGACAGTCATCCTGAGCCTGTCGAAGGGTGCTGTCGATTCTCTGAAAGGAAACCAAAAAAAGATGTTAAAATATAACAAACCGAATCCATTTTTTATTCAGGGAATGACGGAAAGATGGATTCCCGACTACTCGGGAATGACAATTAATAGTGGGGCATGACAAGCATTAGCTCGGGAATGACAAGTAATTGCTTGGAATGACAGGTAATAGCAATAGAATGACAGATAAGTTTGTGCTATTTCAGACAGCCCTTGTCAATTCTCAATAAGCCCTTATATTCACGTTCAATGAAAAATAAATAGTTGAGTAGGTCGAAACCCACCTCCCCTGGGTGAGGTTTCGACACTTTTAATGTCAGGACCACGCCAAGGAGGCGGGCGAGTACGTGACCTACAAGAGAGTTGGCTGCAGAGTTTATGAAAGATAAAAGAGTTTTAGTCACCGGCGGGGCCGGATTTTTGGGGTATCATTTGGCACAGAGCCTCCCCCGACTGGGAGCGTCATTTGTGGCCATGAACGACATCGCTCCGTTTTTTGCCGATGAATATCCGGATGATTATCTTCTGGTACAAATCGACGTGCGTGACGAAGACGCCATGTACCAGCTTATTCATGACAATAAAATTGATATCATAATTCACTGCGCGGCGGCTCTGCCACTTTGGCCGCGCGAAGAAATAATGACGACCAATATAGGCGGCCTCAGAAATACTTTAGAGCAGGCGCGCAAATGTAATGTCGAGCGGTTTATTTTTATCAGTTCGACTGCTGTCTACGGTGTGCCGGATAAACATCCGCTTACCGAGGACGACCCGCTTATCGGAGTTGGCGCTTATGGCGAAAGCAAAATAGCGGGTGAATCCGTCTGCTCAGAGTTTCGTGATGGCGGTATGTGTGTAACAGTTATCCGTCCTAAGACTTTTATCGGCACCGCAAGATTGGGCGTCTTTCAGATTTTGTACGACTGGGTTGATTGCGGCAAGCGCATTCCCATAATCGGTAAAGGTGATAATTTGTATCAGCTTCTGGAAGTTACCGATTTGATCGAAGCCATAAACTTAGCGGCTACTGCCCCGGCTGAGATTGCCAATGACTTTTTCAATGTCGGCGCGCAGCATTTTGAAAAAGTGAAGCTCGATGTCGGCGCCTTGTGTGATTTCGCCGGCAATGGCGCCAGAGTGATGCCGACTCCGGCGGCGCTGGTTAAACCTGCCCTGGCTCTGTTTGAGTTTTTGAAGCTGTCACCGCTTTATAAATGGGTCTACGGCACCGCCGACAAAGATTCCTATGTTTCGACTCAAAAAATCGAAGATAAGCTCGGCTGGAAATCAAGATACTCCAATCAGGAGGCACTAATCACCTCACATAAATGGTACCTTGAGCACAAAGACGAACTAGAGACCCAGAAAGCAGGCGTGACGCATAGAGTAGGCTGGGACCAGGGCATTCTCAAACTTTTCAAACGGTTTATGTAGTCACATTAATCATGACAGCCGGGCGTGTTGCAAGGAGCATCGCTGCAGCGATATGGCGCTATCCCGCTCCGGAAAATGTAGTCTACCAGGAAAACTAAGTCGAGAACATCCAAGGGTGAACCGTCGGCATTAATATCAGCCTCTCCCAAACATAGCGCTTGATTACCGCCACGAAAAATTCGGTCAACGGAATAGGTCAAATCCAGTATGTTGCCAGAGACGCCATCGGAGTTAAAGTCACCGCGCAGGCCGTGGCAGCAGCCGAAGTAGGTCATAAAATTCCGGCCTCTTTCGGCAAGTTCTTCGATTCGTAGTCCCGGGCCGGGCGCCTCTACTTCATCGTTTAGAACAGTTGCAATAACTGAATAAAAAGCCAAAGTATCACCTGGCAAAAGGTCATGGCCAAAAACATAAGTCAATACGCTGTGTAAATCGGTCGCTGTAGATTCCGGTGGCAGCCACGGAGGCCATGTTATAAACCCCGTAGCTGCTTCCATATTAACGTATAATTCGTTGTCATCCCAGCCGGGGTAGACATACTGGGCGTTAGCTTCGTGATAGCCCCCGTATGGAACAGTATCTGTAATTAACCACTTACTAGAATCTGCGAAGTATTGCTTGGTATAGCCAAAGGCCATTCCACCAAAGCGCTGATCATTATCCTGACATTCTACCGAGTCATCATTGTTATACTCCGCGCCAACGCTGTAAAGCAGATTCAAGCTGGCATTCATTTCACCGGTGTTGTCAGAACTGGTACCGCCTACATCTTTTAAATCTGCCGGTATGTCCCAGTCGATAACTTCGCCGACCACCATTCCCTCGTGTACGACACTGTCAATCGCCCAGATTTTGAATTCTTTGGTAATGAACTGCTGGTCGGCATGCCAGGTCTTGTTGTAACCAAAAGCCCAGGTCTGAGTTAACTTTGGTGCATAATATGTAAGACTTGCACCAATTGTGGTATCGGCATTACTCAGCGAAGGCAGCCTGTAGTAATTAAAAACTTCGCCGCTTGTGTCAATTTCCGGCTCTGTCAGAGCATAGATTGAGTTTTCTTGTAGCGGTCCCTGGCTGAAAATACTGTTGGAAAGAATCGTGTCACCGCCAACAATATTGCCGAATATCATGCTGCCGTCGTATAGATAAACCTCTGTATTGCCGGGAATTGAGTCTTCCGTATCACACTCGTCAGGATGATAGAAATAGTCCATTCTAACGCCTGCTGCGCCTGCAAGACCACCCATTCCAAATTGAGCATCATGTCCAACTGCTAAGGAAACAACACCGGTTGAAATTGTGTCAACAAAGGAAGTGATTACAGTGTAAGCGACATAAAGTGAAACGTAAAGAGTGTCACCGTAAAGAGGGTTCCCTACATCCATAATAAGTCTGCCAGAATAAATCCCTACATCCTCTATGATTCCTCCAACATTCAGGTGTATAGTCAGGGCGTCCTCTTGAAACGTTGGAATAGGTGAGTCAACTCCAGATATGCCGAGCCAACCGGACGGACCATTAAACTCCTCAATAATCACATTATAGTCCATGGGGAGTGAGCCGGTATTTTCAATAAAGACAGAAGTATCTAATTGAGTACCGGGCTCAGTAAATGTCGGCCAAGTGATCTCGTCAATTGACCAGCCAGATCCGGGACTTGGTGCCAAGTGATCCGGGTCAACGCAGGCCATATAGAAAAACTTGACCGGGTTGTTCTGCCAGGTAGAATTGTCAAAAAAGACCGTGCCGGGGTCTTTGTCATTAATGTACATAACCGGCAGCCAGGGAGTTCCCACAGTATTGGGATAAGCTACGGGTCGAGGTAAAACCGTGGCGCCCGACACCGCTCCGTCAGAGGCAGTTGTCACAAATCCGTAAGGAGCCATTGAAGCAAAATGGTCGGATTCACAAGCACCGACTACCCCAGTGTCAGAATCGCACCCGGGGGTAAAAGAATTTGTCAAATTATGAGGGAGGTCCCAGCTTATGCCATTGTTGTCCGAGATTGTTACCATCAGCTCGCCATTGACCG
>JACZXB010000005.1 GCA_022571845.1 Candidatus Zixiibacteriota bacterium | reverse complement strand
GGCACCTTGTACCTCTGGCACCTTGGACCTCAGGCACCTTGTACCTCAGGCACCTTGTACCTCAGGCACCTTGTACCTCAGGCACCTTGTACCTCAGCAGCCCTCTTTTTCCAGCAGGTCTAATACTTTCTGAAAATCGGCAGGAATCTCTGACTCTACTATCACCCTGACATTTTTTACGGGGTGGACAAACTCCAGTCTTTGGGCGTGAAGAGCCTGTCGGGGAAGTATTTCCAGAAGTTTTTTTGCCAGCGGTCTCTCCGGAGCAAAAATGCCGCGGTGCCATTTTTCCCTGCCGCCATATTCGGAGTCACCAAAGACAGGATGCCCCAGATGCGCCAGGTGAACTCGAATCTGGTGAGTACGGCCGGTCTGCAGTGAAAGTTTAAGAAGTTGATAGCTTCTATAGCTGACCTTGAGTTCGTACTCGGTGACGGCTTTTCTTCCCGATGTTTTGGTAACTGCCATTTTTTTTCTATCTTTTTTGGAGCGGTCGATAAGAGTCTTTATCAGACCTCTGGCATCTTTTAGGCGGCCGCATACCAGCGCCAGATACTCTCTTTTTATGCTTCTTTCTTGCAGCGACTTTTGAAGCTCCCGGTGAACAACATCTGTCTTGGCCACCAAAAGCAGCCCCGAACTGTTTTTGTCCAGGCGATGGACGATGCCTGCCCGCTCAGCCCCGCCGCCTTGAGCAAGGTTTTCAAAATGATACATCAGTGCATTTACCAGAGTGCCGCTGCGGTTGCCGACTGCCGGATGAACCACCATACCGGCCGGTTTATTGACCACTGCCAGAAATTCGTCTTCGAAACGAATATCCAGATCGATATTTTCAGCAGTTATCTCAGATTTCTTGGGAAGAGGCAAAGTAAGATCTATTATATCTCCGGCAGAGAGAGCCAATCTCTTCTGAGGAATCTGTCCGTTTACTAATACTTTGTCATCTTTGATTAACTTCTGAATTCGATTTCGGGAAAGATTCAGCTCGGCATTCGAACTTAAAAATAAGTCGAGTCGTTGACCAATGGATTCGCCGGTGACTTTAAGACGAAATTTCTTATCCCCGGCACCTTTGATGCTCATTAATTAACCCGGATTAGATGGCTGCCCATGATTTATCGCCTGAATCATTTCGCTGACAGCTCTTTCAAGACCGAGGAACAGCGCCCTGACGCAAATAGCCCGCCCTATTACAAATTCGGCAATGTATCCCAGCTCCACCAGCGGAGAAATATTCTTATAGTCGAGACCTCTTCCTGCGTAGACTATCAGACTCTGTCGTGAAGCAGCTTGTGCCGCCCGGTCAATCCGGTCAAGTTCTTCTCTGGCTTCGTTATTATCAGCCGCGTCGGCGTAGCCCAGGCAACTTAAAAGTACACCATCGGCGCCGGTTTTGGCTACACTCTTGACTGCTTCAATTTCCGGCTCGATCAAGAAATTTGTTTTAATTCCGGAGCCATTAAAACGGCTGACCAGTTCATTATAATCAAACTCGCCGCTGTGCAAATCTACGGTGGCGACCGGACTATCGCTGTCGCTTGTTTCGGCCACTATCGTGGCAGAATGCGGCTTTATCTCTATGATTCTGTCCAGAATTTCCTCGATTGGAGAAATTTCTACACCAAGCTTTGTCTTGGTGATATTCTTTAGAATAAACAGGTCTCTGTCCCTTATATATTTTCGGTCTCGCCGAAGCTGCACTGACAGGCCATCGGCTCCGGCCAGCTCAACTAAAACAGCGGCCTGTGCGGGGTCCGGCTCTTTTTGAGAACCAGCCTCGCGCAATACCCCAATCATGTCCAGACTTACAGAAAGTGCAGGCAATTTTTTCTCTCCTGTATCAGTTTCAAAAATATACTTATAGAATCTTAAGTGACACCAGCTTTTCAGTCAATTCTAAAAACTTAGAACTTTCAATCTCTTCTGCTCTTACTTTCGGGCCAAATTTGAGTTCCATAAAAATTCTGGCGGCTGTTTTGCTGTCCGGAATGATATCGGGTATCAGATTATTTGAGAGCAGCTTGCGCCTTTGCTTAAACGACTTTCTAACCAGCTGTTCGAATTTTACTGCGTTTTTAATTTCCGGCTCTTTCTTAATATCCAGAGTCACTACCGCCGAATCAACATCCGGAAGCGGCTCAAAATTTTCAGGGGAAACGGTAAAACGGAGCTTAGTTTCATAGTAAAGCTGGGTAAATATAGCCAGAGGCGACCATTGCTTGCTTCCGGCAGTCGAAGTCAGCCGCAGTGCGACTTCTTTTTGAAGCATGAAAACAGCCTTTGTAACTTTATTTCTATTTTTCACGGTCCAGTCAATAACCGGCGAGCTGATATTGTAAGGCAGATTTCCGCACAGAATAAATTTATCTAAGTTTTTTGACTCAGGTTCAAATTTGAGAAAGTCCTGATTTAAAATCGTCACATTTGAGTTTTTTTCAAACTCTCTGTTTAGTTGAGCGGCCAGCTGGCGGTCAAATTCTACTGCTATCAGCTTGGCGCCAATCTTTGAGAGCGGCCAGGTAAGAGCGCCCTGGCCGGGGCCGATTTCCACTATGGCCTGCTCAGGAGTAGCTGAGATGAGTTCAACTATCGAATTAACAATTCTCTCTGATACCAGAAAGTGCTGACCCAGACTTTTTTTGGATCTGATTCCAGTCATGTTTAACCTGCGAATGTCTCTTCGAGCTTAAACAGCTTGACACAGTTTCTGTCAATTATCGATTCGATATCGGCAACTGGCAGGCCTCTGAGCTCGGCTAATTTTTCATAGACATATTTCAGATAGGCCGGACGGTTTTGTTTGCCGCGAAAGGGCAGCGGAGTCAGGTATGGAGAATCAGTTTCAAGTATTATATTTTCCAGTGGCACCTGTGCGGCAACCTCGGCCATATCTGAATTCTTAAAAGTAATAACTCCTCCAAAGGAAACAGAAAATCCCAGTTTAAAAATTCGTTCAGCGTCATCGGCATCACCGGGGAAGCAGTGAAATACTCCGCCGACAAGTTCAGCTGCATATTTATTTACTACTTCGATTGTTTCTTCAAGAGAATCACGGGTATGTATCACTATTGGTTTTTTAAGTTCTATAGCCAGCTCAAGTTGCTTTTTGAAAGCTGCGTATTGCAACGGCTTAGGAGAAAGATTACGGTAAAAGTCCAGACCGATTTCGCCTATGGCCACGACTTTATCGTGTGCCGCTAACTGCCGCAGCTTTTCAATAGATTGCTCATTTAGCTTTTTGGCATCGTGCGGATGAATGCCAACTGTAGAGTAGAGCGAGTCATATTTCTCGGCCAGGTCAAGCGACAGCTGCGATGTCTCAATATCAATGCCGATATTGATAATCTTGCCGATGCCATCAGCCACAGCCTCTTTTATAAGCTGGTCCTGTTGCTCAGTGGAGTTCTTTATATAAAGATGGCAGTGCGAATCAATCATCAGCTGACATCGGAACCAGCCGGCAGGTCCGACGCCAGGGAGACGAGCGTAAGTTTCCCGTCGCTTTTGGCAGCCAGCAGCATGCCGTTGGACTCTACCCCCCGGATTTTGGCTGGCTTAAGATTGGAGACTACTATAATCTTTTTGCCTGTAATCTCTTCGGGAGAATAATGCTCGGCTACTCCGGCTACAATCTGTCTCTTTTCTGTGCCGAGGTCTATCTGCAATTTTAAAAGTTTGTCGGTGCCTTCGATTTTTTCTGCTTCAATTACTAGTGCGACTTTCAATTTTGCTCTGGCAAATTCTGCAAAGTCCAGAAGACCATTATTGTCCGCATTGTCAGAAGATTTGGATTCAGCTTTGGATTCGATAGTTTTTTTTACATCAAGGCGCGGGAAAATAGCTTCTTTCAATTTAATTTTTGTGCCCGGCTTAAGCTCAAAAAATGTCTGGGCATTTTTCAAACTGAGAGTTGAGTCATCTAAACTCAAAACCGAACGCAGCTCCTGCATCTTATTGGGCATAATCGGGTAAAGCATGATTGACACAATCCTGAGAATTTCGCAGCAGGCATAAAGAACCCCGCCCAGTTCATCGGTCTTGCCTTCTTTTGCCAATTTCCAGGGAGCAGTATCATTGAAATACTTATTGCCGGCTTTGACCAGATTGATGGCCTCGGCTATGGCTTTGTCAGGTGCAAAATGCTTGACGTGCGAATAAACACTTCCGGGGACTTTTTCCGCTGTGCTCATCAGAGCTTTAAGTCCGCTCAGATCTTTTTTTGGTTCGGGAAGTTTGCTGTCAAAGTTGGTAGCTATCAGCTTGGCTACTCTTGAGACCAGATTGCCCAAATCATTAGCCAGATCAGAATTGTATTGTCTGGCAAAGCGGTCAACCTGAATGTCGCCATCGATTCCAAATGGAAACTGGGTCAGGAGCAGGTATCTGGTGGCATCGGCGCCAAATTCATTGACCATATCAATCGGGTCAATTTTCTTCCCCAGCGATTTTGACATTTTTTCGCCGTCGACAGTAAAAAAGCCGTGCAGAAAAACAGTATTAGGAATTTTGACACCGGCTGCCAGCAGCATGGCCGGCCAGTAAAGGCAGTGGAATTTGAGAATATCTTTGGCCATCAGATGGACCGCCTCAGCGCCGTTCCACCATTTTTCAAAACTTTCCTGGTCATCGGCATAACCAATTGCTGAAATATAGTTAGTCAGGGCATCGACCCAGACATAGGCCAGTTGCGAATCATCAAATGATAGCGGAATGCCCCACTTTACTTTCTCACGAGACAGCGAAAAATCTCCAATGTTCTGGTCAATCAGACCGAGCACTTCGCGCCGGCGCTCTTCGGGAAGTATCAGGAATTCATTCGATTTGATTCTTCGCTTAATCTCAGGCAGGTAGGCCGAAAGCCTGAAAAAATAATTCTTCTCTTTAATAAGTTCAGCTTTGCGGTCATGCAGCGTACAGATACCGTCAACCAGTTCTTTTTCGGTCATAAATTTTTCGCAGCCGGTGCAGTAGCGACCTTCGTAATAATCCGAATATACTGCTTCCTGTCCGTCATTGGTTTTGGCCTGGCGCATGGCATCAAGTATTTTCCAGACTGCTTCTTTGTGACGTTCCGATGTTGTCCGGATAAAGTAACTATAATTTATTAACAGACTTTCCCAGGCTTTCTTAAAATGCTCAACTGTTCTGTCGCAAAATTCTATTTCAGTAAGCCCGGCTGCCTGGGCGGCTTCGGCAACCTTGGAACCATGTTCGTCGGTGCCTGTCAAAAAGAAAGCTTCGCGTCCGGCCAGAACATGAAATCGCGTCAGGAAATCTGCCGCAATAGTGGTATAGGCGTGGCCGATATGAGGACGGTCATTCACGTAATAAATTGGCGTTGTCACATAAAACGGATTTGGCAAGGTTCTGTCCTGACTATTGGTTAATCACTGTCCGGTTCATCAAGTTTCTTCAGTTCTTCTTCGCTGGCCGATTCAATTTCCTTACTCTCATCGTAAACAGTTACGGCCGGAACGGCGATTGAGCTTTCAGCTATCTCCTGGCGGTCTTCAGCTTTATTGATTTCGTCAGCTTTCACTCGGAAAATTTCACCCTCGGAGTTCTTGATAATGGCTTCCTCGCGAAAATAATCTACCCGTTCCAGAAATCCATCACCCTTTACCGTAGAGACAAATTTCCCCGGCTGAGGGAATTTACGCTTTGTCTGCTTATAAAGGCCTACTTCGTATTTAAGACAACACAGCAGTCTGCCGCAGTTGCCTGATAATTTCGATGGATTGAGCGGCAAATCCTGAACGCGTGCATCCTGAGTAGAAATAGGCGTAAACTCGGTCAAGAATGAGGAGCAGCACTGCTCTTTACCGCAGATGCCGTAGCCGCCCACACGCCTGGCTTCGTCCCTGACGCCAATCTGTCTCATTTCTATTCTTGTTTTGTATTCTGAAGCAAGCTCTTTAACCAACGCCCTGAAATCTACTCTCTGGTCGGCAGTAAAAAATACAGTCATTTTGTTGCCGTCAAATTGAAGTTCAACATCCACTACTTTCATAACCAGGCCATGCCGGCGGATAATCTGGATAACTTCCTTTTTGTACTGAGCCTCTCTCTCCTGTATTTCTTTAATTCTGGCAATATCTTCTTCTGAAGCAGGACGAAGTATTGAGCGCGGCCGGGAACTGGTGTTGATTTTAGTCTCGCTGCTCAACTGCAGTTTGACTATTCCGGCATCTTCACCACGTTCAGCCTGAATGATGACACTGTCATTTTTATTTATGTCATGATAGTATTTATTTAAGAAATACTCTTTGCGGTGACCCTTAAACTCTATCAAAAATAAATCTGCCATAATTTCCTGTTATCTTTAGCCAAGCCTCTTAATTTACTGCCGCACCGATATGCGACTTAAGTTTTAATGTCAGCGAAGTTAGCACTCCCTGAATATGACTGTTGCGTCTCAAATCTTCAAGCGTATTCTTGATATCATCGGCCATACTGGCAGCTGCTTCACTCCCTTTGATACGAGCGGAAAGCCTTTTGATATCACTGGTGAAATCGGTATTGATCAGCTCATTTTCATCGCCAATTACGGAGTAATTGACACAATCACGAAGCAGCGACTGCCACAGGCTGAGCAAGCTGTCAATCCCGCCTCTGTTTCGTAAATCGAGCATTTCATTAATATGAGAAACCGTCTGATACGGGGATTCCTCAAGCAATGATTTGAAAAGAAGCAGCCCGACTCCCCGCTCAGTAGCCTCCCCCTGTTCATCTATCAATTCAATGGCTCTGCCCGGCGAATAATCACTTATCCGGCTCAGCAGCTTGGCCCGGCTTTCGCTCAAATCGTAGGCAGACTGCAGATATTCAATAGCCGTCTCTTTGGGAACGCGGTTAATCCGAATTTTCTGTGAACGTGACTGAATAGTCGGCAAAAGAGCCTCGGCTCTTCGGGAAATCAAAATCAAAACCGTCTTGGGCGGCGGTTCTTCAATAAGTTTAAGAAGTGCGTCAGCGGAAGCTGTTCGCATTTTTTCCATTTCATAAAAAATTGCCACCCTGGTTATATCGTGACTGCTCCTTAGTGACAGGCTCCTGCGGATTTCTCTGGCGGTTTCGATAGGGATATTTCTCGATTGAGTCGAAGAAATAATACTGAACGGTTCAGCTCTTTTTGTCTTTAAAATTTCATTTGTCAGCTCTGCCGCCTGGTCAGAGTTTTTATAAGGCGAAAGAGGCAAGGCAAAATAAAGCCCTTCAAAATTCAGCGAGAAAATCCGGTAGCAGTAGCCGCATTTGCCACAAGGGGTAGCTAGAGAGTCGCCTTCATCCTGCAAATCTTCACAGTTTAAAAGAGCCGCAAAAGAGATTGCCAGCGCCCAGCGGCCACAGCCTTCGGGACCATGAAACAGGTAAGTCGAGGCTACGCGGTTATTCTTAAATGATCTGGATAAAATCTGCCAGGCTTTGGGCTGAAATTTTTCTATATCAAAATGTGTCAATTGAAATCCACTTTATCGGGTCAAGAGGTTCACGCCCTTTGCGAAGCTCAAATTTTATCAGTCCGTCGGGACCTGCTTCTCCAAGATTGGTTCCTCCTGCTACCAGTTCTCCGCTTTGTACGTTTGCCTGGGCAATGCCGGCATAGGTTGTAAAGTAAATACCATCATGATCTATAATAACAAAATTACCGTAGCCCCGCAAATCCCCAACATAAGCCACAGACCCGGCAGCTATACTGTATACCGGCTGACCGGCTCTGCCCTGAATACTTATTCCGGGCGAAAAGGACTTAAGATTAGTCGTTTTGTCCACCGATTTGCCAAACTGTACCGTAATCTCTCCTCTAAACGGAGAACGAAGCTGTCCTTTCAGACCGGCAAAAAATGAAGCCTCATCGGAGCGCTTGCGAACGCCTCTCTGGCGTCTCTCTTTTTCCAGCCTGACCAGAATCATTTCCATTTCTCTGGCAGCCTGCTCCAGAGTTATCAGGCGATCCGACTCTTGTGTCTTTTTGCGGCGGAGTTTTTGAAGTTCTTTTTGCTGCCTGCTTTTTTTGCTCCTTTCCAGAGAAGTCGCCGTTTCTTTGGACTGTTTTAGTCTTCTGACTTTACTACGCTCACCTTTAAGCTGATTTTTTTGTTCAATTGTCTGATTCAAAAAATTGTTTACTTTGGCCAGGTTGTCCGATTCATAACTGGCAAAAGCCGAAAGTAGAACTATGCGCCTTTCCAGATTTGTCTCTTTGTTTGGGTCAAGCCAGCCGGTCTCCTTAAACTCTCTGGTGGTAAAATAAAACTGTCTGATATTTCCTAAGTAACGTTTTATGGCTCGATCAAGTATCAGCTGTAAATTCTCTAATTTTTTTTCTGCATGTCTTACGTTTTTCTTCAGCACATTTAACTCGTTGTTTAGTCTGCGGACTACTTTTTTGTTGGATTCGATGCGCTGGTCATATTTGGAAATTTTCTTGTGAACAGCTGATTCTTCTTTTTTGAGAAGATTTAATTTGTTACGGCTATCCTCAACTTCCTTTTGAATTTCTTTTAAGCCTTCATGTTGTTTGAGAATGTCTCTTTTGGACGCCGCCTGGACGGGTGATATAAGAGCTGCAAGTAATAAAATTAATATCAGATTTCTGCTTAGGTTACCGGCGGCTTTCATTATTTAAGCAGCTTTCTAATACCTACAAATCCGCTCAATATACCCAGCGCTCCCATGGCCAGACAGAATAGAACTATCTCATCTAATGTAGGTAATACTATCTCAAGTTGCCTGAAAGCAATGCGATTGTAAAAATAAATAATCGTCCCCCAGCCCAGGGCAGCAGAGACGGAACCCATTAGAAAACCTTCCAATAAAAACGGCATCGCCAGAAACGTCCTGCCCGCTCCCAGAAGACGCATCTGAGTAAAGCCGACTGCTCTGGCGCGCGTCATCAAGCGGATGCTGTTACCGAAAGTTATCAGAGTTGTAAGAATAATCAGTCCGCCAAGCACCAGCCCGATTTTCAAAACTATAGACCGGGTAAATTCGGCTTTTTGCAGCCATTGGCGGCTGTACTCAACCTTATCTATATTGGCTATGCCGATAATTCTGCTTTCAATCTCTTCCATTTTCGATACAGTTAAATAGGTAAGCTCAAAACCCAAAATATAAGAACGCGGCAGCGGATTGATATTATCATAACCAACCAGCAGATCAGTGCCGACCAGAGTGGCCAGCTCCCTGCGGGCCATCTCTTTTGATACCAGCTGGAGTGCGTTAACACCGTCAATTTCAGTCAGGTCGCCAGATAACAGAGCCGCCGATGAATCAGTTAGTGACTCAGAGAGATACACATGCATTTGTAAATCAGAAAGAAGAGAGGAATAAAACCTGTCGGAAGTAGCGGCGCTAATCCAGAAAATATCAAACAGCAAAAACAAAAGCGTTAGAGACAGAAGTGAGCCGAGCGAAGTGCCCGGGTTACGATAGATATTTCGCAGCAGCTCCTTCAGGATATAGCCAAGTCTGGTCAGACTAACCCACCTCCTTTGAGCTGATAGAAATCTGAGTTAGGAATTTTTTTGGTGCCCGGTTCCGAGGTCAGTATTATCATCGACCTCCCTGAAAATGACGCCCGGACTAAAAATTCGGACAAACGGCTGAAAGTCTTGCTGTCAAGTCCGGCCGAAGGTTCATCAATTATGAGCAGCGGCTGATTGGCTATCGAAGCCCTGGCAAACTGTACCAGTGTCCGCTCTACTCTGGTTAGTTTCTCCGGCAAATCAGCAGCCTGTTTTATCAAAGAAAACTCGGTCAGCATTTTTAAGAGCCGCTCCTTGCGGACTTTACTTCTTTCGCCTGTTATCACCAGCGGGTAGGCTATGTTTTCAGATACTGTCAGCGACGGTATCAGTTCAAACATGCCGCCAATTCCGCCGATTTTCCGGCGTATGTTGTTTAGTCTCATCTTTGATGAATTGCCGATATTCTGACCAAACAGTTCAACCGACCCCGAACTCGGCTTTTGCAACCCCAAAAGAAGATTTATGAGACTGGACTTGCCAGAACCGGGAGGGCCGTATACCACAGCAGACCTGCCCTGCATAAGCTTGAAATCCAGATTCTTAAATATCTGATTTCTGCGGTCAGATTTGAGATAAACGTTATTTATCTCTATTACCGGTGATTTATCCATAGGCAAAATCCTTAGACAACTGCTTATTTGACATCAAAGTTAAGCCGATTATCTTACTTAAACATAATTTCTTAAAACTTATACCGGTTGGGATAGTAAAAAGATATAGCTATGGAAACAATTAAAACGATAATCGGCAGATTTCTGCTTTTGCTGGCAGCTTTAGCTATTTTCAGCACAGGCGTTAATCCTCAGGACTGGCAGCTCATAGAATTTCCCTCCTATGACCACCTGACTGATATAGTAATGATTACCGCCGACAGCGGTCTGGTAGTAACTGCCAGCGGTTACTGTTTCAGAACCTCAGATAGAGGTAAAAGCTGGCAGAAATCAGTGATTATCAAAAATATTCGGATAGAATCACTTTATTTTGAAAACAGCCAAAACGGCTGGTCCTGTGGACATCTCGGTTCCATTTTTAAAACCAGCGACGGCGGCTCCAGCTGGCATGATGTTTCTTTTGACGATATTGGCGCAATTTTTTTTGATATTGAAATGAAAGACTCTCTTACTGGCGTTGCGGTGGGAATGCGGCCCTTAGAATCAAACAGCTTTAACGGAATTGCAGTGAGAACTGTTGACGGCGGCAAGAACTGGGAAAGATTCGAGGCCTCGGGACTGGCTTATAGCGAGATTAGACAAAGCAAATCAAAAAACAAAATGTATTTTATGGCAATAGGACGGCTGAACATCTCAAACGACGATGGCAAATCGTGGCAGTCTGTGGCCACTCTAGAAGGTGCCCCGGCTAGAACATTTTCCATGTACGGCTCTACGGGCATCATGGCCGGACCCAAAGGAACTTGTGGTTACTCTAATGACAGCGGTAAAACCTGGTATAACAAAAAGCAGGATAAAAAGAAATCCTTTTTGAGCTCAATATTGTTAAACAGTCAATATGGATATATTGCCGGAAGCAAAGGGGCGATGATGGTGACAATTGACGGAGGCATCAATTGGGCTGAAGAAGAGACACCACTGGAACTAACTATACTGGATATGTGCTTTGTCGACAGCTACCTTTTTGCAGTCGGAAGCGACGGACTGATAATGTACAAAGAGATCAGAGACGAAAAACCCAAAGACTAACTCAGCTAGTCTTTCATTGATGCCAGGAACTTTGCATTAGACTGGGTCTTTTTCATTCTGTCTATCAAAAACTCCATCGCTTCAATTGGATTCATTTCTGCTAAAAACTTTCTCAATATATAGATTTTTGTGAGAGTTTCATCCGGCATCAGCAGTTCTTCTTTACGGGTAGACGAACGATTAATGTCCATTGCAGGAAATATCCTGCGGTCCGACAAGCGGCGGTCAAGCACCAGCTCCATATTACCGGTTCCTTTAAACTCTTCAAAAATGACTTCATCCATACGTGAACCGGTTTCAATTAGCGCCGTGGCAATGATAGTCAACGAACCGCCTCCTTCAATGTTACGGGCCGCTCCAAAAAAGCGTTTTGGTTTGTGCAAAGCATTGGAGTCTACACCACCGGAGAGAATTTTGCCGGAGTGAGGCACTACCGAGTTATGCGCTCTGGCCAGTCTTGTGATTGAATCAAGCAAAATAACAACATCATGCCCGTGTTCGGTTAATCTTTTCGATTTCTCCAGTACCATATTGGCAACCTGCACGTGCCTGTCCGCCGGTTCATCAAAAGTCGATGAAACCACTTCACCCCGCACCGACCGGCGCATATCAGTTACTTCCTCCGGCCGCTCGTCTATCAAAAGTACAATAAGTTTAACCTCCGGATGATTAGTAGTAATTGCCTGAGCAATCTTCTGGAGAATCATGGTTTTACCGGCTTTGGGGGGCGAAGTTATCAAAGCACGTTGACCTTTGCCAATCGGACACATCAAATCGATAATGCGGGTGGTCAATTCTTCGGGATCAAGCTCCAGGCGAAACGGTACTTCCGGATAGAGCGGTGTTAAATTGTCAAAAAAAGTCTTGTGCTTGGCGGCATCGGGGTCTTCATAATTTACCGACTCAATTTTGAGAAGAGCAAAATACCGTTCAGAATCTTTTGGCGGACGCACCTGTCCGGAGATTATGTCACCTGTTCTGAGATCAAACCTCTTGATTTGGGAGGGTGAGACATAAATATCATCCTGCCCCGGCAGATAATTATAATCAGGCGAGCGCAAAAAACCGTAGCCTTCATCAAGAATCTCCAGCACGCCTTCGGCCAGAATAGTACTGTCCGAGGCTGAGCCGGCCTCCATAATTTTGTAAATTAACTCCTGTTTTCTAAGACCCGAAACACCCGGAATATCCAGATCTTCTGACATCTTTAAAAGGTCGGCAATAGTCTTAGTTTTAAGTTCCGTTATTTCCATGGTTGTAACCTGCTATTATAATGTTATTGCTTATTTCTTAACCTGCCAGCGCCTTGTCGGCCAGTTGTTCTATCGGCGCATCTCCCCAAAGTCTTTCCAGAGAGTAAAATTGTCTGGTGGGCTCTCGAAAAACATGAACTATCACATCTATATAATCAAGCAGCACCCAGTTTCCTTCATCCATTCCTTCCAAATGCAATGGCCTTTCGCCTGCTTCTTTTAGTCCTTTTACAATAGTCTCGGCGATGGCCTTGACATGAAGGTCGGCTTCACCGGAAACTATCAAAAAGTAATCACAAACTGAAGATAATTCTTTCAGCCTTAATATACGAACGTCAAAACCCTTTTTCTCCAGAGCCAGACGACCGGCCATTCGGGCCAGTTCCAGAGACAACTGCTTTTTCAAACTGCTAAATCAAATCTCCTTAGCTTTTTCTTGAACATATACCGGCAAATCCTCTCCCAATACCAGAGTTACTGTCGGTGACATATCTTTATCAATCGGTGCCCTGTAAACAACTTTGGAATTATCGATACCTATTTTTTCCGCAACCATCTGTGCTATCTTTGTATTCTTCTTGCGGGATATCACCAAAGTCTTGCGCAATAAGCGACCTTCGAGCGCTTCCATACCAACAACAGATATGGCCAAATCACTGCCCCTATAGTCTGCCAGTTTATTGGCCACAATTTCCGCGTTTAGCAGATTCCCTTTCGAATAAATTATCTCAACATCGGCCTGGCTTGCTGGAACCTGCTTCTCTATGGTAATGCCTGATGTCAACTTTATCAAGAACGATATCTCATAAATCGAATAGGCCGTTACCAGCATAATTGCCAGATAACCTGCGTATCTAAGCTTACGGAGAAATGCCTTAACTCTACTGAGATTTGATAGTTTGCTGGTTTGAAATTTATTTATCTTATTTGACATTGACTGTTAGCTAAGGTGAGAAAACGGGGCGAATCGAGAAACAAAAAAATCTTTTATTCTTTAGCTCTTTACCTAATCGAGAACATCCCCCTTCGGTAGTAGTTAGGATAGTAATACGGGTTACCCAGATACTGCTGATACGAAATACTCATCTGAAACTTCTTAGAGGGATGATAGTCAAGCGTAAACCCGGGCAGAAAAGTTGTATTGCTGGTTTTGCCATTAGTCCAAAGTGAGCTGGGGTCGTGGGCAATTCCAAGATTCATATTTAGCGACAGTTTCGAAGAAAGCTCATAGAACATAGTAGTATTAAAAATTCCCAAAGAAGAGGAGCCTATGCCACCGGAGAAATATGTTACCGAATAGCTGTGTGACCATCTAATTCGCGAAAGGTCGAGCAGCGAAAAAGGTGTCTCCGACGGAGAAGCCCCGTAGCTGTCTTTGGCAATATCAGGTCTCGTTTGAGGTTGTTCTACAAACTGAGCCGAAACAGGCAAAGCCAAAAGGACCAATACTAATATTGTGATTATGTTTTTCATAACTGAAGTCTCTATGAATTTATATGGAAATTGTCGTTTCGTCAATATAAAACCCGTTTTTTATATTATCGGCCGGTAAGATAGCTTTCAATAGTTAAACGTAATTGGGCTTTGATTTGTGTCAAAAAAAATGAGATTTATGCCCTATTTCTGAATTTCTGCTCTAACTCTTCAAGCTGCTCAATTGAGTTGATTCCGCAGACTTCGTCCCGGTTCTTAGCTTTTACCACTGAAACCTTTAAGCCATTGTCATTCATTAGCTTAATGACGTCGGTTAGATAGTATTCGCTTTGGACATTTTCACTTTTGACTTTTTTGAGCCATCTGAAAAGCTCCTGATTATCAAAGCAAAAAGTACCGGAGTTTATCTCTTTGATTTCAAGGATTTCCGGAGAGGCCTCTTTGTGTTCAACTATCGCCTCTATCTGGTCTGTATCATTTATTCGGACAATTCTGCCATAACCGGCTGGATCTTCGAAATCGGCTGATAAACAGGTCGCAGCTGATTCTGACTTATGGTGCATTTCAAACAGATTTTCTATAGTTGCAGCCGACAAAAACGGAACATCACCCAGCGCCACCAGTGTTGTACCATCAAAATCTGACAACTTCTCAGCAGCCATCTGTACCGCATGGCCGGTACCGAGCTGCTCCAGCTGCCAGACGAACTCCACAGCTGAATCAGACAGCTCTTTTTGAATTTCTTCACCCTGATGACCTATGACCAAAACAGTCTTTTCGAATTTGAGCTGGCTTAGTTCATCTAAGAGAACTCTTATCATTGGCCGGCCGTTTATCGGATGCAGAACTTTGGCCAGTTCCGATTTCATCCGTTTGCCTTTGCCGGCGGCGAGAATTATGGCTGCCCGTTTAATTGACATATTTGAAATTATTAAAAGTTAGCTTTTTGTCACTGACTTTTTTCAAAATCAGATTTTGACCGCTCGGTTATTGGAGTCAACATGGACAACTACCGGCTGGTGCCCCTCAGCTTCATCTTTTTCGATAATACCGTAAGCAATTATTATGACGATATCCCCCGGCAGACCCCTGCGGGCAGCGGCGCCGTTTAAGATAATCTCCCCCTTGCCGGCCTCGCCGGGAATAATATAGGTCTCAAAACGCTCGCCATTGGTCACATTACAAATTTGAACCCGCTCATAAGGTACCATATCAGCCTGTTTGACTAAATCGGAATCTATGGTTATAGAGCCGACATAGCCGGTGTCACCGCCGGTTATGGTTGCCCGGTGAATCTTTGATTTACAAACAGTTATCTGCATAAGACGGGGAATATAGCCAAAGTGAATATCAAATCAAGCCTCCATATAGCACGAAAAAAACGCACGTCGCACAAAGTCGTGCATCAAGGAAATAGAAGAAAGAAGGGACTAATTAACCGAAACAAAGCCCTCTTTTGACAATTGTTCAATAATGCCCCGAATTAGATAATTATTTTGAAAACAAATGGCGTACTTTCGCGGACTTCCAGAGACAGAAATAAGCATTTTCTTATCTTTTAGACGCCGAATAATTCTTGAGCGTTCTGGCAGATGCCTCGTGTGAATAACATCGCTTAAGTCTGCTGCCTTTATAATTTGTTTATCTATCGCTTTTTTTAGTACTCTAAATTCTATTTCAGTTATCCATGCCCGGTCTAAAGCATGAACAATTGCTGGAACCAGAATTTTGCTTTTTAAAAAATCATACTTTAGTAAACGGTCAATCTTTTCAATCTCTTTTTTTAAGCCTCCTAGTACGTACTCACACCATTTCAAAACATTCTCATCGGTTCCTGTATCTGCTAAAGCTAATTTAGCATAATACTCTTTTCTGTCATTGCAAAATACTGCCGCGGGATTTAATATTCTTCCGACCTCAGCTTGAACACTAAACCCATACTTGATAAGCATTGCGTATGTAAGCATTCGAACTGTCCGCCCATTTCCGTTGTTAAAGGGATGAATCCAAACGAAGCGGTGGTGCACAAGAGATGTTTTCAAAAGATCGTACTTGGATTCATGTTCAGTCTTAATAAATTCACACAATTCTTCCATGTAACTATAAACAGTAACCGGTTCAGGTGGAATATGTGATGAATTCGCTATGCTTACTTGTTTCGATCTA
Organism: Candidatus Zixiibacteriota bacterium; assembly: GCA_022571845.1. Lineage (GTDB taxonomy): Bacteria > Zixibacteria > MSB-5A5 > GN15 > FEB-12 > JACZWU01. The sequence continues at coordinate 166,165 of JACZXB010000005.1, read as the reverse complement.
TATGCTCCCGGTGTCTCGTCTCCTTCACCTTTATTTTTAAAAGGTAAGTCCTTTGTGACTATTTTATGAAGTTCACTTATAAACGCTCTATCAATTTTTGAGTCTTCAATATTTTCTTCGATAAAATCCAGACAGACCTCCATGTTCTGAATTTCCCTGAATTGCATATCATTACTTTTAGATGATTGCTCAATTTTCGTTTCTATATAATCTGCTACTGTTGTATTGTTTCCTTCTATTCTTGCTGAAGCAAGACTTTCGAGCATATGGAAAATCTGTTTGAGTTGATAAAAAATAATCGGCTTTGTAGAACCATAAAGAACTCTCTCTCTTAGTTTATCCAGCTCTATGATTAGATTTATAAGCGGGGAATCGAATTCTGGGGCTACAATTTTTAAGTCAAAATGCTTAAATTCAGCCATATCCCAAGCAATCCTTAAGGCACTTAATTAACAATCAACTATTACTTAATTAACAATCTCTCTACTTAAGTATTTACTATTCAACATCTTAATGTCAAGGATTTTATTCGATTAATTAACAAGGAGCAAATACGAAATTACCCTAAATAATTGAACTAAGTCCGCCTACAGCCGCATATTATCGATCAGGCGGACGTTATGAACACAGACAGCCAGGCTGCAAATAGTCGATTTGGAAGCTTTCGAAACCGGCTTGAGACTGTCAAATTCTGTAAACGCTATATAGTCGATTTTGCATTTTGGTGAAGTTGCTTTTATCACCGCCCGCATTTCGCTTTTGATTGTTCTAACATCTTTGATGCCGGATTTGACCATCTCTCGGGCTGTGCGCAAGGCATAATATAGACAGCAGGCCTGGTGGCGCTGTTCGACTGTGAAATATCTGTTACGGGAGGACATGGCCAGGCCGTCTTTTTCACGCACAGTCGGGGCGATAACAAATTTTATAGGGTAGCCTAAATCTTTGGTCATCTGTTTTAATACTTTTGACTGTTGAAAATCTTTGGCTCCGAAAATAGCGACATCCGGGCGGGTGATATTAAACAGTTTGGCGACAACAGTAGTTACTCCCCGAAAATGTTCCGGCCGGCTTTTGCCTTCGAGTGTTTGGCTGAGTTTCTCGACTGTTACATAAGTCTGAAAATCATCGGGGTAGATTTGGGTCGCCTTGGGGATGAAAACAATATCGCCGCCGGCTTTTTTAATTTTGGCGATATCGTTTTTTTCATCACGCGGATATTTCTTATAGTCTTCTTTGGGTCCAAACTGCTTGGGGTTGACGAAGATAGTAACGATTACAACGTCAGCAGTTTTCCTGGCGCACCGAATGAGCGACAGATGCCCCTCGTGCAGATTTCCCATAGTCGGAACTAAGGCAATTGTCTTGCTTCTGGCAGCTAATTGCCTCGAGGCTTTTTGCATTTTAGTTATTGAGCGGATGGTTTGCATGGGGGAACTAAACTGAATCTAAGGTTACGACTTGCCAATCTCCGGTTGTTCTTCCACTTTCGGGTTGACATGCTCCTCTTTATAGAACAGCGGTTTTTCGTCGGCGATGTTATAATCGTCTTTGAGTTTGCGGATAATCACCACCGCCCGCGCCTGCGCGGTGGCAATGACTGAGAGCATATAGCCGAAAATCGAAGCAAAAATTACGAAGAGCATAAACGCCATGAAGTACGAAACTTCGCTGTCGGCAGAACTACCGCGTGACCAGGCAGCGACATTTATGCCCCAGTCGATGCCTTCGAACAAATTGAAAGTGTAAACGGCAACATCGGATTTGACAGGCAGATGATTAACACCGCTCTTGACCAAGTTGGTTATATTGTCTCCACCTCCAAGTGAACTTGACCAGGTTAAAAACTGAACCGCCCGAAAAGCAAAATAAGCATATACAAATCCGAAAACTTTGGCCGCCGCTGCGGAAATTAATGTATAGAAAGTCCAGCGAACCGGCTGGCGGATGATAGTCGAAAATGTTTCTAAGATAGAGTCAAATGTTTCGCCGCTGCGGTTAGCCGCCGCCACCGCCGGTAAAAGCAGCACTGATAAAATAAAAACCAATAGAATAAAAACGGTAAAGATGGCTATGACAAAACCGGGCAGGACAAAAAACACTGTGTAAATCCACTCACCTATAAACGGAATCCGGCCTATCAGACCATAGATAAATATCAAGAGAATTATCAAAAGCACAAATGCAAATACCGAAAGCTCCGATAAAAAGAGCTGCTTAAATCTGCTGAGCGCAAAGCCAATCGACTTTCTAATTCCCAGAAAGTGATAACCGCGAATAGCTTCAATTTCAAAAGCTGCCACCGCGGTCATACCGGTCATGACTGCCAGCAGCGCCAGCAGACCTCCGGACCAATAGACTATGGCAGCAACGAGGCTGTCAAAGCTGAAACTTTCAAATGGGAAAAAACCGTAGACAGCAAAAGCCCGCCCCACTTTTTCACCCTCGATTGCTAAGGCGACATAACAAAACAAGTCGTATAAAGCCAGCCCCGCACACAAAAAGAGCGTCATCACCAAAATACGTTTGGCGGCCAGCGCCGCCGCCGGAGCGCTTAGAATATCTCGATAATCATACTTTAAGGGAAACTGCATAGACTAAATCTTGGCCCAAGCTGCCCCCAAGTCAAGCGCATTATTGGTTTCTATTAAAGAGGTTCAAAATCAGATATGAAATTCCAGTATATCTTTGTCTTCCAGCACAAAATCCTTGTGTACTTTCTGGCCTTGGTATTTGCCTTCGCCCCAGATCTTCGCAAATTTCAGTTTGCGGGCGAAATCTTTGTGAAGCTCGTTGGCGGCCTCTTCGACTGTCCCGCCCAGATGCAATATTAGCGGGTCATTGTAATCCGGTTCGTGCCCGGCGCGCTTGGTGTAAACCCTCATCACGTCCAGGGACTCAAAAGCTGTCATCTTAAAGGCGTCAAGGCTGTCGTTGTCGAGTATTGAAGTAACCACCATCGCAAAATGCGGGAACAGCTCTTCTAAGTCCTTTAGCTTATGGTGGCTCTCATCTTCGTAAAACTTGTGAGCACATACAAAAGCTTTCTTATGAGAAATGCGCGGGTCGTCTGCCCGGTCGGGCACTTTTGCTTTTAAGACAATTCTTTTTTCTTCAAGTTTACCGATTATAAATTTCAAATCATCTATCATTTTCTCTGACGAGAGATCGGCCACAATCACGATAATATCAGCGTTGCGGATAAGACCGCCCAGATAGTTCTCATACGAATCAGGCGAGACTGGCGGCGTGTCAATCAGCTGTAGCTGCACGGTGTCGTATGCTATCATGCCGGTCATCGGCTCGCGGGTGGTGTAGGGATAATCTGCCACCAGCGGTTTGGCATGAGTCAAAGATTCCAGAAGTGACGATTTACCGGAATTTGGCGCTCCGATAAGTATAAACTGTCCGGCCCCTTCTTTGACGATATGGTCAAAGGCTTCGACCTGACGCGCCCCATGTACACCGCCGCTGGGGTTCTCTATCTGTTTTTTCAATTTGGAAATCTTGGCTTTGAGATCGGCCTGAAGTTTATCCGTTCCCTTATGCTTGGGCATCATCCTTAAGAGTTCCTGGGCCAGACGAAGCTTTTCGCGCGTATCTCTTTCGGCCTTAAATTCTCTCTCGAGCTCGTAGTACTGGGGCGGTAAATTTGCCGGCATACTTACTTAATACAAAATAATTTCAGATTATACAATAACCATAACGAAGATAATTTAGTGCCGGTTGCGGCCTAAAATAGCTGCGAGGCACTCACAGACAAAGTCAATATCGGATATCTTCAAAAGCGTGTGAAGAGGCAGGCTGACTACCGATTTTCCGGCTTTGGCAGCATTGGGGAAATCGCTGGCCTTTAGTTTTAGAGCCTGGCGATAGAAAGACAGCTCGAATACCGGCTGATAATGTACACCGCATTGGACCCCAAGTTTTGACAATTCGGCTATAAATCTGTTACGGTCGATTTTTAAGCTGTCGAGATTAAGCTGAATAATAAACAGATGCCAGGAATGCTGGATGTCGGTTGCTACCGGTGGAAGTCTGAGAGAATCCGAGAGGTGACTGAGATTTGCCAGATATCGCTTGGCCAGCATTGTTCTTTTCCGTTGATTTTTTTCAAAATTTTTCAGCTCACCAATACCAAGTGCGGCGTGAATATCTGAGAGGTTGGCTTTGTAACCGAAAACAGGTACATCGTAGCCCCAGCCTCCCGTTTTTTGCCGTTGGTAAGCGTTACTGGTAAGGCCGTGGCTGGACAGAAGCCTGACTTTTTCAATAAGCTTCTTGTTTTTTGAGGCGACTGCGCCGCCCTCGGCCGTGGTAACATTTTTGGTCGGATAAAAAGAATAAGCAGAAACATCGGCCAGCTCCGGCATCGTCTTGTTTTTATATTTTGTACCGAGTGCATGTGCTGAATCAGAAATAAGTTTCAGCGAATGATCTCTGCAGAGTTTTCTTATGGCGCTATAATCGGCCGGGTTTCCGGCAATGTCTACTGCAACTATAGCTTTGGTTTTCTTCGTAATCTTTCGTGCCGCATCTTCGGCCGATATATTTAACGTTTCAGAATCAATATCAGCCAGCACAATTTTTGAACCAGCTAACATTATTGCTTCGACTGTGGCTACAAATGTAAACGGTGTGGTTATGATTTCTGCTTCTTTGAAATCGCCGGTAGACTCCAGCGCCAGATGAAGAGCCGCAGTCCCCGATGACAGAGCCGCTACATAGGGTACGTTCAGAATTCTGGAGAGCTGCTTTTCAAAATCGGCAACTCTGCTGCCGGTAGAAAGCCAGCCGGAGGCCATGACATTATTAACTTCTTTTTTGGCCGCACTCGACAGCTTCATATCAAACAGCCGGATTGTTCTTTTAGTTTTGCTCTGACTCATCAATCAATCTGTCGTAAAGTTCCGACATAGCCTCAAGCGATTTTTCCCAGTCATAATTCTCTTTTACAAATTCATAACCGGCTCTGCCCATTTGACGGCACCTGTCAGAGTTTTTAGCTAATTCGATTATTGCTTTGGCCAATGCTTTTGGATTTTCCGGCTCCACCAGTATACCCGTTTTACCATCGATTACAACTTCGGGAACGCCGCCAACATTGGCTGCTACTACCGCCCGGGCGCAGGCTGATGATTCTAAAGCTGCCACACCAAAACTCTCAGAGCGCGAAGGCATCACCATAAATGCATGCTCTTTTATGAACGCATAAATCTCATCATTATTAATATAGCCGACAAACTGAACGTTTTCTCTTAGCCCAAGCTCTGCGATTAGTTTTTTTAAAACAATGGTGTAACTGTTTTCAGCACCGGCTATTCTCAATTTTATTCCAGGGATTTCTTTTTTTGCTATAGCCATGGCCTTAAGAAGAATATCTGCCCCATAGATATGACGATGTACTTTGATAAAACAGATATTTGGACTCGTCTGCTCATCGGCAGGATCAATGCTGCTCGGGACGTTCACTCCAAATGGTATGATACTTATTTTGTTTTGAACAGAAGAAATTATGCCTTCAACTTGATTTTTTAAGAATCTACTGGTAGCGGTTAAATGGTCAGCTTTTCTCAAAACCCTTTTTGTAATTAAGCGTGCAATCAAGTTGTTTGATTTTTTGTCAATGTCGCTGCCCCAGACTGAAACCAAAAACGGACGCGCTCGGCAACTCAGCCCCAGCAGTCCGCTGCCGGCGGCATAGTGCGCATGTACCAGATCCGGCTTAAACGAATCTGCTTCTTTGGCCGCGCGTGAAAGCTGGCTCAGATATGATAGTTTTCCTTTTCTGGGAAGATTGACTGTCTCTACAGATGATAGCGGTTCTCCGCCTACTGAAACCAACTTGATTTCAAAATTTCTGCGGCTCAAACCCTGGCACCAGCGCTGTACGTGCACCGAATCCGACCAGCCGAATATGAGAATGCGACGCTTAGCCATTCTTATGCCAATCGATTACCACTGAATTTTCTGTTTACAGATTTTGAAGGACTATTGTCCATGCCAGAGGATATTTGAATTGTTGTTAAGAAGCCAGCTTCTTTATTGTTTCGATTACCTGGGCTTGCTCATCATCTGTCAGCTCAGGATAAACCGGAATAGAAAAAACCTGCTCGGTCACATCGTTTGTAACTTCAAAATCTTCGGGCTTGCAGCCGAGGTCAGCAAAACAATCCTGCTTATGAAACGGAACCGGATAATATATGGCATGGCCAATCTCCGCATCTTTGAGCCCGGCCATTATCTTTTCGCGCTTAGGTGAGGCCAGAGTGTACTGATTATATATATGAAACGTATTATATTCCATGACTTTGGGAGTAGTCACAGCCTGAACATCTTTGAAGGCTTCATCGTAACACTTAGCATGTTCAATTCTTTTTTCTGACCATTTGCGCAAATAAGGAAGTTTCACCAAAAGCGTCGCTGCTTGCAGGGTATCAAGGCGGGAATTATAACCGACTATCCGGTGATAATATTTTGGTTTCTCGCCATGGCAGCGCAGCATTTTACATTTTTCATAAAGCTCTTCGCTGTTGGTTACAATCATACCGCCATCACCAGAACCACCCAGATTTTTTGACGGAAAAAAAGAAAAACAGCCCAAATCGCCAATCGAACCGGAAAATTTGCTCTTATATTCTGCCCCGATAGACTGCGCCGCATCTTCGACAACTTTAAGATTATGCTTTTTAGCAATCTGCATTATCGGGTCCATATCAGCCATCTGACCGAAAAGATGAACCGGTACAATCGCTTTTGTTTTGGGTGTGATTGCTTTTTCTAAAAGTTCAGGATTAATATTGTAACTGTCTGACTCTATATCTACAAAAACCGGACTGGCGCCAAGGTGCGAAACAACTCCGGCAGAGGCAAAAAACGAAAAGTCAGAAGTGATTACTTCGTCGCCGGGACCAACATCGCAGGCTCTCAGACTTAAAAGCAGGGCGTCTGTTCCCGAGGCAACAGCCACAGCATATTTTGTGTGGCAGTACTCGGCAATCTTTTGCTCAAGCTCTGTAACTTGCGGGCCGAGAATAAAAAGTTCGCTGCGGAAAACTTCCGAAATTGCCGCCTCCATCTCTTCTTTGATATAGGCGTATTGTCTTTTGAGATCTAAAAGTGGTACTGCCATTGCCGCCTGTTGCTATTCGTCTTCCCAGCCCTGATTTTCCAGCAGCTGCTCTTCGGGAACATCGCGCACAGGTTTTCCCGGAACGCCCACCACTATTTTCTTAGGAGGAGTGTCGCTGGTAATTAAGGTACCGGCGCCAACCAGAGAATCTTCGCCGATTGTTTTGCCCGGCAAAATAGTAGAGTTTACACCAACTCTGGCGCCTTTTTTCAGAATGACACCTTTGAAATGTTTGAAGCGCTCTTTGGTTCTGCCAACGAAATTGTCATTTGAAGTCGCCACGCAGGGCGCCACAAATACGCGGTCTTCGATTTCCGAGTAAGCTGTGATATAGACGTTGCTTTCGAGTTTTACATATTTTCCGATATTACATTCATTCTCAATAGCCACTCCCCGGCCGACTATTGTCGCTTTGCCGATGGTGACCTGCTCACGAATAGTAGCCAGGTCTGCTATCAATACTTTTGTCCCGATATCAGAGCCGCGATATATAATTACATGGGTGCCGATAATACAGTCTGAGTCTATCTTACAGGGCGGCAGCTCATCATCGCGGGTGACGGCGCTATTGGCAGCGCGCATGGGAAGCTTACCGATAACAGAGCCGTCGTCGATGCGGACGTTATCTCCAATGCTGGTGTCTTCATGTATCACAACATTGTGGCCGATTTTACAGCCCTTTCCGATATTGACATTCTCACCAATCGTACAGAAATTACCGCAGCTGCTGCCGTCGCCTATTGAAGCTGTTTTTGAAATTATTGAATCAGTCATAATGTAACTTTTTAAGAACTTTTCTTTTTCACTCCCGGCAGCCAGCCGAAATAGGCGTCAATAAATGATTGTACCGCCAAATACTGCTGCGGACTGCTTTTTCTTAAACGTTCAAAATATTCTGCGGTAGCTGCCATAAATATGGCCATAATCAAAGAAAATCCGAATGAAGACACAACAATCAAAGTTCTCTGGGGACGGCTCCTGATTGACGGCACCCGGGCCTGGTCCAAAACAGAAATAGTCGGAGAATTTTCACTCAGCTGTATTTTTGAGAGTTCCCGCTGCTCTAAGAGAATTTCATATAGCTTTTCGTTCACTTTGACCTGGCTATAGAGCATTTCGTATTTCCCGCGCAGGGCAGGAATCGCTGAAATAGGAACCGAGAAAAATGAGTTGTCTCGGTTTTCGTTTTCAAGTCTGTCCAGCTGCTCAGATATAATTCTGCTTTTGCTTTTAAGCTCAACAAGTTTTGGATTGCCCTGGCCAAGTTCCAGCGCTGCCATTTCGACATCAAGTTCGGCCTGGGCTTGTCTGATTTTTAAATCTATAGCTCTTTCGGTGACAAGTTTGGTCTGCTGCTCAAAATCTACAGCTTTGTTTTCTATCTGAAATCGTTCGAACAATGTCCGGGAAGAATCCAATTCCTGTTTAATCTGACTCAGTCTGGTTTCAATAAAATCTTTATTATGCTTAGCTCTTTGTCCAGCAATATTGCGGTTAATACTGTCAAGCGTGGCCACAAAAGCATTAGCCAAATCTGCTGCTTGCTGTGGCGACTTGTCCTCGGCAGAAACAGTCACCAGACCTTCAGCTGTAACTCTAAAATCAGTATTGCTCATTAGTTCTTCATACGTTTCATCAAAATTATCTGTATCATAAAGAGCCAGCAGCTGAAACTTATTGATTATACTTTCTGCAATTGTCCGGCTTGCCAGCATTTTAGCATATACATCCGAAGGTGTCACTAATACCGGCAGGTTAAGGCCGCCGGTAACTGAGACAGCCTCGGCAAATTTCCCCAGCCCACCGACCGAAACTGTCACCTCCTTTGGAGGAAGAAGTGTAGCTGTGGCTTTGTACCATTTTGGTAAAATTAATGATAACACTACCGCCGAAAGAGTGCAAATCAGCACAAAACTTATTATAAAGCGGCTTCGCTTGGCCATTAGCTCAAGCAGGCTTAAAAAATTTGAGGGTTGTGTGTCGTTCAATTTTCTTCCTTTAGCAGATTCACGATGATCCGGGAGCCATCGTTAATATGAACAGCTGTGGAGTGAGTTGACGTAATTTTCGAAGCCGGATGAAAAATCTCTATCATAGCCTCATCGGAACCAGGCAGGAATCCGCCAGCCAGCGAAATATAGTATTTTGAATCTTTTCCCTTTAAAAATGTAAAGGTGCCCGGGTTCGGCACGTTGCCGCTCACTTCTACATAACCCACAAAATACGGCACAAAGATTGAATCACCTGGCAAAAGAGAAAAATTGCTTTCGTTTTCAGAAGCGCCAAAAGCGTTTGAAATAGAAAATCGCTTCGGTGAAATACGTCCCTTTTCGTCCGTTAAGGCTAAGCGGAACAGAGTTGTTCTTTCTTTTGAGGCTGTCTTTTTAAATCCTCCGGCCAAACTGATTAAATCTTTGAGTGAACCAGCCTTATCGAAAGAGTATCTGCCGGGATTATTGACCGCGCCAAAAGCAACCAGCTGCCGAAAGGTATCAGGCAGCTCCAGTGAGGGCACAATTATAATGTCGCCGGCTTTAATTTCACTTATGTTTTCAGTTAATTTTTGACCTGACCTCAGCAGATAAATATTGCTTGAGTCTGCCCAGCTTCGCAATCCGCCCGCTAAAGCAATTAACCGCTCTAAATCGTCACCATCGATCAGTTCTATTTCTCGAGGGGAGTTAACTTCGCCTGTTACCTGGACTCTTTGGCTCAGCTTGCGAGGGACATAAAGAGTATAGCCTGAATAGAGACACGGGTCTGAATTGATATCACCTGTGAATACTGCTAAGTCCAGATCTACTCTGATTTCCTCGGGGCCGCCGCTAAATTTGATTGTCCTGGATGAGCCATCTTCTAAAATCCCTCCCGCTTCTTTTATCAGTTGTGAAATCCGCTCAGAAGAGAAACCGGTATACATCCCTGGAGATTTAATAGCGCCCATTATAGAAATACGAACTTCTCTTGGCTTTATGATTGAGACCGAAATTTGCTCAACTTTATAGAGCTCTTTTAGGGCCTGCCTGAGTATCTGGCGGGCCTGCTCTAAAGTCAGATGTGACAGAGTTATCATCCCCAGGTTTTCATGTATGATTCTGCCCTCGGGGTCAACCGTAAGTTTCAAGGGCTCGATGTTTGCTTTTAAAAAGATTACCGACAGTTCATCTCCGGGACGGATAATGTATTTGGCTGCATCTACCGGCTGGTCGAACTGAGGCTGGGGGCTATCTTGAGTCCAGCCATAAGATGCCAGAATAAGAATGCCCAGGAATATCGAAATAAATTTCAATCTTGCTCCGCTAAATATGGTTTACTCTGCCGTTTCTGTTTTGCAGAGAGCAACAATAGCCCAAGATAAAGCCGATGTCAACCGGCCGCAAACCGCTCAGGGAAGAGCATTGAATACTGCTACTTAGCCCTGTTATTCGGTGCTTTTTGTGAAACGGAGTGTCCGTTTTACCACTGCATCTGCTGTATCGATATTTTTAAGCTGATACTCCAGTGCTGCTGCCACAAAGTCTCTGAATAACGGGTGAGGAGCTGTCGGACGTGACTTTAATTCCGGATGAAACTGTACTCCCACAAACCAGGGGTGGTCAGGAAGTTCAATAATCTCAACTAACCGTTTATCCGGTGAAATGCCCGACAATAACATGCCCTTTTCTGTAAGCATATCGCGATAGGCATTGTTAATTTCGTAGCGGTGACGGTGTCTTTCGGAGATTTCATCGGTGCCGTAGCTCTTTTGTACCTTAGTGTTTTCCTCCAGTATACAAGGATAGGCGCCGAGCCGCATGGTACCGCCAAGCTCTGTGACACCCTCCTGGTCTGCCATCAGATGTATGACCGGGTGTTTCAAATCACGATAAAATTCAAAACTGTGGGCATCGGTTAATCCGCAAATATTTCTGGCATATTCAATTACCGCACACTGCATACCCAGACAAATGCCGAAAAAGGGAATGTTGTTTTCTCTAACGTAGCGAATTGCCTCAATCTTCCCTTCCACACCTCGCTCACCAAAGCCCCCCGGAATCAAAAGGCCGTCGACATCTTTTAAGAATTTACGGGCGCCTTCCTTTTTGATTTCTTCAGAGCTGACCCAAGCCAGCTCCACCGCAGCATTACTTTCAACTCCGGCATGAACAAAAGCTTCTATAATAGATTTGTAAGCATCTTTAAGAGTTACGTACTTGCCGCAGACTGCAATTTTTAAGTGATGTTCAGGATTGTTAATTCTTGAGACCATCTCTTCCCACTCAGCCAGATCGGGTTCCGGAATTTCCCAGCCGAAATGTTCGCAGATTATATCATCTAATTTCTGGCGGCGAAAATTCATCGGTACTTCGTATATTGATGGCACATCTTCGGCTGTTATGACTGAACTAGTGGGCACCGAACAGAACAAGCTGATTTTTTGTCTTAATTCATCAGATATTGGTTCGTGCGAACGGCATAAAAGAACATTGGGCTGAATACCTATTTCTCTCAGTTCACGCACCGAGTGCTGAGTAGGCTTTGTCTTAAACTCACCAGCCGTAGTAATGTAGGGGACCAGGGTAACATGAATGAACAAAGTGTTGGCAGGCCCCTTTTCCTGAGCCAGCTGGCGGATTGCCTCCAGGAAAGGAAGTGATTCAATATCGCCAACAGTACCGCCAATTTCGGCAATGATAACCTCGGGATGGTCTTCGCTATTCTCCAGTCTCCTGATTCTCTCTTTGATTTCTTCAGTCACATGGGGTATTACCTGTACCGTTGCCCCCAGATAATCACCGCGCCGCTCTCTGCTGATGATAGTGTTATAAATCTGACCGGTCGTAATATTGTTTTGCCTGGAGAGCGACTGGTTTAAAAAACGCTCGTAATGGCCGATATCCAGATCTGTTTCTGAGCCATCGTCGGTTACAAATACTTCCCCATGCTGAAACGGATTCATGGTGCCGGGATCAACATTCAAGTAGGGATCAAATTTCATGATGCCTACTTTGATGCCTCTTTTCTGCAAGAGCAGGCCTATGGAGGAAGCTGCGATCCCTTTGCCCAGCGATGAGACCACCCCGCCGGTTACAAATATGTACTTGGCTTTCTTATGCTTTTCTGACATATCTAAATTAAACCCCTTAGTTTATGTATATCTGCCGGTGAATCAATCGAAACAGTTTTTGTCTCAGTCAAAAACACGCGTATATTCCGGCCATTTTCAAGTATTCGCAGTTGCTCCAGCGACTCGGCCTTTTCGCACGGCGTTTGTGGCCAGCCGGCAAATTCTCTTAGAGCCTCCCGGCGGTAAAAATAGACACCTATATGATAATAATAGTTTGCCTGGCTGTTTAATGTTTTCTTCAGAGGTTTTTGCAGATAGGGCAAGGGCTGCCTTGAAAACCAGCCGGCTTCTTTGTTTTTCTTCAAAACGACTTTTACCGTGTTGGGGTCTTTCAATTCGCGGTCATTTCTTATTCTTCTGGCCAGAGTTCCGTATTTCAGCTTAGAATCTCTGCTAAAAGCATTTATTACTCTATCAAGAACAGCAGATTTTAGTCCGAACAGGTCTGCCTGAACATTTATATACAAGTCTGCGGGAATTTCCTTCATAATAGCTGCAGCCCGGTCTGAACCGGTATTGTACTTTCCGCTGGTTCTTATCACTTCAGCTCCAAATCCTTTGGCTTCTGACTCGATTTCCCGGCTATCAGTAGCCACCACAAATCGGTCTACTCTCTTTGCTTTTGAGACTTCATTATAAATGTAATACAATAACGGCTTCCCTTTGTAAGGATATAAGACCTTCCCATAAAATCTTTTAGACTCCATCCGGGCCGGTATTACACCTACCGTCTTAAATGACATCAGCCAATAACCTTGGGCACCTTAAAAAACTCCTCGTCCTTTTCAGGAGCGTTTGAGAGAGCTTCATCACGGCTCAGTGATTTGCGGCTGTTGTCTTCTCTGAAGACATTTTCCGCTGTTATAAACTGGTCTTTAAGCTCGACCCCTTCGGTATCAACTTCAGCTAACTGCTCAACATAGTCCAAAATCAGAGTCAATTCGCTGGCAAACTTTTCAATCTCTTTTGGGGATAATTTGAGCCGGGCCAAAGATGCTATCTGCTCAACCTGCTCTCTTGATAGTGGCATAGGCTATATTACAGCACTTGCCATAATCTGTCAAGGACAAAGACAACCTTTCCCAAAAAGTCATTATAGGCCCTAAATATGCACCCAGAATGGGGCTGTTAAGGTTTCTACAATCTGCCCGATACTATTTGTAGTTGTCCCAAATTGAAACATACAAATAGAATATGGCCACTACTAAAAATCAAGAGACCCCGCTGAGAGCATTAAGTAATGCCGATAACATGCTTGATTCAGTCAGCAGAATTGTTGATGAACATAAATCCGTAGCAGTTGAGTCGGTACTTCTGGGCTTGATGTTAAACGGCCGGCTAAGCAGCTACGAAACTGAAATGATTGCAGCCGCCTTTGCCACCGGCTCCAGACCTATAATCAGTAAAGACAGTGAAACGGTTTATTTTGAAGCCGTCGACAAGAGCGACCCGAACTTGATAATCTCTGTCCAACAGGGAGAACTGGCCATCAGCGACCCTTTGATGAAACATCAGGGCCTGGCAGTTGCTATTTTTTCAGACTGGCAAGCAATCAAAGAGACCGCCCTGCGCGTACATCTCAAATTTAACAAGTACTCAGCTATCCTGGTGAGCAGGTCATCGGGCAGAGTTATCGCTTGCAGCAAAGAGTTCTGCCGAACTACCGGCATTAGTGATTCAAATATAATTGGGACAGAATTTGGTGCCGCCAAAGGTGCCTTCCTAAAACTTCTTGGTTCTACCAAAATGAAGCTTGAAAATATGCAAGCTGGAGAATTATATCTTTCCCTGATCAGTTTCTCTGAAATCAGCGCCAATGAAAGCAAATCCAAGAAAATTTCAGATAAACTGACTACTGCCCAGTCGTCATTAGCTGAGTCTATAAAGGTCATCGACGAAGTCACCGCCACAGATATACATACCAGCCGCCTAAATGCGCTGCTGGAAAAAAATCTGCACCTTGCTATTTCCGACACGATTCTTTCGGAACTGGATTCAGTCACTTCTCAGATAGTAAAGATTTCTGATGATTTTGGGTCTACGGCTGCAGCCAGTTATTCTCAAACTCTATCAAATTTTAAGGCTACTGTTCGGCTGATTTTGCAGTCGATACTAATGACTCACCGCTCCAAAATCGGAACTGACAGTAAAACTACAATGAAACTGGTATCTCCCCTTGACGGCAATCTGAAGATTGTGTTTACGACTGACGCCAAAGCTATGAGCAAAATCGACATCAAAGAAGATGAATGGTGGAAGTTAGCGGCAAAATTGTCTGGCAAGCTGCAGTTCTCGCTAATAGATATTTCTGACGGCAGAGATGCTCTGATTAGCGAACTTTCAATAAATTTTAAGGGACACAAAATTGATGCTTACAAGTAGCAGAGAAGCTCCAATTGAGATTCTCGTATTGGATATAAAATCAAACCAGAGTAGCTCACTAAGTATTGCGATACCTGAACTGCTTCACCGCTTCACACGAGTAACAAGTCTCGAAAACGCTCGCACAGAATTAGGCGGGAAAAATTATCTCATAATGATAGTGATGATAGACGATGACTCAGGCGAGCTGTTGACTGCTATATCGCAATTTACCAGCGAATTCCCCAATACTGAAATTCTGGCAGTGATTAATCCGGAAAATCAAGAACTGGCAGCAACAGCTATAAATGCAGGAGCTTCCGACTATCTTCTAAACCCGATCAATAGTGACATTCTGCTGTCAAAAATAACGGCCATAACCGCATCAAAAGATAACATGAGCGAACTAATGATGCTGCGTCAGCAGATCGCCATGAACTACGGCTTTGACAATTTTGTTGGAGTTTCCTTAAAAATAGAACGGATTCGAAAGACTGCCATGCAAATGGCGCTGTGTGATATCCCGGTCGTTATCTCGGGAGAAACCGGTACTGGCAAAACTCTTCTGGCCAATATTATTCATTATCATTCTCTACGTCGCAAAAATGAACTTAACAGTATCGACTGCTCCAGCGCCACCAGGGAATTTATCGAAACAGAGTTAAAAAGAATATTCGATTCAAGCAGTATGGATGCCTCAACAGTTTTCATCTCTCACTTAGAAAGTATGCATTTAGATTCACAAAAACTGCTGACACAGCTCATCGCGTTAAATCAGAATAAATCCTTATCAGACAGCCAATCGGCAATGCCGAGACTCATCCTTGCCTGCGATCAGCCGCTTTACAACCTGGTCAGGAAAAACTTAGTCGACAACCGCTTAGTTGAGCTGCTGCAAGCGATTGAGATTTCGATTCCGTCACTGGATAATCGGATTGAAGATATCGAAGTTCTGGCCTCGTATTACTTAAGAAAATACGCCTTTGAAATCGATAGTCCGTCATTGGGAATAACTTCTTCAGCGATTGAAAAACTATCGAAACATGACTGGCCCGGAAATGTGCGTGAACTGGAGAACTGCCTGAAGCGCGCAGTTACAATCTGTCAGGAAAAAAATCTCGATGCCGTCTCTGTTACTTTCGTTGAGTCGGCCCATCGTAAAGGAAGCTTAGCCTCTGCAATTAAATCAAAAGACGGCCAAAAGTCATCACTGGCAGACAACCAGCGAATGCATATTACCAAAGCCTTAGAAGACAACAATTGGAATTTTACTCATACGGCCCAGCAGCTGGGCATCGGCAGAACCACTCTCTGGAGAAAAGTAAGAAAATTTAAGCTAGAAAAAAACAAAGAATCTGAAACTGAAACTTTGGGGGTTTATTCAGATGAACAACATCAATGAGACCACATCTATGCCGTCATCTGTCTCTGCTACCGTATCAAACGGCAGTGTAAAAGATATCAATCAGGTACTTGAACAGGAAAGCGATCCTGCGGAAATCTTTTTTGAAATCACTAACCATCTAAAAGACAAATACGAAATCGGCAAGAGTGTTCTGGTTTTAAAGCAGGAAGACTCCTCGCTCTCGGCCATTTCTACCTGGGCCAACGGCCAAAAACGCGATGGTCTGTCGCTCAGCCTGCCGCCAGCTAAGTCGCTCTTTGAAAAAGTTATCGAAGACGGTAACCTCTATACCGAGAGCTTCAGTAATGCTTTTAGCGGAAATTTCTTTGAACAAAAACTTCTGCTGGAGCCGCTGACACAGTCGTTTGCTCTGAAACCTCTGAAATTTGAAGGCGAAGTTATAGGTTTGGTCGGATTCAGTTCTCAGAATCCAACAGCCTTTGCAATGCTTGAAGAAGGCGAATCTGATGCGCTTTTGGACCGCTTCGCCAGCAAACTGGTAAAAAAGAAGCAGACAGCCTGATTATTTTCCTCGGGCTTCTCTTTGTTCTCCTTTAATTCGCCGCCTGTTACGATTGTGCTCGGTGTTCGTTTTTGAAAACAGATGTTTACCGCCATTGTCAGCCACAAAATAATAATAATCTGACTCAGCCGGATATAAGGCTGCTTTGATGGCAGCCAGCCCCGGTGAATTTATGGGGGTGGGCGGCAAGCCTCTATTTAAGTAAGTATTGTAAGGAGTTCTCTTTTTTAAATCTTTCAGCCAGAGCGAGCGCTTCAGTCCTCCCAAACCATATATGACAGTTGGGTCGGCATCGAGTTTCATTTTTTTCTTAAGACGATTATGATAGACCGAAGATACCAGCTCCCGCTCGTTGCCGTCGCCTGTTTCGGCTTCAATGATTGAGGCCAGAATAATAATCTCTTCTTTAGTCAGAGATGCCGTTATTGTTTCAGGCCAGAGAGAATCTGTCATAGATCGATACTGCTTAACCATGATAGCAGCGGCTTGGCGGGCAGACGAGCCCCAGGGAAAATAATAAGTCTCGGGAAAAAGATAGCCTTCGAGATATGGAAGTTCCTGTTCCGTCAAAAACTCAGTGTAGATGTTTAGAGCTTTAAGTGAATCCGGTTCGAATTTTAGATTATCAGAAAGCAAAGCGGCAGTCTCCCAGATAGTGGCGCCTTCGGGGATAGTAACTTTTATACGAACAAAATCCCCCTGCCCAAGTTTTTTCAGTACACTTGAGTAAGAATTTTTGCCTGTGAAATCGTAACGACCGGGAATAAGTCTTTTGTCGACACCAAAAATTCTGGCAGGAATCTTGAGCATAGCTTTTGAGGACAAAACACCGCCGTCGACAAGTTTGACGGTTACGCTTTTAAAACTATCCCCCTGTTTGACTATAACCGTGACAGTTTTATCACCGATATTTTTCGGAAAATGGTAAGTAACAGCGCCAAGCAGCGACGCGGCCAAAACGACGACTGCGGCTAACTTCCCTATATATTTAAATGTCGATATTTTCGTGTCAGTTTTCTCCATCCAAAAACCTTTGCAAAATTATTACTGCCGCCAGACGGTCTATTCGTCCTTTGTCCTGACCTATATTCTTGCCATGGGCATGAACGACATCGGCTGCTTCGGCTGAACTCCAACGTTCGTCTACTTTATGTATCGGTTTGTTATAAATCTCTTCCAACTTTTCGACAAATTTGTCAACCTCATGGCATTTTTCGCTCTTTTCGCCAGATATATGAAGCGGATAACCGATGACTATCCCGTCAGGTTCAATCTCACTTATCTTTTCGGCAATTTTCTTAATAGCCTCAGCCATAGAGCTAACTTCGATTGTAATCAAAGCCGAAGCAATAGTGCCGCTTGGGTCGCTTTTAGCCAGTCCGATACGGCGCTCGCCGTAGTCAATACCGAGAAATCTTCTGTTTTCAGCCAGTGACATACTTTAACTTAAATAACCGATTCACTAACTGCAAACTTGTTGTAGGGAAATTGTATTGAATTTTTGAGGTTATGCTACTAAACGCGTTATCTTGTGTAGGTCAGGAAGCTTGTCTTCCTGACTAATTGCTCTAGAAGAGTCAGGACCACAAGGGTCCTGACCTACAAAATACTCCGTTACCCACCGGTCATTCCCGCGTTTTAATCCCGACCATGGTGCCGAGTAAGGCCTCGGTAGCGTGGCCTCGAGGCAGGCGGGAATCCATCTTTATTTACGTCTTCCGTTCTTTTTTCTTCGCCGCCGGAAACAAAACATTATTGAGTATCAGCCTATAGCCCGGACTGTTTTTGTGCAGGTTTAAATCGGTCGGCGGGTCGTGGATCATGTGGCGGTAATCTTCGGGGTCATGGCCGGACATGAAGGTAAAAGTTCCCCGCCCGAGATTGCCGTGGATGTAACGCACCTCATCATAGTTATCCGGCTGTCCCAGTATCATGACATGTTTTTTGAGAAACGACTTTTTAAATCCGGTCGTCTGTCCCATAAAACCATCGACGGTGTTAGTGTGATTCTGCACCAGCATGGTGGGGACCGGGTCAAGTTTGGCGGCAAAATCGAAGAGATAGAAAAAATCATCATCCCGGCGCGGGAAACGAATCATCCGGTCGGGGTAAGTATCAATATTGGAACGACGGTATACCATCGGGTCGAACGAGACCTCAAAATTCTCAAAGGCAAATGTTCTTGAAAAGTTAAGATTTTCCTGAGCGCCGGGGTCGACCGGGTCGCCGTCGAACTCGCGCGGCACTATATCAATTTCGGCTGCGGCTAAAGCCATATCAAAAGTTTCCGGAGCCGAACACATCGAAAACAAAAACCCGCCGCGGCGGACATATTCGTAAACTGTCAGGGCCACGTCTCGTTTCATATGGGAGACTTTGCTGTAGCCAAGTTTGGCAGCCATTTCTTCATTGGTTTTGACATCGGCCTGATACCAGAGCTGCCCGCGAAAGGCCCCGTAGAATTTCCCATACTGCCCGCTGAAATCCTCGTGGTGGCAGTGCACCCAGTCGTATTCTTCAAGTGCGCCCGACAGAACTTCTTCATCCCAGATGACATCATATTCTATTTCGGCATATGTCAAAGCCAGGGTAACAGCGTCATCCCAGGGCTGCATCGTTGGCGGCGAATAGACAGCCATAGACGGCGCCTTTTGAAGTTCGACCCGCTCCATATTTTCGACTTCGATTCGGCGGAAAATATCAGCTTCCTGCCCGGACGTAATTTTTTCACTGGTGACACCCATCAAAAGACAGAGATTAGCTACCGCCGGTGAATAGTCTATTAAGAACGAGCCACCCTCGTAGTTAAGCAGCCACTGGGCCTTTTTGCCCATTTCGAGAGCTTTGAAGACCACCCCATAGGCCTTGAGATGATCGGCCTGGGACTTGTTCATCGGGATATAGAGCGAGGCGGCATTACTCATTGAAGTAAGAGCTAAAACGAAGATTATATAAAATGTAATTGTTCTAATAGTCATACTAAATAAACTCAACACCTTTTACTTGTACTTTATCGGTTGGTTTCAAAATTACTTTTGAATTTAATCTAATTGGCTTTGTAGATAATAGTGTTTGAGTAGTCTATCATAATTTGGTGATAATTCGTACGAGAAAATATCATTGAATCTAGTCTCGAATAAATAGTTGTGCTCAATTGTGAGGTTCTTAAATGCATCATCGGAGTTGCTACCCTTAGCAATACCAATCACTTGCATATTTTCTATATCTGGTTCAATGCTTTTTGAACCGGGTTGATATGTATTACCTTCGTTCGTCAAAAAGATAAATGATTTCATTTCTTCACACCTTTCTCCAATCGATTAAGCTTCGCTTTGTATGAATGAAGTTCAGACACATAATCAAAATTCCAAAAATCTACTCTATCTCTAATACTTTGGAACGCAGATCTGGAGATTTTATCTTCGAAATACCTTCTCCTTGATTCATCGCAAACTATACGGAATTTCGTATTAAAGTCTTGAAGTTCCACAAATTTCACCAAAGAATTCTCCATACTTGTAGTATATTCGACCTCAAACATGGATGATGGAAATTTTCTGGAATTGAACCAGATGACATCTATAGTCTTAGCACTTCGAGCTACGGTTTGATAATTTGTGAATTGATAAATCTGACGAAGTGTGACAACGTCGCTCAATCTCTTGCTAAGAAAAAATTTATTTTTGTCCTGATTGGGAACGTAGGTATCGAGATTATTTAGATTTCCTATTTCAACTAACAGCCCCTGATAAAAAGAATGCGTGAATCTATTCTCTTCACGTTTCGTTGAATCTTCAAACTTAAATTTGCGCTTTAGTATTACACGTTGGCTTTTCAGCGCCCAAAGACCCGGTCTTATTTTGAAGAAAAAGCGTTCATCTTGAACTATGCGCCTTATACTTGCATACGGGGTTTTAGTTTTCCATGTCGACCCTTTAACCTTAAGACTCTTTTCGTAAAGGTACTTAAAAGTCGCATAGCCACCGTTTTCTTCCATAACTTTTATTACTGCTTCATGTTGATTCAAGACATTGCTCCGATTACAATCTTACAAACACCAAGAATTTGGTATTTAAAATTGACTTATTTAATATAACAATTGGCTTTTAATATGTCGAATGATTCTACTCCCCTACCTTCAGCGCGGCTAAGAAGGCTTCCTGGGGGATTTCGACTTTGCCGAACTGTTTCATCTTCTTTTTGCCCTCTTTTTGCTTATCCCAGAGTTTGCGTTTGCGGGTGATATCGCCGCCATAGCACTTGGCCGTAACCTGTTTGCGCAGAGGTTTAACCGTGGCGCGGCTGATAATCCGCCCACCGATAGCAGCCTGTATGACCACCTCGAACATCTGGCGCGGTATCAGAGTGCGCAGCTTTTCGTTCAGAGCCACACCCCAGTGATAAGCTTTGTCGCGGTGGATAATGACCGAAAGAGCATCGAGCGGGTCGCCGTTCACCAAAATATCGAGCTTAACCAGATTGGAACGCTTATAATAGGGAATGCCGTAATCAAACGAGGCATAGCCCCGTGAGACAGATTTCAGTTTGTCGTAAAAATCAAAAATTATCTCCGATAGCGGAAAGGCGTATGAAATAGTTGCCCGCGTCGGCGAAAGATACTCGGTGGTTTTGTATTCGCCGCGTCGTTCGGTGGCAAGTTTCATAATCGAACCGACATAATCCCCCGGCACAACTATCTGGGCATCGACAAACGGTTCTTCAATATGACCAATCTCCCCCGGCGGCGGCATCTGAGCCGGATTAAAAACTGAAACTACTTCGGCTTTAACCGCGCTGCCTTTTTTTGCCACGCGGCCGGATATATCTTTGTGCACCCGATACTCGACATTGGGAACAGTATTTATAATCGTCTGGCCGTACTCGCGCGCCAGCCTTTCGGTAATAATCTCCATATGCAGCAGCCCCAAAAACCCGACCCGAAACCCAAACCCGAGCGCTTCGGACGACTCCGGCGTAAATGTCAGCGATGAATCGTTTAAGGTCAGCCTTTCGAGTGATTCACGCAGCCGGCTGAAATCTTCGGCGACAGCCGGATATAACCCCGAAAAAACCATCGGCTTAACCGCCACAAATCCAGGGAGCGGCTTAGCGGCAGGACGTTTGATATGAGTTATAGTGTCGCCGATTTTGGTATGCTCTAACTCTTTGATTGAGGCAAAAATATAACCGACCATACCTGCCGAAAGTTTTTCAAGAGGTACGTTTGACAAACGCAGATAGCCTACTTCATCGATATCATAAGCGGCATTGGTCGACATAAATTTAACTTTGTCATCTTTGCGGATGGTGCCGTTTACTATTTTGACAAAGGGCATGGCGCCGCGATAGGTATCAAAAATTGAGTCGAAAACCATCGCCTGAAGTGGCGCTTCAGGGTCGCCTGTTGGGGCCGGAATCCGGCTGATAATAGCTTCGAGAATTTCGCTAATGCCCTGGCCGCTTTTGGCCGAGCAGCGCAGAACTTCGGACTCATCGCAACCCAATAGCTCGGCGACTTCTTGTGCCACTTCGTCCGGTTTGGCATGGGGCAGGTCAATTTTATTTACTACCGGCAGAATATCTAAGTCGCCATCGAGAGCCAGATATAAGTTGGTAATTGTCTGCGCCTCTATCCCCTGTGAAGCATCGACCACTAATATCGCCCCTTCGCAGGCCGCTAAGGAACGGCTGACTTCGTAGGTAAAATCGACATGACCAGGGGTGTCTATCAGGTTCAGGATATATTTCTGGCCATCTTTGTCCTTGTAATCGAGCCGGATAGCGTGGGCTTTGATAGTTATGCCCCGCTCACGCTCCAGATCCATCGAATCAAGCACCTGTTCTTTCATCTGACGTTCGGGCAGAGTGTCAGTAATTTCCAGGAACCTGTCGGCCAGAGTTGATTTGCCGTGATCGATATGGGCGATTATCGAAAAATTTCTAATATGCTTTGTCATATTGGGGAGACAAAGTAGATGGAATTGAGGCTGGTGTCAATTAAGAATCACAAAGCCGTCATTGCGAGGACCCGCCTCGGCGGGAACGAAGCAATCTGGATTCGTGAGTCGAAATTGGAGTCCATCTCAAGGCAGGAAGCCTGTCCTTATTCTTCTCTTCCCCCAAAATATTTTTCTATTACTTTTTTATCGCCATCAATGTGAATATTGGACAATTTGCGAACCCTAGAGAAAATCTCGTCTAGTACTTGCTTTCAGTTCGATATACTGCCACCTATTTCTATACTAGTGTCCCCTGATTTAAGTATTACCGAACCTTCATCTATTCTTAAGCTTTTAATGTCCAAAAAATAAATCCTCCTAGTTCTGATATCCCTTAGCTCGATAAACAAATTGTCAATTGTTAATCGATATCTAATTAAAGAAATTACTGAAGCGGCGAACAATACAAGAATTGGCAGTCCAATAACCAATAATAGTTTATAATTAGCTTGAAGGTACCATTCAGGGACAAGAATTATTAGACCCATAAAAAGCGAAACAGCTCCAATTACAACTAGTATTTTTGAAAACATTGAATATCCTACTTGTAAAACTGTACCCATATCGATTTGTCCCTACTCTCGCGGCAGCAACCATTCGTGGCAGGTTTCTGTCTGATCACTCACTTCAGCTTTTCGGTCAGTTTTTCTTTGAATTCGTCAAGAGCAATGTCAAAATCGAGATTACCTTCGTGCGCTATAGAAATCTTGCCGGTCTCCTCAGATACGATTACCACTACGGCATCGGAGACTTCGGTCACCCCCACCGCCGCTTTATGGCGCATGCCGAACAGTTTGCGGTAACGCGGATTGGTGGTCAAGGGCAGTGACGCCGCCGCGGCTACTATCTTTTCGCCAGAGACAATGACAGCGCCATCGTGCAGCGGAGTATAGGGCGTAAAAAGCGTGACCAGCATTTCAGATGAAATTTCCGCTTCTATTTCTTTGCCGGTTTCGGAAAAATTGCGAAGCCCGGTCTGACGTTCGATTACTATCAAGGCTCCGTTGTTTAACTCCGACAAGCGCATCACCGCTCGAGTTATTTCTATAATTGAGCGCCGCTGCTCAAGCTGTACAAAGCGTCTCAAAAAACGGCTCTGACCAAACTGCGCCAGCATCCCCCTCAGTTCCGGCTGGAAAACGACTACCAATACAATCAGACCGAACGTGGCCAGATTTGAAAACAGCCAGGTCAGGCCCTCAAGCTGAAACCAGTATGAAAAGAACGCCACGCAAAAAATCAGAAACAGGCCGACAATAATCTGCGATGAACGGGTACCTTTGGTCAGTTTCAACAACTGGTAAAAGATGAATGAAACTATCAGGACATCGAGAAGATCCTTCAGCCCAAACTCTATGAACTCGTACTGAAAAAGGGTCATATTTCTACTCTTATCGCCTTTATTACTTTGATGGCCTCAACCGTCTCGGCTACATCGTGAACTCTGACAATATTGGCGCCATTTTGAATTGCCAGCAAGGCTGCGGCAATCGAACCGCCAATGCGATTTGCAGCCTTTGAATCAGTCGGATTTATCATTCCGATAAACGATTTTCTGGAAACACCAATCATAATAGGCAGCGAAAAACTTTTGAAAGTCTCCAGGTTAGCCAAAATCTCAGTGTTGTCAAAAAGCCGTTTGCCAAAACCAATGCCGGGATCCAGAATAATTTTCGATTTATCTATTCCGGCGAGTTTGCAGAACTCAATCCTGTCCCGGAAAAACTGCCGAATTTCGCCTACACAATCGTCATAATGCGGGTCTTGTTGCATCTGGCCGGGATTGCCCTGCATATGCATCAGCACTACCGGAACTTTACAAATTGCCACCACATCGGCCATGGCCTGGTCAAACTGCAGAGCCGAGATGTCGTTGACAATATCCGCTCCGGCAGAGATGGCTATTTCGGCCACTCTTGCTTTATAAGTATCAATAGAGATAGGGATATCTGATTTTTTGCGGATTGACTCTATAACTGGAATAACCCGCTCGATTTCGGTCTCGGCGTCTATCGGCTCTGCCCCGGGGCGGGGCGGTTCACCGCCGATATCAATTATATTTGCCCCCTGCTTGATCATTTCCGTCGCCCGACGGGCAGCTGTTCTGGGCTTGGCGTATTTACCGCCGTCGGAGAAAGAATCGGGCGTAACATTAAGTACCCCCATCACTAAGGGGCGGTTAAAAGGCAATTCACGGCCATCACCAAAGGGGATAACGGCTTTGATTTCTTCGGGCCTGTTTAGAACTTGCTTCTGCATGACTGTTCTAAATTATCGGTTCCAACGCCCAAAGGCAATAGAAAGTAGAAACCAATAAGTATTGACAATTCGCCGGTAAATGCTATAATTCCATTGTCACGCTGACTGCTACATTCTAAGTGTAGTCCACAATTCTTTGAGTAGAAGAAGGAACAGTCCAAGAAGGGGAAATGGTACTTTTGGAATGATTTCGTATCTAACAAGATTGATATTTATCACTTGCCTTTTACTTGGTCTGGCCTGCTCAGATGACAATCCGCTCGGTCCGTCGCCCGAGGCTATAGGTTGGGTGAAACAAAATTCTCCAGTAGAAAATGGCCTCTCTTCAGTCGATTTTATCGACAGCCTTACTGGCTGGGTGGTAGGTGGAAATGGCGTAATTCTTTGCACAAAAAATGGGGGTGCAAACTGGTATGAGCAACAGAGCGGCACCAACATTACTCTGTGGGACGTGGATTTCATTGATAATCTGAAAGGCTGGGCTGTTGGATATAATGGGACCATCTTGTATACAAATGACGGTGGCAAAAAATGGGTTACTCAAAACAGTCGTACGTCCTCAAGATTATTAGATGTCACCTTCTTGGATAGTCAAATTGGATGGATTGCCGGGTGGTATAATTCTGTTTTTTTAAGAACAACGGATGGAGGTCAGCACTGGATTAAGGACACTATTGGTAATATTGAAAGGTTAAGTAACTTAACTATTGTCGACGAGAGAAACGGACTTGCCGTATTCGATTTGGGCAAAGTCATTTCATCAAATGATGGCGGGTCAAGCTGGACAGTATTGTCGGAGACCCCTACAGAATTAATCTGGGGCATGTCTTTTCTTAATGAAGAATATGGACTGATAGTGTCTACCAGTTACGAAACATTTGATGGGCGCACAAATACGTATGATAAGGTCTTTGAAACTTCAAATGCAGGACAAAACTGGTCTCTTATTTACAGGAGTATAGGCGGTACAATGGTGTCAGGTAAAGTCTTTTTCAATGATCGAACTAGTATATTCGTAGTGGGTGACTTGTATATTCAGCGTTCATCGGACGGGGGGCTATCCTGGACAAAACAATACGGGAATTCTCATTCAAGATTGCGCGACGCAGCATTTGTAAGTTCTGATGTCGGCTGGGCCGTAGGAAATAACGGATTAATCCTGCACACTACAAACGGAGGCGTTGCACCTCCGGTGGTTTCTGAGTAAGTAATAAATTGTTACGTAGTCTTGACCGGTTCTTTGGCTTTTTCGGGGTCGCCTGATGATCTGCCGATAATCTCGTCGACTTCCTTACTATCGATAATCTCGCGCTCCAAAAGCGCTGCGGCCAGAGCGTGAAGCTTGTCTATATTCTTGGCTATAATATCGGCAGCAACAGTTTCTGCCTTTTCGATAAACTTCTTAATTTCTTTGTCGATTGTTTCAGAGGTGGCTTCGGAAAACTCTTTGGGGCGCTGGATTTCCCGTCCCAAAAATATAAGCTCTTCGGCCTTGCCAAAAGTCACCGGGCCAAGCTCGTCCGACATGCCCCAGTTGCAGACCATTTTGCGGGCAAGTTTGGTGGCGCGCTCTAAATCGTCGCCGGCGCCGGTGGCCAGCTGGTTAAAAACCTGAAGCTCGGCTACACGACCACCCATAAACACAGCTAAAGTTGTTTCCAGATAATCCCTGGAATAGGTATGGCGTTCATCGACCGGCAGCGATTGTGTCACACCCAGCGACATTCCCCTGGGGATAATCGTCACTTTGTGAATCGGGTCAGCTTTGGGCAAAGACTTAGCGACCAGGGTATGACCGGCTTCGTGATAAGCGATAAACTTTTTCTCTTCGTCTGTTATTACCAGCGATTTGCGGGCCGTGCCCATCAGTACTTTATCTTTGGCTTCTTCAAATTCATCCATTGAAACAGCATCTTTGTTGCGGCGGGCAGCCAAGAGCGCCGCTTCGTTAACCATATTGGCCAGATCTGCGCCGGACAAGCCGGGTGTGCCGCGGGCCAGAACTTTTAAGTCTATATTATCTGCCAGTTTGACTTTGCGCACATGCACCTTGAGAATACCCTCTCTGCCTTTCACATCAGGGATAGGTACAACTATCTGACGGTCAAACCTGCCGGGTCTTAAGAGAGCCGGGTCCAGGACATCGGGACGGTTGGTGGCAGCGATTAGTATGACGCCTTCGTTGGATTCAAAGCCGTCCATTTCTACCAGCAGCTGATTAAGCGTCTGTTCACGTTCATCGTGACCGCCGCCAAGTCCGGCGCCGCGGTGACGCCCGACAGCATCAATTTCATCTATAAAAATTATGCAGGGAGCGTTTTTCTTGCCCTGTTCAAAGAGGTCACGCACCCGGCTGGCGCCGACACCAACAAACATTTCTACAAAGTCCGAACCGGACATCGAGAAAAAGGGAACGTCGGCTTCGCCGGCAACAGCCCGAGCAAGCAAAGTTTTACCGGTTCCCGGAGGGCCTAAGAGCAGAGCGCCTTTGGGGATTTTACCGCCAAGTTTTTGAAACTTACCCGGCTCACTCAAAAATTCTATAATTTCATGCAGCTCTTCTTTGGCTTCGTCTGCTCCGGCTACATCACTGAAAGTTACTTTCGGGCGTTCGTCGGTTAAGAGTTTGGCTTTGCTCTTACCAAAAGAGAATAGCCCGCGCGGGCCGCCGCCAGACTGCATCTGACGGATAAAAAAGAGCCAGATGAAAATTATCAAAATCCAGGGTGCCAGGGTGAGCAGAACCGAAAAGAGGTCGGGCGTTCTTTCTTTGACTTTGATGGCCACATTTTTGGCTTCAAGGCGGTTTATCAGGTCGTAGTTTATGTCCGGAAAGGGAATCAGAGTTTTGAAACGACTAAACGATTTGGTGGATTCAGAAGAGGCAAATGTTGCCGGATTCACTAATTTGCCGTTTATGTTTCTATCTGTAAAAGAGACCTCGATGACGTTGTCATTTTCGAGCTGGGTCAGAAACTCGGTGTAACTGATTTCGGCTTCATCTGAGGTTACGCCTTGAAAATAGCTAAAGGCTACAATTACAATCAGTATCAGAGCGACCCAAAATATCAGAGATTTTCCGGCACCACGCCAGTTCATCTGGCCGTCTGATTTTTCGTCTTTTTGGTCACGCCCTTTTTTAACAGGAGGCGGTAATTTGGGATTCTGCACTAATACTCCATTCGGTCAGTTGCCATAAATATAAAGTCTACTTGTCATCTAATACTCTGCCAATGTAAGGAAGGTTTCGAAATTTTTGAGTATTATCAAGTCCGTATCCAATTACAAATTCATTGCCGATAGAAAATCCTATCTGCTTTATGTCCAGGCGGTTGCGATGACTGCCGGGTTTGTCCAACAATGTAACAAGCTCTAACGAAGCTGGTTCCATCAGTTTTAAGTGAGACAGGATAGCCTCGGCAGTGCGTCCGCTGTCTATTATACCCTCGATTATTATAACGTGTCTGTCTTTTAGCTCGGTTGTCGAGGCTCCCCCCAGTACCAGGTAATCAGCGGAGTCGGTCCCCTTTCGATATGAAGCTGCTGAGATAAACTCTATTTCCAGAGGGAAATTAAGCTGCCTTATCAAATCGGCCATGAAAATTAAGCAGCCCTTGAGCACACCCACAAATACGGGCATCTTATCGCTGTACTCGCGGGTTATTTCTTCGGCCATTTCTGCAACCCTCTTTTGAATTTTCTCCTGATCAATCAGAAGTTCAAAAGGAAGCTTAATTTTCTTTTCAAGAATATCTGATTCCAATTTTCAGTCTCTCCGTTGTTGTTGTGTCCATCTTGACTCGCTCATCAATCTCGTATCCGACCAGCCAGATAATACCCCTTCTGTCTGTCACCACCGGCACTTCGTCTCTTAAGGGTCTGCTGACTTTTCTATCTACCAAGTAATCACTGACTTTTTTGCTGCCTTTTAAGCCCAGCGGGCAAAACCTGTCGCCAGCTCTTATGTTTCTGACCAATAATGGGGGTCTGACTTTGCCAAAATCAACAATCACATTCGGAGATTGGCGTTTTTTCAAAAGAGATTGATTGCCTTGCTTTAACAATTTAGCCGATAGAGTCGCTCCCAATACTTCAATTTTGCACTTTGAGCCAATTACAAGCCTTTCTTGAAATGTCAGACGTGCCTTTGGGTAGAAATAAAGCTCCTGACCGAATCTATGGCACTGTAAATTTCCGGGAACTGAAACCGCCTTTTTCTTGCCAGCTGCCACTTCGATAACCCGCCCGATTACTTCTTTTGAGGGAGTCAGCCAGGTTTTCGAAACTTCTGCAATACAACGCCTTATGACGCGACGCTGTACCCATAAATCATAACCCGCAAAGCGGTCTGATGCAAGCACTAACTTACCGCCAGGAGATCTTGTCACACACTTGAGGTAGGCCTTACCTGCAATATTTTCGAGATAAAACTCTTCTTCGGAGATGATTTCGCTCAATGAAATTATGCCTCTGTCTACGGCCGGATTCAGCTTCGCCCTGATTTCCGGAAGCAGCCGGTTGCGGATATAGTTGCGTCTGAATTCTGTCTTGCTGTTAGATTTATCGATGCAATATTTCAGGTTATTTTTTTTGAGATAGTCGAGAATCTCCTGCTTGGTCAGATTAAAAAGCGGTCTGATAATCTTACCTCTGGAAACTGGAATACCTTTGAGTCCGGTCGGACCAGTTCCTCGCATGAATCTGAACAGAATTGTCTCGACACGGTCATCAAAGTGATGACCAAGGGCAATCTTGTTGCAATCTAACTCCGCAGCTGATTTTTCAAACTGCTCGTAGCGAAAATCTCTGGCAACTTCCTCGATACCTTTCTTTGAGCCAGCTGAAAGCGCTTTGATATCGACCGCGACTAGGCGAAATTTGACATCATATTTCTGACACAGAGCAGTGCAAAACAGCTCTTCTTTTGCCGCCGCACGGGGTCTCAGCCCATGGTTAATGTAAATTGCATTTAAGTTCAGCCTCAGACTCTTTTTAAGCCTTGTCAAAATATGAAGCAAGGCGACAGAGTCCGGCCCGCCTGATAGTGCAATCAGAACGGAGTCTTTGGCTGATAATAGATTATTGTCAGTTATCAAATGTCTTACTTTTTCGTAGAAACTCACTTCAAGTAATTATAACTGTAGCGCAAGTCGTTTGATAGAATTAAATTCTGATTCAATAATTAGAACTAAGAACTATGCAAAACGAAGCAATTTTAATTGACAGCGATTTAAGTCCATTTTTAAGATAGGTAACAGGCAACCGGAAAAATTGAAGCGAAAGGGCATGAGATTACAGACAGCAGATTGAAAATATTCGCAAAGTATCATTTACCACCAATTCTATATGCCCTGCTAATTATTACGGCTTCATCAATATCGGGTTTAAAATCTCCCTTTCTGGGGGAGTATCAGCTTGATAAGATAATTCATTTCCTGGAATACTCCATTTTTGCGCTCTTGATATTCAGGTCTATCAGTCATTTAGCGAATAAAGCTCTTTCCGAAAGAGCTCTTTTGATATCATTTCTATTGGTCGGATTATTTGCTCTGGGAGACGAATATTACCAAAAATTCGTGCCAAATCGAGTTTCCGAACTCCCTGATTTGATCGCTGACCTGCTTGGTGCCATTATGGTCTTGTTTTTGCTTTGGATACGAGATAGAAAAGAAACCAAGAAATAAAGGTGAGCAATTTTTGCGCAGGAGCTTGAACATTCTTGACTTTTGAGCGTCTGGTCTTATATTTGGGGCGTCCACAGGAATATTGAAGTTCTTGTGATTTAAGTAATTAAGACGTCTCCATTAGTACTTTTCTTTAGATTTAAGGATGACTTAAAAATCAAATATTGCTAAAAATTGAAAGTCCAAGAATTAGTAGTTAGAATTTTTCAAAAGTGAGGACCTGAGATTTTTGGCGCAACAAAGTTGCCACTAAATATTGCAAATAGTTTCATAGATATAAACAGATTGAGAATCAGGAGATAATTTGATGCAATTGAAAAAAACATTTCTGACGTTACTCTTTTTGGCGCTTTTTGCTGTTCCGGCATTTGCCCAGGATGCAGGCACACCGGACACTATAAGTCTGGTGGTTTCGCTTAATCCCGATGCCAATGCTAACCAGCTCAATGTTGCAGTTCAACTTTGGGTAT
The DNA here is from genome assembly GCA_022571845.1 of Candidatus Zixiibacteriota bacterium. GTDB lineage: Bacteria > Zixibacteria > MSB-5A5 > GN15 > FEB-12 > JACZWU01. Next base: position 135,225 of record JACZXB010000005.1, on the reverse strand, counting down.
ATAATGATGCTGAGCTGTTTGCTGCTACTATGGGCTTCAGCTGGGATAATTCAAACCTTCAGATGGACAGCGCTGTTGCTACCCCACTGGCCGATAACGGATTTGGGATTGGACCGTTTTTATTCGAAGACAATGATATTGCAGTAACTAATGCTAATCAAAGAGCTTTATTTGGTGGTATAGCTATTTTCTCCCTCTTTCCGGGTGACGCCACAAGAAGGCACTGGGCTACTTATTACTTTACGCTATCAAACTGGACTACTTCCGATGAAATAAACATAGATTCTCTGGAATTTAACGACGCCAGTGCTTTTCAATTCATAAATGGTGTCCAAATAACATATATACCAAACTGGACCGGCGCTTTGAAAATAACCGACCCGAATGCCCCTGTCCCAACAATTGACCTTATTGTTTCGCCCGACTCTGTTTCTGGTACAGCCGTTGAAGGCGGCGCAAATCCGAGTCCTGATACGGTAGATGTTACCGAAGCTGGCGGCGCTAACATTGGATTCAGCGTCACCGAAACAATTTCATGGGCGTCTGTTTCCCCTCTTTCAGGTACCACCCCGGATGAACTGGTGGTAACCTATAACATCTCAGGTCTTGCCCCCGGAAATTACTTTGATTCTATCGCAGTTGTCTCCGGCGAAGCTGACAATTCACCACAGTACATTTTTGTTTCGCTGCAAGTGAATGCGGTCGAAAAATTCCTGGCCGTTAGCCCCGACACATTATTGTTTACCGCGTTAGAATCAGGAGCTAATCCTCCACCCGTTTCATTCTTAGTTAGTGAAACTGGCGCCTTTAACATTAACTTTAGTCTTTCGGAGAGTTCTACCTGGTTATCTCTAAACAAAACAGGTGGTACTACTGATGAGTCCGTAATTGCATCGGCAGATATAACCGGTCTCGCCCCCGGCACTTACTTTGACTCTGTGCAGGTATCTTCTGGTGATGCTGCCAATTCCCCTATTTATGTATACGCTAAATTGGTTGTATTGATGGTTAACAAGTTTCTGGCAGTAAGCCCTGACACACTTTCATTTAGTGCGGTTGAAGCCGGAGCAAATCCTGCTGACCAATCATTTACTGTTAGTGAGACAGGTGAATTTAACATAGCTTTTTCTGTTTCAGAAAGCTCACTTTGGCTTTCGCTTAACAAATCCGGTGGCACAACTACCGAAGATGTAACCGTTTCGGTAAACATATCTGGTCTCGCTCCCGGTGCTTATTTTGATTCGGTGATGGTGTCTTCGGGCGAAGCCAATAACTCTCCCATTTTTGAATATGTAAGTTTGGTAGTCGCTACAGCCGACAAGTTTTTGGCTGTAAGTCCTGGCACACTTTCATTTAGTGCGGTTGAAGCCGGAGTAAATCCTGCTGACCAGTCATTCACAGTCAGTGAAACCGGAGCATTTAACATTGCTTTTACTGTGTCAGAAAGCTCACTTTGGCTGTCGCTAGACAAATCCGGTGGCACAACTACCGAAGATGTAACCGTTTCGGTAAACATATCTGGTCTCGCCCCCGGTGCTTATCTTGACTCTGTCATGATATCTTCTGGTGCTGCCAATAACTCACCCATTTATGAATATGTAAGTTTGGTGGTCAGCTCAGCTCCTAAATTTCTGGCAGTCAATCCTGACACACTTTCATTTAGTGCTGTTGAAGCCGGCTTGAACCCTGACGACCAGGTATTCACGGTCAGCGAGACAGGCGGATTTAACATCGCCTTTTCCGTTTCAGAAAGCTCACTTTGGTTATCGCTAGACAAATCCGGTGGCACAACTACCGAAGATGTAACTGCTTCGGTAGACATATCCGGTCTTTCTCCCGGAACATATTTTGACTCTGTGCAAGTATCATCAGGTGCTGCCAGTAATTCTCCTATTTATGAGTACGTCAGCTTGGAAGTTTTCTCAGCCGACAAATCTCTTGCCTTAGACCCTGACACTCTTTCTTTCAGTGCTGTCGAAGGCGGTGCCAACCCTTCCGACCAGTCTTTCACAGTTAGTGAGACCGGAGCCTTTAACATTTCTTTTGCCTTGACAGAAAACATTAGCTGGCTCTCTCTTAACAAAACAGGTGGAACAACTCCTGAAGCCGTAGATGTTTCTATAGACATATCAGGCCTGGCACCCGGCACATATTTTGACTCAGTCATGGTATCTTCCGCTGCCGCCAATAATTCACCAATTTATGAGTATGTAAGTTTGGAAGTCATTCGTGCCGATAAGTTTTTGGCCGTAGCTCCGGATACTATTTTTTGGTCAGCGGTGCATGCCGGAGCTAATCCAGCTCCTGACTCTTTTCTAGTTACTGAGACGGGCGCCTTTAATATTTCATATTCTGCGTCTGATACCTCTATATGGTTACATACTTCACAACAAGATGGCATTACCCCGGATTACCTGCGTATCTTTCCTGATTCAGATTTGACAGCTTTGCCAGTGGGTGTCTACTACAGTGACATAACAATTTCATCCGGCGACGCCAACAATTCCCCAATTTTCGCTGTAGTAATTCTGGAAATCACGGCAGCGCCGATCCTTTTGGAAGTCAGCCCGACCAGCATCAATCTTACAGTGACCGATGGCGGTGCGGCTTTTGATCCGGTTTCTGTCTCAGTATCAGACAGCGCCGGGGGAATTTGGCCTTATACAGTATCAGAAAGCAGCTTCTGGTTTAACACCAGCAAATCATCCGGCACAGCACCAGATAATTTCTTGGTAGTTGCTGATACTACAAATCTCGATTCATTACCTCCCGGCACCTACGCTGACACCATCGTTGTCTCTGCTGATACGGCTTTTAACTCTCCGGTGATTATAATTGTCTCTCTGGAAATTCTTGAAAAGCCAAACACTCCGCCGGTACTGGATGCGATCGCAGATACAACAATTTTTGAAGGTGAAACTTTAATAATTGGCGTTAGTGCCTCAGATGCCGACGGCGATACTCTTTATCTGTCAGTCGCAACGTTGGAAGACAATATGACTTTTATAGATAGCGGCAATGGCAACGGTCAGTTCAGATTTACGCCAAACTTCAACCAGGCCGGAGTCTATCCCCTTACTGCCCACGCTTCCGACGGAAAAGATACAGTCAGTGAATCATTTACCATAACAGTTGAAGACAAAGATCCGGGCAGCGAAGGTGACACTCTGGTAGTTGCTACGGTTCCGGCAGTCCCGGGACAACAGATAGCTGTTCCGCTTACAATTACAAACAGTTGCGATGTCTATGGTATAATCATTCCCATAGACTGGGATGGTGGTAGTTCAATAGTCCTTGATTCGTTCATATTTGACGAAGCATTAAGTGGCCTAGCTATCAAAAATGTAGACATCGATAATATCAATAACAACGTTTTCATAAGCGCCCAGGTAAGCGATGGCCCGCCGATAGCCCCGGCAAATTATGCACTTGGAAATCTTTTCTTTTCTATCGACTGCTTTACGCCACTCGGAGTTTATGGCGTAACTCCTGTGATATCATTTGCCAAAGCTGATACTGCTCATCCCTCAACTTTTTTCCTGAGAGATTGCGGTGGTGGTGAAGGGCAACAGAATATCCTCCCGGTCATCCCCGGTGGCGGTGGAAATATCATAGTCGATATAACCGAATCTTTTGTCTGTGGATATATTATAAGCCCCGATACGGTTGGTATAGCCGGTGCAACGGTTGAACTCTGGCCGGATTATCCGAGCAGCGGTCCTACCATGACTACCACCACCAACGGCAACGGAGCTTTTGCTTTTACTGATTTTTTCCTGGGCAGTTTTGACCTTTATGCCTATAAAGGCAGTTCGGATTCCACTACTTTTAACGGCGCCTGCTATCCCAACGATACTACCGTCAACTCTGGTAAAATCGGAGTCATGATAATTCTCTACCCGGTCGAGGCGATTACGCCGGTTGACCAGTGGGTTGATTATTTCTGCGATGTCAACACACTTTTCGGCTCACCTCTGCCGGTTGGTGCCATTGTAGAAGCTCAGGACCCGCAGGGCAACATTTGCGGTCGTCAGTTTGTAACAGACCCCGGCGTCTACAGATTTATGCCGGTCTATAGAGATTCTACCGGCTCTAGCGAAGACGAAGGTGCCACTACCGGTGATAATATCAGATTCTTTATAAATGGCGTCGCAGCCTTAGCCGATGGCAATACCATCTATCCAGCTGAATATGACACTGTCCGTGTCTGTCTGGCCGGAGGCGAACGGCTGACGCTTGAATGTACTTTGAATCCTGGCTGGAATTTGGTCAGCTGGAATTTGAATACTGATTCGGATGATATTGAAGATGTTCTTGCTTCGCTTGGCTGTATAGGGGTTGTACTTGGCTTTGAACAGGGTGGATTGACTTATGTACCGGGTATGGATATTTTTAACACACTTCATACCGTTGATCACCTAAGCGGTTATTGGATTAAGATAGATACTTCTGGTCCCGCACAGGTTTGTTATATTCCCTTTACATTAGAAATAAGTGGTGTACCGGTGGATCAGGATACCCCAATCCTGCTTAACTCAGGCTGGAATCTGGTCAGCTATCTGCCAAACGATACGCTGCCTACAGACTCAGCTTTGGCTTCACTTGGCAGCCTTGAGATAGCCTATACTTACGATGAAGCTCCGTTTATCTATAAACCAGGAGTAGATCCTGTCTTTAATACTCTGACCGAAATGATGACATGTCTCGGCTACTGGCTCAAAGTCAGCACTAGCGACGTGCTAACTTATCCGGCAGCAGGAGGCCTGGCGGCACCTGAATACGATATTGAAAACCTCTTGGCCTCAGCCAAGACTGTAGAGAAAGTTGTTGAGCCGACCAGAAGCTGGGTCAACCTCTACTCTTACAATCTTACTTTAGATAATCTGACCGTATCGGCCGGAGCAATTGTTATCGCTCGTTCAGCCGATGGCATAAAAATCGGTCATTTTGAGCTTTCCGAGCACGGCCAGTTTGGATTTATGCCGGTCTACGCCGACCTCTTTGGTGAGCAGGTGACCGGAATCAGTAAAGGTGATGTTTTCTTCCTTGAAATAGATGGCGAGAGAACCCGCGAAGAATTCAGCTGGACTGATCAGGGCGCTTTGATTGAAGTAGCAGCCCTGACCACAGGCGGCAGCCCTGATGATAATCTTCCGGGCAGTTACTCTCTGTCTCAGAACTACCCCAATCCGTTTAACCCATCTACTACCATAAACTTCAGCCTGCCGGCTGCAGGCCAGGCCAGGATTGAAATATTCAATCTCTTAGGTCAGGTAGTGGCAATTCCTTTTGACGGCATGGCCGATGCCGGCGAAACTAAGGTGATTTGGGACGGCCGGACATTGAGCGGCGAAACAGCGGCCTCTGGAATTTATCTATACAGATTGACTGCTGATAATAGGCAGATTGAAACTAAGAAAATGACTTTACTGAAATAAGAGAAATAGAAGCAAAAACGGCTCGAATTTTGCAGCACAAGTAAGTAATTATGACAAATAGACTCAAAATAGCGGTTTTGGCAGCGGTAATCACGATAATTGCCGCTTCGCCTGCCCAGTCACAGCCGGAGTTTTGCACATTTTTTGACTCTTCTACCACCTTTGATGGTCAACCTGTTTCGGTTGGCTCCATAATTGAAGCGTTTGACTCAAACGGAGTTTCCATCGGCAAAGATACAGTCCTTGCTGCCGGCAAATATGGGTTTTTGTCGACATACGGCGATGACCCTGAGACTCCGGGTTTAGATGAAGGGGCCGACCCTGGTGAACTTATCAGCTTTACTATTAATGGCCGGGCGGCCACGGTTGACTCCGGAGATGCCACCTGGATTGAAAAAGCTGTAAAAAAAGTCTCCCTTTCAGCTAATTCGACTCTGATAGCTGTTACAGGGGTTTCCTACCCCAATGATACCCTTGTCGGCTATAACTTCTGGGTCAGAGTCCGGGTTGGGATTAGAAATGACGGTGACGGATTGGATTTTTACGGCATAAATGCAGTTTCGACCAAAGGCTGGATAATTGAGCCACAGGCTAATTTTGTCTATGCTGAGCCGAGTGATACTGCTTATGTATACTTTGATATTTTTGTGCCCCTTTGGCCGGGTGATCCCCCTGACGATTTCATATCTTATTCGGTCTTCTCTTATCTTGATACATCACAGCATATCGACAGTTCATTTAACTTGCAACCTTCAATTACAGTCGGAATTGATGATGAAATAGACGGTATTTTGCCTTCAAGGTTTGTCCTGGAGCAGAACTACCCTAATCCGTTTAACCCTACTACCAATATCGCTTATTCGCTTCCATTCAGAACTGATGTGCAGCTTCAGATATATGACATTTTGGGGCGTGAGATTGAGTCTATTGACTTGGGTAACAAGGGAGCGGGTGAGTATATCTACCAATTTGATGGCTCATTATTAGCGAGTGGTATATATTTCTACCGGATGCTGACTGAGACTCATTCTGAATCCAAAAAGATGATGCTCGTCAAATAATTTGGCATAGTACAATAGATTATTTAAAAGCCCCATCAAAAGTGGGGCTTTTTCTTGTTGTGTAAATCAAGCCGGATTCCGATATTAAAAAAATCTGGTTGCCAGATTTTTTGTTTTTGAAATTAAGTCTAGATAGGTTGTAACATTTTTAATTGCGTCCTGGACTAAAATATAATGTCACTTGTTTGTAAAGCTGTTGGTAAAACAGACATCGGCTTGGTACGTACCGGCAATGAAGATTATCTGCAGCTGGATCCTCAGAATAATGTCTTTGCGGTTTGTGACGGCATGGGTGGTCATGCGGCCGGCGAAGTTGCCTCAATGACGGCAGCTGAAATCATAAGCACATCTTTCAGCCATTTTCAAAGAGAACTCGTAGAAGATGAAACGTTGGCATTCGGGCGTACTGTCCCTGACACCGGAACAATCCTGGTAAAATCAATTCGCCTGGCCAACCGGGAAATTTACAACCGGGCACAGACTGACAGCGCTCTCTCAGGAATGGGAACTACCGTCGTGGCTCTGTCGCTTGAGGCCGACTATATGTCTATCGCACATGTCGGCGATAGCAGAGCTTACAAGATTGAAGATAGGCAACTGGTGCAGCTTACTACCGATCACTCCTGGGTGCAGGAAATGCAGGATAGCCAGAGAATAGATTTGTCAGAAGCCGACGTTTCTGTTGGCAAAAATGTAATTACACGGGCGCTTGGAGTCAGACATGATGTCGAGGTTGACTACCGGCTTCTAAAAGTCAAAGCCGGCGACAAATTTATGCTTTGCTCCGACGGCCTCTGCGGATTTGCCGATAATGACGAAATTTTTGATGTTATAAAACGAGCTGAAGGCAATATTGAGAAAATTCCTGACCTGCTAATAAAAATGGCCAATGATCGCGGCGGCATGGACAATGTTACAGTAGCGGTAATTGAAATCGAAAAGGTCGAGGAATCTCCAATCGAGGAATGCGAGACATTTACCGTATCTGCAGAAAGCCCGGAACTGTTGAAAATCGAAGACCTCTGGCTGCAGAAAATAAATACCAAGCGGCAGGAAATAGCTGAAATGGATGATAAGTCGCCAGCAGAAAAAAAAACTCCTGACAAAAAGGTAATTCTCGCGATTTTTGCCGGTTTCTGCATCATCGTGCTGCTGTTCATCTGGATGCTGATGAGCAAGTAGCTTCTATTTACATATATTTACAGAATTATCTTGACCCGGTCTATGTCTGCCCTATAATTTTCAGTTTCTAAAATGCGCCCATAGCTCAATTGGATAGAGCGTCTGACTACGGATCAGAAGGTTGCGGGTTCGACTCCTGCTGGGCGTATTTAATATTCAAAGCACCCCTTTTCGAGAGTACAAGCTTACTTTTAGTCGATCCAAAATCGGATTGACATCAGGCTGCTACGCCTTTATAATTGCTTAGGTTCTAATCCCACTACAAAGGAAAAATCCGCCAATGTTAAAAAGTATAAAACTGCTATCACAACTGATGCTTGTTTTAGCGCTGTTGCTACTTTTCAGCGCGAACGTGTTCGCATCGCAGCCGCCTGATACAACCAAAGAAAGAGAGCCCTACCCGGAAAAGAAAGGCTTCGGACAGGCGCTCTGGACTATTCCACAGTTTGTAATTAACGTACCGCTTGACATTTTTACAGGTTTTTCACAAGTCGTCATAGACGATCTTTACGCCGGACATCTTGCTGCCCAAATCGCCGCCTTAGCCGGTAATATTGACAGAGTCTGGGGCTTCTACCCCATCATTGGAGCCGGTGGAAATTCGGGAGCAGAGTTTGGTCTGGCTTTTACATCTAAGGATGTGTTTACAGTCGAAGAACGGCTTAAGATTAAATTTTCGTTATCTGTTAACGATTACCAGAGTTTCAAAATCAGATACAAAACCCCCAAGTTTATGGGAGAAAAGTTAAGCATAACCTTGCTTGGTCAATATACTCAACGACCCTGGGAGAGCTATTTTGGCAGCGGTCATTTGAGTTCGAGAGACAGAGAGACCAATTATAATCCCGAGCATTCGCATCTTTCTTCAAGTGTCTTATGGCAGGCTCGTTCAAACATTGTAATAGACTTGAGAGTCGGTTACGATGCTTACAATATTTCCGATGGCGAAGACCCCAATCTTGTTGGTGATATCGATTCAATCAGGCAGATATATAAATTAAGCCTTTCTGAAACACGCAATACCAGACTGGCATCATTCGGAGGCACCATCGACCACGACTGGCGCAATGACAAAGGACAGCCCACCGCAGGCGGCAGAGAAATAATTTCTGTCGTCTATTATGCCAGTACTGAAGATAACGACAATTTTAAGTACACTTCGATAACAGTAGATGTCCGCCAGTATTTCCACATTTTCAAGAAACGAGCCCTGGCGGTTCGTGTAATGGCGCTTTCAACTGACTTGGGAGACAAAACACAGGTTATGCCGTTCTACTTATTGCCTTCTTTAGGCGGCGCCGAAACATTACGAGGTTATACCAGGCTCCGCTTTGTGGATAACGACCTGGCCCTAATCTCAGCCGAATACAGATACCCCATTTGGAAAAAGATTGATGCCTTTGTATTTCTCGATGAAGCCCGGGTCTTCATTAGCTTAACAGACCATTTCAAATGGCACGATTGGAAATATTCTTACGGTGGCGGGCTTAGAGTCTGGGAGATTGACAACCTGATTTTGAGTTTTTATGCGGCCAAAAGTGAAGAAGAAACCAGATTCAGAATTCAATTCAGCGATTCGTTCTAAAGGAAAATATGATGAAAAAGAGAGATAAGTTTCGCCAGCTGATAATTGCAACAGCACTTTTGCTTTTGCATTTGTCAATACTTTCCGGCTGCGCTGCCAGAAGAACTATCACACCTGATATGCCATTCTGGAAAGACGCCGACCGCAAGGACATTCCGGAACCAGAAGGACGCGACCCCGGTCTGGCCTGGACATCGATTAAACGTTCTGCTTTTGATCAGGTAAGGCAGAGTATTGATGTTGAAAGGAGTTTGAGGATATTATCCTCCAACAGAAAAGAGTCGCATAACATCAACAGTTTTGACGAAGTTCCTAACTCCACCTGGTTTACCAACCGGCATGGGCTATTTGAACTTTCACCTGAGGAGATATTTCAAGGCCCGGTAATTGGTGACGGCCCGGATACTGCGGCAGCCTGGGAAGTATTCCGCCCAAAAGTTGGCGGCGCCACCCCGGGGTTCTGGATAAAAGATTCCAGAGGTGACCAGTATATCATAAAATTTGATCCAAAAGGTTATCCTGAGATGTCAACTGCTGCTGCGGCCATGGCTTCGCGATATTTTCATGCCTGTGGTTACAACGTGCCCGAAGAGACGATTGTCTACTGGCGTTCGGAGAATCTAAAGATTAAGCCGGGAGCTACCATAAAAGATGACGGAGTTAAACGAGAATTTACCCGGGCTGATCTTGATAAGATATTAAGCGATGTAGAAAGAGAAGAAAACGGCACTATCCGCTCGCTGGCCTCAAAAATTATAGAAGGAAAAATCAAAGGTCCATTCAGTTACTCAGGCAAACGTCGCGATGACCCCAACGACTGGTGCAACCATCAGAACCGGCGGGAACTTCGCGCACTATATGTTTTTGCATCATTTGTAAATCACTATGACACCAAAGACCAGAATACACTTGATACTTATATTGAAGAAGACGGCAGGCATTTTCTGAAACATTATTTGATAGATTTTGGCTCTACCTTTGGCGCCGACGGCGACGGTCCCAAGCCGGCTATCAAAGGCTACGCCAACTTTGTTGACCTACGAGATATGCTGGTCTCCACTCTGACACTGGGACTGAAGACATGGTCATGGGAAAGCGGCGGCGGGGTTGAATATCGCTCAATTGGTTATTTTGAATCTCAGATTTTTCAGCCGCATAAGTTCGACCCGATAGTTCCCAACCCGGCCTTTGAAGAAATGACCTACGCCGATGCTTTCTGGGCTGCTAAAATTATAATGTCATTTGATGAAGAAGACTTAAAAGCTCTGATAAGAGCCGGCAAATATTCTGATCCTCAGGCAGAGAAGTATCTACTCAAAACACTTTTGGAGCGTCAGCAGAAAATTGGCCGTCATTGGTTTAGTAAAGTAAACCCGTTAGACGAGTTTGATTTTGCTAACAGCGACGGTGCAATTATCATCAACTTCGCAGACCTGGCAGTCAGGCATGGCTTTGAACTTGAAGAAGAGACACAGTATAAATATACGGTCAGATACAAACATGTGAAGCAGCTTGAGTCGCCAGAATTCGGCGGCAGTCAGTTTGTCATTTCTGCTGAAGATGTCAAAACGCTGGCCGAAAGCTATCGGGCTCCAAAGATCGAAAACTCTGACAGCCATCTTTACGAGATTTTGATTTCGACCAGGCGTAGTGATTCTTACTGGAGTAAACATACTGCATTATGGCTCTGGTACCATCCTGATACGAAAAGCTTCCAATTGGTTGGCATTGAACACCGCAGCTAAAGTACAAGGACGATATGTTTAGACTAAATAAAACTTTAGCGTCGTTGTTTCTCTTTTGGCTGTTAGCCTGCGCCTCGCTTTGGGCTGGCACCAAAGACCCGATTGAAGGTGAGCTGTTTCAAAAATATGTTGAATTACAGAATGTTGAGCTTCAAGCCGAAATACGAAGCTCACAAACAGAAGAAGAAGGCTTCATTGTTACCGGTCCATTAGATGCTAATCTTTCGGCTACCAGCAAGTTCTTCCCTTTATATAGTTCTGTCCGAGTTATCTGTCCGAGTCTTAACAGTCTTGAAGATATCGTAATCGGTATTTCAGCAATCGCTGATTCTGATTTCAAGGTGCTATCTGACAATTTAGAAAATTCGAAAAATGACTATTTGACAGGTTATAGAGGCGCTTTAATATCTATTACAAAAGACGGACATGAGAACATTGTACAATATATAACTTTGCAACAGTTACGCTTTCTCATTTGGGCAAAGCAACATCTAGGCAACAAAGATATTTTGGATAGTTCTTCTAATCTGGGCAAATATACAGTAGCCGTCTCAAACTATCTTAATGAAATCGACAAAGGCAATCTTGACGCTGCCGAACCGAAAGCTGTCGATTTTGGCTTAGAAGAAAGTTTCGATCTCTATGCTCCGGCACCGGATTATGTTATAGCTGGCTACCAAAACTATAAAGATTATCTCAAATCTCACGCTGAAATTGTAACTTCAAAGCTGTCAGAAATTTTGGCATTTGTGCCAACTAAGTCCGGTCTGGAAAGACTAAAATCAGAAGCCCCGGACATAGCCTATCCAAATAAAGAATTTCCACTTTTGCAGGAAGAGTTCAGAAAATTTATCAGACGTGGCGGCCAGATGGACTATATGCGAACTTTGACTAAAGAAGTTTTTGATACACTCAAATCAGCTGAATATTTCTTTGCGGTTGGTATGTCAGGCAAAGTCCGCTTCGGCCGTGAGCTCTTAAGAGAAGAAGTAAAAAGAATCGAAGCTGAGACCGGCCAGAAACCGGCTCGTGCCAACCATGCCTTTCTGTTTGTCGGAGAACCCATTTTAACAGCCGGAGCGTTTTTTATTGAAAACGATGGTGCACCCAAAATAGTCGAAGTAAATACCCAATCCGGGCATTATTTTTATTCTAACATTACCGCCACTATCCGCGAAGACGTCGCTGAGCGCTCAAACGATTACTTTAAGACAATCGGGCATTTTTTCCGTGCCCTGGACTCCCTTGAAATTGACTACCATGATGCACTTTTGAGAAAACTATAGGAACAAATTCAGAAAAATTTAATTGTATTAGTATCTATGATAAGCTATCAATTTACGAGCATGCCCATTAGAAAACTTGCTACTATATTATGCTTCTGTCTTGGTCTGCCTGCTATGTCGCAGGCGGAAGGATTTCTTTCAGCCGAAGACGCCGGCATTATTACAGCCAGCACCATTGGTATCTTTGTACTTGGACATCACGTTAAGAGACTGGACAGCAGTAAAACTCCGCTAATAAACGGCCCAATTCTGTTCGATCTTAAACTTCAGCGCTTTTTGGGAGGAGACTGCAGCGCCGACAAGTCGAATTTCTTAGACAGCGAATTCGGCTCGGCTGTAACGCCCGTGTCGGCGGCGCTGATTATGTTCGCTGCCGACTCAAAGTGGCCGCAGGCTGATAAACAAGGGAAACTGGCAGTTCAGAATCTCTTTCTTTATAGCGCCGGGCTGATTGCCACTAAAGGAATAACCGATCTGGCCAAAGGCATTGTAGCTCGTCCGAGACCGCTGCCCTGCCTTGAGCCGGAGCTGGCCGGTCTGAGAACCAATATCGACCATGCCTATGACCATAATTCTTTCTTTTCAGGTCATGCTTCAAGCGCTTTTTTTGCCATGACATTTTTAAACAAGAGAATCCGCGCAATCATGAGAAACGAAATGACCGTTGCAGAGTACGATAAATACAGCTGGTTATCTCCTGCCACAGCTTTCAGCTGGGCAACTTTTGTGGGCTGGACGAGAATACATGCTTACAAGCATTTCCCTACTGACATTATAGTTGGGGCAGCGGCTGGAATCTTGATGGCCGAACTGTTTTATTCCTTTAACGACTATACGCCCCCTCTGTCAGGTGCTCAGCCGCAGCCTGTCAGACAGTTGTTTTCGATCCGGCTGATGTTCTAATTCACTCTCTTTTTTTCTTTCTACTCAAAAATCTGTTATATTCTCATCTGCCATGAAGAAAAAAGTCATAAAAGGATTCTGGAATAAAATTGAAAAGCCGATCTACGCTATGGCTCCCATGGCCGATGTTACCGATGCTGCCTTTCGTTATATGATTGCCAAATATGGCAAGCCGGATGTTATGTTTACCGAATTTGTTTCCTGCGACGGTCTCTGCTCTGCCGGTCGGCCGAATCTGATGAAATATCTTCTTTACGACGAGATAGAACGACCGATTGTCATTCAGCTCTTTGGCGAAAAGCCGGAGAACTTTTACAGGTCTGCCTTGTTCGCACAGGAATTAAAATTTGACGGCATTGATATTAATATGGGCTGCCCCGTCAAAACTGTTACCAAAACCGGTTCAGGGGCGGCGCTGATTAATACTCCTGAACTGGGCAAAGAAATAATAGCTGCTGCTATTGAAGGCGCCGGGGAACTGCCGGTCTCGGTCAAAACCCGTATCGGCTACAACTCGATTACCATAGCGGAATGGGTCGAGCATCTTCTGGAAACAAATCTGGCTGCTATAACATTGCACCTGCGCACAAAAAAAGAGATGTCAAAGGTCGAGGCTCATTGGGAAACTGTTCACGAAGCTGTAGAGCTGGCCCGGCAAACTGAAACGCTGCTACTAGCTAACGGAGATTTGGATGATCTCGAGCAGGCCGACAAAATGATAGAACAAACCGGAATCGACGGCGTCATGATGGCCAGAGCAATCTATGGCTTCCCCTGGCTATTTGATCGCAGCAAAACAAGAGAAAGCATAACTGCCGAGCAGAGACTCAGCGCTATGATAGAACATAGCCGGCTTTATGAAAGAGTATTTGAAAGTAAAAGGAATTTTGCCGTCATGATTAAGCATCTCCGGGCTTACGCCACCGGATTTGACGGCGCCAAAGAACTGCGGGTGATGATGGAAGATGTCAAGAGCAGTAACGATGTCGAAAGCCGAGTAAATTTTTTTCGTAAGACGCACTTGGAAAGCCACTCGGTCATACAAATCTCCGGGCAAAGCGAAAATAGAAATCTCTAAAAACTATGAACAATAAGCTGCAATGCATCGTAACGGACGGCCAGGGTATTGATAATCTGGCGCTGGTAGAAAAACCTGAACCAGCTGCTCTCTCTGATAATGATGTTTTAGTAGAAGTTAGAGCAGTCTCGCTCAACTACCGCGACTTGCTGGTTGCCAAAGGCCTTTACGGCGGCGCCTACGACCCAGCGATTATCGCCTGCTCCGATATGTCAGGAACGGTTCTTGAGACCGGCTCAAAAGTAACTAACTTGAAACCCGGTAATAAAGTAATCAACTCCTCGTTTCACACCTGGCTCTCAGGCAAAATGAATTCTGAAAAGATTCGCAAGTTTGTCGGCGGTCTTGGTGTTGATGGCGTCTTAATCGAAAAGTTAGTCTATCCCGCCTCGGCGCTGGTCAAATTGCCTGAGCATATGTCATTTGAAGAAGGCTCCACTCTGACCATCGCCGGCCTGACCGCCTGGGCAGCCGTCATGACACATGGTAATGTTCAGCCAGGTGAATGGCTGCTTGTACATGGCACCGGCGGCGTTTCTATCTTCGGAGCACAGATTGCCCAGCTAGCAGGAGCCAAAGTTATTCTGACTACTTCCAGCGACCAAAAAGCAAAGCTTGTCAAAGAAAGACTTGGAATCAAGCATATAGTAGATTACCGAAATGAAGACTGGCCCAGGCAAGTTCGCGATATCACAGCTGGTGCCGGTGTTGATGTGGTAGTGGAGATTGCCGGGGGTGAAACGTTGGCGCGTTCGATTAAGGCCTGTAACTACAGTGCCCGTATTGGGGTCATAGGGATTCTCGATGACACTTATAGTAAATTCAAACTTTTTGATGTTATTACTAAACAAATTTCTCTGCGCGGTATATTCATGGAGTCGACCGAAGAACTAAACACACTGGCCAGATTCTGCGAAAAAAATCAACTCCAACCCTGGATAGATAAGCTTTTTCCGTTTGATAAAACCGTCGAGGCTTACAAATATCTCGAATCACAAAAGCATATTGGGAAAGTTCTGATTGAGCTTTAGAGAACTGCTGCCTTTTAGAAACAGCAGCTGCCGGAGTGAATAGCTAAGCTTTCTAATTGAGATTTTATATAATTTTCTTGATTTAAAGAATGTAATAATCTATAATTGAGAATACTATTTTTTACGTAGTTTCTAGTTAATATATTGACCTTTATTGAGATAAAGAATGGCCGAGACATCACAACTATCATCAACTTTAGTAGGTCGAATTGCTCCAGACTTTGAAATATTCTGTACCTGCAATGCTGGCGAAACGAGATGTAAATTCAAGCTAAGCGACTATCGTGGTCGCTGGTTGGTGCTTGTGTTCTACCCGCAAGATTTTTCACTGATTTGTCCAACTGAACTTACTGCCTTCAATAACAAATACGAGGAGTTTTCAAAAGCAAATGCAGATATACTTGCGATTAGTACAGATACAATGGAGAGTCATGATCGCTGGGTAAAGACACCGATCGAACACGGCGGGATAAGTGCACTCAAATTCCCGTTAGGCAGTGATGTGGACTTTAGAGTTTCCAAATTATACCACGTTTTCGGAGATACTCAGAAACTTGCTCTCCGTGGCGTATTTATTATCGACCCTAATTCCGTAATACAGTATCAATCAATTCATAATTTGAACGTAGGACGACGTATTGAGGAAATACTTCGCATTTTAAATGCATTGCAAACAGGCGGGCTTTGTGCTGAAAACTGGTCGCCGGGTGATTCAGCGATCAACTGCGCAGTGGAACTAAAGCCTGGTATGGTTATTGCTAATTATAGCATTGAAGAGGTAGTGGGTAGAGGAGGGTTTGCTACCGTTTATAAAGCATACGATCGTTTACTTGAACGAAATGTAGCGCTCAAGATTCTACGTCTCTCTAACAAACAACAGACATCTATCACAAATGAAGCAAAGTTATCGGCAGCTCTTAGCCACCCCAATATATGTACAGTTTTTCACATTGAAGACAGTGAGGGATTCCCAATAATTGTAATGGAATATTTGCCCGGCAAAACACTGAAAGAGCAGCTAAGAGAAGGTCCCTTATCTCCATTCAAAGCAGCAAAGATCGGATCTAAAGTTGCAAGCGGCCTTCATGCGGCTCACAATAAGAAAATTGTACACGGTGATTTGAAACCTTCCAACATAATCTTAACTGATAACGATAAAGTCAAAATCGTAGATTTTGGACTTTCTCAACGTAGGCAGTTGAACGAGGAGGATAGTGCAACATTAACACAAAATGGGATAAAAACGGGGACACTTATGGGGACTCCCGGCTACATGTCGCCAGAACAGACAAGAGGGGAATTTCCCACTTTTGAAAGTGACGTATTTTCATTCGGATTGCTCATTACGGAAATGTTAATTGGGAAGAATGTCATTTCCGGCAAAAATGTATTAAACATTCTAAATCAGATCCAAAAAATTGAACCACAAAAAGTTGCGCAAGAATTACCTAATGAATTTCGTCCAATGATTATTCGAATGCTGCAGCCTGATAAGCATGAACGAAGAATTACCATGAAAGAGATTGAGGTAGGCCTAAAGTCAATTAAATCATAACTGTCAGAATTATAAATATGGCCTAATTGCTTAGACCCTATAGATTAGCATTAGTTAAATTTACTATGGTGTTTTCCTAAGCATGGATAGAGCTGTCAGTCGCGCTCCGCCATTATCTAACTAATTAAATCACAAGAGGTTATCATAGAGGGGTTGTCGCACTTTCTAATTCCCTTGTAATGAGATAAACTGAGTCTTAGATTCTGGCGATGTTTAATACACTTGTTTTGATGACATACAAACGACATTTACTGCCCTCGATAACCAGACAAGTTGTAAAGCATATGGTGGCAAGACTGTGAATCGCCAATGAACAAGATAGAGGAGGAAGAAATGTCTCAACCCGCTCGCATAAACGTTCAGCTAGTGTATGAAAAGCTGGGCAAAGGTAATTCGACTCTGTTGGTCTGTGCATATTCCCAAGAAAAGTTTGACGCCTCTCATCTGGAGGGTGCCATTTCCCTAAATGAATTGGAGTCGAAAATCCCTCAACTTCAGATGGACGCTGAGATCGTCTTTTACTGAGGCTGACATGGCGATGCCAGTGCCGTCGGTCTGGCGGCACAGTACATTGAAAAAGGATTCCAAAAGGTCATGGTTCTGGACGGTGGCATTGAGGCTTGGATTGCATCTGGTTACAATATTGTAAACGAAACGTAGCCACACGAACTGACCAGCCCCCATTAGTTCTACCACTTTTTGAGTTAGTCCTATAGCCATTCTCGCCTAGTCAGATGTGGGTTGAATAAGTTTGGCGAGAAATTTGTCTCAGAATTTCCCTTAAATTTTATGAATCAGGTATATCATAGTCGTTTCTCTCTGCGGGAATCTCTGAGAAGTACTGAATAAATTCCCAGTCATTGCCCTCGGGGTCGTTGAAATAAACACGTTTTCTGTGTGGATGTGAGTCGACAACTGTTAACTCTTTGAATCCTTTTGAGATTAGACGATTTCGCAGAGAGTCAATTTCATCCACTTCGTAAGCAAGGTGATTCACTCCTGGCTTACCGGAATTCGGAGTCCAATCTGAGACAGCATTTTTTTCGGCCTGTTGTAAGGCAATATAAGTGTCATCAGTACCAATATGTAGCCACTTAATTGTTCCATCTTGACTTAAACCTTTTCCACGAACTCGGAATTCGGGAAAGGCCGTTTCTAAAAAACCAATCATCAAGTCAATGTTTTTGACGCAAATGTTTGCATGCTCCAATCGTACCATCATCGAAAACCTCCTGACCTCTCATCGCTTATTATATCACATTTTTATATTAGCTCTGTATCCATTCGTGTCAAGACATTTGTTACTCCAAGGACCTTTGGTGTCGGCGATCGGGCTTTAGAACAGTTCTAAATAATGTGAACTGTTGTTATCCGCTTCGGCCTGCCAAGCCGGAGCGGATTCTCTTACTTATCTGACCTGGATTTCCAGAAGTATCTTTTCGCCCTGATTTAGATTTGTTTGTATATGGCCATTGACATGAGACAAACTGCGTCTTAGTTTTCATAACACCCTATCCGAATTGTTTGACGTATAACTGAAAACGTGGGAGTGAGATGAGAGCGAGCAGTCTTGAGACGGCCGTAAGGAAGTTACTCGAGCATACCGATATCCGAATCAACGGCAATAATCGGTGGGATATCCAGGTTCACGATAACAGGTTCTACAAACGCGCCGTAGGCGAGGCCGAACTTGGTCTCGGAGAATCATATATGGACGGCTGGTGGGATTGCGAGGAGATCGATACCTTGATTTGCAAACTTCTCCGGTCCGGACTGCAGGATGTTGTCAGAAGGAACTGGTCGATTCTCTGGCCGATAGCGTTGGCGGCCGTATTCAATCGCCAGAATAAGAGACGGGCACAAAAAGATGTCGGAGCCCACTACAGTCTGGGAAACGACCTCTTTCAGAAAATGCTCGACCCTCTCATGCTCTACACTTGCGGCTATTGGCGCGACGCCGCTTCTCTCGAACAAGCTCAAATCAATAAGCTGGAACTCATCTGTCGCAAACTTGAACTCAAACCGGGCATGCGAGTGCTTGATATTGGCTGCGGCTGGGGAGGCTTTGGCAAATATGCCACCGAGAATCATGGCGTGTCGGTTGTTGGCGTTACAGTTTCGAAAGAGCAGGTGGCGCTGGGCCAAGAACTGTGCCAGGGATTACCGGTCGAGTTTCGACTTTCTGATTTCCGGAAGCTCAACGAACGGTTCGACCGCGTTGTCGCCATCGGCATGATTGAACATATCGGTTACAAGAACTATCGTACCTTCATGAAAGTCGCCCATAGATGTCTCGACGACGATGGCCTCTTTCTCCTGCAGACTATCGGCGAAATTCGTTCTGTGACCGTCACCGATCCCTGGACGGGAAAATACATTTTCCCCGGCAGCATGCTCCCCTCCACAAAACAGCTCGGGAAGGCAATCGAGAATCTGTTCGTGATGGAAGACTGGCACAATTTCGGAGCCGACTACGACAAAACGCTGATGGCCTGGTACGAAAACTTTGAGCGGAGCTGGGACTCTATAAAGCGAAACTATGATGACCGATTCTTTCGAATGTGGAAATACTTTCTTCTCTCCACCGCCGGTTCATTTCGGGCCCGCAGAAATCAACTGTGGCAGATCGTCTTCTCCAAACGTGGAGTAATTGGTGGCTATCAATCGTATAGAAGCTGACTCCGGTGGTCTTGGGGCGAGGGCAATTTCAATTAACTGTCTGGATGCGAGGCGTCAGGAATTAAACCTCTGAAATATGACCATCAAAAGGGACAAATTGTGCTTCTGGAACCCTTAAATGGGAGATTTCGTGTTAAGAGTCAGTAATTTATTTGCTAGTATTTTCCGATATCTAAGGATATGGAAATACTCAGTACCTTATTTTTCTCAATAAACGGCATTATGCGAAAAACTCTCAATTTAGCACTTTCCGCCATTGTTGTTATTTCTGTCGTCAGTCTTTTGAGTTGCTCTTCCGGCAACAACGGAGGTAACGGCATGATTACATCAAACAACTTCACTATATATAAAGTAGATATATCTAATTTTGCCTTCAGCCCGCAAACCCTCTCGATTCAGATTGGCGACAAAGTAGTATGGACAAATACTGCTAACGATTTTCATCGCGTCGTATGGAACAATGGAACATTCTCTAGTTCCCAGAACCTGGATATTTTTCAAACCTACGAAGTTTTCCTAACAACAAGTGGCACATTCCCTTACCACTGCGGAATACACTCGTCCATGACCGGCAGTATTACTGTTAATCCTGCCAGTTAACTTTAAGTATAAAAGATATTTGAAAACCGGGTTGGCCTCCCAGGCCCCATTTTCACCTCCTAAAATTGTTACCTATAATATTTAATACTGGCCGGTTTTTTTCGCTTTTTGGCATATTAATATCCGCCCTTTTCTATCATGGCCTTAGTTTCAGGCTGCTCAAGCTATCAACATAAATAACCGATAACTCAATAATATAGAAGTGACCTGAATTTGCAGCGCACTTTTCATTTGATTAGAGAAACGATCTTGCTGGAAGTGCTGAAAGTACTGCAAGATATAGAGTGATACGGATATGGAAGAAAGAAGAAAAGACCCGAGAAAACAGACTGACCATTTCTTTGGAGTATATCACAGAGAAACCAGCGAATTCATCGGAAAATTGATTGATTTAAGCACCAAAGGAATGATGATACAAGCTGTTCTGAGTATGGAAGCCGGCGGCATCTATGAATTTAGAATTGATCTCCCTAAGTCTGTGGCAGGAAAACGCTTTCTGTCCTTTGACGCTGAATGTATATGGTGCCGTGAAAGTACAAGTTCGAAAGAGAATTACGATATCGGCTTTCAGATTACTGATATGAAGTTTAAAGAGATAGAAACTATTCAGTATCTTCTCAATGATACTCTTTTTCACGACTCTGGACAACAGCCGCGACTTACGCTGTCCAAGAAGTTAACTTAACCTGCCATCCTCGCTTTATCAAAATAATCTCTCTCTAATAGGGCATAGGTTTGCTCACTGCATCAGCCGGATGTACTGGGCAGAGTACCGGCTTTCAAATCTATCCTCTATTCGACTTCTCTCAAAACAAGCCTTGTAGATCAATAAATGTCCAGAAATTATATTACTAAATGACTTTGGATTATGAAATAATCTAATGCCGAAGGGGGGATACTGTCGACCACTTCCTGCAACCCCTTGATTGATAGGTGATTACACCGCAAGTCAAACCCCACCAATGAATTAGTCTTTTCGTATTCTTTTGTTTGGTTTTGTCTCTTTTTGTCTGTTTTGACCATTGTTGGTCACAAAATGGTCACAAAATCCGGGCAAGGAGTCAGATATTTTGTGTGAGTAACATTGTACTCTACTTGATTGGCCTCGACGAAGGAATTCTCCAGCGACTCCCCTTCACCTTTGTCTGATAAGCATGAGGTAGAAGCCGATCTCTCAGAAGATTCCTCAACGGCAATCCAGGTCTGTGGCGCGAATCATTCAGCAAGCTGACTTTTGCTAGAACATCATTTGCTTCCACCGGGTCAATAAAATCTCTGCGTTTGCCAACGATATAACCATCCAAAAACGCAACCAGTATTTCTAATTCTTTAGGTTTGATAAACCAACCTCCTCAATTATTTACTTACAATCTTTGCCTATTAAGAAAAGGATGTAACTTGGAACGTTCAGTTACCCGCCTAGAAAGACTTTCTTTATTCTCGAATCTGTCATCAGTTCACTTGAAATTCCTTCGGTTTCAATTTTCCCAATCGAAAAAACATAAGCTCTTTGTGATACCGCCAATGCCATTCTGGCATTTTGCTCTACCAGTAATATAGTAGTTCCCATTCGGTTTATTTCCAAAAGCTTATCAAAAATTAAATCCACGTAATTAGGTGAAAGTCCAAGTGAAGGTTCATCCGCAAGTAAAAGCTTTGGCTTGGCAATCAAAGCCCTTGCGATTGCCAGCATTTGTTGTTCACCAGTCGAAAGAGTACCCGCCTTTTGACGTCTTCGTTCTTTCAGTAAAGGAAATAGCTCAAATACCATCTCATATTGTGCTTTCACCCCATTTTTCCCACTATAGGCAAAAACACCCAATTCCAGATTTTCTATTATTGTCATGGTTGGAAAAACACGGCGACCTTCAGGAACAATCCCTACCCCTCTTCTCACAAGCTGGTCAGTCCTCAGTCCAATGATATTTATTCCATCGTATTTCAAAGTACCTTCAATTATTGATCCTCCATACGCATCAAGCATAGAACAGACGGCTTTCAGCGCCGTGGACTTACCCGCTCCGTTGGGTCCGATCATGGCGACAATTTCACCCTTTGAAACTTGAAACGAAACTTTCTCGATCGCTTTCACGGCTCCGTAATAAACCGTCAGGTCTTTTACCTCAAGAAACATTGTTTCGACGCCTCCCGAGATATGCGGTTATGACTTCTTCATTATTCTGAATTTCCATAGGACTACCATCAGCGATAACTTTCCCATGATTTAGCACTATCACTCGATCTGCAATATCCATTACAACCTTCATATCATGCTCAATGAACAGGACGGTCTTTCCCATTTCTTTTAGATTCAATATCATTTTTTTAATAGCAGCAATCATTTCAGGAAAAACGCCGGCAGTCGGCTCATCCAACAGTAGTAATTGAGCATCCATAGCTTTGACTCGTGCAAACTCTATCAACCTTCTCTGCCCATGAGACAACTCGTTTCCCAAAGCATCCTTTTTATGCGACAAACCAACTTCCTCAAGAAGCTCAATCGTTCTTTGTTGATTTATCTTTTCTTCATTGAGCATCTTCCTACTCCGTAAAAGAGCCGAGCTAAGCCGTTCACCTGTTTCATACTTCCGGGCGAGCATCAAATTCTCAAGAACCGTCAAATGAGAAAAGAGACGGATATTCTGGAATGTCCTGGCTATTCCCATACGTGAAATCTTGTGAGGAGCAAGATGAGTGAGCGGTGCCGATTTGTAAACTACTGTCCCGCTATCAGTCTCTTGAAATCCTGTAATTACGTTAAACAGAGTTGTCTTGCCCGCACCATTAGGACCTACCAGAGCAGTGATTTGGTCTTCTCTTAAATCAAAGGAAAGGTTATCAAGCGCTTTTACGCCATCAAAGTCCTTGGAAACATTTTTTATTTCAAGTATTGCCATAATTGCTTACTGGAGTTTAAACTTTCCTAACAATCCTTGTGGACGATACAACATTAGGACTACCAATAATAACCCGTAAATCATCTGCCTGAGTGGAGCCGCAATTGAACTAGGGAGTCCAAGAAAGCGAAGCAGCTCTGGAAGTACTACCAAGACAACCGCACCCACGAAAGACCCCTTAAGACTACCCATCCCTCCAAAAACCACCATCAATAGAATTGTAATTGATTCCATAATCGTAAAGCTTGATGGATCAATGAAAGTGATGTAATGAGCATACAAGCTGCCGGCTATACCTGCAAAGAAGGCGCCAATCATAAAAACTATTACTTTATGACGATTAACATCCTTGCCAAGTGCAGCCGTAACAATTTCATCCTCTCGAATTCCTTGCAGAATTCTGCCAAAAGGTGAATCAACTACACGTCTGATAAGAAACGTCGTCAACCAAACAAAGAGAGCTACCAAAGCCAAATAGAGCCATACTGATGAAAGTTCGAATCCAAAAATAGAAAATCCCGGTATCCCCGGCAAACCCAACGGTCCTCTGGTAACATCGACCCAGTTCTTGGCTATTGAATAAACAATGACAGCAAATCCTAGTGTCGCCAGCGCCAGGTAATCACCTTTTAAACGCAGACACGGCACTGCCACCATGAAACCCAACACAGTTGCTGCTGCTGCTCCGAAAATTAGTCCCAGCCAGGGAGTCAATCCATACTGTAATGCAAGCAGTGCAGAAACATAGGCTCCCACACAGGAGAAGGCGCCGTGGCCTAAGGCAGGCAGGCCGGTGTAGCCCAGAATAAGATTCAAACTCTGGGCGAGTATTACATAGATGCCGGCTATGACGAGAATGTGTATCAGGTATTCCACTAAATCCGTTCCTTATCAACTGGCACACCGAAAATTCCTCCCGGGCGAAACAAGAGGAAGATTATCAGAATCGCAAAAGCAATGCTGTCTTTCCAGCCGGCCTGGATTTTCCAGATACCTAGATTCTCTGCAATTCCCAGGAAGAACCCGCCGAGCACTGCCCCTGGGATACTGCCGATTCCGCCTATAATTGATGCAATGATTCCTTTCAGAATTGCATTGAAGCCCATAGTGGGTTGAATGTTGGTTTCCAGTGATATTAGTATTCCCGCTGCACCGGCAAGTGCCGAACCGATTGCAAACGCCATAAAGATAACTTTCTCTGGGTAGATGCCGACTACTCTTGCAGCTATAGGGTCATCGGCCACTGCCCGCATCTCTTTTCCAAGTCTGGTGCGTTGAATGAAAAGCCACAAAGCTGCTAAGAAAACTAAACTGACAATGAGTATTAGAATCTGAATGTCGGTAATGACCGCCCCGAGGATATGGTGTCCCTCTATAACTGGTCCGGTGCGTAGAGTCAGAATCTGTGCCCCATAAATGAGCTGAAGCAGATTTTGAACAAAAATGAAAATCCCGAATGAGGCTATGAGATAAACTAAGTTGGCCGCTTTACGCTTGCGAAGAGGACGATAGACCAGCCGGTCAATTGTAACGCCGAGTATGGCGGTCAGTGTCGAGGCAAAAAAAAACTTACAATAGGGTTAACACCGAACTGTATGACCAAAGTGTAGGCCAGATAAGCCCCCGTGGTATAGACTACTCCATGCGCAAAATGAAAAAATTTCACGGTCTTGTATATAACCGTAAACCCAATCGCGATTAGCGCATATATACTGCCGGCGATTATGCCGTTGAGGAGGAGTTGCGACATAGTAAGTTCAACTATTTCCTGTATCGAAATCAGAAATCAAATTAGCAACTGTACGCAAGTGTTCAGAACATTCTGAAAACTGATCAGACAAGTCATCTATTTCTTCAATAGCCTTATTACAATAATATTTGATTTTCTCGATGGTATATTCGATGGCACCAGAAGAAATAATTGTACGAGAAATAAATAATATATCCTCTTCAACCAAATTGCTCTTCTTTAATAATAATTGAATTATCTTGCTATATAAATCCGGCATTGCATTCTTCAGAGCAAAAATTATTGGCAGCCTCATTTTTCTTTCGTAAATATCCCTAAATGCAGGTTTACCCATGTAAGCAGTTTCACCTACTATATCTAGTACATCGTCGCGCATTTGATACGCCAATCCAAGATTTAATCCAATTTTTTTCAATCTATTAAGTTCTGTGGAATCAGCTCCCCATAACATTGCACCGATTTCTAAAGAAGCACTAATAAAAGAACCAGTTGTTAGTTTAATTAAATCAAAATATTCACTTTCATTGAATTCCGGGTTTGATCCTATGGATATGTCCATAAATTGCCCTAAATAAATATCCGAATGTGATTTCAGGAGCAGAGATGAGACCTCGCCCTGGTTCTTAAAATTATTTCGACTATTCAATTCTTGAACAAAAAGATTTAAGGCGTAAGATGATAAATAGGTTCCGGAACATACAGCTTGCTTTGAGCCCCATTTTGAATATATACTTGGCCGATGATTTCTCAATAGACTATCATCTAGAAAGTCATCAATAATCAATGTAGAGATTTGTATCAATTCGACTGCGGAGGCCAGGGCTTTTACATCATCAAAATTACGGCCTGAAGCAGTATAGGAAATTTTGAGAAAGAATGGTCTTAATCTCAATCCGATATCTTTTAACCCAAAAAGCGCGATACTCTTAACTTGTTCAAAATCAGACAATTCAAGTTTGAGCCTTTCTTCCAATAATTTTTCAATTTCTTTCCCCGTAGACTCAATCTCAGATACTGTCGAATTAGCTATTATCATTAATTAACATAGCCGACTTAAATTCTAATTTTTCTGATCCACAATTTTAATAGGTTTAAACGCCTTACCATCTAGCACAATTTCCTCAATGTCAGCATCCTTAATTGATGCATGTTCCTTTTTCTTGAGTTTTAGATTTAAATTAAGTGTACCAGATTTTATTTTTTCCGAATTAGTATACCTAATAATTAATTGACCCATTGTATCCTCCATTATGATTGGGTAAAAAATATCTCTTATTTTTATCTGAGTCTTTCAGCAAGTCCTTGTAAAATGCAAATGTGGAATCAATTTCCGAACGAATTTCTCTATCCGAAACTAAATAGGTTTTTTTCGTTTCATCTTTATTGACTCCCACGCCTATGAGCCATCGAAATCGACCTACTAAAGTTGATAAACTGCACAAAATAAAGTCCGTGACCTTCTTCGTTGCGTTCTGATGACTAGCAATTACCCTATTAAAATCACTCTTATAGCAATAATGAACTTTCTTGAATCCAAATGAAGAAAAGTGCTTTTTCAATAAAGGTGGCCAGTCAACGTTATGGTTAATCGTTTGCATGTACGCATTT
The DNA here is from genome assembly GCA_022571845.1 of Candidatus Zixiibacteriota bacterium. Classification (GTDB taxonomy): domain Bacteria; phylum Zixibacteria; class MSB-5A5; order GN15; family FEB-12; genus JACZWU01. The sequence continues at coordinate 108,827 of JACZXB010000005.1, read as the reverse complement.
TTATCTTTGAAAACAAATATCCTTCGCTTGTTTCTTTCCAATTGTGTTTTGTATTGTTTTTCCAAACAGTTCAAATATGTCTTGGCTACTGATTCAGTAATTTTTATTTGATCAGTATCCCAAATTGCAAGAAAAGTACCCGGATCTAATGCGCTTGTACTACTGAGCAATAATTCATACTCGTCCTCTTTCAAATAAATTCCTGCATCTTCAAGTTCTTCTAGAAGGTTCAGTAAACATATTTTACGATTCCGAACAAAAATATCTAGATTAATGAACTTTTCTTCTTTCTTGTCTCGAAAATATTTTATATAACGCCCTGTTAACTCAGACCCGAACTTCTGTGTAACTGGATGTAACCGGTCCAATAGAGTAACATACGGTTTTAGATGTTTTCTAAATACTATACCGCTTAATGATTGCACGAACTTGAGAGACAGAAGTACGGCAAAAATCGTCAAAACAATTACAATCAAATCATCAAAGATAAACCGACCAATTACAAAAGTAGCCAAACCAAAGAATACAGGAATGACGAAAGATCTAAAAGTCGAATGAATGTAACAAAAGCTAAATGTTCTCTTAAAAAAAATCTTTAAATGTATTATGACCCTTAAAATAGACTTACTAAATTGAGTCATGGCAATTTTAAAACGTGTAGTCTTGCTTATTTTAGTTGGTGTATTAGAATTTTTAGTTAAGCCAGTTGAAGGCGCCATTCTTTATCACTTTCATCATCATCGGCTTCTGTACATCACCATTTTCATCAAACGTCATAATGCCAGAAACTCCTGGATAGTCTTCAATCATATTTAAACCTTTACGTATCTCTTCGCCTCTGTCCCCACCGGATAGCAGAATTGATTTGGCAATCATATTTACTGCGTCATACCCGACGTCACACGTGATACCTGGTTCTTTTCCATATTTGTTCATAAATGAGTTTCTAAACTGGTTAACATGCTCGCCTGAAGGAGCAACTGGAAATGGATACATTAATCCTTCAGCGGCGTTCCCTGCACTTTGTATTAACTGAGGGTCCTCCATTGCAACCGTTCCGATCAAGGGCATATTTATGCCTAATTCTTTGATTTGTCTTAATGCAATCGGTATTTCCTTGGGATACCCAACCAAATAGAGGACGTCTGGTGTGGAAGCGCTAATCTTTGTTAATTGAGTTCTCATGTCAGTAGCGCTTTGATCGAAACTTTGTGATTCCACCACTTCTCCGCCAAATTCATTAAACTTTGAATTGAATACTTTTTCAAGCCCAATACCGTAGTCATTATTAATGTAAAGAATCGCTACTTTCTTTAGCCCCAAATCATTAATGGCAAATGAAGCCGAAAATTCTCCTTCATAAGCGTCGGAATTCCAAATACGAAATATGAATTCACCAGCTTCTGAAATCTTTGGTGCAGTTGCTCCAGTTGCGAGAATTACTACGCTATCCTTCTCAGCCATCGGCGCCATTGCCAGGGTAACACTGCTAACGGAGTTATCGATAATTACTTCAACCTTATCGATACTGGTCAACTTCTTATAGGCGTTAACTCCTTTTGCAGGTAATGCTTCAGTATCTTCATAAATTACTTTAACTGTTCTTCCCTTTATACCACCAATCGCGTTCAACTCCTCTACGGCGAGGTCAATTCCATCTTTAGTGTTGTTACCCCATACGGCAGCGTCTCCACTGAGCGGAAGAGTCGCCCCTATCTTTAATACCCCCTCTTCCTTCTTACCACACCCGAGGAAAAGAATAAGAAATGATGCAAGAATTATGGCGACAACAGATAGACACTTTGAGAATCTGGACATGAAAGAAGTCATCTTTTTATTCCTCGCGTTTTCTGATTTGATTTTCATTCAATGAGTTATACAAAATAGGGGTACGGAAATGCAGCTGTCAAGCTGGTTTTTTCCAACCGTTCAATACTCTCTAACTCCTCCCCAAGAGTTTATCCGATGAAATAACAAGTCCCACCGAGAGGCAAAGGATTTCAGACATTATCTATCCGGTCCCATGAGAGAATAGTTTCTACCCTAATCAACCGGCTGATCTTTTTGACTCCTCAATTTGGGTCTTTTCTTCTGCAGGGCGGCAATTTATGGCAGTCGATTTCGTGGATTTCTTTTGTTCAATCCCAACAACCTGCGTCTGCTCCATTGGCCGTCGAACAGAATCGATAGCGACCCCGGACTTAATGGCCTGAATTACACCTACTGCTTCCAGATAGTTGTCAACCACATAGAGCTGGCCATTTTCAAAAGGCAAATCCTCGAGGCGGTTTCTCATTCGATTCGTATTTTCTTTTACCGCTATGACTGGTATCCCCTGTTCAATTGCTGCCAGAGTCGGTAAACCAATACAACCGTAAGGTATTACGATACACGAAACGTCAACGACAGTCAAAAGACCTGACTCGCCATCTAATCGAGGGCTTTCAATTATTTTCGGACTTTTGTGTAATCCTTTCAAAATACAGTGCAGAAAGGTCGTTGAAATCGCTTCTGCTGACTTCCTTGGGTCTACTATTCCCACTTCAAGATTTAGTATTTCTCTGTTTTCCAGCATAGGAGAGTGGGCTGTCGGCACATTGAATAAGCTGGATAATGTGTGGGTTAGCATTGCCTCCACTCCACCCCAAGGATTAATCATCTCGGTAATGAAATAATCTGCATGGCACTCTGGGGGAACTTGGATTACTGAAGATAGCGCGACAGCGTCAAATTGACTTCTGTGAGTATTGAGTAAATCGCAAAGCCGTTCTAAGTGGGTTATACTGCCAACTGCCCTCCCAGAATTGGAATATAATGACTGCATCGAAATCTTTTCGTCCATCAGTACGACCGAAGGACAATTCAGCCCGAGGTTTGACCTGGCTGCTGAAACAGAATTGACGGCAGCTTCATAAAAGAACTTGTCCTCGTGCTTATCCAAAACCACCAATACTCTATTTGACCTTACCTTTTGCAGCCCAACTGAACCCATCAAGAGCCGGGTCAATACGCTTCCTTCAACGTATAGCCCGTTATCTGGCAATTCGTTTATGTCCGAAGCGTTGACAACGTTTGGATGTGTTATCAGATTGTCGCAACTACCAGCCAAAAGCCTCGCCACCGGTCCGGCATCCCCAGCATCCCCCCCTATTTCTGCATCTATTCCAGTAGGCACAATAAGCACTATATTAAAAGCGTCACAATTCTCATATTGACGCTTCCTGAACTTAAAAATAAAATCATAATTTAGGATGTATCGATCAGAAAATTCGGCCATAACGCCAAGTTCGCATTTCCATTCGGCATCGTTTGATTCGGTAACAACACATCTAACAGGAATCTCACCATCAGGGAGCTGAGATAAAATCCTATCCGTGAATGTCTGTAGAAGATTCCGTTTATTAACTGGCTTTGATATCGTAAGCGACTTTTCGTATAGTATCATGCTTTTTGGCTCCACATCTGGACAAGAAGTCCTCGTAATCATATTCTCTTATTAATTCCAATTCACCATCCATACTCAACAAATAAATAGTAGGTAAATTGATTCCATTAAACATATGTGCCTTTACGAGAGTATATGCACCCATGTCTTCAAAGACAATCTTTGACCCAATTTCCAATTGCTTATCAAATGAGTATTCTCCGAAAATATCACCGGCAAGGCAAGATGCGCCTGCAAGAATATATCTATGTTTACCCTTCGTGTTACTATGCAAGACAGATGGCCGATATTGATATTCGAAAACTTCAGGCATGTGATTGACAGAGGTATCCAAAATTGCGATTAGCTTATCTTTTCTTGCTATTATATCCTGGACAGATGAAATCAATTGAATTGTATCTCCTATAATGCCCTTACCCGGCTCAAAGTAGATTTTCAAGTTATACTTCTCTTTTAAAATTCGAATGCCCTTCAGAAAGGGATCCCAATTAGTCTTTTTCGATATAGAGTAACCGCCGCCAATATTTATCCAATTTATTGACTGCAGCACTGCAGGAATTCTTTCATTTAGAATATGTATAGTTTCTAATAAATCAGCAAAATCATCTGACTCACAATTATTATGGAAGGAAATGCCAGAGATTTGTTTTAATTCATCGGATTTCATCTGAACTAACTCATTAAGTTCGTCAAGCGTGACACCTAGCTTTGAATACTTTCTGCAAGGATTATATCTTTTGTCTTTTACAAAAGATAAGCCCGGATTAACCCTAAGTCCTAATTTACATCGTCTCGCGAACACTGAACCAAACCTTGCTAATTGTCCGAGGGAGTTAAAGCTTATATGGTCACACAGATTAGCGAGCCTATCGACTTCCTCACTTTTCATTGCCGGAGAAGTCAAGAATACAGGAATTTCAGCATGGAATAACTTCCTGACCAGAATGGACTCATTTAAAGAACTAACCGAAAAGCCAGAAACAACTTCTTTCAATAGATTAAGCACGACTGGGATTGCAACTGGTTTCAGCGGGAAAATAAACGAAAAGTCCTTAAGCTGCGACATAGTCTTGAGCATTGTAAACTTTGTTCGCAGTTTTTGCTCGCTTACAATGTAGCAAGGAGTCGACTCTCTTAATTTTTCAAACACGTATTAAAATAAATCCTTTTCAATTCATGGTTCAATACTGAAATCTTTCACGTCCCTCAATGCCGCTCTTCGAACAAACGAATATTCAGCTTTACCACTTATTATTCCATCAGTAAACTTTTGTCTTTCTTGTCGCCAGTTTGCCTTTCCTGAAAAAAGAAAACCAAATAACCTTGCAAGCACATCATTGTAAGCCGTTTCCCATTCTTCCTTTATTATGTCTTGTGATTCACCCCATAAAATTTTAATAGTAATTTTACCTTCTTTAGTTTTTCCAATCATCATTTTCCCTTTGTCTGAACTCCATTCAAGATGCTTTGCAGGGTCATCAATGGTCGGATTCAGTATCAGTGGCTTTTCTTTAACCTCATCTCCTGGTCTTCTCGCGCGAATGTTTCTAACGGGAAATTTGTCCTGTTTTCCGACACTTACACCCTTAAACTTTGCACCCTCGTTACATGATGCGCAGGAAGGCAGTAAATTATCCCAGGAATATACTAACCAATAATACCCCGGGTGTTTTAATTGATTCCCGTTTTCATCGGCGACGGCCTTCTTTGGACGGTAGTGGTCTAAACTTGGTTTGGATTTTAGTTTAGCTTCACAATATGCACATTTTCCGAAAAATGCTCCATCTTCCTTATAGTATTCAGATTTTTGTCTCTTGTATAGTTTGTTATTGATTTCAAACTTTTTACTTCGTTTAAACTCATCAACTATTTTCCTGGAAGCCGTTTCACAATCTTTACGCCATTTTATCCACTTTGCATGAGTTGGTTCATCAAATACTATTTTCCGCATTATTAATCGCCCCCCCTAAATAACTTATAAAGAGTTTTTTGCTCTATCAATTTGTGAATTTCCGATGGTTCCTCTTTCAGGATCTTCTTAAGCACAATGTTTAGAGCGTTGTACACTTGTTGTTCGTAATTTGTGTGTTCAAATTCAAATGTACTTTTAATACTCTGCTTCAACGTTGCCAGTTGTTTCTTTTCAGACGGGCTAGGCTTCTTTTTAGTTGCAAGTTCAATGAAACGTGAAATTCTATCGGGGGATTTGGGACTAATGATCACAGGCAGGCCGAAAGCGATCCTTAGTATTTGATCAGGTCGCAGATTATGTAGGCTTTTAAGGTTAATGTATTTTCTTACTACTTTATTTCCAAGCTCGAGTACTAAATTTACCAATAATGCATCCTCAAAATCAGAAGAACCAGCAGCTACTAGTGGTGAATGAGAAGAAATCACGAACTGGACGTTTGGAAATGCCTTCTTAAGATCACTGACAACATATCGTTGCCAAACCGGGTGTAGGTGCTCTTCTAACGCATCTACAATTACAATTCCATGAATCATTTTGAGTCTATCTATTTTCTTATCATAGCTAAGTGCCCAACCGATAAAATCAATAATCCACTGTAAAAAAGACCTAACTCCATCTGCAACATCTCTAAGCGGAAACTCACTTTCCCATTGTCCGCTAACTTTAAGTCCTTCCTTTGCCCCAGCCATCGAGATTGGATCAATACCAGCTGCTCGCATTGCTTTTTCACTAACTTCCTTAAGAATTCTCTTTACGGTTGTTTTCTTATCTATGCGTCGAAGAATTAATTCGGGGTTCTGAAGTCCCTCAAAATAGTTGAAAAGATTATAGACAGCGCTAATGGGGTAATAACCTGAAATATCTCCAGTGCCCGATATTCCACGACCTATTCCATATGCGCATACAAAAATGTCATGCCATGGAAAATTTTTAAAAGGGATTGTACGTTGTCTAAGTTTCTCGAAAGTTTGTTTTTCCTTCCCTTTCATTCGAATTTTCTCAATCCTCGTATTTATCCGATATGTCTTGTTGCTACCTTTGCTGTAGCATAATTCAATTGAAATTGTCGCCCATTCCTCATCTTTCCTAATGTATCCTTCTTCAGACTCCTTTAACAATCCGGCTGCACTGGATTCGTCACATAAACCCAACGCAATGCATTTCAATAAGGTTGTTTTGCCAGTCGCATTGTCTCCGAGCAAAGTCGTCCAGAGTATAAGGTCATCTTTTTTGCGAAAATTAATATTGAGTTTTTCGAAGCACCTGATATTGGAAATTTTTACTCTAGATAAGTATAGGGGCATCACTAATTATCCTAATTTCCTGATAATATGTTCATAAGTGCTTTAACTTTTCGTGCGATTACTTTCGCTTGTCGACCCATTCCACTTTCACAAGCGGCCCCTCTAACACAAATAACATCTACCCCTGTTTTCCACAACCCTGGCATCTGTGCTTTTGTTATTGATCCCGCAAGCCAAGCTTCTTGATTTTGCGTATGGCAGTTTTTGACAAAAGATTTGATCTCTTTCAAACTTAGCCAGTCCAAAAGGCTTTTTCCACAATTCTTATCGAATGTATCTATGAGCACCCCGTTAGCTTTTGACTTTGATGAAACCTCTGCTCCGTTTACTACTGGGTCAAAGAATTTACGCAGATCTTCATCAGCAAAGAAAGTTGCAATCATAGCAGGCGGTTTATCCTTGAAAAAGTAATTGACTTGGTGCGTAACATTTTTCATGACTCTTAAAGCTTTCGTCTTATTAAGTTCAGCCAGACCGACCTTGATAATATTTGCTCCAGCAAACGCTACACCAACAGCCGCCTGACCGGCAGTACTCCAGACAAATTGTTTTTCGCCAATATTCGTACTCACCTGAAGCTCGGCTGGAGTATGGTTACGAATAGCCCTAATATTCGCAGGCCAGCAAGTGCCAAGGGCCGACCCGGGATATTCGGCATCAATAATCTGGGCTCCTCCTTTGATTGCTTCCAGAGCATCGTTTTTCGCTCTAACACTTACTAAAAGACGCTGCCTAATTTTCTACCTCTTTTTGATAGGATTATTGCCCTAAAGTTAATATGCGCCAGACATTAGGTCAATATTGAATTTGGGTTATTTTCCATCCAATTCGAAGAGTTAGCTGCAAATCTTTCAACACTCTTGCGATTAAGAGCCTTATTCACTGTATCCTGATTGCCCCTAAGGCAACTCGGTGCAGCACTCGCTAACGACTTCAGCTTAATATCCCCATCCAACAAATCAACTTCACTTCATCTGCATCAATAAGTGGTAAGGGCTCCGGCTTAACGTAAGGGGACATCCCCAGTTCGGCCACCTTATCGATTATCTGCTTTGACCTTTCTTCATCCGAACTGGCCTCGTCCTGCATTATAGGTCGCAATTCTCTTTCATAACGAATTCCCCAGGGAGCCAAAATTGCATCAACGGTGTCTTCTATTTGATTTTGATTTATGTTTTCCGGCGGATTTTGACGAATATGTTCTGCCATTTTTCTAAAGAGTGGCCGGATTTTAGGTTGTAAATTTTTGGGGTCAGTTGCCATTGTCCACTCTTGAAAGATATGAGTACGGGCTTTGTTCCAGGCCTCGTATGCACTCTTGATACTAACTCCGGGTAAGTGTCGAGGAGTAGTACGCTCACAAGCAACGTGCCTTAGACATCCCAAAGTGTCAGTCACTATCGGATTTTGTTTATCTTCCGGAACGAAGCGCAAAAATATTTTATCGCCTACACAAGCACAAAAGAACCATCCAGGTTGAATTCCGTACTTGAAGCCTGACCCCACTCCCCAGGGCAAATTCACAATATTATCACCGAAATCTTCCAGCCCTTTTCGTAATTCTTGACGATATTCTTCGCCAGAATGAGCGCCCTCTATTTCTTCTCCACGCTCGAACAAATTAGCATCGCCACTCTTCAATGCCTCAATTTGTTCTTTCGTTTCAGTAAAGATTACTTCTTCAATCGTGCCACCAGGGATTACTTCCGATTCAACTCCTATTGAGGCAGCTGCTCGGGCCAATTTGCTGCGAATGCGAATTTCTAAAGCAAGCAAGTCATCCAATCTAACGTCGGGGAAGAAGCATTTTATAAAGACATTTTTGTGTTTGCTACCAATGCGATCAATTCGTCCGTGACGTTGCACCAGTCGCATTGGGTTCCAAGGCAAATCAAAGTTTATAATGTGACGACATTGTTGCAGGTTCATACCTTCGGCCAAAACATCAGTTGTAATAAGAATGTCAAATTTATCTTCTGCAAATCGTTGCGGTGCCTCAGTAGTATCCGGTGCAAAACCAAAAACTGTTGATTCGCGAGAGCCTCCCTGCAGAGCTTTATCACCTACAATAGCTGCAACTCTTCCTCGATATGGTGCCAAGCGTAGGTCAGTTTCGGTCATTTTTGAGAGGTAATTGTAAATCCATCTCACTGTATCCCCGTAATAGGAAAAGATCAAGACCTTAATTTTGTCCCGTGGATATTCACTACCTCCGGCTTCACTTTCAGCCTGTTTTATTATCTTTACAATTGTTTCAGCCAACTGTTTGAGTTTGGGAGACTTTTCAGGAACGACTGACTCAGCAATTTTGAAGTATGACTGTAATAAATCACGATCTTTTGTAACATCAGCCTTCAACCTATCAACTTCATATAGTTTAACAGGTTCTGAACCTGATTCAATTAACAGTTCTTCTATCGCTTCATCAGAATCTGTTTCAAGCAATTCTTCCATTGCTTGCGGTGATGGTACAAATCCCTCTTCCAAAGCAGCTAAGAACATTTCGTTAGCTCTGGCCATTTTTGCAGATGTTCGACCAAATGCATAAACCGAAGACTCGAATCTTTTGAGTAGTGCAGATCGTAACAGTCCAACTAATGCCACTTCGCTCTCGAACGTTTCTTCCTTTTTCAAATATGCGGATGGTTGATATCGTGCTAATGTTAAAGCCGGAGCGCCTTTTTCCGGTGCAAGTGCTTCGGCAAAGTCTTCAAAGAAGTTCTCGGGTAAGACTTTCTCAAGATTATATTCTACTTTTCCAACATGGGGGGTAGGAAAACGTACAGGAATCTGAGTGCCGTCTGGTAAAGTGATTGTTTCGTGTGGATACCACTTTTGGACAAACTGACGCGTTCGCCGAACTGTTATCGGATCTAGAACATCAAAAAGGACATCCGGCCGTAAATCAAATGGGTCAATCTTCTGTGCTTCTGTAAATCTTTGTTTTAGCGAACGGATTCCTTTGTCCGCATACACCGCGTCATGTTTGAGGAAATACGTCATCAAATAATACAAGTCCCATAACGAGTTATTTACTGGAGTGGCTGTCATTAGAACTAACTTCTTAGGAGGCTTGCCTTGCAATAATTTACGGAGCGCCTGTGCCCGTTGAGTATTCGGATTCCGAAATGCCTGTGCTTCATCAATAACTACCATTTCGTATTCATCTGGCTTAAAACTCTCCGAACCCAAAACTAGTTGCTCATATGATAGATTTTCGAACCGCAGTTGTGTTCTCATTTGAAATCTATTCCATGTTCCGTCCCTTAGTGCTGCCGGTGAAATCAGTAACACCCTCTGTCTGTTGTCCTGCACTATTCGCATCATTTCACCAGCAATAAACGTCTTACCAAGTCCAACACCGTCGGCAATAATCACGCCATCATATTTATCAAGAATTCTTTGAGCTCTGCTAATTCCGTCATTTTGAAAAGTAGTTAGCGGTATTCGTCCGCTGGGCTGACGTTCTTCTTCCATTTCATCTTTATAAAGCTCCCATAGCACTCGAAGATAAATTAGATACGGGTCATATTCTTTATAGCGCGCCTCATAAATGCTGACCAAGTCATACGGGACTGATTCTACCCACAGATCACCGAACCAGTCTTTTACCCGTTTGACTAAACCCGGTTGATAGTGGCCCAGATTTAGTTCAAGATTTGACAAAAGACCAGCCGCCGTAAAGTTTGATGAACCGGCCAACACCCCTTCATCATCAGAAAAGATAAACGCTTTTCCATGAAGAAAACCTCTCTCATAACGACGCACTTCAACTTTTCCAGATTTCAAAAACTCCAATAATCGGCGAACTGTTGCATCTACTTCTGGTTCAAACTCTAGCAAATCACGGTCTTTGCGAATTCCATTTTCTTCTTCGAGAAGTTTGTCAGCCAGTATTTTGCGATCGAATTTTTCTCCCCGGGGGTCTTTCATCGGGTCTCGGCGGGGAATAGCAGGCGGTGATAGCGGCTCGGCGCCAATCAATAAGCGCACTTTAGAAATCCGCTCTAAATGATTTGCTATTTGTGCAAAACCGCCTGGATTGAAATATCCCGTTGCGATAGACAGCTCGACCGGCTGGGCATAAGTCTCACCTAACCAATCTAAATGGGTACGAAGAGCTTCGGCAAGCGTGTTGCCGTCGCGGTTGTCAACAAATTCCGGTTTGCTCATTTTTGTTCAATTCACATTTTGATGTTCCAATTTGGAATATCAAGTTGTCCCCATCTAATCTTGATATATCAAAATGCAATATCAAGTTGGATACCAATATCTCATTTCTCTTTATCCAAGGGCAATCTGCCCTGCTTAAACCAATCAACTTCTTTGTCCAATATAACTTCATCAACTATTAGCTTATCCCACCCTGCTTCCAGAAAATGCTCTGCAATTCCTTTTACCGGTACTGCAATAGCCGCTTGGGGCCATGGTCTCTCATCGGGGCAGCAATTCGGACATCCCACTATTTGCCTACATTGCTCTATTCCTTCCTCAATATCTTCAGTAATCCAATATGGCTCTTTTTGAGAAGCCTGGTCGATTTGTCGAATTGGTTGATACCACCTATTGTCTTTTTTAACATCTTCCACCAAGAAATAGACAGGTTGAAGACCATACTTAATCCAGTCCTCTTTACAGCCGGTCATTACATAAGTAAATGGCTCTTTCTGAAGCTTAATCAAATTGTGATGTTCTTTTCTAATTAGTAGCCGATGCGCGTCATTGATGGTCTGTATATCATAATCCATTCTCAAGACTTTCCCCTCATAACATATCCACGCATAAGGCCCAAACCGGTCGTACCACTTAAGTTTATCGGGAGTTACTCTGTCACTTCGAACAATCACAACTTCTTTTTCCACTCTTTGAAATATTTTAGTGTTTCTTTTATGCGAACTTCGTAAGTGTAGCCGACGCGGAATGTTTCAAAAATGTGAACTATTTGTTTTTCATTTAGTCCGTATAAGTGTGCTACCACTGCGTCCAATTCGTGTATCATATCTTCTTTTTCATCAGCTTTAAGTGGTCCGCACTTAACTCCAACCTTCTTAGCGAATTCCGCAAATCTTTTGTCAGGACAAGCAAGGCGACCAGCGAGTGCTACAACCCGTTTCCAAAGTGTATTTGCCCTATCAGGATGTGGAACGGGAAAAGGAGACAGAATTTGAAAATTTAGAGTGGTTTGCACAAAACGCCTTGCGTACCAGTCGAGTGGGAATGAGCACAACACTCCCAAAAGAAAAGCTTGATCCAATTCATCACCTCTTGGCCATAAGAAGTAAGGTGCTTTGTGTGTCAAGACTAAATTTGGCGGAACCAAGGAAGCAATAACAGTTCGACTGTCAATGGAGTTCGTAACATCCCGAAAAGCAATTCGTTGATAAAGACAGGTCAGTGTACTTACATCCTCTATCATCTTTTCCGAAAACTCGCTAAAGGCGGAGCGGGAATTTCCATGAGCTCTTTTACGCTTTTCCTGCAAGTGTTTAACAATTTTTTTAGGCTCCACCGACGCGTAGTAAATGCTTGTATCGGGATTCCAGATTCCGAATGATTCGCCTTTATAAACTGGCCAATAATGTTTTAGTCGTACTTCACTAAATGTCATATATTTCTTACCCGTTGTTGCATTCAAATCTCCTTGAACTGGCCTGCATCTCCAATCATCAAGTTGAGAATCGAGACGTGGTGCCTTCCTCAATTGCTGGAAAACCTCGACCGATTCCTTTGATGAAAGTAAAGGAAGTAGGGCTGAATCAGTCCAGTCAAGAACATCTTTTCCGCTAAGTGTCACAGGCTTTTTCTTAACACCCTTCTTGAAGTTCTCAAAATTCCTAAAGGGGCCAAAAAGCGAAATATTAGCGTGCTGGGTTTTCCTTGGTGAACTCGCTAAAATCGTTAGCACTATTCCGTATTGCCCATGAACCTCTGGAAAAACCCAATGATTCATATTTATTAAAGTGGTCAAGAAAACAGTTCGACAGTCTTTTATAATTTTTTTTCTAAATATTTCTAAACCCTGTCCGGCCCATGCAGAACGTGGTAGAACTACTCCAATGTATCCATACTCTTTTCTTATCAAATGCCAGAAGCGCCAACAAAATGCCTTGTAGAGATCAGGGTGGCCACTGCCCATCCCAGGGAAAGGTCCCGTCATCAGCGTTAGACGAATTGAATCAGCTTCCTTGCGCTCGGCTTCAAGTCTCTCTACAAGATCGCGCCTTTCTTTTTTATAAATCAGCATAAGTTTCTCTCGATCTGATTGCTGTAATCCCTTGAAGCCAGGATAGTTTCTACACCAAAACTCGTTTTCTTCCACTTGTGTTTTCTCCCACGGCGGATTTCCGATGATTACGTCGAATCCGGGAGTTTGACGTAGGAATATTTCTGGAAATGCTATGGGAAAGTGGAAGGGTCGAATAGCTGAAAGAACTTCTCGCGCCTTTTTGTGAAGTGCACTTCCAAAAAGAGTATCAAGCTGTTTCAAATTTGTTAGAAGACCGGCGGCACCCGCCCCCATTTTTTCTACTATTTCGTCATCAATCCTTGCGGCAGACAATATGTCAAAAATAGCTTTAAGACCCGACAATGCTTTCTCCATGTGCCGTATAGCTGCTTTAGCTCTATCGATGTCCTTCATGTCAGCGTCTGGCAGCTCTCGTAATGTCCGAATGTCATCTGAGGCAGCTTCCAACAGCTTTTTTGCAGGGTCATCAAACAGTCCATAATTGGCGCCAGCTTCTGTCAATTCATCTATAGCCTCATCAAACGTACCAATACCAACCAGCGAATTTCCACACACCAAGTTGTGATCAAGAAAAGAAAGCGGCAGCCCAGGGACAAAAGTATGAATCCACACCGAAAGTCTCGCCAGCTCTACTGCCAGCGGATTCAAATCAACACCATAGATACATCGACGAGCTATCAAGCGACGCAGTAACTGGTTTTTCTCAAGCTGTCGTTCATCAGCCGCCTCACCGAGCGTTTTTTTGGCCGCAACCCGTAGTTTTTCAAGTTCATCGTCAACCGACTTTAGTGGTGTTTGTCCAAGAAAGGTGATAAATCGCTTTTCTATTCTATCTATGGCGGCAATAAGAAAATGCCCGGAGCCCATGGCAATATCCGCCACATAGAATTCAAACAACTGCTTTCCTGCATTAGTAGAGTCTGTCTTGGCTAAGGCTTCCACTTTTTTCAAATGTTCATCGAGAGCAGGTTCCAGGGAATGGTCTAAGAGATGCTCGACGGCAAAACTCTTAGTGTAATATGAGCCGGACGATTTGCGCGCACCGGAACGGTTGTGAAGATATATTTCATTCTTACGAACTTCTATTTTCTTTTTATCATCAGTTGGTTTGTAATGCCCTTTTTTATCAGTTGTCAGATTTTGTTCGGCAACAGATAATTCATTTTCTAAAAGACCTTCATAGATGGTCCCAAATTCTCTCACCCCAAGAGACCGGAAATCCACCGGCCCTAATCCTTCAGGTGTATCTTGATCAAGAAGTACGTTTGTCAGGACAACACCGAAGTCCCTGTTTGAAAGCTTAATCTCGGAAAGCTCATAACCAGCAGGATGTTTCTCCTTGTCCTCTTCAAACAAACCGCCATCGTATGGTGGTACTTCCCACTCCTTATGACCAGCTCTTACGGCGTCCCAAAGACCATTGACTTCTTCCCAATGTGAGGTGCCGGTATCGAACTCTCTCTTCTTCTGCATAACTTCAATGAGTTCGCGCGCTTTTTGTGTGAGCGATCGAGCCTTATAGGCGGGGTTTGACCTGTACGGAAGCAGGTCGTGGTCTTCAGCATAAGCAATGAACAACAATCTAAAGAGAACCAACATCGCCATCTGATAGGTTAGTTCAAGGTCTTCTGTGCTTGGTTTCTTCAAACCACGTGCCTTGACAATGGCCATCGCCAGTTTTGGAATTACAGTGATGTAAATACGTTCGCGTAATCTCTTTCCTATGTTGGTGGCGAATCTGTGAGATTTTGCACGAAGTTCTGATATAAAGCCATCTTGACGCAATGCCTCTGCCGACATTGTCAGCCATAGAAACGGAAGGCGTGACTCTGGTAGTAGATTGATATCAAGGCTAAGGTAAGTATCTGTTAATCCCCGTTGTCCAACTCCAACACCGGTTCGTGTGGGGTAGAGGCGAAGTTCACTTCCCCGACAAACTATCACCCAATCGAGATTGTGTGTCTGAGCCATTTGCAATGCAGAGGAAATAGGTGTTTGATTCCCAAATCGTCCGGACGGCAGTTCTGCAGACTCGTTTTGGTCCAACAATATAGCCAATGCCAAGTGTGAATCATCAGAAGTCAAAATATATGCAGGCCCCTTTAGCGATTCTATTGTATATCCCAAATTGTTTAGGAGTTTGCGATGATCAGTAGAATCAAATAGTTTCTTCTTAGAAAAGAATTCTGTGACGTTTCGAGATGCGGTCGACCAGTCAGATTCACCTACTTCTTCTTTGCCTCGTTGTATTACATAAGTTGCTAGTAATCCGTGGTTAATAATGCCAAAGATTGGAGAATCTGATTCACGAATGTGTTCACGAAGGAATCTGTCAACAGAATGGTGATTCGGAAGTTGTAAGGCCGCCCTGCAGAGCAGTTCTATATTTTCGATAGGCAGATCAGTATGTGCTGTATTTGCTAATTTCTCGGTGTGCCCGCAGAAATGGCAAAGACTTTCTTGCAGCGCTACTACAAGTAAAGGAACTCCACGGCCGCCTTGCCGCTCATTCCAGACTTTCTTTAACGCATCCGCTCTTGGCCTTTTTGCGGTATAATAGACAAGAACTTCCAAAGCGGGAGAACCATTCCCTAATATCAGCCCGATTGGCTCAAAATCAGTCGACTTAGGAAAGTCACCGGGACGAAATTCGAATTCTGGAAGAAACTTCTTATCCTTTGAGTCGCTAATTATTTATTTCCCCTTGCTTTTATGCTCTGTTTTCGGCAACCGAGAATGCAATTAGTCCTAATATGTACTGTAAGTTGCTGATGCGCAACGAAAAAGCGGGATTAGGTATTTCTGAAATTTTGCCAGAAAATATCTATACATACACAAAAATAGAATGGGATACTTTCCCTTCATATACAGCATAGCGATGGTCACTGTAACAGCTGGGGGGCAGGTGGGGTGCAAATTTGCAACATTCGTTGCACTTTGTCAGCCAAATTGTCACATAACTCTATTCAGATAACAAATTAAGACAATTTGTTAAGTCGAAAGATGATTAAGTAGGCGGGATACTCTCTCTATTATAGATGTATTACGGTGGTCGGAGTCCTTGAGGAGACGAAACGAGACAAGGCATAGGCTGTCATTTGGCCTTTATAGTCCACGTAACGCTTTGCAGAGAAAGAATTTAAGAATATGTTTGAATGTATAATTTCGCCACTGTTTGGGGTGTTTTTAGACTAAAAAACGGGTGATTCGACTTCTTTTTGAGAATAATCAGGCTCATTTCGTTATCCCCACCTATCTATATTATAATATAATCATAAATTGTCGCATTGTCAAGCCTGGACATGCTAACTCAATGAATAACATGGCATTACGGGGGAAGACCAAATTACTCTCAAGATAGTTATTTCACATTGACGTCTGATTTGGAATGTCACACATCAATTTTTTCTTACTATTATTTGTTGTTAGCACACTGCGCCAAGCTACTATCTTCTTGTTCTCTCTCTGGATGAGTCCAGAATTTGGTTCTTAGTTTTATTTAGTCTAAGAAATTCAATAATTGGCATTGTTTGTTCTGGCGTTTAGGATTTTCACCGAAGTGCTTTCCTCCATTTGTGTTATGAATTTAATTTGTTGAGATGTTTGCTGTTTATTTGTAAATGACAAGTTAGACCAGTATATCCCGTTTAATTACATAACGTTACAAATCGTAGCGAATGGATACGTCTATCCAGTTTCCAAAAACCATACTTTACTTTTGTAAAGTGCGACACCGCAAAAGCTTGCGGCACAACAGAATAAAAAATAAATCAAGATAATATACAAAAAAAATTTGTAAAAGGATTTTCGTCTATTTAATTGATTCTGTGAAATAAATAAGGAAGGTGAGAACAACGGTAAGCAGATCAATAAAACTAAGGATTTAGCTGTCCGTATTCATTTCAAGGAGAATCGTTTTGACAGAAATAGATATTTGGAAATGTTTCGACGGCAAATATAAAGTGCATTGTCCTACCCGAGAGATATACAAACAGATGATTAGATGGAAAGATGCTCGCTACGGTGGCACTTACCATATGCCAGATGGCACCAGAGAATACGATGTGATAATACCTGAAATATGCTACAACCGTGCAATTAAACTTCTGACCCAGTATTTTGAGTCACTGACCCAAATTCCTGATACAAAACCGGTATTGAAAGACAACAACTTACAAGAATCGAATTCGTCTGTGAGCGATGAAAAATTGGCACAGAGTAAAATATCGTTAAGTAGTCTTTTTCGTCGCCCAGCGGAGAAAAGCAAATGTTGAACAATTCAAAGCCATATAAGCAAAAGGGTCATCAAAAAGAGCGAAGAGAAGAAGTAGTTGCCGAAGAACCTCGTCCCCGGATTCCTTTGGGTACTTATGACGCAGTTTGTTTCGACATGAATATCAAGCAGAGCCAGGGTGGGGCGTGGAAAGTCTACTTGAATTTCAGGATTTGCGGCGGAGAATATGATGGAACTGAATTGTTTATGTGTTGCCCCAAGCCAAACTACAAACTTCGTGAAAGACACAAGCTTCATAAACAAATGTCACTTGCCCTCGGGAGGACCCTCTATAAGGGTGAGCGACTGAGTAAAAAGATATTCATAAAGAAAATGTATAAAGTCTTGGTACGAGATACTCATAGAAGATACCAAGACACGAATAAGATAATGCCAGATTTTATGCAATATTCAGTTGTAAGGGGAATAATAGAAGCATCAACTGGAGTTTCTGATGAAACTTAGACCTATAAATAAATCCCTAGCTCTTAACTTAGAACTATTAACTTTAAACCTTATACTATTAACCTTTAACCAACTACCAACTTTCCCTTCTCTTAAATTACTGTCCAAGTTAAACATAAAGAGAACTTTCGAATGGAAGGAAAATAATAAATGGCAATGGCAATTGCGTAAAATCTCTTGCCATGTTTGGTACTTATATTCTATAAACCAACGGGGAGGGTGGCGTTATACTCCGCTCTCCTTATGCCCTTCGCCTAATTTCCGAAAAATTTTTGCAAAAAATTGGCTAAGTAAATTCTGTCGAAGCAAGGTTCCATATTACAAATTTGGTTCGGATTTTCTCCCCCCGGTGGGGTATGTGCTGATCAATGGATAAGCTTTTGACAACAGAAGAAGTCGCTGGATTGCTATGTGTCCAGCAGTCTACTATCTACCAGTGGATTCACCGGGGATTTATACCACACGTTAAGATCGGAAAGTTGGTTAGATTTAGATCCATGGATATAGAAAAGTGGGTGAATAAGAGTGTTCGAAAAGGTCGAAATGCTCAACAGATAAATATAGGTGACTTAGGGTTCTAAAAATGATAGTTTACTTACCGCATCGGCCAGATGTTCTGGTGCCAGATGTGCATAGATCATAGTTGTTTCAATATCAGTATGTCCCATTAGTTTAGAAACAGTTGGCAGGTCCACTCCACTCATCACTAAGTGGCTGGCAAAAGTATGACGGAGAGTATGTACCTTGGTCAGGTTTTCGATTTCAGCAGCTTTGGCGATTTTGATCAATTCATTGCGAAGCATGTTATGTGAATTTGAATAATGGGTGATTTCGAAGACGTAATCTTTACTCTTAACTTCCCCTTCACTCTTTTTGAGGTCGGTCAGGACTTTGACTAATTCTTTGTTCATCGGTATCTGGCGTTCGCCTGTCTTTGGATTCCAGCTTTCTTTTGCCCTAACATGAATGACTTTTCTGTCGAAGTCTACATCTGCCCAGGTCAGGTATTCCAATTCAGCTTTTCTCATCCCTGTGTTCAGGAAAGTGAAATAGATCGGTTGAAGATACTTCGGGCAGGCGTCAAGAAATCGTTTGCACTCAGCTTTGGTCAAGAACCTTGGCGTACCAGAATCGTCCTCTTTCAGCCTTGTTACACCCTTCACAGGGTTGTCGGTCAGATAGCTCCACTTGATAGCCAGATTGAAAATCAAGCGAAGAGTATCAAGTTCAAAATTAATCGTTCTTGCTTTGGCCGCCTTACCGTTAGTTCCATTTGTTACAACCATTCCCTTAACATGATCTGAAGCTCCATTTCCGTTGGACGTCTTACGATAGCCTTTGTACTGATCCATTAACTGCACTGTTATTTCTGATAAGTACGATACATTTTTTACGCTAAGCAGAAAGCCTTGAAAGTTGTCAATGACATTACCATATCGTTCCGTTGTCTTAGGGCGATGGCTTGTTTTCGAGTATTCAAGAAATAGCTCGAACATCTTATCAAGAGTAATATCGTTCTTGCTGAATCCAAATCGGTCACGCGCGATCTTGACTTCGGCATCCTTGAGAGCAAGCTCGGCTACTCTCTTCGACGGACCGACGCGTTTGCGTATTCGTCTTCCCTTCGACATTACATCGATGTACCAATTCTTTCCTCTCTTATAAACAATTCCCATATTCCAGACACTCTTTCGTCACAAGTTAGTCACAAGCATCATATCGGAAATGTATGGAGAATCTAAAGGACTGTCAAGCAATAAGATGGGGGAAGTCAGAATAATCTAATGCCGAAGGGGGGACTCGAACCCCCATGTCCTTGCGAACACTGCGCCCTGAACGCAGCGCGTATACCAATTTCACCACTTCGGCATCATTTAATAGGTTTGCAAACTATCCCCAAAACAGCTCGAAAGCAAGAAAGTTTATTCTCTGGCGGCTGGTAATTGTAAACTCTGCCACCACCCTCTATGTGGCTGCCCCAATTTGAATTCCTTAGAAAATAGCCCGGCAAAATATTCGAAATCACCATGAGCTTTGGGAACAGCCCGCCCACAAACTAATACGTCCCACTTTTTCCAGTTACTTGTGGAAATAGACGGAACAAAATCATAATTATGCATTACTCCTGTACTATCAAATATATGAAGATAAATCTTGTAGGATTTTTTTAAGTCCGCTCTGCATAAATAAGAAAACAAGAAATATAGACTATCACTATCTTCTACTATGTATCCGGATATCATCGTGACGCTGTCTGAATACTTATGTCCATTTTCTGGAATTCTCATTTCTGTCCACTGTGACCAGTCTGCACCCAAACGCTTTTCTGCCAGTCGCTGCCCCTCAATGCTTAAGTTGCTGATCAAGCCTCTGAGAGTAGTCAAAGTCTTCAGACTATCCAACCTGTTCTGTATAGATTCAAACATAGAGAATTTACCAGCAGGCTCATTGGGATCTTTAACTTTGTAGAGATGCGCGCCCTGCTGCTTAGAAAACAAATTGGAATCAGCAACAACCGACAGATCGAATTTTAGATTTTTCAGGTAGGACCTATTTGGATAATTGCTCAATGATGCCTGATAGACAAACTTGCCATCGCGTTTAAACGGCATAAAATAATCGACCCTGTCAAATTTATTGTAACGTAAAGCTATATTGAACAAGTACGGGTCTTTGATTAACTGTAAATGATTAAGAAATAAATATCTGCTGAAATATCTTGACGCGGGATGAGCATAATGTTCATTCGTATTCAAAAACGAATAGACGGGATAAAATGAGGGAACCGCCGGATCACCCAGCAAGAACACCTCTCCGCTTCTATCTTTCATCTCTTGGCTGTTAGTATTCCAGGTGGGCACTGAAGTTCTGGCTCTCTTTGCCCCTTCTGATTTTGCAATCCCATTAATATTATTTAGGAGAAGCAACAGGAGAACACACATTGCAGCGAATGAGATGATAGATTTTTTCCTGCCCACTCTATCGCGTCTGCAAAATGATGCTATCATCAACCCAATTATCGGTGCTGCCAGCTGAACAAAAAAGATGTTTGTGGATTTAGTAATGTTGAGAGAAACTCCCAACGCGCCTGATACAGAGCCGACCAGGTGAAACATGATGACACTAGCCACAAATAAGGCCAGACCGCGATTCAAACGTTTGTTCAGGCGCCTGAGCAGATAAATGATTCCTGCAAGTAATACGATTCCAGTTAATGAGAACTGTAAAAATTGAAAACTAATGCCCGGATAGCCAATATGATACCAGCCACCGCGACTTCGGTCAGCGCCGTTTGACATTATCGAAATCAGGAGTGGTAGCCAATAGACAGCACTAAATATGGCAGTTAGCCCCAGGACATAAACCGGGTTCTTAATATCTGGCCATTTCATGTGACTTTTAGACATGAGCCACTTCTCGGAAATTAACTTAAGCAGGATGTAAAAGAATCCAATAGCAAATACATAAAAGTAGGTTAAGAAAATCAGTGCTCCAATAATCCCGCCGATTATGTAATACTTGGCTGTTTTCTGCTGGGCTTTAACCGGCTCAACGTAGATAAACCACCAGGGGATGAACAAGGCGTAGGCCAGAAATGTATGAGGCGAAAAAAATTGACTGGCGTTGCTATAGTTGCAATATAGAAATGCCAGAAAGGTGATAATTACTGCCTGCATAGGTGAAACAATTTTACGCCAGAAGTAATATAAAATTATAGGGAAAAAAGCAAAGATTAGAATCTGTCCAATCTTCGCCATTTTGTAGGCTTCGATCGAAAATATCCTGGCAAATATGGCTTGCAAGTAATAGTACAACGGCGGATAAAAAGCAGGCAAATCCTTGTAATAGAAATCTGAAAGTGAGAAAGAGGTCATAAACTTAAGCACCATCGCCTGCCTGAATTTCTGATCCCCGCTGTAACCATATAAATAGTAAGCAGTACCATCTAAGATTAGATTGTTGGCGACAATCAGATACAATGACAAATAGAGCAAACTAACCAGGGACTTGTTGGAATTCGAGGAGGAACATTTCCAATACGTTATTAGCGCCAGAAAAAAAGCCAGCGACCAGGCATCGAGCCACATCAGGTCTGTAATAAGCAAATCCTCACTGGATGCTTTGGTTGGATGCGAATATGATAATAGCAGAACGCCAAAAATTAGGTAAGCTATACCAAAGATTCTTTCCAGCGAAATCTCTGATAATATTCTAAATATGAACGATCTTCTCACCATATATTTCCCACTGCAAAGAACAATGATACCGAAATGTAAGCAATTGACCTCATGAATTCAATTATATGAGCAGCCGTATACATTTGTGGAATAATTAGATTAAAAAATAAGACCAGATAGCCCCAATTTCGAAAGTTATATGGATTAGTCTTAAAGAGATGCAATAGTGAAATCAGCATCACCGGAAAAGCCAATGTCAGCATTCGAGATGAATCCCAGGCGATAAACATCTGTGTCCAGACAAAAAAGAGAATCAAAAATATTTCTATCAATGGTCTGGTCATACGTTTATTCCAAAAAGATAGAGCAGCAGCAAATACAAAAATCCAGGTGGCCTTAAAGACAGTAAAATATCCCAGTCCCTGATAGCCGTAAGACTTGTTAAAGTACGCTAAAGGATTTTCTAATATTGGTCCGAAATAGTATTCAAAGTCAAGCCCGACTGGCCTGAAAGATGACACCCACATTCTAAATAAGTAGTAGAGGACAAATACGAGTCCATAGCCCAAAAGCATTTTTGCCCCCGTCCGAAGTTTGTTATCAGCTTCTGAAAAACCTAAGAAAATGAACCATGGCAGCAAAAAGATTATTGATTCGCGGTTAAGCAGTCCAAGAAACAATAAAATATAAAAAACTTTCGAATTTGACCGCAAGATCCACATTCCAAGAATTATTAAGTAAGTTGCAGAGTCGCAATAGCCGCCATAGTAAATCGTCGTCAGAGTAACAAGTGAAAAAGTAAAGGCGGCAGTCCCAAAAACAGCTTCGGCAGCGGAGATATAAGAAGCTCTAATATAGAGATAAACTGCCGCCAAAAATGTCCAGGCAAATAGAAGATTAGTAACTATTATCAGTTCGCCTTTCAGGCCAAGTGCATAACTAATCAATGGAGTCAGGATTCTGTATCCAATATTATTCGGTTCCTCGCTAAACGGATCAACAGATAAGGCAGAGTATGCCCTCCCCATTGTGACCGTTTCCAGCGCTGGCCTGACATATATGGCAGCCAGAATCAAAAGTAAGATAGCGACGAGTAGAGCCGTCCCATGTCTTCCAATTTTTCTCTCATATCTTAGCAATGTACTGTTAATCTTAGTGGCGTAATACATCTTTACAATACATCTTTTTGATCGATAATTTTGACGTGGCCAACGCTAAATTTGCCATCACCATCACCGGCTTGTATCGTGAGAACGTTGTAACCTAATGAAGCTGCTTCGGGGTCGACTACAATGGTATCTATTCGCAGTCCTCCTCCTGGGATTCTGTACGCTTTTATTAATCCTTCATATACAATAATGCTGTCATGAAGCAATTGAATCCTGTATATGTCATTATTGTCAACGCTAACTTCGATCAGTTCACTATGGCTGACACTATCCAATACAATTTTTAATCCGCTTGGCCCGAGAACAATATTTGATTCATCATTCCACAGCGTACCCGTTGCTTTGGGCGTATTTATTTCGCGGTAGTTAACTACTAATGGACTCTTCATATATTTTTGAACCAGGTGATCATATCGCCCGATATTGAAGTTCCATATTGCTGCTATTCGTTCTCCTTCAAAAACATCGCCGGACGTTATTTTATGCAATATGCCATAATATTCTGAAAGGAATTCATTTTGAATCAAGTTCTTTGAGCTGAGAATCGACTCGGAGTAACCTCTCGGACTTATTCTCCCGAAGTGACCAATCCGCCATCGTTCGAGAAACTGTGCGGGCAACCGGCTCAGTAGTGGGTCGCATATACCATTGAGGTCGATGATATGAACGTGTGGTCCTGCTGCAAAACCAAACAATCCGACCGAATATATCTCCTTAAGTTTTGATCCGCTTTCCGCGAAAATTCTACCTGATGAATACCAGCTGTGATTTTCGAATCCGTTTCTCAGCCCGACTAGTAGTAAACCGGTTTTCCTGTAATAGAAAGCGCGCTCGTCTACAATACCCTGAGCGGTTGGTGCTTCCTTTAAGTCAAGTCCATATCTTTTATCGCTAAATAAAGGAGATCTTGGGGCAGAAATTCCGACCAAGATAAAGATAACCAAACAAATAAGAAAATGGTTGCGATGGCGAATGTATCCTGACGCTACAAATAGCATTACAGAACCCAATAGTGGAACTGCGAAAAAACGCCCGCTCATAAAGTCGCCCCCGATTCTAACTATATAAAGTAAATATAGCACTAAGCCGGCCGCCAAAAATATTTCCTTGGTACGACGAGTATAAATCGCTGTAACTATTCCGAATCCAATCATTAACAAAGTTATTGGATCCAAATTTAGGGAATCCAAATAGTAAACAATTCCTTGTACGATTAGCTCGCTAGCCGGGACTCCGTTTTGTAACTTCGCATAGAACGTGTTTGGCAAGGCAAAGCCGTAATAAATTACTGCAAATAGCTCCCAGACAATAAACGGGGAAAAACCGATAAGCGCGGCATGAATTCCCTTCTTCCAAGGCATCTTCAAAAATGAGTATGTCAAGGCGGGAATGCAAAAAAGAACGGTGTCCATTCGATTCAGACTCATTAGGGAAGCAATGAAACAAAGCTTCAAGAAATCTGCAAAGACGTTTCGGGATTTTAAGAATTGCCAGTAAAATAACGTTATCAGGAGGTAGGTCATAGGATTTTCCAGCCCGGATGTCGTATAATCAGTAAAGCTTTTAGATAATGTGAGTACGGTAATAGCCAGAATAATCGCCAAAAAAGAACCTGATAGTCTGAACGAAATGATTATTAGCGAAATAATAGTTAGAAGAATAGATAGGAAGATGCTGGTAAAATAAATTTCACTAGTAAAAAAATATAGGAAAGAAATAACCAGTACCCAAAGCGGATTAGTAAAAACTTGAACTCGTTCACCAGTATTCCAGACCAAGCCATATCCGTTTACAAAATTATCCACTACGCGGAAAGAAATGAAAGCATCATCGCAAAGCCAGGCAGTCCTTACTGCAACTGCTGCAAATAGTAGAATGAGAAAAGTAACTGCAATTTTATCTTGTGATGAATACTCCCGACCATTTAGTTCAGACATCAAAGTAATTTCGACTATAATAGCAAAGTAAACAAGCTCAAAAAAAAGCCGCCCCGAAAAACCGGGGCGGCTTTTAATTTACTGATTGCGGAACTGCTTAGTTCAGATACGCTCTTAGTGAACGGCTCCGCGAAGCATGACGAAGTCGGCGAATAGCCTTCTCTTTAATCTGGCGCACTCTCTCACGAGTCAGCGAGAACCTGGCGCCTATCTCTTCGAGTGTCAGCGCCTTTTCTGAGTTCAAGCCAAAATAAAGATTAATAACTTCGGCCTCACGAGGCGTCAGCGAATCCAGTGCTTTCTCGATTTCAATCCGCAGCGAATGAGACAACAAAGACTCATCCGGCGACGGCTGAAACTCATCCTCCAAAATATCTATCAGAGAATTATCCTCCGATGTAGAGAATGGCGCATCCAGAGAAAGATGCGAGTTGGAGATTTTGAGCGTATCGGAAACTTCACCTTCGCTTAATTCAAGCTCCTTGGCGATTTCATTCGGCGACGGTACCCTTCCCAGATATTGCTCCAACCGGCTGGACATCTTGCCGATTTTATGAAGTGTGCCTACCCGATTCAACGGCAGACGAACAATACGACTCTGCTCGGCCAAAGCCTGCAAAATAGCCTGTCTTATCCACCAGACCGCATAACTGATAAATTTGAATCCGCGGGTTTCGTCAAACCTTTTGGCCGCTTTGATAAGTCCGATGTTACCTTCATTGATTAAATCGGCCAGGGATAAACCCTGATTTTGATACTGTTTTGCTACCGAAACTACGAAGCGCAGATTGGCCTTGGTTAGATTTTCCAGAGCTTTTGCATCGCCCTGCTTGATACGTCTGGCCAGACGGACTTCCTCGGCAGCGTTTATTAGAGGTGTTTCCCCTATCTCGCGCAAGTAAAGGTCCAACGAACGATCCTCATCGCGATATTTTAGGGACTGTTTTGCCACTTACCCTCTAACTCCTTCCCATAGATTAAAATGTTTATACCTGCGGAATTCTTTACCGCTTTTATTATTACCCATTAACAAAAAACCCGGCTATCGCCGAATAACTTTTCTGGCAATTGTGCCATCGGGCTCCTGAACTATCAGACCAATCGCCCGGGAACTCTTTCTTAATCTCTGTATAGAGTCTTCCATCTCTTTTAGCGTCCTTACTACCACTTCGTCCACCTGAAGGATTATAGTCCCTCTTGATATCGATGCTCTGTCTGCTGCCGACCCGGGGTATACCCGGCGCACATAAATCCCGTTATCATGCTCAGTCTCCAGTTCAAGCACGCTTGCTATCTCAGGTGTAAACTCCATAATTTCCATTCCGTTCCATACCCTGAAATCAAAATCGTCTGCCGCCTGAATCTGAGCCCGCGAACTGGCCTTAGCCAGAGACTTGTCACGATCGGCCACAATGGTATTCAGGGTCATCTTACGACGATCCCGGATAATATCAATCGGCACTTCCTGACCCGATTTGGTCGTAGAGACCAATACCGAAAGCTGACCGGTATTTTCAACCTGATGGTTATTAAAGCCGACTATTACGTCGCCGCTTTCAATACCGGCAACATCAGCAGGAGAGTTTACAAACACCGAATCTATTATTACTCCTTTAACCTCATCCAGCCCCTGTCTTTTGGCCTCCCTTTGCGTTAAGGGAGCAAACCATACGCCCAACCAGCCTCTGCTGACCTTGCCATAGGTAATTAAATCCGGTACAATCGCTCTGGCCAGATCAATCGGAATAGCGAAGCCTACCCCCACGGAACTCCCTGTGGGACTCGAGATTGCAGCGTTTACACCGATTGCCTCTCCCCTGAGATTCAAAAGAGGCCCCCCGGAATTTCCCGGATTAATTGAAGCATCGGTCTGGATATAATCTTGATAGTAAGGCGTTTCCGAGCTAAACCGCAAATTACTGCGACCTTTTGCAGAAATCACCCCTACTGTTACCGTCCTGTCCAGCCCCTGTTGGGGGAATGGATTACCGATAGCGATAGCCCAGTCGCCTACCTTTATCTCATCAGAATTGCCAAAGGGAATAATCACTATTTCTTCTTGGGGCTCTACTTTAAGAACTGCCAGATCGGTCTGAGGGTCAGTTCCTACAACTTCGGCATCATAAGTGTAGCCGGTCGAAGTACGGACAGTTACTTTATCTGCCCCGGAGACAACATGGTTATTAGTCAATATGTAGCCATCTTCTCGGAAGAAAAATCCAGAACCGGAAGAAGTCGAACGCCTGCTCCCTTGCTGCCACCAGTGAAAGCGCTGCTGTTCCTTAGAACGGGCCGAGACGTTGACTACCGCGTTTTTGACGGCTTCTACCACAGCTACAAACGGAGACTCTATTCTGCCGTTATTATCAACTAATGGAAAAAGGCCGGTCTCAGAAATGTTGGTGGGAGACTGTGCCAGCGAGTTCTGAGGAATCTTAAACTCCCCGGAAAGCACCAGCACAAAAATCATCACCCCCGCCAAAGCTACTATCAAGGCGGTAGATTTGAGCCCCTTTTTAGGTTTTTTTATAAGTCTGTTTTCGGAAGAGAAATGCGTTTCTGCCAACTACTATGGTCCTCCAAGGGTAGAGCCAAGTATAATAATATATTTTCTATTTTCTGTCAAGCCTTATTTTTTGTACTTTCTTGCCTCACATATATTTATAACGAGAACAAGGCCGATTAGATTCAATTAATTCGTCTCTTTTTGCTGATTTTCCTTACTATCAGCGGAATCGTCCCAAGTTGACTTTTGCTGCTGCTGGCTCTAATTTACTTTTATCTATGGGCCAGGCAAATGAACTCAAAAAAGAACTGATTGAAACAGGCCGTCTCCTTTATGAAAAAGGGATGCTGGCCGGCAGCGACGGCAATCTCTCGGCCAGAATTGACGAAAACCGGCTGCTGATAACCAGAAGTGGCGTAGCCAAAGGTCGGCTGGGACTTGACGATTTTGTAGAACTGAACATTGAAGGAGAGTTGATTTCCGGTAGCTGCCAGCCTTCTTCGGAAACTGCCATGCATCTTACAGTTTATAAGAACCGCACTGATATCCGCTGCTGCCTTCATTCCCACCCTCCTTTCGCCACCAGTTTCGCTGTGGCAGGAATCGAACTGGATAGAAATATCTTACCCGAAGTTGCTGTCTTCGTGGGGAATATCCCTTTGGTAGAATATGCCCCGCCCGGCACCGGAGCTATATCTGAAGCAATCGAACCCTTGTTAGAAAAGAATGACGCTTTCCTGCTTAAAAATCACGGGCTGCTGACAATAGGCAGATCCATCAAAGAGGCGTTTTTTAAACACGAGACTGTTGAGCATTTTGCCAAAATTCTCTGGATGGCTAAGCAGTTAGGCAATGTAAATACAATCTCTGATGATGAACTAAAGAGGCTGGATCAACTCCGTCAGAGCCTGACATCGTCTTAATTTTTAGAAAGAAATTGAAAAAACCTGATGGTGACCAAGAAAGTAGTTATTGAGAAAGCAAATCGGATGTTTCAGCTGCCGCCGCCTCTGTTTTCGCTTTTGCACAAGGAAAAGACCAAAACCTCTTTCCTGAGAACCAATATCCTGAACTTCTCAAAATTCAACTGGCCCGTTGAAACTGACAGTGAACTGACATTTGATTCCGAAAGCCTTTCGCCGGCCGGTGACAAGAAAATTCAACAGCTCAAAGATGCTGTCTCTGTTTGGTTTGAAAAAAGGCACAATGTCTCGCTAATACCTGAAAAGGAAGTTTATATAGGCAGCGGTATCCGTAATATTATTCTTAATCTGGGGCTGTCATTTATTGACAGGGGAGAGCTGGCCTTTGTACCGGGGCTGGGCTATCCTCATTACCGCAGAACTGTAGCAGCCTGCGGTGGTGAAGCAATTGCCTACGAATTGAACGAGAAAAACAGCTGGCTGCCACAAAAGGAAAGTTTCGAAACGTCAGCCGGAAGAGTTGCCAAACTGATGTTTCTAAACTCCCCTCATAACCCGACCGGGGCAACTCTTACAGCCAAAGATATCAGCTTTTTGATTCGGGTGGCAGCCAAAGAAAATATTATGCTTATAAACGATGCTGCCTACCAATCATTGTCAGAATTAAACCCCTTATCAATTCTGTCCATAGCTGGTGGAAAGAATGTTGGCGTCGAACTATATTCTTTCTCATATACTTTTGGACTGCCGGCTTTGCCCTTTGGATTTGTGGTGGGTAACCGGGAGATAATAAACGGCCTGAAGCAAATTGAGCGACTCTCCCCTCAGCCGGTTTTGAACTTATACGCAGATCTGGCACTGAGCGCCATGAAACAATTTCCTAATTCACCTCTTAAAAGAGTCCGCCGGCTGATTTCTCAAAACTACGGGGAAGTAATAAAATTAGCTGAACTGCTGGGACTTGAAGAAGTTGGCCAGAGGTCCGTCCCCTTTTTGTGGTGCAGAATCAGCGGCAGGAAAAGCTCTCTGAGAGCCGCCAATTTGCTCTACCGGCAGGGCCGCATAATGGCTGTGCCCGGTAACGAATTTGGTGATAGCGGTGAGGGCTATTTGCGCTTTTCTTTGACAGAGACAAGCGAGCGTTATGTCGAAGCCTGTCAAAGGATAGAAAAAAAACGGCGGTTTTTTAAGATCAGTAAATAGTTATGAAAGATATAATCCGCTTAAATAAGATGTCCTTTTATGGCTACCACGGAGTCAGCGCGGCAGAGAAAGAGACCGGGCGGCAGTTTGAAGTAGACTGCGAACTGGCAGTCGACTTAGCCGAGTCCGGGCAGACCGACCAGCTGACAGATACAATTGACTACACTGAAGTTCACAGAATTATTAAGGAAACTGTTGAGGGTACCGCCTACTCATTGGTCGAAGCTCTGGCTGCCGAACTTGCCGCCAAACTGCTTGACAATTTCCCGGCCTATCGGGTAACTTTGAGAGTCCGAAAAATGAAGCCGCCTATTCCCGGTCATATTGATAACATTGAAATTGAAATAACCAGAGATCAAAAAAATACAGAGCAGCTGATAAAAAAAGAGATAAACGAAAACTGAAAATGACCAACACAGCCTACATACTACTCGGTTCAAATCTGGGTGATAGAAATAAATATCTTAGTTCGGCCATGGCCATGATTAAAAAAATCCCCGGACTAAAGCATTGCGGCAGCTCCTCTGTCTATTCGTCGAAGGCCGAGCAGATGGCATGCGGAACTCCTTCGTTTTTAAACCAAGCCATAAAAATAAATACCGAGCTCTCCTCGTTTGAATTGTTAACGGCTCTGGAAAAAATTGAGAAAGCGCTCGACAGAACCGACAAAGGAAAACAGCTTTCACGAACAATTGACCTTGATATTTTATTGTACGATACTGAAATAATAAATGCAGAGAGACTGACCATTCCTCATCCTGAACTTTTAAACAGAGCCTTTGCCCTGATACCGCTGATAGAAATTGACCCGAGGCTGGTCCACCCGCTGACTAACAAACGCTTAAAAGATTATTTAAACGACGAAGATTTCAAACTCGTCAGACAGAAAGAAGAAAATGCCCCGGCCGGTTACTGAGCCTGATTATCTGGCCGTCGAAGGCGTAATCGGAGTGGGTAAAACTTCGTTCGCCAGAATGCTGGCTGAAGAGCTAAAATCAGAAATGATGGCTGAGGAAGTTTTTGAAAATCCGTTTCTGGCCGATTTCTACAAAAACAAAAAGCGCTATGCCCTGCAATGCCAGCTGAACTTTCTTATCTCCCGCTACCAGCAGCAGCAGCAGCTTGTTATGCGCGATCTGTTTGCGCAAAAAATTGTCTCGGATTATCTTTTTGCCAAAGATGCTATTTTTGCCTCGGTAAATTTAAATGAACGCGAGCTGTTACTATATGAAAAAATAGCAGCCACACTTTCCAGCGAAATACCCAAGCCCGACCTTGTCATTTATCTTCAAGCTTCTACCCCGACATTACTGGAGCGTATCCGCAAACGCAATTTAGGTTTTGAAAAGCCGATTGATTTTGATTATCTGGAGTTACTGAATAAGGCTTACGACTATTTCTTTTTTAATTACAGCGATACTCCGCTGCTGGTAGTCAAGACCGATAACATTGATTTTGTCAATAATCCTGAACATTTCACAGATTTGGTCAGTCAGCTTAAGAAACCAATAAATGGCAAAAAATATTACTCCCCTGCCGGCGACCTGGTCGACAAGCAGTCGATATGAGCTATAGCAACAGCAGAAAGAAAAGCACAGTTCTCTCTTTCTTTGAGAAAAAGGCAGCAGGCGAAAAAATAAGCATGCTGACCGCCTACGACCATTTTATTGCTCGGCTACTCGACGGCTGCAAAATTGATGCGATTTTGGTCGGCGACTCGGCCGCCAATGTTATTCATGGCTTCGACTCGACTCTGCCTATCTCAATGGATATCATGATAGCTCATACGGCAGCAGTCTCACGGGGAACCAGCTACGCCCTGGTAATCGGCGACATGCCGTTTTTGTCCTTTCAGCCATCGATTGAAACTGCCATTAATAACGCCGGCCGCTTTCTAAAGGAAGGCCTGGCCCAGGCGGTAAAAATTGAAGGCGGCATCGAAATGGCTGCAACCATTAAGCGCCTTATCGAATGCGGCATCCCGGTCATGGGGCATATTGGGATGACACCACAATCCATCAATAACCTGGGAGGACCAAAAATCCAGGGACGAAAAGCTCACTCTCGAGCCTATCTGCTGGAGTCTGCACTGGCGCTCGAAGAGGCCGGATGTTTTGGATGTGTTCTGGAACTGCTGCAGTCCGATATTGCCAAAAAAATTACTTCGGCCTGTAAAACGATGCCAACTATCGGTATCGGCGCCGGAGTAGACTGCGACGGACAGATACTGGTCACCAACGACATGCTGGGACTACATGAAAAAGGTTTCAAACCGAAATTCCTGCGCGAGTACGCCAATCTCACTCCTGTAATAGTCGAAGCCATAAAAAAATATATATCCGATGTAAATAAAGGGCTGTTTCCGAATGAAGACGAATCTTACG
Source organism: Candidatus Zixiibacteriota bacterium (assembly GCA_022571845.1). Lineage (GTDB taxonomy): Bacteria > Zixibacteria > MSB-5A5 > GN15 > FEB-12 > JACZWU01. The sequence continues at coordinate 76,821 of JACZXB010000005.1, read as the reverse complement.
GGGCTGCTAAGCGTTAGCTGATTAAATTTAATTATTCGCGCTTTTACACACTTAAATATTTCACGAAGACCAAATCACTCTTGGTAATGGGAATGGAGAAACATATGTTTATGTCAAAGAAATGCCGTCTGCTTTTTTTTATTCTGCTGCTTGTTGTCTTTTCTAAAGTAAATGCACAGGATGAAGAATCGTCTGGTTCAAAAAAGTCGCTGATGTTTGATTTAACCTCAACCCAAACATCGTATTCTGATTCCTGGGTTGGAGGCGAAGCCGGTTCGGTTAACTGGGTGGCTAATCTGAGTGCTACATCAACTAAGAAAATCAAAAAAAATATTGAACTTCGCTCTAGACTAAAACTTTCATTTGGACAGACTCTGACACAGGATGCCGAAACAAAAAAATGGAGCAAACCGGGCAAATCTACAGATCTGATAGATTTCGAAAATGTAGGGAGTTTTAGTACAGGTGGTCTGGTAGACCCCTATGTAGCATTTAGAATTGAGACTCAATTCTATGACGGCGCCAATCCTGACAAAAAGCTGTCGCTCTCTCCGCTGAAACTAACTGAATCAGCTGGAGCCTCAAAAAAGTTTTACGAAACAGAAGCAGATTTAATAGTTAGCCGGCTTGGTCTTGGGGTGCGACAGATTATAACCAAGAGCATGACTGACACAATTACACTGGCAGTAGAAACATCCACTGCTTACGATGGGGGTATCGAGTCTGTCAGCGAAGTGGACCTGGCAGTGCATAAGAATATCCGGTACAATGGAAAACTTACTTTGTTTAAGGCCTTGGAAAGCTCAAAAAGTGATGACTTAAAGGGAACTGAGTTTGAAAACGACTGGAAAGCTGTTGATCTAAATTTTGAAAACAGCTTTAGCGGTTCGATTACAAAACTGATAACAGTAAACTTTTATTTGCAATTTTTATATGATAAAGAGATAAGCCGTAAAGTTAGAATCAAACAGACTCTGGCGTTAAGTTTCGTCTTTAAGCTGAACTGATAAACCTATTTGAGCATACCGCCGACATACATGCCGACCAATAGCGCAATGACAATAACTACACCAAAGACAACATATTGCCAGGTCGGTGTTTTTACTACAACGGTAGGAGCAGCTACGGTTCTGGTAACAGGCTTTTTGACCTTGACCTTAGTCTGCTGCTGGAAATCGTCATACTCTGCCAAAAACTCATCGCAGCTTTGGTATCTGTGAGCAACCCGTATTGCCAGTAGTTTTGAAAGCATCTTTTCAATTCTTTCCGGCAGCTGCATTCGCAGCCCTTTCAGATACAGCTGGCTGCCATTAGTATACGAAGGCTTCTGCCCCATCAGAAGATGATGAATGATGACTCCCATCGAATAAACATCCCCCAGCTTGGAGACCTTTCTCTCAGGAGGACCAAACCAATTTTTCCTGGTGTCGTTATCCATATAGTGTGCCGGCATTCCAAAATCGGCCAGTTTGACCGTCTCTTCGCTGTCAAAGAGAATATTTGAGGGGCGAAGGTTGCCATGGATGATGTTGTTCTTGTGGGCAAAGTCGAGACCCTCGGCGATCTGCACGCCGATATTAAAGGCTTCTTGCCAGTCGTATCTTTTTGCCAGTCTGTCGGCCAGCGATCCGCCTTGGGCGTATTGACTGATTACGATAGTATTTTTGTTATCACCGCCGGAAGCATAGATGTTTATAAGGTTCTTATGACGAAGCGATGTTAAAAGCTTGGCTTCTTTTCGCCCGGCTTCGCCCCGGCTGTGTCTCTTGATTATGTAGAGTTTGTTATTGCTCTGATTTTCTACAAGTATAGTCGAGTTATATCTGGTCTCTTTGATAGTATCCAGATGCTTGCACTTGCCCATAAATGAATCAGAGCCAACGTCAGCTAGATTTTCGTCGCTGTCGCTGGTTTTCCCGCCCTCCATAGCATTCAAAAGCGCATCTTTCAGAGCGACCGCTGTCTGATATCTGTCTTTGCGGTCCTGCGCCATACACCTATGAACTATCTGGTCGAACTTTTCTGATATATCGGGATTTATTTCAGAGGGAGCTTTGAAATGACCCATCGGTTTCTGGCCGCACAGAATCTCATATATCATAACGCCGACCGCGTAGATATCTGTGGTCTGGTCAACGTCTCGGGAACTTACCTTCTGCTCAGGAGACATATAGGCTACCGTGCCCATTACAATACTTGTACTGGTTTGCTCGCCATCGGTGCTGCCGACAATCTGAGCTATTCCAAAATCTGTTATAAGTACATTGCCCTGCTTATCAACCAATATATTGGCCGGTTTGATATCGCGATGGACGATATCATTTTTGTGGGCGTAGTCCAGGCCTTTGCATATTTCAATTATCGATTCTAACTTTATGCGCAGGGAAATTTTATCTGAATCGATAACCTGTCTTAGAGAAGTTCCGTTGATATATTCCATTACGAAATAGTATCTGCCGCCGGTCGTGCCTCTGTCGATAACGTGTACGATATTGGGATGATTGAGCTTGGCAATTACCATAGACTCCCGCTCAAATCTGCGGACAATATCTTCGTTTTCGGTCAGAGCTTTGGAAAGAATTTTGATGGCAACTTCTCTGTTTAGAGACGGCTGAATAGCCCGATAGATCTCGGCAATTCCACCCTGACCAATTTTGCCGGTTACAATATATTCGCCAATTTTGACTTCTCTTTTGGGCGGACTATGTACTGTAGTTTGACTCATATTTTTAACCAAAAAAAACAGGGATATACTTAGAGAGTATCCCTGTTTTTATCGGCAGAAATATGATTTTCGTTTATTTGAGCAGAAGCATTTTTTTGGTCTCAGAGCCATCTTGATGAGTCAGACGGTAAAAATAGATACCGCTTGGCTTATCTGAGGCTTGAAATTCGACCCGGTAATTGCCGGCAACCCGGAACCCTTCGTAAAGAGTAGCTACCTCCTGCCCAATCACGTTAAACACTTTCAGGCTGATATACCCTGCTCTGGGGAGCGAATAATCGATAGAGGTAGAAGGATTAAAAGGGTTGGGATAGTTCTGCGCCAGGGCATAAGCCGTGGGCAAAAGATTATCAAACTCGTCATCGATAGCGGTCGATATCATCACTTTTATGGCGCCCGGCGTAAAGCCCGGGTAAATAACGTATGTCCCTGTCGGGTCAGAAAATTCTACCCTGCTCCAGAAATGAATCTCTTTGCCGCCAAAATAAATCACTGAGTCGCTGAAAATGGAATCTATCGCTATCAGCTCAGGTGAGGCTCCCTGCCCTAAAGTAAAGTGGAGAGTAGCCAATAGCCCTTGTGACGTTGATATAATTGGTAATGGAGTGGTAAAATCGTCAATGATATAAGAAATTCTCAGGCTTTGACCTGCCGGGTTAAGATCAACAACTCCACTAAACCCGTTAGCCAGAATAGTGCCGGCAAAAGAGACCGAATCCAGAGTTAAAAACGGGTTGTTGTATCTAAGAGGAATGGTCATGGCTGAGAGGTCTTCAGTGTTGTCCGTCATCCAGAGACCAACCGAAAAACTTTCACCCGGAAAAGCTTCGACAGAATCAATACTGATTGTGGCACTTTCGGCGCTTGCCGGAAAAAGAGTGACCAAAGCTATTACTGCCAAAGCAAATATGCCTTTAACTATCAAATTCATTCGTTGCCTACCTTTCAACTCTCTTAATAGTCAAAATTCTCTCCCTCATTTTTTCAGGCGTCTGTGACCTGCTCAAGGCCTAAATGCAAAGAGTGTGCCCTAAGGAGGCGAATAGGAAAGTAGACCGCAGTAGTCTGCAAGACCACTTATTATATCTGTCAGGGGCTGTGTAACAAGCTGTTTGTCTGAATTTTACAGCATTAAGCAGCTGCCAGGAATCTTCAGAGAGGAAAACAAATAGAGTTCAGTGCCAGAATAAGATGCCTATGATAGGCAAGCAGTTGCATACATGTTTGATTTATGGAAAAAGTTAGTTTCTTAAAGGTGAAGCTAATAGGTCGGTTAGTTCCAGGTCGGCTTAACATTTACGAACATAGTCTGATTTTGACGCCAGATAAAGAATATTACTTCACGCGGCTGTTCAGTTGAGATTTCGCGAAGCACCTTTTTGGCATCATCTACCGATTCAATTTCTGTAGGGCCAATTCTCTGTATAATATCTCCAATTAAAAGCCCGCCGATAGAAGCCGGACCTCCCAGAGTAAGTCCCGAAACCACCACACCTTTGAAATTCTCCGAATCCAGATTGTAAATCATATAGTCAGCAAAGACCAGGTCACGTACAGTAAGCTCAAGTTCTTCTTCTTTAAAGTCTGCTGCTTCTGTAGGAGAAATTGGCGCCTTTTCTAAATTTACCAGAATTTTGGTCAAATCGGTAGAGCCCTGGTCAAGACGCATAACCTCAAGTTCAACTGCGGCCTCAGGGCCAAGGTTGGCTATCAGCCTTTGGAATACGGCGATTTTTTCTTCACGGTCCACCTCAACCGGCTGCCCGTTTACTTCATAAATGATGTCCCCAACTTTAAGCCCACTTTTGTCTGCCGGTGAATTGCGAATTATTTCATTTACAATTATGCCGCCGGCAAGGTCCAATTGCCAGAATTCTGCTATATCCTCAGTTAAGGCCTGCAGAGAAATACCCAGCCAACCTCTTTCTATTTCTCCTTCGGTGGGCGGAGCGGCGATTAATTCTTCAATGCGCTCACCTGTTATGACTCCCAGCATGGGAATGCCGCCGCTTCCAAATGATCCCATCATAGAGCTGCCATTGGCAGAGCCGGATGAGGGGTCCATCAGTGTACCAAGTATACCGACCGCTTCAAGCGATTCATTAAATAAAACCGATGCCAGCTGCATAGAATTAAAGCCAACAGTAAGTGGAAAAGGTTCAGGTGATTCAACCAGATTGGAAACCATGCCAATGTCCGCAGAAAGCGACGGAGTTATAAACTCGGGCATGAGCATAAACAGAGCCAGCCATTCGCCAATTCTGAACTCATGGTGTTTATTGAATTTTACAGGAGTAAATTTTTCATTATCTTCAGCAAGAATATTAATAAAGCCCACCTTGGTAAAGCGATCAAAACCCAGCAATTTGCCGTCGTAAGAGATTCCATCCAGAGTAATAATCTCAATTTTGGTAGGTGTTGTCTTTACGGTTAATCCTGAAAAAGAAGAAAACATATTGTCGCTGGCTATATCTGTACCGTCAAAGATAACCAGTCCGTCCTCGGTGACAATCGTCCCCAGATATCTTTCTTCCTGGTCACTTGTATTAATGCCGAATGAAACTTCAATTTGCATATCAATCACAACCATGTACGCATTGGAACGGCTTCCAAGCTTTCCGAAATCAAAGTTTTGGGAGTTTGCTGTCTCTGCGGGAAAAGAAAGGAGTATAAAGAAAACAAATAGGATATTTGCTCTTAAAATGCTGCAATTACAACTCTTCATTTAGCTCCTCTTCTCCGTCTTTATCAACTGTTACAACGATGTACCTGGTTCCTCCGCCGCGCTTTATAGTCAACAGTATTTTTTCCACTCCTTCGTTAGTCAGCTGGCTATAGAGCTCGGTAAATGCTGTCAAGCCGGTTATTTCGGTCTTGTTGACCGCTTTGATAACATCGCTACGAAAGAGACCGCCGTCTTCGATAAATCCCACGCGTTTAACTCCAATTAAAAATACGCCGACTGTGTCATCAAGCTGGTTCTCGATTTTCATCTGGCGCGTAATACCCTTGACGCTAAAGCCCCAGCCCTTTGCTTCGAAATCCTCTCCCTGCAAGTCACCCAGTGATTTAGTTACAACTCCAAAGGTATAAGTTTCGCTGCCTCTTAAGACTTCAAGATTAATCTTTTCTCCCGGTTCGAAGCGCGATATCAGGTAGTAAAACTTAGGAAGTTCCTCAACAAAACGTGCAGATACTTCCTGGTCATTAACTTTTAAGATAATATCGCCGGCTTTGAGATAACTCTGGTCGGCCGGTGAGCCCGGGTCTATCGACGAAATCAAAACCCCGGTGTTTCTCTGAGTACCAAAATAATCTTCTAACTCCATCAGAGCCTGACAATGCAAACCTATCCAGCTTCTTTGTACTTTGCCGTTTCTGATAATCTCTGCGGTTACCTCGCGAACAACATTTATTGGTATCGCAAAACCGAGATTGTTGGCAAAAATTGTAGCCCGTGAGTTTATACCTACAATTCGACCGGACAAATCAACCAGCGGACCTCCCGAATTACCCGGGTTTATAGCTGCGTCAGTTTGTATCCATAAATTGTAGCGGCCGGTTCTTTCTCCGGTTGGAAGCCTGACATCCGGACTAAAATATCTGTCTTTAGTAGATATAACTCCTGCTGAAACGGAGCGTGATAACGAAAGCGGTGAGCCCATAGCCAGAACGTATTGACCTACCTGAATGCTGTCGGAGTTACCAAAGTCGGCAACTACAATTGGGCCTTTGTGTTCATCCAGATTTAGCTTTATGACGGCTATATCTGTGGGCGGGTCGCCTCCGATATATTCTGCCGAGACTATTTCTTTGTCACCTAAAGTGCACAGAATTCTTACGGCCTTGCCGGCTACATGATAATTAGTAACTACGTAGCCATCGGCGTGAAAAATCACACCGGAACCGACTACTGCCTGTTTTTCAAGTTCACCTGTATTATAATTCTTTATGACCGGCTGAATATGAACAACTGCCGGCATAACTTTGTCCCGCGCTTTGAATATCTGTAACTGAATTGGAGCAGGCGCAGCCTTAGCAGCCGCTGTCACTGCAACCGTTATTATCAAGAATAGTTTTAAGCTCTTGCGCATATTCATACCAACCAGTACCTATTAGTTCCTACAACTAAAACAGATTTAAGTTTATGTCTGCTACTGATATAATGTCTTTTTTAATGAATCGGCAAGAGTATTATATGTATGCACCTAAATCTCAAAAGATTTTGGTAATACCAGTCAGATTTTTGGGGGAATAAAATGAAATTCGGAGCGATTTTTTTTGTCTTCGGCTGACTACCTTTTCCAATAAACGTCAATTGAGCCAAGGCCTACTTCCAGGCGCAGGACAATTCTTGTCTTTGCATTTTCAAAATCTTCAGTCTCATAGATGTCATCTTCGATTTCATCCAGATCATCATTATGGAGATCTATAGAAGAAAGCCAGTTGCCACCTGCAGTTTCGACTCTTACCGGCACATTTCTGGGCAAAATAATATCACCGGTGCCAAGCCCGATTTCAATATTGATCTTAGATTCGCCGCTGTATTTCCCCCTGAAATCAAGGTCATACGAGCCTACTTCGCCGGAAAATTTAAAATACTCGAAATTGGCGTTGCCCAGATTATGCATTTCAAGTGATGAAGCACCGGCATCTATGTTAATTTCTCTGAGCCTTGATTTGTTAGGCTCAGAAAAATCTATAACGCCAAAAGCCGCGCCAACATCAATATCTAAGTCTGTCAGGCGAATGCCGCCAAAATCAAAATCTGCTTCGCAGGCGCCGATGTCCAAATTAATTGATATTTCAAATTTGTCGGACAGAACAATGTCCCAGTTATTTTCAAAGTCATCAAGATCCTTAAAGTATCTGTTCTTTCTATGGTCAATATCTATAAACAGATAACCCTTTTTGCCCCGCTCACTATAATCAATCTCATACTCAATTGTACGCTTATCATATTCTATATCTATTTCTGCTATTTCTTCGATATCACCTGATTTAATGGTGAACTCTCCTGCCGCCAGGTCACATTCTATTTCAATTATTTGAGCTTCTTTGGCAATTACAAATTCTTTGACTTTTTCCAGTCGGCCAGCAACTACAGATGAAACGACAAGAAAAGCTATTGCAATGAAAATTAGAAGTCTCGGCATATCAGATCCTTTTCCTCTTTTAGGACGATGAGTTTTTGTCTTGGTCTGATATACGAGAACTTTCCTTAGGAGTTTCGATATTTTCCGGCACCGGGGTATCAGGAATTGGCGGAGGTGCCGGCTGATGAGCTGCCGGCTTTGTTCTGAATTGCGGTTTTTTAGGTCCTGCCGGATATTCTCTGAACCCAAATCTTGTCAAAAAGGCAGCCCCAACCCCTGAAAAAACGGGATAGATTGAGCCCAAAATTGAAAAAACTAATCCAAAGACGCTTAAGACTCCGGCGATATTGTCTGAGGAAGGCCACAGTGCGCCGGTTATAAGCCAAGGTATCATGACTATAAGAATACCGATAACTCCGATAAACAAACTGGCTGATTTGTTATAAATAGTCTGCTTGTAAATTCTAGAAAATAGCAGTCTTCCAAATGTCATAAGTCCCAGGATAATTGCTGCCAGATATACCAGCGGCAAAAATGGAATAAGCACAGCTCCAACAATAGTGATTCCTAGAAGTGTGGCAATCACTGGCATAGTTATCACCAAAATAAAACCGAGCCCAGCCGAGCGCCCTTGGTATTTCAGGATACAGGACTGCATAGTGGCAACTTGTCCGGGCATTAATGTGAGTATCAAAAACCCGAAAAACAAAAAGACAGCAGTTATGATTGACATCACTAAAAGGAATTTGTGGCCTAACCCCGGAGTAAACGATTCTATATCCAGCGGCAGAGATGTTTCAGTAATCTCGCCGAGGACAACCGAACCATCCTTTTCTATTACTCGCGGCGCCTGAATATCCCCCTCAACATAACCTGTTTCAGTTATCAGGACCCGGTCCTGAAGCGAGGTGATGTTCCCTTTCACCCAGCCTTTGACTGTAACCCTTCCCCGAGCGATTATATTTCCATCAACATACTCATCTTCTCGTACAGTCACAGAGCCTAATTCAAATTGCTTAAGACGTTTGCGTATGGTGGCGCGCTCTTCAATCGGGATATTTCCATATTCAGAGCCGGGTACGAAAACCTCTCCGGCATCATCCCCAAGAGGCTGGAGTCCGGCCACAAAACTTGAGTATTCAAAATCGTAATACCACTCATAGCCGGCAGTATCGACTGCGATAACGCCTTCTTCGGTCAGCAAAATTTCATTAAAGATAGTATCAGAGGGTGCATAGGTCTGGTCGGCCGGGTCTGACTGAGCTATTGAGCTCGGTGTCAGTGCCAAAAGAAAAACTATGAGCAAAATTGCTCTGTTTATTAACTTGTTCGAAGCGATCATATCACATCCAATGTTAATCGCAGGCTGTCTGGTCTATTGAAAAGCCAAATTAAAACTGTGCCAAAACAACCTTTCCGCTGGCAGAAATAATTTTCACCTTTGTACCTCCGCCTCCAAATATGCCTATCATTCTGTTTCGAGCCATAGAAATAACTTCTACTGGTATTTCAGACGAGAATTCACCCGTTTGGGTTTCAAGATGAAGCTCGCCGGCTGCATAAATCGGAACGCTAAATATTACGTTACCGCTTGAGGTTTCAACAATATAATCGTTACTGCTCTCGAATTCTGTCTGAATATCTACATTGCCATTGTAGGTCGATAGCTCAATAGTGCCGCGGGTCTGGCGGATGAAAATCTTGCTCGATTTGGAATTTATCTTAATATCGCCCTCTATCCATTGTAAATCAATCTCACCGAGCGGCTGATGAATCTCTACAGAGCCAAGTATAAATTCTGCTTTGGTCAGCCCGGTAGACTTTTCTATATATATATTGCTTTCTACATTTGTCAGCTCGATATCTGCATCAAGCGCTTTGATTCGCAAGCCGCAGTTAAACGGCAGTGAAATCTTATAGAGAACTTCGCTGATAACTTTGTCACCGCCTCCGATTATCTTGTTCCAGAACGACGGAGAGCGGTTTATCAAGTTGAGATAATTTGTCTGAATTCTGATTTTGTCGTTACTTTCTCTGACTTTAATCTCTATATGGGCGGCTATTTCTTCAGCTTCGCTGCGACTGGAAGCCCGTACCATCTTGATGGCATCGATGACAATCAAGTTGTCATCTGTGCCGGTTACCAAAATAGCACCTCTGACCATCTCCAGATCTAACAATACAGGATCTTGAATGTTGATCAGCTTTTGATAGTTGAAAGTGAATTCTTCGCCCGCGGCAGGCAATGCTGTCGCCAGACAAATCAGAAAAATTCCCAGTATAATTTTTCTCAAATTTTTCATTTTCTCTTTTTAATCAGAGCTATGCTCTCATATCCCTCTGAGCTTTTTTTTCAGTAACTCCCTGGCTCTAAAAATTCGAGCCTTGACCGTACCTACCGGTATACAAAGTAAATCGGCTATTTCCTCGTATGATTTATCTTCCTGATGGCGATGGACTATAACTTCCCGATATTTATCTGGCAGTGAGTCAATCGCTTCATTGATAGAGAATCGCTGCTGTTTTCGGACTAAATCCCTTTCGGGGTGGTAAGTATAGTCCGGAATCTCTATTTCTACCTTGCCATTGCCGGTCTCTATCTCTTTATCCAGTGATAGCGCCTTTATTCGCTTCTTGCGCAGGAAATCGATAGAGCTGTTGGCCGCGATCTTATAGAGCCAGGTCGAAAAGCGGTATTCTGAGCGGTAGGATGCCAATGCGGAAAATGCTTTCATAAACGTCTCCTGGACCAAATCATGAGCGGTTTCCTGGTCTCTGACGATTTTTAGAACAATATGAAAAATTGCGGTCTTGTACCTGCCTTCCAGCACGGCGTAAGCCTTTTGACTGCCCTGGATGGCTTCGGCAATTAGTTGGCTATCAGATACTTGCAAATGGCACTTTCTACTGGCGATTATGAGTCAAAGTTTTGACCGCTCAGACATTTCGTGCTATAATAACAACCCTGACAATCAGTTACAAGAGGAATTTGATAGCTCGAATTTTGCGTTTAGTAGTTCTCCTTGCGTCATCCTGAGCGGAGTCGAAGGATCTGCACATTTATCGCAAGAAACAACTTGGAGATTCCCTTCAATCCCCGTTTCACCACTAAAATTCTTACGATAATTGATGGAGGCCGGTCGCCCACAGCTTGCACGGGTGCCCTATCCGCTTGCGGTGGGATTAGTAAGCCCATGCAAAGTATGTAGATTTGTCATATGGAGGATTGGATATTATCGTATTCAATATCGAGGCTATAAACTATAGAACCGTAACGGAAACCCACCCCAAGGGGTGGGGCACCCGGCCACAGATCTGTTGTGTAAGAGCACATGTTTTGGGCTCACGGATTTGGCCACCAACGCGGTGGACCAGTATCATATCCTTCAACCAACCAAAGTGTTATACTTTTTTCTCTGCGATAAATTCTATCAGGTAGATAGTCATTTGTAATAACAAACTCAATATGAATTGTGTCTGCCAACGAAGGAATAATATGATCACCAAAATTAATTGATTTTGACCTTTTACCAACGCTAAAATCCCATACATCAGGTTTCTGTTCTATACTTATTATTTCTCCAGTAGATTGAATTGTCATTCTAACATTAGATATTTCAAAATGTTCAAAAAATTGAGAATCAGGCCTTGAACTAGACATAGTGTCAATTTTTGCCAGTATAAAAAAGTGTACATCGAATAAGCTATCTTTGATTTTTTTCCCGCTAGCAAACACTTTGTTCTCAATTATAACGTCTACAGAAAAATTATGATAAGGAAGTTCGGTATCAAAATCATTTAGAAAGATCTCATTTACGCAAGTACTTCCCCTATGACATATTCCATAGTAATTGTAATAGAACTTTGAACAGGACATGCCAAAACAAAATATGACTAACAAATATATACTAATAAGTGTCGTACTGACGATACTTATATGCTTCTTCATAAGATCTAACAACCTGTTCTCTTAGAAAATAATAACCTTGTTTTCGCGGGCGGCCGCCAAAGCGTGTCCTCACTTGCCCCATTGCCCAAACTACCCCGCCTTCTCCGCCTGATTTATCATAGCTATAAATGCTTCTATCATAATCTTGGCCGTTTTGTCGGGGCCGGTCAGTTTGAAAAAGACATTCCCGCCGGGAGCTTCGACAATAATCGCCACCAATCGATAATTTTCTCTGGCTATTTTTTCCGGCGACATCGGCCTGACAGATTCGTTATAGATTCCAAAGAGAGTCATAACGTGCGCCGGATAGCCGGCGACTGTGCGCTTATATGTGATCGTGGCAGTGGCGGGGTCACGGCCATCGGGCAACGAGAATTGTTTTATCCAGCGATCCATATTGGCTTCGATTGTGCCGCCCTGTCCTTTCCCAAAATGAAAAACAGCTAAATTCGCGACATTTGTATCCGGCTCCAGCGGACCATAGGCGTAGCTGGCGGCGCGCATTCCGGAAGGGCCAAAATCCTGCCACTGCGAAGCCGGAGTAAACGAAATACCCGCTATAGACATCGGCTTGCCATCGAGAGTAAATTCAATCCCTGACCTTTGATAATCAGTAATAGTTATTTCAGTAGTGCCACTGCTTTTTTGCTGGCTATTGTAGGGGTCGGATTTGGCAGTTGGCTGAGTCTGATTTGGGCCGGAATCTTTCTTCGAGGTGTCTTTACTGTCAGACGAGCAGGAAACTAAGACGAACGTAAAAGCAGCTGCTATGACCAAACTTGAGAGGAATCTCATATTTTGCTCCAATTCTATAATATTTCTTGATAATTCTTCTTTATTATCCAAAATGGATAAACTAAGAACACCCCCAGAGCAAGCGAAAGTTGGTAAATCGGCTATAATTTGAGCTAATTGTGTTAGTCTTACAATTCACTTAATATGGACTGCTCCTATAGCTTAGCCCTTGCAATTTTTGACAAAATAGCTTATAATGGCCGACCTGTAGTTTTTGAGTTATAGATACGGATATTTAAGGAGAAATATGTCCAAGACAACAATGGGGAACCGTTCCAAGTTTAAGATTCAGCGCCGGCTGAATGTAGAATTGCCCGGATTGGGCAAACCGGGTGCGCTGGAGAAACGCAACTACGGTCCCGGTCAGCACGGCCAGAGAATGCGCCGAAAAGTTTCAGATTATGGCATCCGCCTGCGTGAAAAGCAGAAATTGATGTTTCACTACGGCATTCGCGAAGGCCAGCTTCGTAAATGGATCAAAGTATCAAAGAAATACCGTGAGCGCGAATGGGTAGATACGCTCTGCGGTATGCTTGAGCGCAGACTCGACAACAATGTTTTCAGGCTTGGTTTCGCCCCCAGCATGCCCTCGGCCAGACAACTGGTTTCTCACAAACACGTTTTGGTAAACGGCAAAAAAGTTAATATTCCCTCTTATATTTTGAAAAAAGGGGACCGCGTCAGTTTGACTAAAAAAGGCTATAGTTCCGGCAGCTTTCTGCAGGCCAGAAGCAACCCCCGCCTGGATATGCCAGATTATCTGGGGAAAGTTATTGAAGGCGGAAATCCGGTCGGACTCTTAAACGAAGAACCGGGTGTGGATAATGTCCCGTTTCCCTTTGAAAAACGCTTCTTTATCGAATTTTACGGACGCCTATAACAGCTTTCTGACATAGTTTACGAAGGCCCGGATACCACAATATTCGGGCTTTTTTTCTGCCGAGTAAAATTTGCTTGCATAGTAGAGCTCAATTCAGCTAAATTTATAAGTACTCAAGAAAAAAAGTGAATGGATTTTTAACAACTCACGAATCTTTGAGAATAACAATTACAAGGAGAGGAAAATGAAAGCATTGAGAATTGGGTTGCTTTTGGCGATGGTAATAGCAGTTGCTGCATTTGTTGTCGCTGATGATAAACCCTGGTTTGACCTGGAAAAATGTGAAATGTGCACAGGAATGATGGCGCAGGAAGGTCTGATGGAAAACATGACCTGGGATCATTACCTGACTAAAAACGGCATGATGACTGTGACTACTATTGCCGACGGCTACAAAGAGAAATATGAAGCCTCCCATAAAACTATGATGGAGACCGTGGAAAAACTGAAAGCCGGCGAAGAAATGTATCTCTGCGGGTTCTGCACCAGACATGGCGAACTGGCTAAGGCTGGAGTTAACAAGGAGCATTTTTCGACCAAGGCCGGTAAAGTTTCACTAATGACTTCAACCGATAAAAAGATAGTTGAGGAAATTCATGTCTTTGCTCAGAAAACCATAGACGAACTGGCCAAGATGGAAGCGGCCAACGGCGACAGCGAGGAAGGTTAAAACGACTAAGCAAATCAGCTAAGTCAAGAAGACTAAACAAAGGAACCCCGGTGTCACAGCCGGGGTTTTTTTGTGGGAAAAATATTCCAAATTAATCGCAAGCTTTTATCAAAGAATCTCAAGGAATTGTCGATAAAAAATGAAGACGATTGTTCATTTTATAAACAGGGGACCCTACAAATGAGTATTACATCGATTGACTCTACAGTAATAAGCAGTTACACAGTTCTAAATACCGAACCAAAAGAACCGACTGTCGCATCTGACGACGGCGAAGCTGCGGTAGCAGAAACCGAAGAAGCCAGCCAGGAACCGGAAAACGCTGCTGCAACCGAAACTGTTGTCTTGATAGGTGACGAAGAAGATGACGGACAAAAAGGTGTTATCAAGAATCTGCTCAGCGGTCATTTTAGAGGCGTTTCGGATGTACGCCTTCGCATAAACTTCCAGGAAGAAATAGCCGCACTCGAAGCTGCCAGTCTCGCCGAAGTCACAGCTGCCGAAATAACTGAAATTACCAGTACAATATCTAGCGAAGTAGAAGCTTTTCTGACCACAGACGGCCTTGATGAAGAAACGATTGCAAGTATAACGGATAGTCTGAACGCCTTTATTTCCGGCGAGACTACAACTGCAACACTTTCTGCAACTGTAGAATCAGCCACAACCGATGATGCAATTGCAAAACTTAAGTCGGATTTCGATGCTCTTATTGAAGCCTTAAATAGTGCACTGGGTATTGGCGAAGAAACGACCACCGCAGAGACAACCGAACCCGAAGGTGTTATCGAGTTTACTGCTGTTGTTGCCCCCGAAGGTGAACAGACAACAACTGAATTTTCTGTGGATGAACCGGCGACTGAAGAAGAAGCGGTTATAGACGGTGAAGCATTTATTGCAAATCTAATAGCAAGTTTCGAGAGTGAAATGGAAGCTCTTATCGCTTCGCTTGAGGAAACTTCGATACTACCCGAGCTTTCCGAACCAAGCGGAAATGGCACAGCCTACGACAAGTTCTTGAAGATGTATAACGAACTTACCTCTACTCAGACAAACACGATTGATATAGAATCTTAGTAAGAAAATAGCTGTAGCAGAACAACAAATCTGCCGTTTACAATTATCAATAAAAACCCCGGCGCAATGCCGGGGTTTTTTCGTGATCAAAATTTGTATTTGCAGTAAGCAAAAATCACAAGCCGCAGGTCGGCAAGGGGGCGCCACGGAATATGAAATCAACCATTGCCGTCAAATCAAGTATGTTCGGGTTGCCGCCGGAGCCGTCCAGATCGCCGGCGGCAGGGATATCCGGCGGCGGACCTCCCCGGAAGATGAAGTCTACCAGGAAAGTCAAATCGAGAATGTTGGGAATTTCCGAACCGTCATTGTTGGCGTCACCACAGAAGAAGATAGCGTAAGTAAACGAAAACGTTTCTGATGTCGAGCCATTACCTGCCAAGTCGCGTGCGACAACTCTCCAGTAAGTCGTTGCATTTGGCTCTACCGGGTCGAGTGGCACAAAGTTTGACTCAGTCAAATCGGAATACAGAGTAGTACCGACACCTACCGGAAAGTTTGAGTCTGTTGAAAGATACAAGTCATACAGAACCGGCGCTCCTCCGGTAACATCGCTCCAGTCAAATTCCGGAATTGAATCAAGAATGGTTGAATTGTTTGCAGGAGCCAAAAGTGTTACTGCATCGGGCGCAGTTCTATCGATGGTCAAAGTTCTTGTTTCGGAATACTCAGAGCTGTCGGTTCCAGAGATTGTCAAAGACTTCACCCGCCAAAAGTAGTCGCCCTCGGGAATATCTATAATCGGCAAAAAGAAGTTGGAATCAGGTAAATAAGTGCTGAGTATAGATGTAAAGTTGGAATCAGCAGCAATTTCAAGACGATATCTGTCCTGGTCGCTTTTCCAGGCTGTGGCCCAGCTGAAAGTTGGGTTAGTATTTGTAAAAATGCCGTCGCCAGGACTTTGGAGCCTTGGTTCTAAAATAGGCAGATACCAGTTAGCAGTGTAAACTTCGGAGTTGCCGTCTCGTGAATCTGTCCAGACTGCGTTTATTTTATCATGAAATGCCGTCACGCCTATATATTCGCCGATTAGCCCGGCACGAGACGATGATAATATCGGTGTGTTACTCTCGGGCTTGTTAATTTCAGTTGGATCAAAGGCGGCTAAGTTCTTTAAATCAGCAGTGCTCGATGAAACAGATGAAATACGATGATTGCTGGTAAAAGTCTGGCCTCCGTCAAAAGAATAGGCAGCCATAAGATCGAAGAGAAAATAGTTAGGTGCGTCAAAGCGGGTGTCATAGAAGATTACAATAATCACTCCCTCTTCGTTAACAATCAGCCAGGGATGATAAGATTCATTCAGGTCTGAGTTGGCATCATCGTTGATCTGAACTCTCTCAGTCCAGGTATCGCCGTTATCTGTTGTGAGTACAAAATCAACATCGCTTCGAAAATTATCTTCCGAACCGATATTGGTAAAGGCTGTATACATAAAGCCGTCGAAAGGACCTCCTGTAATATCGGCATCCGTGGCAGGTTGCGGGTAGGTGTTGGTGCCATTGCTCGCTATCATCCAGCCGAATACAGGGCTGACAATATTTTCTGCACTAAATGTTTGTCCTCCATCGGTCGAGACAACATGTTTGATGGCCTGAAATCCGGTGCAGATAACTCCAGAGTCAAGCACCCAGCCTGCCCACAAAACATGCACATCTCCGTTTGACGTAACTACCGGTATCGGAAACTGTCCGGCGCTTATGCCGGATTCTCCGCAGCCGGTCGAAGTCTGCGGGGGAGCGACTATTATCGTGTCCTCAAATGAGGCTCCGCCGTCTATTGAACGAACAAAGGCCATTCGATTTGGTCCGCTGCCGGTGGCGGCATTAAATCTTGCCCAGGCACAGTACAAATTACCATCATGCACTCCGTTTGTGCGGTCAGTTGTTATAAACTGCTTGTCTTCAAAAACACTTGTATTGATTACAGATAGATGAGGCACCGGTCCGGTCCACGAAACGCCTTTATCTGTCGATTTATAAAAAGCGATATAGGAACCACCGGTGAATCCAAAGGCGTCCCAGTCAAGTACCGACATATAGAAATTGCCGAGCCTGTCAACAGTCATGGTAGGGTCGGACTGTTTTGAGTCTCCAAAAAATATCTGCATGCCAATACTGATAAGTGAATCGGTCCAGGTCTGACCGCCATCGGTCGAACGTCCTATTCCAACTTGTCTGTAGCCGTGTCTAAAATCCCGCCAGTTGGCTATTATGATGTTGCTGTCGGTGGGACAGATCCATACCTGCTCTTCGTTATTGAGCTGTGGTATATTGGTGATTCTTATATTAGTCGGTGGCTCTAAACTGGAAGTAGCGAAAGTCTGAGCGCAAAGAAAAAGCACAAATACAAGAACAAACATGCAATAACGATTACCCATTGAGTTGCTCCTTTTTGGGTGGCAGGTCTATGTATGAGTATTGCTAGTTAGCGCCGAAAACAAGCCACAAGATTCCGCCGCAATTACTTTTAACATAATACTTCTTGTCAATCGGTCAATTGATATATGCGCCAGCTGCAAATCCTGGCGCAAGAATTACGATTTTTTTCACTTGCTCAAGTATTCGAGATATGTTATCTACGACCAACCATGGCAGAACTTATCAATACGTTTTTAACCGAAGTCTCAGATTTTGTCTGGGGCCCGCCCATGGCTTTGATCCTGCTTTCGGCCGGACTGATACTTACGGTCAGAACAGTATTGATTCAGGTTCGCGGCTTCGCCCACGGCATTGGCATCGCCACCGGAAAATATGACGACCCCTCGCACAAAGGCCAGCTTACACATTTTCAGGCATTATCTGCAGCGCTTTCGGCTACCATAGGCATCGGAAATATAGCAGGTGTGGCGATTGCTATTTATTGGGGAGGTCCGGGTGCAATTTTCTGGATGTGGGTCACTGCTTTCTTTGGCATGGCGCTCAAATATGCCGAGTGCACGCTGGCGGTAAAGTATCGCAGAATCGACCCCGACGGCAACGTCCGCGGCGGCCCGATGTACTTTATTGAACATGGCATGCCTAAATACTTTAAGCCTTTGGCCTGGATGTTTGGCATCTGTACTGCCATAGCTGCCTTTGGCGCCGGCAATATGGTGCAGTCAAACACTATGGCACACTCGATCATTGACGCCTTTGAAGTTTCTCCCGCTAACGAAACCACCGTACGCTGGATTATAGGTTTTGTAACTGCCGGGCTGGTGGGCATGGTTATTATCGGAGGTATAAAGCGAATCGGCAAGGTCGCCTCCTATCTGGTACCGGTCATGTCTGTGGTATATGTAGTCAGCGCTCTTATTATTCTGGTGATCAACTTTGAGCAAGTCATACCGGCTTTCAATTTGATATTCTATCACGCTTTTAACCCGACTGCGGTAGTAGGCGGCGCGGCCGGAGGCGCTACCGTCTGGATGACATTTACCTGGGGACTCAGGCGCGGTATGTTTTCTAACGAAGCCGGGCAGGGTTCTGCAGCCATGGCGCATTCGGCTGCCAAAGTTGACGAACCGGTACGCGAAGGTTTAGTGGCCATGCTGGGACCGTTCATAGATACAATCGTGATTTGTACTATGACTGCACTGGTGATTATTTCTACTGGTATTTGGTCAAGCGGAGATACCGGCGCTGTTCTGACAATGAACGCTTTCGATCAGGGCTTGCCGATTTACGGACGCTGGATGGTAGTAGTGGGTATAATGCTTTTTGCGTTTTCTACGGTAATAGCCTGGTCTTATTATGGAGAAAAAGGAATTGAATATATAGGCGGAACGGCGGCTAAACTTCCTTACAAGTGGGTCTATATTCTGTTCACTCTCTTAGGCGCCCGCTTTGATTTGCAGGCAGTCTGGGCC
This sequence comes from Candidatus Zixiibacteriota bacterium, assembly GCA_022571845.1. GTDB lineage: Bacteria > Zixibacteria > MSB-5A5 > GN15 > FEB-12 > JACZWU01. Next base: position 57,779 of record JACZXB010000005.1, on the reverse strand, counting down.
TTTGCAGATACCGCCAACGGACTGATGGCCATACCCAACCTGATCGGGCTGATTGCTCTTTCGGGAGTAGTCGTTAAAATTTCTAAAAAATATATGACGGAAAGAGAACAGGGACTTCATAAGCCGTTTAAAAAATAACCAGAAGCTGGTCTTAGAAAACCGGCTGTTTTACTTTTAACGTGTCTTCTCAAAAAACAACTTTCGCACTGATTTTCTTAGCCACAGTTATAATTAGAATCGCTTTTTATTGGCTGTCAGGTTTTACTGCCGATGACGCCCTTATTACTTTCCGCTACGCCGAAAATATTATAGCGGGCCACGGCTTTGTCTACAACATTGGCGAAAAAGTACTCGGCACAACCACACCGTTGTTCACTTTTCTGATTTCTTTGTTGATGCTTTTTAAGTTAACAGCCCACAGCGCCGCCTTGCTTATCTCGCTTGTCTGTTCGGGGCTGACTTCAATAATTCTTTATCGCTTTGCACAAAGATTGAGATTTGGAAAATTTTCACTGCTGCCCCTGCTTGTATATATTCTGTGGCCGCGTTCTATTGTTGCTGACACCAGCGGCATGGAAACCGCTCTTTTTTCACTTTTGATAATTGCTGCTTTCTATTTTCAATTTAGAAAAATGCGAATTTACAGCTTAGCCCTGGCCACGCTGGCCACTCTGACCCGGCCGGAAGGCGCTTTGCTGCTGGCTCTCTTATTTGCACTAAACTGCTACCAAGACAGACGAAATATTTCTGCCTACTTTATCATTCCTCTATCGATTCTTATCCCCTGGTTAGCCTTTTCATATTTTTATTTTGGATCGATTGTCCCCGGCTCTATTACCGGCAAGCTGGCTTTGTATGCTCATCTCCAGACGGACTCTGCTTTAGAGAAACTGGTTTATCTATTGGGCTGGCATAATCCGCTGGGCTGGCTGCTTTGCCTGGCTGCTATCTTTGGCTCCTGGTGGCTGCTGGCTAAGCAGAATTTTGGGAGATTCGAAATTATCTGGCTCTTGGCGATGATAGCCTTCTTTACATTCAGCAAGACTGCTCTTTTCTTCTGGTATCCGGTACCGATATATCCGGTCTATCTGCTTCTGGCAACTGCTTCTATGCCATTCTTGTGGGACAAAGTTTTTGCCGGAGCAAAATTCTACCGGCCTGTGACAATCGGATTCTGGGTCATTATCTGCCTGACTTTGGGCTACTATGGCTTCCGGCAGCTGAGCTACTATCAAGAATACGGCCAATATCTTACAAGTGTCCATCAGTCAATCGGCTTGTATCTCAGGGATAATGCTGAGCCGGAGGCTGTAGTAGCCGCCCGGTATATTGGCAATACCGGCTATTATAGTAATCTCTATGTTCTGGACCGGGACGGGCTGGTAACTCCGTCTGCCGCCTCATATAACAGGCAGAGGGATTATCTGGGCTTTATACTGGACAACAGACCGGACTGGGTGGTAGCGGCCCCCTCCAGAATTACCGGCCGATTCGCTCAAAACCCGGTATTTCTTGGCGAATATGAACTGGTAAAGAAATTTGGCGCGAATGAGAGCATCCGGCATAATTTATACCGTCTCAAAGGCAACAAATAATAATTTAGAAAGCCTGTTTACGATTAACCAAAAATAACCGATATTGAAATAGTAACAGAAGTCACCAACTTTAATAAATTAAAGAGACTTGATTAAATGAAATACTTGATTACCGGCGGTGCCGGATTTATTGGCTCTAACATAGCTGCCAGACTGGTCGCAGATGGTCACAAGGTTAGAATTTTGGACAATTTTTCTTCCGGACGCGAAGAGAACTTAGCTGCCATAGCAGATAAAATAGAAATTCGCCGCGGCAACATTTGTGATTTTGAAACAGTTTCAGAGGCCGTCCAGAACGCCGACTGTGTCTTTCATCTGGCCGCTCTGCCATCGGTACCACGTTCTATAAAGGACCCTTTGGCTTCAAACGAAGTTAACGTAAACGGAACCTTGTACGTGCTTGAAGCATGTCGCCGCGCCGGAGTCAAAAAAGTTGTCTCTTCTTCATCATCCTCAGTTTATGGTGAATCCGAAGTTCTTCCTAAACATGAAAAATTAGAGCCTCATCCGCTTTCTCCATATGCCGTAACTAAACTGACCGGCGAGCACTACTGCCGGGTCTACTGGGAACTGTACAAATTCCCGACTGTATCTCTCAGGTATTTCAATATATTTGGCCCCAACCAGAATCCGGACAGCGAGTACGCTGCTGTGATTCCCAAATTCATATCAGCCATTATGAATGGTGAAAATCCGGTTGTTTTTGGCGACGGTGAACAATCTCGCGATTTTACTTATATCGATAACGCCGTAGAAGCTAATTTACTTGCTGCCGCAAATGATGAAATCGTGGGGACTGAGTATAACGTTGCCTGCGGCGCTCAGTTCACTCTTAACCAGCTATTGGATAATCTGGGATATGTTATGGGCAAAAAAGTAGAGCCCAAATATGATCCCCCCCGGCAGGCAGATATACTTCATTCTTATGCGGATATTTCCAAGTTAGGCGCTCACGGATATAAGCCGTCGGTAGGATTTCTTGAGGGCCTCAAGAGAACCGTTGAATTCTTCAGTTCTACAGCCGCGGAAACAGAAACTGTCTCTAAAGCTGCCGGTTAAAATAAAGCTAAGTTGTCTGGCCAATACTGCTAATTGAACAAAATTTGACAGCCGTACGTTATAATCGATAGTATAATGATATACTGAGTATTATTCTATTTCAATGAAAACAAATTCGTTCATACTGACAATTGCTATTTCGCTTCTTTATGTGCCGATTGTAATGGCCGGAAAATTGTCACCTGAGCTGTCATCTGAAATATCAACCATGACTAAAGATTCGCTGGTATCTGTCTGGATACAACTTCCAAAAGTAAAATCTGTCTCTATCAAGAAATCAAAATCGGCAGCTTTGACAACCAGAGCTGAAAGATATAATCAGAAATACAATTTCTTGAAGTCTGCGCACCAAGCCTCGCAACAGCAGCTGCTGGGCAGCCTTAAGCGGCTGAGGGCTGGCGGCAAGTCTACAGAAATAAAGTCAAGCTGGCTGGCCAATGTTGTCGAAGCAAAAATTGCAGCCGGTGAATTAGAAAAACTGGCCCAAAGGTCAGATATCAAAACCATATACAACGTACCGGAGCTTACTCTGATAAAGGCTGATAACACGCAGCCGCAAAAGTCGCCCGCGCTCTCAGCCGGCATTGAACCAAATCTTATTTATATCAACGCCGACCAGGCCTGGCTGGCAGGTTATACAGGCGCTGGACGACTGATATGCTCATTTGATACGGGAGTCGATGGCGACCACCCGGCTCTTTTTAACAGCTGGAAAGGACACGATGGCGACTCCGCCGCCGCCTGGTTTGACCCCCGCGATGGTCAGTCGTTTCCTCATAATACTCTGGGAGATGTACATGGTACTCATACTATGGGATTGATGGTCGGGCATGATGATGCTTCAATGGATACAGTTGGAGTTGCCTTAGATGCAAAATGGATTTCTGCTGCAATAGTTGATATACATGGCGCCTCTTATATTGATGCTTTTGAGTGGGCGGCCAATCCCGACGGCGACCCCAATTCGATGGATGACGTTCCTGATGTTATAAATCATAGCTGGGGAATTAGAGATATTGGCTGTCAGGAAGTTTTTTACGAACTGATAGAGAATCTTGAAGCTCTGGGGATTGTAAATATTTTCGCGGCTGGTAACGATGGCGCTGGAGCATCCACTATTCGTAACCCGGCTAATCGTGCTCTGGATTCAATCGACTGCTTTGCAGTTGGTGCTGTTCAGTTAACTACCCCTACCACTATTTGGTCCAATTCTTCAAGAGGCCCATCAGATTGCAACGGCGCTATAAAGCCAAATGTGACAGCGCCGGGACAGAGCGTTCGCTCTACTACACCGAACGACAGCTATGCCTCACTTTCGGGAACATCTATCGCTGCTCCGCACGTTTCCGGTTTAGTAGCCCTGATGCGGCAGAAAAACCCCAATGCCACCGTAGCTGAAATCAAGACAGCAATATTAACTTCGACTCAAAAGTTTGGCCTGCCCCTTCCCGATAATACTTTTGGCTGGGGAGTAATTGACTGTATGGCTGCCCTTGACTCAATTCCAGCAGCCAGCCCTGACCCCAATCTGCGAGTTTACTCTTACAATCATGAGGCTGTTTCTGCAGGCGGAACATTCAGAGGCAGGTTAATACTTCAGAATCTGGGAGCCGATGTTACTGCTATCTCAGCAAGTATCATTGGCAGTGATGCTGATTTATCAGTGACCAGCGGTTCGGCATTCTTCGGCGATATAAATGCCAATGATACTGTAAGTTCCAACGACAGTATTATTGTAGTTCTGTCTGATGCAGTACAAGACGGCGCTTTGTTATCTCTTGATCTTGAAATTACAAATGGCTCAACCTACACCGACACCACCAAAATTTATTTTTCTGTCGGTGAGCCGACTAAAAGATCGTTTGTGTCGCACAATGTTGGCAATATAGAATTCGGAGTCAGCAACTTCGGCACTTACGGACTTGGTCCGGCAGGTTTTGGTTCATTCTTTCCAATTGGAGGACCGGGATTCACTTACAATAGCGGCTCTAATGATCTGTTTGAGGGCGGACTGCTGATTGCAACTGATGCGCAGCATGTCTCAGACGGCATCCGCAATTCTATAGGAGAGCCCGATGGCGATTTCCGGGTTCTTCCGGGCGGAAATATTCAGATCGATTTACTGGGGTCAGAGACAGCGCAAAAGACCAGAGCTATCTTTGATGACAGCCGCGCCGAAAACCCGATTGGAGTTAGCGTCAGGCAGTTTAGCTATACCTTCCCTGAACCGGAAAATGACGATTTTGTAATTCTCAGATATATTCTGACCAATGATAACCTGTTTTTGTTAAGCCCTCTTTACGTTGGATTATACTTCGACTGGGATATTTTCCCGTACACTTCCAACGCCGGAGGCTATGAAAGCTCTACAGGCATCAGCTGGATGGCTTACAACGGACCCAGCGGATTATTAGAAGACTTCCGCGCCACTGTCGTCTTAGACGGACTCCAGGCGGGAACTCTAACCGATCTTGGCTCGGAGGTTTTTTATCCCGAAGGTTATACTGAGTCTGAAAAGTTTCTGGCTTTGACCGCCGGATTTGGCTCGGCCACTGACTACGATACTGCCAAATCTGATCTGTTTCAGGTGATATCTGTCGGACCTATCAGCATTCCTGCCGGAGAAAGCAAAATAGTCTCATTCGCAATCATAGCCGGTAACACTATGGCCGAAATTGAAAACAGTGCAGCTGCTGCTCTGGCCGTTTATGATTCACTTATAAACGGGTGCTGTACTGAATTGACTGGAGACATAAATAATGATCTGGCGCCAGAGACGAATATTTCGGATTTGAACTATCTGATTGATTTTGTTTTCCGTGGGGGGCCGGGTCCGGTTTGCAAACAGGAATCCAACCTGAATGGAAGCTCCGCTCCGGATCCAACCGCAACAGATTTAGCCTATTTGGTTGATGTTATTTTTAGAGGTGGAGCCGACCCAATTGCCTGTCCGGGCTATTAGCAGAGCTGTTCCTCAGCTTAATTATAGAACGACATCGCTTTCAGGCCTGTTAGATTTTGTACTAAACTTGCCTGTCTTCTATAATGGCAAAAGATAATCCGTTTTTCATCTGGTACTTTTGAAAAATCAAAATCACCTTTGTGCCTGAATTCTCTTTCGTTCCCCCAGTCTGTTTTCTTACCGGCCGACTGCCACAACCAGTTATCCTGTCCGTCTTTTTGCTTTTTTTGAGAAAGATCATAATAGTGCACCTCTTTGATGCCGTGTGCCATTGCATAATTTCGTTCTATGCCAATTCCGAACGGTTCAAAAGACATCTGGCAATATCTGGCACGCCATTTCATCAAACGTATGGCCTCCTTAGGGACAAGACCTGAAAAACAAACTGTTCTGGTATTGGTCGGCATGTTCTTAGACGATGCAATGATTAATTCAGTGTTTAGAATTTTGCGCAAGGTATCGAATGCCGTGCGCCGGTATTTATCTGAGCTAAATATCATCCTGTAAAATTCGAGTTCGTTTTCATCGGGCCAGCGGCAGTTTGTTGCCCGGGTCCAGTGAATCAAAAATGACTCAGCTATTGCCTTTATCTTTTTTGAAAGAGCGCTGATGTCGATTTGGTAAGCGAGTTTGCTTTTCTTTTTTTCAAATTCAGTTTCAAATTCTCTGACAATAGTCTTGCCGTCTGCGCCTGATTTTGATAATAGCTCAGACATATTGCCTCTTGGCCTGACAGAAACCGGAATCAGAATATTCGCCTGCTTGATTATAGTTTCGTCCCGGATATTTGCAAGTTGCAGAGGTGTTAAGTCGTTTAAATTTTCTTCAGTGATTTTTTCATACTTCACTCTGCTAGCTGTCAAACAATACTGCCTGGATGCTTTTGATTTAAGCGCTTCGAAACTTGATGATTCCCGAGCCGGCATCAGCAGCCTTAGCGGAACATTATTAAGCACCGCGCAGGCTGTTATTATCTCCCAGTTACGGCTGCCTACAGATGAAAAAAGAGTTAGATTTTCTCTCTTAACAAACTGAACCGCATCTCTTAGCTTTCTAACCCACTCATCTGCGAGTGATGGCCGCAAATGTTGGCGAGATAGAATTATTGCTGCATTCTTTGACAAGAGCTGACTGTTACTTATTGATTTAAAATTTCAGTTAATAGGCGTAATCGCCTGCTTCTGAAGTGAAACTGTGCTTAAAGCCTGAGTTTTGTCAATCACATTTCTAATAATCAGGGTTAGAGCGAAAATAACCCCTCCGGCCACAGCCATAAACCCGGCAATAGATGTATTTGTAAGCGTCGCCCCATAATATCCGCCAAGAGCCGAGGCCACCCCAACTAAGACTGATAAAATCAGCATTAGCTGTAAATTTCTGGTAATTAGAAAGGCTGTGGCGCCCGGAATTGTAAGCATGGCCACTACTAAAATTGCACCAACCGATTCAAAGGCGGCTACCACTGTCAGCGCCACTACCGAAGTCAGCAAGTAGTGCCATAGCCTGTCAGATATGCCGACTGTCCTAGCCAGTGCCGGATCAAAAGATGTAATCTTTAGCTGTTTGAAAAATAGAGATATAAAAATTATATTGAAAATGAAAACCACTCCGAGAACCCAGAACGCTCTTGGTCCCAGATTTGTGTTGCCTACTACAAATGTGTCCCAGGGAGTGTAGGCAATTTCGCCATAGAGTACGCACTCCTGGTCCAGATCAATCTGTCCGGCAAAACCGGCTATCAAAATAACTCCAATGCTGAACAAAACTGTAAAGACGATCCCCAATGAAGCGTCGCGATACAACCTGCCAGTGCGGGATAAAAACTCTGTTAGAAAAGCTGTTAAAAGTCCCATCGCTCCTGCTCCGATAAGCATTGGCAAAACGTCGCGGCTTGAGGTAATAATAAAGGCCAGAGCTAAGCCGGGTAAAACAGCATGCGAAATGCCGTCGCCCAGCATGGCGCCCTGCCTTAAGACCAAAAAGGCACCAATTAGTGCACAGGCCGAGGCGGCCAAAATAGCAGTAAAAATGACCCAGAGTTCCGGCGACATCAGCTCTTTGCCTTATCAAAATAAGGAATTTCCTGGTGGTGCGGATCCAATACAGGATGCCCCAGCATTTCTTCGAGCCTCTTCTCTACTTCGGGCGTAATAATATGCTCCATCTCTTCGGCATCGCGGTGCAGGTGATCCGGGGGCAGTTCCAGATGGCGCTCCAGATAAACCTCCCATAATCTGTGAAGTCGCGTTACCCGAGCGCCGGAGCTGACACCGTTCTCTGTCAGACGGTACATGCCTCCCTCTTTTTCCAGTTCGCCTCTGCTCACCAGTCTTTTTAGTCCCCTTTTTAGTTCTGCCGCTCCAAACGACCATAGCTGAGAAATATGCAGCGGCGGGTATAAGGCTCTCCAGTTGCGACTGTCCATGCCGGCTTTGAATAAAACTTTCAGTACGTGGTCTTCAGTCATCTTTCTGCGGTTTTTAAGCTGTCTTACCAGGCGGACGACTATACCTCGTTTGGTTGCAAACATGATCGAAAAAATAAAAATAAGAGAGGCTGAGACGACTATCCACGGTCCGGTTGGAAAGTGAGGCTTTAAAAACGAAATGTAAGCACCAGTAACACCTGAAATCATCCCGAATAAGGCCGACAGCACCAACATTATTTTAAGATTATCGGTCCATTGTCTGGCCGCGGCAGCCGGAATAATAAGAATTGCCGCCATCAGCACTACCCCTACCGCCTGCAAGCCGACTGTTACCGTGACCACCAGCATGGTCGTCAGCACAAACTGCAAAAGACCTGTGTTTAACCCGGCTGATGCCGCAAAACCGGCATCAAAGGTCATGATTTTGAGTTTTGCAAATAAGGACAGCAGCACCGTCACCATAATAGCTCCGATGACGGCCAGGACTATAACGTCCTGTCGGCCGATAGCAGCCGCCTGTCCGAACAAAAACTTGTCAAGTCCCGACTGGGCCCCGGCCCCGGTTTTCTGGATATATGTCAGAATGACAATGCCCAGTCCGAAAAATGCTGAGAGCACAATTCCTAAAGCGGCGTCGAGTTTCAGGCGAGAATGGCGAGTGATAGCATCAATAGCCAGAGCGCCTGCCCAGCCTGATATGGCCGCACCCAAAAGCAGCCAGTGCAGCTCTTTGCGCCCCAATATCAGAAAGGCAAAGCCCACTCCGGGCAGAGTGGCATGTGCGATAGCATCACCAATTAATGAGCGTCTTTGCAAAAAAGCAAAGGTGCCGAAAGCTCCTGCGATGCCGCCCAAAAGGACCGATCCTGCCACCACATAGCGTACGTTGGCATCGGTCATTGAGAAAAACCTGACTGTCAGATCCCAGATATCCATATAAGAAAACCTTAAGGCATTTTGCCGATCTTTTCTGCCATCTCCGAAAGCAGATTTAACTTGCCGCCATAAGTAGTTCTCAGATTTTCGTTATTAAAAATTTCCTGAACAGGACCAAGTTTTATCAGCCTCAGATTTAACAGCATAACCCAGTCAAAATATTCGGCTACGGTATTTAAGTCATGATGCACTACCAGCAGAGTCTTGCCTTTATTTTTGAGTTCTCCCAGCAGTTCTATGATGGCTTTTTCGGTAGCCGCATCAACACCGGCAAATGGTTCATCCATCAGATATATTACAGCATCCTGAGCCAGCGCCCGCGCCAGAAAAACACGTTGCTGCTGCCCACCCGACAATTGACTTATCTGCCGTTTGGCGAAATCTGCCAGGCCTACTTTTTCAAGAGCGTCCATGGCAATTTCTTTGTCTTCTTTCGACGGACGTCCAAAAAGGCTCAGCTTGCCATAGCGTCCCATTGTTACAACGTCAAGAGCGTCAGTCGGAAAATCCCAATCGACCGACTCACGCTGCGGCACATAGCCGACCAATTCGCGCTGAATCTCAAGCGGCTTGCCGTATATTTTGATAAAACCTGAGGATAGCGGCAGCAACCCCATAATTGCTTTAATAAGTGTCGATTTACCGGCGCCGTTGGGACCAACCATGCCAATCAGCTGACCTTCGGGCAGACTAAAATCGATGTCCCAGAGCACCGGCTTTTTGCGATAGGCCACGGTTAAATCATGAACTTCAATGGGAGCAGCGTTGTTTCTATTGTCTGTCATATTTATTATTTACTCAATGCTTTTACGATAGTATTAACGTTGTGACGGACCATCCCGATATAGGTTCCCTCCGGTGTACCCCCTTCACCCATAGCATCGGAAAATAGTTCGCCGCCAATTTCTATATCAAGCCCCCGCTGCCGGCAGCCTTCTACTACCGCCTCAATCGCTTTTCGCGGCACTGACGATTCTACGAAAACCGCCTTGATTTTTCTTTCGACCAGCATATCGATCATGTGAGTCAGATCGTACAAGCCGGCTTCGGTTACAGTAGAAATTCCCTGTAGTCCTCGTACTTCAATATCATAGGCCCGCCCCAAATACCCGAAGGCATCGTGTGCTGTTACCAAAATCCGTTTTTCTTCGGGAATAGTTGCCATCTGTGCCTTTACCCACTTATGCAGTTCATCAAGGACATGAAGATAGCCCGACAGATTTTCTTGATATAACTTTTGGTTGGCAGAGTCCATTTCCATTAATACAGCGCCTGTTGCTGCCACGACGGTTTTCCACATCGAAACATCGAACCAGACATGCGGATCCGGATGCCCTTTAAAATATTCCGGAAACCGCAGTAGTGAGCTGTCAATTCGTTCGGCTACTGCCAACGTTCTTTTGGAAGCCGACATTTTCTTGAAAATAACTGTCATCTTGGCTTCCAGATTAAGTCCGTTATAAACAATCAGGTCGGCTTTATCAAGCAGACTTACGTCACCGCTGGTTGCTTTATAAAGATGAGGGTCTACTCCCGGTCCCATTAGTCCCGTAACTTCAACTGAGTCGGCAGTTATTACTTTAACAGCATCGGCCAGCATGCCGATGGTGGTGACAACCTTTAGTTTACCGGATTCCTTATGGGAAATTTGACTGCAGGATAAAACCAAAAACGCAAGCGTGAATAAAATCAGACAAATCATTCTTTTGTAATAAAAATCGAAGCGGTCAGTCATTTTTAAAAACTCCCTTGAAAAAGTAAAGCTACCCCATCAACATCAATCGATTCACCAGCGAAAGGCATTTGGCAATCATCACCGAAGTATTCACAGGAAGCGTCATGACACAAAGGGCCTGGGTCTTTTGGACACGAAAACGCCGAGCGCCCGATAACCGGCGACGACTGATCCGAGCGTCGTCCCACCAAAACGTAACGAATCAAAACACCAGACTCAATTCACCCACTGTCAAATTATTGTCAGAACGCACTCTGTGTTCCACCACCAGACGCAAAGTCCATACGGTAAGCGGCCATTGAAAATTCACGTTTGGCACAAACGATGTGCCGTTGTCCACTTCAGTCTGATGATCCAGACGAACACCACCAGAGAGAAAATCATACGGTATAAACTCGCTCTCGAGTGTGATTCTCAGATTAGTTTCCCCGGCAAATCGCCCGTAACCCAAACCCAGCCGTGAAAACCAGCGACCCCGATTGTAAACGCCGATCAGACTCCCCATACTCCTGCCGTCATCCACAAACAAGTGCGCCCCTACAGAACTCAGACCCCTCTTGTAAAACGACTCCAAAAACACACCTTTGGGATCTGATTCAAATTCAAAACTGGCCTCTTCCCGCGCTTCATCCGTAATCGGAATAGAGAATTCACCGGGAAAAACAAGACTCACAATATTAAACCACCCGTTAGCCGCATGCGCCCCCGGCAGTGAACGATGCTGGAGACTGACAGACGGAGAACGACCGTTCGGCGCAAACGCCCTGAGTGATAGTTCTCTGGCGCTGCCGGCGCCACTGCCGGAAATCTTCGCACCAATCACCAGCGGAGTCGAAAGTCCCAGTTTTCGGGAATCATCAATCTGATTCAAGAGCCGAAATTGACCCGCCTTCAAGTTTACAGAATTCGAAACATCATATGTAATAAACAAATCCTCAAACCTGCCGCTTCGGTCCTTCAAACTGCCGTCAGAACTCACTTGCAGACTGAGAATCCGCCACTCCAGAAAATAACTCGCCCGCGAATCGCCGAGCGGCCCTCCGGATATCAACTCCACCTTATTCGGAAACGCCTTATCCAGATCATTCGAATGCTGTACCTCACCGCGCTGCGTCAACCACAAAGCGAAAGGCCACGTCGCTTTCGCCTCTGTAGGCCCGACGGGCTTGTAACCGTTGGCTACAAAATTTTCACCCTGCTGGTTCAGCGCCGGAGGCATGATGTGGCAACTGTTACAGTTTAGGTCATACTTGCGCGCAAAATATGGCACTCCGTGCGCCTCCTGTAATTGGAAAGACAACATCATGGCCACCAAAATAACTAAAGGAGTTACAATAAAGATTCTGTCAACAAAGACTCTTCTTCCGTTCATTTTCTCGCTCTCATCTGTAAAAACATCAGTCCTGTTTTCCGCGGACAATTCCTTTTAGTTCCAAGCACTGATCTTATTGACCAGTATCTGCTTAGCGGCTTCGCGGCCGACTATAATTTTTTTGCTCTTAATTTTCAAAGTCATGGGACCTTTGTAAGGTGCCACATTAACAACTTCAAATGATTTTCCCGGAAATAACCCAAGCTCCCCGACATATCTAAGTAGCTCCGAATCTTCATCTCTTACCTCCGCAATCTTTGCTTTCTCCCCTCTTTTCATTTCCGATAGTTTTTTCGATGAAGAGTTATTAACTTTTCCGGCCTTTGAAGGAATCGGAGAGCCGTGCGGATCAGTAGTCGGATGACCAAGTAACTGGTCTATTCGGTCTTCCAATTCTTCAGAGATAGCGTGTTCCAACTTTTCAGCCTCCTGATGAACCTTATCCCAGGGTAGCCCCATTATTTCATTGAGATATAATTCCAGAAGCCGATGATGCCTGATTACTTCCAGAGCTACCTTTTGACCCGCTTTAGTCAAAGCCACTCCCTGATAGGGCTTGTAAGTAACCAGTTTCATATCAGCCAGTTTGCGAACCATGCCGGTCACCGATGCCGGCTTAACCTCAAGACGTTCAGCGAGTTGTGTGGTCACAACCTTGCCGACCTCTTTCTTGAGAGCGTAAATTGCTTTCAGATAATCTTCTATTGACTCGCTTAATATCATGTTAATTAAACCTAACATATTATTTAGGTTTACCTAAATAATATCGGTAAATATATGAGTTCTCTCAAATTTGTCAAGACAAATTTTGGCCGCTTGTTATGAGGCTTTTCGCCTGTTAAATTAGCTGATGAAATGAAGACTTTACGAATTTGTGGCAGCTTAGTATTTCTGTTCTTATTCGCTGCTTTGACCAATAGCGCAACTCTTACGGTTGAGCGCGGCAGCGACTTTCAAGCTGTAATTAATTTCGCGTCAAGCGGTGATACCATACTACTTTCTGCTAAAGTTTATGACGCCGCTCCAATTGCTTTTACAGATTCACTGTGCGGCAACTGTCTTGACCCCAGGACTGAAGTAGCTGCCAGCTACGGTTTTATTATCAAGAATAAGTCGCTGGTTATTATTGGCACCGATAGACAAAAAACTATTCTTCTCACCAAGGGTGGCTATGGAGTTTATTTCGTAAATTCTTCCAATTCCATTATCAGAAATCTGACCATTACCGGCGGCAGGCGCGATGCTGACGGCAACGCCACCGATGCTGCCATAGTCGTTCGCAACTCGCGCGTTTTAATTGAAGAAGTTGACATTCGCGACAACGATAACAGACACGCCGATTCCACAGTTGTCGTAGGTATTGGTGGAGTTTTTGGACGCGAAGGCGCCGATATTACCATTAGAAACTGCAATATTACCAACAACGGCTGGGATGGTGTGGCTCTTTATCGCGGCGCTACTGCACTGGTAACCGACTGTGTTATCAAAGATGGACGCGGCGCCGGTATCGGTGTCACCTGGGATGCTTCCTGCAGCGCCTTTCGAAACGACATCAGCGGTTTCTGGAAAGGGATAGGAGCCTTCGGAACTTCATGGGTGGTCGCCCGAAATAACAGCGTGCATGATAATCTTGGCTGGGGAATTATTGCTACCGGTCAATCGTATATGGATATTGCCAATAATATAGTCCATCACAATGGTAACTGCGGGGTGGCGCCCTGGTCTAACGAAAGCCGCGGACGCATAGTCAACAACGTCATCACCGAAAACGGCTGGCGCAAAGAGTGGGTCTGCCCTTGCGTGGGAGTCTGGAACAACGGCGACTGGGCCAAATGGCAGTTTGCTAATAATCTTGTCTGGAATAATAAAGAGGGCGAATACGAAAATATCTTTGACCAGGCCGACTTAAACGGCAATCTGAATACGGACCCCAAGTTTCTCCCGGAAAGCAATTTCAAATATCTGCCCGATTCTCCGCTCTGGAATTCAGGCGATACTGCTATCTACAACCCAGATGGAACTCATTCGCATATAGGCATTTACGGCGGGCCTCAAGCTGCCAAACAGCCCCAATAATCGTTTTTCTCAAAACATTAAAATTTGTTATTGATCATTTATAATTGATAAAAAAGTGAACAATATCACTCAATAAAGAGCTAAGTCTTCCGATTATTAAAAGAGATTATCTTTATTAAACAATTGGAGGATTTCAAATGAAAAGATTTACTCTTTTATTCACACTGCTGTCACTAGGAGCGTTCATAACAATGCTGCCCGGCTGCAGCACAGATGACGCCGTTACAAATCTAATTCAGGGCGATACTAACTCAATCGACTTTCAGTTGGCTGAAAATCTCGTTGGCGCTGAAGCATTTGAAGCAATTGCTAATTCTTTCGATTTGTCATTTATTATTATCGATTCTATTCCAGGCGCTACCTTCTCGCCGAAAAATGCAATGTCAAGACAGGCTTTGGGTGGCGGTGATGAAATTTTGGTTTTTGATTCACTAAGCTACACCTACGACAGTGTTTGGCATGTGTTCTCGTTTTCCGGGTTCGTTATTGACACTATTTATAATGATACTATAACTATCGCTGGTATTGATTCTCTTCAAACATTGTCTGGCGGACAAACGCTGCAGGTTCCAGACTCAACTTTGGATGAATTGAGAATCAGGTCTCACTTTAGTATTAGTGAAAATGGTGGATCATTTTCTGCCAATTCAGATGGTGCGCTAACAATCACAGGCATTACGATCGATATGGTAACCCCTGTCACAATCAACGGTACGGCAACAGAAACTGCTACCGGCTCTGATGGCGATTCTACTCTCGTTTGTGATTTTTCGTTTAGCAACGTGCTTAGTGCAACAAATTTAATGATTTCCGAAGGCGGAACAATCGATTGCCCAACTTCAGGAACAGTCAGCGTAACAGCGACAATAGATATGTCCTGTATTGGTGATCTTGGTGCCGGAGTTGATACTATCTCAGTAACAGGTGTCTGGACAGCTACCGGCGTCTATGCTTCCGACGGCAGCGTAGCACTGACTATCTCTGACGGTACAACGGTTTGGAATATCACCGAGCCTTGTGATAGTGGAACACAGGCTAGTGGTACATCAAGCTGGACCCGCGAGTTCTAAATTAGCATTTTTCGATATATTTTGTAAAAGGCGCCTAACGCAGGGCGCCTTTTTTTGTGGCTCATATATTAACTTGACCTCGAGACGATTTCTCATAGTTTTGGCCTGTCCTGCGCACGTCACCCTGAGTCCGCCGCGGCGGAAAGGAGACATGGGCTGAAATAATTGACGTGGAGGAGTGGCTGAGTGGTCGAAAGCGGCGGTCTTGAAAACCGTTGTGCCGCAAGGTACCGTGGGTTCGAATCCTACCTCCTCCGCATTGAAATCCACAGCTCGACCGGCAGGCTTTATAACCGGGCCGATTTTGCCGATATATCTGTGAGAGCAGTTTATGGCAAAATCGAGTACAAACATCACCGCGGGCAAAATAGGCATTATCGGCGCCGGCGTTATGGGACAGGCGATCGCAAAGTCTCTCCTCGACCGGAAAATCGTAGATAGACAGGATCTGTGGGGTACAACTCGTACCCAGGACAGCGCAAAAATCGTAGAAAAAAAGCTTGGCATAATATGCCTGCATGAATCGTACGATGGTCTACTGAAGAAGACCAATATAGTTTTGCTCTGTGTGAAGCCCAACCAGTACCTGTCCGCACTTTCGCAACTTCGCCATGAGGGACTTTCAACATCTTCGCTCGTGATCTCTATCGTAACCGGTGTGACTACCAGCGCTATGCAGGAAAGTCTCCCTGACAACCCTATTGTCCGGGCGATTACTAATACTCCCTGTCTCGTGGGCGAAGGAATGACAGCTCTGTGTTGTGGCCCCAATGCTTCCGAGACACACCTGGCGACAGCGCGGGCAATATTCGAGTCGGTGGGTCGTGTGATTGAACTGGATGAATCGCTGTGCAACGCCATGACAGGGCTGTCAGCCAGCGGCCCGGCCTATATCTATCTAGTGATAGAGGCACTCGCCGACGGCGGAGTAAATGTCGGTATTCCAAGGAATCTTGCGCTGACAATTGTGGCTCAAACAGTACTTGGGGCGGCCACGATGGTTCACAAAACGGGTTGGCACCCCGCCAGACTCCGAGACGATGTCACCACGCCAGCAGGATGTACGATTGGTGCTTTACTTACTTTGGAAGACGGCAAGATTCGTTCGACCCTGGCCCGAGCTGTCGAAGAAGCTGCGCGGATAGCCAGTCAACTGGGTAAGGGCGAAGACCGCTGATGGTGACCGTGCCCCCGTGTCCGGAAGAAGCCGACGTTAGCGGCGATGGAAGTACAACCCCCAACATTCTTGAATTGAAATTTTTGGTAAACTATATAATTAGAAGTGGGTTAACTCCAGGCACGTGCTGAATAATATGGAGAACAAAGACGAATTTGTTCTTGTGATTGTTAGTTAAAATCATTGTGCGGTGGGATTAGAGACTATGACTAAACTCTCGCTCTATTTGCCAAATAATCAACTTTTCCTTTCTAACGATTTTCTAACAATCTACTTCGAGTAAGTTGCTTCTACTTGGCTCTACTTGCTCCTACTTGCATCTACTTAACATTTGACAGGGCAACGAATTATGCCTAAATTCCAGTATAGTAAGAAGTTAGCAGCAAAGGCACACGGAGAATCCCTGCCTTTCCGCATGCTAAGCATGCTTTTTCCATTTCTGAATCTTGTAATAATCGTAGAATTCCGTACTTAGCATAGTTCTATATGTATCCCAGGTCCCCCGCATAATATTCTTTATGAAAAAATAGTACTTGAGCTTGAGGGATACAAATATTAAGGTGGTTACGGAAAACCGCCGCCAGCGGAGGGGACAACCAGCCTAAATTTATATAAAAATAGGAAATAGACAAAATATGGCAAAGTGGACATTTGAACCAGGTCATTCGTCGGCGGAGTTCTGCGTCAAGCATATGATGGTTACTTGGCTGCGAGGTTTTTTCAATAACGTCCAAGGTTCTCTGGAGTTCGACCCGGAAAATCCAGGCATGACTTCAGTTGAAATGACTATAACTGTTAAGAATTTTTGGTCCGGTGATAAAATGCGAGATGATCATTTGCTCAGTGAAGATTTCCTTGATGCAAAGAGCCATCCTACGATAACGTTTAAGAACACAAAAATTGATGTAGTCAGCAAGCATGAAAGTAAGGTTACCGGTAACCTGACTATTCGGGGGGTTACAAAACAAGTAGCCTTGGATATGAAATATGTGGGCAAGTGGAACACACCCTTTTGGGAAGACGGCGTAGATAAAGGACCTATTTCAAGAGTCGGCTTTCATGGAATAACGAGAATCAATCGCCACGAATTCGGCGTTAGTTGGAACGGCGACTTAGAGAAAGGTGGAATTGTAGTTGGTAATGAAGTATTTATCATAATCGATATTGAGGCATTGGAACAGCAATAACTATTCGAACCGGGCTGTTTTATTTGCATACAGCATACATTGTGAATAATTTCGCTTCGATAAAAGTTTTATATGTATCCCATGCCCCTCTTATTAGTCGCTAAAGCCCCGGGAATAAGGAGAAATAGATGAAATCAAAGAGAATTTTTCTCGCAAGTGTCACAGTCGCGGCTGTGGTAGTCGCAAACTCACTGGCTTATCCCCCCGCCGTCGGAATTTTGGGAAAGTCGGAGAACTGCCTTAGCTGCCATGTTGACAACGGCGATTGGCATGACGGGCCTGACCTCGTAATTGACATCGTCGAAAAAGAATCAGGATTATCGCTCAGACAATCTGACGGCAGCTTTCTGCTCTCAGTCAAGCGCGGCCAAAGCGCCACCCTGTTGACTGTTATCGGATACAAAACGGATGATGAGCAACTGATTCCCTACCGCAACGGCTGGCTCTATGTTGCGCCCGATAGAATAAAAACTTCCTCATTATCCAAGTTCGCACCGGGTTGGGAAATTAACCTGCCGATGGCCTGCCGCCTGGTAGGGGATAATCTCGATTCATACCCGGGTACCAAAGGGACCCTGCTGCCAATGACTGTTCGACCGACAGATGCGGCCGGAGATGCAACAGTTACACTGCAGGTAATGTTAACCAGCGGGAAAACTGTAAAGGGAAAAGCAAGTGAGGGCATGGTCGGAAACTACTTCGAACGTACTGTTCATTTGAAAGTAGAGGAATAAAGGCTGGTCGTCCACCGCTTGCGGCAAGGTCCTGACCATGGTCCCGAGCGTACGAAGTCCCGTGGGAGTCGAGAAGTTGGTTCGTTACGTTATAGAGAAAACTCAACTCTTCAAGTCTAATACAATTAGACGATGGACGGGTGGCCCACCATTAATCGTGAGTTTCTATTTCCCTTAATTCTTTTACTAATCTGCACATATCCCCCCGCTGGTTCCGGATCAAGTCCGGAATTATGAAAGCGGCGCCAGAATGACCATGGGGAACCGAAATAGCGAAAAGTAGATGAAAAGCCCCTCAGAGAGCCACATTCCGGCTAGTTGGCTGCCCTTTGCATAGCCCTCAGAAGGTTTCTCAAGCACCCCACTCACTTTTTTTATGTTGACTGCAATATCCGAATTCGATAGTTATCAAACGGAGAGTTATCTCCAAAATAATTAAGGTGATGAAGTGTCGTGGTATTAAATGGATTTTTCCTATATCAAGAATAGGAGGCAACCATGGAACTCAAAAAAACGAGAGTTACCGTGACGGAAGTAATCAACGCTGGCACCTTTAGGGTCACACCTCACTGGCAGTCAACGGGTAAAGAAGAAGGCGATACTATTAAGATCAACGGCTATAGTGCCCCGGAACCGGGACAGTCCGGATTTCAAAAGGCCAAGGATGGTTTAGAAAGTATCATCAGGGGCAAAGACGTTGAACTTAAAAATCCCAAAACGACTACCGGAGGACAATTAGTTTGTGATGTTATGGTTGAAGGAAAAGACATAACCACACTCTTGAATCGATAGAGGAAAACCCAGCCCGGCACTTTGCACCTTTGAATTATGCAGATGTCCGCATCTGCCTCTTTTGCACAGAATTGCGCCTTGCACAAAATTCAATTATACCCGTCATTAAATAAGTAAGACAGATTTTTCAGTCATGCATATTGGGGAGTTGAGATATGAAGCGTTTTTTTAAGATTACGATTTCGGTTCTCGTTTTTCTGCTAACTCTTGGTAACATTTCAAAAGCAGAAATTGATATCGGCTACGCCCGTCAAACTGGCTGGTCGGATAATTTCTTTCTGGAAAACCCCGAGGGCTGGACTCTTTATCTTTCTAAAAGCCTTTCACAGAAAATGTCAGTGCGGTTCTCTTTCAGCAGGCTGGACAACAGCATTACATTTATAGGAACTATGACGGGCGGTTTAATACCGCCTGAAGTGGAATTGACTTGGGAGCTGATTCGTTCCGACCTCAATGTCAAAATGTACGAATTCTCTCTTTATCATGCACTGGTAGAAGGAAATAAGATGCGGCTGGATTTGGGCGGGGCCGTTGGTGTCGCGGATTTTGATTTGAGCTCAAAGGGACTGACTACGCGAATTGTCCGGGGCAGAAACCAAGATGCCGTATTTGTGTCTTATGCTGTCGATGTTACAGTTAAGGAATTCATTTTTAGTCCGCTTGCCTTGCGTATCGGATACCAGCATCGAAAGATGTCAACTTTTAATGCGAACTTTCATGCCTTTGCTGCATTTAGCGAAGTCAGCTACTCCAATATCCGGATTGATATCCTGGCAAGATTCAACGCCGGTTCAGATTAAGTATATCAAAATTTCACTTGCAAATGTTTCAAGAATCCATACTTTCTTAAGTACTCTTCACTTACTTTTGAAGCGCCGCCATACACGAGGAATTCTTCGATGAAACTCAAATTAGTTGTGACGCTCTTCACGTTCACTTGCTTTGCTTTATCTCTTTCTTTCGCAGAGGAAGTTGAACAGTCTTTCGAACCAGAACTTGGCTGCGGTGGCAGTTTTAATAATCCGACTGTTGATAAAAGCGGGCGCTTGGTAGAGGGTCCTGTTTCTGACTCTCTGCCCATTATTCCTGCTCTGGGAGAGTATACTGTTTTGGTTATCTGGTGCCGGTTTGCTTCGCAAGATTCGACTGAGCAGGTCGAATACGCAGCCCACGGCAATAGCTATAAGTTTCCCGAACCAATTACGATGGAGATGGCCGACACTCTTATATTTGATGACCGATTCCCCGGACCGCCCCGGACGCCCGACTTTGTAACTGACGATGTCTTTGATTGGGAGAACTACGACGGCATATCGCTTAATGATTTTATCCGCTATGTTTCCAATGACCGTATGAGAATAACCGGAGAGTTCGCCGGGCCTTATATTCTGGAAAATTTGGACAGTACCGACTGGTTCTATCAATTATTTGGTACGGCTATGGATTCGGCAATATCCGATGGCTACAATATCAGCTATGAAGCTAATCCTGTCCCAATGTACACCGGCGGTGACTACGACAGGCTCATTATAATCCATCCTCAATACCATGATTGTAGGAACTGTACTCAGGGAGGAGTTCGCATAGGCGACATCGCCTGGACCAACGGTGTGATGCGTCTTTTTGGAATAACGATACATGAGTTTCTTCACACTCTTCATATTAGACATAGCAACGGCTGGTACTGTGAATTAAACAGCGTTTGGCCGGATCTGTCAGATTCTACCTGCAGTTACGGTATCATAGGGGACAGGTATGGTGGGGTTGCTGACCTCAACCCCAGAGTAAAAGAAAAAATGGGTTGGATTGACCGCGACCAGCTCAAAACTATAACAGAAAGCGGTGTTTATACACTCTCACCCATTCATGGTCCGGACGGATTAAAAGTTTTACGCATCCCGCGTGACAGCGCTTTTTATTACTATCACTTCAGAGAGCCAATAGATTATGATTCTTTATTTGTATTCGACATATGGGACTATACCAGAGTTGACGGACTGTTTGGAATGAAAGCGGGCGCATTTATTCACCCAAGTTTCGATAATTTTCTGCTCGATATGCCTCCGCTGACAAATTCAGACAACCAGAATAATAATCGCGTGACTCTTTTAGAATACGGTAACACTTATACCGACAGCGTCATCGGGGTTTCGGTAACTCCGCTCGTCCACACTGGGCATGGCATGACTGCGGAGTTAACAGTAGATGTAACTATCGAAGATTTTGGAGATTATGACGGCGACGGTATAGTCAACGGCAGCGACAATTGTAATTCTGTCTTCAATCCCGACCAGAGCGATATCGACAACGATGGCATCGGCGACGCCTGCGAAGAAGCGATACTATGCTGTGAAGGTAGCAGAGGTGACGCAAATAACGATGGTGAAGATGCCAACATTCTGGACTTAACTTTCCTTGTAGATTTTATTTTCCGTGGCGGAATTGCCGCCGCCTGCCCGGCCGAAGCCGACCTAAATGGCGACGGTGATTCGTCAAACATCCTGGATTTGACTTTCCTGGTAGATTTTATCTTCCGCGGCGGCCCGGCACCCGGCGCATGTGGATAGTTAGCTATCGACTTGGCAGATAGTAGCTTTCACTCTATAATCGATTACAAATTAAAAAGCTTGACACAAATATGGACAAGAGCTACATTGTTGTGCTATATACCAAACTAAATTTGGGAGGCATAACTAATGACGGCACACAAAAGTGTCTGCTTTTTAGCTAAGATTTTTTTCCTCACCGCCTTCTGCCTCGCATTATCGCCAATCGCCGCCAATTCACAGCTCTGCGGCGACATCGATGGGGACAATAATTTAACCATCTTGGACTTAGTGTACTTGGCTTCATATTTTTACCAAGGTGGGCCGCAGCCTGTTGATCTGTCGGCAGCAGAAATCGATGGTTACGAGAATCTGACACCACTAGATTTAACTTTTTATAATGCCTATGTTTGCTGTGGCGGTCCGGCACCAAATTGCTCTAACTTGCTGCCTCCCTATCAAGTGGAACAGGATTCTGCATTTAAGATCTCTCACACTAAGTGGGTTGAGGCCGAGCTTAGCCAAGCTATATTAACAGTAGAACTTTTTACAGAAAAAACCTTAAATACCGTCATTTTGCCTCTTGAGATTCGTGTGGGCGATGACATACCTCAGATTGATTCAATAGACTTAGAATCTTTTGATAATAATGCATCAGGTTATGCAATTGATTCAGCAGATGGCAGAGTGCTGTTATTTGGTTTTTACCCCTTCGGTTTCGCACCCGAGGACTCAACTGTGACAGCGAAGGTTTTTATCACCGTAGATTCCTCCACGCTTCGGCGGCCGGTATTAATGAATTGGTCAAATTTCGCACCTGCACAGTCCTCACCTCCAGATAGTTCACTTGTACCTACTGTGACTTTTTATGGGGAAACTGAATATGTTGTGTCAGTAGAACCGATAATCATTTGCTGTTTGAGTAACCGCGGCGATTTTAATGAAGACGGCGACGACGGCAACGTGCTGGACTTGACTCACTTAGTTGATTTCATATTTCGGGGAAGCGGTGACTCCGGCAACTGCCCTGAAGAAACTGACGTTAACAACGACGGTGCTTCGGCCAATATTTTAGACCTTACTTATTTAGTGGATTTCATTTTCAGAGGCGGTGCAGCTCTGCCATCATGCTATTATTGATCAAAACTTAAAATGTGAGTAGCCCCACGCCTGCTCTGTGTCCCTGATTTGACATTCTTCTATTTAAAGTTCCCACTCTCTTCTTACTATCCACTATTCAGAATTATCCCTTGCCCAAACGAGAGCAATCTGATAATTTCTGCCGATAACTGTTATTATCGTAAGGAACAGAAATAATGTCGGATTATTCATATATACACGCCCGCCAGATTCTTGACAGCCGTGGCAGCCCTACAGTCGAAGTCGATGTCTGCCTGAGCGATGGCTCACTTGGCCGGGCTGCTGTGCCTTCGGGAGCCTCAACCGGCGCCCACGAAGCCGTGGAACTACGTGACGGTATAAAATCCAAGTACTTCGGAAAAAGCGTCGAAAAAGCTGTGCAAAACGTCAATGACTTAATCGGCCCGATGCTGATTGAAGAAGAAATCGATCCCTTTGACCAGACCGCGGTAGATAACTTTATGATAAATCTTGACGGCACGGAAAATAAATCAAAACTCGGCGCCAATGCCATTCTTGGGGTTTCTCTGGCCAATGTAAAAGCAGCTGCTGATTCCCGCGGCCGGTTTTTGTATGAGTATATCGGAGGCTGCAACTGCCGAACTCTGCCGGTGCCGATGATGAATATCTTAAACGGCGGCAAACACGCTGATAACAATGTCGACCTTCAGGAATTCATGATAATGCCGGTCGGGGCAAAATCATTTTCCGAAAGCCTTCAGATGGGCGCCGAAATTTTCGGGCACTTAAAAAAAGTGCTGCAGGCCAAAGGCTACAGCACTGCTGTCGGCGACGAGGGCGGCTTTGCGCCGGACTTGAAATCGAACAAAGAAGCGCTTGATTTGATAATGGCCGCTATCGATAAATCCGGCTACAAAGCAGGCCGGCAGATAAAAATTGCCTTAGACCCGGCCTCGACTGAGTTCTACGACAAAAAAACCAAAAAGTATAACCTGACTGCAGAAAAGAAAAAACTCTCCTCTGAACAGCTTATCAAATTCTACCAGGAACTAATCAGTAATTATCCGATTATTTCAATCGAGGACGGCTTTGCCGAAGATGACTGGCACGGCTGGAAAGATTTTATGGCGGCTGCCGGCACAAAAATTCAGATTGTCGGCGACGACATCTTTGTCACTAACCGTAAAAGATTAAGCAGAGGTATCAAAGAAAAAGCCGCCAACTCGATTCTTATAAAACTAAACCAGATCGGCACCCTGACAGAAGCGATTGATACCATCGAAATGGCCAAAAAAGCCGGATTTACCTGCGTTATCTCCCACCGTTCAGGCGAAACCGAGGATGCCACCATAGCCGATGTTGCCGTGGCAACTTCCGCCGGGCAGATAAAAACAGGCTCATTGAGCCGGACCGACCGCATTGCTAAGTATAATCAGCTCTTGCGGATAGAAGAAACGATCGGGGATAAGGCCATTTACCCCGGCCTAGAGGCCTTCTATAACCTGAAAAAGTAAGACCTGCTCCCTCTACTTTCGACTAAACCATTACTTAATAACAACTTAAACTTTCTCATTCACGCGAGATAGCGAAAAAAATCACAATATCTTCACTTTTTAGCTGGAACCTCTTGACAAATTGATAGTTTATGATTATTGTTAGCACTCGACGATAGGGACTGCTAAATAGTAACAGTAAATATATTGACAATAAACTAAATGCAAGAAGCAATTAGGAGGAAGAAACAATGCAAGTTAAACCCTTGTACGACAGAGTAGTTGTCAGACCGGTCGAAGAAGAGCAAGTCAAAGGCGGCATCATTATACCGGATACAGCTAAAGAAAAACCAGTGGAAGGTGAAATCATCGAAGTTGGTTCCGGCCGGGTAACTGATGACGGCAAAAAGATGTCTCTTGAAGTCAAAAAAGGTGACAGGATTTTGTACGGCAAATATTCCGGTACCGAAGTATCAATTGAAGGTGAAGATCTGCTCATTATGCGTGAGTCTGATATTTTCGCCATTATCCAGAAATAAGAACCATTAGGAGATAAAACAAATGGCAAAAACTATAGACTATGATGCCAGCGCCAGAAACAAGCTCAAAGCCGGCGTTGACAAGCTGGCCAACGCGGTCAGGATAACTCTTGGCCCCAAAGGCCGTAATGTTGTTATCGAAAAGAAATTTGGCTCACCGACTATCACCAAAGACGGTGTGACGGTTGCCAAAGAAATTGAACTTGAAGATCAGGTAGAAAATATCGGCGCCCAGATGGTCAAGGAAGTTGCTTCCAAAACATCCGACGACGCCGGTGACGGCACTACCACCGCAACTTTGATTGCCCAGGCAATTTTCCGCGAAGGCGTCAAAAACGTGACCGCCGGTCACAATCCGATGTCTATCAAGCGCGGTATTGACAAAGCTGTTATAGCTGTTACCGCGGCTGTTAAGAAAATGTCCCGTCCGGTCTCAGGCAAAGAAGAAATTGCTCAGATTGGAACGATCTCTGCCAACAGTGACGCGGTCATTGGCGAATTGATTGCCGAAGCTATGGAAAAAGTAGGCAAAGACGGCGTTATCACAGTTGAAGAGGCCAAGACTGCCGAAACAACTCTTGAGGTTGTTGAAGGTATGCAGTTTGACCGCGGTTACCTCTCCCCTTATTTCGTAACCAATCCGGATTCGATGGAAGCGGTGCTGGAAGACCCCATGATTCTCATCTATGATAAGAAGATTTCTACGATGAAGGACCTTCTGCCGATATTAGAGAAAGTCGCCCAGCAAGGTAAGACTCTGATGATTATTGCTGAAGATATCGATGGCGAGGCGCTGGCCACGCTGGTAGTCAATAAACTTCGCGGCACTATCAAGGTTGCAGCGGTGAAGGCTCCCGGATTCGGCGACCGCCGCAAAGCGATGCTTGACGATATCGCTACTTTGACCGGCGGCAAAGTCATTTCTGAAGAAGTCGGTTTCAAACTTGAAAACGCTGTTCTTTCAGACCTCGGTACTGCCAAGAAAGTCACTATTGACAAAGACGACACCACCATAGTTGAAGGTGCCGGCAAAACTGAGGATATTCAGGGACGCATTGCTCAGATCAAAAAGCAGATCGAAGATACTACTTCAGACTACGACGAAGAGAAACTTCAGGAACGTCTGGCCAAGCTGGCCGGCGGTGTGGCGGTTATCAATGTCGGCGCTGCTACTGAAACTGAGATGAAAGAAAAGAAAGCCCGTGTTGAAGATGCCCTGCACGCTACCCGTGCGGCTGTCGCAGAAGGCATTGTCCCGGGTGGCGGCGTTGCTTTTCTCCGTGCAATTAGTGCGCTTGACACTCTTAAAGTCGACAGCGAAGAGAAAGTCGGTGTTGACATTGTGCGCAAATCGCTCGAAGAGCCGATTCGACAGATTTCTAATAATGCCGGCATGGAAGGCTCAATTGTGGTCAACAGGGTAATGGCTGAAAAAGATGCCTTTGGTTACAATGCTCAGACTGATGTGTACGAAGACCTGTTCAAGGCAGGCGTGATTGACCCGACCAAGGTCACCCGCACTGCTCTTGAAAATGCGGCTTCAATCGCCGGACTTCTTTTAACCACCGAAGCTGTGGTGTCCGAGAAGCCCGAAGATAAAAAGGCCGGAATGGCTATGCCTCCGGGTGGCATGGGCGGCATGGACGGCATGTACTAATAGCAAGTATATATTCTATAAAAAGGCCTCCGATTACATCGGGGGCTTTTTTTTGCGAACAAGTTACCCTGAGCGCACAAAGACTCAACCTGTCATTCCCGAGAAATCGGGAATCCATCTTCGACTATTATATACAAAAAAGCCCCGGCGACATTGCCCGGGGCTTTTTTTTAACAAATTAGTAAGAATGTGATTGTAGTAATCCATTTTGTCCGTATATAAATATGATGAACAAGACCCAGCCAAAAGCATTAACGGGAGACGGTAAAACCATTCATCCAGGTGATGGCATTGTGCCTATCCTTAAGGAAATCGCAGGCAAAAAACTGATTGTTGTCGGAACAGGATTTTACATAACTAGATATGGCTTGTTCTTGACCGCTTGCCATGTGCTTGATGACATGCATAATGAAAAAGGAGAGTTAATTTCAAGAGGATTTGTTGTCCACCTAGGAGCTAATAACAAAGTACATTTTCGTCAGATATTGTGTTTTCACCGTTATAAAAATTCTGATCTTGCGATAGGTCAAGCAGAAAATTATGCACGCAAGTTACCAAACAAACCACTGATGAACCTTAGAGGAACTTTGACAGGAGTTCTACCGCAGATTGGAAGCAAATTGGTTACTTATGCTTATCCCGAAAATAGAACTTTAGATTTTTCAGACAAAGCAAACTTGAACGAAATCAAGGGAAATTATTTCACTGGGAAGCTTCTCAGATACGTACCAGTACCTGAAGATCCTATGATGCCCTGCGGATATTTGGAAACAACCATTGAGATCCGAAGCGGGGCAAGGGTGGTCCTGTATTTACTGAAGATGGTAAGATCATAGGAGTAAATTGTGTTGGTTGGGACTTCGGAGACATGGCAGAAGGTGAAGAAAGCTTATCAAACGTAATTCCAGTCGTAGAAGGACTCCCAATAAGAGTTTCTAATCTGGAACTTCCTGAAAAGAGCTGGGAGCTCAAACAAATTCCAGAGCATTGGATTGGAAAAGAATTAGATTTATCTTTGCTTGTAAAATTTGGACATGTCGATTTTAATCCTCCTCTTCCCTTTGACAAACTTGATCAATAAAGTCCAGGCAGGGTGGCCATCATTTATGACATAGTTCTGAGTCCGCCTCGGCGGAAAGGGTGGGTTTCTATCAGAAGGCAGATGAGGACCCGCCGTGGCGGGCCGCCCACGAAAACGAAGTCCCGTGGGAGCCGAGGGGGGGCAGGCCGGAATCCATCTTCTATTGGGAAACCTTGTTTAATTCTATCGTCCGTACCAAATCTAACTCTGGCAACTCTTGATAAAACAAAACGGATGACTTAGTGCCAGTCACCCGGAACTCACCGTACAATTCTTCAAGCGGGTTAAAAAGACAAAGCATCGCTACCATCGTGATGCTACTAAGTTCCAAAGCACCATTCTCATAGTCATACCAAGTACCAAAATAACCGCCACAACCATCCTCGATAGACACAAAGTACGAGTAAGTCGAATCAGAATCGAAACTAATTTCAATTTCAGCTGATGCTGTAATGGTGCTGTCGGTACTCCTAAACCGCCAGTATGAAACTGTACCTGTATATTCCCCAATCAGGCTTTCCGGCACCGTCGGTGCCAGCGGCTTATCGCTGCCTGAACAGCCCAATAACAAGCCGATGATTAGAATAACCGATATTTTGCGCATAAATCCTACCCCGAAATCTTGATTGTCAAAGTTAAGAGACTTTCCGGATAATCTCTACCTGTATCTACAATAACGAAATAATTGAATTTTTGTGCAATAGTTTTTTCTAAAGAGTAGGTCGAAACCTCACGTACTCGGGATGGTTTCGACAAATCCAAATAGTCAGGAACACAAGGTTCCTGACCTACATGTACAATACTTGGGACCCGGTCGCCCACAGCTTGCTGTGGGATTCTCAAATTCACCCCCAAATCACAGCAAAATACCCAGTTCAACCCTAATACGACATGCTATCCATTATGACAAAATCACTACAAGACCTATTAGAGGAAAAGTTAATTATAACAAAACGAACCCATTTCGACCGTCATCCTGAGTCCGCCTCGGCGGAAAGGGTGCGGTCGATTGCCTATAAAGAGAAATCCAAAAAAAGATGTTAATTATGACAAAACGAACCCATTTCGTCACAACCCCGTCGATCAGCTCGAATCGTCAGGAACACAAGGTTCCTGACCTACAAGTAACAGGCTTGGCTCTTTTGCATAAATTCATTATCATCCCCCTATGTCACAGTCTCGAATCGACCAGTTCATTGATATCATCAAGTCGGAGTTTCCCGAAGACCGGCTGACCTGGCAAAAGAATGTGCCCACCTTTCATCCGGAAAACGGAGAAGATGCGGCAGCTCTTATTACCCTGGCCAACAAGCATTCCCAACGCCTGTTTATCACCGGTTTCGGCAATAATATCGACCCGCAGGGAAAACCGTTTGTCAATATGATTTCAATCCGCACCGACCGGCTGAACAAACTGCACGAGCTGAATGCCCCGGATTTTTATGTTAAAGTTGGTTCCGGCTATCCGCTAAGAGAACTAAACGATGATTTGAAAGCCGAGAATCTGTTCATGCCGCATTCGCGGCTGCCTTATGTCGGCTCTGTCGGCGGAAGCATTGCAGTTAATCTTAGTGCAGAAAACGTCGGTCATGATTTACCTTTGAAACGGTATTTTATTAAGGCTGAAATAGTCACCCCGCAGGGGCAGATAATCAGCCCGGGTTCGGCCTGTTTTAAGTCTGTTTCGGGCTACGATGTCGTCAAGATCTTTGCCGGTTCCTGGGGGCTTTTGGGACTTATTGTAAGCGCAACTTTTCGGGTTTTCCCCATTACGGCCGAGATAGAATATCGGGATATCAAGATGAAAGAGGTTGACCGCAAAGGACTTATCGACATGCTCGACGAATCAAACAGCGAAACCAATGCTCTTTACAACCGCAAAGTCAAAGCCAAATTTGATCCCGAAAACGTACTTCCGATAGTCTGATTAGGACGCAAATCCTGCATCACTTTTGATCGAATTTCTTTTAATGCGATTGCCGAAAGTGAACCTTTTTCATATAATATCGTAGACAAAGCTAAATAGTTTTTTCATTAATCTATAATCAAGACCGCTACTGGAGGAGTATTTTATGTCACAGAGAAACCCTAAAGCCGAAGGAATGCAGTGGCTCAACACTTACATCACCGTCAAGGATGTCAAAGGCTCACTTGAGTTTTATGAAAAAGCATTTGGTTTTAAAACCAGAATGACCATGCCCGACAAAGAAGGCAATATCATGCACGCTGAGATGGGTCACAAAGACAGCGTTATTATGGTGGGTCCGGAAGGACCTAACACCGAAGATAAGGCGCCATCGGAATACGCCGGAAAGGGAGTGCCGGTATCCTTTTATCTTTATGTAGATGACGTTGGCCAGTCTTACGAAAAGGCAAAGCAGGCCGGTGCCAAAGAACTTCAGCCGGTAAAAGACCAGTTCTGGGGAGACCGCACCTGCACCTTCAGCTGTCCCGAAGGGCACAAATGGACTCTGGCACAAAATGTTGCTGATTTTGACCCGTCCAAAATCCCGTTTTAGTCTGAATCAAATATTTTGATTCTTTACAGCCCGCTTTTTTTGGCGGGCTGTTTTTTTGTAACATACTTTTGCAACAGATACCAATTAGAGTATATTAGAAAAAAGAAAATAAAGAGGAAGAAAATTGACAACACTGGCACCAGCCGGTTCCCGGGTTGCTGTACTGGGCGCCTCACCTAAAGAAGAACGCTTTGCATTCAAGGCTATGCGCCTGCTCAAAGAACATGGTCATAAGCCAATTCCCATTCACCCGGCCGGACATTCTGTCGATGGAGTTCCAGGTCTTAAATCTTTAAGCGAAATTGACCAACCAGTTGACACTTTGACCTTTTACGTAAATTCAAAAATTTCAAATCGCCTAAAAGATGACATCCTGAAACTAAACCCCAGACGCGTAATCTTTAACCCGGGTGCAGAGAATGAAGAACTGGCAGAAGTTTTGGAAAGTGCCAAAATAGAAGTAGTCATGGCCTGTACTCTGGTAATGCTGGATACCGGGGCGTTTTGAGTGCTGACAAGTTCTGGCGGTTAAGGGTTCAATTTTGCTTCCGATAAGGTGAATTATGGCTGGTAAAAAAGTAGCATTTCAGGGAGAGCGCGGGGCCTACTCCGAAGTAGCGGCGCGAGAGCTTCTGGGCAAAAAAATCATACCCGTCCCCTGCGATAGTTTTGAAACTCTTTTTCAGATTGTAGTAAATAAGAAAGCGGATTTTGGAATTGTTCCCATAGAAAACTCTCTGGTAGGTTCGATCCACAAGATTTATGATTTACTCCTTGAGCATGAACTGAAAGTCATAGATGAAATCCAGCTTCGCGTTTCGCACTGTCTGATTGCTCCGCCGGGAGTTTCTTTTAAGCATATCAGCAAAGTTTATTCGCACCCGATGGCTCTGGACCAGTGCCGTAATTTTTTTAAAAGAAATAAAACTATCGCGCCAATCTCATACTACGACACAGCCGGTGCGGTTAAGATGCTGGCGCAGTCAGGACTAAAAAATTCAGCGGCTCTGGCCTCTCCCTATGCTGCTGAGATTTATAAAATGAAAAAGGTCAAAAAAGCAATCGAAGATGAAAAAACGAACTTTACCCGCTTCTTATTGTTGGGTAGAAAAGCTGCCGCATTTAAAGGCAAAGCCAAAACTTCGATTGTATTTTCGCTCAAAAACGGCCCCGGGGTCTTGTTTAAAGCACTGTCTGTTTTCGCACTTCGCGATATTGACTTGACCAAAATTGAATCGCGGCCGTCGCGCAAAAAGGCCTGGCAGTATTATTTTTATGCCGATTTTAGCGGCCATATAAGCGAAGAACGGGTCAATCACGCCCTGGACCATCTGGCCGAGATAACTCATTTTATCAAAGTCCTCGGCAGCTACCCCCGCCGGGTGGATGGCGTTTGATTTAGTAGTGATTATTCAAGCAATGCTGTTCGGATAATATCTCCTGACATCTAATTTCAAAATAACTACATTTCACCCGATGAGTCATACTGAAGACTATCAGGATTTGGTAATTGTCGACTCAGATTTTGAGTCTATTCTGACCAACCCTATTCTGGATATAGCGGCACGATTTTGGGACGAAGACAGGTATCAGGCGTTCAAGGTCTGTTACCGGTCTATGCGAGAAATTGATGACCTGGTCGATGACCGCAAAGTTGACGGCCAGACATTCAGCCCGGCCGAACAAAAAAGCTATACTGAAAATATAAACGAACTCATAGGCGGCCTGGTCAAGACTGAGTCCGGCGGCAGGACCCTGCGCATGCTCTTGGAAGTTATTCAGAAATTTAAGATTCCTCTCTGGCCCTGGCAGAGACTTGCCAAAGCAATGATCTATGATATCAAAAATGACGGCTTTGATAGCTTTATGACTTTCCGCCGTTACACCGAGGGAGCAGCCATATCGCCGGCTTCAGTATTTATGCATCTTTGCGGAGTATCTCAGTCAGGTCAGGAGTTCAGCCTGCCAAAGTTCGATATCTGCAAAGCCGCCCGGCCACTGGCAGTTTTCTCTTATCTGGTGCATATAATGAGAGACTACGAAAAAGACCAGACCCGAAACCTGAACTATTTCCCGAACGATATTTTGAAACGGCATAGTCTGACAGCGGCTGAAATCCAGAATCTTTGTATGAACGGTATTGTTGACGATAGAGTCCGTTCGCTATTTACAGATTATAAGAGATTGGCTGACTACTACCGAAAAAGGGCCTTAAAATCTGTTAACGATACTATTCCCTATCTTAAACCCAAATATCAGCTCAGCCTTAACCTGATTTACTCGCTCTATATGCAGATATTTGACAAAATAGACTGCGCAAATGGTTCTTTTTCAACCGCAGAGCTGAACCCGACTCCGGCCGAAGTCCAGAAGCAGATTGACTTTACGGTCAAGAATTTCAAAGCTGTTTAAGATAGTTTTTTCTGGAAGATTCTCCCCTCTTTTTGGTATATACTTCGACATGATAATATTTGCAGCCTTAGGCTGTATAATCATTAGGAGACCAAAATGAAAAAGCTGACTTTTATTACATCGCTGCTTTTAATCTCATCCGTCGCCATTGCTGACGAAATAGCAGTCACCGTCTATAACAGCAACCTCGGCGTTATAAGCGAAAAGCGGACATTGAAATTTGATAAAGGCATCGGCCGGTTACAGTTTCGTGATGTCCCTTCTTTGATAGATGCCAACTCGGTCGGCTTCACAGTCGAAGGCAATCGCAATGTTTCAATTTTGGAGCAGAACTATGCCTTTGACCTGGTCAGCCCGGACAAAATGTATCAGAAGTATATTGATAAAGAGATTGAACTGATTGATAAAGAAGGCAAGCTCTACCAGGGCATTCTTTTAGCTTTTAGCGGCGGGGCTGTTACGATTCAGGAAAAATCCGGCAGGATAAAAATTGTACTGTTGTCTCATGTCGTCGAAGTCAATTTCCCCAGTCTCCCCGACGGACTTATCACCCGCCCGACTCTTTTCTGGAAATATAATTCTGATTTTTCGGGTGAAGCGCTTTGTGAAGTCAGCTATCAGACTTCTGGCATAAGCTGGAGCGCCGAATATGTCGGACTATTAAATTCGAAAGAGACCCAGTTAGATTTGTCCGGCTGGGCAGCTATTAACAATACCTCCGGAAAAACATACAGAGACGCCAAGCTAAAACTCATTGCGGGTGATATCCATCGGGCGCAAGATTTATATATTCGAGGTGGCCGTCCAGAAGCTTTAAAGTTTTCGGCGAAGGGCGCGGCCGCTCCCGGATTTCAGGAAAAAGTGTTTTTTGAATACCATCTCTACACTCTGCCCCGCAAAGCAACCGTGGCCGACAAAGAGATAAAACAAATCTCTTTATTTGAACCGGCACATGCAAAAATTAAAAAAGTATTCGTATTTGAACCCGAAAGAAACCCCAAACAGGTACAGGTAAAATTACGTTTCAAAAATTCCCAGGAAACCGGTCTGGGCATGCCGCTTCCAGCAGGCAGAATCCGCATATTTAAGGCCGACGATGACGGCTCTCGGATTTTGCTTGGCGAAGACAGAATCAAACATACACCCATAGATGAAGAGCTTAATATTACTGTCGGCAACGCTTTTGATATCGCGGCCGAAGAACGCACCATGAACCAGAACCGGATTTCCAACAAAGTCGAAGACCGCGAAATGGAGATAGAAATTCGCAATCGCAAGGCTGAAGCAGTAACTATAGAGATAGTCAAAAAGCTATATGGTTTCTGGGAGATTTTGGAGTCCGATTTTAAGTATGAGAAAAAGGACGCCAATACCATCAAATTCGTCATAAAGGCCAAGGCGAACCAAAAAGTAGTTGTTAAGTATAAAGTCCGCTATAATTATCGCTAAATGTCTTACGTTGACAGAAACATTATCGGGCTATAATTTGCTGAAAATTTTGAGTATATACAGGAGGGGATATTGAAAAGTTTTTCTTATAAGATATTGATTCCGCTGGCTTTTCTGCTGTTTTCGTACAGCATTTCAGCTGCTCGTAAACTTCCGGCCGGAGCATACATTACCAGCGCCAAAATACATGTGATTGATAATCGCCCGGAAGAAGCAGTTGCTATGCTTGACTCGCTATTCTTCTTCTACGGTCCCCATTCTCAGGGACTGGGCCTGATGGGACAGATTATGGTAGACTTTATTGAATCAAAAACAACTGCAGATGATAAGTCTCCTTACGTCAACCAGATGATAGCATATTTTGATACTTTGAGAATGTGCTGCAATAACAAAGATATCAAAAAGAAATACCGCAAAAACTGTGATAAACTGCTCGAAGAAGCCGACTCCACCAAAGTCAAATACTGGAGAGAGTTCTATAACAGAGGCATAGAACAGCTTAACTCTGTTGAAGAGATGTTCAGCGAACAAAAGAATACCTCTGACTCTGATATGCTGGAGTTTTATACGACTTCTATTACCGCCAAAGCCGATTCAAGTATTTCGAATATGAAACTGGCAATTCAATTAGACTCCACAGATCATCGCCCGTATGTTGCCGTTGGCTCACTATATGAAAAACAGGATAAATTTGAAGATGCTATCATCTGGCTAGAAAATGCTATGGCACAAACCGAGGACAGTTCCTCGCTGCTGCTTTCCATAGCCTATGATTACATTAATCTAAATGAATACTGCAAGGCAGCCCCATATTTTTCCAAATTTCTAAGTGCAAATCCCAATGATCTCTCAAATGCCAGTAATTTGACAATCTGTTATATCCGCTGCGATATGATGGACTCGGCCATGCCGGTCTTTGAAAAGATGCTGGCAGTTGACTCTGCTTACCCGGATGCGCTGGTCGGACTCGGCGATTTTTACAGACGAGAAGCCGGTTTGACATTGAAAAAGGCTTCTGAAATCAGCGGAGATAACCCGGATGAGGCAGTTAAAATCCGTGAAGAGGCCAACGAACTGTTTGATAAATCGGCAGCATATTATGAAAAGCTCATAACCATAAATCCTGATTCAATTAGAGGGCACGAAGAGTACGCCCTGATAAGCTTTATCAGAGGGCGCTACGATATAGCCGCGACAACGTACGAAAAGCTCACCGGCATGGAGCCTGACAATATCGAACACTGGATCTCATTGGGCGACTGCCTGTTGACGCTGCAAAAATTCAAAGAAGCTGTTTTTGCTTATGAAAAAGTAGTTGAGATTAACAGCGAAAGAAGCATAATCTGGGAGCGGCTAAGCGACCTATACACCGAAATCCGTGCCAGCGCCGCCAAAAAAGCCGAAGCCGAGAGAAACCTCAAGCGTCTGAGCAATTAGATTCTCTGACATTAAACAAATGTGATATAGAGTTCTTAATAAAAAGAATATACTCAAGGCGGCAGGAAAAACTATCCTGCCGCTTTTTTTATGATGAGAATTTGACTAATTTAACTTATGAATTTTGCTGAAATTGCCGTAGCCGGCCCTCTTAGAAAAACATTCGTATACTCTGTCCCGCAAAGTATGTCAGTTCTTGCCTGCGGGCAGCGAGTACTGGTTCCTTTTGGAAAGAACAGCAAAATCGGCTTCTACTTAGGTAAAACATCTGATAAGCCCGGTATTGAGATTAAGAGCCTTGCCAGAAAAATTGATGACTCCTCACTTTTTTCAAAGGAACTCTTTCAGCTTTGTCTCTGGATAGCGGACTATTATTTTTGTAATCCGGCCGATGTTCTGGCTACTGCTTTGCCTGCTGCCATCAGAAAAAGTAAGTCATCACAGCTCATCTGGCAGAAAATAACTAATTCGATCCCGCCTGAACTTCTCCCAAAAGTTAAGACAGGGAAAAAACTGTCAGCATCGACACTAAAAACTATCAGGCAACTCGACTCCCGTCTTTTAAACAAGCTCAAAAAAGAAAACGCCATTATAGAAATCTGGCCGGATGATACCAGCTCTGATTTTCTTGATTCAGCTGGCGGTTCAGAGTCTGAGATTCCCTTAAGTTTTATCAAAGGGCGATCGGGTGTTAAAAAGATATCGCTAACAAGCGAGCAGCAGAATATCTTTGACAAAATAGTTCCCTCACTAACCCAAGGCCACCGGGTTCATCTCCTTCATGGCGTAACCGGCTCCGGTAAGACATTAGTATACTGCAATCTGGCAGCTGAAGTTATTAAACGAGGCAAAACTGTATTGGTGCTGACTCCGGAAATAACTCTGGCGGGCACTACCCTGTCTTACTTGAGAGGATTTTTTGGAGACGCAGTAGCTGTAATACATTCGGCGATGACCAATACTGAGCGGATGGAGAGCTGGCGGGGCATACTGTCCGGCAGGTACAAAATAGCAGTAGGTCCGCGGTCTGCGCTTTTTGCGCCGCTACCGAATATCGGCTTTATCGTAGTTGACGAAGAGCACGACGACAGCTACAAGCAGGATGAACCAGCTCCGCGTTTTCAGGCGCGCGATTCAGCCATAATGAGGGCAAAAATTAATAACATACCAATACTGCTCGGTTCAGCTTCTCCATCGCTTGAGTCTTACCACAATGCCAAAACCGGCAGATCTGAATTGCATGCCTTGACCGGGAGACCGGGAAAGGCAACATTGCCCAAAGTTCAAATAATAGATATGCAAAAACACAGGCTTGGCGGAGACCTTAATTATCTGTCCTATCCTCTAAAAAAAGAAATCGAGAACCGTCTGGAGAAGAATCAGCAAATTATTCTTTATCTAAACCGCAGAGGCTACTCTCCCTATATTAAGTGTGACTCCTGCGGTTTTGTACCGTCATGCCCTGACTGTCGAGTAAATTTGACTTTCCACAAGTCGGGACAGAAGCTCACCTGCCACTATTGTGGAAATCTGGAACCGAATTATGATATCTGCCCCAACTGCGGCGCCACGGCCTTCGAATTCCGCGGTGTTGGTACTCAAAGAGTAGAAGAAAGCTTAGGATTTTTATTTGAACGCGGGAAACCGTCGCGCCTTGATTCCGACAGTGCCAGAGGCAGAACCAAAGCTTACAAAATCCTGTCAGACTTTGCCGAAAGAAAACATAATATGCTTTTGGGGACACAGATGGTGACCAAGGGGCTGGATTTGCCGGGAGTATCTTTGGTAGGTGTGCTTTCTGCCGACCAAAGTCTGGACTTGCCGGATTTCCGAGCGACTGAAAAATCTTTTTCAAGACTTCTGCAGGTCTCGGGCCGGTCAGGCAGGTCTGATAACAAAGGACAGGTGCTGATACAGACTTACTATCCCGAAAGAGACGTGATACTAAATGCTGCCAAACAGGATTATATCTCTTTTTATGAACAAGAAATATTGAATCGACGTGAATTTAACTATCCCCCTTTCACAAGAATTGTAAATTTTGTTCTTTCAGGAACCGATGAACTGAGACTAGAAGAAAATGCACTCCTGTTCGGCAAAAAACTTAAAAGCAAAATAGTTAAGTGCCATCTCAAAGCTGAGCTTTTAGGACCAGCGCCCTGTCCTATGTATTTCTTAAGGAAAAATTACAGGCGGCATCTCTTTGTAAAGACTAAGCAGGTTGTAAAATTCGTGCAGATGCTAAAAGTTTGGGAAGAGAACGAGAGCCGCTTTAGGATGCCGTCGGGGATAAAAGTTGTAGTCGACGTCGACCCATATGATATGATGTAGTCATTAAAAAACCGCCTCTGGCCAAAGGCGGTTTTTTAATAAAAATATTCAGATGAATTATTGGCTTATTTTTCTTTCTTCCCTTTGTCTTTCTTGTCTTTGTCTTTTTTATCTTGGTCTTCCGTGCCCTCTTCTTTCTTGGCACCTTCGGCTGCTTCAGTACCGCCAGCAGCAGCTTCGGCTTCTTCGGCAGCTGCTTCATCTTCAGCAGCTTCGGCAGCTTCTTCTTCAGTCGACTTCATTACTGTCGGAGCAGAGATAACGACTATTGTCCGCTGTTCTTCATCAAGAATCTTTGCTTTTTCAATCTTTATATCTCTAACATGGATAGATTCGCCGATATGCAGGCTTTCGACATCAATATCAATATGCTCAGGAATGTCTGCAGGTAAGCAGGCAATCTCGAACTCGCGCATTGTTGTCTGCATAATTCCGCCGTCGGTTTTAACACCGACCGGGATGCCTATGAGCCTGATCGGCACAGAAAGGTGAATCGGTTTTGTCATCGAAATTGCGTGAAAATCTACATGGACTATCTCACTTGTTACCGGGTCTCTTTGCAATTCTCTAATAAGTACCTTTTTGGATTTTCCGCCGAGGTCCAGATTATAGATAGCGCTGCTGCCGCCGGCTGTTTTCCAGGCCGATTGAAATTCCCGAAGGCTGACCTGAACAGATATTGGCTTGGTCTGGGGACCATAAATTATTGCGGGAATATTTCCGCTCATTCTTACTCTACGCGCATGGCCCTTGCCGGTACCTTCACGCGAAGCAACTGCTAATACAATTTCTTTCATAATTCTTTCAATTCCTTCCTACTCTCATTTAACTAAAAAATAATTAAACTACCATCGGTTGATCTTCAAATAACGATGAGACAGATTCCTCATCAGCAATTCTTTTAATTGCTTCTCCTATTAGTTCAGAACAAGTCAAAACTTCTATCTTATCAGGCAGGGCTCGCTCTGACTGGTTTATTGAGTCTGAAATAATAAGTTTTTTTATGGGCGATTTTTCAATTCTCTCTAAAGCCTGTCCCGACAGTACGCCATGCGTAGCTGCTGCATAAATGTCCAGAGCGCCGTTTTGCTTCACGCACTCTGCTGCCGCCGCGATCGAACCGGCGGTATCTATCATATCATCTCTGATCAAAACATTTTTGTTTTCCACGCTGCCAATCAAATTCATTGCTTCGGCGACGTTTGCTTTTGGTCGCCTTTTGTCAACTATGGCAATATCGGCATGTAACGAGGCCGAAGTTGCGCGCGCCAGTTTAATAGAACCAACATCGGGTGAAACAATACAAAGATTTTCAAGTTTCAGCGAGCGGAAATATTTATTAAACAAAACTGAAGAATACAGATGGTCATGCGGCAGGTCAAAAAATCCCTGTATCTGACTGGCATGAAGGTCCATTGTAATAATTCTATCGGCTCCGGCGGTGGTGATAAGATTGGCCACTAACTTGGCAGTAATGGCAACTCTCGGCTTATCTTTTCTGTCCTGTCTGGCGTAGCCGTAATAGGGCAGGACAGCGGTGATTCTCATGGCCGAGGCTCTTCTGGCAGCTTCAATCATAATAAGCAGTTCCATCAGATTATCAGCCGGCGGATTAGTAGGCTGAATTATGAATAGATCATGCCCTCTGATATTTTCTTCGATCTGTACGAATATCTCACCATCTGAGAAGCGGCTGACAGTACACTTGGTCAGCTCTTTGCCCAGATACTTGGCAATTTTTTGAGCCAGGGGATAATTTCCATTTCCCGTGACCAGCTTCAAATCGCTTCTGACAATCATTTAACGGTCCTTCAAGATTTCCAGCACTAAATTGCTCTCATTCAAATTTGGGAATGAGAGCAGATTTTAATATAAGCAAAAATTGGCTGGGGCGCCAGGATTCGAACCTGGGAATGCCAGCTCCAAAGGCTGGTGTCTTACCACTTGACGACGCCCCAGGGCACTGGCAATAAAAGCAATAAATAAGTCAATTTGAAGAGTTTCTTTTGACTTCTTCAGCATATTCTTTCAGGACCTGAGTTTCAATATCCTCCCGCATATCCTGATGAATCGGGTGGGCTATGTCCTGATAGGTGCCGTTTGGGCGTTTCCGGCTGGGCATAGAGACAAAAAGGCCATTATTCCCCTCTATTATTTTCATCCCCCTGACAACAAAGCTGTTGTCAAAAGTAATATTAGCGAATCCCTTCAAGCGCTCTTCGTTTCTTAGGGTTACTCGGATTTCCGTAATTTCCACTGTAACTCCCCCTAGTTTTGCGGTATTCCCTGTTTCGGCTGGAGAAATGACCTAACCGTGTACAGATGACATTCTGGGAAGCTAACACTGCTGACACGCCCTCTTTTACTATTATCGATAAAAATTCCAAAAACAGCAGGTTCAGACCCACTCATTCTGGCAAGCAATGCGCCGCTTTTCAATAGTTGTTCTTTTATTGCCAGTAAATTAGGAGTACGCTTAAATTAAATTGCTTCAAAGTCGTTTTCAACTCCTTAAAGCAATTCAATTAAAGCAAAAGGTTACTCAAAATCAAGAGTTTCTTTTGATTTCTTCCTCATATTCCTTTAGAACCTGACCCTCGATACTCTCGCGCATATCCTGATTTATAGGATGGGCTATATCCTGATAACTGCCGTTAGGACGTTTGCGGCTGGGCATAGATACAAAAAGCCCGGTGTTCCCCTCAATAATCTTCATGCCCCGTACAACAAAACTGCTGTCAAACGTAATATTAGCGAATCCCTTCAGACGTTCTTCGTTCTTAATGGTGATCCGAATCTCTGTAATCTCCATTTGATTTCCCTTCTTGTTGCTCCATTTCCCGTTCTCGCAGGAGAAATGGCTTAACCGTGTACAGATGACAATCGGGGAAGTTAATACTGCTGACACGCTCTCTTTTACAATTATCCAAAAATATTCCAAACATAGCAGGTCCAGTCCCACTCATTCTGGCAAGCAATGCGCCGCTTTTCAATAGTTGTTCTTTTATTGCCAGTAAATTAGGAGTACGCTCAAATTGAATTGCTTCGAAACCGTTTCTAAGTTCTTTCAACAACTCAATGTAGCCTTCTAATCCATAGTAAGTTTCTAACGTAGAAGTGCTTTTATTTGTTGTCAACTTCAAATTCAAAGCTTTATAGCTTTGAACCGTAGATACTGGAATGCCCGTCGATACCACAATAATGTTATAATCGACCGGAAAATTGGTTTCTTCAACTATTTCTCCCCTCCCGGAGACAACAGCCTGTCCTTTGTAGAAAAAAAAAGGGATATCTGAGCCTAATTCAGCAGATATTTGAGCAAGTTGCCGATTGGACAGTCTTAATTCAAATAGCCGATTAATGGCTATCATACTTGAGGCACAATCCGAAGACCCTCCTCCCAGACCCGCTGCAATAGGAATATTCTTGTCCAAATCAACTTTTATACCACTTTTGAGCCCAAACTCTTTCTTGAATAGCTCATAAGCCCGGGTGACCAGATTATTTTTTATGGGAGTTGAGCCCAAATTACCGGTCAGCTTGACTCTACATTCAGCTTTATCAATTTTCTTTATTTTTAGCCGGTCAAAAAGGGTGATTGCCTGCATCAGGGAGTAAATATTATGGTAGCCGTCGGGGCGTTTGCCAAGTACTTGCAAAAACAGATTTATTTTGGCCGGGGCGTGAATTTCTATGAAGTCTTTTGATAATTGCTTTATGAGCATAAAAGAAAGTTTCCTTTTTCACAAGCTCAGCACTTTATCCTTGTGCTGCCGTTATAATTATTATAACAAATAAATATACATTTGTTCTACAAAGTTCAGAGAAATCGAAAGGGATTTATGAACAGTATTGAGGCAAAAGGCAAACTAAAGACAAGCATCGGTGAATTGACAATTTATCGCCTTGATACGCTCAATCAATTCGGCTCAATAGACAAACTCCCCTATTCTATCAAAGTTCTGTTGGAAAATCTGCTTCGCAATATCGACGGTAATTCTGTAACCGAAGATGATGTAATAAGATTGGCCGGATATAATGCTAAAAATGTCGGCGATGTCGAGATTGCCTACCGCCCGGCCAGAGTATTATTGCAGGACTTTACCGGCGTGCCTTTAGTAGTAGACCTGGCGGCTATGCGTGACGCTATGAAAAAGATTGGCGGCGACCCGCAGAGGATAAATCCGCTGGTGCCGGTTGATCTGGTGGTTGACCATTCGGTGCAGGTCGATGCCTTTGCTTCCGGGCAGGCACTCGAGATAAACGCCAAAAAAGAGTTTGAAAGAAACTACGAACGCTATGAATTTTTACACTGGGGTAAAGAAGCCTTTAAGAATTTCAAAGTTGTCCCGCCTGCTACCGGAATCTGTCATCAGGTAAATCTGGAGTATCTGGGTAAGTGTGTAATAAATCAAAACGGCCTGGCTTTGCCGGATACGCTGGTTGGTACCGACAGCCACACCACTATGATAAACGCCCTGGGGATTGTCGGCTGGGGTGTCGGCGGAATCGAAGCCGAGGCGGCCATGTTAGGTCAGCCTGTCTATATGCTTACTCCGGAAGTAATCGGTTTTAAGATGACCGGCCAGCTAAAGGATGGCGTTACCGGTACAGATTTGGTTTTGACTATCACCCAGATGCTTCGCAATAAAGGAGTGGTTGGCAAGTTTGTTGAGTACTACGGCCCGGCCCTTGACCAGCTGCCGCTGCCGTCACGGGCCATGATTTCAAATATGGCGCCGGAGTATGGCGCGACTATAGGCTTTTTCCCTATTGACCAGCACACCCTTGATTATTTGAAACTTACCGGCAGAAGCAACGAGCAAATTGACTTGGTAGAGCGCTATGCCAAAGAGCAAATGCTCTTTCGCGATGCATCAACTGAGCCTGAGTTTACAGATTTTCTTGAGCTTGATATTTCAACTGTCGAGCCATGTTTAGCCGGTCCCAAACGTCCGCAGGACAGAGTTCCTCTAAGAAGCATGAAGAAAGATTTTAATGAGCTTTTGACAAAACCGTTTACAGAGCGCGGCTTTCAGCTATCGCAGGATGAACTGGGCAAGCAAGTTGAGATTCAAAACGGCGACAAATCCAAAGTTAGTCATGGGGTAGTGGTCATTGCGGCTATTACATCGTGCACTAATACTTCTGACCCGCTGGTACTGATAGCCGCCGGGCTGCTGGCTAAGAAGGCGGTTGAAAAAGGATTAAATGTCAAACCCTATGTTAAGACTTCAATGGCGCCCGGGTCACGGGTGGTCATTGACTATCTGAATAAAGCCGGACTGATGGAGCCGCTTGAGCAGCTTGGCTTTCATAACGTTGGTTTTGGCTGCACGACCTGTATCGGCAACTCCGGGCCGCTTTCGGACGCGGTAGTAAAGGCTATCGAAAGCGGTAATCTGATAGCCTCGGCGGTGCTTTCCGGAAACCGCAATTTTGAGGGACGCATCAATCAGCTGACCAAAGCTAATTACTTAGCTTCACCCCCGCTGGTTGTCGCCTATGCTTTAGCAGGCACGACCGATATTGATATGACCACAGAGCCGCTGGGCACAGGCTCTGACGGTCAGCCGGTTTATCTAAAAGATATCTGGCCTGCGCAGAGTGAGATTCTGAAGATTGTCGCGGCCTCAGTTTCTCCTGAGATGTTCAAGAAACGCTATAGCGGAGTATTTTCCGGCAACCCGGCCTGGGATGCCATTCCCGCTAAGGGCGGCGACCTCTACCCCTGGGAAGAAAGTTCGACCTATATTCAGAATCCGCCGTTTTTCGAAAATATGCCATTAAAATCGCCCGGCGCTGCCTCAATCAAAGACGCCCGGGTGCTCTGTATGCTGGGTGATTCGATAACGACCGACCATATCTCCCCGGCCGGCGCTATCATGAAAGATTCCCCGGCGGGTAAGTACCTGATTGAGACCGGTGTCGAGTTCAAAGATTTTAATTCCTATGGCTCGCGCCGCGGCAACGACCGGGTCATGACGCGCGGGACTTTTGCCAACGTGCGGCTGCGCAATCTGCTGGCACCCGGCACCGAGGGAGGCCTGACTATTTATCTGCCGAGCGGTGAACAGATGACGGTTTATGAAGCTGCCATGAAATATAAATCTGACGGCACATCGCTGGTTGTACTGGCTGGCAAAGATTACGGCATGGGCTCATCGCGCGACTGGGCCGCTAAGGGGACTTTTCTATTGGGCATAAAAGCCGTGATTGCTGAAAGCTTTGAACGCATTCACCGCAGCAACCTGATTGGAATGGGAGTGCTGCCGCTGCAGTTTATGCCGGGAGAGTCGCGCGAATCACTCGGCCTGAGCGGCCACGAAACTTTTGCTATCGAACTACCCGGCGACTTAGGACCGAAGCATGAACTGACAGTCAAGGCTGTCACCCTGAGTCCGCCACGGCGGAAAGGGTCGAAAGGGGACGCTCCTCAGAGCAAATCCGAAAGTAAGTCAAAGTCTGAGATTCTTGGCGATTGGGAAAACGAAGGCGGCAACGTTCCTGACAACCCATCAAAAAGCAACAAGACCTTTAGTGTAATTGCCCGCCTCGACACGCCGATTGAA
Organism: Candidatus Zixiibacteriota bacterium; assembly: GCA_022571845.1. GTDB lineage: Bacteria > Zixibacteria > MSB-5A5 > GN15 > FEB-12 > JACZWU01. The sequence goes on along the minus strand of JACZXB010000005.1, from coordinate 13,519 downwards.
GTCGACTACTACAACAACGGCGGCATCCTTCAGACAGTGCTAAGGGGAATGGTGGGGTAAGAAGCACTCTTCACGGCTTTGGTCAGTTCTTGAGTAGGTTGAAACCACACGAACTCGGGACGGTTTCGACTTTGTAAAGCACCTTTCGATTTTCCTAAGGTCGTCATCCCGGACTTGCTGAAAGTCCGCTGGGGCGGGTTCCGGGATCCAGTCGGTAATACGATTGCAGAAATTCCGTCATTGCGAGGAGCCCCGATTTTTATAGGGTGACGCGGCAATCTCAATAGTCTAATACGAGATTGCCACACCCTGATTTCATCAGGGTTCGCAATGACTAATCGCGGCTCGTTTACCCCAAAACGGTGTTCTCAAATGTTTTGCTGACTCTTAGGCTCGGCAAAAATGGTCCACGGACCCTCGCGTACGAATGGGTTCGTTTTGTTATATCTTAACATCTTTTTTTAGAGATACCCCGGCTGAGTGAGTTCAAATGGTCCACGGACCTTGTAAGTAAAATCCCCCAAGGGTGGCAAATGGGTTCGTTTTGTCATATTTTACTTTCCTCCTAATAGGGTTTGTAGTGAATTTGCTATAATAAATAGCCTTTTGCATTAGGGTCTGACTGGGTATTTTGCTGTGATTTGTGGGTTAATCTGTGGGTGGTATGATCCCACCCTTCGACAAGCTCAGGACTATGCAGCAAGCTGTGGGCGACCCACCCCAATCGAAGTCGACTACTATAACAACGGCGGAATTCTTCAGACGGTGCTGCGGGGTATGGTGGAGTAGGGCCGTATTTTCGGCGATTAATAGCCTAAATCATAAGTCTGTAACCATTTAGGTTCTCTCACAAATTATAACTTTTTATGCAAAAATACTTAATAAATGAGTTGACAATACAGCAATATTACTTATATTTAACTCCGTAACCAATAACCAATGTATGGAGGCAAAGGATATGAAACCAACTCAATTATCTACTGTAGTGCAAAGCACAATAAAGTGCTTCACTCAGTTTGGGAGGATTGTTTGGAAATGGAACGCCAAAACAAACTTTTTGAGGGGATCTCCGAGCCAGAGGCCGATGATGGAAATCTCCAGAAACTTAAACCAGAGAACATAGAGGAGTGGTTCACTAAAGAGCAACTCAAAGCTGATTTAGAGGAAACACAACTCGAAAGAAAATTTAAGCGTCTCTTGGCAAGAAATGTAATAATCGGGGGACTTGCGATAGAGGCGGTACTGCTTACATTCGGGAAAATGCTTGGAATTCCGGAATCAGCAGGCATTTGGTGGGCAGTAGTGGGACCACTTATTGGATACTTGATATGTGTTCTGTATGGACCCAAAAAATAAGACAGGAAACAAAATGGACAAATCAAAGTTTAGGCTTCAGTTTGATATTACAAAGGAAGCCTTGAGTGAACTAGATAAACTGAAAGTTGAGGCTGGCGCATCGACGCGCGCAGAAGTAGTTCGAAACGCATTACGGCTTTACAGTTGGTTTATTACTCAGCGATCAGAAGGCAACAAGATATTAGTCAAAAGTGCTGATGAAACTAAACAATTAGAACATATATTCCTCTAATTTACTAATGTCTAACCTAGCTCAATCAAAAAACAAATACATTTCAAAGTTAGTTATTGTAACCGATGCTTGCTGCATCATTGAAAACGCACATAAACAAAATAGAGCAGGCAAAGGAAAAGCAGCATGTGGTGTAATCTATTTGAGTGAAGAAAAAGAGCTTTCTGAGAAAGTTGGAGAAACAGGAAAGTACTTAGGAGAAATGACCGTACCAGAAGCTGAATACAATGGACTAATACTGGCATTAGATAACGCAAGTAACCATTGTCGCAATTCCATTGAAGTTTGGCTTGATAGTGAACTTATCGTTAAGCATATGACTGGCGCTTATAGATTGAAAGCCGAGAATTTAAAGCCATTGTTTGATAAAGTAAAATCATTAGAAACAAGATACAAGAGTGTAGAATATTTTCATCATAATCGAAGCAATTCTCTAGCGCAGGAAGCAGACGAGCTTGCTCACAAATATCTAAGAAAAGTACAATAGGATATTCCGACTCAATAGCAAATTACTTCAATGTCGAACGCGCAGGGCTTTTGACCTACTCTGTGACATCACCTTTCGACTCCGCTCAGGATGACTCCGAATTTACATCCCCTCTTGACAATCCACTCCCCTCTCCCGTTATTCTCCTTCGCCACAGAACGTATCCCCCTAAAGGGGGCAAGCTATTGACAACTACCTTGTTAGGGAGAAGATTTGAGCGGAGAAACAGCTACAGAAAGCCTGATTAAAACCCCCTACTACGACTTTCATGTCGAAGCCGGGGCTAAGATGGTGCCGTTTGCCGGGTTTCTTATGCCGGTGCAATATAAAGGCATTACGGCTGAGCACATAGCTGTGCGCGAAAATGTGGGCATGTTTGACCTCTCGCATATGGGGGAGTTTGAGGTAAACGGACCGCAGGCGCTCGAGTTTCTGGAGTATACTACTGTCAACAATGTATCTAAGATGAACATTGGCCAATGTCTTTATAACTGTATGTGTCTGCCCGATGGCGGCATTGTTGATGACCTATTGGTTTATAAACTGCCGACGCGCTTTATGCTGGTGGTTAATGCTTCAAATATCGAAAAAGATTTTGACTGGCTGAGTGTGCAAACCGAAGGGTTCGATGTCAAACTGACCGACAAATCTGCTGAGACAAGTTTACTGGCGGTGCAAGGCCCCAACGCTCTGAAAGTCTTATCAGAAATCACGGACTATGATTTAGAGAGTATGAAATATTACAGCTGGGCCTTAGCCGAGATTGCCGGAATTGACATTCTCTTTTCGCGCACCGGCTACACCGGTGAGGATGGCTTTGAGCTTTATATCGCACCCGAACATGCCGACATATTGTGGAATGCGATTACCGAAGCTGGTAAAAAATATGATATGAAACTGATTGGCCTGGGTGCGCGTGATTCTTTGCGCCTGGAAATGAAAATGGCGTTATACGGCAATGACATCGACAGCACTACTACTCCAATTGAAGCCGGCCTGAGCTGGATTGTTGATTTTGAAAAAGAATTTATCGGTAAAGATGTGCTCCTAAAACAAAAAGAAGAAAAACCGACGCGGAGACTGGTCTGCTTAGAGCTCGAAGGCCGCGTTTTTCCCAGACAGGGCTATGATATATTTGACGGTGCCGAACAAATCGGAAAATTGACGTCGGGAACTTTCTCACCAACGCTTCAAAAACCGATTGCGCTGGGTTATGTTCCCAGACGGCTGTCGAAGTCCGGTTCGACGGTTGAAATTGAGATTCGCGGTAAACGGTTTACGGCGACAGTCGTTAAACCTCCGTTTTATAAGAAGGCCTCGCATAGATGAGATATCCTTCGGTCCTTCGACTCCCTTGGCGGGACTTTGTCCGCTCAGGATGACTAATTCTGGCGTGATCAGGATGACTGATTGAAACAAATTCAGGATAGCTTATTCAGGCAGGCTTAGAAAGACTGATTGAAAATTGAGATGACTTTATGAACATTGAACTTTATCTGACACCTCTCCCTTTTGCAGACGCCAACCTTGCTGAAAAGACGGTGGTTGTAATTGATGTTCTCCGTTTTTCAACTTCGGCCTGTGCAGCTCTGATGGCGGGCGCCAAAGGGGTAATCCCGACTGCGGAATCCGGTGAGGCGGCTGAGCTTCGCGCCAAACTTGGCAGAAATATAACGGTTCTGGCCGGAGAGCGCGACGGAGTACGGATAGATAATTTTGATCTGGGGAATTCTCCGGCAGAGTTCACTAAAGAGACCGTCGGCGGCAAGTTTGTGGTAATGACCACCACCAACGGCACGTCCATGTTTAAAAAGACGGCCAAAGCCTGGCAGGTGCTGGCCGGCGGACTGGTCAATGCTTCAAAAATTGTAGAAAAGATAACAGAAAACGGCAAAGATCTGGTAATAGCCTGCAGCGGCCGTCAGGGGAATTTTTCTATCGAGGATACTTTGTGCGGCGGTTTGATAATTGAGCGGATTTTTTCAAATGGAGCAGGCGGCCATAATCTAAATGATGCAGCTTCGATGGCCTGGCAGCTATATCAAAATAATTCTGGCTCCCTGTACGAGACGATCGAGAAAGGGGAACATGCCCGGTTTCTGATTAGTATCGGATTTAAGGATGATATTGGCACAGCCACTGAGGTTGACTCAATGCCGATACGGCCGGTCTTAATCGACGGACGATTAATAATAGATGAGAACTAATCAGCTTGCCCCGACTCATCTTAAATCTATCTTAACAGTATAAAGAAAAATGATTAAACAAATTTTGACACAAATTCTGTTCGGGCTTCTACTTGCCGGAAATTCACTGTCCGCCGAGGCCGCTGATTTTTTGATATCCGTCTATCATACAGGTCAGGATAACGGACAAAAAGTCCTGCTCTATTCTGATACGACTACGTTAGTAAAAAATATGTCGTCCTCGGCATTTTTGTTTGGTGTTTCGGTTGACCTGAAACTGACCAAGGTAGATTCGGCTGGTGTGGAATATAATGTTCATTTGATTACACTCGGCCCTCAGGCAAAAACTTTTGCCAAGCGCTTCAAATCGGCCTATGAACTTCCCGGAATAATTGGCGGCATAGAAGTCAAAACGAATGTCTTTCACTCAATATCTTTTGTACCGCTGACAGAGACCGAAGTGGATCTGCGGCAATGTTCATACAACCATAACAGTAGCAGCGATTTTTCGATAACACCTTCGGCCAATTTGGACCTGCACCATCTGCCCCAGTCTCTGGCAGATTATCATGCGGTTTCTATAAAGAGTTTAATCGAGACAGAGTACCGCCAGTTCAGGGACTTTTTTCATTTTAAGCTGGCCGGCAAACAGGACCTTTATCTGTTTCCCTGTCAGGGCTACTCGACCATGTGGGACAAGAGATTCGGCAGCTCGTTTGACCCGACCCGTTCCAACGTCTATGCCTTGTATAGGTCTGGTATGAATACTGCCGACCCATTTCTGCTGATTCATGGCGCAGTACTTCGCAGTTACGGCTATGCGCCGTTGTTTTTGAGCGAAGGATTTGCGAACTATTTTTCTCTGGCGATTAGCAGTATGAAGCAGGCAGTTGCTGATAAAACGAGCCTGCCGCTTGGCGACATGCTGAATACAAAAAGTTACTTAAGTGCAGATCCGCTGCTCGCTGACGTCACCAGCGCCACGTTTGTCCGATTCCTGATTGATGAATATACTTTTGACAAGTTCGTGCTACTTTATGAAAGGGCAGATGATAACAATCTCAAGCAGCTGTTAATTGATATTTACAACTTGCCGCTAAGTGAGCTTGAAAAAGGCTGGCTTGATTATGTAGATACTGTCACCATAGATAACAGGCAATACGGACAATTTGCCCAACGTGCCGAGCAGATGTTTAACTATCCCTTAATGCTTGAGTATACAAAAAAGTTTGCAGCGGGGGCTGTTTCAAAAGCTGATTCTCTTTATCGTTATAATCAGCTGTCACGCGCTTATTTCTTTAATGGCGATTATTACAACGCTTCAGAGACTCAGGAACTTCTGGTCAAAATAGATTCGCAGAATTATGATTCCTGGCTCGGACTGGCAACTTTTCGAATGATGAACGGCGAAATTGAGATCGCTTCTGCTGATTTAATAAGGTCACATGCTTTGGATTCACTCAATGCCATAGTGGGTTTCAATCTGGTACTTAACCAGCTGCTATCAGGTGACACTCTTTTGGCTGTGCAGTCGTTAAATAATTTGATTGGCAGAAGTAGGGCCGGACAAATTCAGGCAGAATGCAGGGTTATGCTGGGAGATATTTTAAAAGACTCCGATAAAGCCGAGGACACGATGCAGGCGCGTGATTATTTCACAGTAGCGCTTTCAATATTCTCACAGCAGCAACAATCCAATCCGGCTCTGGCCACTCCCTATATGTGGTCGGGAATAGCTTTGATCGGTCTGGGTGACGCCGAAAACGCCCGGGACCAGCTGGAACTGGCCTTGTTTTTGGAAAGCCGTCCGTTCTATATTGGTATGATCAATTTATGGCTGGGCAAAACTGCCGACATTTCAAATAACAGACAATCTGCCGAAAACTATTACAGCCAGGTTTTGTCGGCGGAGTCTGCCTTGTATCATCAAGATGAAGCCCGCAGGCTGCTCCAAGAACCGTTTAGGCAATAGCAGGATATATGTTCAGTTTTTTGAATGCCGGATTCTTAATTGCTGCAGCAGCAGCTTTGATTCCGCTTATCATTCATCTTTTCAGCAGGAGAAAAGTTAAGCTGATAGATTTTTCGTCGCTGAAGCATTTAAAAGCGATGCAGCGCCGACAGGTACGGCGTTTAAAAATAAGGCAGTTGCTGCTGCTAATCTTACGCATGCTGATTATCCTGATGGTGGTGCTGGCTTTTGCTGAACCGACCACGACCGGAGGCAATATCGGCTCGCACGCTTCGGTTTCGGCTGTCATCATTTTTGACAATTCTGCATCAATGAACCGCTATGTTAAAGACGGCAATCTTTTTGATTTAACCAAAGACAAGGCCACAGAGCTGATGCAGAGCTTTGGTGAAGGTGACCAGATCGCTATTGTCAGTTCGGCAATTAGTTCTTCAGAAAGCGGCAAAATTGAATTCTCCAGTCCTGCTGCTGCTAATGAAAAAATTCTGCTTATTTCTCCGGGATATGGCCCGACTAAGTTAGAGTCCGGCTTAAGAAGCGCGCTGGAGCTGCTGGACAAGGCTATAAACCTAAACAAAGAAATTTACATACTTAGTGACCTTCAGAGAAATTCCCTGCCTGAAGAACAACTGATCGCTGATAGCAGCGTCAGCCTGTACTTTGTGGAGCTTGCAATTGAAGAGAACGATAACCTCACTGTTACAGGTGTCAGCTTAGGAGGCAAACTTCTTATCCCCGGCCAGCCGTTTGAAATAACAGCGACTATAAAAAATCAGGGCGGCAGAAATCATGATGATGTCATAGCATCTTTGTTTGTCAACGGCAACAGAGTATCTCAAGTATCTGTAAAGATAGCAGCCGGCAAAGAAAAAGTCGTCAGATTTGGTCACACTTTGTCGCGTGGCGGCTTTCATTCAGGACTGGTGCAGCTCTCAGATGATAAATTTGCCGCTGACAACAGCTGCTATTTCAGTTTCAATATTCCGGAGCAGTTTAATGTGCTGATAATTGACGGCGATCCTATAAGTGACCTGATGCAATTAGCACTGGTGCCGTCACAGACAACCGGACAGTACTGGTCTGTCAAAAAAGCCAGACCGGATAACCTTCTGGGCATAAATTTTCGCGACTATGATGTTGTCATGCTGGCCGGAGCGCCCCGACTTGACAATTCGATAGTTTCCAAACTCAAACTTTTTGTCAAGAGCGGTCGGTCGCTGTTTATCAGCTATGGCGAGGCAACCGATATTGCCAGTTTTAATGAGACCTGGGGCGAACTTACGGGAGTTGAATTTGAAGCCCCTATGGATAAAAATTTCAGCGGAGCCGGATATTATTCACTCGGTTATGTAGATATAAATCATCCGGTATTCTCCGTCTTTAATCTGGATGAAAATAAACTTCCGGATCTGAAATTCTTCACACTTCCAAAAACGCACACTATCGGAAACAGCAAAGTTATAATGCGCTTCACCGGAGGCAGGCCGGCTTTGATTGAAAACAGTTATTTTGCCGGCCGGGTGCTGACTTTTGCCGGACCAATGTCCCCGGCCTATAGCGACCTGGCCGGTCACGCTTTCTTTGTGCCGTTTATGGCCAGAATCAATGAATACTTAGCATCGCAGCTTTCTGCTGTTGAAACTGAATTAAGAACAGGCAGCAGCCTCTCCAGAAGTTTTTCTGCCAGCGGGGCTTTGAACCAGTCGATAGAACTTGTCAAACCGGATTCGACGGTGCTCTATCTGGCGCCGGAAGAAGGACAGGGCGCCGTAACTTATAATGTAGTTTCCCCTAATCTACCGGGAATTTATCGAGCTTTCTTCGACCGCCGAGAGGTTGACAGATTTGCCGTCAACATCGACCCGCTTGAAGGTAATCTTTCTACTGCCTCACCCCAGCAGTTTGCAGAAGCTTCCGGCATCGACAATTATCATATTTTAAATAGTTCGGCTGTCCTTCAGGCAGAAATTGCCCAGTTTCGTTTCGGTAAAGAACTATGGCAGCTATTTTTGTGGATTGCAGCATTTCTGATTTTGATTGAACTTCTGATATCGCGCTCAGCTCCTGCCCGGGAACAACCATGACTCTTTTGACAGCGGATGGTCTGTCCAAAAAGTTTGCTGATAAAATCATATTGGACAAAGTTTCGTTTAGCATCAATTCAGGCGCAAGAATCGGCCTGGTTGGAAAAAACGGCACCGGCAAAACTACTCTATTTGAAATTCTGATGCGTAATATCTCCCCGGACGCAGGCTCGCTAAATATTGCTAAAAACTGTTTTATAGAATACACCGAGCAGGAGAACCTACCGTCAAAAGAGCTGAGCCTCTTTAAATACGTAGCTGCGGCACGCAGCGACTTGCTGAAACTTAAAGATGAAATTGAAAAGTTAGAACATCTGGTGAGCACAAACCCTGAAGATAAACTGAAAGTTGAGAAACTTGGGGAGTTGCATAACAGGTTCCAGACAGGCGGAGGTTTCAGTCTTGAGAGTCAAATAACAGCTATACTTGACGGCCTGGGATTTGAGCCGGACCGTCATCATGACCTCTTGAAAAAGTTTTCCGGCGGAGAAAAAAACCGGGCGGCGCTGGCCAAAATTCTGGCCGGCAAGGGCAATCTCATGTTGCTGGACGAACCAACCAACCATCTCGATATAGAAACCACCATCTGGCTTGAAGAGTTTATTAACAAGAGCGATAAAGCCTATATAATAGTATCGCATGACCGCGCCTTTCTGCAGGCAACTGTCAGAAAAATCTGGGATTTGACATTAGGCCGGCTGGAATTTTACAGTGGCGGCTTCGACAAGTTTCTTGTTGAGAGAATCAAACGCCGGGAGATTCAGCAGCACAAGTTCATTCACCAGAGGCAGGAGATTGAACGCATAGAAGAATATATAAGGCGTAATATGGCCGGGCAAAAGACCAAGCAGGCACAGTCCAAAATGAAATATCTGGCCAGAATCAAACGGATTGAAGCACCCAAAGCTGATGGCGGCGGTGCGACTATCAGTATGGCAACTTCGGGGCGTTCGTTTGCACATGTTGTTTCAGTAGACAACGTTACTCTGGCTTATGCTGATAATATTATAATAGAACAGGCGGGTTTTGATCTGTTTCGAGGCGATAAAGCCGCTCTAATCGGCAGAAACGGCTCCGGAAAAACAACTATACTAAAAGCGCTGACAGGTGAACTTGGCGTGACAGCAGGTGAAGTTCGTATTGGCAATAATGTGGAGATTGCTTACTTTGACCAGGAACTGGACAACCTCAATGCGGAGTTGACAGTACTTGAGAGCGCCTGGCAGCTTGAGCCGCAGGCAGAGTCCGGCAAAATTCGGTCTTATCTGGCCCGCTTTGGTTTTTCTGGCGATGAATCACTCAGTAAAGTGTCGTCACTATCGGGCGGTGAAAAAACCAAACTGTCGCTGGCTTTGCTGCTGTATCATCCTGCTAACTTTATTATTATGGACGAGCCGACAAATCATCTCGATCTCGAAAGCCGCGAAGCTCTGGAGAAAGCCTTGCTTGAGTATCAGGGCACCTGCCTGATAGTCAGTCACGATAGATATTTTTTAGATAAAGTTGCCAACAAGATTTTGCATATAGATAACAAATGTTTGAAAGCCTACGACGGCAACTATTCTGATTTTAAGGAGAAGACGGCCGGAATAGTACAATACGTTGGCAAGAAATCTACTGGTTCAAAAGAAGCTTATCTCGCTTTTAAGGAAAAATCAAAGCGCAAATCCAAACACGAAAAGGGAATCAAGTCTGCCAGGAGTAAACTGGCAGAGCTTGAAAAAGAATTGAAAAAAATCGAGGCACAGATTAGTTCAGAAATCCCTAAAACTGACTGGGAAAATTTAAACGATGCCTCTGAAACTAAAGGCATGATCGAGGAAAAGATTCTCAAGCTGATTGCCAGACTCGGGGAGTTAGAAGGGCTGGAGCTTGATTAAAGTATTGTCCATATCAGGTTCGCCGGTCGTTGACTCTTCGACAGATATCCTTCTTGACCGAATCGCGCAGAGTATCAAGTCCGCTATTCCAAATACAAGCAGAGTTGAAGTCAATAAAGTCAGATTAAACGACTTGATGTTTCTCCCCTGTCAGGCCTGCGGTAAAGCTCCCGCTCCGAATTTCTGCTTTTTCGATGATGCTTTGACCGATGTCTATAAATTATTGGCGGCGTGCGATTGCTTATTAGTCGGCTCCCCAATTTATTTTGATGCGGTCTCGGCACAGTTGAAAGCGTTTATGGACAGGTGCAATTGTTTTCGCCCGCCGGACTACAAAGACCAGCAGGAAGAGTTCAGGTTTATTAAAATTTTAGAAAGTAAGCGACCGGGTGCGATAGTGCTGGTCGGAGACAATGACGGCTGGATAGAGGGTCCCCGCCGTTCAATCGCCGGTTTTTTTAAGTGGGTTGAAGTGACCAATGAAGGTCTGGTCTGGTATCGTTCTCTTGACTTTAACAAAAAAGGGACTGTTGCTTCTGACGCCAAAAATTTAGAAGAGGCCGAACAGCTGGGACAAAAACTTGGCCAGCTATTAAACCATAAAAATGAAAAATAACAAAACCATCGTCGACTACTACCGCGCCCGCGCCACCGAGTATGAACAGATTTACTATCGTGATGTCCCCCAGCGACGACAGGAAATTGCCGACCATTTTGAATTTTTAGAAAAACTTGCCGCAGGCAAAACTGTTCTGGAATTAGCCTGTGGCACCGGTTACTGGACTCAGGCTGCTGCCAAAAATGCCAGAGAAGTTATTGCCACAGATATTGCCCCTGAGATGATAAAAGAGGCGAAGACTAAAAAATATAATTCAGCTGTAACATTTATAATTAGCGACATCTATGACCTCCCTTTTAAAAGCGCTGCCTTTGATCTGATAATAATCGGCTTTTGGGTTTCACATGAGCCAAAACAGAACTACAGCAAGTTTTTTGAGATAATTAAAAAGCCGCTAAAGGCTGATGGTCAAATTTGGCTGATTGATAACAACCCTCCGGCCGAGGGAGCAAAGTCTAATTTTCTACATAGCGACGAATCCGGCAACAATTTCAAGTGCCGCCGGCTCGATGATGGCGAGGAGTTTTCGATTTTGAAGAACTATTTCGCAAAGAATGAAGTGCTGGATCTGTTTTCTAAACCTTTCAGTATCAATCAGTTAACACATGACGAATACTACTGGTCGGTGCTGCTTGACCAAAAGAAAACACACCTGCCAGCAGATAGTTAAGTATGCCGTTGCCATTGATAGATTTTTTATTATATTCTTGGGCTTACTGATTTAGTAAGGGAACCGAAAGCGGTTTATTGAGTTAAAGATTTTTGAAGAGGTGATAAAATGAGAGCCGGTATCCATCCCGAATATTTTGAAATTACTGTAACCTGTGCCTGTGGCGCCAAATATCCGACCCGTTCTACTAAGAAAGTAATCAAAGTAGAAATCTGTGCCAATTGCCATCCGTTTTTCACCGGTAAGCAAAAGCTGATAGATACAGCCGGTCGTGTGGAAAGATTCCGCCGCAAATACAAACTTGAAACTAAAAGCGAATAATCGCATTCGGGCAGCTTTGCGGCTGCCAGAGTCAACAATCTCAAACAGAGCTTCTAATTATTAATTATGGCAGACTTTAATATAGGTGGTCAGGCAGTTATTGAGGGCGTGATGATGCGCTCGGTCGACAAAATAGCTACAGCCGTGCGGATTCCGTCAGGTGAAATTGTCATAAAATCTGAATATTTTAAGTCTATAACGCAGCGCCACAAAATTCTGGCAATCCCGATTATCAGGGGCGCTGTTTCCTTTTTTGAAATGATGATAGTGGGCTTTAAGACCCTGAACTTCTCAGCAGAGATAGCCTCAAGAGAGATTGAAAAAGAGGAAGCCGCCAAAAAAGGAGAAGAATATCAGGAAGCCAAAAATTCTTCCAATGCACTCTGGCTCTGGTTGACGACAATTTTCGCTATGGGACTTGGGATTGGTATTTTCTTTTTTATCCCTCTGGCGATTTCGAATTTATTTGAGTTCGACAAAAATGCCGTAGCCTTTAATCTGCTGGCCGGCGGTTTCAGGGTAGCTATGTTCCTGACTTATGTCTGGGCTTTGACATTATCTAAAGAGTTTCAGCGGATATTCCAATATCACGGTGCTGAACATAAAGCTATATTTGCCTATGAAATGAAAAGCGAACTTACCCCTAAAAATGCTGCAAAATTTACCAGGTTCCACCCGCGCTGCGGAACATCGTTTGTGCTGATAGTGGCGCTATTTGCGATTTTTGTATATGCTATTTCTGATTCGATCTACGCTTCAATAACCGGTATGGCGCCGGAACTACTTACCAGATTCGGAATTCACTTATCCCTTTTACCTCTGGTCGCCGGCGGCTCTTATGAGATCCTAAAATTTTCAGCCAAAAACAGAGAAAACAAGCTGGTCAATGCTTTCATTCAACCCGGTTTATGGCTCCAAAGACTGACTACCAGAGAGCCGACTTCTGACCAGCTGGAAGTTGCCATAGTGGCGCTTGAGACCGCTCTGGGCATCACCGAATCAAAAATAGAGGCCAAGCGCACACCGGTATATTAGCTTCGCCACTTACTTCCGGAATTTTTTTCTTCTGTAACAACTTAATAATAATTTAGTTAGAATTATAAAATGTTAGAAATAATTGAAAGACTCGAAAACAGACTAAAAGAGATAGACCAGCAGCTGTCCGATAACGCCTCAAGCAATGACCGCAAAAGTCTGATAGAACTAAACCGCGAACGGCGGCGCGTCGAAAGTACTCTTGAGACCGGCAGAAAGTATCGTAAGTACAAAGAGGCGATCGATGAAGCGCGGCAGATTATCAATTCTGGTGAAGACGCGGATTTGGTAGCCCTGGCTCGCGAAGAACTGGCCGAGTACGAGCCGGAGTTTGAAAAGCTTGAAACTGAACTCAAACTAAAGCTTCTCCCCCGCGACCCCGATGACGACAAGGCGGCGATTGTTGAAATTCGTGCGGGAACCGGCGGAGACGAGGCCGGACTGTTTGCAGCTGACCTGTTTAAGATGTATCAGCATTTTGCAGATTCCAAAGGCTGGACGATTGAAGCGCTGAGTACCAGCCCTACGGCGGTCGGCGGCTTTAAGGAAATTATATTTTCAGTTTCCGGAGACGACAGCTACGGCCATATGAAGTATGAATCCGGAGTTCATCGCGTACAGAGAGTACCGCAGACTGAGACTCAAGGGAGAATACATACATCGGCGGTGACAGTGGC
>JACZXB010000019.1 GCA_022571845.1 Candidatus Zixiibacteriota bacterium | reverse complement strand
GGACTATTATAGAACTTTCGGACCGGTGGTGCAGTACCTTCGCAGAGCCGGTTGAGTATACTAACTCTAAAACTGGACCGAAATATGGGGGGCAGTATACAAAATCCCCCAGGAATCTCCCAGCCACTCGTGAAACTATAAAGTGCCTTCGGTGCTATCCTGAACAAAATCCGGTGCTGTGCTGCCTAATTGTACTGACATCGTTTTCTCTTTACTTACCTTAATCTTTAATACTTGGGAACAGACGGGTCAACTTCATCCGACCAAGCCAGAATTCCTCCAACCAGATTCCGAACTTTTCTAAACCCGGCCTCGCGCAAAAATTTGGTGGCCTGGGCACTGCGTTCTCCCAAACGACAGTGTACAACAATTTCCCACTTCCGTTCGAGCTCCGCAATACGAGTATCCAGTTCGTTAAGCGGAATCAGTTTCGAATTCGGTAGCCGGCAAATATCGTATTCCTGCGGCTGGCGGACATCGAGAATAAACAGATCCCGTCCTTCGTCAAGCTCGCTTTTCAGCCCAGTCGCACTTATTTGCTCCTCCGGTTCGAGATCGATACGGTCCTGTTCGGTACCTATACCGCAGAACTGCTCGTAGTTGATAAGTTCAGTAATGGTGGGATCTTCACCACAAATTGGGCAATCGGGCTCCTTTCTAACTTTTAACTCTCGAAATTTCATCGTCAACGCATTATACAGAAGCATACGCCCTATCAAAGGTTCACCAGTGTGAAGAATCAGTTTTACTGCCTCAGTTGCCTGGATCAGCCCGATTGTACCCGGCAGAATACCCAAAACACCTCCTTCAGCACAACTCGGTACTAAACCTGGAGGAGGAGGTTCCGGATAGAGACAGCGATAGCAGGGACCTTTGCGAGCATAAAACACTGACGCCTGTCCCTCGAATCTGAAAATGCTGCCATAGACATTTGGTTTGCCCAGCAGTACACAGGCGTCATTGACCAGATATCGCGTTGGAAAGTTGTCGGTACCATCGATGACTATGTCGAACGGCTCAAGTATTTCCAGGGCGTTTTCAGATGTAAGCATCGTTTCGTAAGTATCGACTTTAACTTGAGGATTAATAGCATTGATAGCTTCTTTGGCACACTGCAGTTTGTGACGACCAACATCGTTGGTAGTATAAATCACCTGTCGCTGAAGGTTTGTTGCCTCTACTACGTCAAAATCAACCAGTCCAATCCGACCCACACCTGCAGCGGCAAGATACAGAGCCAGAGGCGATCCAAGTCCACCCATGCCTATTAGAAGGACGCTTGATTTTTTTAGTTTCAACTGGCCCTCGAGGCCAACTTCCGGCATAATTAAATGGCGACTGTATCGCTCAATCTCTTCGTTGGATAAAGTCGTAGAGCCTTCATCACCAGTTGAAGCCGGCTCCTTTAGCGTATCCTTTCCGCCCGCCACAGCCGGTACCAGCATTATTGTATCACCATCTTTTACAACCGTGTTTTGTTGATCAAGGTAACGGATGTTTTCATCGTTCAGATACACATTAACAAAGTTGCGCAGTTTGCCTGAATCATCGAGCAAATGCTTTTTCAGCTTGGGATAAGTTTCTATCAAACTGTTGAGCAAATCGTTAAGGTTGGAACCGCTCAACTCGATACTGTCTGTATTATCGGCATACTGTTTCAGCGCAGCCGGTATTAGGATTGTTACAGCCATAAATTCTCCTTTCAGATTTATTCAATAATGAGGTTTTCTTTATCAAATTTGGCGCGATCATCTCTAAGTCGCCATGAAGTTACCTGACCGTAGCCTTTGTCAGACACCGATACTATCACATAGGAATACCATGGCCAGGCGTGAAACAAATCATATTCTGAAGGGCGCGCCCCGGCATCGGGGTGTGAGTGATAGAACCCTATAACTTCCAGACCATCCTGATGCGCTTTCCTTTCGACGCTAACGAACTCCTCTGGATTTATCAAAAACCGTTTCCTGCGAGCTTTCTTATCGCGGGCATTATCAGCTTTGACGACATTCTCGACCATCTTAATATCGTCATTTACGGTGCCGACAAGAAGCCCACAGCACTCATGAGGATAAGTATTCTCTGCGTGGTCACACACTGACTTTAATTGCTCATCATGAATCTTTATCGCCATTGTTTAACTACCTCCAGAAATTCTGATCGAGATATTTTCTGCCACTGTCAGGGAAAATAGTTACAACTACACCCTGTTTGAGCTGACATGCCACTCTTAAGGCCACTACCGCAGCCGCACCTGCCGACATTCCTACCAGTAACCCTTCTTCTCTGGCCAGTCTCAAAACCATCTGCTGAGCTTCTTCAGTTGATACCGTCAGGTCTTCATCTGACAGAGATGCTTCATAGATGCCGGGTACTATTTCCGTTTCCAAGTGCTTCATCCCTTCAAGTCCATGCAGGGGTGAGTTAGGCTGGAATGATATCAGCTTAACAGAAGGTTTTTCCAGACGAAGCCGACGGGCACAGCCAACAAATGTTCCGGTTGTGCCAAGTCCAGCAACAAAGTGGGTAATTTCATTGTCTGTTTGATTCAAAATTTCAAGAGCCGTTCCGTTGTAATGCGCTTTCCAGTTTGCGGGGTTGTTATACTGATCGGCATAGAAATATCGCTGAGGCTCATTCTCGTAGATTTTGCGAGCTTCAACTATTGCTCCATCAGAGCCCTTCAGTGGGTTAGTAAGCACAAGTTCCGCTCCGTATGCTTTCAAAATCTGTTTGTGTGTTTCACCGACATTGGCCGGCAGCGACAGCTTCACCCTGTAGCCCAGAACTGCTCCAATCAGTGCGTAGGCAATTCCTGTATTACCAGAGGTAGCATCGAGAATAGTTTTATCTGCTGTTAATTGACTCGAACGCTCACCGTCTAGAATCATGTTCAGTGCCGCCCGGTCTTTGACGGACCCACCCGGGTTAAACCATTCAGCTTTGGCGAGAATTTTCACTGGTGCAACATCGACCCCGATTCGTTTTAGCTTAAGTAGAGGCGTATGACCAATTTGGCCTATAATCCCAGAAATAGCTCTGGTAGACCTTGCACCCAAAGGTTTTACTTTGTTTTTGGCTGAAAGCATTGACATATGTTTCAAACTTTGCGATAAAAAAAGGGCCTTTCCGTTCTGGAAAGGCTCCCGTCGCAATCTTATTTTAATAATCTAAGGTTACAAGACGCTACGTAAACCTTTCCCAAATACCTCCTGGGTACACATACAACAACCGCAAGAACAACAGCAAGTGTTGCAGCAATCACATTTACAGCAGCATTTAGAAGTTTTGGAAAGATTCACTTTACTCATACGGTTGTAACCAATTGACCCAGATATACTCCTTTAGTTGCATTATATAACCCAGGATGAAATTGTCAAGGGTTTTTGGCGTTAAAATGAACAATACTACGATATTATCGCGCTTGAAAGTCGAGACCCTTAGCCCAGAACCGGTCCCGCTGACGGGGTGAGGTCATAGATGGCAGAACTGACTTAACAATCGGTACAATTACTGGGGGCAGCCCAGATCTCAGAATTGTACGTCGCCAGACAAATTAGACTCAATGGTACTGAACGCTAAGACACTATTGTATGGGGAACAATTGTGTGTGTCGTAGTTATCCAGCGTGATTTGAATACAATAGATGTTCAAGGTGACTATAGGGTGGGTTGGTTTCGAGCCGCCGGTCCTCCACAGGTCCTCCCACGGTAAAATGATATAAGTCCTGAAAGTCATTCCCATGCAGCCCGATGATTTTATGGACGGGATTATCGAAAAAGCATCCGATCCCCGTGCTTCTTATGCTATGGGCCTCCGCTTCCAGATATAGGACCTGCCCGATCATTCCGCTTTCCCAGAAAACCCGCCGGTACATATGTGGATCGGTTTCGATAGGGGTTCGAAAACGTGCGATCATTCCAAGAGAAAACGCACTGTCGCCTGCAATGCTCTGATTGCAACTTACGAGAGTTGCCTCACGTTGAAAGTTTCCCTTTAACAAAAAATACAGTGGAAAGCCTGCCTCCACTGGCCGCCATGCAAAGTCCTTACAGCTATTCGTTTTGAGCTCTTCCAACTGGTTTTCGTTTCTTACAAAATAATACAATCCCGGCGATAAGTTCGTAACCCGATGCACGAATAAAAAAAGATGAAGCTGACTTTCTCCCAAGCCGATATCAAAGGGAACACATGACTCCCGAGGCAGAGTCTTATCAATCATTTCTAAAAATTGGTTCATGGTGATGGATGTCTTTCCATCGCAGGCAAGAAGACTTCGCCGCTGACGAATGATTTGAGTGGCAGACAAGGGGCTTTTGGTCTTCCTTAAATACGGAGTCGTCCGAAAACGCTTCATTTCTCCGTCAGCGGGCTTTGTCTTAGCTGTTGCCATCGCAACTTTGGAAATGATCTCCCAGTTGGCATGGTCGTTGCTTAATTGATTTGGTATTCCGTAAAATGATGTTTGCCGAAACTCGTCGAGCAGTTCTTGAGAAAGTTCTTGCCCTTTCGCTGTGTACTCAGACCCATGAATCATACATAAGAGTTCGGAATATTCCTCTTCCCCTGGTACCCAATCACTTTTCCGGAAACCTAAAAGAGTGTCGATGTCATCATCTGAGACATTCTTTAAATAAGTCACTTTCCAACCCAAAAGATTTGCCGAAAAACTGAGCGCCGCTAGGGCATGTCCAAGGTCATGGTTGCAGTACCGAAACGCCCGCTCGCCATACTTCCACGACTCTCGCCAAAAAATGCTAGTGAGCGCGATTAGAAATCCGTCGCACTGGAAATGTGCATACATGCGTTTCCAAATGCGTTCAGGAATGTCGGCCCGACGTTCTAATGCATGCCAATACGGATGGTAGTGAAAAACACCTCCCATTATGGAATTAATTGGCGGTAATAGTAGATAACTTTCCGTTGGATGTAGATTTCCACTGGAGGGATTCATCCGCAGGGACCATCGGTTTCCGGCAAATGATTTCCACGCGGATAGACCAAGCGACAACTCCATAAAAGCAGCGATGTTTTCCAAGTTAAATGGGCAAAAAGGATTTCTCGTTCTCTCATAGAGGTCCAGATAAGATGCGTTGCGATTGGTCTCCTGAAGACGAAGAGAAATTGTTTCGACCCCTCTATAAGACCGGAAAGGATCAGGTTGAGTCGCCCAATCCATATAACTGAGAGACCTTGCGAATCGATGAAATGAATGTTTCGTTTCCTCATGATAATGAAAAACCTGGCCTGTGTGGGAAGTGGTCATGACGATCTACAAGGATAAAAATATCCTTCGTTTACAATAGAATAACTCCCTCCTCTTTTGGGATCACGACGAGCAAATCTACCGAAGGGTCAGCGGGCATGCGTCGTTAAAATGCAGTATAAGTATAATCGCTTTTCCCCTTATCTCCTATTATCACTCTTTTCCCAACTAAAAGGTCTAAGATGGCCATTACAGTAAGGGCGTCTATGTCGGAACGTCCAGATTCTATTACCCAAATTTGCATTGTTCAACGGACAAAAGTACAATATTATTAATTATTAGAGTGTTTGGCAAAGATGCGGCGGTTCTCCTCCTCCAGTTGTTTCAGGCAACGGATCTAGGCCACACCAAAACCCGCAAACTGCTTCTTCCAGAGGTAAAAAGTGCCCACGCTGACGCCCATCTTAAGCCTGATCTCACACCGCGGTACCACAGGATGCCTGACGTAGCACAAAGGCAATCTGTTGTTCCGTGAATCGTCTCTTTATCATGATCTCCTCGGTTCCAATGAGACAATTTAATCAAAAGTCTCTCCTCCGAAACGGACGAGGATTCCGGGAGCAGCACAATGAGCTACAGGAATTTCTTAGAAGCGGCTTGCTAAAAGGAGAGCAGTACATAATCACTCCATTATGAGACTCAATAACTATTCTGCTTCAAATTGATTCTCGTCGCCAGGTTTAAGAACATCTCCAAATTCCAACCTTAGAGTTGACACTTGACCTCTTTTGATTTCTACTTCACCTTTTTTTTCTCCTAGCTCCTCATGCCAGGCAACATAAGAATAATTACCCGGGGGTATTCCAGTCATTGAGAATATTCCTGACTCGTCAGTTATACCTATGTAAGGATTAGTATGGACTACAATATAGCCTTGCATCCATTTGTGGACAGCGCAAGTTATTTCAATTAACCCTGCTTCTTCAATAGTTTTCGGAGGGGGTGGGGGCTGTCCGACAAGGAGTGGGATATTGAAAAAACGTTTTCCGTTTATGTATGTATCAGTTGTGTGAAAAACCGGATCATTATTTCTAATATTAATTTTACTCCCTATCATAGCCACTGCAACATGGGGGACGAAAACACAGCCTTTGTTAGAGATGGTGATGTCAACCGCAGGTTCCTTGCTTTCTAACTCTCCTTCTAGACGCAATACGACATTTCTTAAGCCCCGGCTGTCCATGTCAACAATGACGCTTTCTGAAAGGATTTGTGGCCCACAAGTAGGAACATCAACATCAACAGGAACTTCAGCTTGTAGGGGGATTGGACTTCCAGCGTAAAATACCGCCACCTCGAGGATGCCAGAACCAGATCCACAACCAGAAAAGATATAGGCAGCTGTTGCTAGCAGCAGTATGGCCAAAGAATTTATAAGTTTTCTATTAAAGTTTATCTTCACATTTTCCTCCCTATAGTTAAAGCGGTCGCTTCTAATTTTCTAAATCCTTCCATTGCACCTCAGTGAACGAACTTGAGAAAGAAATGAGCATTACCCGAGATTTTCCATATAAAGGTTTCAAAGACACGGTTTGTCCCTATTAGTATTTTGAATATAAAAAATCTCCTCGAATTGTCAAGAATTTTCCCGTTTCCCTAAGTGATCGCCCCCATGACCACAAAAATCACGGCCCTTTTGCCGTCGGTTACAATACAACGATTCATAGTTGGTTCCTTAATCAGGCTATCTCGCCTACTGATGCTTCCTTTTTTATGACTTGCTGCATGAAGTTATACAGTTTTTCACTTACCGAAATCTTGTAGGGGGTCGGGTTGAGATTACGTAGATGATCTTCACGCATTTTTTTCAATTGGCCTTTGACGTATTTTTGAATTTCTCTGATATCGGGCTGCTCTTCCGTAATTTTGCCGTCCCAGACATTGGAATAGAGCGGTTGGACAGCGGTGGGCGTTACATAAGTGCGCCGGGTTTCATCGTACGGATGACAGCACAGAATTCTTCTGCCTTCTTTGGGAGCGTCTTCATCAGTGAGCATCATCAAATCAACTAACGGATTTTCCTCACGGCCGTAAAGCCGAAATGCATTTTTCTTTCCGGGGATTGTAGTTTTTCCCGAATCCTGTGACAGTTTAATTCTCGGCTGGTTGTTTACCTCGGCCAGTTTGTAAACACAGCCCAGCGCCGGCTGCGACTGGCAAGTCACCAAATTGGTGCCGACTCCGAATATGTCAATTTCGTGCCCTTGTTGATTTAGCGACAACAGGGTTTGTTCGTTTAATTCATTGCTGGCAACAATTTTGAGTTTTTGGAAATTAACCTGGTATTGTTGGCTGATTTTTTGAAAGAGTTTTCGAGTTTCTTTTGACAGATGCGCCAGGTCGCCGGAGTCCAGCCGAATCCCAACAGGAGTGTAGCCAAATTCGTTCAACGCCAATGCGACAGATACAAAATTGGGAACGCCTGATTTCAAAGTATTGTAGGTGTCAACCAAAGCCAGCAGGCCATCGGGAAATGCCTGGGCGTAGGTGATGAATGCAGCGAGTTCACCTTCCTTGGTGTCTTCAAATTGAAGTTCGCTGCGATAGTGCAGGACTCTTTCGACAAAGTTCTGCTTTCTGCCATTTTTATTTTTCAATGTTTTATTTTTTAATTCGTCTAATCCGGAAAAAGAGGAGATATAGGAATGGGCCTGGGTGCCGCTGACCGGTATATCAAACACGCGTCCGGCCATGACGTTACTGGTGCCATCGAAACCGCCGATGAAACTATAGCGCGCGGCCGACATGGCGCCATCGGGTCCCTGTGCCCGGCGAAGTCCGAATTCCACCAGAGTTTTGTCGTCACCTGCAGCCAGGCGCATTCTGGCTGCGTTGGTGGTGATAAGGCTTGAGTAGCTGGTTAAATTTAAGAAGGGCGTTTCCAAAAGTTGACAGACACCAAGGGGACCTTCAATGCGCATCATTGGGACGTAAGGAAAGACAACGTTGCCTTCTTTGACTGAATAAATTTTGACTTTGGCACAATTAATGTTTGCAAGCCAGTTTTTGAAATTATCGCTGCAGCGGGGAATGACCGATGACACATAATTGATATCATCGTCGTTGAATTTAAAATTATCAACAAAGCGGAGAATTTCAGTCAGTCCGCCAAAGATGGTAAATTCACCGCCGAAAGGGTTTTTACGAAAGAACAAATCAAAGACGGCATGGTCATCCTGTTTACCGGAGTGGTGGTAAGCGTAGGCCATGGTTAATTGATAAAGGTCTGTCAGAAGGGGTTGGACGTATCCGTTGACTGGTTTCATTGTGTTATCGAGGGAAGTTCGGCCATTTGTTTATCGGATCAGTTGATTTAACAACATTCATTCCGGCGTCGGCAAATCGCTTAAATGCTTCGTTGGCTTGTTTGGTGAAATCGGCCTGGGGTGTAACAACCGGCGACGTGCAGTCTTCCAGCAAATAAAACTTGTTAGCGAGCTTGCGGTCGCGCTTGTTGATTTCTTTTAGCATATCTTCGATTGTCCACGCCACGCAGTGACTTTTAGCCTGACCGGCTATAATGACCGCGTCGTATTTTAATAACTTTTAGGGTTGAACTGCCTCGGGATAGCTTCACTTCTGCCTCGCGAAGCTTGACGATAATACTCTCAACTGGAAATCGCTTCCGACGCAATCTGTCCTCCTTCTCGTCCAAAAACATACTAACTTTCATACTGGATCAATACTTGGCAGAATCAAGGCAATTCTCCTGCCAAAGTTAAGATCGACCAAGCCAGTCGCCAGGCATAAATTCACCTTGGTGCCCATCGGGATCTAAAAAGTAGAGGTTTTTCCTGCCGTCTTTCCACTTATGTTCCAATGGCTCAACTCCAAGCGAGAGCAGTTTTTCTTTATAGGCTTCGTATTCTTCGGGTAAAATCTGGAATGCAAAATGAAGGTGTTCCGCTCCGCGACCCTGATGAATGCCCCGATAACCCTTACGCCAGATTCCGAATGCGGTCCCATCCTCAAAGATTAGTATCGATTGATCATCATCTTCTAGCGTCTTGATGTGGGGTAGCAGCTCTCGATAGAACGCGAAAGAACGCTTCACGTTTTCGGATTCGATGTGAAATTCAAGTAAACGCACCTATGTTTCGTCCTCTCTCGATTAGATATTTGTCACGAAAACCATATCCGAACCAGTCATTCATAATAACACTCTATCTTGCCCACGGTTATTGTACCACTTGTTAAATTAGTCCTATAGCTATCCTCGTCAAGTCATTTGTTGATTGAAACGCTTCTGGTGCTGGTAGTCGGTAGTTCAGAGAGCTATGTGGGCGTCTTGTATCAGCCGGCCTTAACTGTGCGAGCCAGGCTCAAGTTATCGAGCTTTCTCTCAATCTCCATCAACCTGTAGAGAATCAGGATATGCGTCTTCTTGGCGTCGATACCGACAGGACTCTCATCGCTGGTGATAAATTTTTCTAGTCTTTCATATATCTCTTGAGGCACATCAATCATCTCATTCTCCTTTCGTAATACGGATTCATTAAATTGAGAGCATTCATAGCTCTTGATATATGTCATCAGTTTTTGCGGCCATGATGAAGTCATTCTGATGTAACCCGTTTATCATGTGAGTCCACCAGGTAACAGTGGTTGTTCCCCATGCCGTCTCCAGAGTCGGATGATGTCCCTCTGCTTCGGCCAACTCACCAACCTTGTTTGTAAATGCAAGAGCTTGAATGAAATTCTCTAAAGTGTAGACGCGTTGTAATCGCTTTATGCCACTTTCATCCAGCAACTTCCATCCCGGCAACTGTGAAAGAAACTGCGAAATCTCTTTATCAGGGACGGTGGGA
>JACZXB010000004.1 GCA_022571845.1 Candidatus Zixiibacteriota bacterium | reverse complement strand
GAATACCAAAGAGTAGGACGTACAGGCAAACAAGTTTCTGTCCACCCGCAAGTGTCCTAATTCAGACAGAATTTAGATTTCCCAAAAACATAAGCGCTGTCAGTTTTAAGCTGGCAGCGCTTTTTTGCAATAATCAAAATTCAAAGCAAGGATTAACTGGGGCTGGTCCTCCACGAAATATATAATCTACTAAGTAATTCATGTCTATTATATCGTTTGCACTTCCATCACAATTGCAATCTCCTATCAAAGGACTTGGAAATGGAGGAGGCCCGCCTCTAAAATGTAATCAACCATTAATGTCAAATCGATAGCGCTGCCAATCACATTATCATTATTTATGTCGCCTCGGGATATAGACAGAATTGACCTGAAGGCATCCACCCGACCATAGCCGTATTGGTTATTGGGTGGTGTAATAGTTCCCCAGTCTAAATCAGTAACCGCTGAATAACGAAGGAGATAATAATATCCTTGAAAGTTTAGCGTGGTATCTTTAGACATGAGGAGAGCCGCTGTTCCAGACACAACTGGACAGGCAGCGGAAGTACCGCCGAAGTGACAGTCGTAGTTGACATCATTTGCCAGTGGAGGACAGTCGGTCATATACGTGGGGTTCCAGCCCAAATTGTCCATTTGGTCTAATCCCCACACAGGAATAGTTACACCATCACTGCTGGGGGCAATGATATCAAGTTCAGGCCCATAACAACTATATCCCCAACGAATGTCATTCATTTGTGTTGCCCCAACTGCAAAAACAAAAGGCAGACGTGCAGGATACCTCACGTAGGAGGGGTCAGGGTAGAATGGAGTGGTATTTCCCGAAGAAAAGAATACAGGACACCCGAGGCCGTTGCGGCCAAATACAGCTGCGCCCTCCAAAGCCTCAGTCAATGCAGGATAATCAAATGTCCTGCTTCCATAACCCCAGCTATTGGAAAGAATATCAGCACCATTAGTGTAAGCGTAGGTAACGGCTTCTGCGATTTGGTCGTTTGACGTTGCGACGCCGTTTGTATCGAACATCTGAATAGGGAGGATCATGATGGTAGGCCCCATGGAGACAAGTCCAGTCGACGACATTGAACAGGCCGCAGAGTCCAATGTATGACTTGCTGCTATTATTCCGGCACAAGCCATGCCATGAGCTTGTTGGGAACCCGGCCGAGCGCTGTTGTCCCCATCAGCAAAATCTGCCCCTTGCAGGACTCATTCAACTGGTAGATCCTCGTGTGAATCAACGCCGTCGTCAATCACTGCCACGATTATTGTATCCGCAACTCCCGCAAAATCCCAAACCGAAGCTGTATTGAAAGACCCGATGACTTTCTTGATGTGGGGTTGATAATTATTGTAGTAGTCAAAAAGCTTGTAATTAAATGTAACGGCCCGCATACCGAAGTTGGGATGGGCATAGCGTGTTTCCGGTAAACCGTGGTACAAGTTTGCCAGTTCAAGTGTTCGGTAACCTGAAGTTACCGTATTAAGTAACAGAAACACATTTGGCATTCCCAGCAATTCACGTTGTGCCGTCACATGATAAAGAGTATTAATGCTGTCGATCTGCTCTGTATTGAGAGAGCTATCAAAGGCTACACAATACGACTGTCCAATAAAGAGTGCTCCGCTATCCTCCAGCAAATAAAATGGTTCCGTAAAAAGTATACCTGGTATTGTTTGGACAGAGTCGAGGAACGTATCATAACCTGCGGAGGTAGACAATGAGCAGACAACGAATTCATCCACCGGTTCGGAGCTTGGTATGACCTCAACGATGCGCCCTATGGAATCAAGAATTGCGCTCTGATTGACTGCCGGAACAGACGGATCAAACTTCAGCAGAATCTTCGTGGAATCACGGAGCATTGTAATCGTCCCGTCGGTTCCATAATAAAACTCCTGCGCGCCGATTCCTCCAGCCATTATCAGCAATGCCAGAATCGAAAGAATTGTGGTTAATTTCATAATTTTACTCCTTTTTTATAGTCCATTTTGACATACGACATCCCATATGTCCACATTATTTCCGAGGTAATAGTGTTCAATAACCTCCAGTTTTCGTACGTCAATTACGGAAAACTCCCCATAGCCGCGTGCTCCGATAACCACCAGCTTCCTGCCATCAGGCGTAATACACAAATTACGTGGTACCATGAAGCCGTTTACGGGTGAAGGTGTGAGAATTGTATCAATCACCGAGTTTCTCTCAATGTCGAATACAGCAAGGGGTCCGGGGGGAGGGCCAAAAAGCAGTGTTCCGGGGTTCGTATAGAATACATATCTACCGTCGGGAGTGACCTCTATATCGCCTGCGCCCGGAGAAAGGAGTTCTTGGTATACAATGGAATCTTGAGCAACATCGTAGACCTCGAACAAATAGCCAAACGTCTGAAATTGGCGGTAAAGAATCCACTTGTTTTCATCTACGGATGGAATAATCCATCTCAAGGCAGCGCCCGCAAAGAACTTAGCCGTCAGGTCAAAAGTGCTGTTTCCAATGTCGACCTTAATCACATTGGGGCTGCTGATACAGTAAAAAGTGCGGCTATCTCTTGAGAACTTACCGCGCATAACTGGAATTGAGTCAGAAAAAACCAAACTATAGTCTTTAGTAGAAAGCATAACTATTCCAATACCTACTATAGCAACGAAGCGATTATCAGGAGAAACGGAGACTCCGCCACCATAAGGAATTTCAGCGATCACTTGAAATGAGTCCGAAGTCATCACCACAGTTTTTATTCCATCGGAAAGATATAGCCTGCTGCCGTCGGCGGACACCGCGAAGCCTGCCCGGGAGTTATATGGAATATTTAGCGTGTCAACTCGTTTCGTGGCGGAGTGGTAGCGAAAATAGCGGTCAAAATAGGAGGCATCGTTGAAATAGAAAACATAGTCCTTTACAGGTACCGGCTCGGTGGGTTTATCACAGCTGAAACCCAATAGAAAGCACGAAAGTATAGCCGTAAATAATAGCTGATATCTGAGATTTTTCGTCACCTGTATTCCCCTACATATATTGACGAAGCTGTCGCTCATGCGTGCAAAAATAGATACAGTAGTAAACAAACTACCGCCTCCCTGGCTGTCAAACGAATTCTGGCAGAAATATTTAGTTGACCCTTAAATGCAGGACATTTAGAGTTAATTCTAGTAGTGAGCAACTCGCACGATTAGTTTTGCGCAGGATGACAACAGTTATAGATTTGAAAGAAACAGGGAAGAAATTCGTCTTTGAGATGTAAGATTAATTGAATTCTGAAAAACTTATGAAAGGAGGATAATATGTCCAAGGTTATAAGAACCCTGACAGTATTGTCTTTGGCATTCGGTTTGTTGACAATGTCCGCCTCTGTGCTGGGGAAAACCTCACCGCCCCGTTCAGTTCACTCCAAATTTGCTCCTGTCAAAATGCCGAAAGGAGCTGGGTCAGTTTCACTGGATCTGGCCTTTATGCCCATGAATCGGAAAACTGGACCTGAAACCGGTTTTTGCATTTGCAAAGAAGTGGAGGTCAGAGTGGTGACAATTGATAATCTGCAGTACTTTGGCGATACTGTTTGGACCACAAAAGTTGACAGCGGAGCCTGGTCCAGCACGACCATTGACGTAATAATACCTCCAAACGACATCAGTGGGATAAGACTTACAATTAAATGTGGTCGGATTTCAAATCCCGTCGCCGCTTATTTTGTTACGACTGGAGATACTGTGGAATTCTATCCGGGAAGGCCAAGTGCTCATGAACCAACGCCTCCCCGACGGACCATTGCATCTTTTGTTGATACACTAACTGAAGAGCAACTTCAGACAAAATATGAAGTGGTTCTTGACTTAAAGGAATCTGCTCATCTGAAATTTGTGGAAGGGCTTGTTGGACAATTAGCTGATTCAAACATCTTTGATGCAAAGCAAAGCTATTATCGCCTATGGATGTCGTTAGAGAAAATAATTGAGATTAGAAAAAACCATATTGAGTGCGGATTTGTTGATCCGCCTCTGTGGACACCGGAAGGTCGTGCGAAAAGGGACTCCGCTCAACCTCGAGGATCTTTGCCAAATCCGGAATCAAAAACATCCACCTAGCTTGTTGGTCTGGGTGGCCCTCCTTTTAGGCCATGGTCCTGAGCGTGCGAAGTCCTGTTGGAGTCGAAGGCCCGGTCGCCCACAGCTTGCGGTGGGATAAATAATCTCTTCGTCTCCAAATACATTTCTTTTTCAAACCCCTTGCATTGGCAACTCATGGCGCATATTTATAAGATATGAGCCGACTCTTAGAAGACTTAAATCCACAGCAGCGCGAAGCTGTCGAAACTACCGAAGGGCCGCTGCTAATTATAGCCGGTGCCGGATCAGGCAAAACCCGTGTCCTTACCCGCAGGCTGGCTTATATTCTTAATCAGCGTATGGCTGAGCCGTATCAAATGCTGGCGGTCACTTTCACCAACAAAGCAGCCGGCGAGATGAAAAGCCGGGTAGCCTCTGTTTTGGGCAGTGACATTTCTGAACTCAACGTTTCTACTTTTCATTCTTTTTGTGCCAGGTTCTTGAGAATAGAGGGCGGTCTGTTAAGCTACCAGACCAACTTCACCATATATGACTCCGATGATTCAGAAACGTTGATTAAAAATTGTATAAAAGATCTGGGACTTTCCAGTTCCCAGTTCACTCCCAGGTCTCAAGCCAACAAGATATCAAACTGTAAAAACAAACTAATCAGCCCGGCACAGTTTGCTTCTAAAGCGAGCGGCTATTTCGAAGATGCGACTGCCAAAATTTACACACTCTATCAAAGACGCCTGCACCAATGCAATGCTATGGATTTTGATGACCTTTTGTTTAATACCGTAATTTTACTTCGTGACAACGATGACGTCAGCTCCAAATATAAGTCACGTTTCAAGTATCTGATGGTAGACGAATATCAGGACACCAACCATGTGCAGTATAAACTATTGCGCTATTTATTGGACGACCATGCCAACCTCTGTGTAGTGGGCGACGAAGATCAGTCTATCTACGGCTGGCGCGGAGCCGATATAAGAAACATTCTCGATTTTGAAAAAGATTTTCCCGGCGCAAAGATAATCAAATTGGAACAAAACTACCGCTCAACCAATTTGATTTTAAAAGCAGCTTCAGCAGTAATCGGCAATAACCAGGCTCGCAAAGGCAAAAAACTCTGGAGCGACAAATCCGAGGGAGATAAACTAAGCTTGTATCTGGTTGAGTCGGCAGATGACGAAGCCTTACAAATCGTTAAACACATTATTGATTCCCAGCAGTCCGGCAACAGCCTTAAAGAAAAAGTTATTCTTTACCGCACCAATGCGCAGTCACGGCCGTTTGAGGAGCAGCTTAGAAGAAACAGTCTGCCCTATCAGATTTTTGGCGGCATTTCGTTTTATCAAAGAAAAGAAATCAAAGATCTGATGGCTTATCTCAAGCTGATTGCCAATCCCAAAGATGATGTCGCTTTTGGGCGTATAGTTAATTACCCCAAAAGAGGTCTGGGCAATAAATCTATCGAAGATCTGTCGCGGCTGGCAGCTCTGAACAAAGAGTCATTTTACGAAATTGCCTTAAAAGCAGCTGAGTATAGTTCTTTGTCCTCGCGCGCCAGGAAACTAAAACCGTTTACAGATATCATTGAAAAATATCGCCAAGTCAAAGACGTAAAGCCGGTTGATTTGTTGGTACAGGATTTAGTCGGCGACATAAAGCTCTTAGAAGAACTAATTTCCGAAGACCAGATAATCGGCCAGACTAAAGTTGAAAATGTGGAAGCGTTCATTGAAGGCGCCGCCGAATATGCCCGCTCCAATGGTGAAGCCACGCTTGATAACTACCTGGCGGAAATATCTTTGTTTACAAATACGGACAGCTACGCAGAAATCGAAGAAAAAGTTACACTTATGACCATTCACTCGGCCAAGGGGTTAGAGTATGATTCTGTCTATTTGGTTGGACTGGAAGAAGGGCTTTTTCCGTTGGGCAAAACTATCTCCGAGCCGATGGAACTCGAAGAAGAGCGCCGTTTGTTTTATGTCGGCGCTACCCGTGCTCGCAAAAAACTGGTTTTGTCTACAGCCTCACGGCGTTACCGCTTTGGGGAGGTAACCTCGGTACCGTCTCGCTTTATAAAAGAAATTCCTGAAGAGTTAATTGATAAGTCAGATTTTCGCTCTTCCCGCTATTTTGATCTGGAAACTGGCAGCGCCGATGTCAGACCGTTTTTTACACATGGCAACGGCAGCGGCAAATCTACTGTTGACAAAGGCGTACATTATGTCTATGAAGAGAATGAAACGTTTCGCTCCGGACGCATAGTTCAGCACCCTACTTTTGGGCGGGGCAAAATTCTGAATACCGAGGGCTTTGGTGAATCTCTAATACTCGAAATAATGTTCACCGGCCTGGGCGTCAAAAAAATAATGGCCAAATACGCCAAGCTAAAAGTAGTGGGATAGATTTTGAATTGAAATTCACAAGTAATTAACCAAGTATGTTTTACCATATTATTTTAAGACAAAAGGGAGTTTACCCTGAACAGATAAAGCTTGATCTAACAGAGCATGATTTGGACGAAAAGATACTGACCCCATATTATAACGGTGTAGACTTGAAAATTCTTGGGAAAACCATACCCCTTGGTGAAATTAGTAGAATAACTATTACGAGAACTGACGAAGACTCAAAGGAGTTAATAAAAAAACCAAATTTTGCGGCGAAAAATTGGCTTAATCCAAATGTAAGGTTAAATCAATCTGATAGAAGTAGAATCGCACTGAGTGGAGAAGATGTAACGCGTGAATTCATTACTGGTCCACCGGGTTCAAACAAACTTATTAGGAAGGCAGTGCAAAACGATAAAGTTGTGGATAAACGCAAAGTATTTGTTGTTCACGGACGTAACGTAAAGTTATCGGTATCTATGTTTTCCTTTCTAGAGGCGATTGGCTTGGAGCCGATAGATTGGTCAGAAGCAATCAAAGGAACGGGAAATGCAACTCCTTACATCGGAGAGGTCCTAGAGTATGTGTTTTCTGCCGCTCAAGCAATTGTTGTATTGATGACTCCTGACGATTTGGCATATTTAAAACCTGAACTTAGGAAAAAGGATGATGATAGTTATGAACGGGAGTTGACGCCTCAGGCGCGTCAAAATGTCTTATTTGAAGCAGGGATGTCTATGGGAAAAAACCCCGCTAGAACAATTATAATTGAAATTGGGAAACTTAGGCCATTCAGTGATCTTGGTGGTAGACATGTAATTAGAATGAGCGGGTCAGAAAGTGAAAGAAAAGAAATTGCCTATCGATTGAAAAACGCTGGATGCACAGTTGACACTTCTGGAGACGATTGGAAGACAATTGGCGATTTTGAATTACCAGAGTTCAGCAAACATACAAAAATTGCGACAAAAAATGGCGAATACATTCCAAATGAGTTAGACGTGAAAATAATGATTGTTATTGGACATCACTATGATGGAGGGAGAACGATAGAAGAGTTAGCTGAGAATTTTAAATCTGGTTTGCAAAGACTAAGACTCATTTTAGATAATCTTGTTGAATATGAATTTATTAGATGGGATACAGGTAGCTTTGAGAGGTGGGGGGCTTACCATCTTGAACCAAAGGGTAGAGAATTTCTCAATAGTAAAAACTTGTTGTAAATGATCGAATTAGCAAGGAGGAAAGTCGTGAAACTCAATGTGAAAGCTTTAGCCTTAAGTAGTGGAATTATATGGGGATTAGGGCTGTTTGTTCTGACTTGGTGGATAATCGCATTCGAAGGTCAAACCGGAGAGCAAACAATTATCGGCATGGTCTACCGGGGCTACAATATCAGCGCAACGGGCAGCATTTTTGGATTGATTTGGGGATTTACCGATGGCCTTATCGGCGGATTTATTTTTGCATGGTTGTACAATAGATTTGCGAGTAAGAGTTCGCCAACTCTGAATGCCAGCTGATCATACCGGATTTAGTCAGACAACTTTTCTATTTGTAATTTTTTTGCTTGATAAACTGGAAAAAACTATATATGATCTTGTGTTCAATAAAGAGATTTCCCAAAATATTTTATTAAGCATCTGGGAGCTAACATCTTGTCAAAGGGGCAGAACAAGTGTCAAGAGACGATAAATTTTCATATATTAGCGAGGCGGAGGAGGCGCTGCAAAAGCTTACGGAATATTTGGACGCAACTTTTCTAAACTTGCCGGCTGGTTTGGCCATTCTGGAAGGTCCTGAATTTCGATATTTCCGCATCAATCACACTTTGGCTGCGATAAATGGGCTGTCCATTGAAGAGCATCTTGGAAGACCTCTGGCGGAGGTTATCCCCGATGCAGCGCCTAATATTGTGCCCGGACTAAAAAAGGTTTTGGAAACGGGGATAGCCAGTACGCAGCGTGAATTCAGTGCGCGATTGCCAAAAGACCCTTTGGAAGTTCGTCATTTTAGTGATTCCTTTTTCCCAATCTTCGGAGAAAACGGAAAGCCACGTGCGGTGGGTGCAATTGTGGTTGATATCACCGATCGCAAGCGGGCGGAAGAGTCGCTGCTCCAATACCAGCACATAGTGTCCAATTCCCACGATATGTTAGCACTGCTGGACAAGAACTTTGTTTACCTGGCTGTTAATGAGAATTACGCGAAGGCCTTTGGCAAGACCCGTGACGATATTGTGGGGAGTACGGTTTCTGACGTTTTTGGAGATACGCTCTTTAATACAAAAATTCGACCAAATGCTGAAAAGTGTTTGCGGGGGCATAATGTTCACAAAGAGAATTGGGTTGAATTTCCGGCTTTTGGAAGCCGTTTCATGGAAGTCAATTTTACCCCATATCGTGGTTCTGACAACGAGATCAAAGGATTTGTAGTCAACGGTCGGGACATCACCGATCGCAAGCGGGCGGAGGAGGCGATCCATTACCAGGACATTATGTCCAATTCCCGCGATATGTTAGCACTGCTGGACAAGAACTTCGTTTACCTGGCTGCTAATGAGAATTACGTGAAGGCTTTTGGCAAGACCAATAATGAAGTTGTCGGCAATACAGTTTCTAAGATTAGAGGAGAAAGACAGTTTGAGTCAATCATCAAACCAAATGCGGAAAGGTGTTTACTGGGGAATGAAGTCCACTATGAGAATTGGGTCGATTTTCCGATTCATGGAAATCGTTTCATGGACATCTATTATATTCC
Source organism: Candidatus Zixiibacteriota bacterium (assembly GCA_022571845.1). Lineage (GTDB taxonomy): Bacteria > Zixibacteria > MSB-5A5 > GN15 > FEB-12 > JACZWU01. Next base: position 182,699 of record JACZXB010000004.1, on the reverse strand, counting down.
GTATTATGGTCGTGACAACGAGATTAAAGGATTTGTAATCAATGGGCGCGATATCACCGAGCGCAAGCGGGCAGAGGAGGCGCTAAAAGAAGCCAATAAGCGGTTCCAACTGGCTTTTGAGATAGCAAATATTGCAATTTGTCTGGTGGATCTTGATGTCCGTTTCATTCTAGTCAATGAGCAGATGTGCAAAATGTTCGGTTATACTAAAGAAGAACTTGAAAGTATGACTGTAAAAGAACTCACTCATCCCGAAAGCTGTGAAGTTAGCCCTCAATTCATCCAGCGAGCATCCTCAGGCAAGATTGAAAATGATAGGTACATTAAGCGATATATACACAAGGACGGGCACGACGTCTGGGGAGATGTCTCCATTTCAATAGTGCGAGACGCTCAGGGCGAAACCATGCATTTTATCGCCTATATACTGGACATTACTGAACGCAAGCGGGTGGAAGAAAAACTAAAGGCAAATGAAAAAAGCCTGTCCCATGCTCAGCAGATTGCTCACCTGGGAAGTTGGGAATATAACTTTGTAAGTCGTAAGTCGAATTGGTCGGATGAGGCATATCGTATATTTGAAATCAACCTGGATGAATTTGGTCCTTCTTATGAATCCTATTTAGAAACTATTCACCCGGATGACCGGGCCTTAGTCGACAAAGTCTATATTGACTCAATTCGAGACATGACATCGTGCGAATTAGAATACAGGATAGTAATGAAAGATGGCAGAATCAAGTATATCCGTGATCGTTGGGAAAACTGGAATGACGATAATGGTAAGCCTTTAATATCTTTTGGAACGATGCTTGACATTACCGACCGAGTCAGGCACGAAAAAGAAATACAGGATCGTAAGTCAAGGTTGTCGCTGGTTAAAGATATCGCCATGGAAATAACCTCGGACATGTCAATTGAAGAGGTGGTAACAAATTCCTTAAATAACATTTTCAAAATGCTTCCGGATTATAGAGTAAGTTATGGCGTTAGAATTGATGAGAATCTGTACCGATGTATGGCCTCGGTCGGTCCATCAAGGATGAAAAGCATCAAAGGAACAGATTTTGATATAACAGACGCTCCCGAGTTTATCGAAGCCCTGACAAAAGAGCATGTTGTAACAAATGACATATTGCGGGACGAAATCGTGGCACCGCTTCGCAGCCAGTTGGAAAAGATACAAGTCCGGGCAATGATAAACACTCCTGTTACTCACGCCGCAGGACTAAAAGGTCTTATCTGGCTTGACGCTGAGCTGCCTCATTGCTGGAGCGACCACGAGATTACGACTTTGGCCGATGCTTCAAGATATATGGCGGTAGCAGTTAAGAATGCACAACTTGTTGAAGAACAAAGTAAAACGGCAGCTGACTTAAGAGAAGCCTCAGAGAAACTGCGGGCCGAAAGCGAAGAGCTCACCCGGAAAAACATAGCCTTAAATCAAGTATTGAAACATTTAGAAAACGAAAAACAAAATTACAAAGAGCAAATTTCTGAAAGTGTAGAAAGCCTGCTGATGCCGATAGTCAAGAAACTAAAAAAAAGAGACGGCAATTTGAGTCCCAAAGATATATCACTTTTGGAAAACTCGCTCAATTTCATAGTCGGTAAGGAAATCGATGTCTTCAGAAAAAATCTGGTTAAACTCAGTCCCAGAGAGCTGGATATTTGCGAGCTCATCAGAGAAGGAAAATCTTCCAAAGAAATCTCCTCTGTTCTGAATCTGTCAACGCTGGCAGTTCATAAACACAGGGAATCTATTCGAAGCAAGCTTCAGCTGAAGAACAAGAGCACTAACTTAAGTGCCTATTTGAGAACAAGAGAGTTCTTAACCGGTCATACGCAATTACTACGCAATTAAGCCTCATTGCGAAATCTCTCAACAATCACGATAAATAGAGCACAGCAGCGCGGAAGACAGCCCTACGATCCACATCTATGTGGCCGGTCGGCGCCAGTCGATCGGCTAGCCGCGCTCAAAAATTTTGCTGGGCTGGGGGCTACCCAGCCTTAATTCTTTTAACAGCTGGTCGCATACTCCTTATTAGTTCAAAGTATAGCTAACGAGTCAATGAATTTGAGATTTTCATTCGGTGCCTGGCAATAATTCCATAGCAAATGCGGGATAATTGCTTCAAAATAGGCAAAGAAATCAGCCAGCCTAACATCTTCGATTGAGGGAAAATTGACAGGATTTTCATAACTGCATCGGCTCCCTTAAAGACTTCGTTGTCGGGGCCAAGTAAGTACATTTGTTTAATTAGCTCCTCTTTGGCGGGCAAAACGAACTCAGCCGGCAGTTCTGGCCGAGACAAGGGAGTTGGGATTATTAAATCAGCACGATCTAGTTTCTTTAGTCTTTCTAGTGCCCCCAGGCAGATAGGGCAGGAATCATCGTATATCAAATACCAATGGCTCATATCATTTAAAACAAATATATTGAGATTCAGTTCTAATGAATCTAATGCCTGATTTGCTGATTATCCAGCAGGTTAAAACTTGCCATACTAAATCATAGCACTTTCTTTCTTAGCGGCGATTTTTCCTCAGCTGGAGTGAGTAGAAAAAATTAGGCAAATTTAACCTGGAGGGAATGCTATGACCAGAATCAATTTTAATCGGGTACTGTTAGGAGGTTTGTTAGCAGGCGCGGTGCTTAACATCGGGGACTTCCTGCTGAATGAACCGGTATTAGGCGAGCAGTGGAAATCTGCTCTGGAAGTTTACGGAATGGAGTCGCCTGGGGCCAGCGCCATAGCATGGTTCGTTATTATGGATTTCATTATAGGTGCTGCTTTGGTCTGGCTCTATGCTGCAATTCGTCCCAGGTTTGGGGCAGGCGTTATGACAGCTGTTGTTTCTGGATTGATAGTCTGGTTTTTTGCCTGGCTCTGGAATAACGGTGGACTGATGGCTATGGGGACTTTTCCCACAAAATTGCTGATGATTGCCACAATTTGGGGGTTTTTCCAGCTCCCCATTGCAGCGATTGCCGGTGCCTGGCTATATAAAGAAGAATAAAAAAATTCTAAACTTGAGACCTGCCCTACAAATTGATTTGTTTGCAGGGCATTTTTTTGGTTCGTAAATTCAGAATATGAAATTCGATAGTATCTCAAAAAAACATTGGACTATTTCTTCGGCAGCCGCTGTGGCCGCCATGATTATAGTTATATTAATGACTTCCCGGTTTGGGATTGGGATATCTCCTGATTCTGCCTGCTATTTTTCTATTGCAGAAAATGTCGTAGCCGGAAACGGCTATGCTATCTACGATCTACAGCCGGCTGTGGCCTGGCCTCCGCTCTATCCAACCGTTCTGGCCGTGGCAGGACTATTCGATATTGATTACTCAGTTTGGGCAAGAATACTGAACGTTCTGCTGGCGGGAGGGATTGTGCTGGTGACGTCGCTGTGGCTCTTAAATAATTTCGGATTGAGTCTGCTGAGTCTGATAGGAATATTAGGAACGCTGCTTTCTTCAGCACTACTCGGCGTAGCAAAATTCGCCTGGACCGAGCCAATGTTTAATCTGTTGGTTCTGTTTTTTCTTTTGGCAGCAATCAGGTCAGGTAAGACACCTGAGTGGAAAGATATTTTACTGTTGTCAATTCTGGCGGCACTGGCGACAATGACGCGCTATATCGGAGTAACCTTAATTGGCTTTTATCTTCTCTGGCTCTGGATAGGCGGGCTGCCTTATAAAACAAAACTGAAGTATTCACTTATTTTCGGCGGTCTGTCTCTAGCGCCTCTTATAATCTGGCTAATTAGAAATTATTCTATTACTTCAACCCTGACCGGCTCCAGAGCCAGTTCAGTGGTCCCGGTTTTCAAAAATATTTTGTACACACTTGACACCTTTAGTCTCTGGCTTTTTACAACCCATGCCTACATCGAGTTTCGAATAGCAATCTTCTGTCTGATTTTGGCGCTGTTTTTTATCCTAATGCTTAAGACGATTAAGAGCTCAGCTCTGAGTGATAACATAAAAATGAAACACAAATCATTCGGTATTTTTGCTTTGATTTATATAGCCTTTTTGATAATCGTATCCTCAATTTTTGCATCCCAAAGTATCAATTACCGCTTATTGTCTCCGGTCTATGTTCCAGTCCTGCTATTTGTAATCGTTGCCGTTGATTCAATCAATCTTTCAAGAAGATGGCCAAAGCAGGCAGCTGCAATATTCTCTATTTTGTGGATAGTCTTTTTGTCTGTTGGCTTATTTCAAGAAGTCAGGGATTCTGTTTCAGAAGGAGCCGGCAGCTATTCAACAATAAGCTGGCAAAACTCTGAACTGGCCGGTTACTTAATAGAAAATCCCCCGGACGGCATTACCTATAGCAATTTGCCCGATGGTATTTATGCTTTAACCGGACTGCCTGCGACCATGTCTCCACGTAAGCATCCCCGTCACTTACCAGAATCAACATCCCACGATTTGGACTTGCTTAAAACTAAATTGAATGAACAAGAAAATGTCTACCTGGCCTGGTTTTCAAACAATAGCAGAAAATTTTTATATAAGCCGGAAGAACTAAGCTCAAGTTTTGAATTGATTCTGACAGTAGAAAAATCAGACGGGGCGCTTTACGAGATTAAAAAAAAACCAGCCGGTTCTGACAGATAATTTTCTGTGCCATTACTGTTTCAATTTGCATCATTTATCTGGCTATCGGGCTATAACTTTTGGTTAGCGACCGCTCCCTGAAGTCCTGAAAGCTCTTGAGCTGAAAGCAATTACAGCCGTGAGCAGGCCGCCTGATGGCAGCAGATATCTTTTGTAAACTTTCTGGCCTTAAGGTGGCATAAGCAGCAAAATTGGCTTATATTTTCTGACTAAATGGGAACTCTATTATCAGCTAAGCTGTTTTGCTTATGCGTCTTGGCCTGTTGGAAAATATCGGGACCGGAGGTCTCCGGTGGCTGATACAGTTTCCAATATTGCTGAGAAACGACAGGCGTTTGAAAAAGAGGCGTTACCTCATATGGATGCCCTGTATCGAACGGCCTTGCGAATGACAAAAAATGTCGGCGACGCCGAAGACCTGGTACAGGAAGCTTTAGTAAAAGCTTATCGTTTCTGGGACAAGTTTGAGACGGGTTCAAATTGCCGGGCATGGTTGTTTAAGATAATGACCAATGTCTTCATAAATGAATACCGCTCAAAGTCTCGTTCGCCGATGTCGGTTAACGTTGATGATATTGATGACAATTATTTGTATGGACAACTGGCAGCAAATTCGGACGGAGATAATCCGGAAAAAGAATTGTTTGCCAAGATGCTGGATGATGATGTTAAAAAGGCGATTGATGAACTACCCGAAGATTTCAGAATTGTAGTGGTTCTCTCATTTATAGAAGGATTTTCGTATCAGGAGATAGCAGAAATTGCCGATTTGCAGCTGGGAACAGTTAAGTCACGACTACATCGAGGAAGAAAATTACTGCAGAAAGAATTGTTAGATTATGCTATCAGAAACGGTTTTATCAAGGGTCCCCAAAAATGAATTGTCAGGAAGCATTAGATTTACTATATGAAATAATTGATAAAGAAGCATCTGAAATAGACAGCCAGGCAGTAAAGCGCCATCTTGATCATTGTCAGGATTGTTTTGGGCGATATCAGTTGCATGGGGCAATTCAATCTCTACTGAAAGAGAAACTCAAGGTCGATACTGATATTTCTGCGATTGAGCGTATGCGGGGAAATATTCTCAGTAAGCTTGATGAGATTGATGCCCAGCGCGAATCCGGCGGTTCAAAAACTTTTCCTTTCAAAATTCCGGCTGTTGCACTAGCAGCTGCAGCCGCTCTGGTGCTTTTGGTCGGAACTGGCTTTTTTGCCAGTGGTTTGTATCAGCATTACACAGAATATATTCCTATCGAAAGAGCTCATTGGGATGCCAATGAAAATGTCGATATTTTTAGGGATTCAGATAAAACAGCCAGTATTATGACTGCTGTCAGCAGAGATTTTGGCTTGACTATGAGTCCCGCCCACAATGGTCTTAAGCTTGTAGGCGGAACATCTCGGGAAATCAGAGGGATGCAAGTATCGCAGTTCTTTTACAGTAACGGTGAGTATTCGGCATCCATATTCGTAATACCGGCCAGCGAAATATCTTTCTCTGATGACCTGATTAAAACGAAAATAATAATAGATGGTAATTGTTTTTACGACCACAATTGCCGCGGCTGCAGGCTGCTCTACACCAAAAACGGAAATGCTGTCATTATTACCGCCTCAACAGACCGCGATTACGAATTGACAGCCTTTAACCCGGTTATCAGAGCCATCTAATCAAATTTTATTATTGAAATCCAAATAACGATTGAAGAATTTACCGAAGTGAATTTCACTTCGGTTTTTTCATGCCCGGCAGTCATATGGCAACTGCTGGCAGTTACCGTCTTAGACCCCACTCCGGTAATTGAGCGGGATGCGCTGTCTTTGCCGGAAAACCAGACTGCCATTTTTGTGCAGTCTGTGCAGCAGCTTCTTTTTAATGACAGCTATTATGACGCCAATAAAATCTGTGACCGCTTTATCAGGCAGAGTGAAAACGAACCTGCGGGCTACCTGTTTAAGGCGGCCACTCTTCTGGGAGAGATGGGAGATGCCGAAGAAAATCTTCATACCCGGCAATTTCGTGATTTGGTCGACAGAGTTTTTGAGCTATGCCAGTTGCAGCTGGAAACAGCCGACAGTCAGCAGTCAGCTGTTCTATATTTATGGCAGGGTCATGCTCATGTCTATAGATCATTATGGGAATCAAAATTTGGTTCAATTGTTTCGGCTATCAAGCACGGCCTTGATGCTAAAGGAAGTTATCATAAGGGACTTGAATTTGACAGCACTCTCTACGATTTATACTTTGGCTTAGGCAACTATCACTATTGGAAAACATCCAAAGCGGGCTTTTTAAAAACAATAGGTATTGTCAGCGACGATATAGATAAAGGTATGACCGAGCTAAAACTTGCTATAGATTCCGCCCGACTTTTTTCGGAGGCTGCCGCCAATGCCATGATCTGGATCTGGCTGGACAGACAAGAGTATGACTCGGCCATAAGTATGGCTCAGCAGATGCTGGCAAACTATCCGGAGAGCAGAACAATTCGCTGGCCCCTGGCGGAAGCAAGTTTTAAAAATGATGATTATGAAAATGCGCTCACTTTTTATGCCGAACTAACAGAACACTATTTAGCTGAACCGGGAAACTTCTATAACCTGATTGAATGCTGCTACTATCTTTATCAGTGTTGCCAGAAGCTGGGGCGTGACGAAAGAAAAGAAAAAATACTACAACAGGTCAGTCTGTTCAGTTCAGAAATCCCCTCAAAAATAAAAAAACGTCAGAGGTCCAAACTGAGTTATTTGCGAAGAGAACTGAATCGTTAAATTGCGCTTATCGTTTAATTTTTCGAAGCGCTTTGCTTTGGCTGGGATTGTTCATTTAAAAGACGTGAGCTTTCTTCGAGTATCAATTCATTCGAAAGTTGATTGTTTGGCTCCGGCAGCTCATCTTCACGGGCAGGTTCCATTGTCCAGATGCCGTCTGCCCAGCTGACAGCCCGGTAGATTGCATTCGGACCTTTCAGATCCCCCAGAGCCGCATAGATTATTCTGCCATCTTTCATGTACAACTCCAGAGTTTGCTCATGCTCCTGGCTGCGAACAGATATATGGGCGGTCTTTTGTCCGGGCGTCATGGCTTCAAGAATGTCAACTAAGTTCATGTTAGAAAGTTTTCCGGAAGCGCCGGACCTGTAGGGGTTGCGTTCCAGTTTAGCGCTGTCGTTTAAGTCTCTCATTAGCTTTTTTATCTCGATTACGAGAATATCAAGGTTGGTATTAAGCGCCACAATATCCACAATACTGTTTTCAAACTCGTCTGCTAACTGCGAAACGTAATTTTCTTTGACCATCAAAAATGTCGGTGGCATACAGTTTTCTCCGTGCGGGGCGGCAACCTTTTCAACAATCGATTTTATCTTTCTTGGTCCCGAGGTCAAAATAAGAATAATCACATCCGGTTCGCTGCGCTGGCACAGGGCTACAAAAGTATCTAAGGAAGTTTCTGACATTACCCGGAAACTCTCATTTCCTAAGCGAAGCTCAAGCGGGTGAATCGGTCCTACTCGATCGGTAAATATCATCACCTGTCCCAGACCGCCACCGGCTGCGGTAGTAAGTATTTCTTCCTGTACCATGGCTATAAAAGCTGAAACAATTTCGCTTAAAAACAAGCGGCCGGTTAAATCTCGAAGTTTCTGTTTAACCATTTCGAATTTATCCAGGGAAAGTTTTTGCTCGGGAGGGATACTGGAGCAGAAGAGGTCAACAATCGTGATAATATTGCCCCCGAAAACTTCCAGCGGCAGCCGTTTATTGTATTTACCTTTTAAGTCTTTATACATGTACTGCAAAATCGCAATGATGATAGCAGAGTAATTGATAGACTTAAGCAACTTGACAGTTCTGGCTACCTGTTTGCGGACATCGGTATTATCAGCTTCGTGATAATAAAATTTTGCCAAATCATGGATGTAGCCGGCAGCTGAGATAGTCTGCTTTTCCCGCTCCGGCAAATCAAGTCTGGCGCAGAGCCTGGCCACGTATCTGCCGACCCGTCCGCCGTGGTTTATCGAAAGATTATTCTGTGATGCAATTATCGAGGTCAGCAGATCAAGATTGGACAAAAAAAGTTTGGTATCTTCTGCTGCGTTCTTTTGGTCTAATAACAGGGACGAAGCTGATTCATAGTAACGAACAACTGTACTTGGGGAAATTTTTCGAAGCCTGTCTATTAAGTCAATATAATTTCCTGAGACACTGTCCTTAATTAAGACGATATCAAATATGTGCTCGCCGATTAGTGTAACGGCATCATTGACGGAATCTGTAATTGTTACCTGGTAGAAGTCTTGTTCAAACAGGAATTTAATATGAGCGCCGCTCTCCTTTTCGTCGGTGACCAGCAGAACTTCTTTGCTGGTGTTGCTTTTTTTAATCCGGTACTCAACGACCGTATCATCGCCCTCCGGCTCAGTCAAATTATCTGTTTCAGGCATCTCCGGATTATCAAAGGGCAGACTGGACTCCAGCGATACATTGCGCCCTTCGTAATGACGGGCTATGGCTATTTCGAGACCAATTTCGGCCGCTAAATACAGCTTTATTCTTTTGTCCCTGATTACGAAATCAAGTTCATCGGTAAAGTCGTCGTCGGTCGGGTCTTCGCAGGCGATCTTGACTATGTTCTCTTTGGCGTCATATTCGAATGGAATTGCTTTACGGGAGATAGCAACTTTAGCAGGCAGGATTTTCAGGACGTCTTTTGGAATAGCTAAATTAGAAATGATCACTCCCTCGCATTTATATTGGCTGGCCAGAGCTTTGACTAAACCGGCTTCATCAATAAAGCGGTGGTGCATCAGCTGGCTGCCCAGTTTGCCGCCATGAGATTTCTGACGGTCAAGGGCCATCTTGAGCTGTTCCGGAGTGATTAGTTTGGCTTTGAGAAGTATTTCATCAAGACGCATATTCTTAGGTTTAAGAACCATTTCAATCCCAGATTTCTATAAGTTGTTTAAATCTGTTCCAAAGATGCTGTATTTCCAGGACATTTCTAGTCCTCGGCAAAACAGCCATCCTGCTGCTTTACTCTTTAATATATCGGCCTGACTGGCCTCAAGCTGAGATTCTCCGGCCAATTTGAGTTTGACCTGCAGTTTAATCTTGCCCAATACAGGCAGCTTTATTTCTTAGGATTTATGCCGCGTAAAGTCAAAAAAACCCGCTCTTTTTTAGGGCCAATAGCTGGAAATTTTATAAAACGGGTCTCCGGCGCAGATGCCCGTTTAAGGCGCAAAGTTTCCAGATTCGGGCTTTGGGCTATCGGGCTATTGTTTGCCTGGTCACTGCTCAGCGGAACCTACGGCCTGCCGCGTATAATCCGGCTTGAGCTTGAAAAGGGAGCTCTGATAGAATCAAACCTGCAAAAAAGCGCCGCTCTTGTTGATGGCGCCAGAATCAAAAAAAAGCTGCTTTCCGACCCGGAGTATATTGAGATGATAGCCCGCACCCGCTGTTTTATGGTCTACCCGGGTGAGACAATTTATCGCTATCAGGGCCGCAGATGATATGGCTCTGGAAAAAACCCTGGCAATAGTTCTCAGGACTTTCGACTGGTCGGAATCCTCGCGTACAATCGCCTTTTTCGCCAAAGAATTCGGCCGGATTTATCTGGCAGATAAAGGCGGTAAAAGCATCAAATCCAAAAGGGGCCGGGTGCTCAAGTTTGCCCTTCTGGAAGTTACTTTCTATGACTCTAAAAAAGAAAGTAGCGGCTATATCTCCGATGTTGAACTTATCAAAATGTACGATATGTCCGGCGACGGCTCGCTGGGGCGGCTGGCTTATGCCTCGGCAGCCTGCGAGCTGCTGGAACAGCTGCTGCCCAAAGAAGAACCGCAAAGGGAACTATTTACATATTTCAATCTGTTTATGGAAAAACTGAATACAGCCGAGAGAAAATCTCTGCCGGCTTTGTTTCTCTCGTTTTTCTTAAGACTTTTGTCGCAGCTCGGCTATCACCCTTCGCTGGGATTTTGCGTTGGCTGCAGCACAGAGTTTACGGAATTGAAAAAAGAAACCATAGCGGAATACGTCCCCTTCTCACCCGAGCGGGGCGGGCTTGTCTGTCCTTCTTGCCAGACTCCCGGAGACTATTATATTGGACTTCCTCTCAGAGCCTTTGCACAGCTCTTAAAACTGCAAAGCGCTTCTCTGAAGGAAGCTGAGAGTGTAAGAGTTAGTTTTGGGGAAGCTTCGCTGCTCCTGGAAGCGCTGGTAAAATTTTTGCAGTATCACGCGGAAATTTCCTCGAAAATTAAGTCTTTAGAGTTTCTCGATAAACTTAAAAAGACACAACTGAAAAGCGAATAGGAGCAAAATGCCTAAGCCCAAACTGAATACCGAAACAATGGATAAAATTGTATCACTCTGTAAACGCAAAGGTTTTGTCTATCAGTCGTCCGAAATTTACGGCGGACTTAGTTCCTGCTGGGACTACGGCCCCTTGGGTGCCGAGCTGAAACGCAATCTGAAATCTTTCTGGTGGGAGGCGATGACCAACCGCCGCGACGATATCGAAGGGCTTGATGCTTCAATTTTAATGCACCCCAAAGTCTGGCATACTTCGGGACACGTAAAAGAATTCACCGACCCGCTGATTGACTGCAAAAGATGCAAGAGGCGCTTTCGCGCAGATAAAATCGAAGAGGGCAGCAAAAAGTGCCCCGAATGCGGCGGCGAGCTGACTGATGTCCGTCAGTTTAATCTGATGTTTAAGACTTTTATGGGACCAATCGAGGATGAAGCCAGCATTGTGTATCTTCGCCCGGAAACAGCTCAGGGAATATATGTTAATTTTCTAAATGTAAAAAACTCTTCGCGCCAAAAAATCCCTTTCGGCATTGCTCAGATTGGCAAAGCCTTTAGAAACGAAATTACGCCCGGTAATTTTATTTTCCGCACCCGCGAGTTTGAACAGATGGAAATGCAGTTTTTTGTGCACCCTTCAGAAGACGAAAAGTGGTTTGAGTACTGGCGCGAAGAACGCTGGAAATGGTATGAATTGCTCGGCCTAAATATGAACAAACTGCGCTGGCATCAGCATGGTCAAGACGAACTGGCCCACTACGCCAAAGTTGCCTATGATATCGAGTACGAATATCCCTTCGGCTGGCAGGAACTCGAAGGCGTCCACAACCGCACAGATTTTGACCTTAGCCGCCACAAAGAAGCGACCGGCAAAGATTTGCGCTACAGCGATGATATCTACAAAGAAAAGTTTATTCCGTATATTATAGAAACTTCGGCCGGCTGTGACCGCACACTTTTGACAATTTTAGTCGATGCCTATGACGAAGTAGAAATAAGAGGCGAAACGAGGGTGTTTATGCGGATATCCCCCAAAGTTGCGCCTATCAAAGCGGCCATATTTCCGCTGGTAAAAAAAGAAGGCATGCCGGAATATGCTGAAAAAATCTATCAGGAACTAAAGAAGCGTTTCAAAGTATTCTATGATGTCAGCGGCGCTATTGGCCGCCGTTATGCGCGGATGGACGAAGCCGGCACTCCCTATTGCATCACTATTGACGGACAAAGTTTGGAAGACGACACCATGACAGTCCGCGACCGCGACTCTATGGACCAAACCCGCCTGAAACTCCCCGAGATACAAAAATTCCTTGAAGAAAAAGTGAATGGGTAGGTAGTTGCTGCATGTTACCCCAAGATTCTGTATCTGAATTATCAGTTCCACCGGTGCTCTACAAGTATGCATTTTGGGATGAAAGCGACGACATACATGCATTTCGACACAAAATTCTAACTGTACCTCAAATTTACTTCACAGCTCCAAGCATGTTCAATGATCCTTTCGACTGTCAACTTTCTCTCGGGTTAGAATCTAAGTCCAATAGAGAAATAATTGACTATTTAAAAACAAGAAGTTATGCCGACGAGGAGACACTTGAGAGAGTGCAGAATTGGCTTAAGATTGATCGAAATAAATGGATCGATACAATAAATGATGCTGATTTTCTCAGAAAGGACTCAAACTGTGGCCTATTTTGTACTTCAGCGGTGTCTACTAACAGCCTACTCTGGTCCCATTATGCAGGTGGACACAAGGGATTCAGTGTCGGCCTAAATGCACAATATTTGATCAGACACTTGGAATCTCTTTGTAATAAGCGCGGGTTTATTCTTGAGCATTTTGAAGTAGAGTATCGAAAAGAATTGCCAGACTTGGAACCGTTTCTCGAAGATAATCGTGAATGGTTTCTTCAACGGTTCCGCTACAAAGCGTCTGATTGGTCCTATGAGCAAGAGTATAGATTTCTACTGATGAAAGATTTAGATTTGGAAAACCCTGAAAGAGTGGTTCAAATTCCACCTGAATGCATTTCCGAAGTCATACTCGGATGCAAATTAGATGACACTACCAAAGCTGAAATAATGGAATCAATAGAAAAACTGAGACAAGGGAATCCCAGAATTAAATTACTTCGGGCTGTAAAATCAAAGAAACGATATGAATACGAACTGGAAGCAATTTAGAAGTTTTGTGGGCCGGGTGGCCCACCTTTCAGGTTGGTTCCTGTGTCGGCCATCTGTCTTTTACTCTGTCCCCCATTATCTCTACCAATCCACCGCAAAATCCTGACGCCTCCCAATAAACATACTCTCTGCAAAATTCCGGGAAGGGAAGTAGCAAAAAAAAGATGTTAAATATAACAAAACGAACCCATTTTTATTTCCACCCACTCCAACAACTGAAATTTTGACTGACACTCCCTGTCACCCTCTGTTATTAACTTATTCCGTCATTAGCTCCCACTACTGGGGGCTAGGGGCTAATCCTGTCTCGCCTAATATACATTCGTTGAGTAACTCAAGAGACTTGGAATGTTGTTAAACAGTAACTGACACTTAAAACGAGGAGTACAGTACTATGGCACACAATGAAATTCAAGGCAACGTGATTGGTGAAGTTTGGCGAGCCCAGGAGGTTGCCAAGGAAATCACTTATTTTTTAGTACAGGGGGAAGGGAATTGGTTCAGGATCGAGTATACCGGGGAGCTCATGCTGGAACGTGCTAACTATATGGCCGAGAAGCTAAAGGCAGCAGCTCAGGGTGGAAGTTCGATTGAGGTAGGAGTGGATTACGATACGCTTATTGTGGGTGAACCACCCAATCTACCGCTGAGAACTTTTAACCTGGTCAAGTACATTCAAATCAGGGGGTAAATTATCCCCCATAGGATGATTGAGGGCCGGGGTCGCTCACCGCTTGCGGCCATGGTCCTGAACGAAGTCGAAGGGTGGGATCGAATCATACTAAGACTGCTGTCAATATTAAAGATGGATTCCCGCCTACGCGGGAAAGACAAAAGGCCGGGGCCGGGTGCCCCACCATTTATGGCATGATCCTATCGTCATGCTGAGCGGACACAGTCCCGCGTACTCGAGGGAGTCGAAGCGTGACCGACCAAAGCTACAAACACCAAATCCTATTCTCTAACGCTTTGGCCAACCGCCCCAGCGAGGGAAAACGCAGCCTGATTTCATTTTTGGGAGTATTCACGGGATCAACCAGCAAATGACCGTCAATCAAAATCGACGGTTTTTTGACCGGCGCATGCTTTTCCGTAAAAGTAGCGTTGATGCTGTGTGCTTCGATATAATTTACCAAAAAATCTCGAATTTTTTTCTGCCGGGGGTCGTCCTGAGCATAGATTAAGGCAATTTCCATAGTTGTCTTCTTTCCGGTTGTTTCTAGTCCCTTTTAATGTGCGAATCGAAATTCGTGAATTTTAAAAATAAAGGCCAGATAAAAATATGGTTTTATTAGCCAGTTCATGCGTCACCCTTCGACTCCCTCGAGTACGCGGGACTGTGTCCGCTCAGGATGACGATAGTCGAGAAGTAGGGCAGAACCCTTTAGCGGTTCTGCCAAAGGAAAAGAGTCAGAAACACAAGGTTCCTGACCTACAAGAGAATTGTCAGAAACACAAGGTTCCTGACCTACAAGAGAATAAGTTTAGAGAACAATTACGGAAGAATCTTCAAAGTTGGTAACTTCGCCAATTATTTCGTGGCATAGGCCGGCTTGTTTGAGGGCGTTGCTCAAGGATTCTGCGCTGCCTGCCGGAACAGAAATTAACAAGCCGCCCGATGTCTGCGGGTCAAAGAGAATATGCTCAAGGTTTGAGTCGAGATTATCAGAAATTGAAATCTTGTCTTCAAGATATTCGCGGTTGGCTGCTGCTCCGCCGGTTAAGATTCCTTCACTTGCCAGCTCTTTGGCTTGTGGCAGCAGCGGCACTTTGTCAGAAAATATTCTGATAGTCACTCCGGAGCCGGCCGCCATTTCATAAGCGTGACCAAGAAGACCAAAACCTGTGATGTCAGTGGCTGAGTCAGCGTTATGTTTTAGCATAAGTTCACAGGCAGTTTTGTTAAGCGATGACATAGTTTCGATGACCAGTTTCGTCAGCGCTTCATCGGCTTTGTGCTGCTTAATAGCGGTAGTGATAATTCCCGTTCCCAGAGGTTTTGTCAGAAAAAGTTTGTCGCCTGCTTTAGCGCCGGAATTTGTCAGCATTTTGTCGGGGTTTACCAGGCCGGTAATAGACAGGCCAAATTTTATCTCTTTATCTTTGATAGAATGCCCGCCGACAACTGTAACTCCGGCTTCTTTAAGTTTGCTCTGGGCGCCATCGATAATCTGAGTCAGAGTCTCCGGGGGAAATTTATCGAGCGGAAAACAGACGATATTCAGGGCCGTCAGCGGTTTGCCGCCCATGGCGTAGATATCTGAGACCGAATTTGCCGCAGTTATCTGACCGAACTGATAGGGGTCATCGACAATCGGCGGGAAAAAATCGACAGACTGCACCAGAGCCATATCTGGGCCTATCCGGTAGACCCCGGCATCATCGGCTTTGTTAAAGCCGACCAGCAGGTCCGGGTGCTCAGACTGCCTGATACTGGCAAGAGCCTCAGCCAAAAACTTTGGCGGCAATTTGGAAGCTCAACCGGCGCAGCTGACTTCGGCAGTCAGCTTTATTTCTGCTTCTTTTCGTTTATCTGTCATACCTGTTCTACTGTTAACATGTTAACAGAATAATAGTTTCAGTCGATTTGATAGTCAAACTGTTGTTAGGCAATTAAATTACTGTCGATTGACATTGCTGTCATAAAAGTCTATATAGGCGGTCTATTTTGATTGAGAATTAGTGAAATGAAGCACAAAGTTACATTAATACCCGGTGACGGCATCGGCCCGGAGATTGTCGAGGCTACTCTCAGAGTAATCGAGGCGGCCGGGGTAGAGATTGAATGGGACCGGCATGAGGCAGGCATGCTGGCCTATGAGAAGTGCGGAAATCCGGTGCCGGACGAACTTTTGGAGTCTGTCAGGACCAACAAAGTCGCTCTGAAAGGGCCAACCACTACCACCGTCGGCAAAGGTTTTCGCTCGGCCAATGTGACTCTTCGCCAAAAGCTCGATTTATACACTAATCTGAGGCCGGTCAGGTCAATCGGAGGTGTTCACAGCCGCTTTGAAAAGGTAAACCTGGTTATTGTCAGAGAAAATACCGAAGACCTTTATTCCGGAATAGAAAAATTGATTTCTCCCGGAGTGACCCAGGCGATTAAAGTTGTCACCGAAAAAGCTTCGCTGCGGATAGCCCGCTGGGCCTTTGAATATGCTCTCAAAAATAATCGCCAGAGGGTTACTCTGGTTCATAAAGCAAATATTATGAAAATTTCGGATGGCATGTTTCTTGATTCATTTGAAACTGTTGCCAAAGAATATCCGGATATCAAAGCCGATAACCGGATTGTCGATGCTCTTTGCATGAATCTGGTGATGGACCCCTGCCAATACGACATTCTTCTATTGGGTAATATGTTCGGTGATATTGTCAGTGACTTAGCTGCCGGCCTTGTCGGCGGGCTGGGGATGGTGCCGGGAGCTAATATCGGCGATAATTGCTCTGTATTTGAAGCTGTTCACGGCAGCGCCCTTGATATAGCCGGTAAAAATATAGCCAACCCGACGGCGCTGATATTTTCGGCGGTGTTGATGCTCAGGCATCTGGGCGAAAATGAGGCTGCCGATGATATCTGGAAAGCGATTTTAGTTACAATTTCAATAGGTAATAATCTCACTAAAGACTTAGGCGGTAACGCCAGCACCGAAGAATACACTAACCAGCTTGTAAAGGAGATTCAGGACTAATTCTTAAGGCTTTTTCATTAATTCTTCCCCTTTTTCTTAAGCAGTAATTTGTGTAAGTTATAAATCACTATGTCGAACGAAGGATTAATTTGCTGGAATTGCAGCAAAAACACCGGCTTATCAGGAAGAATCTCCAGAGCCGATTCCTGCGAATCCTGTCTGGCAGATATGAGATGCTGCCGGGGCTGCCGGCATTTTGATCCGAACCGCCGCTTTCAATGTAAAGAATCAATCGAGACTAATATTCCTAATAAAGAAAAATCAAATTTCTGTGATTTTTTTCAAGTGCGTATTGCGTTCAAGAAAGCGGGTGGTGTTTCGTATCAAGATGATACCAAAGACAACCGCAAAAAAAACTTTGATGATTTATTTGAGGACTAATTATGTCAGAAAAAAAAGTATGTTCGGTTGTTAGTAAAGCTGTACTCGTCTTTTTTATGTTAATCAACATTTCAATTGCGGAGGAAATAGTGCTAAAAGTTGGAGATACGGTGCCGGTGTTCAAGTTGCCTTATGCAACTCAGGAAAAAGTTGATTTTGACGGAATAAGTTCTGAAGACTTAAAAGGCAGCAGATATGTGCTGGCTTTCTACCCGGCCGACTGGTCGGGCGGTTGTACTACCGAGATGTGCAATTTTAGAGATTCTATCGATGCCTTGACTAAACTTGATGTGGAAGTTCTTCCTGTCTCCGGTGACTATATCTTTAGCCACCAGGCCTGGGCCAAACATCATAATCTGCCATTTAAACTTCTTGGAGACCATACTCGCGAATTCGGGAAGAAGATGGGCGTTTATATGCCTGAGAACGGCATGATGAGCCGCTCGGTCTTTGTAGTCGGCAAGGACGGTAAGTTTGAGTATATCAACTATGAATATTCAGTAAAAGATGGCAAGGATTTCGAAGAACTTAAAAAGGCTCTCGAAAAATCTGAATAAGTGTATGAAAATAGCAGCTAGTTTTGGAACTTTTTAAGGCGTGAACTGTTACAATATATGAAAAGAATAAGACATCTTGGGACAGCAATAAGAATTTTTTTCATAGTACCTCCCCCAAGAAAGGCGCCGCTTGTCGGCGCCTTTCTTATTTTTAAACTGCTATCTGAGTCCCTTAACCCAGCGACTACACAATTGACTGCCGCTGCCGCGCTTGTAACCAATAACACCTGCTATCTTTTTTCTGACAATCCCGGCTACTATCTGCCCTTTATCCGGATGTTCAAAGGCAATAGAATGTCCTGAGGGAAAGTCAAATTCGGGGGGCACCGGACCGGCCTTGCCAAAACTTTGGCCCCATTTTGAAAAGTTCACGAATTTTGCGCCGGACGTATCCATTGTCAGAAACAGAATTAAGGTGTCAGAATCAGAGACGTAGCTAATAGTGTAAACACTGTCAAGGCCGTCTACTCCCATAAAGTCTCGGCTGTAATACTTGCGCGAGGAGGCGACCTGACCACCATATGGAAACAGAATGAAAAACTGCTGCGCCCGGGGGGAATTTGCAATTTGACCGGCTATCTCGCCGGCCAGTTTACGAAAAGACTTTAGAGCGTCATTGCTTTTTCTTTTTAATGATAGAGAGACCGCATATTCACCTTTGGTGAACTTGTATTTGTTTTTGTAAAAGAATGATTCTGTGCCGATGCCATCGAGAGTGATTCCGTCCGGCCTCTGGCGGGAGTAAAAGCCATAGGCGTCGTCGGTCGAAGCAAACTGGGCAATTTCCGCTCTGATTGTATCTCTGTCTACTTTGTACATTACTCTGACAGTACCAATCATTAGTGAATTAAGATATTCGGCAGCTTTATCACCAAGTTTTGCTGATGCTTCTTTACGGGTTATTCTGGTCGTCTCGGAGGCGACTGTAATATTTTTTTCAGGTATGTTGCGCGGCAGAACAATATCTGCCGAAAACGGAATTTTGGCTAATTCGGTTTCAAGTTGAGGCTTGGTGTCTTTACTACTTTTTTTGTCTCCACTGCAGGAAAGAGATAGCCCAAGTGAGAGAAGCAGAAAACTTATGAATACAAATTTCTTCAATCTTATATCAAATAAAGAATAATTATTACCGTAGCTAACCATAGGATGACATCCAGCATTAAAGGTTTATCGCCAATCAAGACTTTAGTAGGTGAGCCGCCTTTCTCTTCATAGTGAATCAGATAAAGATATCGAAAAATTCCGTAGACTACAAACGGTACCGTAATATACAAGTACTCCGTATTTAGTTTTGATGAAACCTCGCTTGAAAAGGTATACAACAAATAAGCTACCACCACCGAAGCTGTTACCACAGATATCAGCTGATCCAAAAGATAAGGTGAATACTTGCTTAAAGATTGCCGGTGCGAAGTAGCTTCATCGTCTAAGAGCACCAACTCGTGCCGGCGTTTACCAAAAGCCAAAAAGAGCGCTAAAAACAACGTGTTTATCAGCATCCATTTTGAGGCGGCGACCTCTATAGCTACTGCACCGGCATAAGCTCTGATAACAAAACTTAGAGCAATTGTCATTACATCCAGAATGACAACATGCTTTAGCCAGCTTGAGTAAAGGACATTGAGAAGCAGGAAAATAACAGATACGATAAAAAGCTCAAAATTTATCAGCCAGGCCGAGAAAAGGCCGGCCGCAGCCAGTATAAACGAAAATAGAGCTGCGGTGGCTGTCGAAATTTCACCCGCTGCAATTGGTCTCGATTTTTTGAGCGGATGATTTTTATCAAGTTCGCAGTCAATGAGGTCGTTCAGAGCATAGATAGATGAGGACAAGAGACAAAAAGCAGCGGCCGCTGCAAATGCCAGTATCAGGCTGTGGCTGTCATCGGCGACTCCTGCAAAAAAAAGGGCAGCCAAAACAAGGCTGTTTTTTATCCATTGGGAAGGACGCGCCAGTTTAATCAAGGAATTAAGCACAGTCGATTATAAGTCAGATTTCCTCTTGTTTCAAGACTAAAACTGGCCGGTTGCTGCTCTTGATAAGAGTTTACTGAGGCTAAGATTTTTGGTATATATGGCTGGCATGAAACCAACTCGGAAATCAAGACGAATAACTGAACATTACGGAATTCTGGTTAATCAAGCGGCCGCAAATTATGACAGCAAGGTTGTGGATAACCTGATAGCTGAAATCAAGAGAAAAAGGGCCAACTTTTCAATAGCCGAACCGTCGTCAGCCATGGGCCTGATGCAGCGAGCTCAAACAATGGCTGGTTTGAGGCGTATACGGGGCAGCCGCTCGGCCGAAGAGCACCGCCGGGGAAAGATTACCAAACTGGTAGTTTGCGGTGGAGACGGCACCTTTAATCTGGCAGCCAGGGCGGCGCTTAAAGCAAATCTACCGATAGCTATCATCCCGTTGGGAAAAGAGAACAATATCGCAATTAGTTTGTTTGGTTCGGTAAGTCCGGATGAGGGCATCCAGAGAATTTTTTCAAAGAGTTACAAGAGCATAGATTATGCAACGGTTGCCAATCAGATCTTTTTTGGTTCGCTGGGAATCGGTTTGATTCCGAATCTCGAAAGGCTGCTGCAGCAAAACGGCAGGCCGAGATTCAATATGGGCTGGAGCAGCTTAGGCACAAAGGCAGCATTAAACTGCAGTGTACGCAATACCATAATAAAAGTTGATGCCTTTAGGTTCGAGTTGAGTCCTCTGATATTTAATGTGAATCTGCTGCCTTATAGTGCCGGTATAAAGGTAAGTCCGGCTTCGGGCGCCGCCGATGGTCTGGCAGAAGTTATTTTCGATATCAACGTGAAACCTAAAGAGGCCGGAAAACTGCTTAAGCAGCTTTCTAAAGAGAAATTCTGGTATGGCAGCGATGTCAGAATGTATCGCGGCAAGATAATAACCATACAGCCGGCCGAAGGAATGCTGCTCTATCTGGATGGAGAACTGCTGACATTGCCCACCAATTTTGTTGAGATCGAGGTTGGCTCCAGGCAGCTAAAAGTTTGCGGTGACTAAAATCTATTTGAGTTTAATTTTAGTTTTTCTACTAAGAGGTCATGCCCAGGCTGCAGATTCAACATACGTAGATTCAAATTTAGCTAACGATACAGTCATTTATAAGCCGATAGGTTTTGAATCATCTACTCTGGCAGTATCGGACTCGATTGATTATGAAAAGCGGCTTATACAGAACCCTACTATGGCGTTAGTTAAATCTATGCTGGTGCCCGGTCTGGGGCAGGTCGGCAACAGAAAGTATTTTAAAGCCGCGGTTGTGGTGGGATTGCAAGCCTGGCTGATTAGTTCTGCAATCGATCATGGCCGAGAGGCATCTGATTTTAAAGACGAATTTGAAATGTCGTTAGATACTACTGAAAGAAATATCTTGTATGATAATTTTCTCGACAGCAAGGACCAGCGTAACAAGTTTACCTGGTTTGCAGTGATAGTTACTTTCGTGTCAATGTTTGATGCTTTTGCCGACGCCCATCTCTCCGGTTTTCCGAAAGACAAAAAACCCGGTGAAGATAAACTGTCGCTTAATATAAAGCCGCTTGACAAAAAAGGACTGTACGCCTCGGTGGCTGTTTCTTTTTAATCGCCTAAAATGAAATCTTTTACCTGAAGGCCGTAGCGGGCCGGGTCAACCATCCTGACAATATTTCTCTCGGCATGTTCGGGAAGAGATAAATCTGCCCAGACAGGCTCTTCGAATAATTTTTCTTTGTCACCGAGAAGTTTGACACATGGTTTTGCAGGATTGTCTTTGTTGTTGGTCAGTATTAAGGCCAGTTCCTCTGTACTCAAGAGTACCAGCGAGCCGGCCGGATAAATGCCAACTATGTTCGTAAAAATTTTCAGTAAAAACGGATCATATTTTACAGCCATTTGATAATGCATTTTCTTGAGAACTTCGTCTGGAGCAATTGGCTTTTTGACATATATGCGGCCGGAGGTCAAAGCGTCAAATGAATCAGCTATGGCAATTATTTTTGAAAAAAGGTTGGTGG
This sequence comes from Candidatus Zixiibacteriota bacterium, assembly GCA_022571845.1. Lineage (GTDB taxonomy): Bacteria > Zixibacteria > MSB-5A5 > GN15 > FEB-12 > JACZWU01. The sequence continues at coordinate 160,903 of JACZXB010000004.1, read as the reverse complement.
GCCTCTTTTTGTATTTCAACTGTGGATATCCGGTAAAGTCCTGATTGATGTGATGCTCAAAGGCTCCTCTGGCTCCTCTGGCGGTATGTAAGTCCAGTTTCATATTTCGCAGAATAGTTTTTGCTCCCAAAAGAGGATGCTGCTGCATCTGCAGCCAGTCGTTCTCATCATAGGCCTCCGGCTTTTTGATCAAGTCCGAAGGTAGTTTTACTTTGCCAACATCGTGGAACAAGGCCGCAAAACCGAGTTGTGAGAGGCGCGCTCTGTCCATCTTTAGTCTTACACCAAGAGTCAAAGAATAGATGCAGACGTTGGTTGAATGGGCATAGGTGTAATCGTCGTAATCTTTAATGGCCGCCAGTTCTATAAGCGAAGATTCATCGCGGCTGATATGATCTATTAGATTATGCACAACTCTTCTTGTTTTGCTGGTGTTGACATCCTTGCCGGTAGCCGTATTGACCATTGCTTCTTGCGCTACCGACATCGCCCGGAAAAACGTCTGGCGGGCGGCCTGCCGGAATTGCTTGCGCATCTGTTCTGATACCAGCGACTGGTTTTGCTGTAACTCTGATAGTGCAAACAGTGTAATGCACGACAAGTGTTGAGATTTTAGTTTTGCGATTATCGTATCAATATTTTCATCGCTCGGTTTCATTGAGGCCATAAACACGAAAAAGTTTTCGGCGCCCTCTTTGGTAATATCTGAAGAAAATTCTACACCGCCTAGTCCGAACTTTTTCCATTCACTGACTACCGAGGCTGCTCCCGAAATCCCCAGGTCATCGAAACGAATCATCATTTCGTTTATAAAATAGCGTCCGTTGACAAGCTTTATGGCAATGTCGCCGCTGCTTTTAATCGCCGGCTGGAGGTGTTTAAAAAAAGTTTCGCTCTGGTTTTTAAACGTTTCATTTTTTCTGTCAACTATACGGGCAGTCTTATAGAGCACAAAAAAACTGCTAAGCAATCTTTCTTCGGATTTGCTGCCTAATATCCGTGAAATCTGTTCTTCAGCTGTTTTCTGCATCACTGTCTCCATAGAGTATAGAGCGGCGTTTATTCATGGCCAGAGTCGAGAGATTTCTGATATTAGCCCTCCAACTGCTGGACAGTTTAATTAATGCTTTTTCTGCCCTTTCACTGCGATTAATAGCCAGAGCTTCCATTGAGGCTCTTCTTAGTTGAGTGGCTCTGGCGTTTCTGAAAAAGATGTACTTCAGGATTTTTCTGGTAAGGAATGAAACTGATTTGTCTCCGCCGATGATTGAGTAGGCTTCTAAAAGCAGCTCCTGATCGGTCGGGTCAAAGTCTGTAAAGCCTTGGTCTTTTACAATGCCTTCTATTACATCGAAGGCCCCCTGTCCCTTTAGACCGATTATTGAATTTATGGAACTCCTGCGAACTTCAGGGTCTTCGTCCATAACAGTTTGGGAAAGTATTTTTAAGGCTCTGGGGTTTTTGCTCTCTTTGATATGTTCAACAATAGCCAGGCGTACTCTTTGTTCTTCGTGGTCGGCTATTTTTTCCAGATAGCTCAGGGCTTTGTCGTCACCAATTCTGGCTAAGACAATGACAGCGTTTCGTACCACAAACCAGCGCTTGTCAAAGATTCCCCTGGAAATTATATCGACTTTGTTCTGGCCTGCCTGGCTGAGATAATTATTGAAAGCTTCACGATGTGAGCGGTGTTCTATTTCACCCATTATTTCTGTAACGCCCGCCAAAGACTCCCAGCCCAAATTGTTTAAGTACGCTCTAATTTTGAGCTCATCAATTTCCGGATGTTCATTTAAGCCTTCCAGCAATATCCGAAGACGATCTCTGGAGCCGGCGGTAATTGCTGCTTCTTTTAGCCTTTCTGCCCATCTGGGTTTTTTAGAGGCTATCATTTCTTCAAGCTTACTCATATAATTCAGGACGCTGGCAGCCTGATCGAGAGCTCCGGCTCTTACGAGTTCACTTATAACTTTTTCAGAAATAGTTACAGCTTCTGAAAAGCCGGAAATATCTATTTCCTGATGAAGAATCTCTTTTAAAATTTCGGCTGTAGATTCAAACATGTCAAAATTATTGTCTTCATCCAAAAGAACACCGAACTCGTTTTCTTCTTCTTCCGATAGCTTAAATTCATCGTTAAGGATCAAAGTTGTATTCGGTACATCACGTGCCGGCGCGAGATCAGCAAAGCCCATTGCCTCGGCAGCAGCAGCAGTATTTAGAGCCTGCTCTTTTTCTACCACTTCAGCAGATTGTTCATCATCAAGGTCCCGGTAGACATGAGAATAAAAAATAGAGCCTCCCTCAGGTATTCCTTTTGCAGGCGTATCGTCCAGGTTTGTTTCAGTCGGCTGCGAAGAGTCTACCGAGCCAGGCGGCAGAGAGGCGTGGTCAAAAATAGCGCCGTAATCCGCTTCCTCATCGGCGCCAAATAAAGTATGGTCAGCCGGCGTCCCCGACGTACCGCCACTTATGAATTGTTCTTCTATTTTTCCGTCATATCCCGAAAGGGCAATATCTTCAACAGTCGAAAACGTGAAGTCAGATATCTCTGCTTCCCATATCAGCCCCGCCAGATCACAGCTGTTTTTTGGGGCGTTTAAGAAATCCTTAAATGTATCCAGCAGCTTGTAGATTTCGTCTACAGACAAAGTCGGCTGCATTGTAAAACGGGTTATGCCGGTATTAAAAAAGAGCCCGGCCAGGCTTTCTTCTTTGGAGCGATCGCGAAATACTACTTCGTTTTTGTAAACTAAGAATTCTTTTTCGACCACAATATTTATCGGGCCGTATTCATTGGCGACAGATTCCAGCTTTTCTGAAAAAGACTGCTTAAGAGACTGAGGCAGAGGATTATCCTCGGGGTACATCGTTACAACTTTAATGACCTTTAGAAAATCCTTGAGAATATAACGAATATCTTCAAGTTCTTTATTATTGATTTCTTCCTGTTGGCTCATATTTCCCGCAAATAGTATAGTTTTCACTATAATTCGGCATTATGAGCTTCTCTTTGAGCCTGATTATAAAATTAGCCAGACTTTAAGGTCAGGCCTTGTCGGACAAGCAGTTAGCTTGGGGATTGGTGCTACAACAGTTCTATCTTGCTGCGGTTTGAGCGGACATGCTTAGTAGCGTTGCGGGTATCAAAAACAGCTTTAGAGTTCTTGACAATCCACTTATAATCGTAGGAAGAATGGTCGGTAAGAATTACGACCAGATCGGCGCTTTTTATAGCTGCTTCTGACAGCTTTTTGGAACTCATTCTGCCGCCGTTCCATTCAATTTCAGCTACAAACGGGTCGTTAAAAGAGACTCTGGCTCCCTTGTTTTCCAGCAGTTTCATTACATCCAGAGCGGGGGACTCGCGGACATCTTTGATATCTCTTTTGTAAGCTATTCCTAAAAGCAGGATTTTGGATTTTGCAAAAGATTTGGAAAATTTTTCGTTGAGATGCGCTCCGATTCTATCGACCACATATTCCGGCATATGGCTGTTGATATCGCCGGCTAACTCAATAAATCTGGCCAGATAGTTAAGAGACTTTAGTTTCCATGACAGATAATGCGGGTCTATAGGAATGCAATGTCCGCCCAGACCCGGTCCCGGATAAAAGGGCATGAATCCGAAAGGCTTGGTGGCCGCGGCATCAATGATTTCCCAGATGTTCAGATCCAGCTTGTCGCACATCAAGGCGACTTCGTTTACCAGACCAATGTTAACTGATCTGAAAGTATTTTCCAAAAGCTTGACCATTTCGGCTGCGCGGGTAGAGGAAACGGTTCTAATATCGGGAATCGTCTGCTCATAAAAAACTCTGGCAACTTTGGCGCAGGCGGCAGTTGTGCCGCCAACTATACGCGGAGTATTCTTGGTGGTGTAAGTCTTATTGCCGGGGTCTACCCGTTCCGGTGAGAAAGCCAAAAAGAAATTCTTGCCTACTTTTCGTCTGTTTTCAGAAAGAATCGGCAGTATGACATCCTGGGTTGTGCCGGGGTAGGTGGTAGACTCAAGGACCACCAAAGCGCCCTCTTTAAGATTTTCCTTAACCCATTTAACTGCCGCCAGAATATAACTGACATCGGGGTCTTTTGTTTTAGAAAGCGGCGTGGGCACACATATCATGATAATGTCCATTTTTGATAACAGACTCGGATCTGTGGTGGCAATAAAATTCCCGGAAGAAATAATTTTACTAACTTCGCTATCTCGTATATCGTCGATGTCGGACTTACCGGAGTTTAACAGCTTGACTTTTGCAACTGATATATCAAAGCCTGTCACCTTGAAATTAGATTTAGCCAGCTCAACCGACAAGGGCAAGCCGACATATCCCAGTCCGATTACACCGACATTGACTCTGCGGGATTTGATTCTGGCGATAAGCGTCTCGGCGGCATTTTTTTTCTTTTTGGTCCCCGCCGCAGCCGGTTTTTTTGCTTTCTTTTTTATTTTAGCGGTAACTATTGCTCATTCCTCCAGTAATCAAGAATATCTTTCAATGTAACAGAAAGTTCGTAATTTGGACGGTATCCAAGCTGTTTTTTTGCCTTCTCGTAACTGCCTCTTAAAACTGGTATGTCATTTTTTCGCAAACGAGCTTTATCTGTCTTAACAGTAATCGTCCGGACGGATAATTTCAATAGCAAATCGAGAATTTTTCTTATCGAGACAGCTCTGCCTGAACAGAAATGGTAGGCCTGCCCCGGTTTCCCTTTCTCTGCCAAAAGCCGGTATCCGCGGACTATATCCCGAACGTCTGAGAAATCACGTCTGGCTGAAAGGTCTCCCACAAAGATGGTCGGTTTTGCTCTTTTCGCTTCTATACGAGCGATCTGATGAGCGAACGAAGAGACCACAAACGTATCAGACTGTTTTGGGCCGGTATGATTAAATGAACGGGCAACAGTAACCGGAAGTCCGTACCTGCTGACATAGTAACTACAAGCGTATTCGGCAGCAGCTTTGGAAACGGCATATGGTGAATTTGGGTTGAAGGGCTGCGATTCGGTCAGTGTTTTGCCCGCCGGCTTAAACAGTCCGTAGGCATCTGCGGAACTTACAAAAATAAATTTCTTGAGATTTTTTAGCTCAAGAGCAGAATTGAGCATATTTAGTGTGCCGTCAAAGTTTATGCTGTAAGTTAATCTCTCTTTTTCAAAAGATTTCCCCACCGATGAAAAGGCGGCCAGATGAAAAATATAATCAGGTTTAATCTGTTTTAAGATTTTACCGCATTCTTTTGACTTTTGGACGTCGAGCTTCACAGTAGTTATATATTTTTTGAGATGCTTGATATTTCTCGAAGACTCCCGACCAAACAGCGAGCCACTTACCTGATAGCCGCTACTAATGAGTTCTTCTGCTAAAAAAGAACCGGCGAATCCTGCAATGCCGGTTATAAAGACTTTTTTCTTTTTCATCTTTTGATATTATTCTTTGAGGCGCTCCAGGTCGGCATCCACCATCATTTTTACCAGACTTTCAAATGAAACTTCAGTCTCCCAGCCGAGCTTCTGTTTGGCGTAGGAAGGATCGCCCTGAAGAAGATCAACTTCGGCCGGTCTGACAAACCGGGGATCTTTTGTAACATAATCTTTGAAATCCAAATCAACATGTTCAAAAGCATGCCTTACAAATTCTTCGACAGAATGAGTAACTCCGGTGGCTATCACAAAATTATCGGGTTTTTCTTGTTGCAGCATCAGCCACATAGCTTTTACATAATCCCCGGCAAAGCCCCAGTCCCGGCGGGAATCGAGATTCCCCAGAGCCAGCTTGTCGGCCAGTCCCAGTTTTATTCTGGCCGCTCCGTCAGTGATTTTTCTGGTGACAAATTCCAGACCACGTCTTGGGGATTCATGGTTAAATAATATTCCTGAACTGGCGTGAATGCCAAAACTTTCGCGGTAGTTAATAGTAATCCAGTGGCCGTATACTTTGGCCACGCCGTAAGGAGAGCGGGGATAAAACTTTGTAGATTCTTTCTGGGGGACTTCCTGAACCTTGCCGAACATCTCCGATGATGAAGCCTGATAGAATTTTATATCTTTATTGACCAGTCGGATAGCTTCCAAGACCCTGGTAACACCAAGTGCGTCAAACTCACCGGTCAAAACAGGCTGTCCCCAGCTGGCCGGCACAAACGACTGAGCGGCCAGATTGTACACTTCGTCAGGTTTGTGCTCTTCAATCAGGTTTATTATAGAGAGCTGGTCTAACAGGTCCGCCTGTACCAGCGTTACTTTGTCCCGTATATGTTGAATACGTTCATATGGCTCTGTCGAAGAGCGGCGGACCATGCCAATGACCTGGTAACCTTTTTCCAAAAGGAACTCAGCCAGATATGAGCCGTCTTGTCCGGTGATTCCTGTTATTAGTGCGCGCATTTATATTTTGTCGTTCAATCTTTCAAAAAACTGAATATTAATATTTTCTACACCGCTAATTATAAACTGATTCATCAGGATTGGAAAATATAGAACTCCATATCTTAAGGGTCAATCTCAATAAGTGAATTTCATTAGATTGAATTTAGCGGTCAGCGGCTGTATATTCGGTAAATCCTAAGGCTCACTGTATTTGAAAAAGGAATTAATATGACGGACTCAGCTAAATCTTCAGGCGATTTACTCAAACAAGCTGATTCTCTGTTTCAAGATCGTGATATGGAAGCTGCTTTCGCAGTTTATGACAAGGCTCACCAGAAAGCTCGCGAAGAATTCAACCGGCCGGTCGAGGTCGAGGCCTTGGCTCAAATAGCCAGATTGTCATTGGCAAAAGGGGACAGTGGAGGGGGGGAGGACTGGCTGGATAAGGCCAGGGAGAGGGCTGATAAGTCGGATCCTCTGGGCTGGTCGAGGTTTTTAGGAGTAGAGGGACGTTTTGAATGGAAAGCAGGAAATACTCAGGCAGCCAGAGAAACATTCGAGCAGATGTTTGAATACTGCAGCGCCAAATCGCTCTGGGGGCGGGCCGTTGATGCCGCTCACATGGTTGCTATTGTGGCCGAGAGCAGAGAAGATCAGATAAAATGGAGCCATGTCGGCATTGAAATGGCCGAAGCCCACCATTCCAACAGATGGCTGGGACCGCTCTGGAATAATCTGGCCGGAGTTTACTACGACAATAAGCAGTATGATTCCTGTCTGGTTTGCTACCAAAAAGCCAGAGAATATCACTGGCAGTTTTCAGGCGAAACAGAGAAACTGTTTGCGGATTATCATGTTGGCATGGTCTATCGCTTAAAAGGGGAATTCGACAATGCTGAGAGTTGGCTTCGTCCGGTTTTGGCCTGGGCCGAAAGACTGGAAAATCATTCTGCCATAGGTCAGACTTGCGAGGATTTGGGAGAGATTGAGCTTGCCCGCGGAAATAGCACTGGGGGAATTTCATTTTTGAAGCGCGCCAGAGAAGAATACCAAAAGACCGGGTTTGACAAATCCTGGCCGGAGATATGGGACAATATCAGTAAGCGCATAAAAGAGGTGGAAGAATAAAAAAATTACTGGCTCAATTTATTTTTTCATTTCTTTCAATCTATTAGTTAATATATTCCCGCCCATGTCACCTAATACCACACATACCCGAATGGAAAAACTGCTGCTCGAAGCAGCCCGAAGGTTTAACTCTACTCTCGAATATGAAGAACTTATTCAGGAAGTGCTTCTTATAGTCGCGGCAGCGGTAGAGGCCGAGGCTGCTTTAGTGTTCCGGGTTGACCACAGTCGCTCCGATATGAAAATCCGGTTTATGAATTGCCCGGCCTGCAAAATCGACGTTTTCTATCAGGAGTTCGGGCAGGGTGTTGTCGGTAAGGTTGCTGAGTACAAAGAGCCGGTGATCGTAAATAATTGCGAAGATATATCGGACGTAGAAAAAGAGATAGGTGAAAAAGCCGGCGTCACCATAAAATCGCTAATAAGCATACCACTTATTGGCAAAGGCCAGATGATAGGTGTTATCGAAGCTTTCAATCGTGAAGACGGACCGTTTACCGAAACTGACCTGGACGTCCTAACCGGTCTGGCAAATCAGATAGCAGTGGCAATCGACAACGCTTATCTCTACAGAAAAGTCAGGCAGGAAGCGCTGGAGAAACATCTCTTGTTCGAAGTAGGCATGAAGCTTTCCAGCACGCTCGAGCTCGACAAGCTTTTGGAAGAAATATTGTCGTCCCTGCGCAAGGTGATAGACTATTCAGCGGGCGGGGTATTCCTGATTGAACCTGATAAAAAAGAAATAGGCTCGGTATTCACAATCGGCTATGCCGAGGAATCTGCAGGGAAACTACAGCTAAAAATAGGTCAGGGGCTTATCGGGCAGGTGGCCAAGACAGGAGAGCCGGTTGTCGTATCCGACGTTTCTGTAAATGAACAATATGTCAAGGTACACGCTCAGACAAAAAGCGAAATAGTCGTACCAATTTTGCTGGACGGTAATACTATCGGAGTGCTGACACTTGAATCAAATAACTTAAACGCCTACGATAAAAATTCGGTAGAACTCTTGTCTGCCTTTGCTACACAGGCGGCTATCAGTATAGAGCGTACCAGACTTCACCAAAAAATAATAGCCGCACAAAAAATAGAAAATCAGCTGAGTATCACGCGCGAGATTCAGCGCAGCTTCCTGCCTGACTCCGACCCGGTCATCGATGGTTACGATATTGCCGGTAAAAATATTCCGTCAGAACAGGTGGGCGGGGACTACTACGACTTTATTGAAATTATGGGCAGTCAGCTGGGAGTTGCCGTCGGGGATGTTTCCGGTAAAGGAATTCCGGCCGCGATTATCATGGCCTCGTTTCGCTCATCCTTGATTGCTGAAATCAGAAACAATTATTCCATCTCTGAGATTTGCAGCAAAGTAAACTCACTTTTGTATGAATCTATCGGTTCGGGAAATTTCGTAACTGCGGTGTACGGAGTGCTCGATTCAGAAAAACATATTTTCACTTATGCCAATTGCGGACACAATCAGCCGCTTCTCCTGAAGCAAAATGGCACCATTGAACATCTTAAAGAAGGCGGACAGGTTTTGGGAATAAGCCCGGGTGTCGAATACAGGCAGGGGCAGGTTGAACTGAAGCCCGGAGAGTTAATTGTCCTTTATACCGACGGTGTCACCGAGGTTTTTGATGAAAAAGGGCGGGAATTTGGCGAGGCCGGGCTCTTGGCTGCTCTAAAAGAGCATAGCCAGAAGAGTTCAGCTGAGATGCTTAAAAACATAGTTGACAACGTTCGTGAATATGCAGCCTCAGAGCATATTTTTGACGACCTGACTATGGTAATTCTTAAGCGAACCGCCTGATTTCTCTTTCAAATTTCGCTGTTTTTGCTTATATTATAGGTTGTTACAAGTTAGAAGTTATCGGCAAATTTTCAGGAGAAAAATCAATGAAAAAGCTAATTCCTATGGCAGTCATATTATCTTTTGCTGTTTGGAGCGGTTGCAGCAGCGACGATCCGGCTCCAACCGAACCACCGCCGCCACCGCCGCCGGTAAGAGTGGTCGCCAATACGATGGCCGGTGCACCGACACTATCGTCGGTCGATGAAGCTGTCTGGGATAACGTTACTGAGTTTGTTCTCGATATCTCCACCAGTAACAACCCCAAACTCCCGGCTCCGGCCTCAACTAGAGTCTCAGATTTTGTTTATGTCAAAGCTATCGTCAGTGGCGGTGAATTGTATTTGAGGATAGAGTATGATGACAAAAATTTGAATCTCTTAAAAAACCACAATTCCATTACAGGTGATCCCACAAACGTTAATTTTGTGACCAATGCCCAAGCGCACGAAGATCAATTATTTGTTCTGTTCTCTGGTCTCCCCAATGGTGCTTACGATGTTTGGAATTGGCGGTCTCTTGAAACAGCACCAGCAGGATTAGCTGAGGGCCGTACTCTGGTCAATGTCAATGATACTCCCGTTACGGATGCAGGGGGGCAGATAGTTGCATTTTCAAATTTCCCAATAGGCTCAAGACCAACCTGGGTACATAAGGATGGCGCTGCCTTTACCGGAGAAATTCTATATCTTGAAGACCGCGATTCAACATCAAAACATGTTGGCGATCCCTGGGTTATTAATCAGATTGTTCCAGGTTATTATATTGATACATTAGTCGGAAATAGGGTTCATCCTGATTCAGCTCTCGCCCAAAGTCGCTGGGATATTTTCACGGTTTCTTCTTTTGATGCAGTCAATGAAAAGATAACAGTAGTCCTGAAACGAAAACTTAATACCGGTTGGTCGGAAGATTTGCCTATGGCAGACTCGGTCCAATTTCGCATCGGACTTTTCGATGACCAGGACGATTTCTATTTAGGCGGCTCAAGACGCGGCTACACCGACCTGCTCTGGCTGATTCTGTAAGACGACTGAATTTAAAATTGAATTTTACAGCCGGGGTTTAATCTGGCATGGCAGCAGCTATGCTTAGTGAATGCCGGCTTTTTTTAAAGCGCGGGCAAATTTGCTCTCGGTCTGTTTAACAAAAGGAATATCAAGCTGCGAAAACAGACGACGCAAAGCAACTTCGACATCATCGATACGTCCGGTGTCGGACAATTCCAGTTCAAGTTCGTAATCGTTGGAGCCGTCGCTGAATTCGGTTTTGTCAATCTCCAGCATGTAGTTGGAATCTTCGATCTTAAAAAGTTTTTTCTGACGGAGGTTGTCAAACTTGACCAGTCTCTCAACCTGTTTAACGCCGAAATTATTCTTGATATAGTCGATTGGCATAATTTCCAGACTCATTACATCCATCTGCCCGTTTAAGATATCGATAGCGTCGCGCTTGGGGATGACTGTTTCAATCTCCTGCCGTATAACGGCCAGCCCCGGTTTGGCCGGAATGCTTTTGATAGTGACCAGTCCTTGTTTTTTTTCGGCGCGGACCCGCAGAGCCCAGCCGGCTTTGGCGAGTTTGCTCTCAGGTGTATCAAAGAAACTGTTTTGCTGGTTCTCTTCGTGCTCGATCTGTCCCAAAAACCCCAGTAGTTTGAGATAATTGGTGAACGAAGCCAGGTCGAGCTTTATTTCAATCTCGCGGGTTATGTTCGGCTGCTGTGGCATAAGTGAATTATAACGAATAGCAAGCAGACAGGCCAGAACATTTTTAGTAAGCTATTTTGCCGGGATTCAGACCTTAAACTTGGCAGTTATCTCCTGATTATTTTCCGCGTTGTAAACTTTGTATTCCTGAATGGGAATAGTTGTGTCTCTGACAAGATTTATTTTGAACTTATAGTTTTTCATCAGCCGTTCTATTCTGTTAGAGCCGTTATCGCTCATGGCTTCCGCCAAAAGCGGGCTGACTGCCAGATGGAAAGATTTCAGATTGCCGTCTGCTTTGGCTCTCTGGAACCAACGTTCAATTTTGGTGGCCATTGTCTCTTTGGATGCCACTCTTCCCAGTCCCGCACAATAAGGGCAGGGCTCTGAGAGATGATGCATGTGAGAAACACGCACCCGCTCGCGCGTCATTTCTATCAGTCCAAAATCTGTGACGGTGTTTATGGCGCGCTTGGCACGGTCGTGCTGAAAACAGCGACTGAACTCTTCGTAAAGTTTTCGGCGGTTTTCGCGGCTGTACATATCAATAAAGTCGCAGATGATCAGTCCGCCGATATCCCGCAGGCGTATCTGCCTGGCGGCCTCGCGGGCTGCCTCAAGATTGACCATCAAAATAGTTTTTTCCTGGTCTTTGCCGCCCACAAAACGGCCGGTGTTAACGTCGATTGTAACCATGGCTTCGGTCTGGTCGATTATCAGATAAGCGCCTTTACGAATCCAGACTTTACGGTCAAGCATCTTGTCGATTTCAGATTCCAGCTCGTAAGTATCAAAAAGCGGCAGGTTGCCTTTGTAGATTTTTACTTTCTTACGAAGTTCCGGCGCTATGGTACGGGCATAGCTGACAACTTTTTTGTAATCGTCTTTGTTATCGCAAACCAAGCTTTCAATTTCATCGTTAAAAACATCGCGAATCATACTCACCAGCATCTCTTCTTCCTGATGGATCAAAGCCGGTGCGGTCGAGCTGTCTGCTTTTCTCTTGAGCTTGGTCCAGAGTTTCAGAACCCGTTTGATGTCCATCTTAAACTCGGATTCTTTTTTACCTTCTCCTTCAGTACGGACAATCAGACCGAATCCTTCGGGTCGGTGATTTTCGACAATCTTGCGAAGGCGCTTCTTTTCGTTCCAATCAGCAATACGTTTTGAAATTCTGATATGGTCGTCGTTAGGAACAAGTACCACATAACGTCCGGGTATAGAAATCTCCGTCGCTACCCGGGGACCTTTGGTAGATATCTGTTCTTTTATGACCTGAACCAGAATTTCCTGGTCTGTTTTCAAAACGGTTTCTATTCCCGCCCGGCGGTGTTTGCGGATAATGTCTGCCGGAGCTGCTACATCGTCATCGTCGTAGCCGCCGTGGTCGTACATCTTGCCGATATCCGACGAATGCAAATAAGCGGCTTTGCCCTCCAGGCCGATATCAACAAAAGCGGCCTGCATTCCCGGCAGTACTGTTTTTATTACGCCTTTGTAAATATTACCTACTATGCGTTTTTCATCGCGCCGCACTGACATCAATTCAACCAGACGGTCGTCTTCGAGAAGAGCTACGCGCGTCTCAAACTCAGTTGTGTTTACTAAAATTTCTTTCTTCAATTTGTTTCCTTTTTCGCTTTTTCAAGCGGATAAATTTTTATTATCAAACGATTCTCCGGCTTCCGGACGGTAGCCGTTTAAAAACGAACGGCCGTCCATCTCTCTTTTACCTTCAGGCAGCAGCCTGGTAAGCTCAAGCACCGAATCGTCACACTGCACCAAAAGCTCAGACTTGTCAGACAGAATCGAACCCGGCTGAGCCGAATTTTCAGGCGTTTTGTCTGAGAGCTGGGATGCATAGACCTTGATTTTTTTGCCCCGAAAAAAAGTAAATGCTCCCGGTCTGGTGGCAAGTCCTCGAATCAGGTTGTGGACCTGTACTGCTGATTTCTCAAAATCAATCAAAGCATCGCTGCTTTTCAGTTTGGGTGCCGGTGTGGATAGTGCTTCGTCCTGCTTGACTGGTTTGAAATCTTTTGACTCAATTTTCTTGATAGAATCAAGCAGAAACGCACCGGCCATCTGCGAAAGGCGGTTGTAGAGAGAATCGGAATTTTCGTTATCATCAATTTTTGTTTTTTGCTGTAAAATAATATCACCGGTGTCGACTTTGCTCTTTAAGAGAAACGACGAAAGACCGGTTTCTTTTTCACCGTTTATGAGCGCCCATTGAATCGGCGCCGCTCCCCGGTATTTGGGCAAAATCGAGCCGTGGATATTTATCGAGCCGAATTTGGGCAAACTGAAAATCCGCTCCGGCAGAATCCGAAATGCCACTATCACAATCAGATCAGGGGCGATTTTCTTCAGCTCTTGATAGAACTCTTCACTTTTGAGCGATTCGGGCGCTAATACAGGCAGACCAAACTGCTCGGCCTGCTGTTTAACCGCGGTAGGCCGCAGGTTCTTGCCTCGTCCTGCTGGTTTGTCCGGCCCGGTCACCACCGCTATAATAGTATGTTCGCTATTTTGCAGCGCAGTTAGCGGCGCGCAGGCAAACTCAGGCGTGCCCATAAATACAATTTTCATTTTCAAAATGTTGCGGCAAAAAATGCAGAATTAAAGCGGGGAAAAGATAAAATCTAAAAAACTCTTATGAAGCCTGTGCCAATTTCTTAAGCTGGCCTTTTAACATCGTTTTGGCCAGGGGTGTCAGGTGATCGATAAACAGCTTTCCCTCGAGATGGTCATACTCGTGCAGTACTGCACGGGCCGGCATTTCGTCGAGCTCTTCTTCGAAAACGTTGCCATCAACATCAGTTGCTCGAACTTTGACTCTGACCGGTCTGGTGACTTTCTGGTAAATTCCGGGAAAAGATAAACATCCTTCTTCCAACTCAATCTCTTCTTCGGACGTTTCCAGAATTTCGGGGTTGATATAGACCTTGAGAGTAGCTGTTGGGTCGATTGCCGTCATATCAATAATGAACAGTCGCAACAAGACACCAATTTGCACTGCGGCCAAACCCAGGCCGCTGGCTCCTTTTAAGGTGTCGATCAAATCCGACACCAAATCTTTTATTTCCGAATTAACTGTATCAATCGTTTCGGAAACTTCCCGCAATACGGGATCGCCGTACTTGACGATCTGCCGTTCTGCCACAAAAAACTCCTAATAAATTTTCAGTCGTCCACTCTGGCGGCGATGGACGATTTCAAAAACTCTAATTTCGTGTTTTCGTTAATACGAATCACAATTTTGCTATTTTTATTATCGATAGCGAAAATGGTCCCGAACATGCCGCCGGTGGTGACCACTTTATCGCCTTTTTTTAACTGTTCCAAAAGCAGCTTATGTTCCTTTTGCTTTTTTCTCTGGGGGTGAATCATCAGAAAATACATCAGCAGTATTATCAGTCCAAACCATATCATGGTGAACATTCCGCCGCCGTCCGGGCTAGCCATCAAAAGAGGCCATTGAAAATCCAATTTTCTTACTCCTTATATAGAGCCAATCTGGCTCTGATATTATTATCGGCCGCCTGTTCAAAATCTGCACACCCCCTTTAGGGTGACAAATCCGCTGTGCGCCCAATTGCCATCTGGGAAATGCAGCTCGTCATTGCGAGGATGTCCCGTCCAGGCGGGACGACGTGGCAATCTCAGATTTCTTCGAGTAGGTCGAAACCTCACGTACTCGGGATGGTTTCGACACTAGGTCCACCCGCAATTTGGGCAATGACAGGGGTCGCCCACTGCTTGCTGGGTGCCCCACCATTTATGGTGGGTTTACTTCAACTCAGCCCCAATAATACCACATAGGTCCCTGTTAGCCAAGTGTTTAATTAAGGGAGAAAATAGGGGGACTTGGGTCTAATTTGGTCGTTTCCTCGTCATTCCCGTACTTTTTTCTGTTTTTCCAGCTTTAGTCCCTTTAAGGGGCGAAGGCTGGAATCCATCTTGCCGTCATTTTGGGCTAAAACTGAGAACCAATAATCTCCCTTGACAACTAATGAGGCAGGAGTAAGTTGGAGAACGGATTCTATCTAAGATTATGACTATGAGCGAAGTTATAAAGAGAGACCAGATGTCGAAATTTCCAATCTGGTTTTCTGTTATTGGCCTGTTGGTATGGATCGGAACGGCCGCACTTGAAGGGCGCTTAATTTGGGAGCAAACTATCTTGACTTGGGAACAAGGGCCTCAGATGATTGGTTTCTCACTCCTTCACGGCGATTATGCTTTCTTAATTTTAATGCCATTCATACTACTGGTTTGGCTAATCGCTGCTTTGGGCGTAACAATTGTTGCCCTGATTCGTAAGAAAAGAATTTCGTTAATGAACTGGATTTCGTTATGCCTAGCTGGTCTGATTTTTTTAGTTTCATTTATTCCTCAAGGCTTTTGGCTTCGTCTGTCTATTGATCGTGTTTCACGTGGGCCCTATGCAGTCGATTTTCTTGCCAACGCTGCTGCAACAGGAGACCTCACTACTGTGGAAGAACTTATAACGCGCGGAGTTCTTGTCAACGCTAGTGATCCCGAAGATGGAACAACCGCACTTCACGCTGCCGCCGTTGGAGGTCAATTAAATGTTGTAAAATACTTAATCGAAAGAGGCGCAAGCATTAATGCGATAGATAGCTCAGGAGATACACCACTCGATGATGCTCTATCTGTGAGCAATGACGAGGTGGCAAAATTTCTTTCTGATCAAGGCGCAGTGAGGAACCAAGGCGATTAGGGGCCTGTCAGGCTCGCGGTGGCCCACCCCTCGGCTACACTCGGGACGTCGCCTTTTAGGTGGGTTCCTGTGAATGGACTGCTCATACCCAATCCCAAATTAGCTCATAAATCGTTACAAAATACTCCTTCCAACCCTATTACAAAACGCAACACCCTATAAACATGAATTGTGGACAATGTGACAACAGACATCGAATACAAATTCACTACAAGACCTATTATCCGAAAAGTAAAATATGACAAAACGAACCCAATTGAAGTCCCTCAGTCGGGAGTAACTTTAAAAAGGATGTTAAATATGACAAAACGAACCCATTTATAGACAGTAGCGGTTATGCTGTAATGCGGTGAAACAAAGTAAGATGCAAGGAAAAGATGGATTCCAGCCTTCGCTGGAAAGACAAAGGGAGCGGGAATGACAAAAAATGGCCCGGTGGCCCACCTTTTAGGTGGGTTCCAGTCTACATGATAAACTTAAGCGTCTTCTGAATCGCTGGAATCTGAATCTGAATCTTTCTTCTTCGAACTAAACTTCTTAGCTACTTTGGAAATCTTACTGGCGATGCCGGGGATAGCGTCTATCAGAGATTCCCAGGAGCCTTTGGTGGCCGGTAACAGCGAGACGCCGTCGTCGTCCATTATAATAAAAGCTGCCGGCTCGATTCTGGCGCCGCCTCCACCGCCGCCGCCAAAACCTTCGCCGATTTTGTTACCTTCACCCTGTCCGCCGCCGGCGCCAAAACCGACCGATATTTTCATAATCGGTATAACTGTCCGGCTGCCGATAGTAACCGGCTCACCGATAATTGTTTCCGAGCGGGAAATATCTTTGAGTTCTCCGACAACTGCCTTGAGAATTTCTACTACGTTATTTGTTTTTTCAGCCATCCTATTTTCCTTTCGGCTCTATATGTCAAAACCGTCATCCTGAGCGGACATAGTCCCACGTACTTGAGGGAGTCGAAGGATTTCTGGTTCTGACCTACTCAAGAAATTCGTTCTCAAGATTGAGCCTTCTTTGTTCCTATCGCCAATTTCAGCAACTCTCTTAAGGGGAGCTGCCAGAGCATCAGCATAGTCTTAAAAAGCAGCCTGTAAAGAGGGATTGAGACGCTCAATCTGAGCTGCCCTTGAAAAGACAAGCCGTTCCAGTCGGGGATATACTTAAACCGTCCGGCAATTCCTGGTATTCCGGCCAGAGTTGCCTGATAAAAGCCAAAAGCGGCGCCGGTAATATGCGGCGGGCCGAAACCGGCATTTATCTCACCATCAAACTCTTCAATGGCAGCACTTTTCAATATAGAATAAGTGTAATTAGAGAGTGCCTTTAGTGTTGTAGGAACAACCGCCAGAATTTTTTTCAAAGGACGCTGCCTTTTCGGTTTTACTTTTTTGGATATCTTGGCTGTTTTTTCAACTGATTTTTTTGCAATATCATCGGTCGAAAATGTTTTGATAGTCCGTCCTGCAAATACGAACGCACGGGTCTTACCGGTAATATCAATTCTGATACCGGTTCGGCCTAAGCCTGCAAAAAGTGTCTTGACATTGGGGTAGAGGTCAAGCTTTACTCTCAGGCGAATCAGAGTAGCAATAGCGAGCATGAAAAATGCTGCTGATAAAATAATAACGAAATTTGACATTTTCTAAATTACACCTGCTAACTTGTCAGGACCATCATGAGTACACGAGGTCCTGACCTACAAAATATACATCAAGGTTTCTTTAAGCCCAGGACCTGCCACATCAATGCCGGAGCGATAGAACCCTCCGCCAGCAAAGCATCATGAAATTTGCGCAGTGAAAAGTTATCACCTTCTTTTTTCATCATGGCCTGGCGAAGTTTCATTATTTCCTGCTTACCCATCAGGTACGACATCTGATAGGTAGGTGAAACGGTATATCGCCGAACTTCAGTTTGGATGTATTTCTTTTCCGATTCAGTCTCAAGCTCCAGTACATCAATCATCCAGTCTACACATTCATC
Source organism: Candidatus Zixiibacteriota bacterium (assembly GCA_022571845.1). Lineage (GTDB taxonomy): Bacteria > Zixibacteria > MSB-5A5 > GN15 > FEB-12 > JACZWU01. Next base: position 143,106 of record JACZXB010000004.1, on the reverse strand, counting down.
ATAGGACATCCGGCCGGTATGTAAGCTAATATCGGCAACAATACGGGCAGCTCTGAATCTTATACCACCCAGTACCGCCAGCCATTGAGCGGCATTTTCTTTGCCGAAGAGTCCTTCTTCATACATCATTTGTTCACAGTATAAAGCCCAGCCTTCGATCATCATGATATTAAACTGCGACTTACGCAATGGGTCATCGTTCATCTTGGCCAGCTGAAGCTGCAGATGATGTCCGGGGAAGGCTTCGTGTACAACCGAACCCTTAAATCCCCGGCGGTGAACATAGTGGTAGCGACCGGACAAAAATCCGGGGTCATCTATATTTGGAATTGGTCGGACATAAAAAAATCCGTGCTGCACCGTGTCAAAAGGCCCGGCCGGCTGATATGAGATACCGGCATGCATGGACCGAAGAAAAGCGGGTGTTTCAAGAACTGTTACCTGACCGATATCTTCGGGTACTGAAACAATTTCGTTTTCTTCGCAGAACAGCTTTACCTGATTCGTCTCCCAGTTGTAGTAATCCAAAATATCGGAGCTGGCAAATGTAGCCGGTACAAAAACCGGGTTATTGCCAGACTGGTGGTTTGACTCAACATAGCCGGCATACTTCCGGTAATCATCCTGAGCTTGTTTAAGAAGCGTCTGGCCGATTTTCAGCAGTGAATCGGAATCATAATCCAGGAAATATTCATTTTTCAATTTATAGTCAAAATTATTTTTACCGATTGCAAATGATTTGTCTTTACCCGGTGTCATAGTCGACAGGAAGTTGACAAAATCGTTCATCGCTTCGCGTGCCTGGGTAGAGAATTTCATCAGCTGATCGGCTCGTTCGGGATGCTGTTTAGAAATATCAGCAGCAACATCTTTGTAAAAACTAATGCCGTCTTCAAGGGATTTTATAGCGGCATCGATATAAAGTTGCGGCGGTTTTTTCAAGTTCTTTCTGGCCGTTGCAAAAAGTTTAGGCACTGCCCGCATGCGGACCAGTATGGTTGCGATTTTTTCAGACATAGGAGCGTGTGGTGAAAGAACTAGAAAATAAAGACCATTGACCGCTTCATCAACATAAAGCTGCGGTGACTTTTTATGCCATCGGATTTTCTTTAAATCCTGCAGAGCTACATCAACATTTGACTTGAGAAGTTTGTAATTAATTTTGTTATGGGCAGACAGCTTTGCGCCGCGGTATTTGTAGAGCTTTTTTTCAAAACGATTTAGCTTGTTAATCATTTTTTTAACCGACGATGAGGAGTAGTCTGTAAATCGATGGTCGTAGGAGTGAATGCCCATCTCGGTTGAGCGAACCGGGTAAAACTTTTGTAACTCTTCTGTTATCTGATTGGATAATACTTGAAAAGCATCTGCAAGTGAAAATGCGGGCGTCAACAGTATTAAGAAAATATAGAATACTACAAGTTTAACATTCAACGTCTTTATCATTCTTCCTCCATGAAGCATGTTTTATTAACTACTATCTAAGCTAAAAGTTCCTGTTTGACAAACAGCGCCGCTATTTCAATATGTCTGGTGTGAGGAAACATATCGACCGGCTGCACTTCGGGCAGTTCGTAACCGGCATCAACAATTTCCCGGGCATCCCGGGCAAAAGTTGAGGGGTTGCAGGAGATATACAAAATCTTTTCAGACAACAAGCTAATCATCTGTTTAAGCGCTTTAGGGTGCATGCCGGCTCTGGGCGGGTCAGTTATGACCACATCGAATTCTGTATCATTATTTCTCAAAAAATCTTTGGTATCACTCAAAATAAATACGACATTCGCGCACTCATTTATATCGGCATTTTCTTTGGCTGCCGTGATAGCATCAGCGACTAATTCCACCCCGGTAACTTCGGCAACTTTCGGAGCCACACAGATAGATATCGCCCCGGTGCCGCAGTATAAATCGAGGACTTTTTCAGTTCCGTTCAGTTTGAGCATATCGAATGCAATCTGGTACAGTTTTTCGGCCTGCAAAGTATTCGTCTGGAAAAATGAATTGGAACTGATCTTAAACGAATGTCCCATAAGTTCTTCTGTTATAAAGCCGTTACCATAAAGCACAGTCTCTTTATCACCTACTGCGATATTTGCTTTTTGTCCGTTTTCGTTATGCACGATAGTCGTTATTTCCGGAAAAGCATTTGTCATCTTATCAGTCAACTCTTCTTGAGACGGAAAATCGCCGCTATTTGTTACAATGTTTATCATCAGTTCGTCTCTGTTTTTTGTGTCTCTTATAACTAGAAATCGCATAAAGCCTTTGTGTTCATCAATATCATAAACCGAAATTTCCTTTTCTTTGACATACTCTCGCAACCAGCTGACAATTCTGCCATATCTTTCAGATGGCAGATGGCATTCCTCTAAGTCAAATATATCGGCATACTGACCCCGGCGGTGAAGCCCCAATGTGAAGCCAAATTCGGGATGACTGTTAAACGAAAACTCCATCTTATTGCGGTAGCCAAACTGCTCAATTGAGCCAACTGTATCTCTTACAATCACGTTCTCAAGTCCGCCGATTCTTTCGATACAGCCCGCTACGTGCGTTTTTTTGATTTCAAGCTGCTTTTGATAGCGTAAATCCTGCCAGCTGCAGCCTCCGCAATGGTCAAAGTGACGGCAGATAGCATCAATACGCTCATCAGATTTTTCAAGTATTTCCAGCACGATAGCCTCATCGAACCTGCGTTTGGAGCGGACTATTTTGGCTCTGACAGTCTCACCTGTCAGACCGCCGTTTAAGAAAACAATCTTGCCATTATCTGCTTTTGCCACAGCTTTGCCGTCGAAAGCCAGGTCGATAATTTTTAGCTCCACGATTTTACTCATTAAATACTGCTCTGACCCAATTTGCTGCCGTGGTCATGCAGGTTGGCACAACCCTGACCTTCTATTTCCAGCTGGAAAGTTCCGTGGCCTATATTGAATTTGCTGCGGAGCATTTGATTTATTTGCCTGATGAGAACAGAGCCCTCAAGATAATCATCGCGATTAAGGTAGAGGTGACAGGAGAGAGCTGTTTCGCTTGAAGAGAGTGACCAGATGTGAAGGTCGTGCACTTCTTTTACCAGTGCCATATTGGAAATTGAACCGAGTACCTCGTCATAATCTATCCCGGCCGGTACGGATTCCATAAAAATCAGAAGAGCTTCTTTTATGACTAAGTAGGACGAATAGAGTATCATTAAACCGATTAGAAATGCCAGAATAGTGTCCAGCATGTACCAGCCGGTCATAATGATGACGACACCGCCTATGACAACTGCCGCCGATGACAGGGCATCGTAGAACATGTGCAAAAAAGCGGCTTTCAAATTGAGCGATTTGTCTTTTTCCGAATGCAAGAACCAGATAGAAAGCAGATTACCCAGAAGGCCTATTACTGCAACTGTTAAGAAAATAGCGGGACTAGTGATCGGTTGCGGATTGAAAAATCTGTCAACCGCTTCTCCGAAAATAAAGAATGCTATCACAACCAGCGACACGGCTGAAATAAAAGCAGTCATGACCTCAATACGTTGATAGCCATAGGTTGATTTTTTGGTGGCCGGCCTCTCGGCGCCTTTAACACCCAGCCAGGCTAAACCCAGGGCGGCCACGTCGGCCAGGTTATGAACTGCGTCCGCAATTAAAGCCAGTGACCCGCTGATAAAGCCACCGACAAACTCTGCGGCAGTTATCAGGGCATTAAATAGAATGGCCCAAAATAGCCTGTTTCTGGACACGGTCGTGTCAATTTTCAGTTGAACCATGATTCAATTTACACAAGTAATAAAGGGATTACAATTCGGATTTATTGCTGCCTTTTATAATTTATCAAAGCAGCCTGAGTGCCATAAATCCGCCGATTAACAGAACCACAAACGCCAGTGCCAGCCAGTTAAAATATTTGTCGATGAATTCCTGAATTTTGTCTCCGAATTTCTCATACAATAAGCCAACCAGACCGGCTACGACAAAGAATCTTAAAGAGCGGCCTATGATTGAAGCCAATGCAAACGGCAGAAAGGGCATATCAAAAAAGCCTGCCGAGATTGTAAAGACTTTGTAAGGAATTGGCGTGAATGCAGCGATGCCGACTGCCCAGGGGCCGACTTTCATACCGAACATTTCTTTATCTTTAAACCAGTAGCGGGCCAGTTCCAGGAGTGCTTCCGGCTCAGTCCCGGATATCGAGGCAGTAAAGGCGAGAAATTTTTCGCCAATCAGATCAAAGGCAAACTGCCCGATCAGATAGCCCAGAATACCACCAACGATAGAACCTACCGAGCAGACAAGTGCGAAACGTTTCCATTTCACATAGGCTCCTAAGCACAAGGCGATCAAAAGAACATCGGGCGCTATTGGAAAAAACGAAGCCTCGGCCATTGAAAGCAAAAACAGAGCAGGCAGGCTATAACGCGAATGGCTCCAGCCTAAAACCCAGTCATAAAGCCAGCGCGTTAAGCGAAGCGGCGCTGTCAGAATTTTTATCATATGATAATAGTAGTTAAGATACAGGAGTGTAGTCTGATTGGTAGGCCTGTTTTTCCAGAAGCGCGATTCTTTTTTCTACCGGCGGATGGGTTGAAAAAAGAGAAGCTATCCCTTTTCCGGAAAGCGGATTGGCAATCATAAGATGAGCCGTGGCTTGTGCGGTGGCTGGACGTTGCCCTAGGTTTAATCCGACCGGCGCTTTGTGAAGTTTTTTCAAAGCCGAGGCCAGCGCCAGCGGTTTGGCCGTTATCTTGCCGCCGATGCGGTCAGCTTTAAATTCGCGCTGACGGGATATTGCCATCTGAATCAGCATAGCTGCTATAGGCGCTACAATTGCCGCTACCAAAAGTCCCAGCCCTCCGCCGCGGTTGCTGCCGCGTCCAAATCCGCCAAAAATTGCGCCCCATCTGGCTATCGAGGCCAAAATGCCGACTGCTCCGGCAAATGTCGCCGCAATCGTGCCAATCAGCATATCTTTGTTCATGATGTGGGCAATCTCGTGACCGATGACGCCTTCGAGTTCGTCATCGCTCAGAAGTTCTAAAAGTCCTTCGGTGACCGCTACTGCAGCGTTTTCAAGATTTCTACCCGTGGCAAAAGCGTTGGGGGCTTTGTTCGGCACAATATAAACTTTGGGGACAGGAATCATGGCCTGAGTTGCGACACGCCTGACAGTCCTGAATAAACGGGGGTGGTCGGTTTCTGTAACTTCGCGGGCCTTATACATTTTTAAAACCATCTTAGCAGAATACCAGTAAGAAAAAAAGTTCATGACGGCTGCCAGAACAAAGGCCATTATCATGCCGGTCTGGCCGCCGACTAAAAACCCCACCCACATGAATAAAATCATCAGGCCGAGCATCATTATGGTTACTTTTAATCCATTCATATCAATTCTCTATATGCAGTTAACCGCTTTGAGATTCATCTTGCAATTCATATATCACCAAAGATTCAAAATAGTTCCAAACAAAAATTTAATAAACTAAAGCTGTTATTTTGAGCTTTTTTTCCTGCTTTTGCGACCAAACTGTTGGTTTTCGGTCGAAAATTCCGGTTCGTCTGCTACAGGCGGCGCAGCGCTGCCCGACTTACGCCGGGGACCCTTGAGATGTGATGTACGTCCGAACAGATCAGGTTTTTCCAATTCTGCTTCAACCGGCTCTTTCACTTCGGACTTTTCCACTTTTGGTTCTGCCACAGCTTTAGAATCATCGGGAGCTTTCAGCTCGACTTCGACTACAGGCACAGACACAGGTTCACTTGCAGCTTCTGGCTGAGACTCAGCTATTTTGGCTGCCTTGGTTTTTTTGACGGCAGCTGTTTTTCTAGTCCGCGTTTTCTTCACAGCAGCTGTTTTTCTAGTCCGTGTTTTTTTGACTGGCGGAGTTTCATCAACAGCCTCAATTTTTTCCGGTGGAGTTACCTTGGCTGGAGTAATCTCATCGATAGCAACTATTTCTTCTGGTAGCGCTTCTTTGACATCTGGAGTCAGTTCTCTAATCAACGGCGGAGCTGCCACAGCAGCCGTGGGGGCGGAGATTTTTTCATCGGAGTCGGAAACTTCGGCTTTAAGAGGTGCCTTCTTTCTGGGAGTCACTTCCTTTTTGTCTTTTTTAGCTTTGGGACCATAGCTGATTTTTTCGCGCATCTTGCGGGCAGATTCTGAGCTAGATACTTCATCTTTTTGTCCGATTTCAAATGGCGCCCGGTCGCGGGCATTGGCTGTTTCGGGGTCGAACGATCTTGATCTCTCCGGTTTTAATTCAAACGGCGAGGGTGCTTCGGGTTGTCTGGGTCTGCCTCTGCCAGCTGTCCTTAAATCAGATTTGACGAAAGGTTTTCTGGTGCGCTCAGGTGAACGGCTGTCTCGGCGGAAATCGTCGCGTTTTCGGTCATCTCTTCCTGGGTCCGGCCGGCTGTCGCGAAACGGCCTGCGGGCTTTCTCTGTTTCAGTTTTTCTTGTCTTCTGCGGTTTCTTTTGGAATACTGCCGTCGAGGTTACCTCTTCGACTGTCGCCGCTACCGCCGTATCCGACCAGACATCAAGCGCCGCAAAATTACGTCCCCAAAACCAGTCCACCGCAAAGATTAACCCGATTCCGGCATAGGCCGCATTGGGGAATCCGGCAGCGTCAAAAACAAGCGCAAGAGTCATCATCCCGGCAAAGGGCACAGTAGCCGTACCCAATGAAAACAAAAACACCGCTGCTGCCAGATAGAGCGTACCGGCCAAGCCCAGTTCAAGGCCGTAAACTTGAGCAATGAACATGGCGCTGATAACGACATACATGGCGCGGCCGTCGACATTAAGGCTGGTACCGAGGGGAAGTACCAGCGCTGCCGAGCGGCTGTCGAGCTTGTTGCGGTCGAGACTGTTTTCGTAAGTTACTGCCAGCGCTGCTGTGGGGGAGGCCGTAGCAAAGGCAGTAGTAAGCGCCGGTAAAATATTTTTGAAATAATCTATAGGCGAGCGTCCGCCAAAAAATTTGAGCAACAGCGGAATAACTATAAGAGCATGCACTAAGAAGGCCGTCATAAGTGTCAGCGATAGTTTAAGCAGACTTCCGCCCAGCTCCGGCAGATATCCTGAGTTTCGGGCAACAACTGCACCAACTATAAAGAAAATAGCAAAAGGAGTGGCCATTATCAGATAGTGCAACAGTTTTTGCACTATCATATGAATTGTCTCAAAGAATTTTGTGACAGGCGCCGCGTTTCGGCCGAGTCCACCCAAAACCGAGGCGATAACTATAAGTGCAATCATCCAGCCCAGAAATTTGCCGGTTGTCACAGCTTTGAGAATATTAAGCGGTACTAATTCTTCAAAAAAGCCAAGTGTCTGGGTTATCGGCACCGAGGCTATCTCTTCAGGGATAAAAGCGGCTCCGGTGGAGACTCCTGCTCCCGGCTGAAAAATCGATACAGTCACCAGGCCGATAATTATGGCCACAATCGAAGTTGCCGCAAAAAACGAAAGCGTGGCCAGCACAGCCCTCCCTCTTTGCCGGCCGTCGGTGTATGACGAAACCGCGGTAATTATAGCGGCCGCTACCAGCGGAATAAAAATTATCTGCAGAATATTAACATAGATTTGTCCCACAAAAGAGAGCGCCAGCATCACGCCGGGCAAATACAGGCCGCAAATGACGCCAAGAATAACATTGGCAATTACGGCTATAACCAGTTTGTTAGTTGAAATATTATCCATAATAGATTCAAAGGCTAATGTATTGAAAGACAAGGGGCAAGTAAGAAATTTAGATTGGCGTCACCTACCAAAAATGAATACGAATGGAAAAGAAACCCAGACTCTTACCGGATTACCGTCACAAATTGCCGGCTTAAACCTACATTTTCTAGCACCTTTCAAGGCTTCTTCATTGAATCCGTATTTCCAGCCTGGATCGGTGGTCTCTTGTATAACTACATCAAGAGGTCTGCCGTCTATTCCAACTAGCACTCTTACCCAAACTTTTGCATCAATACCTGTCTGACGTGCGATCGATGGATATTTCGGGCGTGACTTTATCAAAATTTTTGGAAGCGTTGCATTTTCTTCATCACAATCAAAAGCCGTTGAAAGAATTTTCTTTCTCGGGTCAAATTCCACTCTTGTATAAAACCAACTTCTGTCAACTTTTCGCCTTCTAATTACGGGACTAAAAATTCTCTTTTTTACGGATTCAAGGGCAGACTCTTCAAAGCCAATATTTGGGTTTTCACAATAGACAACATCAGCTGTATCAACTTCACCTCTTTTGTTGAGTTTTATCTTTACCCAAACAATTGTTTTCGTACTTATATTGCTCACCTGATTTGGGTAATTAAGTAAATAGTATCTTTTCGGTTTAAGAATCTTCTTCTCATCCAAATTCTTTATCTCATCCGGCAATTCGTTCGAAATTTCTGTATCACCTGCAACAACAGCAGCTGCCAGAAAGAGAAAGCTGATTGATAAAACTATCTTAACAGTCCGCATAGATATCTCCTACGATATGGACTTCGTAATTTTGCTGAAATAGAGCCAAAAGTCAACTTAGTATTATCTTTCCCAATTCGTTTCAAATCGAAACGATACGGTTGTTATTAGCCCATAACAGCCGTAAATTAGGTCAAAAATACAACGTCTGCAGGGCTAAAGCACCTGACAGGCATAACCGATAACCGATAGGTATGGATCAAGATTATCTGATAAAGGATTTTACGCGGAGCGAAACCGATCGCGAAGCCCGCAAAGTCCTGACATTCCGCCCTCGCAAACCGCTCTGGCGCGAATATGTCGAAACCGCCATAATCGCTCTGGTTGCGGCAGTATTGCTGCGGGTGTTTGTAGTCTCAGCCTACAAAGTGACTTCGTCCTCTATGGAAGATGCTCTTTTTGAAGGTGACTATATCTTTGTCAACAAGCTGGCCTACCAATACGGCGGCAAGCCACAGATTGGGGATCTAATCGTTTTTAAGTACCCCAATAATCCTGAGAAAGATTTTATCAAGAGGATTGTGGCCGGTCCTGGTCAGGAAGTCCAGATTGCGGACAAGGTTTTGTATGTCGACGGAGAGGTAGCGCAAATACCGCTGCACTCCAAAAACACCGACCGCAAAATTGTCCCGGCTGATCTGTCTTTCCGCGATAATTTCGGACCTTACACAGTAATCGGGGGAGAATACTTTGTAATGGGAGATAATCGCGATGACAGCCGCGACAGCCGATTCTGGGGCGGAGTTCCCGAGGACAATATATTGGGCAAGACTGTATTTGTCTATTGGTCCTGGGAACCAGACCCCGACTCACCCGACTGGGCTTTTCCATACATCATTGACGCCATACACTGGTTCGGCTACAGCATAGCCAGCTTTCCCACGCACGTGCGCTGGGAACGTATCGGCGCCTCGCTTTAGAATGCCAGCCGGCTTATATCTACATTATCCATTCTGCCCTTATCTTTGTAGCTACTGCGACTATTTTAAATCACTATATAACAAATCCGACGAAAAAGATTTCTTTGAAGCACTCACAACAGAAACTCAGCTGGTCGCAGAAGAATTCCCAAACACAAAAATTGAAACAATCTTTATCGGCGGCGGCACGCCATCACTTGCAAAAATTGACCTGCTCGAATACTGGCTCAAAACGGTCAGAGAATCTTTTGACGTAGCAGACGACATAGAGTTTTCGATAGAGTGCAATCCGGATTCCGTAAGTCAGGAATATTTAGCGGCGCTAAAGGACTTGGGCGTGACCCGTCCTAATTTTGGAATTCAAACCTTCGACCCTGACCTGCTCAAGCAAATCGGGCGCGGCCATACGCCTCATCAGATTCAAGAGGCGATCTACTTTGCCAATGTGCTCTGGTTTAAGTCGTACGGAGTCGACCTCTTGTTCGGTCTGCCGCGCCAGACCAGCGCTATGCTGAAAAAAGATTTGTCACAGCTGGTAGATTTGGCGCCGCCGCATATTTCGTTCTATCAATTGACTCTGGAAGAGGGCACCCAGCTTTATGCAGATGTCAATTCAGGCAAAGTCGTTATGCCCGACGACAGCCTGGTCAGCGCCATGTTTCGAATAGGCTGCGATAAATTTCTGTCTGCCGGTTATGAACATTATGAAATTGCTTCATTTGCGAGAGAAGGGCAGGAGTGCCGGCATAGTCTAAACTACTGGCAGGGAGAAGAATCAATCGGGCTGGGACCGTCGGCGCATTCATATTTAAACGGACGCCGCTTTGCTAACGAAGAAAGCATCTCAGAATATATTGAATCGCTCAAGCAAAATAAAATACCCAGAATCTTAAACGAACCGGCGCTACTAGACCGTGCCGACGAAACTATCATTTCTTCTTTGAGATTAAGAGACGGTCTAAAGCGCAAAAAATTTGAACAGTTATTCGGATTGCCGCTTGATGAAAGAATTGACAACAAAGAATATGAAAAGTTGATGGAAGCAGGTTTGTTGCTTGATGATAAAGGCAGCCTACGCCTGTCTGATGAGGGCTTTTATCTGGCCGATGAAATAGCTCTGCGACTACTGAAATAGCGCACAGAAATTTGATTGTCCGCATTCTTCAATAATCTTATATTGTTTGCATGCAACCTGACCAGTACGAAGATTATATGCGGCTGGCGATTGTTCAGGCCGGTGATGCTTTTGAAGCAGACGAGGTTCCCATAGGCGCGGTGGTGGTTCACCATAACAAAGTCATCGGGCGCGGGTATAACCAGACCGAGCGTCTCAAAGACGCTACCGCTCATGCCGAGATGATAGCGCTGTCTGCGGCCTTTAATCATATAGGAGACTGGCGGCTGGAAGACTGCTACCTATTTTCGACTGTCGAGCCATGCACAATGTGCGCCGGGGCGGCGGTATTATCACGTATTAAAAGAATCGTCTATGGCGTCAGCGACCCAAAATTTGGAGCCTGTGGTTCTATTTTTAATGTTCCCACCGAGAAAAAACTAAACCATCGCATCAAAGTTGTCAGCGGAGTTTTGTCCGATGAAATTTCAGAGATGATGAAACAGTTTTTTAAGCAAATTCGGTTACAGAAAGACAGGATAAATTGAATCAGGAGAAAAAGAAGCCGTTCTCAAAGTTTAATCAATCTCGAGTTATTGCGGTATTCTTTCTTATTTTCCTACCGCTGAATAACTTAAATGTTGCGTATTACGACATGCTGGTTACAAAAACTTCGGAATATTTAGATATTATGATGCCTATACTCCTATTATATGGAGTTTTTACGCCCTTTGTGTTTCTGATAATAAAGAAGGCAATGGTGATTGCTTATCGTAAAGGAAAAATGAAATTCAAGTCACCGGATCATGCGTGGAGAAAACTATCGACAATGCAGTCCGCAGTAGTTGCAGCAACTTTTCTTTATGGCTTTATTGTTTTTACAATGTCCGGCGATATCCAAAGAATGTTATATTTTTACCCAATCGGTGCAGTATGGGCTTTCTTTTTCTGGCCAACACGAAAAAGGTATGAAAACTTTATTAGCAAGATTGAAGAACAATGAAAGACGAAGTTAAGATCAATCAGTTCAAATTGATTCGCATGATAGCATTCGCCATGCTGATTTTCATGCCTTTGGTTTTACTGTCATTAATGTTTGTAGTTAGTCCTCCAAAACAATCCGGCGGTGAAATCGAAATGACGCTGCTTATCTTGCTGATAGTCGGAATGATTCAGCCACTGGTGATACCATTGATATCAAGAATACAAATTCAAAACTGGCGAAAGGAAAATTTTGAAAAGAAAAACCCGGCAATTCTCTTTTTTATGCTTTCTCTAATAAAGTTCTCGCTGATTGAAGCCATATACATTTATGGTCTCGTAGTTTATTTACTTTCAGGCGACATGTTAAAGGCCCTATATTTCTATCCGGTTGGCATAGGCTGGTCGGTTGTGCATTGGCCCACTCGTAATAGATTGGAAAACTTTGTAAATAGGTTAAGTGAAAAGTGAAAAAAGATTTTAACGGCGACACTATAGAACTTTACCGCATAATGAATAAGTCTCTTTATTTTGGCATGATGTCAAATATTATTATTCCTATGGGGCTGCTGCTCGCCTGCTATTTCTTCGACCAGCGCTATCATCCTGCTATTAATTTGGGAGACTTCGCCAACACCCTGTTCTATATCTTTTTGATTCTCGGCGCTACCCAGGGAGCCTTTGCTTTTTGGTGGCGGCAGCAGCTGATGCTCAAGCCGATGATCCGCCGAAGAGATACGTTTCAGAGCGACCTGGCGCTGGGTCTGACCAGAATCTCACGGCCGGTCTTTATGCTGGTCGGTGCTATCTCTCTTTATGGCGTGCTATATTTTGTTCTGACCGGACGGTTTGAGGAAACAATGTTCATGGTAATTTTGTCGTTTGTTGTATTTCAAGTGGTGCGTCCGCGCTACGGTTTAGTCAGCAAATTGATAGATAATCAGTACGCCATGGCAGAAAAAGGGGAGTTCTACACGGGAGAAAACGAGGCGGGCGACTAAATACTTTACATTATAGAACTGAGAGCTTTAATTATTAGCCTGAGAAAAAATCGATCAACGATTGTCGGAGAGGTGCCGGAGCGGTTGAACGGGGCGGTCTCGAAAACCGTTGAGCCTTTGCGGGCTCCCAGGGTTCGAATCCCTGCCTCTCCGCCATTATACAAAGAGTAGCCGAGGAACTGGCAATTTGTATCGTAAATTAATTTTTTGATCGGACGGATTTTTGAAGATACCAATATCGGAAATAATAAACTGGACCAGAGACGCTCGAGAGCGGACAATCGAAATTGTCTCTGACATTCCTGATGAAAAAATGCTCGATAAGCAAATCGATATAATCAACCCCTGGCTGTGGGAGATTGGACATGCCGCCTGGTTTCAGGAACGTTGGGTTTTGCGTCACTGTCTGGGCAAAGAGCCAATCCGCGCTGACGCCGACTCGCTTTATGATTCCTCAGCCGTTCCGCACGACACTCGCTGGAATTTACCGCTGCCATCGCGCGAGGGGACAATCAAATACATGCAAAATGTCTGCGATGCTGTCTGCGAGCAATTGGAAAGTAACCCCACTGACGAGGCCTTGATCTATTTCGCGCTGCTCTCGATATTTCACGAAGATATGCACGCCGAGGCGTTTACATACACGCGCCAGACGCTTGAATATCCCCCTCTCGAGTTTTCTTCAAAAGACAAAGACGCAAGTTCAAATAAATCGACTAACGTCGGCCAGCCTCAAACGCCCACTCGTGGTTTTGTAGAATTACCAGGCGGCTCTTTCATGCTTGGCGCGCGTAAAGAAGCGCTGTTTGCTTTCGACAACGAAAAGTGGGAACATGCTATGGACATAATACCATTCTCCATTTCGCGCACAGCCGTAACTCAGAATGAATTTTCAAAATTCGTGAGTGATGACGGCTATAAAAGAAGCAAGCTCTGGAGCGAAAACGGGAAATTGTGGCTGGAACAATCAGGGGCAGAGAAACCGCTTTACTGGAAACGTGATGAGAGCGGAAAGTGGCTTCGTCGTTTTTTTGACAAGTGGGTTCCCATAGAACCCGAATTAGCCATGATACACGTCAATTATTTTGAGGCTGAAGCTTTCTGCCGCTGGAAAGGTGTGCGACTGCCGACTGAGGCGGAATGGGAATTTGCGGCCTCAATGAACAACGACTCAAAGTCAAAACGTTTGTATCCGTGGGGGGACGAACCGCCGGCGCTGGCGCAGGCGAACATGGATTGGGAAAATATGGGCTGTATCAGCGTCGATGACCTCCCAGGCGGAGATTCAGAGTCTGGCTGTCGACAAATGATTGGCAACGTCTGGGAATGGACACAAAGTGATTTCTTGCCCTATCCCGGATTCGTACTCGACCCGTATAAAGAGTATTCCGAACCATGGTTTAAAACGCGCAAGGTTCTTCGCGGAGGCAGCTGGGCCACCAGGTCGCGACTGATTAGAAACACCTGGCGCAATTTTTATGAACCCCACCGCCGAGACGTCTGGTCCGGCTTTCGCGTCTGTCTTGTCGCCGAATGAAAATATGCTTAATAACGCCGGCGGCGAATTCATCACTTACCGGCAACAGTATCACGGCCAGGCGATGGGCGCGTATTTTGAGGCATCTTGGCCATAAGGTTAGTGTCCTGCAGAATTATGCAACCGGCAGGTTTGATCTTCTGGTGGCGCTGCACGCATATAAGAGCTGGAAGTCAATTCGAAAATTTCACACAGAAAATCCGGGCTGTCCGATAATCGTAGCTCTGACGGGTACTGACGTTTACCTCAAAATTGACGTTTCTGCAAATGCACGAGAGTCGCTCGAAATGGCCAGTCGTCTAATTGCCTTACAGCCCCATGCGCTCGAACAACTATCTCCGAGACTTCGCAGGAAGACCGTTGTCATCTACCAGTCACTACCGGCAAGTAAGAAAGCCGTTAAACGATTAAAGAACTGTTTCGAAGTTTGCGTCATTGCCAATTTGCGGAGCGTAAAGGATCCGCTGCGTGCGGCATATGCCGCTGGCCTGCTCCCGGCATCATCTAAAATAAAGATTTCTCACATCGGGGCAGCGCTGGATAATTCATTTGCCAATCGCGCGAAAGAAGAACAGAGCCTAAATCATCGCTACCGCTGGCTGGGAGAAATACCGCGCTGGAAAACACAAAGCATTCTGAGGCGAAGCAGGCTGTTGGTGTTAACTTCAAAGATGGAAGGTGGTGCCAACGTCGTCTCGGAAGCGATTGTATCGTCCGTACCGATTATCTCAACGCGAATATCGGGCTCTATTGGAATGCTTGGTGAAGAGTATCCCGGATACTTTTCATACGGCGACACCAAGTCCCTCGCGAAACTTTTGCAAAAGGCGGAATGTGATACGGATTTCTACAATGAACTTACCTTATTATGCAAAAATAAAAAAAATCTTTTCAGGCCAGCGAATGAAGTGAAAGCCTGGAGGCTGTTACTTAAGTCTATTGAGCGTGACTAAGGCCTGCTCCTGACCGTGCTGTTTCAGCTGACCCCGCCGGATTATCTCTTTGAAATCTCTGCAACAATCATTTCATTTGAGCCATGTCGTTTGAAACAGGAAATAAGAGACATCCCTTCAGGATGATCGCCAAGACTCTGTTCGGTTTGGAAGAAATTTTATCCCAAGAGTTGGTCGATCTTGGCGCCAGCAAATTAAATAACATGAACCGCTCGGTTGAATTTTACGGCGATAAACGATTATTATATGAAGCAAATTTATGGTGCCGAACCGCGACCAGAATTTTGAAACCATTCGCCAGTTTCAAGGCCGCAAACGAAAAAGAGCTATACCAAGAAGTCTATAAAATTGACTGGGAGAAGTATCTCGGGATTGAGCAAACTTTCGCAATTGACGCGGTCATAACTAAATCACAATTTACAAACTCTCTCTATGTAGCACAAAAAACAAAAGATGCAATAGTCGACCAATTTCGTGACAAATCCGGACGGCGACCATCGGTAGAACTAAACAATCCGGACATCAGAATAAATATCTATATTTATAAAAACGAATGCAGGCTTGCTATCGACTCATCGGGGGAACCGCTGTTCAAGCGAGGCTACCGCAGGAAAACCGGTAAAGCGCCACTAAACGAAGTTCTCGCAGCAGGTATTGTGATGCAGTCGGAATGGGATAAGAAGAGTTCATTTGTAGACGCTATGTGTGGTTCGGGTACTATAGTAATCGAGGCTGCTCTGTTAGCGCGAAATATAGCTCCTGGTTTAACCAGAAAACAATTTGGCTTTATGAATTGGCCGGACTACGACAAAGAACTGTTCGGCTCAGTCTGCAGCAAAGCGCGCGAAGCCGTCATACCAAAGCTCAATTTTGAAATTTTAGGGGCAGACCTCCGCGAAGCAGCTGTTTATGATTCCAAAGACAATGCCAAAGAAGCCGGAGTAGTCGAAAATATCAGATTTAAGCATAGCGCCATAAAAGATTTAATTCCGCCCGAGCCACCGGGGGTTCTAATTATAAATCCTCCCTATGGAGAGCGTATCTCTATAAATGAGATAGAAGAACTCTATCATTCAATCGGGGATGCCTTCAAACACAACTTTACAGATTATGACGCGTTTGTTTTTTCCGGAAACTTAAAAGCCGCCAAGAATATCGGTTTGCGAACATCCCGCCGCATTCAACTGTATAACGGCTCAATTGAATGCAGGCTGTTGAAATTCGAAATGTACAGCGGCAGCCGCAAGTAAAATTAGCCTTGCCTCTTGCATATATTTATTAATGCCGACTTTCTAAAACTAAAGGCAAGCACCCGACGGAGTTGCGCTTCCGGGGAAAATAAAGTCAACCAGGACAGTTAAGTCGAGGATATTGGCAGGGGTGCCGTCTCCATTCATGTCACTTTCTTCGGGACAGGAGCCAGGATTGCCTATATAAATTGTATTGGAGTCCGAAGGATGTACCGCCAGCGCTGCCAGACGACCGGGGATATTGGTAGGCCCGGCAGCAGCCCAGGTTAACTGCCGGCCCGTTGCTGCAGATGAGCGAAACAATTTTCTGCGGGCCTGAACATCTTTCATCGCCGCAAAATACCTTTCTTTTGGTATTTCATCATAAGGATATGCACGCTGCTGGGAAAAAGATTGATTTGGTATTCGCTTCAAGAACGGGCGCTTGCCTTGTTTCTTAATGTTGTAGTAGGCTTCTTCGTTGGCATCGATGTCCCAGGCCGCCTTTTTCGGTGGAGCATCTGGCCGATTGACATATGTAATGCCCAATACCGCAGCGCTTAAGATGATTGTCGAAATTAACGTTTTCTTCATGATCGTCCTCTCACTTTTGGGCGGTATTAACAATTGCAGGCGAGCAGCAAAATTTTCACTAGCTTTTGCGGCAGGTAATTAGTCAGCTATCAGTCAGGAAAGCCCGAGGGGTATTCGCAGCTTTCCAAACCAGCGCCAGTCAAGCAAGCAGCCATTTATCAAAAGTCTTCAAAGTTTTCGTCCAAACTGCCTTTTGCGGCCCTTTGTTTTAGACGAGTATAGCTACTTATTTATCAAAATATGAAACCAATCTTGCAAACGGACAAATTTACTATGCGAACGGTCATTTGGACTCAAAATAGTTGTTTTTTCGGGCAATAAGCTAAATCATCAGCTCAATAGGAGCAATTTTCTCTGCCCACTCTCAAAAAAACTGCCATTTAAGTGTCTGAAATTCCCTTGATTTCTGGCTGGAATTGCCCCAAATTTACCGGGATTCCAAGAAATGAATCATAGTCTACACGTCAAGCCTTAAGGTACCAAACAAACCATCCCAAACCGTACCTTGTAGAGGTGACGAAGTGGCATGGTTCTAAATCTAAGCTGAAGTTGGAGGGATTATGAATTTATCCAAGAACGGGCTACAAATCTTTGCATTAGCAGTCGCGGTTTTTTGCTTTTTGTCAATAACTACAACCGCAAACGCCGTCACGATATCAGGGCAGGTTAGCAGTCAGGTAGATGGCAGTGGACTCGGCCGGGCAACTGTTACGGCTCTGGCGGTAGAAGGAGCGGCAGAGGCGATTTCAGTCAGGGCTGATGATAATGGAAATTATTCAATCTTAGGTCTTTCGGCAGGAGCTTATCTGCTGACTGTTACCCATGTATCATACACGTCGCAGACTTTTACGGTGACACTCGGAGACAGCGAGCTGACTCACAACTTTGTACTCACGCTGAAGATAATTACTCTGCAAGATATATCTGTGACAGCTTCACGTGCCGAAGAAAAATTAGTCGACGCCCCCGCGGCGGTTCATGTAGTAAGTGAAGAGTATATTGCTTCTCATACTGCCCTTTCACCTGCCGACCACGTCAGAGGTCTGCCGTCTGTCGATGTTGTTTCGACAGGCTTAAATCAGTCCAACGTGGTGGTTCGCGGCTTTAACAATCTTTTTTCGGGTGCGCTAATGGTCATGGTTGATAACCGCATCGCCCGGGTGCCGTCGCTTAGGTTTAACGCCTATCAGTTCATTCCTACAACTGACGAAGATATCCAGAGTATTGAAGTTGTCAGCGGTCCGGGCTCGGCCTTGTACGGCCCCAATGCTGCCGCAGGTGTGCTGCATATGATTACCAAATCTCCATTCAGTCATCAGGGCACGACGGTATCAGTAGGCGGCGGCGAGCGGGAACTATTTATCGGTTCTTTCCGGCATGCTTCTTCGCTAAGTGAAAAAGTAGCTTTTAAGATTTCGGGTCAGTATTATCAGGGCCTTGACTGGAAACTTCATGGTAGTGAAAATGATGAATTTGAGCCGGACTCCATCCAACTTTTCCGTCCGGGTCCGAGCGGCCCACAGTTTGAAGGCAGCACTTTTGCCAACGAGCGCAATTATGATATTAAAAAGTTTTCCGGAGAAGGCAGAATTGATTTTCTATTAGGCGATAATACTTCACTAATATTTAATAGCGGCTTAAACCGGTCAAGCAACATTGAACTGACCGGCCTTGGCGCCGGACAGGCAATCGACTGGATTTACTGGTACGGACAGGCCAGATTGAAATACAAAGATCTTTTTGTACAGACATTTGTTAATGCCAGCGATGCTGGCGATACCTATCTGCTTCGCTCGGGTCAGCTTATTGTGGATCGTTCCAAACTAATGGCCGGACAGATTCAGCATCGCTACAAACCTTCGGACAGAATGAGTCTTACTTATGGTCTGGATCTTCTTTTCACACGTCCCGAGACCGAAGCTACCATAAACGGCCGTAACGAAGATGACGACAACACCGATGAGATTGGTGTTTATCTTCAGACAGACTATAAACTTTCTGATATGTTAAAATTTGTGGGAGCACTGCGAGTTGATGACCACAGCAGGCTCGAAGATCAGTTATGGTCGCCTCGTGCCGGACTGGTTTATCAGCCGAATTCAAACAATAGCTTTCGCGGCACTTACAACCGTGCTTTCTCGACGCCCGATAACAACACCCTCTTTCTCGATCTTCTCCAGGCAGTGGACCCCTTTGGGATAGGCGCTGCTTTTCTACCAAGTATAGGTTACGATGCTGGCATAGACATTCATGTGCAGGGAGTTCCAAGCTCTGGCTTTAACTGGAGATACGATACTAACGGTAATCCGCAATTTCGTTCAACATTTGCGCCTTTGTTGGGGATGACATCATCAGATTTCATAGATTTTAACAACCCATTTTTTACTGGTCTAATGTGGAGTCTGGGCCGCGGTGCTACGATTTCAGGAATTACGGGTGTTATTGCAGATAGTGCGACTAGAGCAGCTATGGATACAGCACTGAATAACGTCGCACCAGATACAGTAAGTGGTGTTAATAATACTTTGATGACATTTAATGCGGATATTCTGGGCTTTGAGCCATCAACTATTGCAGACATTGCTGATATCGGCCGTATGAGACCGACAATTACAGAAACTTTTGAGATTGGCTACAAAGGGATCATCAACGACAGAATTCAATTTAGTGCCGACTTTTATCGTACCAAGAAATTTGATTTCATTGGTCCACTTACTGTAGAAACTCCTAACGTATTTTTGGACCCGGCTACCCTTGCGGCTTCCTTGACAGGAGACATCGCTGCTGCATACGCCGGCGCTAGCCCTGCAGATCAAGCAGTACTACTCCTACTTGATGATTCTACTTTTGGAGGCAACAACGACGGTTCTCCGGTTGAAGAACTGATTACTTTGTTCACTACCGGTGCGGCGTCAATTCCCTTTGGTACAGTTACGCCCGTAGAGGCTCTTAACCCCGATGCTCTTCTGGTAACAAACCGAAACTTTGGTGAGATAACTTTCTACGGAGCAGACTTTGCCCTCGACATTCAGCTTAACCGCTCCTGGGCAGTGCGTGGCACTTATTCTTTTGTATCCAAGAAGTTGTTTGAAAAAGGGCCCGACCAGATTCGTGATATTTTTCTTAATGCGCCAAAACATAAATTCGGTGCTCAGGCACGATTCACTGATCAGAAATTGGGCCTGGCAATCGATGCCCGCCTGCGCTGGGTAGATGCCTTTGAAATGTCCAGCCCGTTTGCAGGAGTAGAGGTAAAACAGTATTCTGTTATTGATGCCAACTTTGACTGGGAAGCAATGCCCGGTACAAATCTTACTTTGACGATTCAAAATATCTTAAACAACGAGCATATTGAATTTGTCGGTGCTCCCAGACTCGGCAGGCTGGCAATCTTCCGCATCAAAAAATCATTCTAAATCTAAAATCCTTTCCAAATTGTAGGTCAGGGCCCTTGTGGCCCTGACTTTTTTTAGTCAGAAATTCTTTCAAATAATCTCGGAAATCCCTTCCATTTAAGGCCTAAAATCAAGACTCTAACCGCACGCCTTGCAGCTGTAACATTCAATACAACAAGCACTTAGCAACGCAGTCCGGTACCGGCACAGCCGTTGCTTTTACTATAATTGTGAAATCAATAAGAGAACGTGTGCTCAAAATCGAAAACAGACAGATTTTCATTACCGGTGGTGCCGGTTTTATCGGTTCAAAATTAGTGGGTCGATTGATAGAGAAAAACAAGATTGTCATCTACGATAATTTCAGAAGAAATTCTCTAAAACAAAACTCGTTTGCTACCCATCCGAATTTGACGGTCATAGACGGTGACATTCTCGATTACCCCAAACTGCACCAGGTAATCAGAGGCTCTCATATTGTTGTGCACTGCGCAGCGGTCGCCGGGATAGATACAGTAATAAAACACCCGACCGAAACAATGCGCACTAACATGGTGGGAACTGCCAAAGTTATCGAAGCCGCGGCCACACTTAGCAACCTGGAACGGTTCGTAAATTTTTCAACCAGTGAAGTTTTCGGGCGTGAAGCGTTCCGTTCCGAAGAAACCGATAACACCAGCATTGGCGCTGTCGGCGAAGCGCGCTGGACGTATGCTGTAAGTAAACTTGCCGCCGAGCATCTGACTAAAGCCTACCATCAGGAATATAATATGCCGACAGTAAGCGTGCGGCCGTTTAATGTCTATGGTCCGGGGCAAGTAGGCGAAGGCGCTATGACTACTTTTATTCGCAGAGCAATAAATAACGAAGACCTGCTTATTCACCGCGACGGCAACCAAATACGCGCCTGGTGTTATATCGAAGATTTTGTCGATGGTCTTTTGACCGCCATTGCCCATCCGGCGGCAGTTGGTGAATCATTTAATATCGGTAATGCCCGGGCAGTAATTACTGTCTATGGCTTAGCCCAAACTATTTTGAGAGTCTTAGGCGGAGATTCAAAAATAAAGTTTGTATCACGCTCAGGGCCTGACGTAGAACTTCGCGTCCCCGGCGTGGAAAAAGCCAAAAGGCTGATAGGTTTTGAAGCAAAGATCGATTTAGAAGCTGGCATAAAACTTACTGCCGATTATTACCGGCGGCTAAATAGTTTAGAAAAACACACTGACAAAAACAACAAAATTACCGACACAGAGTTGACAGCAGCTTCATGATATCTTTAGCTAAACCATTTTTTGACGAAAAAGAAAAAGAAGCCGTCAGCAGAGTCTTAGACTCAGGCTGGATAATGCAGGGAAAACAAGTTTCCGATTTTGAGACAAGCATCGCCAAGCAGTGTGGTTCGAAATATTGTATAGCAGTAACCTCAGGCACAGCAGCTCTTCACATCTGCTTTATGGCCTTAGGCATTCGGCAGGGTGATGGAATTATTATCCCAAGTTTCGCCTGGCCATCGGCTGCCAATATCGCACATCTGCTTGGAGCAAAACCAATATTCGTTGATTCAAAAACATCTGATTACAATTTAAATGTTGATCTGCTTGAAAACATAATTCAACAGTCAAAGTCAGAAGGCATCAGAGTAAAAGCAATCTTGCCCGTTCATCAGTTTGGCGCGCCTTGTGACATTAGCAAAGTGTTAGAAATTGCAACTAACTATAACCTAAAAGTTATCGAAGACTCCGCCTGTGCGCTTGGCACAAAAATAAACGGGCGGCAGGCAGGTACTTTTGGCTTAGCAGGAATATTCAGTTTCCATCCGCGTAAAATTATTACTACCGGTGAGGGTGGCGCTATCATAACAGACAGCACCGAGTTCGCTGAAAAATGCCGTGCGCTGCGAAATCACGGAAATCTCAAATCAGCCGGATTAAATTACCGCATGACAGATATTCAGGCTGCGATCGGTCTGGTGCAATTGAGTAAACTAAAAACTATTCTCTCAAAAAGAAAATATATCATAGAAACATATTCGGAAATACTCGACGGGCAAGATAGCATAACTCTTCCTGAGTACCTGTCAAATTCAGAACATTCGGAAAATTTCGAAATAGCTATTCAAACGCTAATGGTTCTCTTAGACAAAGAAATTGACCGCGATAATATTATATCTGGAATGGCAGAGAGCAGAATAGAAACAAACATAGGGTCTCCGGCAGCGCACCAACTGCCGCTTTTTGCAATACCATCAGATACTTGTCCTGCTGCGACCGTACTTCAAAAGCAGGGTCTTGCTCTGCCATTGTATGCGGCTATGACAAAAGAGGAAGCACGAAAAGTTGCAGAAACATTGATGGACCTGATAACTCCGAAAATTTACCAAGAACCACAAACAGCGGAACTTGAAACATGTCTGGTAGAATAATAACAAATCCAGATGCACAAGCTCTTATGATTGATACCGCGGATAACGAAAATATGTTTTCTCTAATTGAGTTTCCTAATCGTCCCGGCTCAATTTCAGATAGTGGCGTGTTTGCTTACTATAACGGCGGGAATATTGATACAATCGCCCAAAGCCCGGCAGCTGTCATTGTCTGCCATGTTGATCTAAAATGCGAAATTGAAATTAAAAAAATAACAGGCAAAACGATTGTCTTATCAGACAACCCGCAACTACTTTTCTCACAAATCGCTTGTAGAAAATACGGCAAACTGCTGCAACCAAGAGAGAGATGGGCGCGCAATCCCGATGGCAGTCAGCCCAGAAACAGTCTTATTCAGGCCGGCGCGATTGTCTATGCCAATGTGACTATAGGCGACAATTGCATAATAGGCGCCAACGCAGTAATAGGCGAGGCCGGCTTTGGTTTTTCCCGCGACTCAAATGGGGAATTCGTTTCGATGCCGCACTTTGGCGGAGTCACCATAGGTAACAACGTTGAGATTGGTCCCGGCTCGGTCATAGACTGCGGCACTTTTGGCAACACCATAATAGAAAGCAATATCCGTATCGATAACATGGTTCAGATAGCGCACAACGTAACAATCGCCAGCGGCACCAGAATCATGTCAGGAGTTTCAATTTCAGGCGGGGTACAAATCGGCAGGGACTGCTGGATTGCTCCCCAAGCAATGCTAAGAGATAAAATCAAAGTCGGCCACAATGTTTTGATTGGCTGCTCAAGTATGGTCACGATAGATGTTCCTGATAATCACGCGTACCAGCCTACCTATGCTGAGATTCATAAGTCAGCGGCTGACCACGTATAAAACAGTCTATGAGTTTCGAACCAACAATTACTGTTTGCATCACCAGTTATAATCATGAAGACTACGTCCGCCAAGCTATCGACTCGGTTTTAAATCAAACCTACCAACAATTCGACGTATTCGTATATGATGACTGTTCCACCGACAGCACAATTGATATTCTCAAATCTTACGGCGACAAAATTAATTTGATCCGGCACGAACGCAACCACGGCTCTAAGGCGGTACACGAAACGATAAATAAAGCGATAGCAAACGCCAGAGGAGAATATTTCTATCGGCTGGACAGCGATGACTTTATTGAAACTGATTATTTTGAGCGAATGATTAACGAATGTCGCAAAAACGAAACTCTTGACTGGATTTGCGGTAGCTTAAACATAGTAAACAAAGACGGCGACCAACTTCTACAGTGGCACTACGACGACTGGAAGACTGACCCGGATAGCGCCCTCTTTCGGTCCTGGAAATACTGTTCAGTTGCCATGCCGCATAACGGACTTTTTAGAACCAAATTCCTGCATGATCATAAGCTTAAATTCAAACCGTTTGAATATGGGGGAGGCGCTGATATCTGGTTTACAATTTGTGGCATGCTGTGTCGGCCGTCTGTCAAAATTATCTCAGGCGTGGGACTCAACTGGCGCGTACACGGCGACAACAATAGCTGCAATATTGTCTGGCAGGTTGAGCGAATTCTGGCAATAAAGAAGTACTTCGCAGAGCATATCGACGACAGAATATATCTAAAGCATCCGATGCTGCAGCAATTTAAATCTGGAACCGGCGATTACAACGCAGCCAAATATTTTCTATTAGCGGACAATCTATACACGGCCAAGAAAGATTTCCATATCCCGGAACTCTTTAAAAATCAAAACTCCGATGAAGAGATAGAACAAAATCTCTGGCGCTTTGACAAGGCGATTCGAGAATTTGCAGAGCGGTCTATGAAATATTCGCCAAGATTTAAAGATGAAATTTCAGAGCTGCTAATAAGGCTTGAGTCTGACAGCGAAGTTGTAGAAGGGCAAAAGTTATTGAGGCTCGGCAATTTTTTTAAAGCTCAATCAAAATTTCGCAAGGCGCTAAGAATATGTCCCGTTTCAATCGGGGCGCTAAGAGGATTAAGCGAAACTAGTTTTTCGTCGGGTGCTGTCGCAGATGCAGAAAACTTTTGTCTTGAGGCACTAGAACTTGGCCCCAATGACCCGCAGACATTGAACAATGCCGGCGTACTGCTATATGCACAAGGAAAGCTAACAGAATCTGCCGGGGCCTTCGATAAGGCTCTGCACGCTGACCCTCATATGACAGACGCTCACAATAATGTGCTGGAACTGTATGGCGCCATGACTCCCCATATAGTATTAGACGGTAACCAGTCAGCAGCCATAATCCGGAGTGCCCGCTGGACTACTAAACATTGTGTCGATGAATCCCGTCTGGAGCTACTGAAAGAAAACCATTCTTTGCGAGATCGAGCATTTCAAAAATTTGAAAACCGCTACCAGGCTTGCGGCCAAAGAATTTTGCTGCACCGCCCAAATAACGGCGCCATAAAATATCTGTTTGATAGCTGGGTCGAAACGCTCAATATCATGGGCGTTCAAACGTCGCTACTTGACTGGAATGACAATACTAAAAAAACATTTCAATCATTTCAGCCGACAGTTTTTATCACAGTCGGCGACCCGGCTTATATCGAAAAGCTGGATTCGGAATTCATAGCAAATTATCAGCAGCAGCACGAATTTAAAATCGGACATATCGTAAATCTACAAGACAGCTACGACATGTGTGATTTTTTGATTACCTTTCATCTGAATCCGGCTGGTGACAAAAGATTCGATTCATTAAAAAAGCCGCTGATTTCGATTCCGTTTGGTATTAATCCAAATCAGCATTACATGCGTCCGGCCAGACAGGTATGGGATTTCTTTTTTGTCGGGACAAATTCACAATTAAAGGCTAAACAAGGAACTCAATATTTGCAGCCGATTGTCAATAACTACCGCGGCATCCTGGCTGGTAAAGGCTGGAACCGGGGCGCCGGCGAACTTTCTGTTTCAGACTCAGCACTATTGTACAACTTTGCCAAAGTTCTTCCGAACTTTCATATTGAAGCGCAGTATGAAAGATTTGACGAAGTCAACGAACGGACCTGTGTAATTCCAGCCTGCGGCGGTTTTGAACTGGTGGATAACCCGGCCGCTATGAAAGAACTGTTCGATGCCAACGAAATGGCGGTTGCTAATTCCCCTCAAGAGTATAAAGAAATGTTTGAGCATTTCTTGAATAACCCAAAAGAGAGACTGCCGTACATCCAAAACGGCATGCGCAAAGTCTGGAACAACTACACCCTTTTTCACTCGCTTTCAAAGTTAGCGGATTTTTTGAAGATTACCGAAGCGGGCATGCAAGGGACTAAAGAAAGCATTACTTCCGTAGAGTCTTAATCAAACTAAGATAGCCAAACGCGATCCAATGCGGGGTGCTCCACCATTTATGGCATTGTCCTGAGCGAAGTCGAAGCGTGGGTTCCCGTCAAGTGTGCTCAGTACTATAAGTTATCGCTGCCAGGTGAGCACAAAGGCGGGGGGTAGATTGGGAATTATAACTTTGCTTCTGTGAAAATCACCGAATACTTCGGTCATGCGCCGCCGGAACCTTGTCGCCGAAGGAATCGGATAAGTGTGCAAATACTGCATAGTCCGAAAGACTGCTCCGGGGGTCATCAGCTTGTCAATCCCGTCTATGATATTATCGCGAACCTCGCCAACTTGAATTGAAAAAGGCAGACCGGAAATTATCACTCTCGTCTTCATATTGCTGTAACCGTTACGAAGGTCGCATAGATTTTCGGCGTTGCCGTTAACGAATGTCAATTGGGGGTAGCGTTTCTGCAGAAGCCGCACAAATTTTGGGTCTCGCTCGATTCCCAGATAGCAGGCGCCCTCAGGAATAATTTTGCTGATCTGTTTTGTAAAGGCTCCGGTTCCCGGCCCCAGTTCAATAATCAGTTCGCCCGGATGAAGCTCCAGGCCTTCAACCATGGCCATAGCCAGTTTTTCTGAACTGGGAGCTATGGCGCCGATATGCTTAGGATTGCGCAGGAGGCCGCCCAAGAACCTGAAAGTTGTGTTTTCAGCCATATATTATGATACAAACAAAAGGATAGTCAGAAGCCTTTTTAGTTGAGGTTAGCAATTAGGCAAAGATACTTCATTTTAGGATTTCGTCAAGTTTATCGATTTCATTGCTTCTCCGCGTGACCTACCCATCGACTTCGCTCGGGACCATGCAATTATGGAGAGTTTCTATCAAAGGAAAGATGGATTCCTGCCTACGCAGGAAAGACAGAATAGAAAAAAGGAAAGGCAGTATAGGAAAAAGAAAAGTCAGAAAAGACAAGCGGGTGACAGAATAGGCATAAACACTTGGGCGGCTCGCCACGGCGAGCCTTGTCTGTCCCTATTACACAGATAAGCTACTTCGAAACGATCTTAAAACTGATATCTTCTATCGAAGTACCGCCTTCGGTCGGTTCGATAATGAAATCTATGCCGCCGGGTTCGCTCTCGTAGCCGTACTGCTCAAGCTGTTTGGGGTCTATATAGGCCCGGTAGGAACCGGGAGTAAGTCCCAGATAATAATACTCGCCGTCATTAAAAGTCGATATCTCAGTCAGTTCATCTGTTGTAATATTGACAATTCTAATTTTTATCCCGCCAACACCAACTTCGCCGCCTTGCGGCAACAAACGGTTGACAGTCCCCGAAATATCACTGGTTACAACCACCGCTACATCAATCGCCGTGACCACATTTGGTCCGACTGTTACCATATAATTTTCATGCACTGCTCTTAGGGTCGGGTCATCAAGACTGTACTGGTCTATCTGAATTAGGTAATTGTCATAAGGACGAAGTCTGTTAAAATAATGCAGATTGTTTTTCCCCGAGGGAATTCCCGACGGACCTTTCATCTTGGGGCGGATACCATCCAGCCACTCTTCGCCCGGGTCCATTTGAGAATTATAATTTCGGTCTAAGTACGGACGTACAACTGCCGAGGCATAACCGACATTATTCCGGCGATCAAAACGAATTGAATGGGTATTGCCATCGTAAAGAATAGAGCCGCGCTGAACCTGGCTAACTGTGGAGCCTCTATTGGTAGAAATGCCCCGGGTGGTGGAAGTCAAGAAACCGGTAAAGAGGTGAAAAGTCAGTTGAATTTGGTCAGTTTTGATCGCTTCATTGCGTTCGTAGGAAACAGAAAGTTGTGAGGTCTTAAAGACCCGGCGTCCGATATATATGCCATATTTGTCAAGCATCGACTTACTATGGTTGTAGGCAACTCTGAACTGCGGGCGAATCCATTTATATATATGAACAGTAGCAAAAATCTGGTTAATAATTTCATTAACTGTTCTTGATTCATATTTAGACTGGCTGAATTTTCCCAGAAAATTTAGATTGACCGGCCCAGCTGAGCCGGACATTCCATAATTCATATTGGTTGCCAGCACCGAAGGAAATTTGTCTACTGAAACGTAGTATCTTATCCCTATACGAGTATTTTTAATCTTAAAAGGTGCGCTGGCTGAAAAAATCGCCCGGTACTCGCGATTAAAAGGATTAAAAAAATCATCCGGCCAGTACTTAGTATATCCTGCTGCTAAAGAGAAGGAAGACGACCGGCTAAAAGCGCCGTTAATACCCATTGACCGGTTGGGCGCAATGGCTGTACTAAACGTTAGTCCACCGCCCACTTGAACGCCGAGCTCACCGGCAAACTTGATACTTTCATCGCCCAAAGCTCCTAGCGGCTGCTCCAGCCCAAGACCGGCTGTTAGCCATGAGTTTACTCCATAAAACGCCTGTGCCTGCGCATAGCGGCGGTTTTCTCTTAGTACCTCAGTTTCACCGGCTGCAATGGTATACTCAAATTCACCTTCAGGGATGAGGTTAAATGGAACCAGAAAATATTTGTCTTCACTTTTGATTTCACCATTAGGTCCGTACATTTTCAAAGTTACCAGCGTATTACCGTATACTAAATCGATATTGAAATTATATTCGCCTCTTAAGTCTGTGGTCATAACATCCACTAACTCATTGTCTATATACAGCTCTACTTCCCAGTTGGGGCCAATAACGTCGCTGACACTGATAGTCTGGTAATAGCGGCGCTGAACTAACGGCCGGTTGGTGACCATAGCTCCATTAAGATTTCTGCCCAAGGCACCAACAGTGTAAACTTCTCCTAAAGAGGCTTTGGTTATGTAGCTTTTATCCTGGAAAGCATAGTTCCAGCGGTAGCGCATCTGCTCGGGGTCATAACCCCTGCTCTTGCTGCCGCCACCGGAAAAAACCAGATCGCCTCCCATTAACGATGAACCCAGATCAAATCCGTAAAAGTGATTCTGTCTGCCTACCAGACTGTTAGAAATCTGCCAGTCCAAAGCGCCGCCTGAAAACCAGCTGCGTTTAAGAGGCAGCGTATAAACCGGCCCGATTGCATCGTCTTTTCGTTTTAGCTTTTCGTGAAGGCGTTTACGCATCAATTTTTGATATAATGGTAATCTCTTGTCGGAAGGCATTGATACTCTCAATTCAGAAAAATCGAATTCAAAAGGGAGTCCAAAGAGGCGCTTAAACTGGTCAACTCTCAAAAACAGGTCTGTGCTTTCGACCATATATTGATTATAGCTGACTGCATGCTTTTTGCCGCCGTAGGAAACTTCGAGCTTTTTATAGTCAAACGTAAATTTGTCAGACGGTGTAAACAGAAAACCTTCGATTCGCTGGTTAGCACGGTCGAATGACCCAAACATGTCCAGAGCGCTCAATACCTCGAGCAGTGGCAGATAAATGTGCTCGCCGTCATACTGGACAAAAAATTCTTCAGAAAATAATCCCCGGCTGACAAACGAGACTACTATTTCTTCCCTCTCTACCTTTTGTCCAAAAACTGCCGATTGCAAAAGCAATACGCAGCATATCAAAAGACAGAGCCTTGTTTTATTTACAAATTTTGAATTAACATCTACGGCCAACATCTTAAGCAGGTCTTTCCACATCAGAAACGGGACTAAGGAATAATCGTTGAGTATTCGATTTCGTTTCCTCTTATAAGATACTCAGCGGCAATATCCTTGCGGCCGTTGGGCGTAATGTATAGTTCAAATGAATAAGGCGAACCACTCTTATAGGACGCAACAGGAAAAGTTACCCGCCTTTTCAAATCATGATAGACCGCCAGGTCAAAGCGGCGATAGCCTATCTCCTGTTTGTCGGCATTAAACAATCGGCAATGCATTAATCCCACGTATGAAGCATTGCCCGTACTGGACAAATCGACTATGACGCTCACCAGCGTGTCTTCATGAGAGGCGTCTACGCTGTTCAGCTTTACATGAGCAATCTGATCTCCCTGGCGGTATTTCAGCATGATCGCAGTCTGCATAATCATATTGAGTACAGTAGATATCTGACCTTCACCTGTCGGATTGGGCAGAGAGGTTATTCCTTCCTGCGAAGTAACCACAACCCGCGCCCAGTATTCGCCGTCAACCAGATTCTTGGGAGGCCTGGCCACAAACCGTACAACCTGAGTCGCTCCCGGTTGAAGCAGCATTTTGCGGGGAAAGGGCTTGACCCAGCTGGTTGCCGCTTTTATATCGGTGATGCCTGAGTCCTGAAGGTTGACGAAGACATTGCCAAGACTGTCAGATGTGGGCAGGCCAAAACTCATGCGAATGGTAACTTCCCTGGGCTCGTCGGAGGGGTTCTGAACAGTTATCCGGCCGGTTCGTTTGTGCTCATCCATAAAGACAACAGTAGGCGCTACCAGAACACCTGCTTTGACATTGCCAATTAATAGAATAAGGGCGATAAGCAAACCTGCGTATAGGCGCTGCTCTCTAATTGGAATCCGGAAATTCTGCCATTTTGTAATCATAGTAACCTTCCAATGTTTACTATTTTCTCTCAACTGCCAGAGGGAGCAGCCTACAATGCCACTCCCCGGCAAATTATCAATAGTAATTATCTCTTCAAGTCGTTCAACAATCTACAACTTTTTTCAGGTGCCAGTATAGGCGACTGTCAATACTATATCGCCGGTATAAGCGCCGGCTGCCTGGTCAATAGTCGGATATATTTTACCGCCGAGATAAATACTGGTTGTTCCACCCGAACCTATATTTGAGGCAGCGGGGAAGTTGTGTGGATCGATGTTCTGATAACCGGAGGTTGCTACCATACCGGTCGGAACGCCGCCGCCGAGGGTATCAACTGAGGCATCAGTTGAACTGAATGAAATAGTCATCTTGTCGCTGCCATCGGCTAAAGCCACGAATTCGGGCAATGCCATATAGATTGAAATAACAGCACTGGCCTGGCCGGTTATGGAATAGACACCAGCTGCGGCGTTAATGTTGGCAATTGTCGCGGAAACACCCTGAAAGACATTACCAAAAACAAGTGCGGCAGTTGAAGTTACGGCAAGAGCAGTCAAGACTGTAGCCGTAGCTGAACCTGTTGCAACATCCTGAGAGTTTACTACCGGCGCAACTGCCAAAACAGCCGCCAGTGCAACGAACAGAATGATCTTTACAGAACGATTCATTACGTTTAATCGCATGTTGTTACTCCTTAGTTGGATTCGAAGGTTGAATTGTTTCTTATTTTTGTTCACTTTTTACTTTCTTAATTCCCTGTATAAGCAACTGTCAAAATTATGTCACCTGTGTAAGCACCGGCGGTCTGATCAATGGTTGGCAAGACTTTACCACCCAGGTAAATATTAGTCGTTCCGCCAGCACCTATCACTGCGGCCGCAGGAAAGTTATGCGGATTTATGTTCTGAAAACCGGAGCCTGCTGCCATAGTGGTCGGGTTACCGCCACCCAGTGTATCAACCGAAGCATCAGTCGAACTGAACGAGATCGTCATACGGTCACTACCGTCAGCCAATGCGACATAGTTGGGAAGTGCCATAAATATCATAATTCCCGAACTGGCAGCTCCGGTTATGGTAAAGACGCTGGCGCTGGCATTGTTATTAGCGATGGTACTGCTAACGCCTTGATATACATTTCCAAAGGCCAGAGCTGCTGTTGATGAAACTGCCAGAGTGGCCAGCACTGTCGCAGTTGCCTGCCCGACAGCTACGTCCTGTGCCATACCACTAGCGGCCATAACAATTAGAAATGAAAGCACCAATAGCGAAATCTTCAGCCATAGGTGCAATCTCTGTGAAGTTACAAAGGAATATGTAAAAGAGTAGTTTTCAGCCATTGGTGCAATCTCAGCGATGTTACAAATGAATCTGTATAATTCTTGATATTCATGTTTACTTTTCGAATAGTTAAAAGCAGCCCCTATTGGCTCTTTTGTATGATTATCGCCCAAGAGCTCAAATACTTAACAGCTTCAAGCACTGTTTTGATTAAATTTTGAATAGTTTGAGAATAAGCGCCATTACGATGAGCATAAGCGCATTCTTGAGGGTAAACAAAAGTGCCCCAACAGCTTAGCTATTGGGGCGTTCGAATTCGAGTATTACTTGAGATCAGGTTCCATTATAGGCTACGGTTAGAATAATATCTCCGCTATATGCTCCAGCAGCCTGGTCAACTGAAGGGTAGACTCTTCCGCCCAAATAGACATTTGTCTGGCCGGCGGCGCCAATGACAGTAGCGGCCGGCAGATTATTGGGATTCGTGTTAATCCAGCCATCACCTGCAACTACTGTAGCTGGCGTAGTATTATTGGAATCGACTGTTGCATCTGTTGAGCTGAAACCGATCGTCATCCTGTCAGAGCCGTCGGCCAAAGCTATGAATTGTGGAAGAACAAAACTGATAGAAATTCCGGCGCTGCCCTGTCCGAGTATGTTAAAAATTCCCGAGCTGGCGTTAATATTGTTAGCAACTGTAGAGGCAACACCCTGGTAGATATTTCCAAATATCAGATTCTGCGCGGCGATGACTGATAATGCAGCCAATACTGTAGCGGTGGCTGCTCCTGTGGCAACATCCTGTGCCTGAACTCTATTCACACTTAAACTGAAGCAGATTATTGCTGCGACTACTACTGCTGCGAACTTCCTTTCTACTCCCTTTTTATTCATCTCGGTTTCCCTTTCCGGTTGCTATTACCCGATATTTAATATTATATCGCAATTGATTATTACTGACCGGGGTTTAATTGGCTGCAAATAAGGGATAATCCCGGCCTATGAGCTTTATTTTCGACTACTCTGAAAATGAGTTTATGAAATTTGAGCTATATTTATCAATGTCAGGAGATAATGTCCAACATCTGAGCAAATTCATCTGCTTTGCTCAGGCACCAGTATAGGCTACTGTTAATACAATAGTAGCAGTGTAAGAACCGGGTGGCTGTGCTGCTTTGGGAATGGCCGTACCACCCAGCCAGAGGGTTAATCCTGCTGAACCCAGCCTGTAGACTAATGTTGTCCAGGGATTTAAATTGTCAAATAAAGGAGAAGTTTGGCTGGGGCTTGCTAAGGTATCAATTGAACAATCAGTGTTGAAGAAAATCATCTCAATATTAAATCCGCTGCCGTGCATATAAGTTGGCAGGGCGAATTGTATTGAAATTTCAGATCCACTGGTACCGGCCACATGAAACTCTGCGGCAGAACCTACCGAGTACTTAGTTATCGTCTTGGGAATACCCGGAAACACGTTTCCAAATATTAGGTCATTATTGAGCGTAATTGTCTGAGCAGGGCAGCTAATAGTAGCAAGTAAAAGAGTGGCAGCAATAACCAGTAGATTTTTCATCTCATGCGCCCGTATAAGCTACCGTTAAAGTAATATCTGCGGTATAGGCACCGGGTGGCTGTACTATTCTCGGGACAGCAGTACCGCCCAGGTAGATAGTTAGTCCTTGAACACCCAATCGATATAGCAAAGTTGACCAGGGGTCCAGATTATCAAAAAGGGGCGAAGATTGATCGGGATTCGGGCGGTGATCAATTGCGCAATCGGTATCAAAAAAAATCAGCTGTATGCTAACTCCAATTTTTGTCAGTTTAGTTGGAAGTGTAAATTGTATTGAAATTTCAGCCCCATTAGTGCCGGACACATGAAATTCAGCTGCAGCTCCTGCCGTATATTTGGAAATAGTATTGGGGACCCCCGGAAACATATCGCCAAACACTAAATTATTATTGACAGTAATGGTCTGTGCCGCGCTGCTGGCAGCTATCAGAAAGAATAAAGTGACACCAATGAACAAACGCCTCATGGAAATCTCCATAGTTAACAAGACTTAAGTTTATTCGGTGGCTCTACTTGAGTCAACATCAAATTGCATATAATCTAATCTGAGATTGTAATTAGTGTAATCAGATAGTGCGAAGAATCGGTTATTGACCTGCTGAACAATTCCGCCGGTATCACTAATATCAATGGCGTAATATTAGACCTGAGCAGATTATTATCAAAAGAAGAGTGGCCAAAATCTTCAGATGAGATTAAAAAGAATTTTCTCTGACCGTTTTCAATTTCCAGAAGAGTATTTCCTCTAGTTAGAACAGAAATTTTACGGCTTGAAGTAAATTCAATTGCTTTTCCAGTTAGTTGAGCTTGTTTTTCAGATATCCGAGCGACGAATCCGACTGGATTGATTACTGTTGCGCTAACCTGAATATCGGCAGAGTTAGAAAGGTTTACAGACGGCTCCGCATATGCAGATTTAATTCCGCCGTAGAATAATCCGAATATTAGAATACAATAGTATAATCGTTTCATTTCTGCCGTTGATGTAAATTGACAAGTACATCAACAACATACTCAAAAACGTAAATTTGTCAATAAGGGCAGGCCCTCCCTCTCACTTTTCGGATATTAATTGCCGGTATAAGCAATTGTCAAAGTTACATTCGAGGCATAATCCCCGCCGCTTTGTGCTATTGACGGTTGAACTGTTCCGCCTAACCAAACATACATTAGACCGCCTGCTCCTAATCTGAAAACCGAAGGGCCGTTGGGGTCGACTACTGCATTGGGGGCTGATTGGCTGCCAGTGCCGTCACTTATGGCAGCGTCGGTACTGCTAAAACTGATCGGCATGGTAGCGGCTGCCGAAGTATGGTCAAGAACAGTCGGCAGGGTAAGAGTCAAAGAGAGTTCTGAAAGACTTGTTCCTGTAATCGACCATTCGCCGGCAAATCCGGCTGAAGTTCTGGGAACAATTTTGTTTATCCCGGGGGTGACTGACCCAAAGACTAAGTTATTAGAACCCAGTATGCTTAAACTGGAGATTACGGTTGCTGTGGCCTGAATTATACCTATTTCCTGGCTTATGGCGCTTGGTACCATAAAAACAGCGAGTAGAAGAACAACAGCTGCTCTGGTAATAATATTTTTCATTAGAATCTGCTCCTTTTGAGTGCGTTGCACTGTTTCCACTTAAGTCTAAGTGCAGTAGCTGTGCCAAACTGAAATTTAGTTTTAAGGCGTTGTGTCCCAGTCAGTTACTGGGTGATTTTGAGGGGCTTGCTAAGATGGGTTGAAACATCTCTATGGGAGTGAGGGCACACTCTGTGGAACAGTTTATGTTTCAATTGAAAACTATAGCGACCAAAGTAGGCTGCTCATGTAGCTGGCAGCTTTTCGCCAGGGGATCATCTCCCGGTTACTGTCTGGCAGACCTTTCATAACCAAGCAGTTAAGCCAATCGCTGATTGCATGCCAATAAGGGGGGTAATCCCTAAGTAATCAACAAGTATAGTCGATATATACAGTTGGAGTGGTGGACCTATTAGTTTGAATAGACAACCTTGACTAACATCGAGCTATCCATGTTTTTTGCTAACACCTTGAAGGTCCAAGCTTTACTCAGGGCTAACCACCGCGCAGATAGCTCACAGAATACCTTGGGATGAAGTTTGCAACTCGAACTTGACAACAAAGCAAAGCCAAAAATCCTGGTAGTAGAAGATGAAATAACTGCAGCTTTAGATATAAAGAAGCGATTGGAGCAGTTGGGGTACGAAGTACCTTCTACTGTAAGTAACGGCCGTGACGCCATACGCCTGATTAAAGAAGAACTTCCTGATATCGTCCTGATGGATATTCTAATCAAGGGAGATATTGATGGTATTGAGACTGCTTCTCTCATTAGAACAGAGTTTGATCTCCCCATAGTTTTCCTGTCTGCAAATTCAGATACTGCCACTATTGAACGCGCAAAATCCGCAGGTCCACTTGCCTTTCTCTTAAAACCCTTCGAAGACATAGAGATTCAGACTACAATAGATATCGCCCTTCATCGCCATAAATTGGGAAAGGAACTAAGGGCGCATCGAACCTGGCTGCAAACTGTTCTGTGGAGCATCGGAGATGCTGTTATCGCTTCGGACTGTCAGAATCAAGTCGTCTTTATGAACCCCGCGGCAGAAATGCTGACTGGTTATAACGCTGATAATGCCATCGGCATACCTATAAAGGATGTTCTGAAGCTTGTAGACGAAAATACCGGCAATCCTTTTGAGTACCCAACTCGCAGGCGACTGGAGGAACTTGAAAATTACGAACTAACAAGAAATTTCAAGCTGATGAACGACTCGGGAAATGAAATCCCGATTGAAATCACAATTGATTCTATGAAAGACACGCGAGGCACGTTTATAGGTTGCGTATCTGTTTTCCGTGATATCACCAGATTACGGGAGACAGAGAGGCTGACTCTGCAGAAGGAGAAAGAGTTAAAATTCATTGCCGAAGGCGAGCGCTCAAAACTTCAAACAATTGTAAGTCACTTTCCGGATTTTATTGCGATAGCAACCTTAGATGGGCAAGCTCTGTATGTTAATCCGGCAGGATGCAGGCTCGTAAATATAGATCCCACAATACAAATATCAACGCTGCGCATAAAAGATTTTCATACTGCAGACCATTTAAAAATAATAGAGGAAACTGTATTTCCTGCCGTTTTCAAAAACGGTATCTGGAGAGGTAGGTTAGAACTCAAAGACTTCAAGACCGGCGAACCTATACTTTGCGAGGCGAGCGTTTTTATGACTAAGGACAATATTACTGGTAAACCTCTTTATCTTAGCACAATAATGAGAGACATTCGCCACGAGGTTGAAGAAGAACGGAAAAATGAAGAACTCCAGAGCCAACTCGAAAAAGCTGAACGGATGAAATCTCTCGGTCTTTTAGCAGGCGGTGTTGCCCACGATCTAAACAACGTACTGGGACCTTTGGTCGGTTATCCAGAACTGATTATGAGAAAACTTCCAAAGGACAGCCCGGTCAGAAAACAACTCAAGCGAATTGAAAGAGCCGCCCGCGACGCGGCCAGCGTAGTCCAGGATCTTTTGACAATGGCCAGACGAGGAAGATATAAACTTGTTGCCATGGATTCCAACGAGATGATTAGAGAATATCTTGACTCGCCCGGATTTGAAGATTTAGCCCGACGATATCCCAAAATTACAATCAAGACAGAATTTGACCCGGATCTCTCACCAATCAGAGGATCATCTCCACACCTCTCCAAAGTCATCATGAACCTGATTGTCAACGCCATGGATGCTATGGGGGAGGAGGGAGAACTGACGATTAAAACATTCACCCTCCAAACCGACGGAATGCAGATGGGCACCAAGACTATAGCGGCCGGCGCATATGTTGTTATGAGCGTTAAAGACACTGGCTGCGGTATACGTCCCGAAGATATGAGTAAAATCTTCGAACCATATTTCTCAAACAAAGAAATGCAAGGGCGCAGCGGCAGCGGCTTAGGATTGTCGGTAGTTTACGCCATCGTAAAAGATCATCAAGGTTACTATGATATCCAGTCAGAACTGGGAAAGGGAACTGAATTTAAGCTATTTTTCCCGGCAACAAACGAAGCCATGCCGGAGCTGCCATCTGAGACCTACGTAGTCGGGGGTACAGAAACTATACTGGTAGTAGATGATGCTGAAGAACAGCGCCTTCTTTTAGCAGACAGTCTGTCTGCTCTGGGCTACGAAGTTATTACTGCCAAAGACGGCCGGGATGCCATAAACTATGTACGCTCTCAGCCAGTCGATTTAGTGCTACTTGATATGATTCTGGAACAGGAACTAGACGGCTTAGATTCCTATCGCGCCATGTTAGAGCACAAGCCTATGCAAAAAGCAATTATTGTCAGCGGGTTTTCTGCTAATGAAAGAGTCGAACAAGCACTCAAGCTCGGGGTAGGCCAATATATCAAAAAACCGTTCGATCTGGCAACCTTAGCCGGAGCAGTAAGAGAAGAACTGGACAAGACAATTACTGTGGTAACCAAGGCAGCTAAAGCAGAACCAGCCAAGTCTCCGATATCCTAGACCATAACCGGATAAAATTACATATTACAACTTTTCGGCTCAGCCCGGTTACATTAATTCACCTTAGACACCAAAGATGTTACTATATTAACTTTTTTAGCAAAGCAATCTGTGCGGTGTGATAAATATTATGATGAATGATGCTGTCGAGCATAGAACTATTCGGCAGAGAACTTCCGGCTGCGTTTTTATTAAGATCAGATGACCTCATCGAAGCGATAACATCCTCAAGTTTTTTGTGTTCGTCATTTAGGTCAGCAAGTGTCTGCTGCCAGGCATCATCGCTGAATACTGTTACTTTTGGCCAGTCCTGTTCATCGGAAACATTGAACTCTTTGCCCACGCACCTTATACGGACCGCCTCAATCCAGGTCTTAGTATGCAATACAATTTCCCAGATAGAGTGTACCTCTGCTAGCGAATGTTTTGAGGCCTGCTTTGCGGTTACTCCATTAAGTATTTCCAGAAAGGCAGGTCCGTGCCAGGCCTCTTTGTAGAAGGCTCTATTGAGTTGCTCTAAAATTCTGTCAGTTTCTGTCATAATGGAATAATAAGTAATCTGATGGCTTAAAAGCAAGCGCTGCCGGTGGGGAATGTTTTTCTATAAAGTTCTTATGAAAAGATTAAAAACATAGTCGGCATTGTCTTACAGCAATTGATACCCACGGTAGCGGTTGAAGTCCGGTTATACAACTGATATTACTAATAAATTATTGCGACAGAGATTGATAACTGTTTTGATATTTTGCCAAAGCGGCATCTTGCTATTTGATTAAGCGGCTCATATATTTTGAGCCAACGCTACAGTTATTTTTGGGAAGGATTCGATAGCACAACTAGTGACAGAGCAGGATATACTGGTAAGATTAGTTGAAGACTCTGAAATGCAGGCCTGCAATCTGTTCCATAATAAGCTCTACAAGAAATCCCGCTCGTTTGAACAATGGCAGTGGGAGTTCAAATCCAACCTTTACAATTCAAGCTCTGTTCCTTTCGCAGTTGCTGTTAATCAGGGACAGATTGTCGGTACTCAGGCGCTCATTCCTATCCGGATGATTGATAGAACAGGCGTTTACTGGACAGCAAAATCAGAGGAAACTTTAGTCGACCCGCAGTTTCGCGGTAACAAACTGTTTGAGCGAATGTATACGGTCCTTTTTAACTATGCCAAAGAGCACAACTATGTCAATATCTGGGGCTTCACACCGGCCGCAAAAGCCTTCACGAGGCTAGACTTTAGCATTTCTGCCCGAACTGAACAATTGTTCATTCCCTTTTCACAAAAAGCAATTTCCATGCTGTTGGCCAAAGGGACTTCTGGAACACAATCGACAATCAAGAGATCACTTAGAAATATAGTTGCTCATGCCGGCGGAAGAATCGCACAGTCTGTTGCAGCATTTAAAATATCAATGCAAAGGAGAGTAAAACTGACCGGTCTTAAGTTAGAAAACATATGCGACCCTACTGATGAAACCGCCGAAGTATGCCAGCGCTTCATTGACAGATGGGGCGGCAGAACTATCTATCGCGATTCGAATTATTTCAAATGGCGCTTTTTTACTAATCCCTATGTGCGCAGCAATATCGCGGGAATATTTTTCGAAAAAGAATTATTGGGATGGGTTGCATTCTCTTTAGGCGACGACGGCATGGGCTATCTAATTGATTTAATGGTAAATGGAGATGAGTCGAGAATCAGTACAGAGAGCCTGGTTCGTGAACTACTACTGGAAGCCGTTATTCGTACTAGGAACATGGGCGCTTATGGAATCCGAAGCTGGCATGTCAATGAGCATCCGTTCGACCGTATCGTTACAAGGGTAGCAAAGAAAGTTGGGTTTTTTCACATAAAGCGAGGACATGCCTTTGTACTTTATGACTGCGATGGCGGTAGCAGCAGGTCAGCGGCTGATAACTTTAACGAATGGTATATAACCAGAGCATTTACCCAAGGCTTGCACGGATGAGTCTTCCGCCCGAAGTTCAGTACTTACACAGCCAGATATTGAATCATCTGAAACTGTTTTTTGCCCCAAAAGTTACTCACCTGTTTGATAGTCATTTAGTCAGGTTTCTTCCCTACAATGACGCCATCACTATCAAAGAAAAAATAATTGCTATTCCGTATGATATTCCAATTTCGTCAGTTCCCGTGGAACCTTACAAAGTAGACTTCAGCGGCACCAAACTAACACTCTGGAACAGAATCGACAGACCACATAATCTGGGCTGGACCGCCATTCCCAATGAATTAACACCTCTCTGGTATCGGCACAAAGAGGGAACCTTAATTCCTGGCTGGAATCTCTTCGGTAATTTGTATAAACTTCTGACCTTTGGTGAAGAAGCAGAATCAATTCAAAGGGACAGTCACGGAAGATTTGTAGCAGCTTACTCGCAGCGTAAAGAGTGCGGCTTGCTCGAGGTTCCTGCCTTCAATGAAGCAACCGCCGTACTGGCAGCAGGATGTCTGGGTTTGCAAGAAAAAGGGGAACCTTTCTTAAATTTAAAAGATGCCGTCAAGGCTCCGGTAATCAGCCTGTCGCATGATTGCGATGTCCTCTATGGCAACGACTTTTGGACCCAGGCCGTTCGCGCCTTTCGGGTAATAGAGCCGCTACGTCGGCTAAGGTTTCCAAAACTGAGCAACATCCGGTGGATCGCCAAAAACGCCGTCATTCCCCGTCGCTTTTATTTCGATAACGTCACCGGCATGATTGATCTGGAACGTTCTTTCGGCTTTACTTCAACTTTTTATCTCTTGAATGGTACGGCCGGAAGATTCGGAGCGCGAAACGGTTTAAAACCGATACCTGAACTTTGCAAAGTGATCCCGCTTCATTGGGGAAAGGGTATTCACTACAACTACGACACTTTTCTTAATAGCGACTTATTTGCCAGTCAGTACGCCGAATTGCAAAGTGTGATTAATATCCGGATAATTTCGGGCAGAGCACATTATCTTCGCTTTGACCCTGACAAGTCTTTTTCATTTCTCAGTCAGTTTGGAATTCGCGTCGATGAATCATCGGGCTTTTCAGATTTTATAGGATATCGAAACGGTATTGCCGGCTGTTTTCAAGTATTCGACAGGTCCGCCAGTAAGACCATTGAAATGTGGGAAGTTCCAATGACGATAATGGATTCGACAATCGTACGTCAATACGGCCGTGATGCTTTAAAAGTCTATTCTGCTATGATGCATCATCTCAGTCGAATAGGAGGGGCGATGACAGTCCTGTTTCATCCGGGAGCCTTTTACAATCCGGAATTTCCTGAGATGATTGGAATCTATCATAATATATTAATGGAATCCCGGCGCTTAAGAGCACGATCATTGACGGCCGCTGAAATGATTAACCAAATTAAGGATAGTGTAAGTGCATGATACTCTGCATTTCCGGAGCCCGGTGCAGTTTTAGAAAATCCAAATATCCAGCTACTCTATAGTTCGCTCATAATGAATCAGCCAATTCTGCTTCCAGTTCTTGCCGCCATCCAGTGATGACTCCCAGCTCCAGTCTAAGCTGCTGTCACTAATATTAGAAAAAATCATCCGCTGCATAACTGTTTTCCCTTTGGGACCAACAAACGAACGGCCCAAAGTCATTTTCTCATTCTCGAAGATACCTACAAAGTCCATATAGTTGCCGCTGTTATCCACCCAGGTTTGCTGCCAGACGCCCTTAGTCGGATTAAAGACTGAATAACTTCGTCCATAAAATTTTGCTAACGAATCAGAAAAACTCTCATGAATTACACAGCCGTCCAGCTCTTTAGTGATAATATTCGTCCCCTTCAAAGAGTCGTCCCAGGTAAGGTCCCATTTGCCAATCCAAAAATCAAACCGGCTGGCCTCGGGAGTACTGCAGGGTTTATCTGTTGAATCTGATTGAGCACTTACTGATTGAAGGGCTACTGATAAGCAGAAACTTATTACAACGTAAAACAATAACGGTCTATATCTCATCGTAACTATTCCCTTTTTACAAAGATTAGTGTAATGCATTCTTAAATGAAGCATAACCTCAAAAAGTCTTTTGGTCAACCGTCCAGTGCAAATTTTATCTTTTCCTTTTGACTCTTATTGACATCGACTCCTTGGTGAGATTGATTGCAGTACAGAAACATTGTATAGTATTACGCTAAGAGACATCAAGGACATGTATGGCCAAGGAATATTTGGAAAAATTGACAGAAATCTTAAAGCGGGCAACGTCCCGAAGATTTTCAAACGTCAAATTTGAATGTAAGCATTTTTTCAGTGGTGCGGCGGTCTATGCTGATGGCAGAATCTGTATCTCTTTGACTCCCGCAGGATTTGCAATAAAATTACCTGAAAAGCAAAGAGATATTCTATTACAAAAAAAAGGTACAAAGTCTCTTCGCTATTTCCCCAAAGCACCAATTAAAAAAGATTATGTTCTGTTGCCAGACTCAATGTTAAAAGATACCAAGACACTTCGAAGCTGGGTCAAGCTGACTGTTGAGTATGTGCTTACCCTGCCAAAGCCAACGAAGAAAAAGAGAAGCAGTCAAAAATCACTCACTAAAGTCAGGTAGGTCAGAAGCCTTGCGCTTCTGACTTTTTCACTTTGATGATAATATCAATCATTGTGAAATATCATTGCGTTATGTTTGATAACTATTTCTAATGGAGATAATAATGAAAGAACAG
Organism: Candidatus Zixiibacteriota bacterium; assembly: GCA_022571845.1. Lineage (GTDB taxonomy): Bacteria > Zixibacteria > MSB-5A5 > GN15 > FEB-12 > JACZWU01. Next base: position 100,589 of record JACZXB010000004.1, on the reverse strand, counting down.
CTCGACCCGACTCACATAATGCAAACCGCAACGGCCTTCTGGCCTTCCAAAGTTCTGCTTACTGCAGTCGAATTTGATCTCTTTACTACGCTGGGAGACAAGTCTATGACAGCACAACAACTTGGTGATACACTCGGGCTTCACCCTCGCGGAACCTATGATTTTTTTGATGCGCTGGTAGCCTTAAAATTTCTAAACCGTGATGGCGACGGACCACAAGGTCAGTATAAAAACGCGCCTGAAACAGACGCATTCCTAAATAAAACGAGTCCAACTTACGCTGGTGGAATGCTTAAGATGTTGAACTCGCGTCTGTTTGGATTCTGGAACGATCTTGGTACTGCGCTAAAGACCGGGAAGCCACAAAATGAGATTAAGCATAGTGGCAAACCGATGTTCGAGGAACTATATTCAGACGAGGAAAGACTAGGCCAGTTCCTCGAAGCAATGTCTGGCTTACAGGCTACCAGTTTCAAAATGCTGTCTGAGAAATTTGACTTTCCAAAATACAAAACTGTCAGCGATATCGGCGGTGCCCTGGCTCTATTGTCACGAGTTATTGGTGAAGACCATAAACATCTCACGTTTTCTACTTTTGACGTGCCGGCTGTTGCCCCTCACGCCCAGAAACATATTGATGCCGCCGGAATGAGTGATCGCATTACGGTCGTGTCGGGTGACTTTTTCAAGGACGACCTGCCCAAAGCGGATGTGATTACGATGGGAAACATCCTGCACGACTGGAACCTTGAGAAAAAGAAGATTTTAATCAATAAAGCTTACGATGCGCTTCAGGAAGGTGGTGCGTTTATCGCTATCGGAAATATAATCGACGATGCTCGCCGCGAAAATGTATTTGGTTTATTGATGTCGCTCAATATGTTAATAGAATTTGGCGATGCATTTGATTACACTGGAGCGGAGTTCCGCGAGTGGTGCACAGAGGCAGGCTTTAAGCGATTCGATATTATAAACCTGGCCGGCCCAAGCAGCGCGGCCATTGCCTTTAAGTAAGTATAGGTCAGGAGCCTTGCGCTCCTGAATTATGTGAATTTGATGGTAATATCTATCACTGTGAAAAAGCGTTGCATTATTTTATGTTACGCGCCGGTAACATTATGACCAAAAATGGCATTTCTCTTCTGTGCCGGCGACTGAAAGCAAAAGGCTTTAGACCATCGCATGTGGCAGAAATCGGTGTCTGGCATCCCCAAACATCAAACATATATCAGTACATTCAAGATGGCATAAGAACAACCTTAGTAGAACCAGAGCCAATTTCTATCGCCATGATTAAGTCAGAATTTATGAGTCTTGATAACGTCACTCTATACGAATGCGCCCTCTGTGATTTTAACGGTCAGGTAGAATTGTGCCAGCGGGGAAGCTCTACTTTTGTAAGTTCTCTTTCTGCCAGCCCGGCTATAGTTAATGATAATTACGACGTGAAGCAGTCCGATAAATTTACAGCCGAGGCCAAACTGTTTAGCGAAATTGATGACGGCACAATTGATCTTCTGTCAGTCGATACCGAGGGCAGCGAATGGTTTGTGATAAAACATATGACCAGCCGACCGGCAGTAATCTCAATCGAAACCCATGGCGGCATGTACGTTAATCCATACTTAGATAAGCTGCAACAATGGATGGACGAGCATAATTATATCCTATGGTACAAAGACAAGAGCGACTCAGTCTTCGTGCTAAGTGGTACAATATCCGTTTCATTTATTGACAGAATCAGACATCGTATTTCCAATCTGACCATAGCCTTCAAAGCAGGCAAAAAGAGATTGGGCAAGATTAAAAAAAACTGTTTGAGTAGTTGGATAACATAAGGCGCAGTTTCCGAACCATTAAAGAAAGAGGAAGCCATGAAGATCACAGTTGAACGGTTCTTATCTGACAACGACTCCACGGTTTCACGAATATTAATTGATGGAGCTCACGAGTGCTTTGGTCTTGAGGACGAGTTTCGTGAAGAGAAAGTCCCGGGCGAAACAAGAATACCAGCGGGCACATACGAGGTTGGCGTTCGTACTGTGGGAGGGTTCCACCCTCGCTATTCTAAGCGCTTCCCGGATATCCACAAAGGTATGCTTCATATTCTTGACGTCCCGAATTTTACGCTTATCCTGATTCACTGCGGGAACACTGACGAGGACACCGCTGGATGTTTACTCGTAGGAACATCAGTCAATATCACTACCGGCGAAATGTCTATCGGGGGCAGTAGGATAGCGTACAGGAAATTCTACCCAAAGGTCATACAGGCAGCCTTAGAGGGCAGTCTCGAAATAGAGCTCATCGACTCGGATCGGTAAGACTGCATGCCCACCCGCTTGTGTTGGGATTCTTACTAAATCATAAGTGTATTTTGTGTCGTGGGGCAGATCTGTCGAAGTGCGAGCGGAGATCCTGAGTGACACGAAGGGAATCTATCACCCATGTCAGGGTTGCGACCTTCGGGTTATGAGCCTGTTAAATAGTCCGAACAACAGAAAACACCAGACACTAACCTGTAGTAATAGCAATCACTTACGGGAAGCACAGTGTCTGGTGTTTTAGCATATTTGATGGTGTTTTGGACTGTTTTGTTAGAAAACTATCGAAAGAGGTGTATGTTGAAAATGACCGGAGCAAAGTAGTCCTGGGAGTTGACTTATCGAGAATTGTAGATTTTATTGCTACGGAAACTGCAGTACAAACATGGTGCGGTTTGTACAAATCATAAACGGGGATTAGTATGTCAGAAATAACGGTTACTCCTTTATATGCAAATTGGTCTTTTTGGGCGGTTCTTATCGCTTTTGTAGCGGTAGTTTTATCACAACTTCCGCCCGTACACTTCATGCTGAAGAGAGCAAGATTGGATGTAGAATTGCACTCAAGAATTGTCTTAACCCATATGGTTGGGAATCCAAATATAAGCGCGCATTTGATCATCAACAATATTGGTGGGCGGGTGATCAAAGTGATAGGATTGACAGTCAGAATCAAGAGAGATGATCTTGATGTTGGCAATTATCCATCGCAGACCTACTGGCAGGACCCAAACGATTCCAATTCAGTTCTCTTTACGCAGTTTTTGTTAAGACCCTCGAATGAGTGGACACATATAGTGAATTTCCTTAATTATTTTGATAGAGAGAATGAGAAAAAATTCAAGCAATTGGAAGCAGAGTTGAAGGCTGATATTTTCAAGCAGAGAGAATCCTTCACTGATAAGGAGCAGATTGCACATGCAAAGCAGGAGGTTGTCGATCCATTAATGAGGTTATTTGACAAGAATTTTATATGGTTGCCAGGCCAGTATACGATTGAACTTCGGGTAGATACAAACATCCAACGTGCAAACATAACCAAAAAGTATAGGTTTACCCTCTTTGAGTCTGATTCAGAAGAATTGACCAAGTATACAGAAGAATACAAGACAGGAGCAGGTATTTATTTCTCATCAGCTACAAATACAGGAATTTCAGTGCAAATAACTGATAACAAAGTCAATAAATAGAACTGCGGCAATTTCCTATCAGATAGGCCTCCGTAGCGCTTGCGATACGTTTAATAATTTGATAAAAGCCAGCTTTTCGACTGGCTTTTAAATTTGATAGCGGGGGGCGGATTTGTCGATGCGCAAGCGGAGATCCCCAAACGCAGAGCGGGGGAAACCGACGATGATATTTGGTTGAAAATTAAGTCGAACTTATTTAATAGCGGGGGCGGGATTTGAACCCGCGACCTTCGGGTTATGAGCCCGACGAGCTACCAGACTGCTCCACCCCGCGATCAATTTTGGAATTGCGAATATAGCTAACCCCAACCCAATGTCAAGCTCTCGCCAGAGACTCAAATCACAGTATCAATAGTTCAAAATAATCGCTATAGGCAGTGCTAAGAAGCAGACCCCGTTTTTGGCTCCCGAAGCATGACATGCTTCAGCGCCGGAGGAGTGACCAAAGTTGTGATTATCACCATTATCACTACCGCCGAGTAGGTGCCAATATCAATGACAGGCTGGCCATCGAGCACCAGTTTGGCGCCAATTCCGGCGAATATCAGGCCGACTTCGCCTCTGGGAATCATCCCCAGCCCAATAGCCAGGCGGTTGATACTCTTATCAAAAATCGCCAGCGAACAAATCTGCTTGCCAATAATAGCTGCAAAAGTCAACACCGCCGCAAAACCAAGTATCTCCACCTGCTTAAAAGTAGTCAGGTCAACTAACATACCCATACGTACAAAGAATATGGGCACCAAAAATATGGCAATCGGCGCCAGAAGATCTTCAATCTTATACTCACCACGCATATTGTATTCTTTGAAATGGACTTCTTCAAGAATTAGTCCGGCCGCAAAGGCTCCTACAATCGGCGCCAGCCCAACTTTACCGGCGATATATGCCAGCAGGAAACAGACCAGCAGGCTTAGCGACAAAAGCACGCCCTTTACTTTCATTTTAAGCCCTAACTTGAAATAATGGGGGAGAACATAGGCTCCCAATACTACCGCGCCCAAAATAAACAATACAGCTTTGCCTATTATCCATAGTATAGCAGCCGAGCTGATTCCATCTGTTGAGCCAGCGGCGGCAGCAGAAATTACTCCGGTTATAACTGCCAGGATAATCAGACCAAGTATGTCATCTATGACAGCCGCACCGAGGATTATCTTGGCCTCTCTGGTACGCATTTTACCGATATCTTTTAGAACTCTGGCAGTGATTCCAACCGAGGTAGCTGTCAGAGTTGCCCCCACAAACAGATGTACCAAAGTTGAGGCTTCGGGCAAAAACCATAGGGCCACTCCCCAACCCAAAAAGAAAGGAAACACCACCCCAAACATGGCCACCATGAAAGAAGCCAGGCCGACTTTCATCATTTCTCGTACCGTAGATTCGAGGCCGACTTCGAAAAGAAGAATAATCACCCCCAGCTCGGCTAAGATTTCCAGAGTAATATCATGCTTAAACGGTTCAAAAATATCAACGCCTAAAAGGTGAAGATTCCCGATTATCATGCCCATTACTAACTCGCCCAAAACAGCCGGCTGGTGGACTCGTTCGAACAAATCGCCACCTATCTTCGCCGCCAGAAGAATCACAATCAGGGCAATCAGAATCTCCAGAACCCCGTCTCCATGTCCGCTGCTGCCGGACTCAGATGAGGCAAATGCATATTGAACTGCCAAAATCAGAACAGAGGCAATCAGCACCAACAGGAATCTCTTGTCAGAAAGTAAGCGCATAAATCCGGTCCTTTTCAGTACATTGCAGGGTTTGTGGTTGCGGAGAATGTATTGAAGCCAGCCCTGCCAAACAAGTTTTTTGAGGCCCCTAATGAGGTTTTTATGGCTGCTTAAGGGGTTCCTGCCTGCCAAACATTAGGTTTTTAGCGAAACTGTCGAAAAGACAAGGGTAAAGGACTATCTGCTACTCTTTAGAACCGTAAAAAAGGAATTTTACAGATGCTTGTCATCGTCGGCTCAATCATTGTTCTCGCTTCTGTAACAGCAGGGTATATGTGGCATGGGGGGAAGCTTTTAGCCTTACACCAGCCATCGGAAGTACTAATAATCTTCGGTTCTGCTCTCGGCGCTTTGATAATTGCCAATCCAATGCCGGTCATAAAAAGGCTTATAGCTCAAATTACCGGCGTATTAAAGGGCGGATACGTCAAGCAGGATTATGAGGACTTGCTGGTGATGATGTTTGAAGTATTCAATATTGCCCGCAGAGACGGACTGGTTGGACTGGAAAGTCATATCGAAAAGCCCGAGGAGAGTGAAATCTTCAAGCGCTATCCGAAATTTCTTGACAATCATCACGCTGCCACGTTTTTCTCAGATACAATGCGCGTCATCATCACCGGCTCGGTGCAGCCACATGACCTTGAAGATATGATGGACGAAGATATCGAAGTGATGCACGAAGAAGAGAGTCTGCCGTCAGAGGCCTTGAGCTCTGTTGCAGACGCCCTGCCGGGACTTGGAATTGTCGCAGCGGTGCTGGGAATTGTTATAACCATGGCCCATATAGACGGCCCACCTGCAGAAATAGGCCAGAATGTTGCCGCAGCTTTGGTAGGTACTTTCCTTGGCATTTTTGCTTCGTACGGATTCTTTGGACCCCTCGCGCGAAGTCTGGCACTTCGTAACAACGACACCAAGCAATATTTCAGCTGTATGAAACATGCTTTATTGTCTTTTCACAAAGGTGTGGCCGGGGTTATTGCCGTAGAATTTGCCCGGCGGTCGCTTTATGCGGAAGTTCGCCCTGGCTTTATTGAATTAGAAGATGCTTGCGACAAAGCTAAGAGGAGATAAATGCCTTGTCTGAAGAACAACTACAACCGATAATAATACGGAAGAAAAAACATAGGGGGAAGCATGGCCACCATGGCGGTGCCTGGAAAGTAGCCCTTGCTGATTTTATGACGGCTATGATGGCTTTCTTTCTGGTAATGTGGCTGGTAGGCCAGAAGCCGGAGGTAAGAAAAGCGGTTGCCGGTTATTTCAGAGACCCTGGGAGATTTAGTCAAAAAGTGGAAGCAGGTATGCTAAAGGGCAGTTCAAGCCCCATGAAAACAAAAGCCGCCAGCCAAAGAGCTGCCCCCAAAGAAAGAGAAAAGTCCGGCGGTCCTACTAAGGCTGAAAAAGAGAAATTGACTTTAACCGCCAAAAACATTTTGAATGAATTCGAAAAGCAAGAGGTCTTTGAAAAACTTAAAAAGAATATCAAAATTACACTGACCTCGGACGGACTCAGGATAACCTTAAACGAATCCGAGGACGGTGCTGCTTTTTTTGAACCCAGTTCAGATAAGCTTCTTAAAAGCAGCGCTATTTTGCTTATGATAATTGCCCATGAGCTGGGCAAATTAACCAACAAGCTGGTAATAGAAGGCCATACTGATGCTTCCAGCTCCGATGGCGACTACACTAACTGGGAGCTTTCTGCAGCCAGAGCCAATTCGGCACGACGGCTTATGGATGTTTCAGGACTGGATTACGAACAAGTGAACGAAGTCCGGGGTTTTGCCTCCAGAATGCCAATGATCGTAGAAGACCCAAGTGACCCAAGAAACAGACGAATCTCGATAGTTGTCTTATACCAACACGTAGCTTCCGGATATGACCAGATGGAAATTGGCGAAGAAGTGGCTTTGAGCGACTAAAGCAATCCCCGTCAGAATTCCGCCCGATCCCATTCAGATAGCAGTTTAAAATCGAATAAGCCCACTAATAAAGCGGGCTTATTCGGGCAGAGGTAGGTGTAGTTGGTTTATTTTTCGCGAAGTGCCAGCATCTCCTTTCGGACGTCCTGAGCAACTTTCTTAACTTCCTGCATCGCTTTACGAACCCGACCGGTTGCTGCTTTGTTGCCGCCTTCGGCCTTATCTACGTCGCCCTGGGCTGCATTTACCACTTCAACAAGCTTCTGATAGCTTGACATTATAATTCTCCTTCTTTCTAAAAATATCTCTGTTTTATCAATCGAATTGATTCTACCAGTTTTAGACAACTTTCTTCAACAAAAAAATTCATTTCTTTGCCATAATTGGCTGCTTTTTCCTATATTTCTGTCGAAAGTGATGTTTATTGATACCCCCACCTGTTTATTCAGGGGGGGCTTTTGTGTTGCTATTTAATGAGGAGAGAAATTTGGCTCAGGCTCTTAAATCGACTGTAAACCCTATAGCATCAATACTCTCTGTCTGGGCTGAACATCAGCCACAGCTTGAGCTTTGTAACAGGCTGAATCAAAATAACTTAGAAGCTATTAGCGTCAGCGGCTTGGAGGGCTCCTCGCCGGCAATTCTCGTATCGACTCTGGCAAACACTCAAAAAAAAGTAATTCTGGTGATAACTCAGTCATCTGCTGAAGCTGTGGATTTCTATGAAGACATTATAGCTTTTACTGATAGTGAAAAAGTTGGCCTTTTTCCCTCAAGACAGATTCTCCCGTATGATTTCAGGCCGCCGGTTGGGGAGATTATCGGTATCCGGATAGCGACTCTGGCTGGAATATTGGACAATAGTATTGAAATTATTGTCTGCCCGGTCCGGGCGCTGATGGAACCGACAATTCCGGTAGGGCAGCTTTTGGCCGAGAGAATTTCTCTTAATACTAAGACTGAATACGAACTCGACATTTTAGTAGACAAACTTGTCAAACTTGGCTTTCGGCGGGTGCCGGTGGTTGAAGAAGTAGGAGACTTCTCGCTAAGAGGAGGTGTCATAGATTTTTTCTCCCCGGCTGCGTATGCTCCGGTCAGGGTTGAATACTTTGGTGACGAAATAGACACGATCCGGCTGTTCGATGTTTCCACTCAGCTGACAATCAAGAGAGTAGACTCTGTCAATCTCCTGCCCCGCCGGGAAATTCCTATCACGCAGGAATCTGTCGAAAAGTATCTGGAAAAACTTCCGGAAACAGACGCCGGTTACATCCGCGACAGGTACTTAAACGACCCCGAACTCCCGGGACTGGAATGGCTGTCGGTTATGTTTGGTCTGAAGCAGGGGAAACTTTATGACTACTTAAGTGACGAAACAATCGTATTCACAGATAGTCTTGGCAGGATCAAAGATGAAGCCGAGAGCATTATTAAAGAAGGCCAGGCTCTTTACGACAGACTAAAAGAGCAAATTAGCTCGCTGGTAAAACCGGAAAAGTATTATCAGAAACCGGAGAGGCTGATTGAGTTGCTTAATAAATACCGCTTGATTGATAGATTGCCTTTCAAGGGAGGGCGCCAAGATATAATAGATTTTGGCTGCGGACCCCATCCTGCCTTTGGAAATAACTTAGACAGGCTGATCGAAGGGCTTAATGAGTTTAGCGCCAAGGGTTTGAATTATTTTGTGGCGGCCGACTCCACAGGTCAGGCAGCGCGTTTTAAGGACCTGGTCTCCGCCAGAGACGAACTGCTAAGGCTGCCGGAAATTCAGGTGCTTGATATCAAGGGTGGTTTCGTCTGCGAAAGCGGTGGTTTTGGAATTTTAACCGACCATGAAATTTTCCACCGCCACCATCGCCGCATCCGCAAGAAAAAATATCAAGAAGGCGTAGCGATCAGTGATTATGCGGCGCTGACTCAGGGTGATTTCGTGGTGCATACCGAGTACGGCATTGCCCGTTACGGTGGATTAAAAACTCTCACCATAGACGGCCACAGCCGCGATTGTTTATTGCTTAACTACGCCGAAGACGACAAACTTTTTGTGCCGATAGAAGAGTTTAACCGGGTGGCCAAGTATGCCGGTAAAGATGCGCCACCGAGATTGTCGCGTCTGGGCGGCTCGGCCTGGGAAAAATTAAAAGCCCGCACCAAAAAATCTATCGCCGATATGGCTGAAAAGCTTATCAAGCTATACGCGGAAAGAAAAATCCACACCGGCTTTGCTTACGGTGAAGATACTGTCTGGTTAAAGCAGCTGGAGGCTTCGTTTATATACGAAGAAACCCCCGACCAGCAAAAAGCAATTGATGACTGCAAGTTTGATCTGTCGCAGGAAAAAACGATGGACCGTCTGGTCTGCGGCGATGTCGGCTACGGCAAGACCGAAGTTGCTGTCAGAGCGGCTTTCAAAGTTATTGACAGAGGTAAACAGGCGGCTATCCTGGTGCCGACAACAGTACTGGCCCAGCAGCACTTTCTAACTTTTACAGAACGACTGGCAGAGTTTCCGGTCAAAGTTGAAATGCTTTCACGCTTTCGGACTAAAGCTCAGCAGACAGAAATCCTGAAAGGCTTGTCAAACGGAACAATCGATCTGGTGGTGGGTACGCACCGGCTATTATCAAAAGATATAAAGTTTCATGATTTAGGTTTATTGGTCATTGACGAAGAGCACCGTTTTGGTGTTCAGCATAAAGAAAAACTGAGACAGCTGCGGACATCGGTTGATACCATGTCAATGACCGCCACCCCGATACCGCGTACTTTGCAGATGTCACTAATGGGTGTGCGTGATATGAGCCTGATAAATACCTCTCCTAAAAACCGCCGGCCGATAATTACTGAAATATCCGAAGACGAAGATGCCAAAATTGCTATGGCTATCCTGCGTGAAATAGACCGGGGCGGACAGGTCTTTTTTGTGCACAACCGGATTCAATCGATAGATGCCGCCTATGACCGGCTCAAAAAACTTGTGCCTCAGGCCAAAATAGTAATCGCCTACGGCCAGATGCACGAACGAACACTTGAAAAAGTAATGATACAGTTTCTCGATAAAAAATACGATGTGCTCCTGTGTACGGCAATAATCGAATCCGGGCTGGATATTCCCTCGGCCAACACCATAATAATCAACCGTGCCGACCGCTTTGGACTGGCACAGTTGTATCAGCTTCGCGGCCGGGTAGGACGCTCGGCGCAGCAGGCCTATGCCTATCTGATAACGCCGCCTATGCGAGGGCTGACCGCCGAGGCTGTAAAACGTCTGCGGGCGCTGGAGTCACACTCCAATCTTGGCTCTGGTTTTGCACTGGCCATGCGCGATCTGGAAATCCGCGGCGCCGGAACGATTTTGGGCGCCAAACAATCCGGCTTTATGCAGGAACTCGGCTATGACCTTTACAATAAACTCTTAGAAGAAGCAGTAGCCGAACTGAAAGGCCAGGTAATTGTCCGTCTGCCTGAAACAAAACTTGAAACAGATATAGAAATGCATTTGAGTGATTCTTACATCAACGACCGTCAGCACAAAGTTGACCTCTATCGCCGTCTGGCCGACTGCCGCACGCTTGACGATGTAGAAAAAATCCGCGATGAAATAACCGACCGCTTCGGAAAGATGCCGACTGAAGCCGTCAGTCTGGTCGATGGCACCGCCCTTAAAGTCGCTGCTGCAATTCTGGAAGTTGAAAAAGTGTCTGTCAGAAGTGGCCGCGCTGCAATTAAGTTTTCTGAAAGCCGCACGTTAGAACGCAAAGAGATAGAATCCCTGCGCAGGGCCACCGACTGCCCGATGGAATTTTCATTCGCCGGCCGCAACGAAGTCATGATAGATTTAGGCGCAATCAAAGAAACAGACCGACTAGGCTATTTGAAAAATGTATTGAGTAAAGTTTGATCAGGGTGTGCCTAAACTCACTTGAAAGTTTCTAATCATCCCACTTGAAAAACTCCGGAATTGTCCCGCTGTCTATGTCAATGCCAACCCCAAAATTGTTGGCTCCAAAAGTGCTGTCGGTCCGCTCTGGTTTCAGCCACATAAAATTATTTTTGGCGATCGGGTGAGCGCTTTCATGTTTGTCTTTGAAACTATAATAGTTGTCGTTGCCGCCAATATCTATAAAACCGCCAAACGATTTAGCATAGCTAAAATAGGGAGTCAGGTTCGACGGTTTCTTGAAATTTGAGCGAAAAGTTGCTTCACCCAGTCCGGCTGTGTTTTCGCCAAGGAAGTAGCTGTCATCGCCGCCGATATCAATCAGAAAAGCGTTAGAGCGAATCTGCGCCAGCCCCATCGAAATAATCTTAGCGCGGTAAATATCATTACCGCCTTTGTTAATCAGAAAAGCGTTAGTATAGTCCCAGCCAAAGCCAAGTCCGGCGCCGGCGGTTTCAAAAAGTTCATGTCTGTCATCGCCGCCTTCGTCTATCAGGATGCCGTTACAAAAATGCGCCCCGGAGCCTTGAGTAAAATAACATGACTCATAAATGTCATTGCCGCTGCGGTCAATGGCGATGCCGGTGCCAAACCAGTAGCCGACACCGAGTGTAAAGTTGCCCGAATAATAATGGTCATCGCCGTTGATATCGATAATTGCGCCAAGACCTCCGGCCCAGCTGTGTCCATCGGAGCCATCACCCCGCCGTCCAAACCCTGCGCCCTGCGCCTGATTGCCGTTTATGACAAATTTACTATGATAGTCGCCGCGGTCAAATACTTTTGCATAAGGCTCGGCCGTGTACTTATCGTTTCCCCCGAACGAAGCCAGCACTCCTACGCCACCGCCAACTCCGCCCATGCCCTGGCCGTCGCCGTACAGATAATATTTGTCATGGCCGGTTCCGTCCAGACACAGCCCTATTCCAAAATAGCCGCAGCCCTGTGAAGAAACTTCGGCTTTGTACTTGTCATTACCTTCACGGTCAAGCAGAACTCCTGCACCAAAAAATCCAGCTCCCTGTGCAAAGGTCGAGCCGTTATAATGGTCGTCGCCTTTGGTGTCTATAACTACGCCTATTCCCAGAATTCCCACCCCTGTAGTGGGCGGATAGTGCGTTCTATCGTAGCCGTAGTAGTCATTGCCGCCCATATCAATGATGACCGAAATTGGATTATCAAGCGACGAGGTTGCCCCGGCCGAACCTTGATAAATTGACCTGCGGCCAAAATCTATTATGGCCAGAAAACCAGTAGCGTCCATCTCAAAATAAGCCGGCCTTGAAGCCCGTATGCCAGACAAGAATTTAGCAGGAGGCATCTGCTTCTTAGTATAGTTAGGGGACAAAATAGCAATGTTTCCATAGGGCGTTGAAATCTCAATTTCAAATTCTGTTGCGACTCTATCAGTCCACTTGAGTAATTTTCTCTCTGCCTGCTCTGCTGCCGCAGCAGTTTTGAGTGCCGCGTAATGCAAAGACTGCCAGTCAATAGAGTTGGCAATGTCATCTATCTCCGGGTAATAAACTGTGCCGTCGGTCTGCGTTTCGGCCAAGTCACGAATGGCAAACACTTTCTGCAAATCATTAGGCTCACAATCGCGAATAGCCAAATTTCGCCAGCGAATAGCTTCGCCAAGGTTTACAATCAGCTCGGCGATGATAGTCCTGACTGTGTCTGGCAGTATTGAAGTTTGCTCAGAAATAATGGAATCCAGATTCGGATAACCGGCCTTCTGGCCAAATGTATAGTGCTCCCGTTTCAAACCGGCCTGTTCGAATAACCTTTGAACTGATTCGGCAATTGGACTCTCAACATCGGGTGCAGGTATAAGATTGGCGGAATACGAGCGAAAGCCGCCTCGTCTTTTGTCAACTCCCAGATTGTACACTAATTTGTAAAGGCCGTCATCAGTGCTGTCAGCATAAGTCGGTTCCAAATAGAGTTCAACCGCGTTGCTCATCACACGGGCGTAGTCATAAAGTTTTAAAGGCTCGGCAAAAAGGTCGTCAAACGAGGTCAATTTGTAAGGGATATCCAGCGGAAAGCGGTTCCAGTAGCCTTTGGGCTGATAGCCAAGATCATTTTTGGTAAAGCCGACTTCGCTCAATACCTTTTCTAAAATATCTGCCTGGCTTTGGGCAAAAGTCAGACTGGCGCTGAAACTTATGAGTAAAACGTACCCAATAATTCTATTATTCATTTGACCTCCGGCTGATATTATGCAATTGTAAAAAAGATAGTTAATTTCAAATAGATATGTAACCGAAAGGATTCTGCTAAATGCTAAGAGTCGTCATCACGGGTCAGCGGCTATTACTGACAATTTTGACAACCATCGTCATAGCTGCAGGTTGCGGTGAAAAAGTTGATGATGCAACTTTTAAAAAAGCCCAAGCTGAAAAACTGGCGCAGAAAAAATCTAATGCCACTATATTTGACGGAGAAAAGCATTTTACAAATATTACGCAAATCACTTTTGGCGGACAGAATGCCGAAGCCTACTTTTCACACGACGGTTCCCGCTTAATCTTTCAGTCAACTCGCAACGGACTTTCTTGCGACGCCATCTTTACAATCAACGCTGATGGCTCCGAGACAAAGATGGTCTCTTCCGGCAACGGCACCACCAGCTGCGGTTTTATAGCTCCCGATGACAGTTACATAATCTACGCTTCAACTCACTTGAGCGAGGCCGACTGCCCCAAAAAACCGGATATGTCTCGCGGCTATGTCTGGGCGGTCTATCCTTCGTTTGATATTTTTAAAGCTGACCCCGACGGCAGCAATCTGGTTCGTCTGACAGAGACAAGCGGCTATGACGCCGAATGCGTTATCTCTCCCCAGGGCGACAAAATTCTGTTTACCTCTATGCGCACGGGCGACCTCGAACTTTTCATGATGGACATTGACGGGAAAAATGTTGAGCAGTTGACTGACCAAGCGGGCTACGACGGCGGCGGCTTTTTCTCATACGACGGCAAGTCAATTGTATGGCGGGCCTCAAGACCGGAAGGACAGGAACTAGAAGATTATCAGGCTCTGCTAAAAGAAAATCTAATCCGCCCCGGAAAACTTGAAATCTACATGATGAATCTCAAAGATCGAAAGCCAATTCAGCTAACTGACAACGGCGCTGCAAATTTTGGTCCTTACTTTCATCCCAATGGTCAGAAAATTATTTTCTCATCAAATGTAGGCGACCCCAAAGGCAGGAATTTCGACTTATATCTGGTAGATGTTTCTACAAAAGAGGTTGAGCGGATTACTTACAATGAGACCTTTGATGCTTTCCCAATGTTCAGCTATGACGGCCAGAAACTGGCCTTTGCCTCAAATCGTGATAACAAAGAACGAGGCGAAACGAATATCTTTATAGCCGACTGGGTTGACTAAAGCTGCCAAAACAGTTTATTGCAATCGCTCTACGCTCCAAATACTGCGCAATCGATTTCATACATATTGACTCCAGCCGCAGATAATCAAGCCGTTGCAATTGAGCTAGGCGGCTGATTCCTGCTGCTCCACCTCTGCCTGCGACGTAAGTCCTTACCAAACAATACAATAATAGCGCTATCAAATAAAGCCGACAGGCTCTTTCTATCGGCATAGCCAATGCTCTAAGGGGGTTGTAAGAGAACCTGATAACCTTAGGAGCTTCAATGCTGGATGGCAAATTTCAACGCGGATTTTCAAACGAAAGATTAGCATCCACCACCGAACCAAAAGTTCGCAGGGATGAAAGCGGTTTTTACATCATGACTTTGTCTGAAAATGCCAAAGTCTACTTTGAGGACTTTTACTGCTTCCTGGAGAGAGTCTATAACAAAGCCAGCTACGAACGTCAGTCCCTGCATGCCAAAATAGCCGATACTCCCGTAGATAGAACAGAAACGTTGTCGTTTTACCGTGCTCGGGGCATTATTCTTGACCAGCTTATTAAAGGTATCATGCGCTTCTATACCGACGGCTCGACATTCGGAGTCATAATGACTCCCTGGTGCTTCGGAACAGTAATGCTTGAAAAAATAGAAGCCTACCGCGAGCGTCTCAGCAAAGGGGAAATCCATGACCCCAATGTTCCCGAATATCCTTTCTATGTAATCCAATACCTCGACGAAGTCGGCCGGGCTACTCTCTTAGAGCTATTCGAATTCCCGGACCAGGCTTTCCAGATGAGATGGCAGTATTCGGTCTTACTCAAAAAGTACTCTTCAATTCTGACCAGTATAACTGGCTCACTAAAGACTGTCCTGGACTCTATCCGTAATAGAACAGTCTGAGAAAAATCCTCGCTACAGCCCCAAAATGTCCGTTCTTAAGCCCTATGCACCTTAAGCAGATTTTACCACTCTGCCGATAAGAAATAGAGAATAGGTGCCATAACCCGTGCTGTGGCTTGGTATTTTAAACAATTGATTTTGCAGGACAGAGTTTGAATGCTGGAAACTGAATCCAAAGCGATTGAGCAGAAACATATTGCGATCTTACTGGACTCCATTCGGGTTGATTCCATTGTCGATTTTGACCTGCATATCATGGTTAATGGAAATCTGGTCCTTTACCGTTCAGCCGACCTGCCTTTTACCGAAGAGAACCGCCAGAAACTCCTGGAAAATCAGGTTACAAAACTGTACGTAACCAACGACTGCCGCCAAAAATATCAAATATATATTGAAAAAAATCTATCAATCATTCTTGATGACCCCAATGTCGAAGAAATTCAGAAAGCTACTATTCTTTATGAAACTTCGACTAATCTGATTCAGGAAGTCCTCAAAAATCCAACTTATGGTGAAAACATAAAGCGCTCCAAAGAGTTGGTGGTCAGCGCTGTCAGTTATATTCTCAGAGGGCGGGAGGCTTTCCATAATCTTCTGAAAATAACTTCGTTCGATTACCACTTATACACGCACTCTGTCAATGTCTGCACTTTTGCTGTCGCACTGGCGCAGCAGATGGGATACACCGACCCGATGTTCTTAAATGAACTGGGCATCGGCGCTCTACTGCACGATATTGGTAAATCAAAAATCTCAGAACGAATTTTATACAAAAAAACCTCTCTTAATAAAATAGAATTTGAAATTATGAAAAAACATCCCAAGTGGGGCGTTGATATACTGACCCAATCGGATGAAATCCCGGCAGATAGTTACCTGCCGGTTTTGCAGCATCATGAAAGGGGAGACCGCAGCGGTTACCCAGAGGGACTCTCTTTAGATGAAATGCATCTTTATTCAAAGATTATCGCTATCGTAGATTGCTTTGATGCCATGACAACCGAGCGCGTTTATCAAAAAGCTATCGAAACTTATCCTGCCATTAAGCTGATACTTTCTATGAAAAACGCTTTTGATGATGAATGCTTAAAAGCGTTCATACAACTGATGGGTCCCGAAGGCCTGAATGACAGCAACTCCCAGGACGAAGATTGAAAACTTCTCAGCAGATAATTGCTCCTTCTTCAGATAAACTTGTTGAAAGAAAACTCGCAAACTATTAGGAATTACTTGTCGGATAAAAACATGCTGCATAGGAGAAAAAGTGAAAGAAGCAATCCAGACAAGTAACGCCCCTCAGGCAATAGGACCGTACTCACAAGCTATTAAAACAGACTGCTGTAAACTGGTCTTCTGCTCCGGCCAGATTCCTTTAGACCCTCAGACTAAAAAAATCGTAGGGGAGACCGCCGCCGAACAATGCCGGCAGGTGATGAATAATTTAAAGGAAGTTATAAAAGCGGCTGGCGGAACTTTTGAGAATGTTGTCAAGACCACCATATTCCTGACAGATATGGCAGACTTCGCAGAAGTCAACGAGGTCTATGCCGCTTATTTTGAATCCAATCCTCCCGCCAGAGCTACTATTCAGGCGGCCGGATTGCCAATGGCTGTAAAAGTTGAAATAGATGCCATCTTGGCTCTCAAATAAAGAAAGACAGAGAATGCTTTTAAGCAAATTAGAATTGCCGGCCAATAATGACTTTTGAACCGAGCATATTATTCTGGGTCGCAGTTTTGTCATCGCTCTTTAGCGCCGTGCTGGCAGTAAGACTGGAAAATGCCGTCAGAGCAGTTGGGGCGCTTATCGTTTTGATTCTTTCAGTAATTATTGTTTTATTTAGTCAGGGTGCGGTCGGATTGGGTCTGGTGGCTTTCTTACTATTGGGACCGGTTACAGTCAGTTTTCTGGTAATTGCTTTAGTAAGCAGAAAAATTTCTCAGCCTATCAGGTTTACTTTAAGCAGCTATAGCCGGGTTTATCTATTTGCTTCAGCGATCTTTTTTCTTATAAATCTCTATCTGGTCGCGAACACCTCTGTCTGGAAATACGCCGGGGATATCAACATTCTCACTCTTGACAAAGCCCTGGAAATAATTGCTGAAACATACTATCTGCCTATTCTCTGCCTGCTCTTTTTTGTTTTGCTTATGTCTGTCTGGGCAGTTTCTCTAAAAAGAAAAGAGATATTTTAGATGTTTTACTATCTTTCCTTTACAGCGGCTCTTTTTGCTATCGGGGTTTTTGGTGTGCTGGCCCGCCGCAGCGCTATGGGAATAATTATTTCCATAACCATTATGCTCTCTGCTATCATAATAAATCTGATTACCTTTGACAGATTTCTAATGCACAGCGAACCATTAGGGCACGTCTGGGCTTTGTTTATTCTTATAATCTGTTCGTTCGAACTTTTAGTTGCCGTAGCCGCAGCCTACCTTTGGCGTTCGGACAACAAAGCAAACAGCCACGAAAACCTCAATTTACTGAACTGACAAACTTAACTGTGATACCAATTAAACGATGCCGACGATAATAGATGCAAATTTGGTACTGCTCTTACCGGAACTATTTCTCTTAGTCTGGTCATTTTTACTTGTTGCCATATCGTTTTTTGTAAAAAGCAGAAACCACCAATTTTCAGCAATAGCCGCTCTTTGCGGGCTGCTTGTCTCTATTATTTTGGTGTTGTTGTCAGACTATGGTGATATTTCCGGCAGAGTCTTTATCAATAATTCTACCGCTCTGTTTTTTAAGCTCATCTGTGCTTTCAGTGCTGCCGTTACCTGTCTGCTTATGTTTACAACGACGACACCGCAAATTTCCGAAAGAACGTCGCTTATGTACCCGTTACTTCTGGCTTCAACGGGGGGAATGATGCTTTTGGCAATGGCAGAAAATCTCATCAGCGTTTTCGTTTCGCTTGAGATTGCAACTTTGCCGCTGATACTCATGATAATAATCACCTTGAGTAAACAGGACAGAGCAATTGCAGTAAAAGTTATGCTGACCAGTATCTTTTCTACAGCGCTGATTCTGTACGGGTTTTCGTTCTTGTATGGTCTGTCCGGTTCGGCCGACTTGCTTCAGATGAAAATTAATATCGCGGTAATTCATCTGACCCAACGTGATATAGGAGTTGTGATTCTATTGTGCGTTCTCACTTTGATAGCTGGATTCATGATGAAAATGCATTTGCCTCCCTTTCACGGTTGGGCTAAGGAGCTCTATCGAAAACTTCCCCTGCCGATTCTGGCTTTCTTTGCGACAGCATATATTACAATCATTCTAATGTCATTTTCTAAGGTTTTTGTTAACGGCCTGTTTGCTTTTTACGGACCGGAGCAGATGCCCAACGACTGGGGCAGACTTGTTTCGCTTGTTGCTGCCGGCGCGATTGTTACTGGCACCATTAAAATATTACAGCTAAAAGAGATAAGGTCTATGCTCTTCTATCTGGTAATTGTACAGGCCGGTTTCGCGATGATTTCCATAGTCTCTATGAACCAGCTGGGTCCACAGTCGGCAGGTTTTCATCTGGTTGCCTTTTCACTGGCAATGATTGGAGCTATGAGCGTGATTTATTGTCTGGAAAAGTCCCGCAATCTTTTGACTATATCGGAGTTGGCCGGACTCTACAGCAGCAGCAAACCATTGGCTCTTTATCTGGGACTGTTCTTTTTATCTCTGGGAGGATTGCCGCTTACTGCCGGATTTGTAGCCAGATTTGTCGTTTTCGAAGCCGCTTTTTCAATGGCTAAAACCGATCTCCAATACTTTTGGATGTATATTCTAGCAGGCATCGGCGTGCTTTGTGCAGCTCTCTTATTTTTCTACTTTGTATCTATAGTTTTCTCAATGTTTAAAGGGAGTTCTCAGGATAGGGCTGCTGTCAGACTATCACCGGTTTTCCTGACTGTTCTCACCTTGACTGCAGCTGCCACTTTGTTTTTTGGGGTTTTGCCTGACAGTCTCTTGGATTTCTCGCTGGAAATCTCCCGCTCTTTCGGATTCATTGTCGAATAGTTTTCTTATTTATTGACTCTTCTTAACAGCTCTGATATTTTCAAGTCGAAAAGACTGAGAGGTAAAAAGAGTTGCTTACGATTATAAAGCGATATTTCGTATCAGGTGTCCTGGTTGTAGTACCAATAATTCTTACCATTGTTGTTATCAAATTTATTTTTGAAACGGTTGATGGGCTGCTTCAACCCCTTTTACAAAAACTATTAGGCTACAGCATACCCGGTCTGGGGATTGTGGTCACTTTGCTTTTGATTATTCTGGCAGGTCTTCTGACCCGCAATTTTATCGGGGCCGAGATTCACCGCTTGGTTGAAAAACTTCTGACCCGGCTGCCGATTATCCGGACAATCTATTCTGCTGCTAAACAGCTGCTGGAAGCTATCGCGCTGCCGAGCATGAATTCGTTTAAGGAAGTAGTAATGATCGAATATCCCCGCAAAGACGCTTATGTCATATGCTTTATTTCTCAAAAATTTAAGCTGGAAAAAGATGGCCAGCTGCGAGATTTCATGGCCATCTTTGTTCCTTCTACGCCCACACCTATTTCTGGAATGGTTATAATAGTACCGGCTGAGGATGTTATCTATCTGGATATGACCATAGAAGAAGCCATAAAGTATTTGGTCTCAGGCGGAGTAGTCTCTCCGGCGGTTCTAAGACAAAAAAAGCGGAAACCGGCTGCGGAGTTGGAAAGGTAGCAGCAGGTGAAACTTGCAAATCTCTTAATGGAACGCAGGGTCAATATAGACCTGAAAGCTAAAAGCAAAGATGAAGCGGTTGTAGAACTTTTAAACCTGATAAAAGAAGAAGGTGTCGAGCTGGATTATGAAAAAGTCTTAAAAGCTGTCAGGGAAAGAGAAGATATCGAAGATACTTCCTATGGGCACGGTTTCGCTTTCCCGCATGCTCGTACAAAGGCTGTCGATGAAATGTACATACTTGTCGGTATTTCCAAAAGAGGGCTCGAAGGCCGCACCTGTGATAGTATCCCGGTACATGTAGTTTGCCTGCTGCTAACCCCCTCAACCATTGCCAAGCTATATCTTCAGACATTATCAGGTCTGGCACAATTCGGACGGATGCCCGGGATTTTGGAAACTATCATAAACATCAATAATAGGGCTGAGTTAATTAAGCTGATATCAGAGGCGAACGTTACCATCGACAAGGAACTTCTGGTACGCGATGTCATGCGTCATCATATCTCGTCGGTGACTCCCGATGATACACTCAAGGACGTAGCCAACGAAATGTTTCGTAACCGGCTGTCGGCTCTGGCGGTTGTTGAAGACGGCGGCAAGCTGGTGGGCGTTATAAATGACAGAGACTTGATAAAAGCTGCTTTGCCCGATTACAAATCGTTAATTTCAAATCTTAATTATTCTTTGGATGTTGAGCCGTTCGAAGAATTACTGAAGCAGGAAGACAAGATTAAAGTTTCGCAGCTATATCGTGACGACTACGAGGTCACTACGCCTGAGACACGTATAGTTGAAGTGGCAGCCATGATGATATTTAAAGATATCAGGCGTGTCTTTGTTGCAACTGATGACAAACTGGTCGGGGTGCTGCTTCGCAAAGATATCGTAAACATGATAATCCGCGGCTGATATTGAAACTGCCGGGCCATAACTTATTTCGATGAGCCACTCTGATCGCAATTACCAGACACCTCCGGGGCTGTACCTGGCATTTATCGTTACAGCGCTGGTAACTCTTCCCGGAGTCTGGCTGGGTTTTTCAGGAACTCATATTTCACCTATTTTAGGCTCGCTTCTCTTTGGCGCTGCGATTTTTGGTGCGGCTTTTATCCTTTCATGGGCTGCCGAAGCAGCCCAGATTGATATCTCGCAATCTCTGGCAATTGCCATAATGGCTCTGCTGGCTGTACTTCCGGAGTATGCCGTAGACTTTGTCTTTACCTGGAAAGCCGCCCATGACCCCGAACAGGCTCAGTATGCCATAGCCAATATGACCGGGGCCAACAGGCTTTTGGTCGGCCTGGGCTGGCCGGTGATTCTTTTTCTTTATATCTGGGCCACCAAGAAAAAAGAATTAATTCTCAAAGAGCACCAGCGAGTCGAAATTTTCTATCTGGCAGCTGCAACACTATATTCTTTTACAATTCCGCTCAAAGGTAGTCTTAATCTCTTTGATACTGTCATTCTGGTAACTCTTTACGGGCTCTATGTCAGAAGAGTAGCGAAAATGGAATCTGAAGAGCCGGATCTGGTGGGCCCGGTCAAGATTGTGGCTAATATGAAAGACTTCCCCCGCAGGGTCTGTACAGCCATAATGTTCTTATTTGCAGGCGTGGCGATATTCGCCGTAGCTGAGCCGTTTGCTGTTTCATTATTAGATACAGGTGAACTGTTAGGGATTGACAAATTTCTGCTGGTACAATGGCTGGCGCCTCTGGCTTCGGAAGCGCCGGAGTTCATAATTATTGCCACCTGGTCTTTACGAGGTCAGGCAGGAGCCGCTATGAAAGCAATAATGTCCTCCAAAGTAAATCAGTGGACGTTGCTGGTAGGCACTATTCCGCTGGTTTATGCAATTTCCGCTCAGGAAATTAAGCCTTTTCCGCTGGATAATTTTCAAAACGCCGAACTTTTCCTGACAGCTGCTCAGTCGCTCTTTGGAGTAGCTCTGCTCATCTGTCTAAAATTCAACCGCACCAGCGGAATGCTGCTGCTTTTGCTGTTTCTATCTCAATTAATTGTGCAGCAAATAAGGATAGAAGTAGCTGTCATTTATATGGTTTTTGGAGCGATCTATATTTTTAAGACCCGGGCATCAATCCTGCCAACCATCAAAACAGGCCTTTTTTCTAAATAGCCCGGATAAATGTTGCAGAAATTGAACATTATTACCGAACTATTCCCTTATAAGTCAAAAACCAATTGACGAATAAAAGCGAGTAGCTATATTTGCCCAAGTATGAGGAATTCTGCCATTAAAATTATATTCAGAATTGACTACAAAGCTCTTCTGCCAGTTTTAATTTTGAGCGCCTTTTTGCTCATCTGCTTTACCTCTGAAAATAGCTCTGAACCTGTGTGCTCAGCAGAGGCCTATGAGCAGCTTGAACTGAAAAGTTTGACAGATGCAAACAGAGGCGATGAAGGCTCCAGAGGCATGGCCACTAATCCGGTCTCAAAGACAGAAACAACCGCCTCAATATTGGCAGCAAGCCTGACTACATCTACCAGCAATCAATCCTATCGAAACAGCAGGAGAACTTCAGATTTTTCCAGTATCTCCGCTCATAAAGACAAAAGACATCGCTGCCGAGACAAGAATACGCTGTCGATGGTAGATTCAGGTTTAGGGCGCCAGTTTACTCTCTTAGGGGAGAAACCTTCCGGCACCAGCTAATCTGATTTATCTGTTTCTTTCGAAGCCCGACTGGGCTAAAAATTTTCCCAAAAAACTTAGCGTTCTTAAATTATAGAAAGGAATTCAAATGCAGTTAAGTAACTGGAGAGTGGTAGTTACTCTCATATTATTGGTGCTGGCAGTCATGGCCTTTTGGAATACGTTCAAGCTGTGGACTCTGTCTCCCGAAGACAAGGCCGCCATGCTCGAAAAAGACCCCGGCTCGCTGACAACTCTTGAGCAAAAAGCTATTCGTCTCGGACTTGATCTCCAGGGAGGCATCCACGTTGTTTTAAGAGTTAAACTCGAAGAACTCAATGAAGCCGAAAAAGAAGACGCCGTTGAACGGGCCATTCAGATTATGCGCAACCGTATTGATGGTCTTGGTGTTACCGAACCTCAGATTCAAAAACAGGGCAACGACAGAATAATTATCGACCTGCCCGGTTTTACCGACGCCAGCCGCGCAGAACAACTGATAGGCCAGACGGCTCTTCTGGAATTCAAAATGATAGAGTCTGCCGAAAACGCCAACTTGATTATCAGCCGTATCGACTCGGTAATTGTGGTTTATGAAAAAGCCAAGGCAGGTGAGACGGAAGAAACATCAACCAGCGCTGACACTTTGGCTCTGACAACAGAAGACAGAGACACTTCAACGATAAAGGCTTCTGATATTCTGGCCGAGCTGATGGGCGACAGTCTGATTGATACCGCAGGACTGTTTGATTTTGATGAAACATTAAGCTTGAGTGAAAACGACAGGCCGCTTTCCAGCCGCCTTGACCCAATTCTGTTTAATAACCGTACTGGAATTTCCTGGCCCGGTTTTGCAGTCAACAAAGACCAAAGAGCGCTGATAGACCGCTGGCTTAATTTGCCGGAAACCAAAAAGCAAATTCCTATTGACGTACAGTTTGCCTGGTCAACCAGATCACAAATAACCAACCAGCGCGAAGTTTATTATCTGTATGTTTTGAAAAGAAAGGTTCAGTTTCTGGGGAAATTCTTAGAGGGCATCGCCCCTTCCAGAGATAACTTTGGCGGCCCGATGGTACAGTTCAGACTTTCCGGAGATGCTTCGGCAAGATTCGCACAACTTACCGGCGCTAACATTGACAAACCGATGGCAATACTACTCGATGACAAAGTAGAATCGGCGCCGATGATCCAATCAAAAATCCGCGGCAGCGGCCAGATTACAATGGGCAGCTCGGCCACTTTTGAAAATGCCCGGGACTTAAGCATTGTCTTAAAAGCAGGAGCGCTGCCGGCTCCGGTTGAAATTATCGAAAAAAATGTAGTGGGTGCAACGCTTGGCGCTGACTCCATTAAAAAAGGTTTTTTCTCATCGCTAATTGGACTGGCTCTGGTATTTATTTATATAGGCGTTTATTACCGCCTCTCCGGCATAATTGCTAATATTGGTCTGGTGTTTAATATTTTCTTCCTGCTGGCATTTATGGCCGGTCTTGGGGCAACTTTGACAATGCCCGGTATTGCCGGAATTATTTTAACGATAGGTATTTCGATCGACGCCAACATTCTGATTTTTGAGCGAATACGAGAAGAGCTGCGGACGGGTAAAACTGTCAGGGCCTCGATCGATGCCGGCTACAACCGTGCCTTCATTGCTATATTTGATTCGCACGTAACCACTCTGATAACAGCCGGCGCTTTGTTTCTTTTGGGTTCCGGACCTATCAAAGGCTTCGCCGTTACTCTGTTTGTTGGTGTTTCAATATCTTTATACACAGCCTATGTAATCACCAAGCAGATATTTGAAGTCAGAAAATCTTATAAAACACTTAGCATATAGATTGTAAGGAAGAAAAAAAATGTTTAGAATAATAGGTGATACAAATATAGATTTCATCGGCGTTCGCAAAGTCGCTTTTACCATATCGATTGCGCTGGTGCTTTTGGGGATGCTAGGATTGTTTATGATCTGGACCGGCCAGGCCAATCTGGGAATTGATTTTGCCGGAGGTGTCATGGTTACCGGACACTTTGATGAGCCGGTCGCCATTGACCAGCTGCGAAGTGCGCTGCATTCGGAATTCGCCGACGCACAAATCACGGAACTAAAAGATTTTGAGGAGCCGTACGCTTTCATTCTCAAAATAAAACGTCCGGAAACTGAAAGTGAAGGACAGCTGCGGCTTAACCGCATGGACGAAATAATCAGAGAGAGCTTTGGCGACAACACTTTTACCCATGACTCAGAGCATATCATCGGTCCTGCGGTTGGAGAATCGCTTCGCAAAGATGCCCAGTGGGCAGTGTTCTGGTCGATAATCGGCATTGTCACGTACATCGGCATTCGCTTTGATTTCCGTTCCGGTATTGCGGCTACTATCGCTACCTTCCATGATGTACTGGCAGTCGTTGGTATTGTCTATATCTTTGGTATCGAATTTGATTTGCTAATCGTCACCGCGCTTTTGACTCTGGCAGGGTACTCACTGACTGATACGGTTGTTGTCTTTGACCGCATCCGCGAGAACCTGAAAAAATTCCGCGCCAAAGGAGAGTTTGCCTCGACAGTCAACACTTCCATAAACGAAGTCCTCTCAAGAACTATCAACACTTCGCTGACGGTTCTTTTGGTAGTCGGTGCGCTTTATATATTGGGCGGCGAAGTTCTCAAGAACTTTGCGCTGGCATTGATACTGGGAATTTTAATCGGAACTTACAGTTCAATATTTGTGGCCAGCCCGATAGTGGTCGAATGGGAAGCCAGAAAACCCAAACGATTTAAATTGAATTGAAATAGTCGAAAATTTTGCAGGGGCTGAATATATTCAGCCCCTTTTTTATTTCCGCCTCTGTTGTTACCCTTGTCTTTCCCGCCTCTCTTGTCATTCCCGCTTTAGTCCCGTGTAGTCACGGGGAGGAGTCGGGAATCCATTTTTCCTCTGTAAATTGCCATACCACACCACATTACAGCAAATCCACTACTTTCGTCAAATGGTCCACGGACCCTTGATGCTTCGCGCGAATGGGTTCGTTTTGTCATATTTAACATCTTTTTTTAGAGTCTCTTGCCCCGTGAAAATTATAGTCGCTTTACATTGAGGGTTGAGAAAGTATTTTATAGTAAACTGGTGGTGAATATGAGGGGAACTCACCTAAAAGGCATCGTCCCGAGCATAGCCGAGGGGTGGGCCACCCGGCCCGCAAGCTGTGGGCGACCCTGTTAATATGAAAGTAGGCCGTTTAAATGCGCTGTTGCAAATTTAATTTGAGTAAGATTATACACTTAATGTTGTTTTATTCAGTCGCAGTTGTCAGTGCAAATACAATCGTAATTCCCACGCAACAACCTAATATCCAAGCAGGAATTAATATTGCAGCGAACGGTGATACAGTGCTTGTTCTGCCCGGTACTTACAGTGATAGCGGGAACTTTGATATTAATTTTCAAGGTAAAGCCATAGTGTTGATGTCTAGTGATGGTCCGACAGTTACTACAATCGATTGTGACGCTTCAAGGGATTTCCCGCGACGTGCTTTTTCTTTTAAGATGGGAGAAACTCCTTCCACCAAGATCATAGGATTTACAATCACAAATTGTGTGGCCTGGGTACGAGGCGAGATTGTAGATTGGTTAGGCGGGGCAATCTATTGTTCCACCTCTTCTCCTACTTTCAAAGAGTGCAAAATAAATAATAGCTATGCTTACGAAGGAGGTGCAGTTTGGCTTGTAGATGGAGCTGCTGCCATATTTAAAGACTGCGAATTCAATCGAAACAGTGCCGAATTCATCGGAGGTGCTGTTTCCTGTGCAGATAGTTCGGCGCCGAAATTTATCCGGTGCAAGTTTGAATCGAATTTCTCTCACTCCGGTGGAGGCATTTTTGCCGCAAACAGCACTGTTTCCTTATTGGGTTGTCTCTTTTATGGTAACTTTGCCCTTGACTTTGGAGGTGCGGTTAGTTTGGCCAACGCTAATGCATCATTTATTAACTGTACAATAACACACAACTCTGCCGGTATAAAGGGAGGCGCTGTTGTTTTGAGCAGTTGCAACACATGGTTTCAAAACTCAATAATCAGTTTTAACTTCAATCCTGATGGTGAATCGGTTTATGTTATCAAAAGAAACGATTCTTGTGGTAAAGCAACTTTCGATTGTTCAGATTTGTATGGCAATGAAGGAGGGGATTGGACAGGTACTATTTCAGGCCAATTAGGAATAAACGGGAACTTCACTTCTAATCCCGAATATTGTGATGCAACTGCCGCAGATTTTTCCCTGAAAAGTATCTCGCTATGTGCACCAGCAAATAGCCCTTGTGGGGAGTTAGTAGGTGCATTTGATGCCAATTGTGTATCCACTCATATTTCTCCGGTAACTACTGCAAGCCTGCCCGAGGAATACAATTTGAGACAGAATTATCCTAATCCATTTAATCCAGAAACAAGAATTGAATTTTCTCTGCCGAAGCCTTCGTTCGTAAAACTTGATATATATAATATATTGGGGGAAAGGATTACTACACTTGTAAACGAACAATTATCTGCCGGGAACTGGTCAACTTCGTGGGATGGGACTCATTCCAACGGATCTAAGGTAGCTTCTGGAATCTACTTTTATAGAATTGAAACAGACAGCTTTGTAAAAAGCAAGAAAATGCTACTACTAAAGTAACTTCTTGGAGACCGGGTGGGCGACCCTTCGACTACGCTCAGGACAGGCCGCTTGCAGCGGAACGCAGCCGCTATCTTATAAGGGCTGAATATATTCAGCCCCTACGTGTTTACCCCACAACAATTTTCAGGCAAAAAGCGATTTTGGGTGTATATTATAGTATGGTAATCCGTATGCTAAAAATCTTGCTAGTATTCGTTATTTTCGCCGTCCTGGCTGGCTCGGCTCTGGCTCAGAGAAGAATTCAGATTCCGAGTGATGCCAAAATAACTGAAGATGCCGCCCACTAACATGAGATTAGTTGTCGTATGAGAGGATCCCACCGCAAGCGGTGGGCGACCGGGGGGGCCTTTCATTCTGGAATGCTATAACTCAAAAGATTCCAGGATTCAATTTTGTTCTCACTGAACCCAAAGTTGTGAATATTTTTTTTAACAATACCAACACCCGGAGCTATCCAATAGGTTGTTTGGTTGGATTGATTGAAAAACCAGAACTGTTGTTCCACTCGAAAAGCATTATGAAAAACTCCGGCTGGAACTTCAACAGTTTCTCTGCCGGCAACCCACATTGAGTCCAGCAGATTACTACCTAACCAGGAGTTGCCAACTTTCAATGGCAAAACAAATCGCACGTAGACAGTATTGGGTGGCTCCAAATCATTGACAAAGAAAAGTGTATCATTTACTGTTACCGCAAGCAGCTTGCTGACCAGAGTGTCGATGATCTCAATCTCTATTCCAATGTCCCCATGAATGCTTATGACCTGTTTGAGAACATTAACAATAACAGTATCTTCCACAACAGCGAGGCTATCGAACCTTGCATAGGACCAAGTAGAGCCAGACTTTAACGGAATGTGATCAATTCCTTTTTCGCCCCCAGATTTTAATACATCCCCCGAGCACGTAAGTAAAGTAACACAGATTGCGACCCCTACTTGACATTTAATTACAATTCCTACGAGTATACGCAATTCTTGAGAAAAACTATTCATCACTTATTAGTCTTCTCTCAATTCAATTCCCGTATGGTTGAGTTGAGCGGAATGTATTGCGGGGTGTTCATTCAGCACTTTTACCCATTGAATTTCTTGTCCTACGGGAACGCCAATCAGTACGATCTTTATTTCGTCCGACAGTACTTCAAGCGATATGAGCGCAAAAGACTCAATAATGACTTGAGCGCTATCCGATGATACACTGGAAACGAATCGTACAATCACCTGCCCCGGTACGAAATCAGACTTTTGCTCTTCATCAGTATTTGTTGCTGAGTCAGTACATCCTATAGCCACAAGGGGCAAGACTATGAATATCAAATACTTAATCAACCTGTACATAACCACCGAAGTTTTAATGGATTCAGCCATATAACCATTACTAAGGTGGATAAGAAAATCAAAAAATCTAATATTGTCAAGCTTTTTGATTGTGGGAGGCAGATGTGGACATCTGCCCCTTTGATTTCTAAAATTCTAAGCCAATATTTTTCAGGCAAAAAGCGATTTTGGGTGTATATTATAGTATGGTAATCCGTTCACTTAAAATCTTGCTACTGTTCGTTATTTTCGCCGTCCTGGCCGGTTCAGTTTTGGCTCAAAGAAGAATCCAGATTCCACGTGGCGTCAAAATCACAGAAGATGTCGCCCACCACCCCAATCCCTCGGCTATCAAAGTGGCCAGGCTGCATTATTCAGGCGGGGGAGATTGGTACTGGGGCAGTTCGGCTTTACCGAATTTTCTCAAATTTGTCCGCGACAACAGTGATTACCCGGTAGATACAGTCGAGCGAGTGGTCAAACTAACCGACCCGGAACTTTTCAATTATCCCTTCCTGTTTGCCACCGGTCACGGCACTATAAGTTTCTCAGAAGAAGAACGGCAGCGGCTGCGCCAGTATTTATCTCTGGGCGGATTTCTATTTGTAAATGATTCCTATGGCCTGGAAGCCTCTTTCAAAAAAGAACTGGCGGCGCTTTTTCCTGAGCGGGAAGTGACAGAGCTGCCCTTTGACCATCCGCTTTACCACAGTTTTTACGATTTCCCCAACGGCCCCCCGAAAATACATGAGCACGACAACAATCCTCCCCGTGGATATGCCGTAATAGTGGATGGCCGGGTGGTGGTCTATTTTATGGTGGAATCAGATATAGGCGATGGCTGGGAAGACCAGCAAGTGCACAATGACCCCGAAGAGAAAAGACTTGAGGCTTTGAAAATGGGGCTGAACATACTAACTTATGGATTGTTATACTAATAAACGGCTTTTTTGGAGTTCTCACCGGCCGTTAGTAAGATTGTTTGACGATATACGATAAATAAACGATATATATTATATATAATGACGGGCAGCGTTTTTGCCCTATAAATACTAAAGTAGTCTGAGACCGAATCAAAACCAGAGGTTCAAAATGGCCAACATAAATTCTGCAGAAAAACTTATTCGCCAGCTCAAAAATGTACTTATCAAACAGCGGCTGACTTTGTTCGTCTCAGGCGTTTTGGCCACCGGCGCTGCGGTTTTGTCGACCTGGTTTATACTGTCTCTTCTGGCGGCGGTTTTTATTCTGCCGGTCTGGCTGAAAATTGCGCTGCTTACAATATCAGGCGCTCTTGCTCTTTATTTTTTCAGCAAGTTTGCAGTTACCAGACTATTTAACGGCGACATAGATGCTGTGGCTGTTAATCTGGAAGAAAAATATCCTGATCTCAAAGGCAGACTGATAGCTGCAATTCAATTTTCAAGATCCACGAAACCTGTTGGCTATTCATCCGAGCTGATAGATTTAACTTTAGTGCAAGCTCTGCAAAAATCAGGCAATGTAAATTTTAATGATGCCTTAACTTTCGGTTCAGTTCTAAAGACCGGCAGGACATTCGGGCTGGCGGCAATTTTTTCAGTCGCGGTTTTGTTTATCTTCCCGGGCTTTTTCGGCTACTCGCTGGAAGTTTACTCCAACCCGACCGCTGTGGTGGCGCCTCCTCTGGGCTACCAGCTTTCGGTCTTTCCCGGCTCGACCGAATGGGTCAAGTATCGCGATATAGAAATCGGTGGCTTCTTAAGCGGCGACGGCTTTCCCAGGACTGCCAGAATTTATCACCGCTTTACCGGCGGTAACTGGCAATCCACGGAAATAGATATTCGAAAAATCAGACGCGGCCAGACAGATTTTGGCGACTCGTTATCATTTTCTGTTAAACTCAGGCAGGTCAACAGGTCGTTCGATTACTACGTCCAGGCCGGACGCAGAAAAACAGATATTCAAAAAGTTGATGTAGTCGACAAACCCAGAGTCAACGGCATAAAGCTTTCCATCTTTTATCCTGACTATACTGGCCTGGAGCCGACTGTAATCGACGAGAACAACGGTTCGTTTTCGGCAGTCACCGGCAGCCGCGTCAATATCAAAACCAGCTCGAACCTTGCCGTAGAAAAAGTAGAAATGGTTTTTGATAACGAGAGCCGTCTGCCTATGAAAGTAAGCGGCAAAGTGGCTGAAGCGTCACTGGTGGTCGAGAATTCGCAGTCATATTATTTCAGGTTAACCGACCACTTAGGCGAAGAAAACCCCGACCCGATTCAGTACTATGTCACCGCTGTGCCGGATGAGTATCCGTCAATCAGCCTGCTTCGTCCCGGGTTCGATGTCAACCTGACTGATGAGATGGTGCTGCCGCTCAAAGTCCGCATCTTTGATGACTACGGTTTTTCATCGTTAGTGTTAAAATTCACCACAATCTATCGCGGCAATCCTTCAGAAGAACATGTGGCGGTTATTCATTTTCCCGAGCGTATCAAAACCGAAGGTGAAATTGAATTTAACTGGGATATGGACCAGCTCAATATGTATCCCGGTGATTATTGTCTTTATCATTTTGAAGTTGCCGACAATGACAAAATCTCCGGCCCCAAAGTCAGCAAGACCCGCCAGTATGTGGCGCGTCTGCCATCGCTGGATGAAATCATTTCACAATCGGAGCAGGAAACGTCGCGGCGCGTTACCAGTACCGAGAACCTTCTCAGGCAGGGACGCGAGATGGCGGCCAAGCTAAAAGATGCTGCCAGGAAAATTCGCGCTCAGCAAAAGAATGTCAATAAAGTCGACTGGCAGCAGCAAAAAGAGCTTGAAGGTATTGTAGACAAGAATGCCCAGATGGCAGATGAGATTGAAAGGAATGCCGAGGAGATGGAACGGGCGATTGAAAAGATGGCGGAGAATGCTCTACTCAGCCGTGAAATTTTAGAAAAAATGCAGCAAATTCAAAAACTATTTGAAGAAGTTGCTACTCCAGATATGAAGAAAGCCCAGCAGCGCCTGATGGAAGCTCTCAGGAATATGGATCAAAACGAAATCCAAAAAGCGATGGAAGAATACCAGCTGTCACAGGAAGAAATGCTGGATCGTCTGGAGCGGACTCTGGCTCTTTTGAAAAAAATGCAGGTTATGCAAAAGATGGAAGCAATGATGCGCAAAGCCGAAGAGCTGGCCGACCGTCAGGAAGAAATGAATAAAGAAACTGAGTCGTCTGACAAAGACAAACTTGCGGACTTAAGCAAGACCGAAGATGAACTCAAAAAAGAGTTAGAAAAACTTCAAAAAGAAGTCGCAGAGTTAAACAAGCTGGCCGCTGAAGCCAAGATGCAGGACTCAAAGGAACTCCAGAAGTTTGCGCAGGCTCTGGAAAAAACCGATGCCGGCGAAAACATGCAGCAGATGTCAGATGCCTTAAACCAAAAGCAAAAGAAAAAAGCGTCCAGCCAGGGTAAAGAGGCCGAATCAAAACTCCGTGAAATGGTTAACCAGATGCAGCAAATGTTCTCACAAATGCAGGGTGATGATAGTGAAAGAATTAAACAGGAAATGAGAGCAGCCTTAGATGACACCAATTATCTGTCAAAAAATCAAGAAGCACTTATGCAGCAGTCGGCTATGATGCAGCAGCAGTCATCTCTCCAGCGCGAGATGGCACAGCAGCAGCAGGAACTGGCCAAATCCTGCAACGGGCTGAAAAACAGAATTGCAGAGCTTGGCAAGCAGTCGCCATTCGTGGCGGCAGAATTAAATGCTATTGTAGAGGCAGCCACTCAGAAAATGCAGCTGGCCGTAAATGGTTTTGGAGAAAGCCGTAATCAGGCACAGGCCAAGCGCAACCAGCTCGAGGCTATGGCAGGCTTAAACAAAGCATCACTGCGACTGATGGAATCACTGGATCAGCAAAGCCAATGCGATAATGCCAGCAATTGCAGCAACGGCATGAAACAACTCGAGAAGATGAGCAACCAACAAAACAAGCTCAACCAGCAGACTCAAAACAGCTGCAATAACCCCGGCGGAAATAACCCCAGGATGGGTCAGGGAGATCAGCGGGAAAGTTTTGAAAGACTGGCCGGCGAACAGGCCGCTTTGAGAAAATCTCTGGAGCAATTAGCTGAGGAGTTTGGAAACTCGCGGCAGATTCTGGGCAGGTTGAGTGATATCGCCGAAGAGATGCGTGAAGTTGAAGAAGCGCTAATCGAAGGAGAAGTCGGCTCAGAAACAACCGAGCGTCAGCTTAAGATATACTCGCGCTTGCTGGAAGCTTCGCGTTCGCTGCAAAGACGTGACTTTACCGAGCAGCGCCAAGCCAATACAGCCAGTCAGGCGGCAACTTATCTGCCGCCGGCATTATCGAGCGATATCTTAAATGACAAGAGCAATCTTGAAGACAGACTTCGTGAATATCTCGGCGGCTCTTACCCGGCGCAATATGAAGAACAGATAAAAGCATATTTTAAAGCGCTGCTGCAAATTCAATCCGGCGGCAGAGTGAACCAAATTAATTCTCAAAACTAAATGCGCTCTGGTCGTTCTCTTACATTTGCTGTTATTTGCCTGCTAACTCTTTCGTCGCAACTTTACGCAGGGGTGACAGAAAGTCGCGTACTAAAGAAGCCATCCGGCGAAGTTCAGTACCAGCTGTCAACCGACCCCAGATTCCAATTGGCGCGCCGACTGATGTCTTCACGGGACTTTCAAGCTGCTGCAGACGTTCTTGAAACTCTCTACGAAATTGACCCTGATAATTTAGTAATAGCCAACTCACTCAAGAGCTGCTACGAGCATCTCAAACAATACGCCAAAGGGGAGTTACTGCTCAGGAGGCTCATCAAGAAATTCCCCGGCAATGTCAGTTACCAGTTAAATCTGGCAGAAAGTTTTATAGGTCAGGGGAAACTGGACGAAGGAAAAAAGATTTATAAAGACCTACTCAGTCAGGTCGACCCTAAGCGTCCGGGGGCACCTGCCTCTGTTATCAGAAGTATGGTCCGGGCGGACTTAGAAGAAGAGGCTCTCGAAGCAATTCTGGAACTGAGAAGGATTTCGAATGATTCAACTGTTATGGCCATGGAACGTGCTGGAATTCTCAAAGGCAGAGGCGTCTATAAAGAAGCCTGCCAGGAATATTTTAAGATCATCAGGGACAGTTCAAGATTTGCTGCCAATGCAGAAAAGGGACTTTCGGAACTTCTCAGTTTCGGGGAGTCAGCCAGAATAGCAGAAGAAGCTCTAGTCGGCTTTTCCAAGGTTGACTCGTCTGGCCGCGTGTTCCGTCTTTTGTCAGCGTACTATCTTAGGGCAGAGAGATTTGACGACGCCTATCAGTTTGCGCTCAAACAGGATTCTGCAGAAAATTTCAGAGGCGCCAGTATCATGCTGTACTTAAGAGAGACAATGGAACGTAATCTCTATCCCCAGGCAGTCAGGATGTGTGAGTACGCAGTCAAGGACATAGCCAATAAACCGCACAAAGGGGAGTTCTATTTTAAGTATGCCAAAGCCCTGGAAGAGACCGCTGAGTATGCCAGTGCAATCGCCATCTATGACACCATCGCGGCAACATTCCCTCGAGCTCAGGATAAAGGGGAGGCAACTTATCGAATCGGATCTGTTTATCTGGATAGAACCAATCAACCCGAACTGGCTCTGATATACTTCGACTCCGTCATAACTCACTATTTTGCCGGACAGTTCTATACTGAAGCGCTGCTTGGTATTCCTAAGGCCTATATGAAAATGGGCGATTTGGAAAACGCCAGAAAAGAATACGCTGAACTTACGGCGCTTAGAAGAAACTCCCGCATATCAGAACTTGTCATATATAATTTAGCCTTGATAAGTTTCTACGATAAAAAATATGACTCAGCCAGCGCGCTTCTTAATGAATTGATAGTTAAACATCCCAAAGGACTATATGTCAATGATGCCATTAAGCTGCTGTTTCTGATGGACCGCGCTGAAAATGCAACAGAGCTGCTTGACTATTTTGCAGGCGCCTATCTTTTTGAAGAAATGAACCGGCACGACTCAGCTGTTTTCCGTCTCTCTGCCGCTGTAAACGCTCGAAACAAAGCTCTGGCAGATTTTGCCTTGTTTCAGATGACAGAAATCGTACTGGAAAATGGAGATGAAAAAAAAGCTGTAAGCTATGTCGACCGGCTGGCCAAAGAATTTCCCGAATCGTATTACCTGCCCTTTGGACTTAAAATCAAAGCGGATATTTTGTTTAATTCAGAAGATTCAGACGAGGAAGCAAAACAGATCTACAAAACTCTTCTGGAAAGCTACCCCAATTATCCATTCATAAATAAAGTCAGGCAGATACTGAGAGAGGCAGACTTGGTTACTGCCCCAAGTTAATAATCCTTGATCTTTTCGCGGCCTTCCTTGAGTATTTTCACTTGCTGCTCAAGATTATAAACCCTGCTTTCATAATTCTCTTTGCTCTTTGTTTTCATCTTGGTAGTAGTCCGAATCAAAAGCGCCAGAGATATGAGCATAAAGAAGACTGAGTTCACCTGCCGGAAGATATCACCCATATTGAGTATAGAATCCAGAAAGGCCAAGATACCAAGTCCGAATAGAATTGAACACCAGATAAACATTAATTTGCCTTAATGATTTAATCTTTCAATAAGCCCTACTTGTACAACTTTAGAGTTGTGCCTTAGGACACGATACATTTACTTAGGCCAATTATTGGCTACTTATATTTATCGGTAAGTATTAAGACGGCTTTAGGAGGATTACTTGTCCATATCCGTGCTACCTGACGGAGAAAAATTTGACCGCACCAATGCATTTATTGGTGCGGTAGTATTCTTGCTCTCTTTTGTGGTCTATGCCCTGACAGTTCAGCCCACTTTTTCATTCTGGGACTGTGGCGAATTCATTGCCTGTGCTTATATTCTGGGAATTCCCCATCCGCCGGGAACACCGGTTTTTGTCCTGTTGGGCAGGGTCATTTCATTGATCCCTTTTGTGGATGATATCTCATACAGAATAAACTACATCTCTGTGGTTTCTTCGGCTTTTACAGCCCTTTTCAGCTATCTGCTGACAGTTAGACTGGTCGGCTATTTCTTTGGCGAAAAGCGGGGTGATAAAACCAACCGAATGATAGCCTATATCGGAGGCTTTGCCGGGGGTCTGTTTGTAGCTTTTGGCCGGACCAACTGGGCTAACTCAGTCGAGGCTGAGGTCTACGGCCTGGCGCTGGCACTTTCAGTTGCAATAATCTGGCTGACTTTGAAATACTTTGAAGCCAGAGGAACTGCCAAAGCCGAGCGGCTGATGATTCTGTCCATTTACCTGGCTCTTTTGGGGATTGGCGCCCATATGACTGTATTTTTGGTAGTGCCGATCGCGGCGGTCTTTTTCATAATTAAAAAAGAAGCCACTACAAGGGACTGGGCGCTTATCTGCGGTTTCATAATAGTTGAATTATTTCTAATTTTCCTGATGGCCGAACATGGTGAAGGTATCAACATAGGCAATATCTCCAGAAATTTCTATTTCATATCAGCAGTTTTGGGCATGGTCTTAATCGGTCTGACTTTCAGAAGTATCAACTGGGCCTTGCTGATAGCGGTTGCCTCGGTTTCTACTGTAATGATAGGCTTTGAAAAGTATCTGATGATAACCCCATTTGCTTTTTTATTGCTGGCTTTGCTGGGAGTCATAGCTACAAAATACAGATGGAACCTGCATTGGAAATCAGGGCTGGCCATTATCTTTGTAGGCTTCCTCGGTATGTCTTCGCATTTGTATATACCGATTCGCTCTACTCAGAACCCTAACATTGACGAGAACAATCCCTCCCGCAGCTTTAAGACTTTTATAGATTTCCTCGACCGCAAACAGTACGGACAGACTTCAATGACGGACCGCATGTTTGACCGCCGCGGCAAATGGGAAAACCAGTTCGGTCGTCACGCCAATATGGGCTTCTGGTCGTATTTCGAAGAACAGTATTCTCCCGGCGGCTGGCTGTTCTTGAGCGTTTTCTTCTCTTTAGGCATACTGGGAATGGTTGTGGCCATAAAAAAACGGCTGGAAATTGGTCTGCCATTTTTTACACTTTTCTTAATATGCTCAGCCGGTCTGGTGCTCTATATGAATTTTGCCGACGGCACCCAGTATGATTTTAGAACCACCGACGCTTATCAGGAAGTCCGCAACCGTGACTATTTCTTTACGCCGGCCTTTGTCTTTTTTGGCATTGCCATGGGCATGGGCATCTCCGCCCTGATAATGATTATCCGTGACAAACTGGCGGCTTCCTCACCGGAGCTTGGCAAAAAAATCGTCTATGTTTCTGCTATTCTGGCGCTCTTGCCCGGAATATCATTTGGGCACAGCTACCACCATAACGACCGCTCAAACAATTATATCCCCTACTTGTATGCTGCAAATATTTTAGATAGCTGCGCTGAAAACGCAATCTTGTTTACTTCCGGTGACAACGACACTTTTCCGCTATGGTGCATGCAGGAAGTTTACGGCTACCGCACAGATATTAGAGTCGTAAATCTGTCGCTTCTCAATACTGACTGGTACGCTGAACAGCAACAAAACCGTTTTAATGTGCCGATAAATCTTTCAAAAGACCAGATTCTCTGGGACGAATACATTGATGGTTCAGGCAACATAACATTCAGACCTAAAAGGATGTTCATTGATATTCCCCGGAACCGTCGTCAAACCTATCTTCAGGCCACACGCTACAATGGCCAGATTGTCAAAGTTCAGGATATGCTGGTTGACCGTATAGTTTTAGAAAACAAATGGGAAAACCCGATATATTTCAGTTCCCCACCTTATGCCGCCTCTCCTCTCAATTTAAGAAGCAGGGCAACTGCGACAGGAGTGGTGTATAGACTCGATCGCAACCCGCCAGAGGGGCTTGTCGATATTGACAAGGGCTATGACCTTTATATGAACGAATATAAGTACGATGGCTACAGCGATGCCTCGGTCTATCGTGATGACAATGCCACCGGCGTGTATGTGACAATGGGGGTCAACGCTATCCGCATCTACGATGCTCTGTTGAAGAATGGAGATACTACCCGGGCTATGAAATTGGCAGGAAAAATTATCAATGTTTATCCGGAATACTGGCAAACTGCGCTTTTATTGACTGCCCTTTATGATGTCAGAGGAGACAGCACCAAAGGGGATTCAATCCTGCAGCTTGT
Organism: Candidatus Zixiibacteriota bacterium; assembly: GCA_022571845.1. Classification (GTDB taxonomy): domain Bacteria; phylum Zixibacteria; class MSB-5A5; order GN15; family FEB-12; genus JACZWU01. The sequence goes on along the minus strand of JACZXB010000004.1, from coordinate 62,608 downwards.
TCATGATACCCTTAAGTCATTCTCAGAGTCCAATCCCGAAAACATGTTTTATTCTCAGGATTTGGGGTTGATCAAAGTTGAGATCAGTAAACGCAACGGAGATGCGCTGTTGTACGATGAAGGTCTGAAACTTCTATGGGACTCTTTTAAAGCCAACGCCAACAATACCTATTCATTCCGTAAATTAGTGGCGGTTCTGCAGCAAAAAAGAGAGTATCAGCAGATTCAAAGAGCGGCTCTGATGCATTCGGAATATAAGCGAAATCTCGATGATCCCTTTGTGCGGCAGATACTTGGGGCAACCGGTATCCAAATCGACCCGATCAGACGCTAAAATCACTACCGCATGAGGTTAACTCTCTTAACTCCATAGATATAGCCCTTAAATCAACCTGATTCTGGCTGATTTCTGTGCCGCAAAGCTTGCCAGAGCGCCAATTGGTTAGTATATTAGAACGATAGACAGGCGAATAATAATAAAGAGCTTCAATTTAGCTATCTGGCCTGATTCTCATTATTGACCGAAGATGGTCAACCCCACTGGAAGGTTTATCGCCTTGGGTAATATCACGGAAATTCCGCGGCGAATGACGAGCGTCCGGAAGCAAAATTATCGGTGACCTTCTAATAAAATGAGTCGTAGAACTTTTTGATCTAATGAAAGGAGGCTTAGGAGATGAGCTCAAGCCCCCCAATCAAAGACGGTACGGAGAAGAGAAAAAGAGCAAAATATATTCTCAAAATTGACAAGCTGCCGGGCCTATCTGATGCTGAAAAAGTAAAGCTCAAAGAAGTTGCCCAGAAATTTGCCTTCAGAACCAACGACTATTATGTCTCACTAATTGACTGGAAAGACCCCAACGACCCTATTCGTAGGTTGGTCATCCCCGATGAACGGGAACTAAATGAGTGGGGGATTCTCGATGCCTCCAACGAAGAATCTATAACAGTCGAAAAAGGTGTCCAGCACAAATATGGCACGACTGTTTTGCTTTTGGTCAACGAGGTCTGCGGTGCCTACTGCCGCTATTGTTTCCGCAAACGGCTGTTCATGAACGATAACGATGAAGTCACCTATGACATCAGCAGCGGTCTGGAATATATCAGAAATCACCCGGAAGTCTCAAACGTGCTTCTGACTGGCGGTGACCCGATGATTTTACAGACGCCTAAGTTAGAAAAAATCTTCGCCTCGCTAAGAGAGATAGACCATCTCAAGATTATCAGGATAGGCTCCAAAATGCCGGCCTTTAACCCCTTCAGATTCATAAACGACCCGGCTCTGATGGAGCTGTTCAAGAAATATTCTACGGCGGATAAACGTATCTATATGATGTGCCACTATGACCATCCCCGCGAACTGACCGCGGAATCACGTGAGGCAGTCGCAATGCTAATTGATGCCGGCGTTATCTGCGTTAATCAGAATCCTATTATCCGCGGTATCTCCGATGACCCCGACGTCATGGCTGAGCTGTGGAACGAACTTTCTTATATGGGCGTGCCGCAGTATTATGTTTTTCAGGGGAGACCGACCGAAGGCAACGAGCCGTTTGAAGTGCCGATAGTCGAAGCTTACCAGAAAATTGAAAAGGCCAAGAAAAAATGCTCCGGTTTATCAAAGCGCCTGAAATATGCCATGTCTCACGAGTCGGGCAAAATTGAAATAGTTGCCGTGGATGAAAGGCATATTTATCTCAAATATCACCGCGCCAAAAGTGCGCGCGACGAACAGCGCATGATTGTCTGCCATCGCGACGACAAGGCCTACTGGCTGGACCAGTTAAAACCGATTCATGGTTATCATAACGACTATTACGAACAGAACGGCGACACCGACCACTTCGGCGATATAAGACAGAGCGTGAATTAGCGTATATACGAAGTCTGTCTTTCCAGCTTTAGTCCCGTGTAGTCACGGGGCGGAGGCGGGAATCCATCTTTCTATTCGTCATCCTGAGCCTGCCTACTTGGTCCCTAGTATTTCTAGGGGGTCGAAGGGTGACCCAGCAACCCACCATGAATAGCGGGCCACCCGGCCTAGGGGCCGACACCACCCGGGTTAACTATAGTTATATCTGAAGTTCGAATCCTGGAATAAGATATTACATAACAGTCGCCACAGTCTTGTATAAGAGTAAGTGCGGTGTCATCAAGCTGTTTAATAATCAAATCGATAAGAGGCGAATCTTCAAATGTTCTTACGATTGCTGTTACAATAGTATCCTGACCATAAGTATAGGATTTCTTTTGTACTATTTTGTAGTCAACCAAAAGTGGATAACAAACGGGACACCACTGAAAAGATAAGCCCTCTTTTGTGAAAGTGATACCCTCACTACCGAATGCGGAACTGTCGGTGCAAGTACCGGCGATTCCCCCGCATGATTCTTGCCATAATCAATTGCCGATTATTTGTGTTTCAGTTTCAGATGGTTGATAGGGAGTTACAGCCTTATCGCCGCATGAAGTCGTTATTAAGATAGCCAGGCAAGTCACTAGAAATACAATTGCTCTCATCTTGACCTACTTTGAAAAAAGTGATATTAGATACAATCCAACCTAATTATTGAGACGAAGATCGTCAAGGAAATGTTCAATGTCGGCCTAGGTGCTAACCCCGCAAATTGGGTTCGTTTTGTCATATTTTACTTTTCTCATATTATTTTTCATATGTTTTTTGTTCTGAAGATGATTGCTCACAATTTAGGTGCAGCGAGGCATTTTGTAGCGATTTGGTGGGGATTTTGCTGGGACAACCGTCTCAAAGGGATTATATTTATTGCAGATATTGAAACTCACCTTTCGGCTACGCTCAGGACCATGCCATAAATGGTGGGCTACCCGGCAAATAAGGAAATTCAGAGAATCAGAGAATCAGTGAAAAATCGATGTTAATGATTCTCTAAAGAACTAAAAATCTACGGATACAGGAGGTGTTCTAATGTTAGTGCGCAAATCCGCATCCGGCTATACTACGCTTATGGGAACTCATTTCGAGAAAATTCTGCGCTCCTCTAGGTTTCACATGAAAGAGTACATTTACCCAGCCACTTGCTTCAAACAGCTTTTATCATCTCTGTTGATTTTCCCCATAATGCTCACCTTCGGGCTCGCCTGTGGCTGCGAAGATGACGAACCACGTTCTTTTCTTCCGACGCCTGTACCCAATATAGCCGAAACCAATCCAGCTTTCTCCAACAATGGCGAACGGATAGCATTTTTGAGCGCTTTTGATAGCATGGGAAATGCAGCACTTGGCATTTACATTAGTGATTCAACCGGCGAACAAAAATTTCCAACTGGTGTCCTAGGTCCCAAAGTGGAATGGTTAACTGGGGACAGTGAGCTCATAATTAACACAGGACTGTACGGTGGCGGTGAGCTTGTTTTGTATCATCTGGGTTCACAAATCGTCAGGTCACTTGGCATATCGACATACTTGCCTGCATTTGATGTTTCAAAAGACGGAAAATATCTGTTTTACGTTGGACCTACAATTGACTCAACTCACTCCTCTGGTATCTATCGATATTCGCTCATAGATAGTAGTGTTGAGGCAATTACAGATGGCACCGAGCCCTCCGTTTCTCAAGATGGAAGCAAGTTGGTTTTCAGCGGGAAAACAATATGCTATTATCTATTCAATGATTCCTCACAGCAATGTACTGGTTTTCAAGGAAGACATCCTATATGGACTCATGATGGTCAGAGTATTGTTTATAACAATTCAAAAGGGGAAATATTCGTTGCGGATTTGAGCGGGAATACGAGGTATCTGGTAGATGGTCAAGGCAGCATGGATATCTCACCCGATGGTTCAACCTTATTATTCGCACGTGTTGCAAGCGACTTCCTGATTCACATATGGCGAATTAACCTTGATGGCACAGGGCTGCAGCAGGTTACTATGTAAACGGGTGTTGCGATTGCGATTCCTTAGAAATCACAAGGGAGGTGATACTGTAGACAGTACAAAATTAATGCAACTTTATGGCAGGGTCTTTTGAATTAATCAATAATGGAATCAGTTTCGTGGGCGGCCGCCATGGCGTGTCTCCATCTGTCCCTTTTACTTTGATTCCAACTTTCCTGCTCTTATTACCGGCTGGATTCCCGCATACGCCGGAATGACGGAATGAAGTGGGCACCCAGATGAAGACTCCTTTCGACCCTTCGACTTCGCTCAGGACCAAGGCAAGCTCAGGATGAATATTTCACTCCCTCCGGTTCAACACCGCGGCGGAGGCCTGGTCAGACGGTAATATTATCATCTCGGCGATCTGGACATGGGAGGGGCGCGAAGCTACCCAGACGACTGACTCGGCAATATCTTTTGCTTCCAGCGCTTTGTAGCCCTGATAGACTTTTTTGGCGCGTTCTTTGTCGCCGTAAAAGCGGACTTCGGAAAACTCCGTTTCAACCAGTCCCGGGTCGATTGTCGAAACTCTGATATTTTTGTCAAACAAATCCATTCTCATGCCTTTAGTAATTGCATCAACGGCAAACTTAGTGGCGCAATAAACATGGCCTTTGGGATAGACTTCGTGTCCGGCAATCGAGCCGATATTTATAATATGCCCGCTGTTTCTTTCGACCATGCCGATTAAGACCACCCGGCTGATATAGAGCAGACCTTTGATATTAGTGTCTATCATATCTTCCCAGCCGTCGGGGTTGGCTTCGTAAATTTTGCCCAGGTCTCGCGAAAGACCGGCGTTATTAACCAGAATATCAATCGACTGATAGCTTTCGGGCAGGGATAAAAGAGCTTTTTCGACAGCTTCACGGTTTCTGATATCGAGTTTGATCAGATGAGTTTCGGTCTTTAATTCTTCGGCTAGTTTCTCGAGCCGTTCGAACCGGCGGGCTATTAAAATCAGCCGAGAGCCGTTTGAAGCAAATTCCCGGGCAATGGCTTCACCGATTCCGGCCGAGGCTCCGGTTATGAGTACGGTCTTGTCTTTGAGGTTGGTCATATTTTCAATTTCTCCAATTTTCTATTTTGACGGGAACCCACCTAAAAGGTGGGCCACCCCGGAGGTTTTGTCTTTTAGCTCAGTCATATTATAAATTTCTCCAATTGTTTTTATTTGCCCCTTTCGACAAGCTCAGGGTGACGCCCCTCGGCTTCGCTCAAGAACCCGGCATAAATGGCAAAGTCCCGTGGGGTGGGGCACCCAGACGACAAGATGGATTCCCGACTGCTCCCCTCATAGGGACTAAAGCGGGAATGACAATTTATCGCATACATCTAATCCCTCGAATACGTGGGACTATGTCCGCTCATACTTCGACTCCCTCGAATACGTGGGGCTTTGTCCGCTCATACTTCGACTCCCTCGAATACGTGGGACTATGTCCGCTCATACTTCGACTCCGCTCAGTATGACTCTATTGCGTGGGCGGCCACCTAAGCGTGTCCCCGTCTGCCCCTTTAATGAGCCGAATCTACAGCTATTCCGACCGGCCGTCAATTGGCTCAAATAGCATATACTGCCGTTTTAGCTTCAATTAATGGGGAGATTGCCATAATAATCAGCTTAATGAGGCTCAAAAGTTAGCTGTTCATATTTTGAACAGCCTATCTTGTTGTATAGCAACAAGTTAAATTTCAAAAAAAGAGGACTGGCGACCTTTTTTGGCATAATCTGTGCATTAGTCGGATTGGAACTAAATTATTCAGTCCAACCGCCCGATTAAGTATTAGTGCATAGCAAATCCTTTGGGGTGGAGGACACTCAGAAAGGATAGACCTGTGCCAGAAGAAAAGAAAAAGCAGGTTAGATTTCCGGTAGCTAAGAAAACCTATTGGCATCTATACAGTTTGCAGAATCTTGAATCCGAAAAACTGGTAAAGGTTGTCAATAAGATACTTAGCCGGGAATACAATCTGGTAAAATAGTTGACATAGGACAAATTTCTTGACAGATAGCAACCTCTAGCCTACTTTCAGCAGCTGTGTAATTGCAGTTTAATGTTGAAAGGAAAGACAGTAGGTTGGAAAGAGTCAGAATAATTAAGTTTAGAGCCAGAAAATTGAAGAATAACAGACTTACATTTCTTTATATTCCGGATTCTTCGGGTACTCCCAGAGAGTTGAGCATTGCCAAATCAACAGTCTATACTGTTTTGGGCTTTGCATTGCTGCTTTTAGTGGGCAGTTTCTATTTTTCAGCAAATTTCTTTAGTAATAAAGTTTCCGCAGGACAGCTCAGCCAGCTTCAGGCCGAAAACAAAAAGCTCTCAGAAAGCTATGAGCAGCTTCGCTGGAATCTGGTCGAAGTTGAAGACCGTTATACAGAGTTAGTCTCCAAAGAAGTGAAGCTGAGAGCGCTTTTTAATCTACCTGAGATTAATCCCGAAGAGCGGCAGTTAGGTATCGGCGGACCGGAACCGGATCAGATCGCCCAACTTTCTATTATCGAAAAGGAAGCCTACATTACCGAGATGGAAGTTGACCGTCTGCTTCGTTTATCTAAGTTCGAATTAGAGAAATATGAAGAAGTTGAAAATGCTCTCTTGAATATAAAAACCAAACTGAGACATACACCGTCAATCTGGCCAACCAACGGCTGGAGCTCCCGCGGCTACGGCTTGAAATATGACCCTTTCACCGGCTATAAACAGATGCACCGGGGCACAGATATCGCCAATCATACCAATACACCTATTATCGCAACCGCCGACGGTAAAATTAAAATTATCTCGAGTAGTACTGCCCTGGGTAAGCTGATAACTATCAATCATGGTTACGGCTACCGTACCCGTTACGGCCATCTCGCCAAGGTACTTGTCAAAAGAGGTCAGAGCGTAAAGCGTGGTCAGGTAATTGGATTGATGGGTTCAACCGGTTATTCCACCGGCCCTCATCTGCATTACGAAATTATCCGAAACGGTAAATTCTTAAATCCTCAGAAATATATTTTGAACGATATGTCGGATTTCGCCTCTACCAAGCGCTAAATTCACTTACAAATTCAAGAATTCAGCAGATTTTCTTTTTATTGATTTAGTAGTCTAAAATTGCGGATTAATACTCCCGCAATGATTAAGGCTATTATCGGATTAGGGAATATCGGGGAGAAATATCAAGGCAGCCGGCATAATGTCGGGTTCGAAGTTATTTTCTTTTTGGGGCAGGAATTAAAATCATCAATGCCTGCAGAATTGAAGTATTCAACAATCAGTAATGCAGATTATCAGGACAGCCCGATTTATCTGGTCAAGCCTACTACGATGATGAATGGCTCCGGCTATTCTGCAAGGGAGATATTAGAGAGCTATGAGCTAAAGCCAGACAATCTGATGGTAATTGTCGACGATTTCAATCTGCCATTGGGTGCTATCCGGTTTCGGGCAGGAGGCTCAGCAGGAGGGCATAACGGGCTGGAATCGATAATTGAGGAACTTCAGACCGAAGATTTCCCCCGGCTGCGTCTGGGGATTGGTCCGATTCCTGACGATATTAATGAAGTGGATTTTGTACTGGCTAAGTTCGATCAGAAAGAGCAATCAGAGCTAAATAAAATGCTTGGAGTTGCCGCAGAAGCCGTTATATTTGCCCTCGGCCATGGACTAGAACTGGCTATGACGAAATATAACTATAACCCTGCTTGAGGACTATAGTCTCAAGCCGTTGAGAGACCAAAACGTCCAAAGGGAGGTAAAAATTGATTCTCTACGAAACAACGTTCATTGTAAATCCCCAATCAGAGGACGCCGTAATTGAGGAGAAAGTCAAAGCTATCTCAGAGCTGATTTTGTCCAACGGCGGAAAAATTGTCCGCGAGGACAGAATGGGTACCCGCCGCCTGGCCTATCCCATCAACAAACTGCATCAGGGATATTACGCAACTTTTCTTCATGAATCAGACAAGTCGGTTCTTCCGCTTCTGGACCGGCATATGAAGCTTGGCGAAGAATACATGCGGCATCTTACTATCCGCTTTGAAGCTGATCCGGAAAGAGTCTATGGCGACAAGAAGGAAGATTACAAAGCGCCCAGAGAAATTACGAAGCGCAAGCCAGACTCAGACTCCAAAAAAGAGCCGGTCTCTGAAACTCCGGCCACAGAAGAAGCAGACAGCCTAAGCGAAACTGCAGAAATCAAAATTGTGCCTGCAGCAGTTACCGAAACGGCAGACAGCGCCAGCGAAACCGCAGAAATCAAAATTGCACCTGCAGCAGTTACCGAAACAGCAGACGGCGCCAGCGAAACCGCAGAAATCAAGTTTGTGCCTGCAGCAGTTACCGAAACGGCAGATAGTGAAAGCGAAACCACAAAAATCGAGATTGTTTCTTCAACAGACGAAGCTGCGGTCAAAGAGCAAAAACCTGCCGATGAGAAGCCGGAAGATGAAGAACTGTAAAGAAAAACTTGGAATAGTCAGTGAGGATTAAATAAATGGCAATGATGAGAAGACGTAAAATATGCCGGTTTTGTGAGAACAAAATCTATTATTTGGATTATAAAGATGAAAAGATGTTGCGCCGTTTTACGAATGAGCGCGGCAAGATTTTGGCCCGGCGTATATCAGGCAATTGCGCTATTCACCAGCGCAATTTGACAAGGGCTGTCAAACGTGCCCGCGTTATGGCAATTATGGCCTTTGCGAGTGAGTCATATCGTTGAACAATTAGGCAGGTCATCTGCTTCAAGCGTCGTGGAAGGCAGACCAAAGCCGGCTATCCCGGTACAATTGCTGCTATCAGTTTTGATTGCCTCTTTTCTGCACGGCTTCATTGCCTATTCAAAGCGGCCGTTTGAACTTGGTGTGCCGGTTGAACTTCTTTTAGGAACCGTAAATTTTGTAGTAGTAGTCTTTTTGTTTTGCAGCATCAGTACTGTAATCTACTACCGGAAAAATCTTCAGCTTTCGCTGGTAGTTCTTCCTGCCATTCTTATGAGCTTACTGTTAATAAAATCTGATATGGTCTGGGTTGCGATGGCTGGCTGGTCGGCGGTTCTGGCGCCTTCGGTTCTCTGTGGCCGACTGGCACTACATAACCACTCAATTTCCAGAATATTCCTGGCTTCGGTTGTAGCTCTGGTATTATTTGGATCACTGCAGATGATTCCAATGTGGCAGGTGCTGGCATCATCTGAGGAAATTGCTCAATTGATTCTGGAAACAGAGCCGGCCCTGTCTGCCTCGGGTTACTCGGCTGAAAACGCCGGACAGATTAAAGAGTTTCTTACGTTCTTCTTGAGAGTTCTGCCTGCCTTGACTGTCATGTCAATTATAATGCAGTTTGCACTTGGCTTCTGGCTTTTTGCAAGATGGCAATTTATCAGGGGTAATAAGAATCTCAAGCTGCCGCCTTTTAGTTCCTGGAGGATACCTTTTTCTTTTACGCCGCTTGTATTATCAGGAGTTTTGCTGCGCCTTTTTGGTAATGATTCAATGACAATTATTGCTGACAACCTGCTCTTGTTTCTGACTCTGCTTTATTCACTTACCGGGATATCACTGCTGGGTTTTCTTCTGCAGAAAGGCCGGCTTAGCATTTATCTTAAATTGATAGTATATCTGATGCTTTTCCTGTCTCATATATATGGTCTGGCCTTTTTGGCGCTCTTAGGTTTTGTAGACAGCTTTTTTGACTGGAGGCAGAAATATCCGTTGCCAATAGGTCTTAAATAGAATTTATTTAATTTATCGGAAGGTATAAAAATGAAAGTAATTTTACGTCAGGATGTTCCGGAACTGGGCAGCGCCGGAGAATTAGTCGAAGTTAAAAACGGTTATGGACGCAATTTTCTGTTTCCCAAAAATATGGCCATACCTGCCACCAAAGCAAGTATGAACGCCATTGAAGAAGTAAAAAAACAGTCTGAGCAGCGACAAAGGAAACTTCGCAAAGAAGCAGAAGTTATCAAAGATAGAATTGAGAAGATTTCTTTGACCACCGAAGTTTTAGTAGGTGAAGAAGATAAGGTATTCGGTTCTGTTACCAATGGTGATATCGCTGAACTTCTGGCCAAAGAAGGCATAACTGTGGACAAAAGAATGATTGAACTGGAGAACCCTATCAAAGCGCTGGGTGTATACACACTGCCGGTAAAAGTTTCCAGAGATGTTAAAGCCGACCTTAAACTATGGGTAGTAAAGAAGACTTGAAATATGGAACTTGTTGAAGCAACAGTCGAAGGTCTGGCGCTGGATATGACCACTAAGTCGCCGGTGGTTATACTATCACCGGTGGGAATGGAAAAGGTTCTGCCAATCTGGATTGGGCAGGCCGAAGCCATGGGAATTGCCATGGTTCTTTCCGGAGTCGAATCAAAGCGTCCGATGACTCATGACCTCTTAAAAGAAATAATAACGAAACTGGATGCGAAACTGACACGGGTAGAGATTACCGAGTTAAAAGAAGAAACATTTTATGCCAAACTGTTTATTAAGTGCAACGGTAAGGAATTCGAAATAGACGCCCGCCCGTCGGATTCAATTGCTCTGGCGCTGCGAATGAGCGCCAAAATTTTCGTCAGCAAAGAATTATTCAAGGCCGCAGCTCAGGATAAATCAGAAACATCAAGTCTGCCGACCGACCCTGAGTCCTTACGGGAGCGGCTAAAAAATCTTAATCCCGAAGATTTCGGAAAATATTCACTCTGATGCGCTCATTTAGATTGCGAATAGTCGTCGGTCTTTTGATTTTGGCGGCAGTTTCGTCTATCTATGCCGAGAACACGGGCGACTCGCCCGAAGCACGGGCTCTGTATGCCGACGGCAAAAGGATGATGAAACAGGGCGACTTTTTTGGGGCAGCCAGAATTTTCGAACAACTCTCAGGTCGTTTTGCAAATTCAGATTACTTAGACCTCTACGTTTTTCACCGGGCCAAAGCCAAGTACTATCTGGGTGAATATAGCGACGCCATAAGCAGTTTCAAATATTTTGTCTCACGCTTTGAAAACTCTCCGGAACTCCCTTTCGTCTATTTCTATATGGGCAACGTCTATTACTTAAAAGGAGACGTTGACCGGGCAGTACTATATTATTTTCAGTCATACCGAACTTCCCAGGACCGGCGGCTTAACCAGATTCTTATCTCTTCAATTAACGAAGCGGTCAAGCACGCAAGTTCTGTAAGATTTGCTGAAGGCGAATTTGAATCGATTAAAGGAGACAGACGCTGCCTGCTGGCTGAAACTGTCGCCCGTGCCCTTTATGAGAAAAATGATTCTGTCTACGCCAGAGAGATTCTTTCACATTGCAGCCAGCCAGATAACACCAGAGATGTCTCAGATTACAGACCGAGCCGGGGGGAAGTTTCGATTGCTATAGCGCTGCCGTTTTCGGGAGAACTTCAAAAGTATGCTGACGAAATTTATAACGGCGCGGTAATAGCCGCCGAGCAGATCAGAAATGAATACGGAATTGTTATCAATATAACGGCTGTGGACACCAAAGCTGATCCTATTGATGCTGCCAGTCTGATAGCAGAGATTGCTGCGGACAAGACTTATATTGCAGCTATTGGACCGCTGACATCAGAAGAGGCTGCGGTAGCTGCAGCTTCGCTCATTTGCAGCGACCTGCCGCTCTTGATTCCGGCGGCTACTCAGGCTGGTTTGACGGGGCTGTCTGAGACTTCTTTTCAACTCTCTCCCAATATTGAACTCGAAGGCGCCATCATGGCCGAGTATGCCGCAATTTACTTGCAGGCCGACTCAGCCGCCATAATTACTTCAACGGCCGCTGAACATCTGAAAATGTCACGAGCATTTGTTGAGCGATTCGAAAAGTTAGGCGGCACGATTGTAGCGATCGAATATTATCGTCCGCGCGATAAAGATTTTGGCCCTCAAATCGCCGACATCAAAACGGAACTTCTTGGAGAATTCCCCGATTCAATTTATTATATTAATCCCGGCGGCGACACCCTGGATCTCGATGATATCCCGGCGCATCTGGATTGTCTCTATCTGCCAGGTAGTGCCGACCAGATAAAACTGCTGGTGGCACAGATTGGATTTTATAATCTGAACGCGGCCTATCTTGGTTCCGATGGCTGGGGGGACGAAAAGGTTTTCCGATTAGGCGACAACGTTACCAAAAAGGCGGTCTTTCCGTCACCATTTTTAGGAAGCGAAAATTCTGAGGCAAATCTGAAATTTTCGGCAGCTTATGATATCCGCTACGGTAAGCGCCCCGAGAGACTGGCCGCCTTAGGCTACGATGCTCTGAAAATTTTGGGGATGGCAATAAAGAAGTCAGGCAACAACCGCAAAAGACTGGTAGAAAGTTTGTCTGACTTGCGCGAATTTCAGGGCGCATCGGGTAGAATTTCATTCGGGAAATTCCGCGAAAACATAGAGATGCCTCTTTATAGGATTGAAAACGGCCGGGCAATCTTGATTACTGCAGAGCAGAGCACTGCTGAGCTGGTTGAGCCGGAAAATTGAAATTTCGACCGGCAGACTTTCTGCCTGTTTCGTTATTTTTGTGATTGATTATATTACTCATCTGAAACTACAAGGCCAAAACGGAAAAAGAGAGTTAACAATATGAGTGATCCAAAAGTAGCTTTGAAAATGGTTATCGACGGTAAAGAGCGCGATGTTTCCTACGAAGAACTGGCTCTTTCCAACAACCTGGCGCAGGAAGCGCTGGTGCGGGTTTTGATTGAAAAAAAACTGTTTGAGCCTAAAGAACTGCTGAAGATGATGGAAACAGTCAAAAAAGAACGTTATCGCCCTCTTGAAGATAAAAAGTGATGGACGATTCAAGCAAAATCTCCGGTAATACTGAAGTCTCTGCTGAGGCCGCTGCTTTTCATTGGAGCTGCCACCCGTTAAGAAAGCGTCCGCTGGTATCCGTTCTGGTGACGCTGTTTGTGATCTTGGCAGTGGCCTATGTTTACTACTCGTTTGATTCGGTGGGCTTTGCTCTGCTGACTTTTATTGTATTCTCACTTTCGCTGGCCAGATATTATTTCCCTACCCACTACCGTTTGAGTGAAAAAGGAGTAACAATCAAAACCCCCACTCAAACAATTTCCAAACAATGGTCAGAATACCGCAGCTTTTATCCCGATAAAAACGGCGTGCTGCTTTCGCCATTCGCTGAGCCATCAAGACTGGAAAATTTCCGCGGCATTTATCTGATGTACGGCGGTAAACGTGAACAAATATTATCTCTCATAGGTCAGTACATTGGCGAACAGGAAAAGTCCCCAAATGGAATGAGTAGTTAATGAGTGAAGTATTAGGAATATTCGAATGTCATGGTGAGCGGAGTCGAACCATGACCGAGCGATTATCTCATAGTCCTCACCCTTCGACTCCCACGGGACTTTGTCCGCTCAGGATGACGACCTTTACTGCTTTAAAAGACATGCTAATGAGAAATTCTCAGGACGTCTGGCGGCCGCAAGTTGAGGAAAATAGCTGATGGGGTTTTTCTCACGCGGCAGTATTGAATTTCCTGACCCCGAAGAAAAGCGGCTGCCCGAAGAAGAGGACGCTGTGCTCGATAAACTGGCCCACAAAGTAGTCGACAAAGGCTGGACTGTGCCGGCTATCCTGTTTGTGGAATCGGTCAAGCCGCTAAATTATATCGGTTCACAGACGATGGTCTTTTTCGAACCAATGGTACAGACCATTTTTAACTTCAGAGACTACGACACGCTTCGCACCGCTTTGGAGAAACGCGAAACGCTTGAAATACTTTTGACCAAGATTGAAAAATATGATGCCATTGCGCTTGTCAAAGAAAAACGCATGAAGAAATTTCTGAAGACCGAAAGAAAAAAGTGGAAATGGTACCAACGCTGGTTAGGTATCGCCACCCCCAAAGTTGAACTGCCTGATGAAGTTCTCAACCCGTCCTCAAATAAGGACTTACCGCCCAGCATTTAGTCCAAGTTCCCGCCTCGGCTCCCTCTGACCTATCACCCAAGCAATGCCTTGACAATAAGACCTCTTTTTGTAAATTAGAGGGCAAGTTCTTTTATTACTAATCCAATGGGCTGCTGATATTTCATCAAGAATCAGACCTTTGCAGCCTGATATAAGGTATTAGGTCAACTTCAGATAGAGGATAAACTATGAAGTTCACTAATCTTATTTTCTCGCTATCCATAATTATTCTAATCGCGGCTGATTCAACTGCCCAATCCCAGTGCCCGCCGGTTTATACCTTCACCGGCGAGGAGGTAGATGACCGCTTCGGTTTTTCGGTAGCTTCGGCCGGTGATGTCAATAACGATGGTTTTGATGACATAATCGTGGGCGCTTGGTCTAATGACGCTGGCGGCTTCAGTGCCGGGAGGGCCTATGTCTTTTCCGGACAGACTGGCGACACTCTTTATGTTTTCACCGGCGAGGCGGCTGGTGACTGGTTCGGTTGGTCGGTTGCGTCAGCCGGTGATGTAAATAGCGACGGTTTTGTTGATCTGATTGTGGGCGCCTGGCGTAATGACGCCGGTGGCGAATTCGCCGGTAGGGCCTATGTCTTATCCGGTCAGACCGGTGATACAATCTATGTTTTTACCGGCGAGGCGGCATATGCCTTCTTCGGTTGGTCGGTGGCCTCGGCAGGTGATGTAAATAATGACGGCTTTGATGACCTGATTGTGGGCGCTAATGGTAATGACGCTGGCGGCAATAATGCCGGGCGGGCTTATGTCTTTTCCGGTCAGACTGGTGATACAATTTATGTCTTCACCGGCGAGGCGGCAGAGGACAATTTTGGTGGTTCGGTTGCTTCGGCCGGTGATGTAAATAACGATGGTTTTGATGACCTGATTGTGGGAGCTAATGGTAATGACGCTGGCGGCACTTCTGCCGGGCGGGCTTATGTCTTTTCCGGTCAGACGGGTGATACAATTTATGTTTTCACCGGCGAGGCGGTAGGTGAACAGTTCGGTCGGCAGGTAGCTTCGGCCGGTGATGTCAATAACGATGGTTTTGCTGACCTGATTGTGGGAGTTCCGTTTAACGATGCCGGTGGATTTGACGCCGGGCGGGCATGTGTTTTTTCCGGTCAGACCGGTGATAAGATTTATACTTTCACTGGCGAAGCCGCAAATGATTTCTTCGGTTTTTCGGTAGCTTCGGCCGGTGATCTGAATAACGACGGTTTTGATGACCTGATTGTGGGAGCTAATGGTAATGACGCTGGCGGCAATGGTGCCGGACGGGCCTATGTTTTTTCCGGACAGACGGGTGATAAGATTTATGTTCTTACTGGCGAGACAGCAGGGGACGCGTTCGGTTCTTCGGTTGCTTCGGTCGGTGATCTGAATAACGATGGTTTTGATGATCTGATTGTGGGAGCTCCTGCTACTGACGCCGGGCGTGCGTATGTTTTTTCACCTTGTGGATTCCGTGGGGATGTAAACTACGACGGGAAGGACGCCAACATTCTTGATTTGACTTTTCTGGTAGACTTCATATTTAGGGGCGGAACTGAAGCCGCTTGTCTTGAAGAAGCTGATGTAAACGGAGATGGCGATTCAGCCGACATTCTTGATTTAACTTTCCTGGTCGACTTTATCTTCCGCGGCGGGCCGCCACCGGGGGTGTGTCATTAAGAGAAGGCTGACATCACCTATCTGGCCGCATTCATAAACGGCACCGGCCCGGAGCCGTGTTGTCAGTAGAAGTGTGCGGACTATAAGTATTGCTTAGTCATGCTTCGACTCCCGCGGGTACTCGGGACTATGTCCGCTCAGCATGACATAGTGAGATTAGACAGAATTGTTGTCGAACCGATTACACATCCAGATTGCGGACGTACTGGGCGTTTTCCTGGATGAACTTATAGCGCGGTGCAATCTCGCTGCCCATTAAAACAGAAAACAGATGGTCGGCTTCGGCGCCGTCATCGAGTGTCACCTGAAGCAGCGTCCGGGTCTCTTTGTCCATGGTAGTGTCCCAGAGCTGATCAGGATTCATTTCACCAAGACCTTTGAAACGCTGAATTATCACCGGTTTTTTGGGCAGTCCTTTGAGGATTTTATCCCTTTCATCGTCAGAGAAAGCGTAGTGGTCTTTTTTGCCCTGACGAATCTTATACAACGGCGGCTGCGCAATATACATATAGCCCAGGTCAATGAGCTGGCGCATGTATCTGAAAAAGAAAGTCAGTATTAAGGTGCGAATATGTGAGCCGTCGATATCAGCATCTGTCATAATTATAATTTTATGATAGCGCACTTTGTCAGCGTTGAACTCTTCACTAATGCCGCAGCCGAGCGCCGTAATCAGCGCGCGGATTTCATTGTTACCCAAAATGCGGTCTATGCGGGACTTTTCTACGTTTAAGATTTTTCCTCTGAGTGGTAGTATTGCCTGAAAGCGTCTGTCCCGGGCTTGTTTGGCCGAGCCACCCGCCGAGTCACCCTCTACAATGTAGATCTCGCAATCTTCGGGTTCACGCAAACTGCAGTCGGCCAGTTTACCGGGCAGGGCAGCGCTGTCGAGCGCCGTTTTGCGCCGGGTCAGCTCTCTGGCTTTGCGGGCCGCTTCACGAGCCATAGCTGCCGCCACGGTTTTCTCGATAATCTTTTTGGCAACAGGCGGGTTCTCTTCGAAAAAGTTGCCCAGATGTTCATTGGTAATGGCTTCAACAATCCCGCGGACTTCGGAGTTACCAAGTTTAGTTTTGGTCTGGCCTTCAAACTGCGGTTCAGGGACATGCACAGACAGTACCGCAGTCAATCCTTCACGGCTGTCATCGCCTGTAAGTGAAAAGCCGT
Organism: Candidatus Zixiibacteriota bacterium; assembly: GCA_022571845.1. Classification (GTDB taxonomy): domain Bacteria; phylum Zixibacteria; class MSB-5A5; order GN15; family FEB-12; genus JACZWU01. The sequence goes on along the minus strand of JACZXB010000004.1, from coordinate 45,895 downwards.
TTTTCTTTAAGAGGTTATTTTTAAAGGCATAGTTGTTTATTGAGCGGGTCAGGGAAGTTCTAAAGCCGGTCAAATGAGTGCCGCCCTCGATGGTGTTAATATTATTTACATAAGAATAGAGGGACTCGGTATAGCTGTCGTTGTACTGTATGGCAACTTCAACTTCGACACCATCACGAATGGCGCTAAAGTGAATCGGCTTTTTGAATAGCGGAGTTTTGTTTTCATTCAAATATGAAACAAATGATGACAAACCGCCCTTGTATTGAAATGATTCTTCCTTGCCGCTGCGCGAGTCTGTTAAGATTATCTCCAGCCCTTTATTTAAGAAAGCCAGTTCACGAAGGCGCGAGGCAATTATGTCATACTTGTATTCTATGGTTTTAAATATTTCTTTGTCGGCATAAAAACAGGTGGTGGTACCGGTTCTGTTGGAAGTTTTAACTTTGGCAACTGCTTTTTTCGGTTTGCCTTTTTCATATTGCTGGCGGTAAACATCGCCATCGCGGTGAACTTCCACCCAGCACCATTCCGACAGGGCGTTAACAACTGAAACACCAACTCCGTGCAAACCGCCGGAAACTTTGTAACTGTCGTGGTCAAATTTTCCGCCGGCGTGGAGGGTGGTCATGACTACCTGCAAAGCTGACACTTTTTGCTCAGGATGATTTTCTACCGGGATGCCGCGGCCATTATCAGTAACTTTTATTGAACCATCGCTGCAGATCTCAACTGAAATCTTATCACAAAAACCAGCCATCGATTCGTCAACCGAGTTATCGACGACCTCGTATACCAAATGGTGAAGTCCGCGCTGGCTGACATCGCCGATATACATGGCCGGCCTTCTGCGGACCGCTTCGAGACCTTCTAAAACTTTGATAGTCGAAGCGTCGTAGCTGTGACCTTTGCTGCCCTGGGCTGTCTTTCTTGTCTTGGTAGTCAAATCTTCGGTCATTGTTTCCATCTTTTACTTTCTATAAAAACGTTCAGGCCAGTCTAATCTCTTTGATAGACTTTCCATAAGGTAATTTTTTAATCTCCGACATGATGGCATCTATTTTCATATGAATTTCCATCCGCCAGGTGTCGCTTTTAACTTTTACAAACAGGATGCCATCATCGTAACGTTCAGCTTTTGAGGCGGCGGCGATATTTTCGCCCACTATCTCAGGCCACTTAGTGACTACCTGCCAGCCATGGTAACGTTTGGTTAAACCCAGCCCCCGGATTACTTTATCAATAACCGGCGATATTGGCAGAGGTTCGACTCTGGCTGTTTTTCTCGCTTTTCGTGTTTGCATGACGTCCTATTTTATACTCAAATAACGCCAAAAAGACGAGTTAAAGCAAGTAAAAAACAGTATATATGCCGTTGAGAGACACAGGGTTAAGCGGGTTTTATATGTTGTGATTGAGGCTTTTCAATTGATGCATCTTATGATGCTATAAATAGAAAACTACTTCGGTTCGTAGCTGGTATGCTCGATAGTTTTGAGTTTTTTGCGGTTGGGATGTTTGTAGGAGGGGATGAAGAAATCTGCTCCCTCGGGGCGGCGCATGCGGACGGTGTAGTCCTGACAGCCCTGACAGCGGCGAATTCTACCCAGAGCCTCACGTTTAATACGGCGGCGTTTTTTGTGGGTCGGTGCAAAGACCGGCTCTTTGATTATTTCAAAGTCAGTTTCCAGGTTACCGTTTTCAATAAATCTGGCGCCGGCCACTACCTCGTTGGTGCCGGGCTGGTACAAACTTGCGCCGGGGCATTCTATAAAAACATAGTCGCCGTCTTCTATACTATCTTCAAAAAGCTCTGTGTATTCAAACTCTTCGGGGTTGCACTGCAGGCAGAGCAGAGCGCCTTTGCGTTCAATCAGTTTGCGGCCGCAGTTAACACAGGTTTTCTTAAAGTCAGTTTCGTTGTTGTGCAGATCTTCCATTTTCGATTACCATCGTTGTTTAAGAGAAGAAGTGACTCCGCCGCTTACCCCTTGAATAGGAGCACTAAAGAGCAGCCGGTTGCGGTTACGGGGAGAAGTGATGTAAACGAGTAAGGCATAAAGAAGGCGCCGATAACGGCCAGCCCTACCGCCGGGAGTACCATATATTTTAAAGCGGACAAAGAGAGCTTGATAAGTTTCCAGACCAAAAGAAGCGACAGAGCCGCCAGCGAGAAATAGGCAGCGTAAAGGCCGGTCTCGCCGAAGTTATCAACTATCAACTGCTGTACCTGCCCCAAGAGACCGCTGTAATGCTCGATTGAGACAGAGGCCTGGTCGAAGATGTTCTTCGCTTCTGCGAGTAGAGCTTTATCAGGCATTCTCTACTTCGTCCATTGGTTCGATTGTTAATGAGGATTCGCCGACTCTGGTAAGTCCGACCATCCGGGTAGTCAGGAAATTGCGTGATGTAATCCAGCGGTGAGACAGCTCAAGTATCTCGTTTTGGTCTACCTCGCACTCCCAGTCGAGCACTACCTGATCGATATTCTGGTCGTCCACAACCAGGTCATCCATTGTCAGTATAAATTTCACTTTCATAATAGTCCGTCCTTATCACTAGGGCGTTTCTCACCCATCAGAATTGCAACGGAAGTGCCAAAGACGGACATATCTGAACCGGACAGATTAGCCCCTTGGGCTGCAATGACTTACATGAAAAATTGTAAATAAATTGAACAATCAGAGGGCTTATAAAGCTGGCTTGAGACTGGGTTAGTATATAGGGAAAATCCCGTACACTGTTGGCTAAATTAAAACCCCGCAGTCTTTTGACTACGGGGCCTATCAACCGCAATTAACGGACAAGTTAAGATTGCCTGTTGATTCTCCCTCCTGGCTGTCTCCTGGAACTTCAAAATCTGCCGCCAGCACCTGGTCTTGGATGATAGGCGACTGGGATGGGAGTTTCTCGGCAAGATTTGGAGGTTTCAAAAGAGCCGTTTGGGCGAAACATCCTGTATTACGCCCTTTGGCGTTATTTCACCACGGTACGACTTTGGATTGTGGTGAACTTTCCTCCTGCTCGATTTTGTCAACTCGAAGGCTGCTTATCGAGCGCTACAACCATACGCGTTCCCTCCCTTCAATAAAATGTTCTGTCACTTTTTGCAGCGAAGGTGTAGCTGTTACAAAGGGACTCGAGTCCGACTTTCGCCGGTATTTTTCCAAAACAAATAAAACGGCAAAATTATTTTGGGCGGTGGGCGGTTTGGATATGCGGGGATTCGGTTCGGTGAAGTTTGTACTCTGAAAATATACTTCTGCTATCTATCGGTCAAGGGTAAAGGAGAGATGTTCGCCTTTTCTTTTGTGCCGACTCAGATTCTGCGCCGGCGCACGTAGTGGGCTTTTCGCTGCGAGTTTGCGTCACCCTGAGTGGAGTCGAGGGGTGCGCGAGCATTACACGGTAACCCACCATAAATGGTGGGGCACCCTGCCTTCCCGTCCCATTTGTCATTCCCGGTTTAGTCCCTAAGAGGGGAGCAGTCGGGAATCCATCTTTCCCTTGTCATACTTCGACTCCTTCGACATGCTCAGGACGGCGTCCGCTCAGCATGACGTGCCGAAAGCGTTTGCGTCGCCCTGAGCTTGTCGAAGGGTGACATGCGGACTACTTCAGCAATATCATCTTCTTAGTCTCAACAAACTCAGTCGTCTCAAGTTTATAGAAATAGACCCCCGAAGCTACCTCGTTGCCGTTTTGATTGTGTCCATCCCAAATAACTTTGTATGTACCGGCCGATATGGTTTTGTTAAGAAGCACAGCTACTTCTTGACCCAAGACATTGAACACTTTCAGCGCAACATCACTGCGAGTCGGCAAACTAAATTCTATTGTAGTGGAGGGATTGAAAGGATTAGGATAATTTTGAGATAGCTCATATTGGTCAGGTAGGACTACTTCAGCTTCATCTTCAATATCTGTAGTAATGTTTGGGGAACCTGAAACGACGAACACATCACCTGGGTCTCCACCAAAGAAGTTCTGACAAGAAAATAGAATATCATCATATCCATCATTATTGAAGTCACCGGCCGAAGAAACGTCATAACCAATGCGATTTAAGAACAAGGGGGGGGAGATCTGATCTGACAATAGATTTATCGGAGTAAATGTCAAAGTTCCTTCCACCCAGGTAAATATCAACTGCTCCATGTAAAGTACGACCATCTCCAGCAATTATATCATTAGCTCCATCCCCATTAACATCGCCAGCAGATGACATGGATTTGGCTCCACCCAGAAGATAAAAATCGTACAGAGAATCTGCGCCTGGACCACACAAATATATCAAGACCCTTGAGTGGAATATAATTGCTAAATCTTCCCAGTTATCGCCATTAACATCTCCGATATTGAACACGGCGTCCCCAAATCTCTCTTGGTCAAGAGATTCAAATCCTGGTGGAGCTGTTAACACTACATTAGGACTATCTGAAAACTGCGGACCTAAAAATATATACACATAGCTAATCGTGTCCATGTCCGCTTTAAGAGCAATTATTGCATCTTGATAAGAGTCACCATTAAAATCTACCATAGCGATCGAGAAAATAGAGTGAGAAAGGTCACTAATTTCAAATGTCCAATCGGAGGCTTTATCTGTTGTGAACGGGTTTTCATAATAATAGAGTTTTCCGCCTCCGGGATTATTGATATCTCTGACCAATAAATCAGCTATATTATCATCAGAAACAAGCCCAGAGGCAGCCGAACTACCGAAAAGGAATGTACCGCTATCAGGTGCTATCGAGTCACTGGCTACACCCTCAAGGGAGTCATTGTAGCCTCTGTAAAGAAACACTTTTTCCTGCGATGCCCAAACTGTGACTAAGTCAGCAATATTGTCTCCAGTAAAATCAAGCATCTTGTCTCCTGATACACCGCCTCTAATAAATAAATCTGGAGTGGAATCAGGAGAATTACTTCCATAAAAAATATAAGCTCCTATAGGAGATCTTGAATTGAACGCTATATCATCAAAGCCATCATTGTTGATATCTCCTAATGCTTTTACCCTAGTTCCGATGAGAGAAGAATCTGTAGTCCCATGGAAATGAAATAGAATATCTACAGAATCCATCCAGGACTCGGCTTTGCAATTATTACCAGCTACAGCAAAGCAAAACGAAATGACAAAAACGACGGCCTTGTATCTGATTTTTGACTGCAACATATGACACCATGTGTTTTAGATCGCTACACGTAAATATATGACAATTTCCAAAAAAAATGCAATAATAATACAGAATAATCGACCTTGGTGGCATGCCTTCGACTACGCTCAGGTTGACATACCTACTTTTGTGATTCCATCTGTTTCGCTGCCCTGCTATATTGCCCATATGGAGCTGTTTGAACAGGACAAAGACCAATCAAAAGAAAACATAAAAACGGTGCCACTGGCTGACCGGATGCGGCCGCAGACGCTTGATGATTTCGTCGGGCAGGAAAAAATTGTCGGCAAAGGTACGCCGCTTCGTAAAGCAATTGAAACCGACAATGTCGGTTCGCTGATTTTCTGGGGGCCGCCCGGCTCCGGCAAAACTACTCTAGCAAGATTGATTTCAAAAAGCACCAAGGGACAGTTTGTGCCATTTTCGGCGGTGTCCTCGAGTATTAAAGAAATCAAAGCAGTGATATCCAAAGCCGACGGCTATTTCAAACTGAGCGGCAAACGGACTTACATCTTTGTCGATGAAATCCACCGTTTCAACAAAGCCCAGCAGGATGCTTTTCTGCCGTATGTCGAAAAAGGGGATATCGTCTTGATAGGAGCGACCACCGAGAACCCGTCATTTGAAGTTATCTCGGCGCTCATGTCGCGCGTTCGGATTTATGTGCTGGAGAGGTTGTCCAACGATTCGTTAAAAGAGATAATCAAAAGTGCGCTGAGCGATAAAGAGCGGGGGATAGGCGACCAGAAAATAAAAATAGCCGATGACGTAATCGAAGCGATGGCAACAGCAGCTGACGGCGACGCCCGCAAAGCCCTGACACTTTTAGAACTGGCGGCAGATTTTGTGGGGGATAATGGAAAAGTAACTCACGAAAATCTCAAAGTCATTTCGCAGCGGAGTTTTTCGCTGTATGACAAATCGGGCGAGGCCCATTTTAATCTTATTTCGGCGTTACATAAAACAATTCGCGGCGGCGACCCGGATGCATCGCTCTACTGGTTAGCAAGGATGCTTGACGGCGGCGAAGACCCGAAATATATAATTCGCCGCTTAGTGCGCTTTGCCTCTGAAGATATCGGACTGGCCGACCCCTATGCCTTGACACTTACACTCAATGCCCGTGACTCCTATCTTTTCTTAGGTTCGCCCGAAGGAGAACTGGCCATTGCCCAGGCGGTGGTCTATATGGCCTGTGCGCCAAAATCGAATTCTATATACACCGCCTTCAGTAAGGCGATGGATGACGCCCAAGAAAAAGGTTCGCTGCCGGTGCCTCTTGATATCCGCAACGCCCCGACAAAGCTGATGAAAGCTCTCGGCTATGGCAAGGATTACAAGTACGCTCACGAATACGAAGAAGCCATCACCGACCAGCAGTATTTTCCTGATGAACTAAAAGGCCGCGAGTACTTCCATCCCAAAGACGTCGGCCGCGAGAGCAGGCTGGTCGAGTATTTGAACAAGTATAAAGCTCTCAGGAAGAAGCTGGCAGAGGAGAAGTAAGGCATCCGTCATCCCGGACTTGATCCGGGATCCATCTTTTTTCGTGTCATACTTCGACCCCTCGGCTTCGTTCGGGACTATAGCAGGCTCAGTATGACGTTGTGTGAGTAGGTCGAAACCCGCCTCCTTGGTGTGGTTTCGACAAAGGCGAGATTGCCGCGTCATCCCGATTGAAATCGGGACTCCTCGCAATGACGATACCGAAAACAGAGCACAATAATGGAGCCGTTTTATTTCGTCATCATGAGCAAATTCAATGGGTTCGTAGCTGTGGAATAGTTCGTTAAAGGGGCAGACGAGACGTCTGCCGCCCACAAGAGCTCTCAGGAAGAAGTTGGCAGAGGAGAAGTAGGGGCCTAATATCATCAGCCCGAAGTAGGCTCAAGCTAATTATTGTTTATTCCGATAATAAAATAAAGAGGGATAAATATATTGGCCATCACCATATACATACTTTGTTTCGCGTTTACGATTATCGTTGGATTCTTCAGATTCAAAGAATCAGTTATTCTTCAATTTCTTTCTGTCAGATTTATCCTCATTTTGCTTATTTGTTTTGTCTTATCCATCGTATATTTAAAGCGTTCCTGGAAAATAAAGCGTTGGTACGCCCTGCTTCCACTTTTGGTGTGTTGCATTGCTTTTTTCACTCCCTTCATAGTTGGTAGTTGGGCTAGAAACACCTACTTCCATTCTGTTATTCCACAACTCGAAAGTGAAATACATGAGTACCAAATAAGTGGAAAGTATCCGAAGTCCAGTTGGAATGGATATGCGATACATCCATATAGAATGGAAAATGAAAATATCAAAGTCATATACTGGTGGGGAGGTGGATTTCCGGTAAAGCATACTGCTTTAGCTTATTGTTCATCTGATGATCCTGAAGAATGCTTTAGGGATGGCGGTTGGAGAGGATATGCTATAGACGATCATTGGTGGGTAATTAAAGACTAAAGATACAACGTCATACTTCGACTCCCTCGGCTACACTCGGGACTTTGTCCGCTCAGTACGACGCTCAAATGAGCAATACTTTCGCCTATGTCAAATTTATTTTCAAATATTAGGCGGCTGGATTCCCGCAGACGCGGGAATGACAGATTTGGGATTCTTTTGTTATGCTAAAGAGTGAGATTGCCGCGTCGCTTCGCTCCTCGCAATGACCAATCTAAGTACAAAACTTTTCGGTTGTCCTGACTCAAAAAATTTCGTAGACTCTCACATTGCCAATCTAACCGGTTAACTAAAAAGGATATTATTTGCAGGCCTTCGCAGATTTCTGGTCAAGTGCAGTTGACATCGCCTGGGGCTTACCGCTGGTAGTTCTATTAGTATCATCCGGTATATATTTTACAATCAGTTCAAAATTCCTGCCGTTCAGAGCGCTTCGCCACGCCATAGAGATATTGCGCGGTAAATACGATAACCCTGATGACCCGGGGGAGATTACCCATTTTCAAGCCCTGACTTCTGCTCTTTCGGCTACAATCGGAATGGGCAATATCGCGGGAGTGGCGCTGGCGATTTCGGTTGGCGGTCCCGGGGCGATTTTCTGGATGTGGATAGCGGGCTTAATTGGCATGGCCACTAAGTTTTTCACCTGTACCCTCTCGTGTATGTATCGCAAAAAAGACGAAGACGGCATCGAACAGGGCGGACCGATGTATTTTATCGAGGTCGGCCTTGGCAAAGCTTTCAAGCCGCTGGCGATCGTCTTTGCTGTCTGCGGTATGGTCGGATGTCTGGCGCTTTATCAGGTCAATCAATTAGCGGCCATAGTAGCAGGCGATGACACCACCATTCGAATTGGCATAGGCGTTATTTCCATGATAATTGTCGGCATTGTTATTATTGGCGGCATAGTGCGGGTTGGCAAAGTCACCGCGCGACTGGTGCCGGTGATGGCTATACTTTATTTTGTGACAGCGCTTTATATAGTTTTGTTAAACGCCGCGATGGTGCCGGAAATTCTGCTTACGATTGTCAAATCTGCCTTTGGTCAGGAAGCAGTAGTTGGCGGCGCGGCCGGAGTTGCCTTTAGCAAAGTTCTGGTAACCGGCATAAAACGTGCAGCATTCTCAAACGAAGCCGGAATCGGCACCGCACCGATGGCGCATGGCGCCGCCAAAACCAAAGAGCCGGTTCGCGAAGGCCTGGTCGCCATGATGGGACCGTTCATTGATACTAATATCGTCTGCACCCTGACGGCCCTGGTAATTTTGAGCACCGGGGTAAGTGCCGAAAGCGATGGGGTGGTGATGACAGCCAATGCTTTTGCAACAGCCATGCCGGGCTTTGGCAAGCCTATTCTGGTACTTATAGTATCGCTGTTTGCGATATCTACCATGATTTCTTATTCGTACTATGGTCTGAAATGCGCCAAATATCTTTTCGGTAACATAAGAGGACAGTGGTATATCTATCCCTATTTGTTAACTTTGCCGGTGGCGGCCTACTTAACAGAAGATACTGTCATAAATATAATAGATACTTGTTTTGCATTTATGGCTGTGCCGACTTTGATATCAACACTGCTGCTGTCACGCAAAGTAATCGAGGCCTTAAAAGACTATTACAGGCGGATGGGTATTTAAATTATTCTCTGAGTAGAAATTCAATAGCTGATTTTATGTCCTGGTAATCTTTATTTTCCTGGGTCTTGCCCAGGTCAGCACTCTTTTGAAACTCCGGACCGGGATGCACGAATCTGACAATGCCCTGCTGGTCGAGTATAAAACTGACACTGGTTGCCGAACGGTCACCAGTAGAAAGATAATTGTTAGTAAGCACGTCCCAGTTTATGTCAATGGCAACATCGCCAGTATAGCCAAGTGTTTTGGCAGTGCTTAAGATATCTTTGGTTTCGACCGCTCGTGGTGGTTTAGGATGGTAGACTGCCAGCGTTTGAAAAGCGTCTGCTGCAAATGTCTCTCTTAGATTTTCGATTGCCGGAAGTGAGGCCGAACAGAACGGGCAGGTGTCTGTCCACCAGCGGATAAGTGACACTTTTCCTGCAAGTTTAAACGCATTGTTTTCGTTTGTAAATTGAAGTTCAGATATATCAAACTTCTTTCCAATCATATCGCGGCCACCGCGCGAAAGAGGCATAGTCGAATTTATATTATCCACTGGTTTTTCCTCATTGAGAATGAGTTTATCAATCAAGTCAGTAGCCTGAGCGACTTTTATATGAAAATCGTTATATTGCACAACACCTGCTTGGTCGATGATGATTGTCCAGGGAGTGCCGCCGGTGCGGTAGTCGCGCATCAGTTGTGAGCGTTTTCCAGCTGTGCCGCTATGACCAATCGGTATATTAAGCTCATATTGCTTTGCTGTCCGTTGGGCGCTTTCGAAAGTGTTGGTATGATAGCCTTCAAAAGTAGTCTGCACCGCCACAAACTCTACGTCCTTATTATTTTTATAGGAGGCAATTAATTTTTGAAGTGTCGGGAAACCGTACTTGTGGCAACCGGGGCACCAGGACTGAAAACAATAAAGATAGATAACTTTACCCCGGTAATCACTGACATTGATAGATTCAGCATCAGCTGGGAGGTTTGTCCAGTTATCAACAATCCAAGACGGTGCAGGTTTCCCCAGAATTCCTAACTCGGCTCGCTGGGCGCTCGCATTAAAGATAGTTATTGATAATATAATAGCGAGTAGTGAGATAAGTCTGAAATTGAATTTGGTTTTACAAGTTAAGGCCATTTGAATTATTAACGAAATGATTGAGTTATTTGTTCCATATAAGGGTTAACAAAAAGCCCGCCTAAGAGCGGGCTTGTCAATTATCAATTCAGTTTGGCAAACAGGAGAGACTAAAGTGAAGTTGGAAAGTCATATGTCATAATGTGAACACAGTTAAAGTGCCATCTTCCGTGGAAAGGCATGATCTGGTCATTTGGTGGTAATTCGAAATTGCCGAATTCTCCCTTGAAATAGCCAACTACGTCATTCTCTAAGAACGAGAAATGTCCTTTAAATTGGCCGTGTCCCATTCCACAAATGGGGCACAATCTATAATCGTCATAGAACCAGGTGCCGTACAGTTCTATAATCACCTGGTCAGAATAGTATCCTGAAACTTCGCCTGCCAGAAGACCATGCCCCTCTTCATTGGTCCAGAAAATTCCGTTAAGGTAGCCGACAGTATCTCCTGCATGACTAAACCAAAGACCTTCAAAACTACCATGACTTTGCGAGCTGTCAGCCTTTATCCAGCTGCCGGCAAAATGACCTTCGGGACAGACTACCGGCCGTATTCTTTGAGAACTAACAGCAACACTATTGACACTGTCGACCTGGTAAAATGCCTGCATGTGTATTAACTGCTGAAAATCAAATTGAAGTTCGATAGGATTAGTATCAAAGGTAAGAATTTGCGGTGCAAAAGTGGGCGTAATCTTATCGTAGAGAACCAGAAACAGAATTCCATCGAAATCATTTTGGGTCGATGAGGCCCACATCTCTCCAAAGGGTTGGTCCTCAGGTATCAGAGAGTCTTCGTTATGTTCAAAATTGATCGGAAGCAAGGCAAAAACTTTTGATGGTCCGTTGACAGAGAGTGAGCCGCTCCAGTCGGTAATCAGGTCAGTCGGAGGAGATGTATGCGACAATTTTCCCCACAAAAATGTTACGATGTAGAAATCATACATAGAATCCGACAGCATTGAGTTATCAAAGTCGGCCGGTAACTGGGCTATTTCGGAAATATCAATTTCTTCTTCTACTGCATACTGATCGAGAAGAATACTAACGTCGGATGGAATTTCTTCGATCTGAGGGGTGTTGTTTTCTGAACTGACAGGAGAGCTTCTCTCTTGAGCACATCCAGCCAGAAAAAAAGCGGTTAAGACGGCTAAGGAGACAACTTGCTTTTTCATCATACTACTCCTTTAAAATAGAAGTGAGTTGACAGTTTTAGTTTAGGCGAGTTATCAATTTTGCATATAAATATCATACCTATTTTTGTGTTTTTTAGCCATAAATTTTATGGGAAAAACAGCCTTTTTTACTACTTTCTGCGATCTCTTCTTATCGGGGGCAGGTTTTGCGCTTTGTGAATCAGTTCCTGACGCCGGCGCTGTGCCAATTCGCGCATATCGGTCACTTCGTCAAATTCATCTACAATCTCCTGGCCAAGAATCTCCTCGAGCACATCCTCCAGAGTTATCACACCGGCCAGTCCGCCAAACTCGTCAATGACAATGAACAGATGCTCTGACCTGTCCAGGAACAACTGGAGCACTTTGTCAAGGCGGTCTTTTTCAAGAACGAAGTGCACCGGTTTCATCAGCTCCTCAAGCTTTATGTGAATTTCATCTTTTGCAACAGCGTTCAAAATATCACGGCGGTGGACTATGCCTTCAATATCTTCACTATTGTCGAAAAAGACAGGAATCCGGCTATGTGTCAGAATCTCTTTACGGGACTGGGCTTCTTTTACAGTCTTTTTGGCTCCCAGAACAAAGACAACGGTTCGGGGAGTCATCACCGTTTCTACTGTTTTATCTTCCAAGGATAGTATATTCTGGATGACCTGCATTTCTGAAGTGTCAATTTCGCCTTTGCGCAGGCTCATTCTTGCCATTACAATTATTTCTTCCTGTGAGATTTTTTCATGCTCCGAACCTCGGGCGATAACCGCTGTCATAAGGCTCGCCAGCCAGACGAAAGGTTTTAAAACCCAGACTAAGACCAGCAATGGCCGGGCGATGACAGCTGACAACTGTCGCGAATAAACCACCCCGATTGTTTTCGGGATAATTTCTGAAAGAAGTAAAATCCCCAGAGTCAGAATCCCCAAGAACAGACCCATCCAGACGTTTCCCAGAACTCTGGCTGCGACAGCGCCGGCAAAAGCTGCACCGGCTGTATTGGCGAAAGTGTTTAGTGTTAAGATAGCGGTAATCGGCTGATCTATACGCTGTCTTAGTTTTTGCAGTATCTTGGCGCTTTTCTTGCCCTGCTCTACCATCGCCTCGATATGGCTCAGCGGTACGGCATAGAGGATTGCTTCCATCACCGAACAGAGAGCAGAGACTATTATCACCGCTGTTACAATTATAATTAACTCTATCATTTTGAGTTTTATTACCTCGCTTTCAAGCAGAAAATTGCTTTGGCTTGATTATTGCCGATTGACATTGCTTCAGGATAAGTTACCAAACATGCCGCTAGGCCAGTCCCTGGCGGACTGTCGCTGACATCTTCAGATAATATAGAATCATCGTTCATTTTGGTTTCCAAATATAACGAATTTTTGAAATTATCCAAGAATTAGAATTGACATGGCGGCTATGGCCAGCCTCCAAATGCAGAATTTCGTTAATTTTGCCCAAAAAATGTGGTAGTGGCCCAAGTGGAAAAATTTGTGAGCCTGCACAATTTGACAAAATAGCAGATCCTGTTATGCCAAAAAAGAAGGGGAAAAAGGATAGCAACGTTCTTGCGATAGATATAGTCGAAAAGGCTACTGGTGAAGAAGCCCTTCAAGAAATTGACCCCAATGAGGCCCCACAGCCGTAAAATCAGGACGATTAGGTGGTCTTAAGGGCGGGAAGGAACGTGCGAAGAACCTGATCGCCGAACGACGTCAGAAAATTTCCGAGAAGACGACTGAGACTGGTTCGTGGAAATCTTCTTCTTTGAATTTGCCATTTCAGCCTCTAACAAGTCCGTAGTAAAATCAAAGACAATTTTAATCTGCTCTCCATTATTGTAATTGTCATTATAGCTATCTACATCTGTCTTGAGTTGCCGACAATCGCTTACAACACCTTTGGGCCGTTGCTGAAAAGAAAGTTCCATTTGGTCGTGGGTGGCTCTACGGCTATCAAACCAAATGGAAATCTTTAATTGTTGTCCCTCTTGTTTAATTAATGCCGAGTGTTTTACTCTGGCTCTTCTACCTTGCGGGTCTGTTACATATTCTTCTCGTAATGCTTTCGCTACTTCTTCTGCACATCGCCCTATGAGCATTTCGGGTTGGGCGACCCATTCATCATTTTCAATCGCCCATCGCGCAACCTCTTTAGCTGAGTAAGAAGATTTTCCCGTCTCTTCTTCAAAGTGGCGGACAATCCTTTGCATTTGCTTGCTGTAATTCACTGTTTCATTCCTCCTGAATTGTAACGACTTGACCCCAACCATCAGTTAAGGCTGTTTCGATTATTATATTTCTGACTTGCACTAACATATTCCTTCCTTGACTATAAGCTATTTTCCCTTTGTGCTGTAATTGCCCAGCAATTATTCCCGGATGAACTCCAACACGATCAGCAAAATTTGCTATATCAGCGTTTGATATTGTTCTGGCTTTTCGTGTGTAGAAGTTCTTTAATAAATCTTGGTTGACCAAAAAGTTTGCTGCAAATTCATCTGCACGTCTTTCTTCTTTTCCCTTATCTTTTGTTGGCTGTGCTCCGGAACCTACTAATTCCACATCTAAACTGACTTTACTATCTATACCGTCTCCATAATGCACGTGTGCCAATTCATGACATAATGTAAACCAGAACCAATCTATGCGATTATACCTTAATGATAGTGCTATGGCCGGGCTTTTCCTGTTAAGCCAAAAGCAAATGCCGTCTATTTTTGAACTGGGAAGGTGTTCTACGATTATCAGGCGTATCCCATACTTCATTAAAACTTTGGGTATGTGTCTAATTTCCTCAGGTTCGGTGAACAGTTTCGCAATTTCCTTATAAAAATTACTCCAAGATGATTTGCTGGGCGAATACGCTGTTTTAATCTGCATTGCCTCAGCAAGATTCAAAGCTCTCTGAAACCACGCTTGTTGTTCTTTTGTGAGGCCGGTATCATCAGTTGATTTACGAGGCGCAAAATCCAGTTTAATGTCTGAAGTTAGATCATTCTTCTTATAGAATTGCTTGAATTGACCTTCTAAAAAATCGATATTTTCTGTCTCTACTAACCAGCCCCTTTTAATCATTTGTGTAATTGGCGCAAGTTGCCATAGCCGTGACTTTCTTTTGCTTCTTTCGTCAGGTGGGAGTTTTGATTTAGCCAAATCATATAGCATTTGAATTTTTAGCCATTCTTCGGGTTTGCTATTGAATGCCGTAGCCAACTGTTGGGCTCTCTTTGTAGTGACCCGGATTTTATTTTGTACAAGCTGGCTTACAACCTTATTTGAAACGCCCATAATTTCTGCCAAATCTACCTGTTTCCAATCACGAGCTTCAAGCTCTGCCTGAATGAACTCGCCTGGTGGGAATGGCTCGGGTACAATGTTTGTTGTCATTTGTGATAGTCCTCTATTCCTAATATTACAATTACTTCCTTTTTGTTATTCCCATCTTTACGAATCGTAAAAATTACTCTCCATTGGTCATTTATCATTACGGAGTATTGCCCTTTGCGGTCTCCCTTAAGTTTTTTGCAGTGTAGACCTTTCCAATCGTAAAGAGATGTCCGATTTTCCATCGCCTGCATATAGACCATTATTTTTCGGTACTTTCTGACTATTCCCGGTTCGTGGCCCGCCAAGAAATCGGCCTCAAAGGCGAGCCGCTTTAAGTCTGGATGACTAAACTCTATATCCATTTATAACGAGAGTATAGCTAAATTGTTCCTTTTTGTAAATACCCTTTATCGGTAAAAGGGTAATTATTCTATAGTAAAATGGTTTAGGTCTTAGCCTAATTTGGGTAAATCTCAAGAAGTAGGTGGCACTTACGCTGACTCACCTCCCTATTATTTTGAACTGACCCACCTTCCCCCAAAAATGTTTGTTGATGTACATTTTCAGGTTTAGGTAATTATAATATAAAATATAAATGGAAATCTAACTGACAACACCAAGGAGGGTGATTATGCAGGAAATATGGGAACAGATGCAGCAGCTGATAGGGGGGTATATTCCGGTACTACTAGCAGCCCTGGCAATTCTGATAATCGGCTGGCTGGTTGCCCGGATATTTTCCGGCCTGGTTGGCAGAAGCCTCAGAAAGACAAACATAGGCAATAAGATGGCTACCTGGATATCGGGCGAGGAAGTAACCGATTCGATCAAGCTCGAAAGGTGGGTGGCCAGGACTGTTTTTTGGCTGGTGATGCTGTTTGTCTTGATTGGCTTTTTCCAGGTGCTCGAACTTACACTTATTACGGTACCACTTAATGAACTCTTAAACCAGGTTTTCCAGTATGCTCCGCGCGTTTTCGGCGCTGCTATGCTGCTGGTAGTTGCCTGGATAGTTGCAACTCTTTTGAGGTTTGTAGTTATCAGGGCTATGACTGCCAGTAAAATTGAAGAGAGACTGGTAGCTAAAACTGATCTTGAAGAGGATCGCCGGGTGCCGCTGACCAAGTCGCTGGCTGAAGCAGTCTACTGGCTGGTTTTCCTGCTGTTTTTACCGGGAGTACTTGACGCCATGGGATTACAAGGACTTTTGGAACCTGTGCGGGGGATGCTGGGCAAAGTCCTGGGAATTCTGCCAAATCTATTTGCTGCCGGACTTATACTTCTTGTCGGTTGGTTCGTAGCACGGGTACTGCAGCGGGTTGTCACTAACCTGCTCATCTCAGTCGGTGCCGATAATATCGGCAAGAAAGCAGGACTGAGCGCATTTACCGGAAAACAGCAATTGTCGGGCTTTATCGGACTAATTGTTTATGTGATGGTTTTCATTCCGGTCCTGATTGCAGCACTTAATGTTCTTAAGTTAGATGCCATAACTGCCCCAGCCAGTAATATGCTTGATGCCTTTCTGGGTGCGGTGCCTGCGATATTTGCAGCCCTAGTAGTCCTGGTGATCGCTTACGTAGTGGCAAAAGTCGTGGCAGGACTCATCACCAGAGTTTTGTCGGGAGCTGGATTTGACGGGGTTCTGAGGCGCTTAGGACTGGTCAAAGAAACAGCTAATATGAAACGCACCCCATCCGAAATTGTCGGCGGCATCTCGCTACTAGCCATCATGCTTTTTGCTGCTACCGAAGCCGCGGGCTTAATGGAATTTGACTGGGCGGCAGATCTGCTCTCGCGTTTTCTGGTCTTTGGCGGACAGGTTATACTCGGCCTGATAATTTTTGGAGTTGGTCTCTTTTTAGCCAATCTGGTGGCTAGGTCCTTGATCGCCAGCCAGATGGCGCATGCCGGTATACTTGCACTATTCGCCCGGATTGCAATCCTGGTTTTAACCAGCGCCATGGCGCTGCGTCAAATGGGTCTTGCCAATGAAATTATCAGTATGGCCTTTGGCTTGATAGTAGGCACTCTTGCTGTGGCAGTAGCTCTGGCGGTTGGTATTGGTGGCCGGGAAATTGCCGCTGAAGAAATAAAAAACTGGCTGCAGTCGATAAGATCGAAAAAGTAGAGTTTTGTATTTAGAGTCCCCTGTAGGTCAGGACCCGCCTCCTTGGCGTGGTCCTGACGCTTCAACCACAAAGTTCCTGTAGGTCAGGACCCGCCTCCTTGGCGCGGTCCTGACGTTTCAACCACAAAAGTTCCTGTAGGTCAGGACCCGCCTCTTGGGCGTGGTCCTGACGCGAAGTCAGGAGTACAAGACTCCTGACCTACAAGAGCCACACCCGTCACCCTGACTATAGTCCCGAGCGCAGTCTCGGGAGTCGAAGGGTCACATCACAAAATAATTACCAGTTTTCCTATCTCCGTCCGGCTGTCGGACTCGACCACCCAGTAGTACAAGCCGGAGACTACTCTCAAACCATTGCGGCTGATCAGCCCCCATTCGGCATGTCTGGCGGTCGGGTCGCTGGGGTCTTTGTCATGACGAATCTCTCTGACCAAGTCGCCATCGAGTGAAAAAATGCTGATAGTGCACTTGGGCGGTATATTAGCAAAATGAATTCTTCTTACTCGTTCGCTCCAGCGGTCATCCTGATTTAAGCCTTCGAAGCCACGAGCGCGGTAATTTGCATCTATGCGATAGGGATTAGGGTAGACAACTATTTGCAAGCTGTCCGCGCCGACTGCCGGGTCAACTATTTTCGCATAAACTTGTTGGGCATTCTCTGTAATAGATGTTTCCAATGGCTCAAGTCCTGACTTTGGCCAGCCAAAATCAATTGCTGTCACGCTGACGTAATAGGCCACAGTCGGAATTATATTTTCGATGGTAAACTCGTACTCAAAGAACTTCAGATAGCCGTCAGTGGTGTAAAAGTCGGCGGTGATCGAATCTGCCGGAAGTCTCCGTGGGTCGGGGGCATTGGGGAATCTTTTTGTTATAGGAGTGGTAACTCCGAACTCTGAAACATTGTCTTCATGTTTGACAAAGTAGAAGAGTGATTCAGGGTAGTTCGGATGAGAGAATGGAAAGCTCGGCCGGTATTTGAAAATATCGAACAGACTATCGTTGCAGCTGTCGGCATAGGCACATCGGATCTGTTTTAATGTCATGGGAAAGTCGAGAATCTCCCAGTCTGCAAAAGGCTGCTTCTCATAATTCCAAACATATTTGTCATAGTTTTCAATATCATACGATGCGATAAACGAATAACTTGTCTCGCGGTCATCGCGGGCGATATATATTTTATACCCTTCAAAATCTAATAACTTGGTAAAGATATCCGGCGTAGTCTCCGACTCCTGCCCGTTAAATCTGATATTTATTCCTTTGAAAGTCGGTTTAACCCACATCTTTGGTGCCGGCGGTGGTAGAGCGGCCCGCCAATCCGGCACGCCGTCACCTTTGTACCAGGTAGTCTCGGCAACGGTTGCAATCCAGTTAGAATTAGCATCGAGCACAGAATCAAAAACGCAGACCCGAAACTCTCCGGCGTAGCCATCGTTGTCAGTATCAATTCCGGGGTTATCATATATCCATCTGGCCCATTGGGCGTTTTTGACCAAATCAGAAAAATCAAGATTGGCGTAGTAGGCATCGGGGTCATCAGGAAGGTTTTTTAGATTAACGGGTGTAGTATGAAAGTTTTCGCCCATAGTTACGGCAAAGGCTACTTTGAAACTACCGCCTGGAGTCACGAACCCATCACTAAAAGAAAGTAAACATTGTAAAAACGGAGCCCCGTCTGCCACATCTGCCGCCCAGGACTGGTCGGGAAAAATCCAATTCAAATTGTAGGGAGTTATCTTTTTGGCATGGGCGGTTTCGTAGTCTACTTCACCGTTGCTCATCAGGAAGAATTTATTTCTGTCCCCTAACGGCTGGCCGCTGCCGCCGGTTATAAAATTGCGCAGGTTTCCGCGCATTGTTGGTCCAATATCGGGAATGAATGTCCACCAGTTAAAACCAACTTCTTTTTCATTTGGCAGAGAGATAAAAGAAACTCCCAGTACATCCTTGACTGATTTGGTAAGAATTCCCATACTGTTGGGCAAGGGCTGTTCGGTAAAACTACCGTTTATGGGGTCGCCGTCATTATCAGCCATCCACATCAGATTAAAAGTATCAAGAAACTCGCATTCGCTTTCGGCTCGGAAATGTCTAACAAAGCCTGTCATATTATCAAGGCCTCGCCGACTATTCGGAGTATCAGGACGATAGCCTGCTTCTACGTAAAAATTTAGGCCAACACTAAAATTCCGAATTGATTGCTCTCCTATATTGGTAATAGACAGATCAAATAGTACCAGGTCTTCTGCATAGGACAACGACCAGGCATACGAACGCTGGGTTACTTCAATAAAAAGTGGTTGATGTAAGCGAAAGTCTAAAGTGTCTCTGTAACCGTGGTGAAAGTGAATCATATTTACGTCTACCACGATGGTATCAGTATAAACAGCAATCACATCCTGCTCGGAGACAGCATCCTCATCATAATATGATGAACCCCTCATGCTTGATTTTCTTTGAAGCCCCACTAATGGAAGATCGTCCGGATTAAACTCTGATAAAGGAGGGTGATTATGAGACTCCGTCTCAAAAAAATAGCTATAGAAACCTTCTGTTACGAGCGTGTCCTGTCCCAGAATGCCTCCTACCCAAATTGAGCCGTATCTTACGAATTCTATGCCCGACCTGGCCGGGTATTCACTCCCGTGTATATGCTTACTTCCCACCAGGCAGTCATAATAGTTAGGATTTACGCCATTTCCGAAATAGCCTTTGTTGGATATACCCAATACGAATTTACCTACGTCATGGGCCGAAACACAGGGAACAGGAAGTTCCCAGGCATTTCTTGGGATTATCCATTGGGCCTTAGCCTTGTCAGCCCCCGGGAAGACAATAGACAAGAAGACCATTAATAAGCACTTTGGAACCATATTTGACATAATCAATCCACGCCCTAATATATAACATAACGTATGAGATACTGTTTTCCTCCAATTTCGTTAGTCTCCCAGTACATGAATCCGGGTTAAAGTGACAGATTCTGTCAGTAAAAAGTGAGCTGATTGTGCAATGTGACACTGTCTTGAAACTCCGGGGTGCCCCACCCGCTTGCGGTGGGATTTGTAAGCTTTCAGTCAGACTCAAGCCGGGGTGAACTTCCATTTTTGGAAGGTTCCCCTCGAATAGCCTACTCAGAGCCATCGCAAATAAACTCTTAAATCACAGCAAAATACTTCCGCCACCTTAAAATAAAGCGGCTATGACTATGCCTCGCAGCCATTGCGACCAGAGCAAAAACACAACAACTTTTGATAGAGGGAAAGTTAAATATGACAAAACGAACCCATTTGAGGCTGGGTGCCCCACCCCACGGGACTTTGCCATTTATGGTGGCTGCTGAGTCCGCCTCGGCGGATGGGGATCGAAGGGTGCGGTCGAACCACTAATATGGAAGCCTTTAAAAAAAAGATGTTAAACTTGTGCTGAACTTGTTTCAGTATATGACAAAACGAACCCATTTTTTTGGGTGGCCCACCCTTCGACTCCCTCGAGTACGCGGGACTATGTCCACTCAAGGTGACGATTATATAAAGATGGGTTCCGCCTTCGCCCCGTGACTACACGGGACTAAAGCTGGAAAGACAGACAAAAATCTCGGTCCAAGAGGTCGGTGGGTGAGTAACTCCAGTCGTTGCAGACCTATTTCAATGACTAACTTTTAGGTTTTTCTCTGAAGCCGATTCTGGGGAAAGGATTAACTATCGAACTGACAATATTTGTAATATGGGCGTTTATTCGCTTGAGATGTCTTGAATAAAGCGCAACTGCTACGGCGTCCTGCTGATTAATACTATCATTAGGTTTCGACAGCAAATCCACAACTATATTCTCGCACTGTCTGGAGATACCTTCCTCTGAATTCATAATCTGCTGACCATGCTTCTTGTCCTGAGTTTTCAGAACCGTAATGGCCAGGTCAAAGTTTTCGATGACAGCGGTTTCTATATCGTTAAGAGTGCTTTCAAAAGAGCCGCCCAGCAGTTTGCCCGGGTGGCGTTCGGCCAGACCAACAATGTTCTTGGTGTAGTCGCCGATACGCTCAACATCGATTACGATAGAAACCAGTATCAGTCCCGGTACCAGATTAGCATTGCCTGCTACGGTAAGATGAGTCAGAACATTGCGCCTGACCTGCCGCTCAAACTTGTTTATTTGTTTGTCTTTTTTTCTGACATCAAACGGTAGTTCGGCTGTTTCAGACTCGCGCAGACTGTGCCTGGCGGCTTTGTACATTTCAAAATCAGTCTCCAGCATTTCCACTGTTGTTTCGTAAGCCTGATCTAACAGGTTTTCGGAGCCGAATAATTCTCTGAATTTCTTAAACATATTTTGTTACCTACTTCAATATATAAATTAGGACTGCCGGCACCACAAAAAAAGTGACCAGTATGTATACAAATGCAATTGAACGTGATTTTTGAGTTAACTCTGCCAGCTTCTCGGCAAGATAGATGGGGATATTTTTTAACGGCCAGAATATCGAGGTGCCGTAAACGTTAAACAGCAAATGAGCAAAGGCTATAGAAACAGCTTCGTGAGAACCGGTGGCCAGAGCCGCCAGAAATGCTGTTACAGTCGTGCCGATATTGGCGCCGAGCATATAAGGGTAAATTTGCCGCAACGTTACCACCCCGGCGCCAATCAGGGGTATTACCAAAGATGTTGAAATCGAAGAAGATTGTACCAGCACCGTCAAGCCTATGCCCAGGACCAGACACAGGGCAGGGGCACGAAATATAAAACGCTGGAAGAAATTTTCCACCTTTGACAGAATTAACGATTTGAGAAATTTTACAATGTAGCGCAAGGCCAGAAAAATGAGAATCAGGGCCACTACCGCCGTCAGAGCGCCGCTGTCTCCCAATAAATGTGCGATTGCCTTAGCCGGCGGACCGGTCAGGGCTGCCACCGGCGATGAAAACTCGGCGCCGCTAAATCCTGTCAGAAAGCCCTCGACGAATCTGGCAGATTTCGAAATAAAACCGAACATTATCTCCAGAGGCAGGAAAACAACCACACTACATAAATTAAAGAAATCATGAACTGTAGCGCCTGCAAAGGCGCGCTTAAACTCTTCGCCTCTTGAAATATGTGCCAGTGATACAATTGTGTTTGTCACCGAGGTACCAATGTTGGCTCCCATGATCATCGGAACAGCGCTCTCGAATGAAATAGATCCAGTGCCTACCATGCCGACAATGATAGAAGTTGTAGTAGAAGACGACTGGATAATAGAAGTAGCCAGAACTCCGATCAACAAACCAACTATGGGGTTGGTCGTGGCCTGAAAGATAGCCTCGGCCGCTTCTTTGCCCATCAGCTTAAACGATACGCCCAACAGCTTAATAGCGATGACAAAAATATAAAGCAGAACGAAAAGCAAAAGTAAGCGGACGGCAATCTCAAGTATGCTTTCGGTAGCTGCGGTTAGACCGAGTCGCTGTCTATGCTTATTATCAGGCATGAGTTACCAGAAATAGAGTTTTTGTCCCTTGATAAATTTTCCTGGGAATAAAAGCGGGTAAAGAAAAGGTATTCAAGAGTATATTCAAACACCGCGGTTATGTTTTACTGTTTTACTCTCATAACTACTACTGGCAATCGCCGCAAATATGACTTAGTCCGAACCTGGGCGCAAGTATATTATTGTTCTTGCTTTGAATCAAACGGCTTTTGCAGCCCCATTTTTTGGGCAAAACAGAGGATAGAATTTACTTTTCCATTTGTGGTTTTGTGTTGGAGACTGGGGGAGCAACTATGGGTTATTTCCTATATTTTTGAGTCATTTCTGCCGATGGAGTAAACAGTTAAGTCGTTGACGTGTTTGATGTTGTGGCCGCAACATAGGGTCTGAGGCTGTCGGGCAAGGATATTGCAACACAATCAAGGCAGTTGAAATCCAGCGTGATTTTAAGGAGTGTTTTTATGAAATTAAATCAAAACGGACTTAGCCTGTTAGAAGTTATGATAAGCATGATTCTTCTGGCGCTGGGTCTTCTTGCTATGGCTCCAATGATAGTGTTGTCCATTGAAGGAAACAATATTTCGCGCGATGTCATGACAGTATCGGAAATGGCCAAAGAAAAAATTGAGTTTTACAAGGGCGTTGACCTTTTCCCGGCAGTTCCCTATTACGAGGCGGAGACAAGCATCTACGGCGGTTACAATCGCTATACCTCTATTCGGGACAGCGTGAGCGACGCCTCTATTCCCGGGGGACTTTACGAAGTAGCTATCTATATCACCTGGATAGATAAAACCGGCGTAGATCGTTCCACGTCTTATTCGACTTACATTCAAAAATAGGAATTAGTTGTTATGAAATTTATAAAAATATTGAAGAAAAGAAACAATCAGTTCGGATTTTCGATACTCGAAGTTCTCATTGCCGCTATCATAACCGGTATTATCGCAACCTCGGCTTTCAGTTTCTATACCAAGATGAGTGAACAATCCGAACATCAGTTCAATATCTCAGAGATGCACCAGTTGTGCAGAACAAGTCTTTATGATATCAAGAAATCTCTAATGCAGGCCGGTTTTAAGCTGACGGGGCACCCTGCCTATGAAGTCAAAGGAGATACCCTGGCAGTATACTACTCGGACACTCAGCCGGTCGATACGATATTGTATTACTTAGAAGAGTACACCGACTTTGAATACGCCGCAATAGCCGAGCTGCCCAGCACTCACCGGCTGTACAAGCTTTATAAGAAAGTTAACAGCGATGCTCCTGCTTTGTTTGCGGATTACATCGTGGATATAATTTACAATCAAGTCGATGCCGCGAACATGATTGTATCGATAGGCGTGCATTCATTACTAAAAGATGACTCCTACCAGCCCAATGACGGCTTCCGGACATATAGAGTGAGTGAGAGAATAAATATCAGAAACATCAGTTAAAGCGGAACAAAACTTATGAAAAAGTTTTTAACAAATCAAAAAGGAACGGCCATACTAATAGTTTTAGCCCTGATTGCAATGTTGGTTGCAGTCGGCATAATGTCAGTTGACCGTTCAACCACAGATATACAGTTGTCGTACAACCAGCTTCACGAAGAGCAGTCATTCTATGGCGCCGAGGCGGGCATCGCCAGAGCGATGGTTGAGCTCAACAAAAACTTCAGCTGGAGAGGTCCTATCGTAGGCGAGCAGCTGGGAGGCAGCAAATACACAGTCATAGTCTTAGACTCTACCTGGGATTCCACCCTGGCCGACACTGTTATTATTCGTTCAACCGCCAATCGCGAGGGCGCAGCGGTCAACCTCGAAGTCTGGATTGCGCCATATTACTTTCAACCATTCATATATGCAGCTTACGGCGCCGACAGTATCATAATGAGAAATACCTCCTGTATAGACTCTTACAATTCGGACTCCGGCTCTTATGATTCCACAGTACTGCCTGAAGGCGGGGATATCGGCACAAATGGTTATATCGTGATGGCCCAAACTGCCAATGTTTATGGCGACGCCACTACATCTGGCGGCACGATTACTCTCGACGGTTCCGCAGTAATTCACGGTGATACCAGTACTTCAGAAGATCCATTGGACTTTACGGTGGTTGACGTCTCTGATTACGCCTGGGCGGAAACAAATAGCCTGGCGCCATCGGGTTTTACCGGTTCGTATTTTTATGACCCGACTACAGATGCGCTTGCTATCAACAATGATGACACGCTGGTACTTTCTGACGGTGTTTACTATTTTTCATCTATAACTCTGGGGCAGACAGCAAGCCTGCAGATAGCGCCCGGAGCAAATGTGACAATATATATGACAGGTGACCTGACAATAGGTCAGTTTTCTTCAGTGAATCCCGGCGGTTCCGCTGTCGACCTCACTGTTTACTCTCAAGGCAACATGCTAGAACTTCGTAACCATACTGAGTTCAATGGCGCTTTCTGGGGGCCGACAACAAACGTAATTGTAGAGAATAACACCAACGTATATGGTTCGATAATTAGCGCTTCGGTTACCATAGAGAATAGCGCCTGTGTTCACTTCGACCGATCTCTCTTGAAACTCATTACTACAGAGATTACTCGCATGGACATAGTCGCCTGGCGCCAAATGTAAATTATGTGTATTAACTTCATGAAGGGTTAAATTGTTATGATAGGAATAAAATATATCAAAAAAGTTAAAGCCTCTGAGAAAGGCACCGCCATCTTAATAGTAATGGCGCTTATTGCCATGCTGACAAGCGTGGCGATTATGTCTGTCAACCGCTCTACGACTGATATTGACCTGTCGTATAATCAGCTGCACGAAGACAAAGCATTTTATGTAGCCGAAGCAGGTACGCAGAGGGCATTGGCAGAATTAAATAAAGATAACGGCTGGAGAAGCGGCTTTCACAAACAGGTCTTAGATGGCGGTTATTATAATATATCGCTGGTCGATACTCTGACAGACACTACTCTGGCTGATACCATAGTACTGTCCGCCAAGGGGTATTATGACCAATCAATTTCTAACCTTGAAGTCTGGATAACGCCCGTCTATTATTATCCGTATCGATACGGATTGTTCGCCGGTCAGAACCTGAACATTGCAAGGAACGCCTGCGTAGACGCTTTTAACTCTGATTCGGGCACTTATGCCGAAACCCAGTTTAACGAAGACGGTGACATTGGCGCCAATGGTAACATAAATATCGGAAAATTTGTAACGATTGGCGGCGATGCTAATACTGCGCTTGGTGGCTCGTTATTTGTTGATGTGGGGTCTGTGATAAATGGAGATACATCAACCACGAAGGACTCTGTCAGTCTGGACATGATTCCGCAATCGGAATACGACTGGGCTAAGTCGGTGAGCAATGCACCGGCCGGACTTTCCGGTTCGGGCTATACTTATGACGCTATGACTCAAACACTGACTACCGATGCGTCAGGAAGCGTGGAGTTTCAAAGCGGAGTATATTACTTTTCTTCAATCGACCTGGGACAGCTATCAAATCTGACTCTTGCGCCGGGTGCCAATGTCACCATCTATGTCGACAGTAATATTATTTTCGGTCAAGGTTCCACTATAAATGATGGCGGCGTACCGAGGGATTTGGAAATCTTTTCGCAATACGGATCACTGACATTTAAGCAGGATAATACGTTTTATGGGACATTTTATGGCCCGAACGCTGATATTCAATATGACCAAACAACCCAGGTATACGGATCTTTAATCGGTAATTCCCTCACGCTTGATAAGAACGCCTGTTTTCATTATGACCAATCCCTCTATGAAATAAAGGGTCGTTCAACCGGCGAGATGGAAGCCGTGGCCTGGAGACAGAATTAATAGATAGCGAATGCCAATAGAATAGACGCGCTAACAGGGGGTAGGTTACGATGGAGCAGAGCATACTTACAAGACTTACAGCAAATCAAAAGGGCAGCGCTATTTTAATAGTCATAGCCTTAATAGGCATGCTGACAGGCGTGGGGATAATGTCGGTTGACAGAGCCACTACTGATATTGATTTAGCCTATAACCAGCTACAGGGTGACAGAGCCTTTTACATTGCGGAAGCTGGCCTGCAGCGCGCTATAGCCGAACTTAGAAATGACGATAGCTGGCGTGATGGATTTTACCGGCAGGTCTTAGATGACGGCTATTATACGACATCAATTATAGATTCAACAATTGACCCGGCTCTGGGTGATACATTAATTATTCAAAGTCTCGGCTATTTTACCAAAGCAGTAGTCAACGTAGAGATGTGGGTTACGTCCGAAATGCTGAACCCGTTTGCCTACGCTCTTTTTAGCGAGTCAGGCATTGCCATGAGACAAGGCGCCTGTACCGATTCATACAATTCGGATTCAGGGTCTTACGTCGTTACTGTGGTTGCTATACTGGGTAATATTGGCACCAACGCCACAATTACCTTGAGCCAGGATGCTACAGTCGGCGGGGACGCTATCGCAGCCGTCCCGGGAGGAATTGGTTTTGGCCAGAATGCCCAGGTTTTGGGAGATACTATAACCGGCGCAGACTCGCTTGACCTTAGCATTATCTCTGATTCGGAATTTGTCTGGGCGCAGACCGTCAGCAATGCTTCAGCCGGGCTTTCGGGAACGAATTACACCTATAATTCAATCAACAATACGCTTAATGTAAAAGGCAATGGTAATGTTATCTTAGCCGACGGCGTTTACTACTTTACGCAAATAGATTTAAAACAAAACGGCCAGCTGAATATCGCACCGGGCGCGACTGCTACAATTTACCTGACCGGCAACTTGAGCCTGTTTCAGGATGCCACCATGAACTCAGGCGGGGCGCCGTCGGCCCTGATTATATTTTCCAAAGGCGCTAAGTTTTCAATGTTTCAGGATAGCCAGTTCTATGGTGCTTTCTACGGCCCGAACGTCGTCTTCAAGGGCAGGCAGGATATGGGCATGTATGGCTCGGTGGTAGCCGGAAATATTACTATGTTTCAGGACGCCTGTTTCCACTATGACCGTACCCTGGGCAGCTACACCAAGGGAACTACCGGAAAAATAAACGTCGTTGCCTGGCGGCTGCAGTAAGCTTATCTGTTTTTCTTGTAGGTCAGGAGTCTTGCACTCCTGACTCTTGCTTTTAAGCGTCAAGGACCACACCAAACAGGAAAGTTTTGGCCTACAAGTTGAGATTGCCGCGTCGCTCCTCGCAATGACTATCTTTTAGATTTCTTTGCTAAAAATTTCGTCATTACAAGTTACAATCAATTATTATTGCGAAATACAAAACTCCGTCATTGCGAGGAAATCCCAACTTTAGTTGGGACGACGTGGCAATCTCATCTTTATAGCTTTCCAGCCAAATCTTTCCATTCAGGATTAAATTCATCAATTAGCTTGATTTTCTTGGCTCTTGACCCTGCCTTTATCTGCTTTTCTCTTGCAATAGCATACTGGATGTCATCAGCAACTTCATAATAAACCAGCCTTGTGAGCTTATATTTTGAAGTAAAAGCACTTCCTATTCCCTGCACATGCTCATAAACTCGCCTGACGAGATCACTCGTTACTCCAGTATAGAGCACTTTTTTAGACTTGTTTGTCATTATGTAAACAAAACTACGTTTAGGTATAAATATAATATGAGATTGCCGCACCCCGAAGGAATCGGGGTTCGCAATGACTATCCTCTACATAATTTTATTAAGAGGAGCCCCGATTTTAATAGGGTGACGTGGCAATCTACTCCCGATTCTACCAATCGTCATCCCTCGCCAAACTAAGTGGTGGTTATCAAACCACGCCCTGGTCAAGCATAGCGTCGGCGACTTTGATAAAGCCGGCGATGTTGGCGCCATGAACATAGTTGCCCGCAGTTCCATATTTGTCGGCAGCATCCACACACGATTTGTGAATACTCTTCATAATAATCTTTAAGCGGTTGTCAACTTCTTCTCTTGTCCAGCCGACTCTGAGAGAATTCTGCGACATCTCCAGTCCCGATACAGCCACCCCGCCGGCGTTGGAAGCTTTGCCGGGCGAGTACAAAATACTACTATTTAAAA
Source organism: Candidatus Zixiibacteriota bacterium (assembly GCA_022571845.1). Taxonomy (GTDB): domain Bacteria; phylum Zixibacteria; class MSB-5A5; order GN15; family FEB-12; genus JACZWU01. The sequence goes on along the minus strand of JACZXB010000004.1, from coordinate 17,333 downwards.
ATTTCTGCACGCCTTCGTAGTCGGTCGACATATTGGAACCTTCGCAGACAAGTTCTATGCCGTTTGACATCAGGTTATCGGCATCTTTGCCTCTGATTTCGTTTTGAGTAGCAGATGGAAAAGCGCAGTTTGCCTTGATCGACCAGAGCGGGTTGTGGTCCAGGCTTCTGTCTGCTGCTTTGAACTCTGAGCCTTTAAATTTATCGGCGTATTCGTTTATTCTGCCGCGGCGGACATTTTTTAGCTCTTTAATAAACGACAGTTTTTCAGAATCAAATCCGGCCTGGTCATAGATGAATCCGCTCGAATCCGACATGGTTAAAACTTTGGCGCCTATTTCGATAAGTTTCTCTACCGTATACTGGGCAACATTCCCTGAACCGGAGACCAGGCAGGTTTTACCTGAAAGAGATCCGCCATTTTGTCCTACCATTTCGGAAGCAAAATAAACCGAGCCATAGCCGGTTGCTTCGGTGCGCAGCAATGAGCCGCCCCAGCCGATGCCCTTGCCGGTCAGCACTCCGCTGTACTCATTGCGTAGTTTTTTGTATTGTCCAAAAAGAAAACCAATCTCTCTGGCGCCGACCCCAATGTCGCCGGCCGGGACGTCTGTGTTGGGACCGATATGACGAAAGAGTTCGCTCATAAAACTCTGGCAAAAGTGCATGACTTCGTTATTACTTTTCCCTTTGGGATTAAAATCAGAGCCGCCCTTGCCGCCGCCCATGGGCAGAGTAGTCAGGCTGTTTTTTAAGACCTGCTCGAACGCCAGAAATTTTAAGATGCTCAAATTTACGCTGGGGTGAAAGCGAAGTCCCCCTTTGTACGGTCCCAGGGCTCCGTTCATCTCAATTCTATAGCCGCGATTGACCTGAACCTCGCCTTTGTCATCGACCCAGGGAACCCGGAAAGTTATAATTCTTTCCGGTTCAATCATCCTCTCCAGGATTTTTGCCTGGCGGTATTTCGGTTCTTTTTCCAGTACCGGAGCAAGTGACTCGACAATTTCCTGTACTGTCTGAAGAAACTCTGTCTCTCCCGGATTTTTGGCTTTGGCCAGTTCCAGTATCTCTGCAACGTATTCGAACATCTTATTTCCCCATTTGAAATAGACTGGTTAAGTACTTTTTAATTTTTATTTTGTCGCCGCAAACTTTTTTAAATATTCAGCTACCGATTCACCTTCACGGGAACGCAAATTGACGCAGTCGTTCACCTGGGCTTCTACTCTGGCTAGTTGCTGGTGGGTTCCTTCTGCAACTCTATCTTCGTCCGTGAAAAACTCTTGGCCCATCTTAAATTTATCCAGAGAGCAGCCTCCGGCAATAAAGACCATTCTGGTGGTGAAAGTCTCCGGAAGTTTTGCGATTAGCACGTCATAGTTTTCAAGGAACCATTCAAAAATAAACTGATCCTTTTGTTCTGAGTGACTGCTGACTGCAAAAGGAATTGAAAACATCTCCTGTGGATATAACTCCCCGTTCAGAGTGTAGTCCAGCGCCTGATTAATGAGCGCCGAATCTCTAAATTGTCCTAAGGCTCTTAAGAAACGGGAACGCACGGCTGGTATTTTGGCCGCCAGAAAGCGGTTCTTGAAATCTTCGAACAGAACAGAGTCACCTTCTTTGGCGTAATTGCTAAGGGAGACGCCAATCAGCGATGGGTCTATTGACGACGGCTCTTCCAGGTACTTCCTGGCCAGGGTTTTCAGATAGCTGCGAACTTCTTCGTTTTCTCCTTCATCCGCCAGCCAGCCAATAAGACGAGGGCGCAGAAGCGATTCCTCTTCTTTTTCACCATTCTTTGCTTCCATTCCCAAACGCTCAAATGATGGCATAAGCAGGTGATTGACATAGACTGCAAAATCACTCTTGAGTTCATCGGGTGTAAAAGCATGCTCGACCTTGCTCAGGCTCGAAATTAAGCTTCCAATAACAGCCGGATCCTCGTCTTCGGCAAACATACTTAATGCTTCCAGAAAGTCGCTGCCTTCGATTTCACCGGCATCAAGCAGCGCCGAAAGATTGCTTAACAGGCCGATACGTTCGCTGGGGTTTAGATATTCTCTGGCGTTATCCATCAGATTGACCAGCATCTCTTCGGATACCTGCCAGCGGTAGTAGCCGGTGGCGCTGGCATTGGGGAATATCCATTTTGGAGCGGTCTTGGTATCTAGTGAAACTATTTGATCTCTTTCTGTCAGAAGAAGTGATTTTTGCTTAACCGACTGGCCATCAAAATATTTTAATGTTACCGGTATCTGCCAGATTTGTTCGACAACTTCAACTTCATAATTGGAGAAGCGGCTCTGCGTGAGAATTATTTCATTATTTTTTCCGGCTGTGATGGTAATAAGAGGCACACCGGGCTGCACAATGAAAGTCATCAGGACGCTGTCGACATTTTTGCCGGACGATTTAGTTAGAGAACCCCACAGATCCGATGCCGTAGCATTTCCCCAGGCATTATCATTGATATAATTAATTACACCCTGTCGAAATTTTTCTTCACCGACCCAGTTCTCAATCATCGATAGCACAGCCTGACCTTTGGAGTAGATCGCCCCGATATTTCTCAGCAAATCAGCTGTTTCACTTCCGGGAGGACGGATGGCAATGGCAGTAGGTCGGGCATCGCTTGTCATTACTCCCAATCCCCGGCGAATCGATCTAATTCCCAAACCATAGTCAGGGAAAACTTTGTGAGAAACTTTTGTGCCCATCCAGGTGGCAAAAGATTCGTTCAACCATAAATCATCCCACCATGCCATGGTCACCAGATTGCCAAACCACATATGGGCCAGTTCATGGGCGGTAACACTTGCCTGACGTCTCAACTGGCTGGTAGTAGGAGTCTTGTCAAACAGCAAGAGACTTTCCCGGAATGTAATGGCGCCGGCATTTTCCATTGCCGTCGGCCAGAACTCCGGCACGGCTATCAAATCAAGTTTCTTGTAGGGGTAGGGTCTGCCAAAAAATGCAACCAGTTCTTTTAATATAGGCGGTGTGGATTTTATCGCCTGAGAAGCCAAGTGAGTTTTGCCTTTGACCGTTACGATGCGAGTAGGAATCGGCATATCAGGAACTTCGACAGTCTCAAGCGGTCCGACGGCGATTGCCAGCAAGTACGACGGCAGCGGTTTGGTCTTTTCGAACTCATATATTTTCCAGCCATCTGCTGAGGTTTCTTTTGCTACCGGTGTATTAGCAATTGCTATGTGCTCCTCAGGAATTCTCAAGGTCATTTGATAGGGGAACTTGAAGGCTGGTTCGTCAAAACAGGGAAAAGCTTTGCGGGCATCGCTTTCTTGAAACTGTGTAAAGAGATAACTCTCACCGTCCACTTCGGTTCTATAAAGGCCTACGGCTTGAGTGTTAAAAGAGGTGGTGAAGTCTATCTCAAGTTTGTAGCTGCCTTTCTTCATTGTGTCACTGGTAGTAAGTGTAACGCGGCCTTTTTCTCCCTTATTAATAGTGTAGTCCATTTCCTTTTCACCACTAGTAAGCAGCACCTTGTTTAGTTCGATATCTTCAGCATGAAAAATAAATTCGTTGGTTGAATTTAATACTTCGAGATCAATTGAAACCGTGCCCGAATAATCGGCCTCCCTGGCATCAATTTTCAAATCAATTGTTTGAAATGTAGGGACAACCTCTTTTTTGAGCCGGATTGTATCGGCGGCCAATACCGGTGAAAAGCCTATTGCCAAAACCGCTAAAATCGCGAATACTGTCCCAAGAATCATACCATAACGCTGTATCGTCGAATTCATAACTTCTCCCGAACAAAAGTCTGTTGAGTATATGTATGCCGAATATATGACTAAGTTTCACTTCGGGCAAGATGTTAGCACTGAAGAATTAAGATAGATTCTACTGCCTCCCGAATAGAAAACTAAGCAGAAACATCATTGTTGAGAATAGCATCAACAGGGCTTAGATTAAAATATGAGCATTGTCATTATAGTCGGAATAGTCAGAGCAGAATCGTGCAGCTAAGGGAATTATTAAAGGCTTCCAACTTAATGAGTCTCTTTCGCATTATGGTTATTCCTCTATTATGGTATTTTCTGTCTGAGCCAGGCAGGGAACCGGCACTGATAGCATTTTCCATCGTGTTACTGGCCGCTCTTTCAGATGGGCTTGACGGCTTCATTGCCAGACTGCGCAACGAAGAAAGCCGGCTGGGGATGATTCTCGACCCTTTTGCTGACAAAGTTTTTGCAGGAGCTCTGGTAATTCTTCTCATAATTTATCGGGATTTCCCAATTTTGCTGGCAGTCATAATTCTCGGACGGGACCTTTTAATATTAATAGTTGCTGGGATTTTACTCAGAGGACAAAAAATTCTGGTGCCGCCCAGTCTCACCGGCAAATATGCCTTTGCCGCCATATCTGTGCTGCTGGCCTGCTCGGTACTCCGGTTTGAATTCGGTATTGAAATCACAGAAGCAATTACGATAGTTTTGATAGCTGCTTCTATTTTCGTCTATTATCGAGTTTTAAGACATTTAGCTAAAGAAAATACTATCCCGACTTTTAATGATAAACCAATCTTCAAACTTATGAGGTGGACCACAACATCCCTGATATCGTTAGTACTGATAATAAAACTTTATGGGTTTTTATTTAGCTGAAAGCTGCCAGCTAAATTTTTGGTTTTTCGTCAGGTATAGTAGTGACATTGGTAATAATCCGGGCGCTGCGGTTCCAGGTGAAATAATTCCAGGCCCATTGAATGAAAACCAAAAGTCTGTTTTCAAAACCAACCAGATACATCAAATGAACAAACAACCAGACCAGCCAGGCGAAAAGCCCGCTGACTTTTAGATTGCCTATTTGACCAACCGCTCGGGAGCGGCCGATGGTGGCTAAATTTCCCTTATCAACATATCTGAACGGCCGGACGGTTTTGTTCGTTAGCTTAGCTTTTATCAGTTTCGCCACATATTTCCCCTGTTGAATGGCTACTGGAGCCAGACCGGGCAGAGGTTCGCCTGTTTGGTGGCTGTAGTTGGCTAAATCGCCAATTACAAAAACATTATCATGACCAGGCAGAGACATTCTGCTGTCTACAATTACTCTCTCGCTGCTATCGAGCCAGCTCAAATTATTCTTTGCAATAATTCTGCCTAATGATGAAGCCTTGACGCCTGCCGCCCACAGAACCGTATCTGTTTTGATTGTTTCTATTCCGTCGTTTATAACAAGAGTTATTGAATTTCGGTCGATTGAAGTAACCATTGAACCTGATAATACTTCAACACCGAGTTCCTCAAGAGACTTAGTTGCTTTTGCAGAAAGTTTTTGATCAAAGGCAGGCAAAATTCTGGTCTGTCCTTCTACCAGAATTATTCTGGCTGTCTTGAGGTCAAAAGAACTGTACTCGCGGCCGATGGTGTAGCGGGTGATTTCGCCGACGGTACCGGCCAGTTCAACCCCGGTTGGTCCGCCGCCTACTATGACGAATGTCAGAAGCTGTCTGCGGGTAGTATCATCTTCGGTCAATTCTGCCTTTTCAAAGGCTGACAAAATACGCCGCCTGATCTCCAGAGCTTCTTCAATAGTTTTCAAACCGGGAGCATATCTGCTCCAGTCGTCATGGCCAAAATAGTGGTGCCGTGAACCGGCCGCGACTATCAGGCTGTCATAGTCAGCAACCCGGTCATCATCCATGAATACTTGCTGTGATTCAATATCAATATCTTTGACCTCAGCCATAATAGTACGAGTGTTCTTGTTCTTGCGAAGAATCGCTCTAATTGGTGAGGCAATGTCAGCGGGTGACAGCCCGCCCGTGGCAACTTGATACAGAAGAGGCTGAAACAAATGAAGATTGCGTTTATCTATGAGCGTTATCTTAACCGGAGCATTTCTCAAGGCTTTAGCAGCATTAAGACCGCCAAAGCCGCCACCTATAATTACTACCCGATGAATTTCCGTTTGGTCCGTCATCATATATTTTGAAACGTACCGATTACCAACTGAGTTCTCTTTATTGATTAAAGAATTGCTCTATCCTGTTTGTAAATTCTGTGCCGGTTTTGCTGGCCGAGAAACCGAGAAGTCCGCTTAAATCCGACATAGTCTCATAGAAGCTTATTCTAACCATAATTTCGTTAAGCTCAGCGTCAGTCAGCTCGTCCTGAGCATCAAGAAGATTAATGATATTCAGTTTACCTGCATCATAACGCTCTATAACCGTTTCAAGGTTAAGCCGTGCCAGATCGAGCCGGCGGTAGACCGACGGCAGCATATCAAGGCTGGCTGTCATTTTTTGAAATTTCGAAAATATTTGGCCGGTTACTTTTAGTCGCTGGTTATCAGTTTCAAATTCAAGCCTGCTGAAATTTGCGTTCAGCTTCCGTCCCTCTTTGATTCTGTCTGTTCCCAAAAAAAGAGGGAATTTCAAAACAGTCCCCAGAGTCCAGCTGCTTTTTTCTTCTTTGAACGATGGCGGCGTGTCTCTTAATTCATCAGCATATCTGTAACTTGCCCGGAACTCAAGCGATGGCAAATAACGCGACTTATTTTGTGAGCGGAGTCCGTTTATTATAGCAAGCTTCTGCTCCGATTGCCGGATTCCGCTGTTATGGTCCAGTGCAAAATTTACCATCAGCTGCGCAATTCTCGAAGCCTGCCCGGGCTGTGTCAGCTTAGCGTAGACGCGGTCATAAAACAACGAAGTTGCTTCTTCGGAAAACGCTTCAGAATAGATAATATATTCAGTTTCATTGGGGTAATTGAGGACGGTATTCAAAAGTATCCGGGCGATTTCAAGATTAGCCTTAGACTCAATAATCTTTTGACTTATTTTGTAACGTTCCTGCTGCCAGCGCCAGAGCTCGTACTCGTCGGCATCTTCTATGATCTGGCGGGTACCGCTGACCTCAATATTACGGTCAACTAACTGTCTGATACGTGAAAATATATCGACTAACTTTTCTGCTCTGACATAATTTAAAAACATCCGCTCTACTGCCCGCTCCAGTTCTATCCTGGCACTTTCCAGATTAACCTGCGCCAGTTCTTTTTCTTTCAAGGCTACCTTGATTGAACGAATTGTCCCAAGCGAAAAAAGTTTCTGATGCAAATCAAGGCTGGTTGCGAAATATTCCTGCTCAAATTCATCGCGGGAGTTATTGACGGTGTTGTCGTCGCGGTAGCCGAGCCTGGCGCTGAGACTAAGCTGCGGCAGGTATGCGGCGTAGGCCTGACCCGCGGCGTGTCCCGCTGCTTCAAGTGCGTCATACATTGCCAAAAAGCCGGGATTAAGAGAAATTGCTCGAAGTATGGCATCATCTACTGTCAGCAGCGGTGCGTCTTCGGAAGCTCCGGCAAGGATAACATCGGCTTCATTATAGATTCTGCGCGACAAAGGGACCCGGCAGATTTTTGCTGTCTTTTCATTAACTGCCACCGAGTTGCCGCCAACGAACTCAAAAGCCAGTTCGGCTGGCTTGGTGCCGGTGATTATCTTAAAAGTTTTGTAAGCGTTAAAGCGAGCTTCGGAAAAAACGTTGTAGGCAGAGTTTGTAGCCAGCGCGCCGCGCTCTACCAGCGATCGTCCCTCGCTGACAATAGCCGGAATGCGGTCGTTTTTCAGCGATAGAAAGAATTGATTGACCATGGTAACATCCAGCCCCCACAAGGGGGCCAGATATATGGCGTCAACAGATCTGTCTAAATTCTTATACGCTTTGAAATATGCAAAAGTGCCTTTATTGTCGTAGCCCTCGGCCGTGACAACTTCGAAACCATATTTCTTTCCAATTGCTTCAACCCGCGCCAGTACAGCTGCCGATTCATCTCCCGATGGAAAATGCAGGAAACCAAGTTTCTTAATCGGTCTGAATAGATTAAGAACGGCCAGATCATTTTCTATTTTGTCAGGGATTAGATGGACTGTCAGATTTTCTACTACAGGTTTGCCTGAACCATCCAGCAGACCTTCAGAGTCCGGAGCAAACTGATGCATGGCTACAATCGGTTTTTTGCAGCCGGCCTCAATCAAATCATTGACCACCCAGGGACCGACGGCAATGATAATATCGATAGTAGCCAGCTCGCTAAGTTCTTTAGCCATCCGCTTGGAATTATCCCGGTTCCATTCGGCGCTGCGGTAGCCTTCGGGAGCAAAAACAACTTTAATATCTTCGGGCAGGACTGCCTCCAGCTGCTGCAGGTATTCATCTCTGAGCCGGTTGTGGATTATATATTGCCCCCCCTCGAAATAGCCCAGCCGGATTGGTCTGGCCGGTTCAGTAGCATTTGAACTGGCTGCCAAACCTGCCATAATAAGCAGGGCAGCTATTTGAGCGGCTAATCGCCTAAATTGCACATAGTTACAAAATCTGTTCAGTCTGTTTTTCATAAGGCTCCCAAAGTAGTCAAATATGCCGGCCAGCCAAAGTCTTTTTTGACGGCCTCGGTTTTGCTTAAATCTTAAACGGATTAGCAGAGCCGGCTGCCTAATTTTTGTTACTGATAGTGAATCAGATTGACAGGCTTCCGATTCTGTGTTAAGTACAAAAGATAATATTTTAAGTGAGAAATTTCAGATTACCGATGCGCGCCAGACTAATTCAAAAAGATATTAACAACCGAGATTTTAGGGGCTTTCTCAAAGATGTCAGCCCGGAATCTACCGACCTCGTCTGTTTTGGAGAACTGGCCACCAGCGGCTGTATTTATACCGAGCGCAAAGTTCCGGCTCTGGATGAACTGGTCAAGAGTTTCAATGGCCTTGACTACAGTATAATGATTGGCTGCCCTAAATCGGGCGATGATGGACTGCAGAATTGCTATATGTATTACGACAGCGGCGAGTATCAGCTCTATCACAAAATCAATCTATTCGGTCCGATGAACGAAGACAAAGTTTACACCCCCGGCACAAAACCGGGAATTTTTGATACAAAATTCGGCAAAATTGGCGCAGCTATCTGTTACGATCTACGTTTCCCGGAAATATTTGAAAATCTCAAAGCCGCAGGCGCCGAAATTATTTTTGTACCGGCTGCTTTTCCCAGAGTGCGTATTAACGACTGGAAAGAACTGCTGGTTCAGCGCGCCAAAGACAATAACATAAAAATAGTAGGCATAAATGCTGTCGGTGACGATGGTACCTACGAATTCGGCGGCAGCAGTATGGTCGTAGATGCACAGGGGAAAGTACTAGAGCAAGCTGACGAAACTACAGAAACAGTAATAGAGGTAGAATTATGAATAACGATCTTCGCGATGTCGTCTTTTCCGGAATAGTTGCAGTCCGTGACCGGCTTATGAGTGTAGATAATGCTATCAGACTTGAATCCGGCGAGCCGAGTTTTGACACCCCCGCCCATATAAAAGAAGCCATGACCAAAGCATTGGCCGACAATCACACTCACTACGGACCCTCGACTGGTGTCAAACCGCTTAAAAGTGCCATCATGAAAAAAGTCAGTGAACAAAACGGAATCGACTATCTTGACGGCTTCGATAAAATCGTCGTAACCAGCGGCGGCATGCACGCACTCTACTGCACCATGCAGACTATTCTAAACTCCGGCGACGAAGTAATCGTCCCCCAGCCCAACTGGACTGCTACCACCTGGATGATTCGTCTAGCGGGCGGCAAAGATATCGGCGTCAAACTAAAACCAGAACTCGAATACCGCTGGGATTTGGATGACTTAAAATCTGCAATCACTCCCCAGACAAAAGCAATTCTCATAAACTCTCCGCACAACCCTACCGGTGGAGTTATGACCAAAGCCGATATGGCAGCCCTACTGGACTTAGCCGAAAAGCATGATCTGTACATCGTCTCAGACGAAGCTTACGAGCATATCATCTACGATGAAACCCATTACAGTATTGCGGCAGTCGCCAAAGACCGTTCGACCAAAGTCCGTGACAAAATCATCAGCTGCTTTACTTTTTCAAAAAGCTACGCCATGACCGGCTGGAGACTCGGCTACACTACCTGCAGCTCTCAGGAGTTTGCGGACAACATGAAAAAAATGATTCTTTATACGATAAACGGCGTCTCGACTCCCTCGCAGTATGCCGGAGTGGCGGCGCTCGAAGGTCCGCAGGACAATATCTTTACCATGCGCGACACTTACCGCAAACGCCGCGACTTATTGTTCGATGGTGTCAACTCAACCGATTTGCTAAAATGCGAAACCCCACCTAAAGGCGCTTTTTATCTCTACGCCCAAATCACAGACAACTGGAGCGGCTCGGCCTGGGACCTGGTCAATTACTTGATTGATAATTATTCGATGGGTTCGGTACCGGGTGATGTTTTTTACGATGACCAAAAAGCGATTCGTTTCTCCTACGCCTGCCCAACCGAAATGATAGAGCGGGCTATAATGAGCCTGAAAGCGCCGAAGAAACCGGTTTCCGCTTGATAGGAGCTTAAACATTTAGAGGGGGATAGACGTCTAAACACAAACGAGGGACAATGTGTCAGGCAAGAAGAATATCATGAATAAGTTTTCGATTTTCATTTTCATGGTTTCTATGTTGCAGTTCGTATCAATTTCAGCGACTCCATCAGAAGTGTCTTATATTATGACAAAGGTAGAAAACCCAGAGCAAATTGAAACCATAGCTTTAAATCACAACATCTTGGGCGAACTATATGAAAAGTGGGAATTTCAATCTGTTTCTGTAAATGAATATGGACAGAACAGCGTGGCCACTGCTGTTGTCAGGTTTCGCGTTCCCGGTGAAGTCTCGCCAAACGGGGTAGCGTTTGACTATGGTGTTGCAATGAAGATTAGAAACGATTCGCTTGTTAATAGCGAAGAAATAATCGAAAATGCTCTTCGATTGAAAGAAGTCGTTTCTCACATAGAAAATCACAAAACTACCAGAATATTCCGTAGCAACGCTGCCGTGAGTTCTGAATACTTATATTGGAATGCTGGCAAATACATTTTTGAGATTCGTTCCGATAACGGAGATACAATGGTCACAGTAACTGGCTGGCCTGCAAATCCGAATGAAGTGTATGTTTCGACATTCAATTTTGTTCATCCACACTTAGTTGATGTTCTCGAGATTTTCTTGAGTAATCTGTATCCGATTTCAGACATTTTGTTATTTAGAGATCGGGTGGGTATTGGTTATGCAAGGAAAAGGGAAAGATTGCTAGAAATCTCCTCAGGTAAAAACTGTTACGGTTCCAATGCGTGCATGACAACTTACCACTCTGGTCAATGGATAACTGCTTACAAATTACCGTTGAATTTGGAATGGGCGAGTTTTCCATTTTACGCTGATGCGCAAAAAGAAATATTATATTATCAATTGGTAGAAAACGACTTTGGTTGCCTGATAGATGATCGTGAAATCTCGGGGTTCGCTATTATGTGCCATCAGCAGAATCGACTTGCAAGACGTATATACTTTATGATCGGCTGTAAAAACGATTCTTCAAAGCTGATTTCAGTTCAAGTAGCTAGAAACCAGGAAATAGATCCGATTTTACTCCAACATGAGTTGTCAACAATTGATTCATTACTTGCAATATTTGATATGAGCGATTGACATACCCCGCGGCCACCGGGTGGACCACGATTTATAGTGGGTTAGTGTCATTAGCCCACGTATTTTGTTTATCCAATGCAACACAATAACTTGAACCCAAAACAGACATTTCTCCATCTCCTGTCTCCGCGTGAGGCAGGTTGGTAAAGAATAGGAAGAAATTAGAAGCAACTTTAAAGGGAATCTTCAGGCGCCCCATCGATTTTCAGTTTTAGCTGCGGGTACCGTTCTTCCAATTGCCTGATATAGACACTGTCCAAACCTTTGGTAAGGGCCTTTTCGATACTTTTGAGGCCGCTTTCTATTTTCCCCTTTTCAATCATAATTGTCCCAAACTTTGCCAGGATTTCGGGGAGAATGTCATTGCGTTCGGCCAGCATTGATAGAAGGGAATCAAACTTCCTTTCTTGATCGCTGGTGGCGTACAATTTCAATAAATCCAAAAAGGGAAGTATCGATTTTTGGTCCAGATCTATCGAATTGCGCAGTGCCTGCTCGCCCTTTTTCATATCTCCGATTTTAGTGAAAGCAAATCCCAAGGCATCCCAAATAACGGCGTTTTGCGGATTCAGCGCAGTAGCTATTTCCAAGTAGAAAATTGCGCTGTCAGTGTACTGTCCTTCCAGGTACTGTGTACCCAAAGCATAATAGGCAGTCGCGAAGGCAGGGTTCTTCTTTATCGCCCAGCGGGCAAATTCTATCGCTTCCTGGCCTCTATCAGCCTTGTCCAGAGAGTCTACCTTAAACACAACAGAGTTTTCCGGGAAATCCTTGTCAAACTGACGATACTCGAATTCTGCTTTTAGGCTGTCACCATTGTCTCGATAGTAGTCTCCCAAACTAATCCGGCCGGTCCTGTTTTTTGTCTGATCTAAAGCTGCATAATTGCGAAACTCAGCAATAGCAAGATCGGGAATGTTTTGACGGACAGCGCGAGGAACCAGAGAAAAAAATCCTAACATGATAGCCAATGTTATGGCTGCATGCCTTTTGACTATCTGCCTGTTTGATAGAATAGTGTAGTAAACAAAAACAGCGAGCGGTATGCCGGCAAAAGAGAACAGGTCCCAGTCTCGCGGCATTCCCAATTTCGGGTCGATCAGAAAGACAGCTACCAGGGTTGATGCAGTCAATATTAAAAGAAATACGGATGCCCTTTGTTTGAGGCTCTGTTTTGATAAATATGGCAGAAGCAGCAAAAAAACCGGCAGACCGGGCAATAGCAATAACAGGAGATTGAAAAAATCTACGATGTGCTTGAACGAAAAAAGAGTATACCCCTCAACGGTAAACCTGTCCGGGAAGATCGGCACTACTGAAAACCTGAAACCGTAACTGTTCATATATAAATAGAAGAAAGCCGCGATGAGCAGCATACTTGCCATCGCTGCTGCCCGCCACTTGACACTCTTTGTTCTTCTCTCAAAATAGACGACGGCTTTTGTGTCATGCCAGAGCAAGAAAAGTGTACTGGGAATCAAACTTATGCCGAAGGCGTGAAAAAAATTTGAAAGGAGAAAAAGGGGAATTATAACCCATCTGTTCACTCTTCCTTTAACGATCAGCAGACCAATGATTGTATAAACGAGCACAGACAAAACAAATAACGAATAGTATTCTACATAGCCAAAGAAGAGCAGCGTGTACCCTCCTGAAATCATACCCAAAGCGAACAAGAGGCTGTGTCGTAGCGACTGTCAAACAGCTGGCGAGCAAGAATGCAGGTCACAATAGTGAAAAGCACTCCCGACAAAATGGAAACGAACTGAAAACTTAATAGTGCGCTGAAATCGCCACTACTGTCTATTAGTGATTTAAGCCAGATGAGAGTATGAACTGTCCCATAAGAAGAAAACTTGATTAACGGGTTTGACGAAGCTAATGAGGAGAGATTCAAATAGCCGTCACCCAGAAAATGGGTTTTGGCACGCAAGAGAAAAAAGCAGAGGCCCATCGTGCAGACCAGCGCTGACGAAAAAATGAAATAGGCACTTTTTGACTCAAAGAATGACAGGACTCTCAGACTTACTGGCTGGCTTCTTTTCTTTTTTAAAAGTGAATAGATCGGTGGCAACAAATCGACGAAGAAACTAACAGATAAAACCAGATTTGAGGAAGAAAGTCCCACTGGTTTAGTCCCCAAATTCTATTTTCAGGATAGAGTGAAGCTGCCATAACTGCGGCAATTGACAGGTAATAAAGGATGAAAAGACTGGCTTGCGGTCGTTTATCCGTTGAAGATGCAGGTTTTTTCTGGTGTTTCATCAAAGACAGTATAGCCAGGCAGTAGTTTTTTATCAATTGCTTGTCTCGCCGAGGAGTTACCTGCTCAACAAATATAATTGGTGAGGTAGTCCACTTTTTAGGCTTGTCCTGAGCCTGTAGAAGGGCGGATTCCCAATACGAAAAGCAATTACTTAGAACATTCCGGTGCGGAGCAGAGCGGGTCGCCGCCTCTGAAAACAAAGTCAACTATTATTGTCAAATCGAGAATATTGCCGTAGAAGCCATCGCAGTTGAAATCCGCTGCTTCCGGTGGATCTGATGGCGGGCCGCCTCTGAATATACGGTCAACCAGGAAAGTCAAATCCAGGATGTTACCGGGAGTGCCATCACCGTTGGCATCGCCGCAGATATAACTAAGCAGCACTTCCAGTGACCCGTCAGTGATGCAGATTCTTGATGTGTCAAGCGAAGCGATTGAATCAAGGACAACTTCGATGCTATCCCAGGGTGGGATGGATGTATGCTGCCACGAGAGACAATCAATTGTGTCGGGCGGATTCTGGGTGGTATCGATAAGCCAATCAGTACAAATCCAACCGATAGTGTCCCAGTAAGTTTCAAAAGCCCAGGGTGACCAACCGGGATCGGCCAAAACAATGTTAAAATTAGGTATGAAAACTGTATTAATTATCAGATTTGCGATTCGGTTGGTTACAGTATCAGAAACGTCGAGTACATCGGCGAGCATATTAATCAGTGTTCCGCCTGACTGTGGCGCAAATCCCGGCGTAATTGGACCTCCCGGAAGATCCGCAATTCCCGTAATTAACAGGTCTGTTCCGTTTAAGGCTAGCGATTGTGCCACCAAAAATTCCCATCCGGCTATTAACGTTCCGGCTGTATCTATGTTGGCCCTTTCAACTTCAAAAGTATCGATGTGAAAAAAATCCCAGACACTATCAAATGGAACAAGAGTCGAATCAATGCAATTGGGTCCGCTATAAGCATTACATCTCCAATGAGTAGTATCGAATTCAAGGAAAGTGTCGGTCTGGAAAATCACGAAATCAGGCGGGCGGTCAAGCTGTATCCATAATTGGAAACCTACTATAGTATCCACCGGATTGTCGATGGTTATCGGAATGACATTATTGGTGGTGTTGGGAAAAGCGGTAGTTTCGCCGACATCAATGGTCACTTCGCAAATTCTATTCTCGTTCGGAGAATTCATCACAGAAGCCGCCGACAGGAATAATGCGACCAACGTCAGGCAGGTAACTTTTCGGTATGAGTTTCGTGAGGACATTCTTTACCTCCATTTTCGTTGTTTATTCGAAGTTCCCCCAAACTAACTCCGAACAAGCAATAACTACTTATGTTTGAACAGACGAAAAGTTAACGATTGCTTTAGTAAGTACTTAATCCCTTTTGTTAGAAAGGTATGTGATAATAAATTGTTTTCTGGCTAAGAATATAGGAAGGAATCCATTTCCTGTCAAGCCATTTGAGTTGAATCCGCTACTCGCTCACTAATTCCTTTTTCTCTCTGTAGAAATCACGGTCAAATAGTTCGCCCTCTTTCCAGATGGCGACAATGTTCCGGGTTTTATCGATATCAGTAGTCGGGTCGCCCTCAACCAGAAGAAGATCTGCGCGCAGGCCAACTCCTATACGGCCTCTGTCGGTCAGGTTAAAGACAGAGGCCGGCAGAGAGGTAGCAGATTTCAAAGCTTCCAGAGGAGATAATCCGGCCTCAACCAGTATGTCCATTTCCCTGTGAACGCTGATACCAAAAGCAGTGCCCCTATTAGGCGGGTCGGAACCGGCCAGAAGCCGGATGCCCTTTTCGTGCAAAAGTTTGAGCGATATTTTGACTGTATCTGGGTCAAACCAGCCTCCCGGTTTTGCATTGGGATTGGTGATGGCCAGCCACTCGGCAGCAGAAGGGTCAAGATACGGGGCGACGCGGTCATCGGTCGCCAGCTCTTCGCCGCCTGCTCGACCTCCAAAACAATAGCTGACACCTAGCGTCACAATTACAAAAGTGTTCTGTTGACTCATTTGCTCCACAAAGGCGCTATCCGGAATATGGTCGGCAAACATATGAGCCAGTCCGTCAGCGCCTGCCCTGACAGCGTCTTTTGCATATTTAAGGGGATGAATATGGACAATGGCCAGCTTGTCCCGTTTATGAGCCGCCTTGATGAGCGCCTCCAATGTTTCATAGTCAATTGAGGGCAAACAATCTTTGCAGGGCTGATATACTATTTTGATATAGTCCGCACCTTCGGCGATTCGGTCATCGACAAAATTTTGAGCGTCTTCAGCCCGCTCAATTGTAGGAATATCTCTGCCAAATTGGGTCCCGTGACCTTTCGGCGCCGTCACAAGATTTCCTGACGAATAAATATCAGCGCGTCCAAAGGCTTTGCCATCACTCTGTTCACTTTTCAGCTTACTGACAGCTATCGGATCATTAGCCATGCCCATTGAGGTAGTTACTCCGAATGCCAGAGTCTGTTCAAGAGAGACTGAGTTAGCAATGTGCGAATGGCTATCTATCAGTCCCGGCAAGAGAGTGCGACCTTCGCCGGAGATTACTTCGGCTTTTTCAGGAATTTCAATATCGCTACCGATGGCCGTAATATTGCCGTTTTGAAAAAGAACCGTAGTGTTCTCATGGACGTTCTCTCCATCAAAAATCCGCACATTTTCAATAGCAAACCCTAACTCACGTCTCGCAAATTTGGCTTCAATGTAATCGCTGTATTCTTTTGGTGTGCGAGATATGAGTATCTTAATTTCGTATTCCCCATTAGCGGAATCTTCTTGGAATGCAGTCAACTGGAGCTCATAAAGTCCGGCCAAAGTAGGCACAAGCTCAACCAATTCGGAGCCTTTGTCTCCAGTGGGTCTGTCAATTTCCGAAACGAGTTCTCCATTGGGATCAAAGACTTTTACTACCAGGTCAATACCTATTTGACGCACAGCAATGAGAATATACTGGCCTGAATCCAGCACGATTTGAAAGTTATGTATTTCACCAGCGTCTAGTTCGGCTCTGATACTACTGTCGGGCTCGATTTTTTGTGGCTGCTTGTCTTGCCCAAAAGCTATAGCGAAAAAAAGAAAGGTGGCACAAACGCTGCAAATGTTTTTCATTATTTACTCCTCAGGCATGATTTGATATTCAGAAATTTCAATTGGAAATATGGGCTTGCGCACGATTCGACGCAAGCCATTTACCCGAATTTTTGATTATCAGGCCAGGTGACCCATTCGTTTTGCGACGCGGAGATTGAGTTACAATACATGGAAGTTTGATACAGAGGCCTACGCGCGAATTATTTAATTATAATTTTTTGGATTGATTTTGATCAGTTCGGACAGACAAGCGCTCCCCAAATGGTCCCAAGGTCTTAAATTGATGTTGCGGAATGAAAGTTAAGTCGTTACCCTACAACGTTTGCCGGAGTGGTGGAATTGGTAGACACCAGGGACTTAAAATCCCTTGCTCCTAACGGGGCGTGCCGGTTCGAGTCCGGCCTCCGGCATATCATT
>JACZXB010000001.1 GCA_022571845.1 Candidatus Zixiibacteriota bacterium | reverse complement strand
ATAAAAAATCCCCCTGCTATAAGCTGGTTGTTATAGACAGTGAGGGCAGAAACCCGGTCATTCATCCCCGTTCCCAGAGCCGACCAGGATGTGCCGTCCCAGGAAGCAATACGACTGGCAGACACACCTCCGGCAATGGTAAACCGTCCCCCGGCAATCAGCTGGTTGTCAGAGACAGTGAGGGCATGAACAAAACCATTCATCCCCGTTCCCAGAGCCGACCAGGAAGTGCCGTCCCAGGAAGCAATACGACCGGTAGGCACACCCCCGGCAGTGGTAAACTCCCCCCCTGCAATCAGCTGGTTGTTATAGACAGTAAGGGACCAAACAGTTCTATTCATCCCCGCTCCCAGTGCCGACCAGGATGTGCCGTCCCAGGAAGCAATACGACCGGCAGACACAACCCCGGCAGCAGTAAACTGTCCCGCCACAATTAGATTGCTATCATAAACTGCTAACGCAAAAACGATATCGCCCAGACCCAAAAGAGAGGGAGAAATGCTATTGTCCCAGTAAATGTCATCCGGGTCTGCCGGCGACGCCGAGACCTGTACTAATGGTTCACCTGTCTTTGGGTCGATACGAACGTTAAATCCGTCCAAATCAAGAGTGCCCTGATAGCCGCTTTTTCTCACCGCTTCGATATCAACACGACCATCCGGAGAAACGAATTCTTCGATACTTCTTTTCCCAGCAGAGTCATCTGCACTATCCTCTGCCTTACTTGAAATTGACAGCAGCAGGCTGGCGCTGAATACCAAGATTGAAAAAGTCTTCATAATTTAATACCTACATTCAGATTGCATTTGATTGACTAATAGTATGCTTTCCTTGACTGCAGTCTGAACTTACTAAAACCGATGAAGATTAGCGCATCAAATTAGGAAAGCGCTATCAATCAAATATATAAGCGTTGCTCATCTATAAAGATGATTATAGGCTAAAATATACAAGGTATCACACTTCTGTCAAGCAACAAGGCGGACAGGTGGACTTTTTCAGTACGCTCGGGAAGTCGTCTATTAGGGCTGAATATATTCAGCCCCTACAAGAATTTTAGACTAAGTAATCAGCTCTTGTTAACCCGCCAGATGGCGTCGCAGAAATATTTCTTTGAATCAAACAGGTTTGTTACCTCGCTAAAGCCGGTATCGCTGGCCAGTTCTCGAATATCTGAAAGCAGATATTTGTAAGAATACTCGGTATGAATCGGTTCCCATTCGTCAAAGTGAAACGAGCGGCCTATCTGGTTAATCGGCACTTCCTGACTTTCTAAACTGACCAGATAACTTTCCATAGCGCCTGAGAAAACATCGTAGGTGCCAAAATGCCGGAATCTGGATTTATCAAACTGTCCGCCCAGTTCTTTGTTAATGCGGTCAAGGACATTCAGATTGAAGCGGCTGGTAATCCCTTTAGGGTCATTGTAGGCCGACAGCAGCAGTTCAATATCTTTTTTTAAATCAAAACCGATCAAAAACAAATCATCTCGGTTAAGACAGGTCCAGACATTACGCAAAAAGAATCTGGCTCCGGCGTAAGTAAAATTGCCGATGCTTGAGCCTAAAAAAGTAACCAGATTGCGCTCCGTGAAACGCTCGTTGAACCATTTCATGCCCACAAAATAGTCAGAGACCAGTCCGTTGACTTCTATATCCGGAAAGGACTCGTTCATGGAGTCTCTCAGGCCAATCATAGCTGATTCGGAGATGTCTATGGGGACATACTGGAAATCGAGATTTGCCTCAGAAAACTTCTCCAGCAGAATTTTTGTTTTCCGCCCGAATCCGGCGCCGAGTTCTATTAAATTGAACGGTTCATCTTTTACCGTATCGATAATTTTGTCAGCTTGGTTGGAAAGAATATCTATTTCGCAGTCGGTCAAGTAATATTCGGGCACGAACGTAATTTCGCTGAAGAGTTTGCTGCCGTTATCATCATAGAGATATTTTGAGGGAATTCGTTTCGGTTTATCTGAGAGACCTACCAGAATATCCAGCGCAAAGGCGTGCGTCGGGCCGAATGATTCGGCGTAATCTTTTTCCTGAAGAATTTTATAATTTGCCGGCATTATAATCTAAGTCTGATTCTTTTGAATTTAATTGTCTTTTTTCCTCGGTCAGCATGATTACACCTATGTTTTTGCCGCAGAACTATTTTTCTAATCTGGAATTATTATAGCACACCAAAAAACAGTGTCAACTATATAGGAGAGATTGTGATTCTATGCTTCATTCGATAATGTTTTCTGCTAAGTAGTTAGCGGCTTTTTGGGTAGGTTCTTTGTCAATATCTACCATCATATTAGCCTGTTGCATAAGCTGGTTATTAATACTCCCTATTATTGGCATCAGGGCTTTAATTAAATTCTTATTTTCGGCAGCTTGCGGGGACAAAAGCAAGACCGCGTCGTAGGGCGGCAAAGCTTGCTTGGGATCACGTAAAATAACCAAATCATGCGCTGCAATGCGGCCATCGGTAGAGTAGGCAGTGACTACGTCGATTCTGTTGGCGTCGATAGCCGCATACATCAGAGCATGGTCCATCGAAACCGTTTCGTCAAAATTTAAATTGTAGTTGTCGCGTATGGCAAACCATTCCGGACGAGAGAAAAATTCGTAGTCGCTGCCTATAAGCAAATTCGGAGAATGTTTTGACAAGTCTGCAATCGATTCAAGTTCGAGTGATTTAGCCAGTCCCTTTTTAACCGCCAGAGCATAAGTGTTTTCAAAACCGATTGCGCCCAGGCAGAGAACGCCATGTTTTTCTTTCAGCCAGTCTGTCATCTCCTGCAATACGATATCGGCTGACTTGGTGTCGCTGCGCTTCATATGGTTGGCCCAGATGGTGCCGCTGTAATCTATGTAGCAGTCAACCTCGCCATTTTTTAAGGCGTCAAATAGAATAGTTGAGCCCATGCTCGAGCGGGTGTCTATATTAAAACCGGCGTCTTTAAGCATGGTCGCCATCAGGTCGCTCAAAATATATTGCTCGGTAAAAGTCTTGGCGCCGATGGATATTATTGGCCTGGATTCGGAGGAGTCAAATTTGAAAGCGTACGATGACAGACCGCCAAAAAGTACGATTATCAGACCAAGCGCGGCCAGGCCGCCTTTAAAAGCGTTTCTTTGAGTGACTGCAATTTCGCTGAGCCGAATCAAGCTGTCAAGAATCATGGCCAGCAAAGCTGCGGCGATGCAGCCGACCAGCACCGAGGTGTGATTTTGAATATGCAAACCGCTGAAAATATAGTTACCTAAACTTTTGGCCCCGACAGCAGTGGATAGAGTAGCCGTGCCTACCACCCAGACAGTCGAGGTTCTTATGCCGGCAATAATTATCGGCAGGGCTACCGGCAGTTCAACTTTCCAGAGCATCTGATTCGAGGTCATACCCAGACCGCGGGCAGCCTCGATTAACGAGGGGTCAACTTCGGAAATTCCTGTGACGGTGTTGCGCAGTATCGGCAGCATGCTGTATAGAAAGAGCGCGACCAAAGCCGGAACAAACCCAATCTGCCCCAAAAGCGGCACCATCAGAGCCAATAGGGCGATACCGGGAATTGTCTGCATGACACTTGCAAACGAAAGTACCGGCCAGCGCAGTTTTTTTATCCGTGTGACGGCAATAGCAGTAGGTAGACAGACAATAATACCCAGAGATAGAGCCGATATCGTAATAAGCAGATGGCTGCCCAGATAATCCGGCAAAAGCTGCAACTGCCGCATAAGATTTTCACTCATGGCCGGCATCTTTTCTGTCTAACAACTGATCGAGTTTTTCAAACTGTGAGCGCGGTGTCTGCATCAGGCTGCTGACATAGGGGTCGTCTTTCAGCGACATCATTTCATGCGGTGTGCCGACAGCTACAAGCCGCCCCTTTTGCATGACCGCTATCCTGTCTGCCAAAAGCAGTGCTTCCATAATATCATGAGTGACTAAAACAACTGTCAGCTTAAGTTCCTGACGGAGCTTGCTGAATTCCTGTTGAAGTTCGTTGCGGGTTATGGGGTCAAGGGCACCAAACGGTTCGTCCATCAGCATGATTTTCGAACCCGCGGCCAGCGCCCGTGCCACGCCGACACGTTGTTTTTGTCCGCCGGAAAGTTCAGCCGGTTTTCTGTTTTTGTATTGGGAAGCTTCCAGACCGACTAAGGCCAGAAGTTCAGCGGTTCTCTCTCTTATTTTGTCTTTCTCCCAGTTCAGCAGTTCCGGCACGATAGAAATATTTTCGGCGATTGTCATATGCGGGAAAAGGCCAATTCCCTGAAAGACGTAGCCAATCTGCCGCCTCAGAGTTACCGGATCAAGCGACGTTATATCTTTGCCTTTTACCGATATCGTGCCGCTGGTCGGCTCAATCAGGCGATTTATCATTTTCAGGGTAGTTGTTTTGCCGCAGCCGGATTCTCCCAGCAGCGCCAGCAGCTCCCCTTCGGCGACTTTCAAGGAGATATCTTTGACCGCCTCACTGTGGCTGCTACCGTATGATTTGGTTACTTTTTGAAGTTCTATCATAACTGTTTAAGACTGTTACTCATCAAAATTTAGCGATTCGGTTCAAATATCAAGCAATTTCTCCCAAAGCAAAAAATCAGTTGAAATAGCTGTTCGATTGTTCATATTTAGCAGCTTGATAGATATTTGAAAGAAAAAGCGGAGAAATATAATGGAAGATCTGTACAGAAAAATTATCGAAGAGATCGGCGAGGATATAACACGTCCCGGTCTTGACCAAACTCCCGAAAGGGCTGCTAAGGCCATGAAATTTATGACCAAGGGTTACTCTGAAGATATCGAAAAGATTGTCAATAACGCGGTCTTTCCGTCGGACACCAGCGAAATCGTACTGGTCAAGAACATAGAGATGTATTCACTTTGCGAGCATCATATGATGCCTTTTATCGGCAAATGCCATGCGGCCTATATTCCTAACGGCAAAGTGCTGGGCTTGTCAAAAATCGCGCGGATTGTTGATGTTTTTGCACGGAGGCTTCAGATTCAAGAAAGGCTGACTAAGGAAATTGCCGAAACGATTCAGAAATTTACCGATGCCTCCGGTGTGGCTGTAGTAATTGAGGCGCAGCATCTGTGCATGATGATGCGCGGAGTGGAAAAACAAAACTCGGTCATGACTACTTCCTGCGTACTGGGCGATTTCAGAACAGACCCCAAAACGCGCTCAGAGTTTTTCAGTCTGCTGAGACTGGGTCTGCATGCGGAATAGACCATGTATTTGATTTTAAACAAAAGGTTCCGTTTTTCTTCTTCGCACAGGCTTCATGTAGAGAGCTGGTCTGACGAAGAAAACACCCGTTTTTTTGGCGGAGAGAACGGCGGCAAATATGGCCACGGTCATAATTTTGAAACCTGGATGGGCATTCATGGTCAGGTCGATGAAAAAACCGGCATGATTGTAGAGCTGGGGGCGCTCAAAGAAAAAATCAACACGCTCATTGACTCGCGCTATGACCACAAGTATCTCAATGTCGACACGCTGCCGTTTCACAGACTTAACCCCACCCCGGAAAATATAGCAGGGCAGCTGTTAGCCGAAGTCGCCCCTATTTTGACTGATGAACCTTATGAACTTATTCAATGTCAGCTTATTGATATTCCCGAAAGTAGCGCCGTAAGTTTCGATGATAAGACTTGCCAGCGGACTTTTGCCGCCTGTTTTTCAGCCGCCAGAGTGACCTGTTCGCCGCATCTCTCAGAAGAAGAAAACCGCCGGATGTTTGGACTGTCGGCCAATCCTGAAGGGCACGGGCATAATTATAGAATCGAAATTACTCTGGCAGGTAAGCCGGATTCAAAACACGGGCTGATAAAGAGCGAAGTAGAGACCTGGCAGGCGCTAAATGAATTCGTCAAAGGCTGGGATCACAAGAATTTAAATAAAGAAGTCAGCGATTTCAAAAATATCCCTATAACTACCGAGTGCATGGCCAGAGTCATATTTGAAAAACTCTCAGTCAAGCTGCCGCTTAAAAAAGTACGTTTGTATGAGCGGAGCGATTTTTTTGCCGAGTATCACCGGGGCGGTCGATTTACGATGGGTATCAAAGCTTCCTTTAATGCCGCCCACCGCCTGCACAGTAGTGATTTAACAGACAGAGAAAATGTTGAGTTGTATGGCAAGTGCAACAACCCTGAGGGGCATGGTCACAATTACGATGTCGAGTGTGTGGTGACCGGAAAGCTGGACGAAAAATCAGGAACACTTTACGATCTTGTAAAATTACAAACAGGCCTGGATAAAGTATTATCTCTTTGGCATTTTAAACATCTTGATTTAGAGACCGAAGAGTTCAAAACAATTCCCAGTACTGGTGAAAATATCGTCTCTGTCTTGTGGAACAAACTGACTGATACCCTCTCCGCTGAACTCTGGTCTGTCGGCTTATGGGAGACAGAAAGCAATTTGTTTCAGATACATCGTGAAAAACCGAACGGGGAATTGGATAGTAAGTAATTGCAGAACATATTAGTCACCGGTTCAAGTAAAGGCATAGGGCGGGCCATAGCAATCGCACTTGCCTCTGATAAAACTCATCTTTTCATTCACGGACGCGATAAAAAAGCGATGGCTGAAACAGAAAAGCTGGTCAAAGAAAAAGGCAGCAACTGCAGTCAAATTATTGCAGATATAAGCACCACCAGTGGCTGCAATAAGCTCATAGAGGCGGTCGGACAGGAGACACTTGCTGTGCTTGTCAATAATGCGGCGGTGGGAATTGTCAAGCCGGTCGAAGAGCTGACACTCGATGACTGGAACAGGACCATAGCAGTAAATATCACCGCGCCGTTTATTCTGACCAAAGAATTACTGCCTCAAATGAAAAAAGGCAGCTCGATAGTAAATATTTTATCAACTGCTGCTAAAAATGCTTTCCCTGACTGGAGCAGCTACTGTATGAGCAAGTTCGCTTTGCGTGGCTTTTCTGAGACACTGCGCGAAGAACTCCGGCCGCGCGGTATCCGGGTTATTGCAGTTTACCCCGGCGCTGTAGACACGCCTATCTGGGATTCTGTCCCCGGCGACTGGCCCAGAGAGAAAATGATGAAAGCTGAAGAAGTCGCGAAAGCAGTCGCCTTCGCAGTCTCCTGCCCGTCGAGTGTCTTGATCGAGGATATCACCATGGGCAGTTTGTCCGGGAGCATGTAGGGACTTTTCCATTATCCATTGTAGGTCAGGCGTCTTGTACGCCTGACTAATATGCGACAGATTTAATAGTCAGGACCACAAGGGGCCTGACCTACTTCTACTGAAGAAGTAGCGGGGGCTGTTGCATTTGCAGTCTCCTGCCCGCCGGGCGTGTTGATCGAAGATATAACTTTAGGAAATTTGGCAGGGACGCTGTAGATCACGAGAGAATTCTTGTTTAAAGCGTCTTAGCACTCGCGTTTGGAACGAATCGCAGCCGCCCGTAATTCCAGCTCTTCGGCTTCTTTGTCACGTTTCATAGCTCGATATAACACTGCCAGGTTGTTCAGGATCTGGGCCACATCGGGATGGTCCGGGCCGAGGGCCTTTTCTTTGATCGCCAGCGAACGATTGTAAAGTGGCTCAGCTTGCGCGTACTGGCCCTGATCATAGTAGAGCAAAGCCAGATTGTTCAGGCTCGTGGCCACATCGGGATGGTCCGGGCCGAGGGCCTTCTCGTCAATCGCCAGGGCACGATTGTAAAGCGGCTCAGCCTGTTCGTACAGAACCTGATCATAGTAGAGCAAAGCCAGATTGTTCAGGCTTGTAGCCACATCGGGATGGTTTGGTCCGAGGGCATTTTCTCTTATCGCAAGAGCGCGCTTATAAATCGGCTCAGCCTGCGCGTACTGACCTTGGTCATGGTAGAGCACAGCAAGATTGTTTAGGCTCGTGGCCACAGACGGATGGTCCGGGCCGAGGGACTTCTCGACAATCGCCAGCGAACGACTGTAAAGTGGCTCAGCCCGCGAATACTGACCCTGAGTTCTGTATAGCTCCGCCAGATTGTTCAGGTTCGCGGCCACATCGGGATGGTCCGGGCCGAGGGCTTTCTCGTAAATTGCCAGCGAACGACTGTAAAGTGGCTCAGCCCGCGAATACTGACCCTGAGCTCTGTATAGCTCCGCCAGATTGTTCAGGCTTGTGGCCACATCGGGATGGTCCGGGCCGAGGGCCTTCTCGTCAATCGCCAGGGCACGATTGTAAAGCGGCTCGGCCTGCACGTACTGACCTTGAGTATAGTAGAGTGAAGCCAGATTGTTCAGGCTCCTGGCCACATTGGGATAGTCCGGGCCGACGTTTTTCTCCGCTAATTCGAGTGCTTTCCTGGCGACAACGACAGCGCTGTCGTATTGTCCCAGCTGATATAGCGACTCCACTTCTCGATTGAGGTTCTCCCATTCACTTCCTGCGCCTTGCTCTGACACACACGATGTCGCTGGCAACAAGAGCAAAAAGGCCGCTAGGATTGATAGTATCTGTTTCATTTTCCTTATATAAATATCTACAAATGTTCTCAAATCTGCAAGGGCCTAGACCCAAAAGAAAAATGGATTCCAGCCTTTGTCCCTCCGCTCGGGACTCAAGCTGGAAAGACAGAAGAGAGGGTAGAATATTAACTAATTACAAATTCACTCCCAAATCACTGCAAATTACTTCGCCCGGCCTTAGTTACCGTGATTAGAAAACAATTTTACCCCGATCATCCCCATCAATCTATAGTTTTGTCTTTTTCTCTGTCTGCGTATTGCAAAATCACTACAATACTTATTAACCGAAAAGTAAAATGTAACAAAACGAACCCATTTTTTCTGTTACGCAGGGTCTTGCGTCCGGCTCGTCGGGCGTGTGACCCTGCGCAACGGCAAATCAAAGTAGAAAAAAGGATGTTAAATATGACAAAACGAAGCCATTTGCGCGAAGCGTCAAGGGACCGTGGTCCTTTTATCGGCCGTGGCGGATTTGCCGTAATGCTGTGAACCATAATCATATGCAAAGAAAAGATGGATTCCCGACAACAACATTCGGGAATGACAAAATTTATTCCTGTGCGCGGCCAGCGAATACTGGTTCCTCTATCTGCCGTTTGACTCAAAGAGTCAATTCAGCACAGTGAAAGCAAAGATGGATTCCCGACTACTCCCAGTGTCTTCGCACTGGACTAAAGCGGGAATGACAAAGCCCTACTTCGCGGCGAATTCGCTGGCGGAATAGGATGTAGATATAATCCTCAAGCCGTCGTTAATCAACTTGGTAATTTCTTTATCGGATTTGGCCAAATTTTCCAGGAACTCCCGTATTTCTTTCTGGATTTCAGGATATAATTCGTTCTGCAATAATAATTCCAATAGTTCCAGCGGTGAGAGCCATTTGTCAGAATATTCGTCTCGCAAAGTTTCCCAGACTTGCGGAAGTTTGGAATAATCGGCATCGTTATCGCGGCAGTCGCGGATAGTCTGATAAAGTTCATATAGTTTGCGGTCTTTTTCGCCTTTCTCAGCTTTGACCGTGCGGGAGCGGGAAACTATCGAGGGCTGCTCATAGGCGTCTTTGTCGGCGGCGCCGTGGAAGACCGAGACAATTCTTTCACCGACTGTCATATCATAGGTTCCCCAGGAGGGGTCAAACAGGACCGCGCCGTTATTTTTAACACTGCAGTCATTAAATACCATCAGAATAAGTTTGGCCTCTCTGCGCTGGCAATTATCAAGGCGGCCTTTGACCACTACGCCGCTTTCAAAATGAAGCGTGACAGTCTTGCCGGTTGCAATCCCAAGCTCAGACAAGTCGCCATCAGTCATATCTTCGAGCGGCTGGGCGCTGTTCTTTAGTTTTCCGACAGGTGAG
The DNA here is from genome assembly GCA_022571845.1 of Candidatus Zixiibacteriota bacterium. Classification (GTDB taxonomy): domain Bacteria; phylum Zixibacteria; class MSB-5A5; order GN15; family FEB-12; genus JACZWU01. The sequence goes on along the minus strand of JACZXB010000001.1, from coordinate 596,117 downwards.
CCAAAGCCGTCTTTGTGGTAATTTTTGTCGTGTCCGGGAAGTTCAACGTCCGCAAAGGCCAGACTGGAGGGTCCGCTGGTTTTCAAATACATCGGCTGATTGGCATTGTCGGTCAGTACTTCGGTAAAGACACCGGAGAGCTGAACGCCGGAACTGTACTGGCAGGTGCTGGGGTTTTTGCATTCGATGGCTTTGTTAATACTTTCGACATCAGCTTTCCGATAAGCCATATCTTTGGCGAAATCTTCGAGCACATCTGTCAGATGCTGGAAACTCGGCGTCACAAACAGGTGCGGCTGTTCGGCCGTGATATCAAAGACATAGTTGGCCGTATCAAGATTGTAAGGAATCTTCTTTACATCAGGAGACAGACAGCGATACGATTCGCCAATAGAAGAAAGCAGACCTGCTCCGTAAATTTTGAAATCATCAAGATCGCCTATGAGTCCATATTCAACAGTCCACCAGTGCAGGCGGGACAAAAGCGCCATCTCCGACGGCTCACCCAAATTGTCCTGTTTGTAATGGACTTCTTTTTCAGACTCTTCGACTACTTTGGGGTCGGCGTCCGGCGTTTCTTTTATGATAGAAAGTCTTCTTATGGCTTCGTACAGCTCAAAATCTTTGCGCGAAGACATAGCTTTGGCGCCGGCTGCTCCGATACGGCGCAGGTATTCGGCATATTCCGGCTCTGCAATAATGGGCGCATGTCCGGCAGCTTCGTGAATAATATCCGGAGCCGGCGTATATTCAATATGATTTATCTGCCTGATGTCTGCAGCTACAACCAGTACCCGAAAGGCTTGAAATGCCATAAATGCTGCCGGCGGAATAAAACCGTCAACATTAACGGCCGCCCAGCCAATTTTGCCAAGTATCCTGTTCATATTCTCAATACTGGGAATTTTGCCGAGGTCGATACCCGTCTGGGAAAGTCCTTCAAGATAAGCGCGGTGAGCATGGTTTTTTAAGAAATCAATATTCTGGCGCATAACATAACGCCAGATAGCGTGATCCTGCGGAGTGTAGGAAGCGTAGTTTTGATCGACTACGAACTGTTTTAAGTAAAGCGGAAGGCTGGCGAGGACTTCGTTTGCATCAAGCGGGCTGCTTTTTGTTACTTCTTCAACCTGTGTGGCCATATTCACGCTCCTTTAAAGTTCAATCTATCAAACGTTGGCAGGTTCAATTTCATCAGCGTCAAATATATGAGTTGTTGAGGAGAGGTGCAACTATGATTACGGCTGTCTTGTAAAGCGCTGAAATTCTATGATTTAGCCAATTCAGGCAAAGCTTCAAATTGCCTGAGTGATTCCGGATTGGCCAGAGCATCTATGTTGGAGACTTCCTGGCCGTGCACGATGCGAGCTACAGCGATTTCTACTTTCTTGCCGTTTATGGTGTGGGGGATATCTCTGACTTCGATTATTTTAGCCGGCACATGACGGAGTGTAGATTCTTGCCTGATAGTTTTTTTGATACGATTTTTAAGATCGTCTGTCAGAGATTGTCCCTTGGCCAGGACCACGAACAGGATAATGCGAATGTCATCTTGCCACTTTTGTCCGATGACCAGACTGTCTGCAATCTCCGGCATAGCTTCGACCGGCGCATATATCTCGGCGGTGCCGATACGCACCCCGCCGGGGTTAAGAGTAGCGTCTGAGCGGCCATAAACTATGACGCTGCCGTAATCGGTAATCTTTATAAAATCGCCATGACGCCAAACGCCGGGGAAATGCTCAAAATAAGCAGCTTTGTATTTTGCTTTGTCAGGGTCGTTCCAGAAATAAATTGGACGAGAGGGAAATGGTGCGCTGCAGACCAGCTCGCCGACTTCGTCTAAAACCAGCTGTCCATTATCGTTGTACGTCTCAACTTTCATGCCGAGTCCCCGGCACTGAATCTCTCCGGCGTGTACCGGCAAAGACGGATTGCCGAGAGCAAAGCAGGAGACAATATCAGTACCACCTGATATCGATGACAGCTGCATATCTTCTTTGACCTGTTGGTAGCACCATTCAAATTGCGAGGCAGTAAGCGGCGCGCCGGTAGAAAGAATTGTCTTAAGTGAAGACAACTCAAACTTCTCTTTTGGTCTGAGCCGGAGGTTCTGGCAGGCATATAGAAATTTCGGACTGGTGCCAAAGACAGTTATTTTTTCAAACTCGATAGCTTTCCAAAGAATATTTAGATTGGGATAGGAGGGGCTGCCGTCGTACAAAAAAATAGTCGAGCCGACCGTCAGCGCAGATACCAGCCAGTTCCACATCATCCAGCCGCAGGTAGTGTAGTAGGTTATGACATCATTGCGCGTCAGATTAGTGTGCAAATAATGTTCTTTGAAATGCTGCAAGAGCGTTCCGCCGGCGCCATGTACAATGCATTTTGGTACTCCGGTTGTGCCGGAGGAATACATAATGTAAACCGGATGGTCAAAGGGAAGCTGCTCGAAATTTAGAGCGGCATTTTTATCTGCCAATAGCTCTGACCAGCTCATCGATTTGTTTACGGAATTGCTTTGGTTTTCCATTGACACTACTATTACTTTTTCTATGCTAGCTATTGCACTAACCACTTTATTTAGGTTTTCGGTTGAGTCATATTTTTTGCCGTTGTAGGTGTAGCTGTCGGTTGCTATCAAGACCTTTGGTTCAATTTGTCCGAATCTATCGAGGACGCCCTGGAAGCCAAAATCCGGCGAACATGAGGACCAGACAGCACCAATTGATGTAGTCGCCAGCATACCGATAATTGCTTCAGGGATATTCGGAATAAATGCAGCTACCCGGTCATTTTTTGTAACACCGAGTTTTTTCAGTCCGGCGGCACAGGCTGCGACTTTTGTTTTTAATTCTTTATATGAAATTCTGACAGGCTCTTTTGTTTCGCTCCAGGAAATAATTGCCGAATGGTCGTCGTCGTAGCGCAGCAGGTTTTCAGCAAAGTTTAGACGGCTGCCATCAAACCAGGTGGCGTTCCAGATTTCAGTTCCCTTGAGAACAGCATCAAACTGTTTTGAATGCCGTATTTCTGCAAGCTCCCAGATAGATTCCCAGAAAGCTTCAGGGTTTGCCACCGACCATTCATAAAAATCATGGTAAGACTCAAACGATAGGCCGGTTCTTTTGGCCATAGCCCGAATGTAGACTGACATATTTGAATCATAGGCGCTATCTTTATCGGGAGTCCAGATAGGTTTTGTATCAAGAGCGGCAGGCAAGATTTGCTCCAACTTAGAATTAGCTGTTGTCTGCCCGAATCAGCAGAGCTTTCCAGGCAAAGTTTAAATCTTTTTCTGCTAAAGCGACTTTTACACTTTGCTCAATTTTATTACCAAGTTCATCAGAGTTTTCACCACAAGAATTGATTGCCAGAGCCAGCATTTTCTTGTAGTCAGCACTTGAGAGGTACTCTTCAAATTTGCTATCGTCTACTTCAATTTGCATTAGTTCTTTTTTCAATGATTCAACTTCGTTCTCAGCAGGAATCGTCTCGATTCCGCCGAGCTGACCGAGGTTATTGGCTGATAGAATCTTTGATTCTTTGATCACGTCTGGAATCTGGTCATAGCCGACGCCGATTTTTAATCCCGGCTTTTCAACTTCAAAAACTGCTTCACCCGAAGCGCGGCAATAAAAATCTGCACCCATGCGAGCTACCAGATCAATTTTTTGCGGGTCGATTTGATTGCCATCAAATATTCTTTCTGCGATATGAAACTTGACAACTTCACAGATTGCCAGATTGCCTGACGAAGGTCCATCGCCCAGCTCAATCATCTGCTGCATCTTGCACTCCATCTGAAACAAAGACTCGGCAACTCTGGGCGGTCCTACAATATCTGAAGCTATTGGTGTTAAGCCGGACTTCGTAAATTCATCTATGCTGACATCGTATTCTGTCGAAGCCAATGAAACCTGCTCTACCATATCATAAGAAACCATCTGCACCACGCATTCTTTGGTGGCTAACAGATTATGGTAGGTGTCTTTGTTGGTGCCGTCTCGTCCGCGACGGCTGGGGGCGAACGCTACCATGGGAGGATTGGCGCCGAAGGCATTAAAAAAAGAAAAGGGAGAAAGATTTCTGATTCCGTCGGCAGAAAGCGTTGAAACCAGCGCAATCGGCCGCGGTACTACGCCGCCTAACAGATAAGAAAAGACTTCACGAACCTCTACATTTTTTGGTTCGATATGTCGCATCTTATCGCTCATATTTTGGATTTAGGCTAAGGCAGATTCTTTCTTTTTGGCAAGTATGGAACGATCATCAGATGCTTTGACAATCAGGTTCTTGAGTTTGCCCAGGCCGCTTATTTTAAGCTCAATCTCGTCACCGTCTGCAAGCCAGACCGGACTGCTTGTTTCACCACGTTCTTTGGCTTTTAGAGCAGCGCTTCCGTTTAGCTCCAGATAGCAGCCGGTGCCAACTGTGCCTGAACCTATGACATCGCCGGGGTGAATTTCAACTCCGTAAGAAACGCGTTCGATTATTTCTGCAAAAGTCCAGTTCATATCTTTGAAATTACCTTCGGAGATCTGCTTGCCGTTGTGATGGGCAGTCATCTTTAGCTCGTACTTGTTGCCAAAATCAGAACTGATGCGGTATTCTTCCAGTTCATCCGGTGTCACCAGCCAGGGACCGATAGTAGTGGCAAAATCTTTTCCTTTGGCCGGACCCAGGCTTAGTTTCATCTCTTCCATCTGAAGTTTCCTGGCCGAAAGGTCATTCATAATAGTATAGCCGGCGATATAGTCGTCAGCCTCTGAGCTTGAGATATTTTTGCCGCGTCTGCCGATTACAATAGCGACTTCGAGTTCAAAATCCAGTTTATGCAAATGGTCGCTTTCGACCGTTATGTTGCCTTCACCAAAAACAGCATTATGATTGGTAAAATAGAAAACCGGAAACTGGTCAAACTCCGGAATCATCTCTACTCCGCGGTTGCGTCGGGCGGTGGCAACATGCTGGCGGAAAGCGTAAGCGTCACGGCAGGAGGGTGGATGCGGCACAGGGGCCAGCAGCGGCGTTGCCTCGCTCAGGCTGATTCCGGCATCAAGCTTACCAGCTAAGAATGCATCTTCAACTTTTCTGGCTATGTCCATATTTTTGTCGCCACCATCAAGAAAGCTGTTCATATCTGTTGGCAGAGACAACGACAATTTTTCTGCACTGTTATTTAAGTCTACAATTTGTTCATTGATATACAGGCCGGCTCGTTTTTCGCCGACATCGTTTTTAAACGAGACTAATTTCATTGACTTAAGTCCTTACTGTTTTCTGATTTTCAATACCAAATTGTTCTGAAATCTTTTCGTAAACTTTTTCAATTACTGAAACAGCAAATTCTGTTTCATCTTCTGTGCCGGAATTTATTCTGATCGCTTCGGGAATTCCAAAAGATTTCACGTGACGGACAATCAGACCGTACTCAAGGCATTGCTCGTTAAAAGTCGTAGCAAACTGTTCCGAAGAAAATACGATCAGAATAAAATTTGCTGCCGTTGGCAAATGCTTTATGCCAAGCTTATCGAAGCAGGTTATTAGCTTTTGCAATGACTTTCTATTGGTGTCAACTGTCTGTCTCAAAAAGTCATCATCAGCAAGTGCGGCTTCGGCTGCAATCTGAGCCGGATAGTTTGGTTCAAAAGGAAGTTTCACTTTGTAGATTTCTTTTATAATTGCCGGCGGCGCTACTGCAAAACCTACTCTTAGAGCGGCCAGTCCGTAGGCTTTGGAAAAAGTGCGGGTGACTATCAGGTTCTGGTAGTTGTATTCAAAGCCGTTGGGATAGTCGCTGTTTTCTTCGGCATAAGCAGTGTAGGCTTCGTCCAGAATAACCAGCATCGAATCTGGCACAGTATTCATAAACTTTTCAAATTCAGTTTTACTGAACATGCTGCCGGTCGGGTTATTTGGATTAGCCAGATAAATCAGCTTGGTTTTTTCTGTAATAGCTGTTGCAATTTCTTCAAGGTCATAGGCGTAATTTTTAAGAGGAACTTTGACTAAATTACGACCGAATTTCAAAACATTTACATAAATCCCGATAAAAGTTCCCTCGCTGGTCAAGACCTGGTCGTTGTGGTCTGTGAAAGCGCTAACGATATAGGCTAATATCGAATCAGTACCATGCCCACAGACAATTTGTTCGGGGTTTTTGTCATACTTTTTTGCGATGGCCTGAACGAGCTGGTGCGATGACGGGTCAACATAGCGATGCGACTCTGCCAAAATATTTTGCAGAGCCAGCAGTGCTTTTGGCGACGGACCCAGCGGGTTTTCATTTGAAGCCAGCTTGACGATGCGTTTGAGATGTTTTTCGCGGGCTAGTTCATCAATCGGTTTACCGGCCACATAAGCTTTCAGCGCGCGAATATATTCAGGGACATCAACCAAGTGCTGCCCCCGTTATTCCAGCCATGACCGGGAGTAGCCTTCATCAAGAGTATCTTTGACATTTAAGGTCGGCCGGAGCGGCGTAAAAGTATCTACCATAACCGCATACTCGTCGGTTCCCTTTTTGCCGATTGATTCTTCGGTCTTGCCCGGCTGCGGACCATGGGGCATTCCGCCCGGGTGGAGCGTGATAGAACCCTCTTTGACTCCCTTTCTTGACATAAAATCACCCGCGACATAGTAGATGACTTCATCGCTGTCGATATTTGAATGAAAATAAGGCGTAGGAATTGCTTCCTGATGAAAATCAAACGGACGCGGAACGAAATTGCACAAAACAAAATTTTGCGTTTTAAAACAGAGGTGAGTTGGTGGAGGCAGATGAATACGGCCTACTTTGGAATGGTAGCTTTTAATATTAAGAGCAAAGGGATACAAAAAACCGTCCCAGCCGACGACATCGAAAGGATGGTGGGGGAGGAGATGCTCAAAATATTTTTTACCTGCTTTGAGAATCATTTTGAAATCACCTTTTTCGCAAATTGCAGGCAGATTGTCAGGAATAATAAAATCCCGCTCGGAGTAGGGTGCGTTCTCGGTCAGCTGCCCATAGTCATTGCGGTAATTCTTTGGTATTTCAAAAGCGGTATCGCTTTCGACCAGTAACAGACGGATATTATCATAGTTATCAAATTTCAACTGGTAGGTGGTGCAGCGCGGGATTATTAGTTGGTCACCCTCGACAAATTTGAACGAGCCATACTCACTTAAGAATTCTCCCTGGCCATGATGTATAAAAATATACTCGTTGTGAAAGGCGTTGCGGAAAAAGATGTCTGTATCTTCGGTTACTTTGGCAGTAGCCATGGTAGTATGTTCGTTCTGAAGGAAGACCGTTCTGCTCTTAATAAAGTCGCCACTACTTTCTTTATCGTAAGTGAAGAAATGATAAAAAAGCACCTGAGCGTCTTTCCATTCTCGATCGTTGTTTGGGCTGGGAATCGGCCGCGACTCTTTGAGAGCTGTAGGCAGGAAGTGGTGATATTTGTTGGAATAGACGCCGCTGAAACCCTTACTGGAAGCCAGCTCTTCGCGATATAGCGATTTTCCGTCAGGTTTATAGAAAGTAGTATGTTTTACTTTCGGGAGGTCTCCAAGTTTATGATAAAACGGCATAATATATTCCCCTATTTTTAAATGCGTAAATTAGCAAGGCGGCAAGACTTCCTGAACTTCTTCATCCAGAGCGCCGCGGAGTTTCTGGTCAAGCTCTATTGACTCAAACAGAGCTTTGAAATTCCCCTTACCGAATCCCTGGCTATCGCCTACACGCTGAATGAATTCAAAGAAGAAAGTAGGACGGTCACCTATCGGTTTGGTGAACAGCTGCAGCAGGTAGCCATTGCCTTCTATATCGCACAAAATCCGGTGCTTTTGCAGGTCATCTATGTTTTCATCTATTTTTACATCTTCGCGCTTGCGGAGCATGTCATAGTAGGTGTCTGGAATTTCAAGAAATTCGATTCCATTTTTTCTAAGTGCCTCAACTGTGCTGACAATATCCTTGGTCGTAATTGCAATATGCTGCACCCCAGAGCCGTTATACTGCTCTATGAATTCTTCAATCTGTGATTTCTTCATGCCTTCATACGGTTCATTTATTGGGTTTTTGATCACATTGTCTTTGGAACGCACAACTTTGGATAATAGTGATGAATATTTGGTGCCGATATCTCCTGCTTTGAAATCCACAAACGTTTCAAAGTCCATGGTGTTGTTGAAATAATCCGCCCAGAGATTCATTTCGTTCTCGCGGACGTTGCCTACGATGTGGTCAATTCCCTGAATGCCCGTCTCATCGCTGTCCACATTTATCAGCCGCTTTGGTTCACAGAAATTCGGGCGGAACAAATGCCGGTAGTTGTCGCGGTTGACATAAACCAGTTCTGTATCATCGTAGAGACGAATGGCCGCTTCATCGACGTAGCCATGATGGTTTTCCGTCCTTTTGGGTTTACTAACCATTATAGCGCCTCGCTTGGTGGCGTGTCTAAAGGCTTTCTCCACATCGTCAACTTCAATCGCCCAGCGCTTGACACCATCACCATGGCGGGTGATAAAATCGTAGACTTCCCAGCATGAGGGCTCAAGAGGCGAAGTCACTACAATCTTGAGATTGTTCTTAGTCAGGTAAAAAGACATCCGGTCGCGGACATTCATCTCCGGCCCGGAGTAGGCGGTTATATTCATGCCCAGAGCCTTGGCAAAGAAATAGGCCGTGGCTTTGGCCGAGCCGACGTAGAACTCTACGTAATCATAGCCTCTGATTCCCATATTATCACTCATATCTAAACTCCATAACTCTAAGCGTTACTATAATTTATAACTACTTATCAGGGCAGCGGTTCCATTGCTCTATGCGCACCTGAATAAGCCGGTTTATTAATAATAATTGTACTATAAGGCAGGCGCAAGGTTTTTGATATTAAAACATTTGGATGAGAAAAACCGATAATGGGCTGTATCTACAAGGATGCCTTTAGCTTTGCCAGCCTCGCTTTAGCATCTTCTATCATTTTTATGCCATCATCGGCGTCTCGCCAGATATCCAGAAAGGCACCGTACTGTGCCATTGCGCTGTCTATTTCTCCCAATGCCTCGTAACAGATTCCCAACTTGTAGCGTCTTCTTGCCCAAGGATAATCATGTTGAAATCGACCGATTGGTATGCCTCCTACCCTGTTGAATTCTGCAATGGCCGCACGATAGTCTGACATCTGTAGAAAACTCTCCCCCAGTGCGAAGTGGGCATGCGAGCGCTCCACCGCGCTGATTGTCTCTGAAGCGAGTATTAACTTGAACTGTTTCATAGCATCAGCATACTCCCCTTGCTTAAGGCTGATCCGCCCCCGCAGGTAATTCCACTCGAAATTAAACGACTCTGAACCTGTCAGCTCGTGAATCTTGTTTGCTTCACGTCGCGCGTTCTGAAACGAACCGTGTTCCAGGTGAGTGAGTCCAAGGAGAAGACGGAAATCGGAGCGATCAGGCCACAGTTCTGCAGCATTCTTCAACGCCTCTAACGATTGGCCGAACTTACCCATCATTCGATAAGTGTTTCCCAACATGGAGAACGACCATGGATTTTCCGGGTCGATGAGTAACGCCTTCTGTATTGTGGCCCTGGCATCGCGAAACCGACCTTGCTTGCGACGGACCTCAGCTTTGCCCCAAAAGGATGGCAGCAAGAATGGATCGATTGTCAAAGCGGCAGAGAATTCCCGGATCGCGTCATCAAGCTCACCTCTGATCGAATGAATATCACCGAGACCGTCATGCGCGTGGGCGTGATTGGGATTGATTTCCAAAGCTTTCTGCATTTCCCTTTCCATATTTTCGAAGTCCGCCCTTTGCTCGAAAAAAAAGCCCAACGCGAAGTGCGCCTCAGCAGACCCTCCGTCTAATGAGATGGCACGCCGGGCCGATTCCTCTGCAAGTTGCATCCATCGTTCGTCCTGATCCCATCCTAAATTGTGATACTGTGTGTAACACAAAGACAAACCAGCGAAGGCGAGTGAAAACAAAGAGTCCATCCCAACAACAGTCTTGAAGATTTCTATTGCCTGCTCATTTTCCGAGCGCGAGTATGTGTAGAACAGCGACCGTCCCCTCAGATAGAGTCTATATGCCTCAATGTTGGCCGTCGGTGCTTTCCGAAGGGATTCATGTTCCTGCTGTAACAAGGTGACATCGAGCTCATTTGCAATAGAAATAGCGATGTCCGCCTGAAGCGCAAAAATCTGAGTTAGCGCTCGCTGATAGGATTCAGACCAGAGATGCCGGTCATCAGAAACCTGAATCAACTGCGGAATAATGCGTACCCTGTCTGTGTCACCCGATTTATCCCAGAAAATCGTCCCCTCGAGAATAAAGTCCACACCCAGTTCCTTCCCTATCTGCGGAATCGTCTTGTCAGTATTTTTGTACTTCATGGCGCTGGTGCGGGATATCACACCAAGTCCGGAGAGTTTCGCCAGACGCGATGTAATCTCATCGGTGATACCATCAGCGAAGTATTCATCCTCCGCGCTGCCGAGATTCTCGAAGGGCAAAACAGCCAGCATCTTAACGGCATCCTCTTCCACAGGTGCGCCCTTCGGCCAGAAGGAATACAGTGCGGCTACCGCCGCCAGTACCATTATGGCGGCTCCAGCCCACAGGCCGATTTTACTTGTTTTTAGTTGTCCCGCGTCTGTTTTCAGCCTCCTTAAATCGGACAGCAAACCATCCGCTGTCTGATAGCGAAGCGTCGGGTCTTTGGATAAGGCTTTATCTACGACCTGCTGAAGCTCGCCTGATACGCCTGATTTATATCGGGAGACAGGTTCTGGGGTAGTATCGGTAATTGAACGAGCCACCGCAGTATCGTTGTCTCCTTCGAACGGACGGCGGCCGGTCAACATCTCATATAGAATCACTCCGATTGAGAAAATATCAGAACGATGGTCTACGTCTTTTCCCGTTATCTGCTCTGGCGACATATAGCCAACCGTACCAAGAGTAGAACCGGTCTTGGTCAATTTCTCTTCACCCGACAGAGTCGCCAGGCCAAAATCCAATATTCGAGGTTTATTTTTCGTGTCGATAATGATGTTGCCCGGTTTGATATCACGATGTACAACACCGGCGGTGTGGGCTTCATTTAAGCCCTCGCAGATTTGCATGCAATAGTCTATTGCTCCCTGTACAGATAGTTTGCCCTGTTTTATAACTTCACGAAGCGACTGCCCCTCAATATGAGCCATGGCAAAAAACGGCCTACCCTTGTACTCTCCGACTTCATGGACCGGCACTATATTGGGATGGTCAAGTTTGGCAGCGGCTTTGGCCTCACGGGTGAATCGGGCGCGGCTTGTTTTGTCCTGACTGAGGTGAAAAGAAAGAAACTTGAGTGCAACTTTGCGGTCCAGCTTGGTGTCATGAGCCAGATAGACCTCGCCCATGCCGCCGGCGCCGATTTTCGAAATAATCTCGTAGTGCGCTACTCTCGTACCGGCAGTCAGCGGGGTGAAAGATCTGGTTTGACCATCGTCAAAACCCTGTGCTGTCATCAAAATTTTCCTTAGCTTGGAGTGAGCGCTATCTTAACAACGTTTTACAAGATAGGTCATACAATCCATGCAGGCAAACTCTAATCAGTAAGCGATGTCAGGATATCAATTCGGACTGTTTCACTCCTACAAAATATTTAATTCAGTCAAAAATTTAATCTTGACATCTTTTCAAGAACTGACCTTATTTATATCAATTAGGATGATAATAAGATGAAAAAATTCCTTTCACAACCCGTAACGGAGGTGGCCAATAGTATGAATCAACTGCGCATTAGAGCAGCATCGCCGTTTGGCCTGACAACGAGCGGGGGAGAAGGATTTACTTTGTAAAAAATTTCACAAAGAGTTCTTTGTAGCCCGCTTTTGCCAGATGGTTAAAGCGGGATTTTTTTTGTTAAATTTTGATAAAATAAAGGCTTTCAGATAATGAGTAGGGAATTATACGAAGACGAACAGATTCACAGCAGCGACTTAAGCATTGTCGCTGCCTTCAAGAATTTGCTGCCGTTCTTAAGAGCACATAAAAAAAGGCTGTACGCTGCTCTGGCTCTTCTTGGTGGAGTGACCGGTCTTTCGCTGCTCTGGCCGATATTGGTACAGCAGGTGATAGACGGTCAGCTAGTAAGGCAGCTGGAGCTGGAGCCGGCCTTGCGAGAGTTCAAGCCTATCATAGTGCTCGGCCTGGCGATTGTCGCAATTCAGCTAGCAACAATAGTGATGCAATATTATCAGCGGGTGAAGCTTGAGACTGTCGGCCAGGACATCATGCTCGATTTAAAAGAGAAGCTGTTTGACCATGTGCTGTCACTTGATGTTTCATTTTTTGACAAGAATCCGGTCGGACGGCTGATGTCCCGCATAGAATCTGACACAGAATCGCTGCGTCTCTTGTTCACCAATACAGTTGTGTTAGTAATCGGAGATTTGCTTTTGATATTCGGAATTTTTGCGGTCATGTTTTACAAAGAGTGGCGGCTGGCGCTGGCCTTACTAACTGTCATGCCTGTGCTAATCATTATGATCTGGGTTTTTCATAAATTAACCAGCCATCGCTTTTTGATAGTCAGGCGAAGGATGGCCGAAGTTACCGCTACTCTTACAGAATTTTTGCAGGGGATGTCAATCGTTCAGATATTCCACCGTGGCGATTACACCAAGAAGAAAGTCTACGACGCCAACCAGCGTAAATTCAAAGAAGATGCTTTCGTGAATGTATCGGTAGTGCTCTTTTTTAATCTGCTTTTTTATTTGGAGTACGTAAAGATTGGCATCACGCTTCTTTTGGGCGCCTGGCTGGCAGTCTCTCCCGGAATCATCGTCCTGTTTATTTTGCTAATCTGGCGCGAGTTTGACCCGATAGCCAGAACCGCCGACCAACTGGGGAATTTCCAGAAAGGCCTGGCTGGCGCCAGAAGAATATTCGGGCTGCTGGAGATAGAACCTCGCCTGACTGATGCGGCTAATCCAGTAGCCTGGCCGGGACTAAAAGATGCGATTCGGTTTGAGAACGTTTCGTTTTCTTATAACGATGATGACAACTATGTGCTAAGAGATGTCAGCTTTGAAATACCAGCCGGTTCCCGGGTAGCGCTGGCAGGTGTTACCGGAGGCGGCAAAAGCACGGTTGTTAATCTGATGTTCAGGTTTTATGACCCTCAAGAAGGACGCATCACTATCGATGGTGTTGATATCAGGACTATCGCTACCTCGGAGCTGCGTAAGAGATTTGCTTTGGTGCTTCAGGACATAATTCTTTTTCCGGGGGACATCGCCGAAAATATTGGTCTTGAGGCTGAAGAAATCGGCAGCAGCCAGATAGAAGCCGCTGCCAAAACAGTAGCAGCTGACAAGTTTATCGAAAAGCTGCCAGACAGGTATAAGACTAAAGTTTCCGAAAAAGGCGCCAATTTCAGCCGTGGCGAAAGGCAGCTTCTGTCATTTGCCCGGGCTCTGGCGTTTGACCCGGAGCTGCTGATATTAGACGAAGCGACCAGTTCGGTTGACCCGGAAACAGAGCGAACGATTCAGAATTCGCTTAAAAAATTAACCAGCGGACGCACTTCAATTATTATCGCGCACCGTTTGTCGACGATTCTCGATGTTGACCAGATTCTGGTGATTCGCAAAGGTGAAATTGTCGAACGAGGCACGCATACAGAGTTGATACTTGCCGATGGCTACTATTCAAAACTGTTCCATCTGCAATTTAAAAATAAGAACGGAGCACTGACTAATGTTACATAAATTAAAGTGGCTGCTGCAATTCTATCGCGGTCACCCACTGATTCTGTCAATTCTATTAATACTAACGCCGCTGCACGCCTTTATCAATGTTGGCATTCCGCTGATGCTCGGATTTTCGGTGGACTACACTCGCAGCGGACAGGTTCCGGCACATTGGCTGGCGCAGCTGGTTGTCGACTGGGGCGGTTGTCTGGATTTTGAGCCGGGGACTTCGTTCGGGCTGGTCTTTATTATCGGAGGATTGATTACTTTCAGCCTTTATGCCTGCTTTCAGTCGGCCAGAGCCTGGATGAACTGCCGTCTGGAGTGGAAGTTTCGTCAATATTCTTTTGACGGTGTAACTAAAAAGGGGCCGGATTTCTTTGGCCGCTTTCGTACCGGAGACCTGATTACCCGTATGACCGACGATGTGGCCGACAAACTTTCCTGGTTCGCCTGTTCAGGGATATTTCGTACTTACGAAGCGCTGCTTCAGGTAACATTTATATTGGCCATGATGCTGACAATCGATCCGGTTTTGACTTTGTGGACAGCCGGTCCTTTGCCTCTTTTGATTTTAATTTTCTTTTTCACCAGCTCCATTTTGGAAAAGCGTTATGACGCGCTGCAGGCCTCGATTTCTAAATTTAATGATGTCATGGAGGCTTGCTTTTCCGGAATACGAGTTGTCAAAGCCTACGTGAGGGAGAACGTGCAAAAGAAAAAGTTCGCTGGTACAGCCTTGGAACGCCGCAACGCTGAAATTATATCTGTAAAGGCGACCACAGTTGTCGATTCGCTCTATGGCTATATCTGGCAGTTGGGGGTAGTCATAGTACTGCTGGCCGGCGGCTACAAAGTGCTTTATTCCGATTTGACTCTGGGCGGAATGGCGACATTTATTTATTACGTGGTCTGGTTAGTGTTTCCGATGTTTGATATCGGACAGTTTTTGGTAAAATCCCGGCAGTCGGCTGTTTCAATTAATCGGTTGTTAGAGCTGGAAAATGTACCGGCTATGATTGAAGATAGAGGAACGGAAACAATCGGCCCGGATGTGAAAGCGCAGCTTTCTTTTGAATCTGTCCATTTTGCCTTTCCTGATTCAAGAAATCCGATTTTGAGCAACATCAATTTTGAAATCAAAGCCGGTCAGACAGTAGCCTTAGTCGGACGGGTCGGCTCCGGCAAAACTTGGCTGATAAACTTAGTGCCTCGGTTAGTTGACCCGACAGAGGGCTCTGTCAAACTGGACGGCAGAGATTTGCGTGAATATAAGCTCGAAGATCTCAGGCGCGTCGTCGGTTATGTTCCACAGGAACCGGCTTTGTTTAGCGACAGTGTCAGAAACAATATTACATTTGGCCGCCAAGGAATCAGTGATACACTGTTAGAATGGGCCATAGATATATCTCAGCTAAAGAGTGATATCGAATCATTCCCTGACGGAATAGATACTGCCATTGGCACTCGCGGCATGGCTATCTCCGGCGGGCAAAAGCAGCGGCTGGCCTTGGCCAGGGCTTTGGTCGGAAAACCGAGGATTCTGATTCTCGATGACTGTACTTCGGCGCTTGATTCTGCCACCGAAGCCGCTTTATGGGACCGCTTACATCAGGTAATGCCGGATATGACGGCATTACTGATTACCCACCGCCCTGACACTCTGCAGAGTGTGGATATGATATATGTTTTTGAAAATGGACACATTATTGAAATAGGTAAGCATGACCAGCTGATTAGCAGCGGCGGCGAGTACGCCAAAATCTATCACCGCTATGAACTTGAGGAGCAGGTCAGCGCTTAAGGCGCTGTTAAAAAAATTCCGTTACGTCATTTCGAGGAGCGAAGTGACGAAGCAATCTTCAGTGCCTCAACGATTGAGATTGCCGCGCTACGCTCGCAATGACTGATATGGAACTTTTTCAGTAAGCGCTTAAACTCTGATCTGCTCTCTGTGGGTGGCCGCCTATGGCGTGTCCTCATCTGCCCCATCTTCTGGTACGTCACCTTACTCTCTGATCTGCTCTTTGGCTTTTTTACTGCGATAGTAATAAATGGCCGCACCAAGTATGAAGAGGGCTATTGACACAACTTGATTATAAGTAGGCTCAAGAGAGCCCAGGCTGAAATACATGGCGTCTTCGTAGTAGCGCACGTACTCTATTCCAAATCTGAACAGAGCCTCGACCATAAAGAGAATTGCTACCGCCTGTCCATGGAATTTTTTATTTTTCAAAATGTAGTGGAGAACACCAAACAGTATCAGTCCGTAAATGGATGAATAAATTTGCGCCGGGTGCAAGTGTTGATTTCCAAAAACATAAAACGGCAGAGAACCGTCGGGGAAAGAGACTCCCAGAAAAGAATCAGTCGGCGTCCCGAAGCAGCAGCCGTTTAGAAAACAGCCGATGCGGGTAATGCCCAGACCGAGTCCCAGAGTAGGTGCAAAATAGTCGAAGACTTCCAGGACATTCATCTTCTTCATACGGCAGTAACCCCATGAGGCGACTATTGCCAGTAGCACGCCGCCGTACAGATTTAATCCGGTAATACCGAATCCGTCCGAACTGAAGGGATTAAAAGTATCCAGCCATCGCCCCGAGAAGTCACTCAAATGCAATAGAATATATGATAGCCGCGCCCCTATTATTCCGCCGATTATCAGGATATAAGCGATATTTAGAAACGGGTCGAACGGTATATTGTCCCGCGTAGTCGTTTTTTTGACATAGAAAACAGCGAGAAAAAAAGAAATCGCCAGGGCCAGACCAAAACTTCGGATAGGAAAGGGGCCAATGCTAAATAATTCAGGACACATAATCAGCTTTCAGTTTTTGTTCGTTCAACAACTTATACTCGTCAGCAGTCCAGGCCGGATATTTTTTTTGCACTAAGTAATAAGCGGCTATCGCTATGGCCGCGCCAACATAAACATCGCTTACATAATGAAACCGCCCCCAAATAGTTCCTAAAGAGAGTCCGATTACAATCGGCAGCAGGATTCGTCCCCAGAGCGGGTAATGTTTGAAACAGTACATCATTATCAAAATAGCGATTCCGGTATGTGATGAGGGCATGCAGCCGCCTCTGACAGCGCTGTTATCGATTACAACTTCTACCAGATAGCGAAAGAAGTAGCCGTCGATTTGATTCAGATATTGTCCGGCAAAATGCCAGCGCGGTCCTTCGACCGGATATAAAAAGAAAAGCAGATAAGAAACGAAATAGGTCAGAGATGCTGCTGCCAAAAAATGTTTGAGAATATCGTAATCTCTCTTAAAAAACAGGGTAAACATGAATACCGGAACCATGGGATAGTAGCAGAAATAACTGAAAGATAAGATTTCGGTCACAACCGGTGTCAGCAGATGTTCATCAATGTATAATGTCAGGCTTACTCCATAGATAGCTTGCTCCAGACCGACTATTTGATAATCCAAAAACCGATCAAAGAGCAGAAACATAGTTCCGCTGGTAATCCTGTAAAAAAAAGCGAATAAAACACCGCTATATATCAGCCTGACCAGCATAGCCCAGCGCCCTTTTGACTCATCTACAAACATTGCTATCAGAAAAGAGACAGCTGCTGCCAGCAAGTACAATAATATCTCATCAGTATAATCTGTCAGAGGTCGTCCGAAGGTGATGATTATGAGGACCATCAAAAGGGCATAGATGATTATAATTTTATCGAAGGGATAGAATTTATTTACCAAAGTCATTTTTCTTTTTCGAACCTTTTAGCTCAATCTTTCCTTCAACAACAATAATTATCTCACCTTTAATTGTCAGGTTTGAAAATTTTTCTAAGATTTCAGAAATTTTACCCCGTACAAACTGTTCATGTATTTTGGTCATTTCCCGGGCAACACAAGCTCGGCGGTCACCCAAAATTTCGTGCATATCGTTTAATGATTTTATAAGCCTGTGTGGCGATTCAAAAAATATTAACGTGTGAGAGAGTTCTCTTATTTCTTCCAGCTTTTTTTTTCGCCCGGAAGACTTGTGCGACAGGTAGCCCTCAAAAAAGAAGCGGTTAGTCGGCAGTCCCGACGCCGTCAGGGCAGGAATGACGCTGCTTGGTCCCGGCAGCGGTACAATTTCAATATCATGTTCAATGGCAGTTCGTACAATTCGATAGCCCGGGTCTGAAATTCCGGGAGAGCCGGCATCGGTCACTACCGCCACAGATTGTCCTTGGTTTAGACTATTAAGCAGCTGGTCCGCTCTGCCGCTTTCATTAAAATCATGGTAGCTGATAAACTTCTTCTTTTTAATCTGAAGCTTGCTCAGCAGCTGTCCGGTGCGGCGGGTATCCTCGCAGGCGATGATGTCAACTTCGCCCAAAATTTTCATCGCCCGGATTGTGATATCCTCGAGATTTCCAATCGGAGTTGGTACTAAATAAAGAATTCCTTTGGAATGCATTACTTACTCTGAAAGCTCGATGTAATCAGGTACTAAGCCGCGTCCCAAAGGAGCCACGTCGGGCTGGCGGCGCTTAAACGAATTTAGATTTAAAAGCGAGACAACCCGGCTTATATCTCGGCTGTCGAAGCCATCTTTAACCAGCAATGAGATAGATAAAAAATCTTCATCCACAATTCTTTTCAATATTTTATCAATGGTGTCATAAGTCACGCCTATTTCATCTTCGTCGGTCTGACCCACCCAAAGATCGGCTGATGGAATCTTGGTTATGATTTGCTCCGGCAGACCGACCAGTTCAGCCATCGCCCGGATTTCGGTTTTGTATAATTCTCCGACAGGATTTATTGAACAGGCAGAATCTCCATACCAGGTAGTGTAACCTAAGCAAGACTCAGTCCGATTACCGGTTCCAAGAACCAAGCGACCGGTTTCTTGTGCGATATCAAAGAGGATCGCCATCCGCTCTCTGGCCATTTTGTTGCCGGCACGGATTTTCAGTGAATCATCAATATTGGAAAAGTAAGCGTCGACCATTGCTGATATATCAACCTGGCGGTGCTCTATTCCCAGATGCTTAGCTAAGAGTTCAGCGTCGGTTATCGAGCTTTCTGAGGAAGTCTTATAAGGCATCAAAACGCCCAGAACTTTTTCAGGTCCAACAGCTTCGACGGCCAGAGCTGCTGCCAGCGAAGAGTCAACTCCGCCTGAAAGTCCCAGCACATAGCCCTTTGAACCAGCCTGCAAAAGCTTCCCTTTAATGAAGCGTCTAATGGTGGTTCTGGCCGTTTCCAGATCGATTATATTTTGCTTTTTAGCTTCGTTCATGATGATTGCCAACTATATGATATCACAAGTTTTGATTCAAGTGAATTATGGGGTTGCCAGAAGCCAGGATTTCCCTCATATTATAGGTTCACATATTTAAAAGAGGTTAGTTATGAGTGTAAACAAAGTAATTCTACTGGGCAACCTTGGTAAAGATCCCGATTTACGTTATACCCCATCGGGCAAGGCGGTCGCGACATTTTCTCTGGCCACAAATGAGCGCTGGACTTCTCAGGACGGTCAGAAACAGGAGAACACTACCTGGCACAACATCGTAGCCTGGGGCAAGCAGGCTGAAACGATGAAAGAGTACTTGGCAAAGGGCCAACAGGTGTATATCGAAGGCAGGATAGCCAATCGTTCTTACGAGGATAAAGAGGGGAACAAGAAATATGTTTCTGAAGTTGTCGTTCAGCAATTCAGCTTTATTGGTAGCAAGGGTTCTTCCGGCAATGGCGGCGGAGAAACAGCAGCGGCTGAATCGACTGCTGAAACGGCTCCTGATGCTGGTTCCGGTCAATCCGACGACGACCTGCCGTTCTAAAATTGACAAGCAACAGAGATCTAGCCCCCTTGTGCCTTATAAGGGGGCTTTTTGCTGTTCAAAAATTGAACAGGCCGTTGCAAAGATTAATCTAATTTTTCGGGTCTCAAATTCCGATTTTATATCTAATAGGCGGGTAAACGCCTGATTTTATTGAATTTTTTTATTTAAGGAGATGACTAATGTCTATAGGATTGGCTCAAGCCATTTCAGGTAAAATGCCCATAGAGACAAGGGCGCTTTTTAGAACCATAGGAATTCTTGGCTTTTCGGCGGTTACTCTTTCAGCTGCTGTGATAGCTTATTTCAATGGACTTTTTTCCAACGACGGTATTATAGATGTCATGGGGCAAATAGAGCTGCTGACAACATCTGTCATGCCTTATTTGATATCAGCCGTCATCGCAGCCATAACGGCCTCGTCGATAAATACAATTATTCCATTCTTTAAGATTCTTTCCGTCCAGGCCCAGGTCCACAACCGCCTGGAGCTTTTGGCCAAAGGTGACCTTTGCTCAAAAATTCCTGCCGGGCGGGGACAGGCTGCCAAAGTAGCGCATACTCTTAATGATGCAGTTGACCATCTGGCCAGTAGAGTTTCTCAGCTGAAAGCGATAAACCACAAGCAGTGGGATCTGGCTGAAACTATCAGAATGTCAGCCAAAAAAGGAGATTTTACTATTGTACTGCAGGCTGTTGATCAGATGGAAGAAAACTGGAAAAGAGCCTCCAAGATAGAAGATCAGTTATCGACCTGATTTGTCTTTTAATTTTTTTTCGAGCTCTCTGACCCGCTTAATTAGATCGGGAACTTTCGACAAAGAAGCTTCTTTTTTCATAACGCTTCTCATCTCTCTGGCGGGGCAGCCAAAATATATTTTATCGCCGGCGGGGATAGATTTGGTGACGCCAGACTGTCCCCCTACTGTAGCGCCTTCTCCTATAGAAATGTGTCCTCTGACGCCAACCTGCCCGGCCAGGGTTACATTATTTCCTATTATAGTAGATCCTGATATGCCAACCTGTGAAACGATAAAACAGTTTTGTCCTATCTGAACATTGTGAGCTATCTGGACCAGATTATCAATCTTGGTTCCGCGTCCAATTTTGGTCGCTCCAAGAGCACCTCGGTCGATTGAAACATTGGAGCCTATTTCAACATCATCTTCTATCTCAACCCGGCCGACCTGCTTAATTTTCTTAATCCCTGTTTCAGATGGGGTATAGCCAAATCCGTCAGAGCCTATGACAGTCGAAGAATGTATGATGACGTTGTTTCCTATCCTGCAATCGTTCATGATAACAACCCCGGGGTAGATAAGGCAGTTTTTGCCTACCGAAGCGTTTTTACCGAGATAGACTGAAGTCATAAGACGGGAGCCTTCACCAACTGAGGCGTCAGACTCCACATGGCAATGAGGTCCGATAGCTGCCTCTTTAGCTACTTCTGCTGACTCATCAACAATCGCGCTTTGGTGAATACCGGTGGCGCCGGTTTGGTCATTCGGGTACAAAAGATCAAGAATCCTGGCAAAGGCCAGATAAGGGTCGGGATGGCGCAGAACAGTCTTGCCCTGGCTGTCCATTTCGTTATTTAAGACAACGGCACCTGCCTTTGAAAAAGAGAGGTGCTTTTCATACAAACTATTGGCTACAAAACTTATTTGATTTGGCTCTGCCGTTTCAACAGGGGCAGCGCCGCAAATCAAAAGCGTCTTGTCACCCTCAAGTCTTGCGCCTATTTTTTCAGCAAGCTGAGCGGTTGTCAGGCTGACATTATTCCGGGTTGTCTTCAAGGTATTTGATTACCTTGTCTGTAACGTCAAACTCTTCTTTGATATAGGCCAGTCCACTCTGCATTGTGAATATGACGTCATAGTTACCTTCAACCGCTACAGCTTCGATAGCATTGGTTACGCTCACGTTTATCGGTTCCAAAAGCTGGATTTGTCTTCTTTCGGCCTTACCGTTGGGACCGAAGATCTGCCTGGTAAATGCATCAAGTGCATCTTTCTTGGCATTGAAAGCTGCTTCTTTTTCTTGCTTCTTTTCATCAGAGAGGATTAGTTTTTGTTTTTCATATTCATCCATCAGTTCTGCGAGTTCCTGCTGTTTGGCCAGACCTTCATCTTCCCAAGCTTTGAATTCGATCTCAAGTTGCTCTTTTGCTTTGGCCCATGTCTTGAACTCCTTTTGAATGCGTTCGTCACGGACGTACCCAACCTTCATCCCCTGTGCTGACAGACTGTCAGCCATAAGAGGCAGAAGCATCAGCCCCAGAAGCAAAACCAGTAAGAATCTTTTTTCTTTCCTCATACTATTCTCCATTTGAAAATCAATTATCATCTGAAAGTTGTGCCAAGCTGGAAATGTGGTCTCCATTTCTTTTCCTGCCCGTCAAGATTGTCCAGCGGGTAGCCGAAGTCAAACCCTATAGTCCCGATTCCGGGCACTGCTATTCTAAATCCGAATCCGTAACTTTTATAAAGAGTCTTTGGCAGCTTGATGTCGTCTTTGTGCAGCCAGGAATTTCCGGCATCAAAAAATGCCAGAGCATATATCTGTCTTTCAACCAATGGAAACTGCAGCTCGAGATTTGTAATCAGCATGTATTTGCCGCGAACTCTGGTCTCAAACCCTCCGGCGACAAAGGTACTGTCGAATTGAGCACTATCTTTCGGTGGTTCACCAGTATAGTAGTTAGTAACGTCTGAATTTGTAACTATTGAGTCAGGTGTCAAAGTGCCGTCGCTATAGCCTCTTACTACCCCGTCGTAGGCTGTTCCACCAGGTGTAAATCTTTCTGAAATTAGTATTCTGTTATCTCCCCGGGGAGAGGTAATCACATTGTATTGAACTCTTGCCGCCAGAGCCAACTTACCGATGAGGGGGAAAAACTTGGCAATACTTATGGTGTGCTTCTGAAATTCCCAGAAGCCACCCAGAAAGCCTCCGTTCTGAGAGAAAGTGTAGGACAAATCCGCACCTGCTGTGGCGAACTCAGGCAGATTTCTGGAATCCCGGCGGACGGTAAAAGAAAATCTCGAAGAGGCGTTCCATACTTCGTTGTATTGAAGAATAGAACCCGGATAGGCATCACCAATTTTGACAATTGTTTCCTGCGTCGGATTGCCGAGAGTGTCAGTATAACTGTAAAGGTCGATAGTCTTGTAGGAGTTTCTTTCGACAAAATTTTGAGCAAAATCATTGAATCGGGTTTCTTCGAGTCGGTAGGTTGCAAACACTCTGAAATAATTGTCCGGCCAGCGCAGCCTGCGACCGAGTCTTAAAGAACCTCCGCGCCTGCCTTCGGTGTAGTCGCTGAACCACCTCCGGTTTAAGGCGAAGATATCGGAGCCCAGCAGAGTCGGGCGGTCAAAAAGCCAGGGTTCTGTGAAAGACAGTGAAAATGAATTTCTGCGGCTGCCAAACTCTATATTAAAAGAAAGCCTTTGTCCTATGCCTCTGAAATTTGGTATGGCCATGCCAACATTACCAACTAATCTGTCCTGGCTGTTGTAGCCAGCACCTGCCATGATTTCGCCCGTTTGTTTTTCCTTAATATCGAAAACTACATCGACATCGCCGTTTGGCAAATCAACTAAGTCAGGTATGGCATTAGCAAAGTAGTTGAGGGCCATTACATCACGTACCGATCTGATCAGCTTTGTCCGGTTAAAGACTTGATCGGGCAAAGAAGAAATCTCGCGCCGGATAACTTTATCTTTCGTCTTGGTGTTGCCGATTATTTTTACCAGATTTATAAGCGACGGCAAGCCTTCGGAAATTTCGTAAGAAACGTCGATTATGGAATCATTGCGGGTTTTCTTTTCGTCGATAACCTGAATGTGAAGATGGCCGATATCCTGATAGGCGGTATAAAGTTCTACGATTGATTCCTGATACTTTTCTGCATTAAAAATGTCAGATTCTTTAAACTTCATTTTGCTGTAAAGATAGCCATTCGGCAGCTTTTCGGTTCCTTTGATTTCCAGCTTGCCAAAGTAGTACAGCGGACCTTCGTAGAGATCGATATAAATGGTCATCAGGTTACTGGTGGTGTCAATTGAGATTGAATCAGAAATCAAGTAGGCATCGGTGAATCCACGTTTGTGCAGTTCTGCAATTACCTTTTCTTTGTCCTCTGCATATTTCTCCTGAGCAAAGTCCGAGCTTTTTAAGAAGCCGCGCTTGCGGTTTCGCATTTTATTGACAAGCCGTTTTGGCTCGACTCGCTGGCAGCCGGATATTATGACTTCTGTGACTTTGACCTTAGACTTTTCGTCTATCTCATACTTTAAGATTGCTTCGCTAGAATCTGTGCTGTACTGGAGAGTGGATTTTATCTCTGCCTGAAAATAACCTTTGTCAGCATACATTTCAGTTATCTTTTGCTGGCCGCGGTGAGTCAGGTAGGGTGAGACATAACCGCCGATTCCCAGTCCAAGACTTTCTTTCAATTCCGAAGAATTAATTTTCTTATTGCCAGAAAATTCTATGCCCGATAAACGGGGGAGTTCATCGACCACTATGAAAACCTTCAGGCCGCCGGTCACTTGTTCGGCTTCGATTGAAATGTCTGAAAAAATACCCAGCCTGTAAAGACGGCGGATAATGTCTGATATTAAATTGGGCGCCAGGGACATGCCCGGCTCTAAAGCAGCGACACCAGTTATCAAAGAAGCAGTAGCAATCTTGTTTCCCTCGACAACTACTTCAACAATATTGTAACCCGGTGTGGTTTGAGCTGCAGGAGTTGACGCCAGCAAGGCGACAAGCAGGATAAGACTGGTTAGAAAGAGCAAACGCTTAAGCAGATACTTCTTCACTCTTTGTTTTTTTGGCAGCTGTTTCAATTTTGCTAATTTTTATTTCCGTATAATCCTGACGGTGCCCCTGGCTGCGGCGGTATTTGGTGCGCCGTTTATATTTGTAAATTCTTACTTTGTCGTCTTTGCCCTGGTCCTGAACTACGGCCACGACTTTGGCGCTGGCAACAAAAGGATTGCCAATTTCGACTTTGTCTTTGTCTTTAAGTAAAAGAACTTCAGTAATCTCTATCTTGGCGCCCTTTTCTTTGCCCAGCAGAGGGACGCGCAAAACGTCTCCTTTCTCAACTTGAAACTGTTTGCCAGCTATCTGAAATACGGCGTACATCTAATCCTCCGAAAATGCTAAAGTTGTTAGTCAGCTTATAGTTAAGCCAACTAAGCTAATAGAATCAGAACTTCAGTCAAGACAATTTTTCCCGTTTATGGCATCTTTAGTCAAAATATTAAACTGCCGAGCCTTAAACCGGTTCCATTGTTGAAACTTAGTCAGGTCCGGTTGATTGTGATTGAAAATTTTGCTTATTTATCCCAAATATTAACTTATGAGAAAATTGATACTTACCTTCAAATTACAAATAGCGGCCAGGCAGTAGTGAACTCAAAAAATGGCTCCAAATTCCGGCTTACTGCCAGCCTGACTCCCAAAGGCGACCAGCCCAGTGCCATCAGGGAACTATGCCAGGGGCTTGCTCATGACAGTAGCAAGCAGACATTATTGGGAGTAACCGGCTCCGGCAAGACTTTTACAATGGCCAATGTGATAGCCAATTACGGCCGGCCGACTTTGGTCATTTCACATAATAAAACGTTAGCCGCCCAGCTATATGGAGAATTCAAAGCCTTTTTCCCGGAAAATGCGGTCGAATTCTTTATCAGCTATTACGACTATTATCAGCCTGAGGCTTATCTGCCTACAACAGATACTTACATCGAGAAAGATACTAAGATAAACGAAGATATTGACCGGCTGCGGCTTAGAGCAACTGCATCGCTTTTGGAGCGCGAAGATGTAATAATAGTCGCCTCGGTATCCTGCATTTACGGGCTGGGCTCGCCATCAGAATATAAAAAGCAGATGGTTATGCTGAGTCGGGGAGAGCAGATAGACCGCGACGACGTAATCGACAGACTGATAGCTACCCACTACAACCGCAATGAGATAGAATTTACCCGCGGCAATTTCCGGGTCAGGGGGGATACCATAGAACTGATTCCGGCTTATTATGATAAGGCTCTACGCCTGGAATTCTTTGGCGATGAACTTGAAAGAATTACAGAAATTGATCCATTGACCGGCGAAATAATCTGCGAAAAAGAGAAGATTGCCGTATACCCGGCCAAGCATTTTATAACTTCTCGCGAGGCTTTAGAGAGAGCTATCAAAAATATAGAAATCGAACTGAAGGAAACACACGATAGATTTATTTCTGAAGATAAGCTGCTGGAGGCCCAGCGAATAGAGAGTCGCACCAATTACGATCTGGAAATGCTCAAAGAAATTGGTTACTGCGCCGGCATCGAAAACTATTCAAGGCATCTGGCCGAGCGCCAGCCCGGAGAACGGCCGTCTACTCTGATTGATTTTTTCCCGGATGATTTTCTGACATTTATCGATGAATCGCACCAGTCAATTCCTCAAGTGAGAGGCATGTTCGCCGGTGACCGCAGCCGCAAAGAGACGCTGGTGGCACATGGTTTCCGGCTGCCCTCGGCTCTTGATAACCGGCCTTTGCAATTTGACGAATTTGACGGCATGATAAAAAAAGTTATTTATGTCTCGGCCACTCCCGCTGATTACGAGATTGAACAGTCCGAAGGGGTAGTGGTAGAGCAGGTAATCCGCCCGACCGGTCTATTAGACCCGAAGATAACAGTCCTGCCTCTTTCTACGCAGGTCGATGATTTGATGGAGCAGGTCAGGCTGCGTCTGGAGCGAGGCGAGAGAACGCTGGTTACTACTTTGACTAAAAAGATGGCCGAAGACCTGGCCGATTACTTGGACCGTTCCGGAATCAGAGTCCGCTATCTTCATAGTGAAATTATTACCATAGAAAGAACTGAAATTATCCGGGATCTTCGGCTGGGGGAATTTGACGTGCTGATTGGAGTTAATTTATTGAGGGAGGGGCTTGATTTGCCGGAAGTTTCACTTGTGGCGGTAATGGATGCTGACAAAGAAGGATTCCTGCGCTCGGCCAGGGCGCTAATTCAGACGGCCGGACGTGCCGCCCGTAATAAGAATGGTGAAGTCATTTTTTATGCGGATAAAATTACTGACTCTATGAAAAAAGCTATCGACGAAACCGACCGCCGCCGAGAAAAGCAGGCAGCCTATAACAAAGAGCATAATATTAACCCTGAGACAATTTTTAAGACTCGAGATGAAATATTGCAAAGTACCGGTTTCGCCGACACTCGCACAGCCAAAGAGAAGAAATTTGAAATACCGGGGCACTATGACGATCTCAGCCGGGACGGCAAGATTTCGTTTCTTATGGGTTCAATGATGAAAGCTGCCGAGAACCTTGATTTTGAAACAGCCGTGCTGTTTCGTGATGAAATCAAGCTCCTGCAGGGCCGGCCGGGTAAAAAAAGTCAGAAGAAGCACTGAAAGCCGCTTATAGTCAGTTATTGAGCTTTTCTTGTTGTCTTAGCGGGTATCTTTAGGCACATTATATTGAACTGAATTCAAAATATTTAACAGGGAGTAAAAATGCAGAAGCAAAAGATTAAATTCTTGCCGCTATTACTGATTATGGTAATGGCCTTAACAGCAGTTGGCTGCGGCACAAAAATTTCATCGGGTCACCGGGGAGTTTTCTATGCTACTTTCGGTTCCGGTACCGAGTTCGGAACAATTTACCCGGAAGGTTTCAACTGGCATCTGCCGTGGAACCGGATGATTGTCTATAAAATTCAGCTGCAGGAACGAAAGGAAAACCTGACGGTGCTGTCATCCGACGGCGCCACCATACGTATGGATGTTTCGATTTTATATCGTCCAAATGTCACCAAGTTAGATTCTTTGCAGGTGGAAATCGGCCAAAATTACTATGATGTAAAAGTTGCCCCGACCATAAGGGGAATCGCTCGTGGAATTGCGGGCAGGTACAAGCCGGAAGAAATTTATTCTACCAAACGGGAACAGATGAATGAAGAGATTGAACAAGGATTAAGAGAGGCTATGGCCCCTAACCACATTGAAATTACGAATGTGTTGATTCGGGACATTACCATTCCTGAGGAAATTTCGCGGGCTATCAATTTCAAGCTGACAGCCGACCAGGAAGCTCAGCGGATGAAGTTTACCATTGCCAAAGAAAGGCTTGAGGCGGACAGAAAACGTATCGAAGCCAGGGGTATTGCTGATTTCCAGAAGATTGTCAGCGCCGGTATTACGCAGTCGCTGCTAAAGTGGAAAGGGATAGAAGCAACGTTGGAAATTGCCAAATCCAACAACACCAAGGTGGTAATTATTGGCAGCGGCAAGGCGGGTCTTCCGATTATATTGGGAGGGGATGTCGGGAAATAGGTCTGAGTTAGAAATTGAACGAAAAAAAACGGCAGTTGTAAATGCTGCCGTTTTTTATGGTAGATGCTCTTTTAATTATCTGTGTATTCTTTTAACAGTTCGCGGGCAATAACTATTCGCAGAATCTGGTTGGTTCCTTCAAAAATCTCGCATAAGCGAACATCACGATAAATTCTTTCTACATTATATTCGTGAGTGTAACCATAACCGCCGAGTATCTGAATAGCACTGTGGGCAACTTCGGTACCCATTTCAGACGCCATCATTTTGGCTATGGCTGCTTCTTTGATGGCAGCTTTGCCTTCAGATTTAAGCCAGGCGGCCTGATATACAGCTAATCTGGCGGTGTGGATTTTGGATTCCATATCTGCCATCATAAACTGCAGCCCCTGAAATTCAGATATCTCTTTACCAAACTGCTTGCGCTCAGTGGAGTATTTGGCGGCAATTTCAAGAGCTCTTTGAGCCATGCCGACCGCTTGCGCCCCGATAGAAATGCGGCCATGGTTCAGAGTCTCCATAGCAATGTTGAAGCCTTTGCCAACTTCGCCTATCTGATTCTCTTTGGGCACTCTGTAATCAGTAAAAATAATTTCGCTGGTAGGCGAGGCCTTATAGCCCATTTTATCTTCATTTTTACCGACAGCAAAACCAGGTCTATCAGTTTCTATCACAAAGGCTACAATACCTTTGGTGCGCAATTCGGGATTAACGGTGGCGAAGAGGATAATGTAATCTGCATCGGCTCCATGAGTTACCCAGAGCTTGGTGCCGTTTAGGACATAGCTATCGCCGTCTTCGGTAGCCAGAAGCCTGAGAGATACGGCGTCAGAACCAGAGCCTGCTTCGGATAACGAATAGGCTGCCATTTTATCGCCGGCGCAAACAGGAGGGATATATTTTGTTCTCTGCTCTTCGGTTCCGTATTCCAGTAAAGGAAAAGTAAACAGGGAACCATGTACC
Organism: Candidatus Zixiibacteriota bacterium; assembly: GCA_022571845.1. Classification (GTDB taxonomy): domain Bacteria; phylum Zixibacteria; class MSB-5A5; order GN15; family FEB-12; genus JACZWU01. Next base: position 567,248 of record JACZXB010000001.1, on the reverse strand, counting down.
GCCGCCACTAAAGCATGAGAGGCACAGCCACGGGCAAGTTCTTCTATCGAAATCACATAGGCCAGGCCGTCCAGCCCGGTTCCGCCGTATTTTTCGGGTACTTTGACGCCCATCAGCCCCAGCTCGGCCATCTCTTTTATAACGCTACGGTCTAATTGAGCGTTTTTGTCAAATTCCCCGGCATGAGGAAAGAGCCTTTCGTCGGCAAATTTGCGGGCGACATCTCTTACATATTGCTGTTCTTCAGTGAAACCAAAATCCATCTGAATCCTCTGTTTCTTCTATAGGTAAGAACGGAATTTAGAAAATTGAGCCCGAGTAGGCAAGCGCTTAGGCAGACAAGAATTGCAAGATAGAATTAATGCAATCTGCCATAATCAGCATTTTGGCATTCTACTGTCTTACAGAGGATTTCCCTGATGGTGTTAGCAAGCACCCAAATATATAATTGCAACAAGTTCTTTAATATCCAACATGCTTATTAGACCGTCTCCGTTTAGGTCGGCTGCTTCTTTAAGAATAGGCAGATGTTGACCTGTAAATAATATGTCAATAAGCAAAATTAAATCAAGAACGTCTATATTGCCGTTAGCATTTACATCGCCCAGCAAGTAACCCATAATTGCTTCCGAAAATTCAGACTCCATACCATATTGGTCGGATGAAGTTATTACATATGCATTTCCAGATTGAAAAGTTGTGTCGTAAAAGAAAAATTGATGTCCAGAAATAGTGGCATAAGGTTCCATGGCGTAGTAATAATAAGTTTTGTCATCAATATTAAATGAATCTTTCGGCTGCTGGAATTGAGTAAGGTATCCTTGGTCATATCTTGGGTGAAAGGCTCTGGCCGCACTCTCGGAATCGTCGAACTTATATATATTGAAATGGTCTACGATGTCTGGTCTCCTATGTCTCCATCCGAACCTAAAGGGTTTATTCTTTCTTACCGGAATGATATTGGGCAGGGGTTGCGGAGCAAATTCCCTAGGATTTATTCGAAATTGGAGTGGCTCACTCCTTTGGCCTGTTCTCCTGCTAATTTTATGTTGTATAGAAGCAAGATAATATGAGTTGCGGTTTAAATTGGATAGGGAATATCGATGAATTCTTCGGGTAACAATTGGTAAAGTGTTTAAAGAGGGACTCCACCAGGGTGGAATTGCTCCGGGTTGTGGCAATTGACTTAGGTCTGCTTCCTCAATTAATATTTTGTACCCGGTGACTTCCCTGTATACCCAGGGGTCCCACTGAAGCTCTGGCTGCTGAGTGTTTTTATTCACGATCTGAAATCCTAATGGAGGCAAATTGGGGTCGAGCAGAAGTTGTCCGAGGCTGTCGGATATAGCGCTATTAGCCAGTACGTCATCAAAGTTCAGATTAGACAGGTACAAATCAGGGTCATACGGCAGATTGTCTTGGAAATTTTCAGGCAAATTATGAACAGAATCCCCTGTAAACGTAGCAAATGATATTCGTATACTGGAGTCAGGTTTCAACTGAAAAGGTCCGATGGACATCAAAAAACGTATATCAAAACTGCCGCTCAGGTCAGCATCCGGAAACTCTTGTGGCTGCCATATTTCGCTTGAATCGCCAACGGTGGTAGAATAGATTAAGTCATAATCCCATTCATTGAAACTCATCATATAGTATTTGTTGGCGTCGCCTTCGGGCGTACCAGTACCACCGGTACCAAAATCTCTGAATGGATTTTCTGTTGTCCCTCTTTGTCTCGGTCCATAATCACGCAAAGCATCACCATTGGGAACCCACCAGTTGAAGTTTGTGTCGGAGGCCAGAAATGAAGTTTCAAGAATTTTCAGAGCGAATATCTTCGTTGCAGGGCTGGTCGTTGGTACATTAAAATCTCCGTCGTTATCAATAGCGTATCCAATTCCGTAGTCCCTAAGAGAGCCGGCGAAGTCATCCCAATAGGATCCCTGAGGATCGTTCCCAACATCGCAGTCAAAATAAAAACCAGCGTAGCCATCATTTATAGTATCATAGCCAATATTGGTAACGACAATATCGTATATTATTGTGCCGTTTTCCGGATCTGAATGCCAGGCGTGAGATCGATTTGAGACTTTAATATTCAGCGGCCTGTGTCCGAAAGGATCGAAACCAGTATAGCTGCCCGTCGAAGAATTGCTGTCAGTAAACTCGGCTCTCATTGAAAAATCTGCCGGGTAATCCTCTATAAGAGTAATTGACCCGCTATTGGGATATTCAGGTGGAAACAATTCGTTTATAAACTGCCAGCCATCAGCACCAATACTTACTAATGTGTCGTCCCCGACAATACCCCCAATCCAGATTGCTCCGCCAAAAAGATGTTCTATTCCCGTAGTAGGTGGAGTAACGTACGACGGGAAATGGGGAGCGTATATAAAATCATATGGACCAAGACCGAAAGCTCTGCCAAAGTTACCAAAGCAATCAAAAGAGGCATCAATTTCACCGGTTTGCTGAACACCAAAAAACAGCGGCCAGTTGATTAAGTGAGTTGGGATTGTGTCTGAAGCGCTCAGGGCAGATCGTTCAATAAAGGCTTCCTTGCCCAGGTTTCTCAGGTCTCTTGCTGTTACAATAGTGACTGCGCTCAAAGAGATAAGCAGCAACAGGATTAGTAAGTTTTGTATGCGTTTCATTTTACTCTCCTGAGGTAGAAATTACTCCCATTATTGAATCTAAGATAATTTTAGAATTCCGAAAGCCCTATTTGTCAGAGGTTCTAAGAACACCTACCTAATAGGCCAAAATTGAGGGGAGGCTGCAAAAGTAGTCATATTTTGGCCTATTTTGTTCACCCAAGAGACGGCTGAAAAGCCATTCTGTTTAATAACAAGAGTAGTTTCTGCGCTTTAAATTCTACTTTCAATTGGTCTGCATATTGCATTGGGGGACAATGCCCTGTCTTTCCTTGACAATCAGGGCTGAAAGGATATATTTTGGGTGTACAACAGGTAACAAGCGTACTACACAAGGCTTCTACCTTACATCACCTGATTCTTTTGATAAAAAAGAGTTAAAGTACTGGCACCGGGCTGGCCGGATGAATAATCAAAGAGCGCAATTAGCGCTGATCCGATAAGCAGGTTTGCTTAATATTTGGCCGCCTTAGGGTTAAAGACTTAATAAACTTAAGTCAACCAATGTGGAGGAAAGAAAACGGCAAGAGGTGATGCCTTTGCCAGGGTATTATTTGCAGGGCTGTGAAATTCTGCCTGCAACTGTTTACCAATAGCAACTTATCTGAATCATAAAGATGAATTCCACTTTTCTAAATAATATAGAGACGAGCTTTACCAAAAAAGGAAAGTAAGTGAGAGAGAATTTTGGCCAAAATTTGAAATTTGCCATAGTCTTAGCTTTTGTGTTGGTAGTGCCATTTGCTGGGAGCTCTTCTGCAATAAACCTTGATTGTGACACTATTAAAGTCACCAGTCATTTCACTCTTATTTTTGAGGAGGTGACCTATGATACGGTAGCAAGCACCTCCAAGTGGGATTATTCTTTGCGATGGGACGGGCAGCCGCCTGAGCTGAGCTACTTCTTCATAGAACTCTGCTCATTAATTACAGAACAGAATTTGGTTGCAGTTGAACCGAGCTTAGGCACTATTGGCAAAAATGGTAATTTAAAGCTATGGGGCATAAAGTGGGATGACATTGAAAATTTTCCAGCTGATACTTCATTCACGTTCAGCTTCACTTTGGATCAGCTGCTGGCCCTTGATCATACCCAATTTGCTCCCAAAGCAGGTGTTAATAAAAATATTGCTACAATATGCGGCCCTTCAGTTTTCTGTGAAGGACTGGAGGACCCATGTTTTGGCGACATTCCACCCGCCGCATATTGCCCTGCAGATACCAGTATTTTTCTCTGTGAACTTCAGGAAGTTTGTTTAACCGGATTCGGTGCGACTGACCCGGATAATAACTTAGCCACGATTGAAATTTCAGGCGGCGTATTGAGTGGCGATACAGTCTGCTTTGTGCCTGTCGAAGGTGCTAACACTATTACGTTGATTGCCACAGATAGCTGTGGTAAGGCTGATACTTGTATTACTATCGTAACTGTCTCATTGGGGCAGCCGCCGTTCATTACCGCCAGTGCGCCGACAGAAATCAATCTGTGTCTGCCTGAAACCATTTGCGTTAACTTTGCTGTTGGTGACCCGGATAATGACATTGACTCCATTTGGACGAATTTTGGCCAAATCATAGACAATGATAAAGTTTGTTTTCAAGCTGACAGTTCGGCTGTCTATCAGATAGTATTGTCAGTCGTGGATTTCTGCGGATTGAGTGCAGTAGATAGTTTTGAAATTTTCATAAATATTAACGAACCACCTGTAATAGTTGACATAGATACTACAGACATCTATTTCTGCGAGGGCGCCAACCAAGTTTGCGTAAAACTAACAATCGACAATCCGAATGGCGGATTGACCGGCAGTAGCAATCTGGGCGTGTTTAATGCCTCAGACAGTACGGTTTGCTTTTATGTCGACAGTTCTGGCCGCTACTGCGATTATGTCATAATTACTAATAGCTGCGGGTTGTCGGACACTATTTCTTACTGTATTGATGTTGTCGTCAATTATCCGCCGGTAGCTGTTTGTCCTCCGAATGATACAATAACCTCCTGCGAACCCGGGCAGATTTGTCTGCCGGGATTTTTTGCGACTGACCAGGATGGAAACATTGCTGATATAACAGTAGTTGGCGGAAGTCTTTCTGGAGACACTGTTTGCTTTAATCCAATACAGGGTGACAATGTCATAACTTTGATAGTCACAGACAGCTGCGGACTCTCTGACAGTTGCACCACTATCATAACCGTAATTAACAACGGCAGTCCGCTGGAAGTAATAATAGCTATGCCAGACACGACCATTTATCTCTGTCAGCCAAGTTACGTCTGTCTACCGCTTGAAATTGGTTATGATAATATCAGTTTGCCGGATTCAAGCATTACAGTCAATATAGGCCAATATGAAAATGGCTTCGTCTGTTTCGTGCCCTATGACAGCGGTAATTATACCATTATTGCAACTGCTACGGATTCCTGCGGTAACATAGTCGCCGATTCGGCAGTGGTAAGAATTCTGACCGACCAGTTTGTTGATCTGGCCTGCCCGCCGGACACGTTGATTTTCATCTGTCAGCCTGAAACACTCTGTTTCCCTCTGGGTAATATTCCAGAGTGGGCGGATATCCAGGTTAGCGGTATTGCTACCTGGTATGATGCAGAGAATAACCAGGTTTGTTTTTATGCTGAATGCGGTGTTCGCAACCGGATTATCGTTAAGGCAATCACGCCCTGCGATACTATAAGCTGTGAGTTTACTGTTGATGTCGTATGCAATCTAGCGCCTCTGGTATTTCTGCCCGGTGACACCTCGATTTCCCTGTGCATGGCGGACACAGTTGGTATTCCTGTTGGAATAACCGATCCCAATGGCAATATCAGCAGTATAGAGTTGCCGGATTGGGCAAGTTATGATGAATTTGCCGGTTTAATTTTATTTATGGCTGATACCAGCGGCCTCTATGAAATAATCGTCACAGTAACTGATAGCTGCCAGGCCTCGCGGACTGACCGTATATTAGTAAGCATAACAATTGATGAACCCCCAATTTGCCAGCTTCCGTCCGATACTAGTTTCTTTATCTGTGGTCCGGCCGAGATTACACTACCGATTTCTGCTTACGACATCGACCAGTCCGATCCAGTTTGTACTGTTATAAGCGGCGCTGGTTCAATTGTCGACGGCTACTGGGTCTATCAAGCCGATTCCGATGCCGTACTTGATGTTGTAATAGAGTGCCGTGACGATTGTGATAATGTCTGTATTGATAGTTTCAGAGTAACAATTAATATTAATGAAGCACCTGTCTGCGATGTTCCATCAGATACCGTCTTTAACCTTTGCGATGTTACAGAAATTTGCCTGCCAATATTCGGTACTGACGCCGACGGCAATCTGATAGGTTGCGAAATTGTCTCCGGGCCTGGAAGTTTAGCAGGAGCGACCGGCAAGAATGCCATTGCTTCTCAACTATCTTCAAATACGACCAGTCTATTATGGTGCTATACACCAACCAATGATACGACTTTTGAAGTTGTCATCCGCTGCAGCGATAGTTGCGGTGCTTTCTGTGAAAGCAGTTTTAACGTCACTATCAACTTGAACCAAGCCCCTGAAGTGTTCTGTCCTGCAGACACCTCAATGCTGCTGTGTAATCTATCGGAAATTTTCCTGACAGGTTTTACGGCTACTGATATAAATGGCGATGAACTTACGCTCTCAGTAGATTTAGGACTGCTCTCCGGGGATACGTTGTTCTTTACCCCGGTCGTTGGTGAAAATCTTATCACATTTATTGCGACGGATTCATGCGGCATCTCAGATACTTGTCAGACGCTGGTGATAGTCGATACCAACAGCGCTCCGGTTTGCGATTTGATAGGCGATACGACAATTACCAGCTGCGTTACCCAGCAAATTTGTCTGCCCGTTGGTGGCTCAGATATTGACGGAAATCTCATCAGCTGCGAAGTCGTAAGCGGTCCTGGCGTAATCGAAAATGGATTCTGGTGCTATACGCCGCAAGCGAATGATACTGTCGATGTTACTTTCCGTTGTACCGATGAGTGCGGAGAGTTCTGTGAGTCGTCTTTCAGAGTAATAATTGATGCCGGTGTAGCGCCGACTATCGCAGACCAGTTCTTCTCATTCAAATATTGCACAGAAGCTTTTAATAGAGAACTTAATATATTCGCTACTAGTGATTCTGCTGACCCGACAATTTTTGAACTTCTCTCGGGAGCCGGTTCAGTCGATTCTCTGTCGGGTATAATTACTTATCTGCCGGATACACCAGGCGTATATAGTTTCGAAGTAGCAGCATCAAACAGTTGCGGCAGCGATACTGCTCTAATCAGCGATAGCGTAATCATTAACCGTCCGCCTGAAATTATTGGGTTTGATTCGACAATTTATCTCTGTGGATTAGAAGAAATCTGTTTCGATGTCTTTGCCTTTGACCCTGATGGCGATTCATTGGAAATTATTCTCAGTCAGGGACCGGGTCAGTTTACTCAGCTGACAGATAATTCTGGAATGCAGTGCTTTACTCCGGTAAAAACTGATTCAGCTGCCTATTTGTTTGTCTATCAGGTTTCTGATTTGTGCCAGGACGGTTCGCTTGATTCTGCTGCAACCTATACTCAAACCGTTACAATAACGGTTATTCTCAATCAGGCACCGGAATTGGAAATTCCCCTTGACCTGGATTTCTTTGCTTGTATCGGAGACACGGTCTGCTTCGTAGTGTCTGCTTCAGACAGCGACGGTGACCCGGTAACAATTGAAATAATTTCTGGATCTGCTACAGTTACCAATAACAGCCTGGTATGTATAGTGCCCGATACGAGCGGAGCTTATGACATTGGACTAAAAGGATCGGATTCTTGCGGCAACAGTTCCACTCATTTCTTGTCGATAAACATTATTGTTAATTCTGATCCCGTTGTCATTCTTGGTGATGATTTTTCAGTCGAAGGCTGTAACGAACAGGAAATCTGTTTTGGGTTCTCTGCGAATGACCCCGATAATAATCTCGAGGTTCTGTTCTCAAATATCGGCTTGATAGTAGGACAGGACAGCCTCTGCTTTATAGCGGACGGTTCAGGGGTCTACGAAATAATCGTTACAGCAATTGACTCCTGCGGTGCAGTGGATGTTGATACAATTAATGTTACAGTTACTCTTAATACACCTCCAATAGTCAGTCTTGGACCGGACACGACCCGTCAGATATGTCCGGGGGATTCTGTTTGTCTCTTTATCACAATAGATGACGACAATATTTCTTCGGTATCATCAAACTATCAACTGACCAATAACGTCGTCTGCTTTAGCGCAGATACAGCCGGCGTCTATGAAGTATGGGTTTCTGCGGTCGATTCCTGCGGAGTGGAAGCTGCTGATACTGTCTATGTCACGGTTACTTTTCTACCGGCACCTTTCGTGGAACTTGGTGAAGATTTTGCGGCTGTAATTTGCGAGCCGACCCAGTTTTGTATTGACCCTGATACTATAGCAAATTTCAATTCGATAACAGTCAATTACGGACAGTTTGACCCGCTCACCAATCTATTCTGTGTCACTATTGAAAACAGCATTTCGGATTACTTGATTGTAGAAATAACCGACTCCTGTGGTCGCGTAGCCAGAGACAGCTTGTGGTTTGATATCATACTCAATACTGCACCGGTCGTGGAAGTTTCAATGTCCGACACCACGGTTTATCTCTGCGGACCAGCTTATATTTGCCTGCCGCTTTTATTCTCAGACTTTGAAGAGCAGTTTGCAGATGGTGATATTTCGGTCAATTACGGAAATTATTCGAATGGCGAAATTTGTTTTGTGCCGTATGACAGCGGAACTTACACTATAATTGCTTCTGTCACAGATTCTTGCGGCAAAGTTGTCGCCGATACGGCTGTCGTCACTGTACTTACAGACCAGTTTATTGACCTCAGTTGCCCGAACGATACTTCTATCTTCATTTGCCAGCCGGAAACTCTTTGTTTCCCTCTGGGAAATATTCCTGTCTGGGCCGACATAAGCGTTAGTGGAATTGCAACCTGGTATGATGCAGAGAATAACCAAGTTTGCTTCTATGCCGAATGCGGTGTTCGCAACCTGATAATTGTCAGGGCTGTTACACCTTGCGATACTATAATCTGTCAGTTTACTGTCAATGTTGTTTGTAACCAAGCACCGGTAGTTCATTTGCCCGGTGATACTACTTTTGTGCTGTGCGGACCGGATTTTGTAAGTTTCCCGGTCGCAATCGGTGACCCTGATAACAATATCGTTTCAATCAATACCGATAGCTGGGCTTCCTATGAGCCGTTTAGCAGTCTGTTAAGCTTCGCAGCAGATACCGAAGGTGTCTATATCCTGCAGGTCTCGGCGACCGATTCATGCGGCGCCCAGGCCTCTGCTCAGATAACGGTAACAGTATTTATAAATGAGGCGCCGGAAATAAGTTTTGCTGTTTCGGATTCAGTCTACGTAATCTGTGTATTTGGCGAAATCTGCTTGCCGCTTGATATTTTTGACCGCGAAAACAACATCGTCAGCGTGGTACCATCTTTAGGTTATTTCGATTCCGAAAATCAGCAGATTTGCTTTACGCCGACAGATACGGTTGGTCTATATTGCATCGACGTAATAGCAACAGATTCCTGCGGTCTGGCTGACACAACGACTAAGTGCATTAGCATAGAAAATGATCAGGCTATTGGCCTTGACTGTCCGCTGGACACTCTTATTTCCAGTTTATGTTTCCCCGGTTTAGTAAGCAGATTCATAGACATTTCCGGGCAGCCTGATAGTATAATAACGAGTTTTGGTTATTTTGATGAAAGCGAGATCTTTTTCACGGCAAACACCAGCGGATTCTATACCATTGATTTAAGCGTTTACTCTCCATGCAGTACCTTGACTTGCCAGTTGTACTTCGATGTTACAATTGTAGATTCAATTTTCATATCCTGTCCGGCAGACGATTCAGTTACAATCTGCGGGCCGGATACACTTTGTTATCCGATAATAAAATCTAATTCGGTACAGTCTCTGAGCGTTACTGCTCCGGCCTTTATTTCTGGCGATTCAGTATGTTTGCCGGTGTCCGAAGCCGGAACCTATAATTTAACGATTATTGGCATTGGTGCATGCGGCGCAGATACTTGCGACTTCAGCATCAGAGTCGAAGCTAATTCACCTCCGGCCTTAGTCTCAGCGCCTGATACAACATATGATGTCTGTGAAATTCCGGAAATTTGCGTGCCGTTTACAGTAACAGACGCAGACAATAATATAGATAGTGTCGTAGGTCCGGACGGCATTTTGACCGGCAATGAATACTGCTTTACTCCGCCGGCTCAGGGTTTGTACAATCTTATTTTTACTGCCTACGATTCTTGCGGTGCAATTGGCTCTGATACTACGGCTATAAGAATTTCGATATCAGTAGCAAATATAACCTGTCCTTCAGGAGCGCAGTCTCGTACGATCTGTATTGGAGATTCTGCCACGGTATCAGTACTAGTTACTCCTTTTGATGTAACCGTAACAGTGTTCTTAAATGGAGAGCTTAATGGGTATTATAATCACGATTTGGGGCTGGTTGTGGTTTTCCCGGAAGTATCAGGTGCACATGATGTGATGGTAGTTGCCGAAGCAATATGCAATACTGATACCTGCTTATTCGTCCTTAATGCCACAGTCCTGGAGCCTCCTGTTATTAGCTGTCCGATCCAAATTGACACCAGCATCTGTCTTAATGACGGAAATTTTATCTGCTTCCCGGTATCTGTTACAGGTTCGGATGTCGAGCTTTCTGTAAGTGATAATGCAGTCCTCACCGATAGTACGATATGCGTAACTGTCAGTCAGGATGGCACAATTCAAGTTATTACTTATGCCCAGGGCACATGCGGATCAGACAGCTGTGTTACAACAATCAATTTCGATGTAGATGAACCGCCCGTTTTGTCACTTCCGCAAGGTGTCGTTGTTGAACGCTGTGATTTTGATACCGGGCAGATTTGCATTCCGGGAATTTTTGCAACAGATGATTCACTTCTGAATATCACAAAAATTTGCGGCCCGGGTACACTGGAACTTGCCACATTAGACAGCGGTCAGGTCTGTTTTGAGCCAGACGAAAATGTGTTCGGTACTTATACTTTCTGCATTCAAGTCGATGACGGCTGTAACCAGGTAGTAGATTCATTTACAGTAGAAGTTGTGCCTGGCCCCGACTGCGATAAGTGTGTAGTACTTGTAATTGATCCGGGTGAATGTATCCCGGTGGGAAGAACGCATGATGTTTTTATAAATATAGAGACAAATCGTGCAATCGGCGGTTTTGATCTTCTAGTTGGCTATGATGCTACGGTGACGTCCTTTAGCAACGCCACCAAAGAAGGAACAGAAATAGAAAGCTGGGAGTTCTTTACCTATAGACTCAACTCAGCCTCCTGCGGCAGCGCCTGTCCTTCGGGAACAATTCGTTTCATCGGTATTGCAGATATCAGCAACGGCGCGGCCCATCCGCCGGTCGAAGCGCTATCGCCTAACGGAAGATTTATAAAAATTACGTTCCAGGTTTCTAACAACCAGAACATTAGCGGATTGTTCCTGCCGATAAACTTTATCTGGTTTGACTGCAGCGATAATACTTTTGGTAACCCTTCGGGTAACGAATTGTTCATTGACAATAAGATTTATAATGGAGAAGGTATCTTAATCTGGGACGAAGAAGACAGCATAAGTTTTCCTGAAAGCAGCAGGCCGCAGGGAATGGGTACACCTGACTCCTGCATAGGACCTGAAGCCGAAGTAGCACCAAGAAGATGTGTTGAGTTCTTTAACGGAGGTATTTGTATACTCGATCAGGTCTCTTTTAACGACCGGGGTGATATAAACCTTAACTCCGTGCCTTATGAAGTTGCAGATGCGATTGTGTTCACCAACTACTTCATCTATGGCTTGAGAGTTTTCACTATCAATGTTGTTGCTCAGATTGCAGCAACAGATATTAACGCCGATGGAATCACGCTTTCGGTTGCTGATTTGGTCCTGCTCATTCGAATTATTCTTGGCGATGCCGACCCGATACCAAAACTAAATCCTCATGATCAAGAGCTTCTGTTGCAGTTAGTTCGAAACAAAGATGGTCTAGTAATATCTTCTAATTCCTCCAATGGCATTGGCGGCGCCTATCTGGTCTTCAAACTTAATTCATCAGAAACGGACATAGTCCCAGAGCTAGCCGCAGATGCCGAACATATGGATCTCCGCTACCACATAGCTGATGACGAACTTCGCATTCTGGTATTCAGCATGAATGGCAATACTGTTGAATCAGGCAATCGCCAGTTAATAAAACTGAGATTCGTAAACGGCCAGCAGCCGGAGCTTATAAAGAGCGAGTTTGCGGACGGAGATGGCAGGCCATATAGGTCAAGCTTTAGTGAAATTGAACTTCCTACAGATTTTGAGCTTTATCAGAATTATCCGAATCCGTTTAATCCCAGCACTAACATTAGTTTCTATCTGCCTGACCAGTCAGACTGGAAGATCAATATATACAATGTAAACGGCAGTCTTGTAAGACAGATATCCGGCTCAAATGAAACCGGTATGGTTGAGGTGCTATGGGATGGCGCTTCCCAGACCGGGAATCAGGTCGCCAGTGGTGTTTATTTCTACAGACTCGAAGCCGGTGATTTTAAGAGAACTCGAAAGATGATGATGCTAAAATAAAATTTTCCCTCTTATCTTTCCTCAAAGCGTCCGCGTGCTTGTTTGCGGGCGCTTTTTTTACTCAAAATTCTGATAATCTATCTACTTGTGGTAGTCTCTGTTTTGCAAAATTGAAAAGGCTCGGAAAAGTTGCTTCAGCAAAACTATTTTTATAATTTGATGAGAAAATGTGAGTCCGGATAATGACCAAACTTCGTTCGCCTCTTTTAGTATGCTGTGGTCAAGTCCGTAAGGTCCGCCGATAACTATTTTGAATTAGTTGCTGCTTCTGACAGAGAGCTTCTCTAAGTTTTTTGCGAATGTAAAACGATAAATCTTTATTCCACTATCTGCCAGGGCTAACAGATAGCAGTCACCCAGATTTTTTTCGAGCTTATCGGCTTCCAGTCGTTTTATTTAAGCAGGAGAGAGCGAAGATGATTTTGCCGGCGAAGTAATAACTGTCCACTTGATTCTGGTATATTTTGAGAGGAGTTTTTCATAATGAGCGACAGCTTCGTCCAGCCAGCTATCTTTGGATTTGTCAACCGCGACAATTTCTAATTTGACCAAAACTGATTCCTTGAATTTATGCTAAGAAAAAAGTGCCTCAGTAAATTCTCTGGCGTCGAAAATCTGCAAGTCCTCGATTCCTTCACCAATGCCAATATATTCTATAGGCACTTGCAGCTCTGCTGCTATGGCAATTACCACTCCTCCTTTGGCAGTACCGTCGAGTTTTGTAATAATGATACCGTCGCAGCCTACAGCTTCACCGAACTGTTTCACCTGACTGACAGCGTTCTGACCGGTGGAACCATCGATAACTAACTTTGAATAAACTGCTGCATCAGGCAGGGCCTTGTTTATCGTGCGTTTAATTTTTTTTAGTTCTTCCATCAGATTTGTTTTTGTGTGCAGTCTGCCGGCAGTGTCTACCAGAAGAAAGTCGGCCTTTCGTGCTTTGGCAGCAGTTGCGGCGTCAAAGGCTACTGCTGCCGGGTCGGAGCCTTCCTGAGATTTGACAATATCAACATTACTTCTCTCAGCCCAGATTGCTATCTGGTCAATAGCGGCTGCCCTAAAAGTATCACAGGCTGCAATAATTACTTTTTTGCCTTGCGACGACATAATAGTCGAAAGTTTCCCTATAGTGGTTGTTTTACCGGCCCCGTTTACTCCCATAATAAGCCAGACCTCTGGTCTTTCCCCAGTTTTTTGGGGAACGTCACGATTCTCGAATGATAGCAGAGTCGCAATTTCATCTTTTAATAGAGGAATTATATCTTCTGCCCGGGTAAGATTCTGCTCTTTGGCTTTTGCTTTGACAGTTTCTATCAGCCGCCCGGTAGCCTTAATGCCAACATCGGCTTCGATAAGCGTCTCTTCAATCTCCTCCAGAAGATCGTCATCGATTTTCCTGTTTAAAACCAGTCTGGAGATTTTGCCAAAGATATTAGCTCTGGTCTTAGATAGTGAACTTTTAAGTTTACTTAGAACGCCGGACATTTGTGAATAGAGAACTAATTATCTTCTCTGTTTTTTACCGGAGATTCGATTTTCGGACTAATTCTATCAACTACCGGTTGTGGAATCAGATCGTCTGTTTCTGCTATAGTTGTTTTTTCTGCAGCCTCGTCGGTTTCGATAATATCAGCTGGGGTTTCCAGCCTAACCTCGCCGGTTTCTGAGTTAACCTGGCTGAACTTGACCGCCACAATTTGAGAAACACCGGGGCTGGACATTGTCACACCATAGAGATTATCAGCAGCTTCCATAGTGATTTTGTTGTGCGTAATAATAATGAACTGGGTGTTATCTGCGAAGCGAGCAATCAATTTCAAAAATCGGCGGCAGTTGGCATCATCTAAAGGTGCGTCTATCTCATCGAGAATACAGTAAGCAGACGGTTTTACCAGGTATAGCGCAAACAACAGTGCGATAGCCGTCAGCGCCCGTTCTCCACCGGACATCATGGTAATAGCAATAAGTTTCTTGCCGCGGGGGCGGGCAGTAATTTCAATATTTGATTCAAGTGAGTCGTTGGGGTTTTCGAGATATATGCTGGCTTCGCCGCCTTCAAACAATTCGGTGAACAGCATCTGAAAATTATCTTTAACTTTCTCAAATGTTTCTTCAAAAAGTGTCCGGGCGGTTTTGTTTATTTTGGTAATGGTGGCCAGGAGATCATCACGCGCCGTTTCAAGGTCGGTAAGCTGTTTTTCCAGAAATTCTTTGCGGTTGCTGGTTGACTGGTATTCTTCCAGCGCCAGGAGATTGACTGCCCCGAAATTTTTCAAAAGCTCTTTTTGCCTGGTAAGATGGGCAACGGCCTCGCTTGCGGGCATTTCGGGGATGGGGTTCTGGCTTTCAAACTCCCGGATATTTACGTTGTAGTCCTCTAGCATCCGCTCGGTACTGCCTTTGAGCTCGTTTTCGAGAGCGCTCGTTTGCATCTCAATAGTATGACTCTCTTTGCTGAGCTTGTCTTTAACCAGGCGCAGCTCTTTTAGACGCTTCTCAGAACTGAATGTTTGTCCCTGCAGTTCATCGAACTTTTGTCTAAGTGTACTTTGAGATTCGCTGATTTCAGTGCGTGACTCAAAAGTAAGTTTAAGCTTGGTTTCAAGTTCAGCTGATCTCTTGACAGAAATTTCTATTTCTTCCTGAGCATCTTCTATCTCTGCGGATTTTGTCACTATAGTACTGGATATTTCATCCAACAACTCTTTGGTATAGTTTAATTTGTTGTCGCACTGGTCAATTTTGCTCTGTGTCCTTACTGCTTTGACCTGGAGTTTGCTCACCAGCGACTGCGATTCTCCGGATAAGCGCTCTATCTCTTCGAGTTTCTTTGAAGACAGGTTTAGTTCATTTACTAAACTCTGTTTTTGTTCGCTCAACTGACCATAGCCAAGATTTAAGGAGTATTGCTTTTGCTGCAGCTGCGTTTGCTTTTCACTGGCCAGGTCGATTTCTTTGGTCAGACGAGAGAGCTCGGTTTCAGAAAGTCGCAGCTCATAATTTAATTCATCAATCTGTTTCTGATTAGAGGCAATTTCCCGTTCGTTTCTTTCCAGTTTGTCATTCAGGCTGTTGATTGACTGCTCGGCGTCACTAATCTGCTTTGCTAAATTGTGCTCGGTTTGTTTCTGAGTTTCAGCTACTAATTTAAGCTCGTCAATTTGTTTGGAAAGTTCTGTAAGCTGATCTTTACGGCGAAACAGCTGAAGAGCCTCTGCTGAGCCACCGACAATAGTGTTTCTGGTGTAGAGAAGTCCATCGGTAGAGACCGCTTTGAAGCCATAGGGGAGGTGCTCCAGAATTGATTTGGGGTCGCTGCCGGCTTCGAAGACGGCAGTCTGCGACAGAACAGTTTGCATTAATGGTTTCAAATTCTCAGCTGTCGATACGAACTCATCAAGCCAGCCAACAAATCCTGAAGAGCTCAGTTCCGGACGTTTGATCTGAGGGTTCAAGCTGCCGGCGTTA
The DNA here is from genome assembly GCA_022571845.1 of Candidatus Zixiibacteriota bacterium. Lineage (GTDB taxonomy): Bacteria > Zixibacteria > MSB-5A5 > GN15 > FEB-12 > JACZWU01. The sequence goes on along the minus strand of JACZXB010000001.1, from coordinate 551,419 downwards.
GGAACAATTAATCCTGCCCGGCCTTTGTTTTCTATTCTGAGTCGCTCGATTATTTTTTCTGCAGTATCTTTGCTGTCGCAAATGACATAGTGCGAGATATCACCCAGAGCTGACTCAACAGCTTTTTCCATTCCTGCAGCTGGTTTGAAGCGGTCCGCTACAGTTCCTTGAATTCCTTTTATTTCATCCTTGAACTCAAGGACTTTTATTACGCCGGCGTGGGTGCCTCCGAATGAGTATATTAGTTCACTCAAAATTTTTTGCTGCGCCTGGCTGGCTTCAATTGAGGCATAGCTCTTAGAAATTTCTTTTCCGGTCTGTTCAAGAACGTTTTTCTTTGTCGCTTGTTGTTGGGTAGTTTTGCTCAACTCAGTCTGTGCCGAGATTCTGCTCTGTGACAGTTCGTCTGTTATGGTGCCTAGTTTTTCCAGATTGGCAGCTAATTCAGTTTTTTTCTCTGACAGCTCTATCTTGCTCTTGTTTAATTCCTCGAGGTGAATAGTAAGGTCTTCAATCTGAGTTTGAATATTGTCGTCTTCTGTTTTGCCTGAAGATAATCTGCTTTCCAGTTCAATTAACTTAGAGTTCTCACCGTCTTTGGAACTGCGCATATCCAGAAGTTGCTTATCAACCAGAGCTTGTCTGTTCTGGGCTTCATTGAGGTTGTTGTCAACCGCTTCGTATTTTGCCCGATGTTCATTTATCTCAGCGCCGGTGTCTACGGCCTGCTCTGAGAGAATCTGAGAGCGGAGATTAAGAGCCTCAATTTCCTTTTCGTTCCGCTCTATCAGATTAGTTGCATTAGACTTTTTCTCAGTCAGAACGGAAATTTCTTTTTCATATTTGTGGGCAGTTTCTGTCGTTTCAAACAATTCGTTGGTTACCCTGCTCAGTTCTTTTTCTATTTCAAGCTGTATTTCCCGTTTGGATTCAACCTCGGCCCCCAGGCTGTCTACTCCGACTTCGTTGGCTGTCAGATTGCCGGATAACTCATCGAATCGTTCTTTTAAGAGGCGCTTTTCTGTTTCAATCTTTTTGACTCTCTTAGAAGTAAAGAACAGCTCCCAGTTGCGGACTTCGTCACTTAAAATTTGATATCTTTCTGCTTTACGCTGCTGACGTTTAAGAGAATTTACCTGAGTTTTCACTTCGGAATAAATATCTCTTAGCCTCTGAAGGTCCTGGTCGGTGGCATCGAGTTTGCGAAGGGCAGCATTTTTCCTCTGCTTGTACTTGGTAATACCGGCAGCTTCTTCGAAAAGAAACCGCCGCTCCTCAGCCTTGTCAGATATTATCGAGTCAATCATCTCCTGCTGAATTACCGAATAAGAGTGCGCCCCGGCGCCCGTATCAAAAAACAGCTCGGTAATGTCCTTCAGACGACAGGGGACTTTGTTTAATAAATACTCGGCTTCGCCGCTTCTAAAAAGCCTGCGGGTTATTTGAACTTCGCTGTATTCGACCGGCAGCACACCGCGGTTATTAATCATAGTCAGAGAAACTTCGGCCATACCCAATGGTGCCATATCGCGGCTGCCGTTAAATATCACTTCCTGCATACTGCTTCCGCGTAAAAGCGAAGTTTTCTGCTCTCCCATTACCCAGCGGATAGCGTCAAGGATATTGGTTTTGCCGCAGCCGTTTGGTCCGACTATCGATGTTTTTCCCTGTGAAAATTTTATGACGGTCTTGTTGGGAAAAGATTTAAAGCCTACCAGCTCCAGTTGCTTTAAGTACAAATTGCCTCCAGGTTAAATTCCGGATTGTGCCGGAGTCTTAGATGACCGGCCGGTTTTAAGCAGCGCTAAGGTATCGAATAATGAGCGGTAAATGTTTCTTTCGTCTCTTAAATATCTGGTTTTTATTTCTAAATTATAAAACGGATTTCCCCGATGGTTCCCTTTACCGACTCGAAGCGCTTTCGGGAAATTCAATAATATGGAAGATGTAAACGCCGAATTTTCAAAATTTAAATCCAATATCATGTCAAAATTGTACTGGCTCAAGGTAGACAGAAAGGAAGGTTTAGCCACACCGGACCAGGTCACTTGATCGGACGAGGGAGATACAATATTAAATCCTTTGCGGGGGTAAATATCCGCAACCCGCACCCCGGGCATCGAGAGCAAAGTAAAATCCGATGACTTAAACAAACTGGTAAGCGTTGGTAAGAACTGCTTGACCACTGTCAGTTCTCTGAGACCTTCGGGAAGACAGACTAGAATCTGTTTGGGGGACTGCAGGCTTTCAGGAAAGTCGAACATTTCTGACTCCATTTTCCCCTTTTGCTGATAAAGTTTAATGTTGGCCAGGAATTTTTTTAATTTCATCTACTGCCCGCCATCTTCGTTTATAACAGCATCTTTTTGAGCCTTATGTTTATCCAGAGTTTCCTGTTTGGTCGTCTTCTCAGCAGGTGGAGAACTGATTTCGCTATAGCTCTGTTTAGTTTGAGCAGTTGGTGATTTGCCGGTTCTGTTAAAAAACGATTCAAAGTTTGTCTGATCTATGTTCACTCTTGAGATTCTGCGCGACTGTCGATCACGAAGATTGACCAGTCTGCCATTGAGTTCTATATCGACCGCCGCTGGATCCCCTATTGTAACAACCATTCTGTATTTGGCGCTTGCTTCATATATTCTACCCGGAACAAGTTTGCGGAAGATGGCCGTATCACCGTCAGTCATGACAGAACCCCAGCTTTCTTTTCTTGGTATAAGCCGAATCTTGATTTCTTTGGGAGGCAGATACGATGTCTTGTCCCAGTCAAAACTGTCAAATTCCGCAAGGCGGTTCTTGTCTATATCTTGAAGGTAAGTGTCCTGTTCATTTTTTGCAGTGGAATCTTTAACAAACAGCATGTCGATGGCAACGTAGGCCAAAAGCAGAAGAACCAAAATAGCCGCTATCCCCAGCATTCTCCTTAAGGGTTTCTTTTCTGTCTCAGGATCAACCTCATAGTCGTCTTCTGTCCCTGAGGCTTGCTTGGCCTGTGCAGCTTTATCCATCTCAGCCCTTTCAATATCAGACTTGATGGCATCAACCGTCATTGAGAAATCTATCCCCAAAAAAGTAGAATAGGAGCGCGCAAAAAGATTGTAGTAAACTTCGGAGGGAAGTTTCGACAGGTCACCTCTTTCAATTCCCTCAAGATTTTCAAGAGGAATTTTGAGCCTTTCGCTTAGCTCTGTAATATCAAGCTGGCGACGCTCTCTTTCCTGCCGCAAAACTTTTCCTAGTTTTTTCTCTAAACTATCCATAACTAACTAAAAGTAATATTTACTCCATTTTTAAGCAAACCTCACCGGCCAGTTTGTCCAGCAGAGAGCGAGGTAAACCAATAACATTATCCAATTCCCCCTCTATTCTGTCAACCAAAAAGCCTCCTTTGCCTTGTATACCGTAGGCTCCTGCCTTGTCCATCGGTTCGCCACTACTGACATAATCTGCGATTGTATCCTCTGATACAAGATTGAAATAGACATCAGTTAGTTCATAGCCGGAGGCCAAAAGCTGAGTCGAGCTGACCAGCGCCAGGGCGGTGCAAACGACATGTTTATTACCTGATAAACGCGAGAGAATCTGCCTGGCTTCATTTTCGTCTTCAGGTTTGCCGATCAGCACATTGTCCAGTACTACAATGGTATCTGCACCAATTACCAATTTGTCAGCTCCTGACTCAGAAGAAACTGCCAGGGCTTTCATCTTTGCAAGACTTAAGGCGTGCTCAAAGGGATCTCCGGCCGGATTATCGGATTCTCTGAGGTCAGAGATAATCTGTCGAAAATCGATGCCTGTTTCCTCCAGTAATTTAAACCTTCTGGGCGAGGCCGAACCGAGTATTATCTCTTTTTTTTGGGACAGTTTTTTAAGATTATTATAGGTCATTTTCAAGTAGAATTGTCACCGGCCCGTGGTTGGTTAGTTTTATTTCCATTTTAGCCCCAAAGATACCGCTGGCGGTTTTCAGATCTGAAGCAGTGACCAAATCTACAAAATTAGAGTACAGTCTTTCGGCCTCTTCAGGCTCCATAGTTTCGGTAAACGCCGGACGGCGCCCTTTTTTGGTATCGGCATATAGAGTAAACTGAGAGACTATCATGATTTCGGCCTCTACATCCAGCGCCGATAGGTTCATTTTGCTGGCGCTATCTTCGAAAATTCTCAAATTCAAAATTTTGTCAGCCAGGATTCCACAGGATTTTTCTTTGTCCTCTTTTTTGGTGCCATGAAATATCAGCAGTCCCTTGCCTGTTGAACTGTGGAGCTTTTCCTCAATCCAAACTTCGCAATTTGTTACTCTTTGAACTAATAATCTCAAAATTTACTCCGAATAACCTCTCATATACTTACAAATATAGCATATCCGGACAGATACATAAAGGTGCAAAAGAGAGTTAGCAAATGATTGCAGATTTCGCTGGATATTTTATCTGCAATATGTATAATAGTTTTGGCAGGTTGGGAACCGCCGGTTATTTTGATAGTTATAGTTTGGAAATAGATTAAGAAAGAAAAATGGAGGAGATAAGTTGTCAAAAGCCTTAGAAGTAACAGATGATTCTTTTGAAGCAGAAGTTCTAAAATCCGATACTCCGGTTATTGTAGATTTCTGGGCTGAGTGGTGCGGTCCCTGCAAAATGATTGCACCAATTCTGGATGAATTAGCGGTTGAGTATGAAGGCCGGGTCAAGATTACCAAAGTTGATGTTGACTCTAATAATAAGACCGCCGGCAGATATAATATTTTGTCTATTCCGTCGCTGCTATTTTTCAAGAATGGAGAAGTAGTCGACCAGGTAGTCGGTGCATTGGGCAAGTCGCAATTGACTTCCAGATTAGAAAAAGTACTGGCTTAAAGTTCAATATATTTTTTAGAAAACCGGCAAGAGAACCAATCTCTGCCGGTTTTTTATTACTTTTTAGCAGATGTTTTTGTGTCAGGAACTTTACAGCTGCAAATTGTTTTAATTTATTAGAAGCTTCTATATTATATTGACTTAGCTGAACTTTAACGAGAGAGTATAATGAACTGGACTGACATAGTATTTCTGCTGATATTCCTAATCGCCTGGTATTTGCTGACAACAAGGGTTTTCCCCAAAATGGGGCTTGGCGGTGGCTGAGAACCTTCGGCAGAGTATCTTCCGGTGGAAGATGAACAAAACAGGAAGCAAACTAAATGCAATGATCAATGTAAAAGCTCTTCAGACAGAGCTGACTAACGGAAATAAAATTTACATCTGGCAGACCTAACAGCCGATAATAATAGATATGCGTTTTAATAATTACAGCGGGGGCGGTGGTTACCGTAGGCTCAGTATTGGCCCGGGGGCAGTATCTCCGTTCATAAAGCTGATGCTGCTTACCAACATTGCGGTATTCATGATTCAGACGCTGGTTAACTTTCCTTTAGCAGAGCTTTTGGGTTTGACTCCGGCCAGGTTTTTTGCCGAATTTCCAAACCTGCTTTTTCAGCCATTTACCTACATGTTTTTGCACGCAAATTTCTGGCATGTCTTTTTTAATATGTTTGTCTTATGGATGTTTGGGACAGAAATAGAATTTAGCTGGGGAAAAAAATCCTTTGCAAAGTTCTATATCTTAGCCGGTCTGTCGGGGGCAATACTGACGCTTATTTTTCAGTCCGAGCTGCCAGTTCCTGTAATAGGGGCTTCAGGAGCAATATACGGCGTTTTGATAGCCTACTGGCTCCTGTTTCCACATAGATACCTTTACATTTATTTCTTGTTTCCTGTCAAAGTAAAGTGGGCCATACCAGGCTTCATGATTTTAGGCTTTTTGGCGGGCGGGGGAAATATTGCACATTTTGCTCATCTTGGGGGTGCAATTTTTGGGCTTATTTTTGTCAAAGCTGACTGGCGAATTGCCAGATTTGGCAGTACGCTCAAAAAGCTTCGGCACAAAAAACAAGAGGCAAAATTCGAGAAAAACCGCCTTAAAGCAGAGGATACAATGAAACGGGTTGATGAGATTCTTGATAAAATAAACGATGTTGGTATCGAAAATATATCGGAGGAAGATCGAAAATTTCTTGAAGACGCCTCTTCTCATATGTCCTGAGAAAAGAGTTCCGACTAGACAATAAACACTAAACAATGAGAAAAAGAGTATTAATAGCAGAGCTGTTTGATATCACTAGAGTTGCCGCAGAAACAGTTTTAAGACAGAATGGTTTTGAAGTTACTGCTGTCTCATCCGGGGATAAGGCCTTTCAGGTTCTGGAGCATAGCAAACCCCATCTGATTATTGCCAATAGCTCTTTTCCGGGAAAAACAAGTCCAGGTTTATCCAGGGTTGGCAGGCAGAACCGGCGCTTGCCACTATTCCTGTAATACTTTTGGCTGATGAAAATGAGCCCGGAATTCCTCATAAAATTAAAGTGAATTTACCCCTTGACCTGAACGATTTATTGTCGAAAATAAATAATATGGCAAAGGATTCAAAAAAGCCCGAAGAGGAAGCTGATAATTCCCAAAACGAAAGCTTGGAAGATGAACTCCTTGACCAGGCTCTGGGACTGGACGAGATAGATGTGACTGGTTCCGAAGTCATGGATCAGTTCGGGACTGCCAAAATGAGAAAGAAGAAAAAGGTAGTTGAGAAAATGATCGGGATTGATCATGTTGAAGATGATACTAATATTTCCGGTCAGATTGGTTCGGTTAATTTGGGCGCAAAGTCCGGCAAAATCAAAAAGTCCGGCAAGCCGGCTCCATCAAAAACAGGTAAACTTGATATCGTAAGCGGTCACGATCAGTTTGGGCTGGGGGACGAGTCTCTTCTGGAAAATGTTAATGAGAACGCAGACCATGACTATGACTGGTTCGTAAATGAGATGAAAAATGATGTCATAAACCCGAAAAGCGGCCAGAAACCTAAAGCTGCTTCCCAATCGGAAAGCCTGAAAGTGACAAAACCGGCCGACCAGATTGAACGGATTTCAGTTCCAAGTAAGAAATCTTCGGATTCAAAAAAAGTCGCAGGTGGCAAGACGGGCGGAGTTGAGAAATTTATTGAAGACTTCAAAAAAGAGGTTGAGAGCTTTGGCAATGAAAGCTCCAGGAATGTAATTGACACCAGAAGCAAACCGGCAGCAACTGCTAAGTCGGCAAATGTTTCGAGCGACCCTATTGAGAATATAACTATCGACCAGGTCGAAGTCTTTACGCGCCAGTTTGTTTCAGATCTGGCAGACCGGGTAGCTGAGAGGATAGCCAGCAAAATCGACGCTCAAAAATTAATGTCTCTTTTAAAAAATGAAATAGTTTCCAAAGCCAGGAACTCCAAGTAGGCTATTTGGTGTTCTAATCTTTGTCTCTTTGTCAATTACATTTGATTGACTAACTGATTTATATTTGATTATGATAAAATAATGTTTGAACAGCCGACCATAGAAATTCCAACCGCGATATTTGCCGGATTCCTGTCCTTTATATCTCCCTGTGTATTGCCCCTTATCCCGGGCTACTTGTCTTTTATTTCCGGCGTATCAATTGAAGATTTGAGTTCAAAGGAAAAATCAAAAGAACACATGTTTCGAGTTGTTATCAACACTTTCTTTTTTGTAATCGGGTTTTCTCTGGTATTCATTCTTTTGGGAGCTACGGCAACCTGGATAGGTGAAATGTTGCAGCAATATATGGGCTGGTTTAACAAAGTGGCGGGCGCCCTGGTATTCTTGTTTGGGATGCACGTAGCCGGAGTGTTTAAGATAAAAGCTCTCAATTATGAAATGAAATTTAACACCGGCAGCAAAAAGATGGGGATAATCGGTTCTGTAGTTATTGGTATTGCTTTCGCTTTTGGATGGACGCCCTGCATCGGTCCTATTCTCGGCTCTATTTTGACTCTGGCCGCTCAGCAAGACTCGGTCACTTCCGGCGTCATGCTTCTGGCTTTCTATTCTGCCGGACTGGGTGTACCGTTTATACTTACTGCTCTTTTGTTCAACTATTTTATTGGCGCTTTTAGTTTTATCAAACGTCATTTCAGAGCTGTTGAGATTATCTCGGGCGGCTTGCTGATGATAGTTGGTGTGTTAATATTCTTTAACTTACTGGTGGTCATCTCAAACTTTATGTTAGATTTATTCCCTGCCTTGCAAAATGTCGGCTAATCAGTTTTTCCCTTATAAAAATATTCAGATTATTTTTCGCAGGTCGCCTTGACTGTCCGCTCTTGCTTTCAGTATATTACTAATTAATTAACGCTGTAGCGTGAAAAAATATGACTCCAAAGAAGAAAAAAGGACAGGTAATCGCAGTTTGCATTCAGGAACCATTTGAGGATGGTTCATCAATGGACTTCGGCGCTATACAAGGTACTGACCTGAAGTATTTGCATCAGGCTTTTATCACCGACACAATTTTTAATGCGCTCAAAGTAGAAGATACTGATATTCGGTTGTACTATATTGGCAGCTCCGAACGGAGCAAGCTGGTAAAAATTGTAACTGAATACGTAAAGAAAAAAGCGCCAGCAAATATATTATCTGAGATTAAAGGCCGGCTTAAGTTATCTGAAATGTCCAAAGAGCGCTGGGGGATCAGGATCGAGAAACTTTTTGAAGACTGCTTTTCATGTGGTTATGATAGCGTGTTAGTAATAGGCAGCCGCAGCCCAACCGTATCCCGGCAAAAAATAGAGACGGCCCTGCAGCTCTTAAAAAAATCTGATGCGGTTTTCGGCCCGACTCCCGACGGCCGTTACTATGTTATAGGTATGTCAAAATGTTACCATATAAAGCTTTCGGAATTTGACTGGAAATCTCCTTCGATATATAACGAGGTGGCCAGAGCACTCGAAGACAAAGGACTGGTCTGGTCTGAACTTGAAATCTGGTATGCCGTGGAGACACCGGATTATCTGGAAGTAATGGTGCGGGATATTAATCAGTTCAGGATTGAGGGAGATGAATCAACCGCCCACGAGACTGAGTTGGTCATGGAACGACTTTTGAGTAAGCTGGAAAATTGATTTGATATAGATATGGAACGGGAGCTTCAAAAATTAAGCTGGCTCAAAGTCCAGAAACTTGTTCCGGAACAGATTGATACCGTAATACTGCCGGTTGGTACTGTTGAGGCACACGGCTCATCTTGTCTGGGCACTGACAACTATATTCCCAATGAGATAGCTTTCGGCATCGCCGAGCGAATAAACGCGCTGGTAGCGCCGATAGTGAACTACGGCATCACCCGCTCGCTTTACAGGTACAACGGCGGCTCTACCATCCAGCCGGAAACTTATCAGATGTTTATCAGAGATATTCTGGATTCATTTATTGATTCAAAATTCCATAACGTGATTCTTTTAAACGGACATGGCGGCAATAATGCTGCACTAAAACAGGTAGCTTACGAGTTCCACTACCAGCAGGACGCCAATATTGCAGTAATTCACTGGTGGGAATTATGCGAGAAGATGACCGACGAATTTTTTGGCCATGCCGGAGGACACGCCGGTACCGATGAAACCGCTATGGTTCACGCTATCGACCCCTCATTAGTTGACGAAGAAAATAACGATCCCGACCTGGCTTATACTTTCAAGCCTGGCAGTGATATCTATCCGGTGCCGGGTTCGGTTCTTCTTTATAAGCCGGGCGAAGGCTATCCCGAATATGACCGCGAGAAAGCCAAACAGTACCGCGATAAAGTAGTAGATATGGTTGGTGAGTTTGCCGAGATGGTTATAGGCCGCTGGCGAAAATTCGGACTGTAAAGCCCTAAGTTAGTTCAAACAGTAATTTCTAAAATGGCTCTATATAAGTAATTCTTACTTCTCTGGTAAAAGTGTCGGCATCTTTTCGATTCACAAATAAATCTTTGAGGATTGCTTCCAGTTCAAGATTGTCATGGAACAGCCACCTGAGTGACAAATTGAAATAGCCGCGTCCTTTACCGCCAAATGAGTTTGGTGTGCCGTCGGGCAGGGTAGACTTGTCATCGTTTATGGCCAGGTCGTATTCACCTGTAAGACCCAGATTGTATCTGAAAGTAGCATCAAAGCCGCCGAAGAAATTTATGTCCCCGTCCTCATCTTCGTCGCTCTCCAGAGTATAATTAAAACCGGCATGCCAGCCGGCGGTCCAGGTGTAGAAGTAAAAGCTTCTGCTGGCAACAGCAAAAAAACCGCGAGATTTAAAAGCATACCTCTTGAGCTGGTCATTCCAGGGACCGAACCCTTGCGAAGTAAAACCAACTGTCATTCCCGGAAAATATTCTATTTCGTCAATTACTCTGAGCTTGAGAGTAAACTCAATTTTCGGATTCCAGCTGGGGCTGGTGTTTGAAACAATCCCCTCACCGCCATAAGATATGCCTAATTGAAATCGGTTCGACAGGCCGATATTTACCATTCCCAAAGCGCCTCCCTGGGGGTAAAGGCGAATAGCAATATCATAACTTGCTCTGGGAAGTGTGCCGGCAGTGGGCATATCAACCAGCCAGCGGGGGGGATAGGCGTAAAAGCCTATCGCCGGCGGTCGGTCGATTCTGTCTTCTGCCTCTTCATCCTGTCCATACGTTGCTGTGCTTAAGCTTATCGCCAAGCAGACAAAAAGAATAGTCTGAAATATTTTGCCGGTTTTTTGTTTCATATAGTTGTCCTAAGTGCGTGGCAGTTTAGGAATCGATTAAATATTGGTCAACTAAAAGTAAATTTTGAAAATAATAATAAAATTAATTAACCCACATAATTTATGTTTCATCATTAATAAAAGTTCAGAATTTCGCAAATGCGTTTGAAAATTATTGCAGACATCGGTCCGGTTTCAAATTTGGCTATGTAATTCTTGGCCCGTATTTCTCCAACAGCTCTGACCAGCCTGACAGAGCTGCTTGAAAAGACTTCGCCCGCTGATTTGAGTTCTTTGAGTGAGCAATTCTTTTCAATTATCTGCCACCTGTTTTTTTTGGCTTCACTAAGAATCAGTTTGCGAGTAACTCCCTCCAGGCAGCCGGCTGTAACGGGCGGAGTATAAATTTTGTTATTTTTGGTCCAGAAAATATTGGCGCTGGTCAGTTCTGAGATATTGCCGCTGCCGTTAATCAGAAGCGCGTCGTCGCACTTATTTTTCTGCGCTTCTCTTAAGGCGGCGGCTTTGGCGCCATAGGAAATAGTTTTGATGCGATTGAACACAAGACGCTCATCAATTTTACTTTCCGGAGCGTAAAGCTTCAGAGGGCTATTGTCAAACTTATGCTCTACGGCCGAACAGATTACCTGTGACCTGCCTCTTTTGCCTGTCCAGACAGCCGACTCTCCGCCGGTAACTGTCAGCCTTAGTCTTTTGAGTCGGGCCGGATGCGCCCTCGCTGTTTTTTTTAGCCACATTTCCAATTTGCTCTCAGGCGTTGATAGCTTGAGGCCAAGCAGCCTGGCGCCTTTACGAAGTCTTATAAAATGCTCTTTGGAAAAGGCGAGTCTGTCATCAATTGCCAGAAATGTTTCAAAGAGTCCTTCGGCGTAAAGAAGAGAGTTATCATAAACAGAAATTCTGGCTTCTTTTCCACTAACTATGCGGCCGTTGATGGATGTAACAATTTTTTTCATATGGGCTTAAGATACTGCAGCCCCCAGCGCCTTGAGCAGGTTCTTAGCTTTTAAAAGCATTTCGTCATATTCGCTTTCAGGTCTGCTTCCGGAGACAATACCTCCGCCGGAATTAAGCCGGTAAAGAGAATCCTGGTGGGTCATGGTTCTGATGGCGATATTAAATTCAGCCTGAACGCCATCAACATAACCGATACAGCCGGTATACACTCCGCGGGGAGTAGTCTCAATTTCCTGAATTATTTCAACTGCTCGTTTTTTGGGTGCGCCGGTGATTGATCCTCCGGGAAGCATCGCTTTTATGATATCAGCCAGGGACAGATCATCTCTTAGTTTTGCAGAGATATCAGTCGTCAGATGAATCAGAGATGAGTAATCTTCGGGTTCAAAAAGATTATCTACACGGACTGTCCCTGTTTCGGCAACTTTGCCCAGATCATTTCTGACCAGATCAACGATCATCAATAGCTCAGCTTTATCTTTTTCGGAATTTAATAGTCTAAGACGGTTTTGCTCTCGCTCAAGGTCATCCTGGCCTGAAGTTATCGTTCCTTTGATAGGACAGCTGGTGATATCAAGTCTGTCTTTTTTGAACATTCTTTCAGGCGATGAAGACAATATTTGATAGTCACCAAAGTTCAAGTAGGCAGCATATGGCGCCGGGTTAAGTCGTCTTAATCGTTTATAAGCGTCGAAAGAAAGAGCATCACTTTGGATATCAAAGCCGCAAGTGAAATTTGCCTGGTAGATGTCACCTTCTTTAATGTGATCTTTAATTTTTCGGACAGACTGCAGGTAATCTTTTTTGGAAACTGTCGGTCGGCAGTTTGTCGAAGCAACTGCCAGTCGATTTTCCGGCGCGTTGGAATCAAAAAGTATCTCTGAATACTTTTCAGGTTTAGTTCCGATCAGTTCATAGGAGTTTGCAATGTGGTCGAACTTTAAATGAGTGTCATAAAAGTAAAAGTGAATCAGGGGCAATCCGCTTTGTCTGTTCGGTCTGAGACCTACAAACGGGAGAGTCGACTCATGACTGAAATAACCGACAGAAAAAAGATTTTCTGTTTCCCATAAATCGTTAAGCAGTTTGAGTGGGTCGAAAGTACCCCGGATTTTTTCAGTTTTGTGTTCGCTCTTGATTTCAATTGAATTTTCGTAAACCGTGACTTCAATGACCGGGTCGAAAGCTATAAAAGAAGCCCTTCCTTTGTCACCTATCCGCAGCGAAGAATCGAGCCAGACCGCCCCTTTTTTTGCGGACATTTTCCCGAACAGATTTTCCAGGCTTAATCCGGCAGAAACCGGCCTGATTATTGCATTTACCATAAGATGAAAAAGCTAGGCAGTTAGCCCTGCAAGTCAAGAAAAGGTTGAAAAAGGAGCATTATTTAGGCTTTGCTTCGAATCTGAATTTACAGGACTCGGACAGACAAGTTAAATTGTTGTATAGCAGCGTGTTGGATGGCGGGATTGTCTCAAAAAAGTGTGGAACTTTGGGGCATTTTGGTAGTATTATTAGAAGAATATAAAGCTTGGGGTATATATGTCAAAAGAGACAGCCAAAGAAATAGACTACAGGTTGATGAGAGCGGTACAGAACGGAGATATGGTCGCCTTTAATGAAATTGTAGACCGTTACAAAAATCGCCTGATGAATGTTCTGACAAGGATGCTTTCTTCGACAGAAGAGGCTGAAGATGTAGTCCAGGAGACATTTGTCCGGGTCTATCTGCATCGCCAGTCTTTCAATTTTAAGCATTGTCTGTCTACCTGGATATATACTATCGGCTTAAATCTTGGGCGCAACGAACTTCGCCGCCGCAAGAAATTCAGGTTTTATGAAATTTCTGAAATGAAAGGAAACGAGCCTGAGCTTTCGGTAAAGATGAAACTACCGAGCCGCCTTCCTGAAGCAATCAACAGCGCAGTAGGGGAGCTTCCGGAAAAATACCGGACAGCATTTGTATTGCGTGATGTTCAGGAAATGTCTTATGAAGAAGTAGCCCAGGTTCTTAGCGTTCCGCTGGGAACAGTTAAATCGCGTGTTAATCGAGCAAGAATGATGTTGCGAGATAAATTGCAACCGAGATTGGAGGAACAGAATGCGTTGTCAAAAGGTACGCTCTTACCTGTCGGCTTATTGTAACGATGAGCTGGTAGGCCGCCGTCTAATGGCGCTGGGCGACCACCTCGCCAATTGCAAAAGTTGCCGGCAAGATGAACAGAATTTCCGGGCGATTATTCGTTCAAGCAAAGAGATGAAGTCTTTTCCGGTTAGTGAAGGCTTTAACAATCGTCTGCTTGATAGAATTGCTCATGAACGTTTTGCTGAAACCCGTACTAAGGCCTTACTGCCCAAGGCGGCGCCGTCTTTTTTGGTGCGCAGGCTGCTGCCGGCGTTTGTAACTGCTGCTTTAATTGTCTTTGTAGGCATCAATTATTTTTCTACTGAAAATAATGCGGGCTCAAATATGACTCTGGCAAACAGCAGTCAATCAGTTAACGATTCTTATCTGACTGCTCAGCCGTTAAACAATCCGAACCTGACCGGCACACTTCACAAAGGCTGGACTCTGGATGGCCAGTTAGCCCGTTCCGAAAGAATTAATAGAATCTCTAACCAGCTGACTTATAGCTCTCCGTTTAGTTTGGCCGGAAGCAGATCAAATACAAGGGTTACCACCCGCTCCTTTGGGTTAGGACCATATGTTAGTGGATTCTACCGGATACGACCGGTAATAAGAGTTTTTCATTCTCCCCGTTCTGTAACGGATATGGAGGAAGAAACTATATACTAAAATGTTAACGTTGTTTTCAGGGATCGCTTCAAGGGTGGTCCCTTTCTTTTTCATACTTATCTTAATATCAGCAGACAGCAAAGCAGCAGACAGTTCGCTGGCGCCGCTCGAAAGCGGTCTCTTTAAGCTGATTTCAAGACTGTCCCAGTCAGTAGTGACTATAGAAGCCTCAAAATCCCGGGTTGAGCCGTCTCCACTTGGTCCTGCCAGCCCTGGCATTGTCAAGATTATAGCCTCAGGAGTTGTCTTCGATTCACTGGGACACATAATTGTGGCGGCCAGCTCTGTAGCCGGGCGCGACAAATTGTATGTGGTCTATGGGGGTTTTAAGATAAGTGCGCGACTGATAGGCATAGATTACCAGAAAGGCTTGGCGCTTATAAAACCTGCCAGACCAATCGGACGAGCGGTTGAAGCGCTTGAGAATTATCGCTGCGCGGGTCAACTGGTCATCGCAGTCGGTAACTCTTACGGTCTCCACGCCAGTCCATCGCTTGGCTTTTGTGCCGGTGCCAGAGACGACGGCTCGCTTCAGTTTTCGGCAGCGATTACCTCGGGCTCTATCGGAGGGGGACTTTTTGATCTATCCGGAAGGCTCATAGGTGCGATTATCGGCGGAATCGGCAGCGGTGAGCGGACAGAAGCCGGGCTGGCAGTTCCGGCCAGCGAAATTCCGTCTATTGTAGAGCATTTGATTAAATATGGTGATCGCCGGGCCGGTTATCTGGGTGTTACGATTGGTGAGATAGAAATAAGTCCGCCGCTTGAAATTGGTTCTGTCAATTCAATGATTTCGGGGCAAACTTCCGGTTTCAGCAGGTTAATAGAACAAAGCGCTGTCATAACCGAAGTTGTACAGTTCTCACCTGCTGCCAGAGCAAGGCTAAGGCAGGGAGATCTTATCATAAGTGTGAACGGAGAACAGATTCACTCAGCTCTGGAATTCGTATATAGAATAAAACGAGCCAGATCCGGCTCGATCTTGAGGCTTGAGCTAATCAGGCAAAATGAGCTTATTTATGCCGATGTCGAAATTGGCTCAAGAAATGCAGATCTGAACCAGAGATTTCGCAGCTCATTAGGCAGCAAAGCTAACGAAAAAAACTCTCAAAAACTCATATATCAGGAGCTTGAAACGCTCAAAAAGGCAGTCAGGCGGCTCCAACAGCAGCTTCACAGCATTAATTCCCAAGATATAGATTGAACCAAGCGTTCAAATCGCTTAGTTTTTAGGCCGGCCATAAGCGCCGCCTTGATTAAACTATGATTATGAACTGCAAAATCATTTATCGGGCTGTTTCGATTGTAATAATTAACCTGCATTATTTGTTAAGCAAACATTCTTTGGGCTCGGGCGTAGAAAGATAGCGGATGATTAAGTTCTTCAAAATTCTGTTCTATATGGCAGCTGCAACAGTAGTTCTAATAGGGGGAATTTACCTGTATCTCTTTCATGCAGGTGGCTTGGAAAGCATAGTATCTAAAAAGATACAAGACTTGGTTTCAGACAAGTACGGCTTAAATATCAGCATCGGTCATATCGGCGGTGATATTGTCTCGGGCGTAGTGATAAAAGATGTCAGCGTTAATTTTAGAGACAGCCTTGGACAAATTGAACTGCTGGTGATTCCAAAACTGCTGGCGCGTTATTCTTTGAAAGGGCTGCTCTCCGGCAATTATGATTTCGAGCTTATTGAGATTGACTCTGCCAGAATAAGACTGGTCGAGAGTGATTCTGGAAAATGGCGGATTCCTTCATTTGCTTCGGACAAATCCGGTGGAGGAGGCAGCGGCAGCTCTGCAGCTTACGGACTGATTTCCAAGCTACAGATAAACAACGCTAACATTATGATAGAAAAAAAGAGTGATACATTAAGTTTTTCAGAAATAAATCTGGCAGCTTCGCTGATGGCTCAGGGCAACACCTACTCTGCCGATCTCAGCCGTCTGTCTGTAAACTCAAGCCGGGAAGACTATAAAATTGAATACTGCTCAGGCAAAGTGACTTTTGCTAACGGGCTCTTATCATTTCAGGAGCTGAGCGTTGGCAAGGGTGAAAGCCGTTTGAGACTAAGCGGTACGGTTGATACCAGGGGCTTGACGGCACAGATTTCATTTGCGGCTGACAACCTTGACATTGCAGAAATATCTGCCTATGCCGGCCTGAAATTGAAAGGCAAGATTGATCTCAACGGCCAGATTGACGTTGGAAATTCCGGAATTACGGTATCTTTGGATCTGGCCGGAACTTTTCAAATTGCTGAATTTAAAAATATCCACATTGACATGCGGTATTCGGACGGGATTGCCATTCTGGATACAGTCTATGGCACAATTTTCGACCATTGCTCCGTAGACGGCAGCGGCAACCTTGATCTCACGGGCGAAGTAGAAAAGTATACTATTGTTGCTGCGATTCGAGGTTTTAATCTTAAGAGTCTGGTGAAAAACGGTTTTGAGTCTGACCTTAGCGGTGATATACGCCTGAGTGGTTCGTCATTCAAGAACACAGATCTAAGGCTAGACATAGATGCCGCGCTTTATGAATCCAGCTTCAACGGTTACCAGCTTCATTCTGCAATAGGCAGTATGGTCATAACAACAGATTCAATAGAATTTCTGGAGCCGTTCGCAATCAAGTATTTTGAAAACGAATTCAGATTCAGTGGGATGATAAATTATAATGACAGCCTGAATATTGAACTGTCTGCACAACTGCAGAACCTTGAACGATATCATGACAAACTGTTTATCAAGAGACCTGCCGGCAGAGGTGTCTTAACTGCCAGGGTGTCCGGCAAAACCAGCGACCCTGATCTGTGGGCGAGTTTCAAATCCGATTCTGTCTGGATATACGACCTGTACAGCGAAAAGTTCAGCACGACTGTTAATATTAAGAGTTTTCTTAAATCCAAGCAAGGTGATATCGAGGTCTTTACCTACGGCGGTTCAGCCTGGGATGTTCCGGTAAACAAGGGCTATTCGTTTCTTAAAATAGATTCAAACATTGTCACCATAGATTCTGTCTATCTGGAAAATAATTATTCAGCGGTGCGCGCCAGCGGAGAACTTGATTACGAATCTGTACCTATGTCGCTCGAGCTAAAGGCGCTCGAGCTTAAACTATTTAACCAGCAGTTCGTCAACCGGGGATCTGTCAATATCGACATTGATTCATTAGGGTTCTATTTTAGGCAGGCAGCGATTGCTAATGATGAGATGCTGCTCTCGGCGACCGGGTCAGTAGGCTACGACGAATCGATGGACATGGATTTCTATTTTGATGAACTGCAGATTTCTCCGTGGCTGAAACTGGCTTTTGAAAAAGATCTGCTAAGCGGAGAAGTTTCCGGAAGAGCTTCAATGAAAGGCACTTTTAAACAGCCAATTTTTGATCTCAGTTTGATAGTGGATTCGCTTGTTCTAAAAAGTGTCCATCTGGGCAACCTTGCTACGGACGCACAATATAGCAACGAACTACTTGCCATTGACAGCATTGTTTTAGTCTCAAAACAGGGACGGTATTTTATAGCAGGAGAGATTCCTATTAATCTATCGTTCTCAGGCGCTACGGTCAAGAGATTACTTGATAAACCAATGTATTTGTCAGTCCTGGCCTCGGACAAGAAGTTTGAACTTTTGACCGCGATGTTACCGGATATTGAACAGCTCGAAGGTGATTTTGTAACGGATTTCAAAGTTTTTGGAACACCAAACAACCCTCATCTGGAAGGAATGGCATATATCCGCCAGGCCAGGCTGAAATACTTTGACCTCGAAGAATATATCTATTCGGACTCAGCTGGTGTTACGATGGTGGATAATAGAATTGTGCTCGATTCTATAGAAGCCTACGCCTATCGAGGAAATAAAAAGAACTCTCCCAAAAGGTACGCAGAATTCGAAGGTGAAATTATTGTTAAGGCTCTGGACAATCTTTACTATGATATTTATCTGACTTTGCCGCGCGAGTTTCCCTTTAATTACGAATTGGCCGATATTCGCGGTTCTATTGAGGGAGAAATGCATATTCTGGGAGATACACCTCCGATTGTGACCGGGGATCTGGCACTAGTTGCTATGCGGTATGCGGTAAATTTTGCAGAGCCGGATGAAGGCTCTCCGATAATGATGGCCTTTTCAGAGGAAGGCAGCTGGGGCTTGAACTTAAATATCGATATATTGTCCAACTATTGGGTGAAAAATGACGACATTGACGCACAGTTCAGCGGTTTCATAAATCTAATCAGAGAGAACGGGCGGGAGAAATTGATAGGTGAATTGGAGGTAGTCAGGGGAAGAGGGTTTTTGTTCGACAAGATATTCCGGATTGAACCGGGAGGCACAGTAATATTCGATGGCGGCGACTCGCTTAACCCCCGTCTCAATCTGGTTGCTTATACCAGAATAACCAGCTATACGCCCTCTACTTTTGAAGAAGATCAGACTTCGATCCAAAAAATATTGGGCATAAGAATTTCCGGGACACTGGACCACCCGGATATCTCGGTAACTGATGATTCTGAAGTATCTGAAGATGAACTTCTACCGGCTCTGGCAGGAACTGAATACGGAGAGGGAGATATCTCTTCGTTCGGAAGTTTCGGGCAAAGGGTCTCAAACGTAGTAGCCAGCCAGGTTTCCAAAATCGGAAGTAAGCAGTTCCGGCAACTGGGACTGGAAACTTTTGAAGTCGACCCGGGTTATTATCGCGGAGATTTGGATCTGGCCAGGACCCGCTTTACTCTCGGCTTTTCCCCGTTTGACCCGAACCTGTACGTTTACGGCAAGTCAGCTCTTGGTTCAACCACCGGACAGGAGATTGGCTTTGAATACCGCAGATTCAAATCTTTTATTTTAGAAGGCCGACGCGACGAAGAAGAACTATATCATCTAAATCTAAAACTCCACTGGGAATTTTAATGCGCTTGAATCGATTTAGTCTCTACATATTCGCAATGCTTCTGTTCTTCTTTTCAAGCTCGCAGGCCATAGACCGGGAAACTTTGAGATGGATGCGTTCTGAACCAAAAATCACAAAAATTGAGATAGCAGGAAACAAAGCGATATCAGAGGGCGATATCAAGAGTCAGATGTATTCAAGAGAATTTGGATTCTTTAAAGCCCTGGGAAAAGACCGACGAATCTATCTGCAGCGGGAAACACTTCGCAGAGACACCCTCGAAATAAAGTTTCTATATTTGAAAAATGGTTATCTGGATATTGAAATAAAAGAAGAATTTATACTTAACCAGATTGATTCCAGCGCTACTGTCTTGGTGCAGTTAAGTGAAGGCAAACTCTACCGCTTTGGTCAAAAAAAGTTGAATGGTAGCTACGACAGCAAGTTTGGTCACAATCTAAATAAAATGATGAAAACACTTAAAGAAGGTAAACCGTTTAATATTTTTCTGGTTCGAGGCATGATTTTCGATATGAAAACCTATCTGGCCAACGAAGGATACCCCTATGCAGTCATAGATTTTGCCATAGATAAATCAAGTGACAGCGAATTTGATGATATACTAATCACAGTAGAGTCTGATTCTCTGGTTCATTTTGGCGAAGTACGAATCATAGGGAATGACAATTTCCCCAGCTATACTGCCAGAAGAGAAATAACCATAAAGCAAAATAATATCTACAGGCGAAAAGACATTCTTAATTCACAAAGGCGTCTTTTGGAGTCAGGCTATTATACTACTGTCCGCTTTGAACAGGACGATACAACTGAGAGCCGCCTGGCACCTGACTTTGTCCTGTCTGTGCGTGAGCGCAAACCTCATTACATTACATTTACAACCGGTGCCGGACAGTCAGAAGATAAGGATTTAGTCTGGGGGCTTTCCGCCAGATACGGAAAAAGAAATTTTGTAGGCTCCCGCAGATATGATATTTTGTCGGACTACTCTTTTACTTTAGGTAACGGCTCTAAGCTGATTGAACACCGCTACCGGGTAAGATTTACCGAGCCATGGTTTTTGGGCATACGTATGCCGCTAATATTAACCAGTGAACTGCAGCCGAAAATAAAAGACCCCAACAGAAACTTTGACAGACAGTCATGGTCTCTTTCGGCAGCAACTACTCGAAGGTTTGGACTAAAAGCCAGGACGACCGCCGGATTTGAATATGAGTTTGTAAAAATAAGCGGAGTCCCTGAAACTGAAATAGATCTGCTTAAAGCAGAAGAAGGTAACTCTGCCCGTCGAAAGATTTATTTTACTTTTCGTCGGGACAGCCGTGATGACCTATTTGTTCCCCGCAGAGGAGTCTTTACTAATTTCAGCGTTGAATATGTAGGCGGATTTTTGGGAGGGGATGATAATTTTTCAAAAACACAGTTTTCATGGTCAACCTATCAGATGATAAAACCGGATTGGATATCAGCGACCCGAATCAAAGTTGGCTGGGCCAGAGCGTTTGAAAAAACGCAGGTGGTTCCGATTGACGAAGCTCTCTTCTTGGGCGGCGCCAACTCAGTTCGCGGCTTTAGTACGGAAAGTCTGGGTCAAATAGGGACATCTGGTGATGTTGAGGGGGCTACTTATACTATTCTGTTTAATCAGGAGCTCAGATGGAAAACCCTGCAGGTTTTTAACTATCTGCCGATTTTGCGGAAGCTATTCTCGTCTTTGCCCCTGTGGCAGTCACTATTTTTCGATATGGGTAACGGTTTCAGACATCTGGATAATATAAAGGCCAGCGCTTTTGCCTACAGCTATGGCACCGGTATACAGATAATGTCTCCGGCCGGGCCTATAAGATTTGACTATGCCCAGCGAATCCCAACCAGTACAATACCTTTTGACAGTCGCTGGCACTTTACTATATTGTATGCGTTCTAAATGGTATTGAAGAGAACGAATGATGGAACAAATATACTTAGACCATAATGCTACAACGCCGGTCGACCCCGAGGTCGCCGATATTATGAGCCGCTATTTTGTCAAAGAGTTTGGCAATGCCAGCTCTGTGCATAATTTTGGAAGAAATGCCAAAGTTGCTCTGGAAAACGCCCGTGAGCAGATAGCCGAATTTATCAACTGTGAGCCAGCGGAGCTTTATTTCACCTCAGGCGGCACAGAGTCGGACAACATCGCCGTTTTAGGAACCACTTACCAATACAAGAAGAGGAAAAATCATTTGATAGTTGGTTCCACTGAACACCACGCTGTATTTGAGCCGGCCGAGTTTCTTCATCAAAAAGAGAACTGGGACCTCGATTTCCTGCCGGTAAACACAGCAGGGTTTTGTACGGCAAATGAATTAGAAGAGCTCATAACCGACAAAACAGCACTTGTCTCGGTTATGCATGCCAACAACGAAACCGGAACGATACAGGATATCAAAACATTAGCTCAAATAGCTAACTCTCAAAAAGTCTTGTTCCATACTGATGCTGTGCAGTCAATCGGTAAAATTACGGTTGATGTCAAAGAACTTGGTGTAGATATGCTTTCTTTGACAGCTCACAAAATTTATGGCCCAAAGGGCATCGGCGCTCTTTTTATTCGTCAGGGCGTAAAGATAGCGCCGTTGTTTTATGGCGGGTCGCATGAGAAAAAGCGCCGTCCGGGAACAGAAAATGTAGCCGGGGCAGTCGGCCTTGCCAGGGCGCTTGAAATTGCCGGCAAGAAAATGGAACAAGACCACAAAAAGCTCAGCGAACTGTCCGACTATTTCATAGACAAAGTCAGCAGTGCAATCCCAGATGTAGCATTTAACGGCTCAAGAGAAAAAAGAATTCCGCAGACGGTTAATTTATCGTTCGTTGGCATTGAAGGTGAGTCGATTCTGCTGTCTTTGGACTTAGAAGGCATCGCTTGTTCCTCCGGTTCGGCCTGTACTTCGGGCTCTACTGAGCCGTCGCATGTCTTGACGGCCATGGGCAAACCAAAAATTGAAGCGCAAGGGGCTATTCGGATTTCTCTCGGCCGCAGCACAACTGTTGAGCAGCTCGACTATGTCGTCGAAAAGCTGATTCCGATTATAGAGAGGCTGCGTTCTTTGTCTCCGGTATATGAAAAAGGTTAAGCGGAGTTTTGAATCAACAAGTTAAACAAGCTAATTCCGTCTGCCGTCTCTTCGAATTAAACTAAATATGAATGCAAAGAAAAAGGTATTGGTGGCTATGTCCGGCGGGGTCGACTCGTCGGTAGCTGCCTTACTATTAAAAGAGCAGGGCTACGATGTTGTCGGGGCGCATATGAAGCTCTGGGACTATGTTGATGTTGGCGCAGACATTTACAAAGACGGCCGCTGCTGCACGATTGACTCTGTAACTGACTGTAGATTTGTTTGTGACAGCATTGATGCGCCATTTTATGTGCTGAATATGTCAAAAGAGTTTAAGGCTACTGTCATCGATGATTTTGTATCGGAGTATCACAAAGGCCGCACGCCCAATCCTTGTGTTCGCTGTAACTCCGATGTCAAGTGGAACGAATTTTTACACAAGGCCGAAAAGCTTGGCTGTGATTATATTGCCACCGGTCACTACGCCAAAATCGAACAGAGCTCTTCGGGACGCTGGCATATTCGCAAAGGCACTGATGACACCCGTGACCAGTCCTATGTGCTCTGGGGAGTAACTCAGCAAGCTCTGTCAAAAACATTAATGCCGCTCGGAAATCTGCTTAAGAGCGCAGTTCGTGAGATTGCCCACAAACACAATTTACGAACAGCCGACAAACCGGAGTCACGCGAAATATGCTTTGTGGCTGACAACAATTATCGTCGGTTCCTGCGTGACTGGGAAGAAAAGCACGGCTCGGAGTCGGTTCCGGGTCAGATAGTCCATGAAAATGGCGAGGTCATGGGCCAGCATAACGGGATTGCGCATTTTACGGTCGGTCAGCGCAAAGGACTGGGAATCACTCACCCGACGCCTCTTTATGTCCAGCGGGTAGAGGTTGATACCCACCGCGTCATAGTCGGAGACAACGATTCATTGTTTGTCTCAAAACTCGAGGCCAGCGGAATCAACTGGATTGGCGGCTCTGCCGACAATGGTGCCTTTGAGGCCGAAATCAAGATTCGATACCTGCATACTCCGGCAGTTGGAAAAGTCACTCCGCATTCTGAGACAGAAGCTTCGATTGAGTTTAGCGAACCGCAGCGGGCGGTCACGTCCGGGCAGTCGGTCGTCTTCTATAACGGCGATATTGTCCTAGGTGGGGGAATTATCGACCGCGCTTAGAATTATTGACTGCTCCGATTGACAATCAATTTAATCTCGCTTATCTATCGAAAATAGATAAAGCAAAGAAATTTCTGAAGGAGATTCAAAAATATGCCTACTGCCAGATTTTTGGGACAGTCCTGCATCACTATTGAAAATGCTGACCACAAAATAATTGTCGACCCGTTTTTGACCGGCAACCCTCTGGCTGGCGCCAAACAGGAAGAGATAGAATGCAGTCATGTGCTTTTAACCCACGGTCACGGCGACCATTTTGGTGATACGCTTGAAATCGCCAGACGAAACGATGCCACCGTCATAGCAACTTATGAACTGGCCAGTTTTTGCGGCACCAAGGAACTGAAATTTCACCCGATGCATATTGGAGGTGCTCACGATTTTGATTTTGGGCGGGTTAAACTGACCATTGCTCACCACGGCGGCGGTTTTGGCGAGAACGCCGAAATCTATACCGGCCCTCCGGTCGGATTTTTGATTACAATGGGCGGCAAAACCGTTTACAACGCCGGGGATACCGGCCTGTTTTACGATATGAAGCTTATTGGAGAAATGAATCAGATTGACCTGGCCTTCCTGCCAATCGGCGACAATTTTACGATGGGCATCGACGACGCCGTTAAAGCTGTCGAATTCTTAAAACCCAGGAAAGTCGTGCCGGTTCATTATAACACTTTTCCGTTAATAGAGCAGGACCCGGAGGAGTTTGCCGGTAAAGTAAAAACGGCTGAAGTTGTCGTAATGAACCCGGGTGATTCAATCGAATTTTAGTCTGACTTGCCGATTTAAGAATTTAGAGGCGGCGATTGCAAAATTGCCGCCTTTTTTTCGAGGTTATAGTTGATTAGGCGCCTCGGCATATTTAATATTGAATAAGAAAAATCAAATAGCGTATAACTATATTAGATGAAGAAACTCTTCAAAATATTTGTCTG
This sequence comes from Candidatus Zixiibacteriota bacterium, assembly GCA_022571845.1. GTDB lineage: Bacteria > Zixibacteria > MSB-5A5 > GN15 > FEB-12 > JACZWU01. The sequence goes on along the minus strand of JACZXB010000001.1, from coordinate 526,904 downwards.
GGCGGCCGGAATTTTCATAGCCCTGCTGTTATTAATTGTAATAGCCTTCAAACTCTTTTTCCCGGCAGAAAAAGCGAAAGTTTATGCAATTGAGAAAGCTGAAACATTCTTAAATCGAAAAGTTACGATTGAGGCGATAGATATTTCAATCTGGGGAGGATTAGGCCTGCAACTGGTCGGTGTCACTGTCTCTAACCCGCAGGATTTTTCTGATCAGACGGATTTCCTGACAGCCGAAAATGTAGATGTCAAAATGAGGCTGTGGCCTTTATTGTTCGGAGAGTTTCGGGTTGACAGGTTTATTCTCAACCGACCGCAGATTAGTCTGATAAAATCAATTGAGCTCAAAAATAACTATACCTTTGAGAGTGCAGATTCAATTCCTGAAACTAAAGCTCTTGAAAATATCCCAGGTGAGGCGGTGCCTGCCGTAGCAGCAATTTCATTTGAAACATTTGAGATTAATAATGGAACTATAGTCTACAAGAATTATTCAGACCAATCAGAACTAATTCTTAGCGGAATAAATTTTCACTCAAGCCTGGTCAACCCAACTGAAAACAGATTTCAGTCTATCGGGGAGCTTGCCATAGAAAGCGTTCTCTTGGAAAGTGAAGAGTCCTTTCCTGAAGTTAAAGTCAGCCTTGAATACGACGCAGAACTTGATTTGACTAATAAGAGGCTGGTGCTCGAAGAATCAGCACTAGAGCTAAATGACATATCGTTTCGCTTAAGTGGTCAGCTTTCTGACTTTACTTCAGCGCCCAAAGGACGCTTCACTATAAAATCCGAAAGCGTATTAGCAGAGCAACTGATAGAACTTCTCCCGTCAAGAGTCAGAAAATCGATTTCTGATTACACGATAAGCGGTGAATTGAGTATGACTATCGACCTCGAATATGACCAGCAGAAGACTACTCCGTTTTCTTATTCAGGAACGCTGTCACTCAATAAAGTCCGGGTTACGACCAGAATGATAAATGCCACGCTTCAGTTTGACAGGGCCTTTATTGATTTTAAACCGGACAATGTCCGCGCCAATATCGAGGGCGGCACAATTGATGGGCAGCCGTTTAAGGGTCATGTAATCATTAACGATTTTGCGAATCCCGAACTGAATGGTGATCTGACTGGTTCTATTGATCTGGCGGTTTTTGATCCTCTGATAGACAAAGAAGACAAATTCGAATTCTCCGGGAAAACAGAACTTGACCTGAGGTTTTCCGGCCGGATAAACGACAGCGAACAGCTGGTGTATTCCGGCAATCTGAAAATGCTGAATGGCAAATTCAAATCAGAGCTATTGCCGGAACCGATCGATTCGCTGTACCTTGATCTCTACATAGACAATAAGGTTACTACTGTCAGGCGTATTGCGGCCAAATCGAAATCGGCTGAGTTACTTTTTAGCGGACGTTTTGAAAATGTGATAAATTATTTTATGGCTGATTCCTTAAGCCGTTTGAAATTGCCTGCTCCATTAATAGTGGGAGAACTGAGCGGTAGCAGCGATCTGGCTTTACTTAACGGCTATCTTGAAAAAACGCGGGCAGCCAGAGTAACGGGTAAAACCAGTTTTAATCTCAAAGTCAGCGGCAATCCGGTTCTGCTTACCAGTCTGAAACCGTATGGCAATTTGTCAATTTCTGATGGCAGCTACTACGACTCAACTTTTCCGGAACCGATAAAACATTTTTCTGCGACTATGACAGTTGTTGCAGATACTTTCAAAGTTGACTCAATGAAAATTGAGTTTGAATCAAGCGACGTCTCCCTGTCCGGTAAAATTATTCAACCGGTGCCATACTTTTTGACATATCTTGGAATAATCGAGGGAACACCGCCAAAACCACTCTTTGAGTTGGACATAATATCCAGAAGATTCAACGTCGACAAGATGTTTCCTGAAGCTGTTCCCGGATCTGAGGCAGTAACAGCAAAACTTCCGTCTGATACGGTCCCGGAATTGATAGTGCCGGACATGAACGGCCGGGGAACTTTCTCTATCGACACCCTCATTTATAGTCAAATTGAGTTCACAAATATCAAGGGACTTCTAAGAGTACAAGACCGGCGGATGGAGTCTTACAATGTCACCGGTAATGTCTATTCCGGCAGAATAAGCGGTGAAACTACTATTGACTTAAATGATTTCAGCAAACCACAATATAATGGTAAGTTCAAGGCCACAAGTATTGAAGCAGATGATTTTGTCAGCCGCTTTACCAAAATGGGCGGATTTCTTTTCGGCAAAATCAATATTAACGGTGACTACAACGCGCAGGGCTGGGACCGCCAGGCTTTTCTGAATTCACTCTCCATGAATGGTCTGGCACAGATGAACAAGGGGAAGCTGGTGACATCGGACTCGATTCATCAGAAACTCAATTTCATTACAAAGAAACTGAAACTCCCTTTCGATAAAGAGCAGACGATACGAAATCTTTCATCAAAAATCACAGTCAAAGATGGAAAAGTCGGGCTTGATAATCTGAAAACATCTCTGGGTGTAATAGGTGACCTTGAGCTTGGCGGTTTTTATAGCTTTGACGGAGAACTCGATTACACCGGTTCGATTTTGCTTTCCAAAGAACAGACTAAAAAAATAATGTCTGAACTGTCCAAAAATAATCTTCTGGGAGGACTGGCCGGATTGTTAAATAATAAAAGTGTAGACAGGTTGCGACTGCCCATAAAGTTAGGTGGCACGGTAGATAAACCGAAACCGGAGATTGATATGGCAGCTCTGACCGGTAATGCCGGAAAAAACCTGTTACAGAATTTATTTAAAAAATTCAGTGAAAATAAATAGCATAATTTGAAACTCGATTGTAAAACATTACTTAAAAAATTGCACTATCGGAAAACGGTTATTCTTGGTGTTGCTGTTTTTGTTTCTCTGGGTTTTGCACAAAACGCAGAGAGCCAGCAAAAACTTTCAGCAGAACTCTCAGTTATCATATCAAACAGCCTCGGCAGTGAACTGCACAAAGTTTGGATTTATTTCGACCTGCCGGATTCGCTATTGGAAAAAGTAAAGCTAAGCGAAAAATCTTTAAAGCGCCGGTCAAAGGTTATAGGTCAAAGCGGTAGTCAGAACCGTTATGACTTTCGGCCGAGTGACAAAGTATTGCAAGAGATAACTTCGACAGGCGTACTAATAAGAAGAGTGTCACGCTGGTTCAAAGCCGTATCTGTCGAAGCCAGCTCGTCCCAAATACAGCAAGTGGTAGAGTTACCTTTTGTCTCAAAAGTTGATTTGGTCAAAACACTTTCGACTCCTCAGCCGGTAGTCGAAGTCAGCCAGCAGCGTAGCCTTGCCACCCAACGTAGTGCATTGCTGCCCTATGGTTTGAGCCTATTTCAGAACAGTTACATCAACGCTGTCAGGTTGCATGACGCCGGACTCAGTGGAAAGGGGGTTTTGATTGCACTTTTTGATACCGGCTTCGATACCGCCCACGTGGCTTTTGATTCAACTTCTATAATAGACAGCTACGATTTTATAAATAATGATAACGATGTCTCCGGCGCCGATTGTCCATTACAGGCTGAAAGATTCCAACAATCTAATCACGGCACGCTGACGCTCGGCGTTTTGGCTGCCTACATTCCCAATACCTTGATCGGAGTGGCCTATGGCGCTGACTACGCTCTGGCCAAAACAGAAATCTCATGCATTGATTCTAATGGCAATGATGAGATTAAAGTAGAGGAAGACAACTGGATTGCCGCTGCCGAATGGGCCGACTTTATCGGTGCTGATATTATCAGCTCATCCTTGGGTTATACTCAGTTTCAGGATAGCGGCAGCTACACCCAATCGCAGTTAGACGGCAACACCGCCTTGATTACAATTGCTGCAGATATTGCAGCTTCAATGAATATTCTGGTCGTGAATTCGGCCGGCAATTCCAGATTGAAATCTTGGGGCACGATTTCTTTTCCGGCCGATGGTGATTCAGTATTGACTGTCGGAGCAACAAATTTCGATTCGACATTGGCTGGTTTTTCTTCCCCGGGACCGACGGCCGACGGTCGAATAAAGCCGGATATTGCTGCCCTGGGAGTGAATGTCTTTACCGCCCGCCACAATGGCGGCACAACTATCGCCTCCGGAACATCTCTTTCAACCCCGCTAGTGGCAGGCGGAGCAGCTCTGGCGTTAGAGCATGATTCGACAATGACTGCCAATGAAGCCCTGTTACTAATCCGCCAGACCGCAAGCAAATCACAAAGCCCCGACAATGATTTTGGTTATGGACTATATAACGCTGCCAGGGCGGCAGATATCATTGAGATTGACCAGTCAGGAATATTCCAGGTGACCACCGGCCAAACCAGAATCATTGCAATCAGCGCTTCGGGGCGCTCTCTTACTACTCCTGTCATTAGTCTGACAGGAGTAGTTCCGGCCGGAATTTCCCTGACAGACAATCTTAACGGCACAGCTTCTTTAGCGGTGACGGGCTCAGCCGCTCTGGGAATTCAGACTATTTTGAACGTCGTTGCAGATGTCGGTTATTATGCAGATACAGCGCGGCTCATAATAGAAGTGCGTTCTTTGACTTCCGACTTTGTCAGAGCAGCTCCTAACCCCTTTTCAAGCTCAGTCAGGTTTTTGATTTCCTCAGCAGCAGGGAAATGGCAATCTTTGACCATTTATACTTCTGCCGGAGAAAGAATCTGGGGAAAAGTCAATAATTTCACAGTTTCAGCCGATACTACTATTATCTGGGATGGCAGAAACGCCCAGGGGAATGCAACTTCTGCCGGCGTCTATATCCTGCATTTTATGGCCAGCAACGCTGAAAGACGTCTTAAGTTGTTGAAAACCAACTAAGTAGACTTAAGGATTTCTTTTATTGCTATGGCCTCAGCTGTTTCAAAAAATGCTGTTATAATTGAGAGGTGCGCTCTTTGTAAAATCGATCTGAAAGGTCGCTTTGCTTATCTGGACGAAGAGTTCACGTCGCTCACCGGATACAGCGATGAGGAGCTGCTCGGCAAGTCAATCTCTAAAATTCTTGATGCCGATAGTGGTGAGCTGATTCGCAGTCTGGTCACTGACCGAAACCACTACGATACTTTTTTTGACTCTGTAAGGCTGACCCTTATTACTAAGCAAAACAGAAAATTGAGTTTATGCGCAGTTGTATCCTTAAATTTCATTGGCGGTAACCCGGTAAATCTGCAGATGATTCTTACCAAAGCAAGTGGCGCCAGCCGCACCGAAATTTACGCGAACCCGGATCAGACCTCTTCAGATTTCCTCTCAAACCTGTCCGAAATGGATGATTTTAAAAATCTGAATGAGCTATTACAATTAATACTCGGCTTTGCCGGCGCAGGGCAGCTGGGAATTTATGATTACGACAGCAGCACTATGTCTTTAAAGAAATCAGTAAATGATGAGAACGATGCTCAATATGCTAACTCTGAAATGCCCTCTACTTCTATTGTACATCTCATGGTGGCCGATTCCGGTAACAAATACAGCTTTACTGATGAAAAGGCCATCCAGAAAGCTATCGAAAAGAGCGGTAGTGCGCCGCAGGAATTCATAACTTCGTTTATCACTAACTCAAACAATCAGTATGTCTTACGGTTTATTTACGATGACAAAATTGAGGGAAATGAGGCAGTTGCGGCAGTCAACAAAGCTGCTATAGGCTCGAAAATACTTCAAAAATTGATTGACCTAATCGATAATATTGATTGATTGGCAGCAATTTTGGCCGATTTTTGAAGAGAATTGTTCAAATATCATTCCTAAGTGATTATCCCACTTGACAAAATCGAACAGACCGCTTTCTTTCGAGCTTCCTTATAATAGAGAGAACCAGGAAAGCTAATGAATTCAATGACCGGTTTCGGCAAAGCCGATATCAAGACACAATCAGTTCAATGTTCTGCGGAGATTACCAGTTTCAATAACCGTTTTTTGGAATTGTCTATCAGATTGCCCAGGCAGATTTCAGCTCTGGAGGCTCCGCTGAGAGAACTGATATCTAAAAAAATAAGCCGCGGCAAAGTCACGGTTTTTGTAAACTACGAGAGAATCGGCCCAAATTCTCAAAAATACAGTATTAATACCGAAGCTTTAGAAGCCTATAACAGTCAGCTTAAAAAAATCAAAAAGAAGCTGGGTCTAAAAGGGGAGATCGAAATAGGGGACCTGCTTTCGTTTCCTTCGATTTCCGATTTACCTCCAAATTCGACCAATGTCAAAGAAATCTGGCCTCAGGTCAAAAAAGCTGTTGAGCAGGCACTGGCGCAATTATCAAAAATGCGCTCTATTGAAGGCTCTGCCCTGGTAAAAGATATGGCATCTCGAGTCGGAAGAACTCTAATTATGCTCAAAGCGGTAAAATCTGCCACATCAAATTCTGCTAAAAACTACCGCAAAAAACTTTCGAAGCGTATTGAGGAAGTTCTCAGCAATGGTAAATTTGACCGTACACGTCTGGAGCAGGAGGTGGCGATTCTTGCAGAAAAGGCAGACATCTCCGAAGAATGCACCCGCTTTGAGAGCCACGCACGACAGTTCGGAAAAACTTTGAAAGCAAAAGGTGAAATTGGCAAAAAGCTGAATTTTATTTTGCAGGAGATGAATCGTGAAGTAAATACTATGTCCTCAAAGTGTTCAGAGTATTCGGTTGCCAAAGTAGCCCTGGAGATGAAAGAAGAGGTTGAGAAACTTCGCGAACAGGTTCAAAATGTGGAGTAGCAGGTTCAGGTACAGGGCGGATGAATAAAGGAGCAGTGGGTAAAATAGTGATAATTTCATCTCCGTCAGGCGGCGGTAAAACTTCTATCTGTCAGGGACTCTTGACAGAAGAGCGTAAAAGCCAGGGCTGGGGATTTTCGATTTCTTGTACTACCCGGCAAAAGCGCCAGGGTGAACACCACGGCCGGGAATATTTTTTCGTAACAGAAAAGGAGTTTGACAAAAAGGCGGAAGAAGGCTTTTTTGCTGAGCACTTCCCGGTTCACTTGTACAAATATGGTACGCCAAAAGAGCAACTGGACAAAGTAATAGAAGAAGGCGGCGTTATACTTTTGGATGTTGACGTGCAGGGAGCGGCCAAAATTCGCCGGAAGTACCCCGATGCGATTTCGATTTTTGTACTGCCGCCATCAAAGGAAAGTCTAAAAGAGCGGCTGCAAAGACGCGGAACTGAGACTTCCCAGCAGTTAGATGTCCGCTACAATACTGCTAAACAGGAAATGAAAGAGTATAGCAATTTTGAGTATACTGTTATAAATGAAAAGTTGGAATCAGCTATTTCTGAAGTCCTGAGCATAATTTCCGGCCACCCGGGCTCAAAAAAATCTCGGACTGAAAATATTAATAAGGAACAAATAAATACAATTATTAGTTAAGCTATTAAATTAATAGGAGAATGTGAAATGGAAAGACCATCGATAGAAAAACTTGAAAAATTGGGCCTAAATCGTTATGAGGCAATCATTGTCACCGCTCGGCATGCCCGTTTTTTGAACAGTAAACGCCTAAGACAGCTCGAATTACTGGAGCAGGACCCCTCGATTGATATCGATTCCAGAAAAATTACTATGCGCGCTCTTAAAGAAGTTTTGGATGGAAAGGTTAAGTTTGAGCGCACAGATTCGATGTAATAAGGTATATTTCTTAAAATTTAACTAAAGGGTTGTTAATGGCCAAAAATCTTGTCATAGTTGAGTCTCCTGCCAAAACAAAAACGCTTAGCCGTTTTTTGGGCAAAGAGTATGAAATCAAAGCAACTGTTGGTCACATTATGGATCTGCCGAAATCGAGGCTCGGTATTGATGTTGATAACGGATTCGTGCCAGACTACAACATTATTAAGGGCAAAGAAAAGATAATCAAAGAGCTCCAGAAAGCTGCCAGGGGTGCCGAGAATATTTTCCTTGCCCCCGACCCTGACCGCGAAGGTGAGGCTATTGCCTGGCATGTAGCCACACTCCTAAATGGCAAGGGCAAAGGCAAACCCAAAATTTACCGCATCTCTTTTAATGAAATAACCAAATCGGCAGTACTTGAGGCAATCAAGAATCCACGCAAAATTGATATGAACAAAGTCAACGCCCAGCAGGCCAGACGTATGCTGGATAGAATAGTTGGCTACACTGTTTCGCCGTTTTTATGGAAGACAATCGCCCGCAATCTTTCGGCCGGTAGGGTACAGTCGGTAGCTCTTCGCCTGATTTGCGAGCGAGAAGAAGAGATTGATGCCTTTAAGGAAGAAGAATACTGGCAGATAATGGCCAAACTTGAGACGGTCAAGAAAATCGATTTCGAGGCACGGGTATACAAGATTGGCGGAAAAACTGTCGGAACGCCAGCAGATTCTGTCAAGAACAAGATTATTGTCAAATCAGAAAAAGAAGTTAAGAAATATATCACTGAACTTCAGAAATACGATTATACCGTCAAAGAAGTCAGCAAAACCGAAAAAAGCCGCAAGCCTTACGCGCCGTTTATAACTTCGACATTGCAGCAGGAAGCAGCCAGAGTAATGGGCATTGCACCCAAACAGACAATGGGCATAGCCCAGAAACTTTATGAAGGTGTAGAACTGGGCAAGGAAGGCTCTGTTGGTTTGATAACTTATATGCGTACAGACTCAACCCGTATCTCAGACGCGGCTATAAAATCTGTACGAGAACATATTAAATCAGAATATGGCAAAGATTATCTGCCCGCCAAGCCGAACTTCTACGGCAAGAAAAAAGGTGCCCAGGACGCGCACGAAGCAATTCGCCCGACTGATTTGTTGCTGACTCCTGCCAATGCCAAAAGGTATCTGAAACCAAAGGAACTGAAACTTTATAGTTTGATCTGGAAAAGATTCGTAGCCAGTCAGATGAACAACGCTAAATATGACGTTGAGACAGTTATTATTGAGGGCGGAAAATTCCTGCTCCGGACATCTGCTCAAAGAGTAATGTTTGAAGGTTTCTTAAAAGTATATGAAGAGACAAAAGAGCCGGATGAAAACGGCAGCGGCGAAAACGGCAACAGAAAAATTCCCAAGCTCAAAGAGGGTGACAAAATTAGGCTGAATGAACTGTACTCGAATCAGTCATTCACCAAACCTCCTCCGCGCTACTCCGAAGCGATGCTGGTAAAAAGGCTGGAAGCTGATGGAATCGGTCGACCCTCGACATATGCTTCGATTATTTCGACTCTGAAAGACCGTAAATACGCAGATGGTGAAGATAGAAAACTGACACCGACCGATCTTGGCAAAACAGTTAACAGAATTCTGGTTGAGAGTCTGCCCGATATCTTTAACGTCAAGTTTACCGCCGAAATGGAAAAGGAACTTGATTTGGTCGAGGATGGCACGGACGACTGGGTCAAAGTATTAAACAATTTTTATAAACCTTTCAAGAAAACAATTGATTCCTTAAAAGGGCAGGAGAAGAAAATAAAAGAGTCTCTGACAGAAGAGACCAATATCAAATGCGAAAAGTGTAAATCAAAAATGATTATTAAGTGGGGCAGAAACGGTCGTTTTCTGGCCTGCTCGGCTTATCCTGAGTGTAAATCGACCCGGCCCTTGCCGGAAGAAGAGGCCAAGTCCAAAACTGATGAAAAGTGCGAAAAGTGTGGTTCTGACATGATTATCAAAACCGGCCGCTTCGGGCGCTTTATGGCCTGCTCCGCTTACCCTGACTGCAAAAATGCCAAACCACTTTCTTTGGGGATCAAGTGCCCCAAGCCGAATTGTGGTGGCAAGATTGTAGAAAAACAGACTAAAAGCCGCCGTCTGTTTTATGGCTGCTCAAAATATCCCAAATGCGATTTCGCTTCATGGGACAAACCTACAGATGTACCATGTCCGGTCTGCAATCATCCTTTCTTAGTCAAGAAGTCCACCAAATCTAAAGGTGATTTCCTGCGCTGTCCCGAGTGTAAATACGAAAAAGAACTGCAAAGCGCCGAAGCGAAGCCTAAGACGAAGACAAAAACTGTTACCAGCTAAGCAGTTTCCCTCTGGATTTTATTGCATTGACGAGCCAGCTCTGAGGCAATACTTTGAAGCAGTATGCTAACATCTGTATTGACTCAATTCTTCAAATATCTCCAGGCGGGCGGTAGATATTCCGATAACACCATAGCAGCCTACCGCCGGGACCTGACTCCCTGGGTTTCTTTTTTGGAGAAACAATACAAAGAAACACCGTCCATTTCTCTAAACGACCCGGTTTTGTTGAGATCATATCTAAGGCAGAGATTTGAGAAAAAAATCGGCAACCGCTCAATGGTCAGGTTTTTATCGGCTCTTTCAAGTTTCCAGAAGTACCTCACCGGCCGTCGCGGTTATAAAGAGTACCTGTTTGAAATTCCAAAGATGAAATACAAGTCACAAATACCGGATTTTCTTACACAAAAAGAAACCAGCCGATTATTCGACGGCAAGATGCAGTCTAAGAATATGAACAAGTACCAGATGATTCGTGACTATATCATTCTGGCACTTTTGTATTCAACCGGTATCAGACGCACCGAACTGAAAAATCTGAAAGTCAGCGACCTTGACCTGAAATCCGGTTTAATAACCGTGCTTGGCAAAGGGAACAAGCAACGAGTGGCACCAATGGGAGAGAATACAATTGCTGAAATAAAAAATTATTTGTCTATCAGACAAAGTTTCTTAAAAGAGAAAAATAAAATGCGAGCCGATTTGTTCTTAAATAAAACGGGTGAAGAGTTGTCTGTGCGCTCGATAAATCGGCTGGTCAATAAGTATGCCAGGCAACAGGGTCTGGAATTCACTCCTCACACTCTCAGACATTCGTTTGCTACCCATCTGCTCGAAAACGGCGCCGATTTACTTTTGATAAAAGAAATTCTCGGTCACGCTTCGCTATCTACAACTCAAAAATATACTCACGTAACGGCAGAATCTATGAAAAAACAGTACAAGACTGCTCATCCCCGTTCGGGATTCAGCAAATAGGAATTACTATGAAAATTCGCTCTACGACAATTATTGGATTGATACATAACGGCGAAGCGGCTATGGCAGGTGACGGACAGGTCAGCTATGATGACACCATTCTAAAAACCAAAGCGTCAAAAATTCGCACTATGTACGATGATAAGATTCTTTCTGGTTTCGCAGGCGGGGCGGCCGATGCTCTGGCTTTGTATGAACTGCTGGATAAGAAAATCGAAGAGTTCTCAGGCAATCTACAGCGGGCCTCGGTAGAACTGGCCAAAGAGTGGCGCACGGATAAAGCATTGCAAAAACTTGATGCAGTAATTGCAGTAACCGACAAAGAGCACATTTTTCTTTTGAGCGGCACCGGGGATGTCATTGAGCCGGATGACGGAATTATCGCAATTGGTTCGGGCGGTTCCTATGCCTTAGCAGCAGCCAGGGCACTCTTAAAGTTTAATCCGAAATTTTCGGCGGCAAAAATAGCAGAAGAAGCACTAATAATTGCAGCGGATATCTGCGTCTATACTAACAGCGAAATAATTGTGAAGAAGTTGAAATGAATAACAGTTATCTGACTCCCAAAGAAATTGTCTCCCATCTTGATAAATATGTTGTCGGCCAGGACAACGCCAAAAAATCTGTAGCAATAGCTCTCAGGAACCGCTGGCGCAGACAGAATGCCGACGAAGATATTCGGCAGGAGATGATGCCTAACAATATTATAATGATGGGTCCGACCGGAGTCGGTAAGACAGAAATTGCCCGCCGGCTGGCAGATTTGGCCCATGCCCCTTTTATGAAAGTAGAAGCTTCAAAATTTACCGAAGTCGGTTATGTCGGACGCGATGTGGAATCAATGGTGCGCGACCTGGTGGATATTTCGGTCAACATGGTCAAACAGGAAAAATCAAAAGATTTAAAAGTAAAAGCACAAGAAATTGCGTTAGAACGGATTCTGGATATAATGCTGCCGCCGCCGAAAAGAAGCGCAATCGACGCCAAATTGCCTGACCCTGAAAAGTCAGATACTTTCGATAGAACCAGAGAAAAACTCAAAAGCCGCCTGATTGAAGGCAAACTCGATAAGCGGGAGATAGAAGTCGATGCGCCGCAAAACCAGTTTCCGGTAATTGAAATTTTTTCTCCGATGGGCATGGAAGAGCTGGGTGTTAATTTTCAGGAGATGTTTTCGGGGATGATGCCACGCAAGTCAAAAAGACGCAAAATGCCGGTTGATCAGGCTAAAAAATTCTTAGCCAACGAAGAACTGAACAAGCTGGTCAATATGGATGAAGTCATTCCCGACGCGCTGAATCGGGTTCAGGAATCAGGCATAATTTTTATCGACGAGATAGACAAAATAGTAGGCAGCGAAGGAAAATCCGGTCCCGATGTCAGCCGCGAAGGAGTCCAGAGAGATATTCTGCCGATTGTTGAGGGTAGCAGTGTTAATACCAAATACGGCCTGGTTCAGACCGACCATATTTTATTTATTGCCGCCGGCGCTTTCAGCTCGACCAGCCCGTCGGATTTGATTCCGGAACTTCAGGGGCGATTCCCAATCAGGGTCGAACTTGATTCTTTGACCGCCAAGGATTTTGAACGCATTCTGACCGAGCCAAAAGCATCGCTGGTTAAACAGTACCGCGCTTTGCTAAAGTCAGAAGAAGTTGAACTGGTTTTCTCTGACGCTGCTATCAAGAAAATTGCCGAGTATGCTGAGCGGGTAAATTCCGCGTCTGAAAATATCGGCGCTAGAAGACTCCATACTGTACTGACAACACTATTGGAGGATATTCTGTTTGATCCTCCGATATCCAAAAAGAAAGTGACCATTTCTGCTAAGATGGTAGAAGAAAGACTCTCCGAAATAGTGGAGAGTGAAGATTTGAGTAAATATATTCTTTAACCGGGATTCCCCCTTCATAATGAATCACTATTGAATAATTTGAATGGCGATGAAAGACAAGTATAGACTTAGCCCACGGACAGTCGGAATCATATCGCTGATTTTTGCTGCCTGGACCACGGTTGGACTCGTCATAGTTGCTCTCGGTTTAATCGGGAGTATGTTCACCGATAGCAAATTTCTCGCGGCTTGGCAGAGCGCACCTGAAGCCGTAATTTGGGCACTATTCCTAAGCGGCGGCCTGGGATTGATCTATGGATATTCAAGGGGACGATTTTTGGTTATGGCTGGTGCCGTTGTCTCGTTTTTCACAGTGGTTGTCGGACTTATTCTGTTACCAAGTGAGTATCTGGCCGAATCAATAGGCGGATTCCTTTTTTTCAGTGGTCTCCTTGACGTCGCCCTGTTTTATTTCGCTTGGAAGTTGGAGATGCCCCAGCATGCGAAGTCAAGAAACGACGAATTGCAGCTAGGCGATCTGCCGGACGACCAAGGTAGACCGCCTGATTTACTGCACCAGCCACCCGTGAAAACCTCCCGTAAGGTGATGTTTCCTACGCCTGCTTCAGCTGGGTCGGGGTAACGATGGTTCTGGGGTCGCTGATAGGGATTATGTTCTTCGACTACAGCCAAGCACTGGGCATGCTCGTTCTCTTGCCGCTTTCTATCGTCGGAATACCGGTAGCGCTTGTCGGCGCCGCCTTGTCGCTAATCCTTTGGCGCGAGTGGCCACTCCCGTTGATGACCATTCTCGGCGCATCGGGGCTCTTTTCATTTTCTGAGATATTCTTCGTGCTTGTTGGGCTGGCCTATTTGGGTCTCACATTACGTTGGTGGCTCGTGATACGGGAAAAAAGAATTTGGATGTGACGCTGAGCAAGGTCAACCGGCTCAGCCGACTCCGACTTCAATCTAGATCAATCCAAAGAATCTCCTCAAAAGTGCCGTTCGCAACTTTGTCACAATTGCTCCGGGAATTTTCTACAGTGGAGGGTGATCCATCCGCTGGTTTTGTTTCTGAAGTATGCGGCTCTAAGAAGAATTAGTCGGATTCAGTCTGGTTTTCTAAATTCGGTAAACTTTAATATTACCTATAAAACTATTGGCGGCAACATAGAGTTTTGATTCTGCCTGATCGTAGCCGGGATCATCATGCTCCAGAGTATTGCCAAATCCGGAGGTTCTTTGTCCGCTCAAATCGATATCTCCTATAAAATTCGAGCAATGAGAAAAAAACGACATTTCCTTAGAGACAAAGATTCGGATATCACCAATAAAACCAGAAATGATGACGCGGTTAAGACCTTTAGATAAAATCCCTTCAATTAGATTCAGTTCCAGATCTCCAACACCAGTAGATATTTCTATGTTACTAAGTTTTTTCCCTTTGCAATCAATATACATATCCCCAAACATCTTACTATAGCGGAGTCTGCCGTAAGTTTCGGACTGAGCATTGTCGCTGGATTCAGCGCCGAAAAATTCGGCAGGTTTCTTCGGGCTTTCCGGGGGGGTTGGACTTGCAGGCTGGGCAGGAGTGGCAACTGAATCTGAAGTGTATTCGGTTTTTGGTGGCTTGGGCGCAGAAGAATCATAGCTTTTGATGTCTTCATGAATTGTAACCGTAATCGCTTTACTCTCTTTGTCCTTTTTGCGAACGATTAACCAGACCCCGAAGGCTATCAAACCAAACGGAATCATAAACGAGATAAATTCGCCAAAGTCAAACCAGAAAAGTCCAATAGACTCCATCAAGAAAAACAGCCCAAAAAAAATCAGAAGTCCGCCTATGACAAATGTAGATTTATTCATATTTTTCTAACCCATAATTCTCTCAGGGTTTACTTACGTAATATCAGTCCAACAGTTGGCTCTGGCAAGTATTTAGAGAAGCAGCGTCAAACCCGGACAACTTTACTTGACATTTCGCTGGTTCTCTTCTTTATTCTGCGCAATTTGCTCAGAATTAAGACGACAACTATTTGACATAAAGGAGGCAATATGCCGCGTTCACTTTGCCAGATAACAGACTTTAGCGCAGCCGAAGTTAAAGAAATCTTTGAGATAACTAAGCGAATGAAATCAGGACAGGACAGTTCAAAACCTCTCGCAGGAAAATCGGTAGCCTGTATTTTTACTAAAGAATCACTCAGAACCCGAGTTTCTTTTGAAGTTGGTATCAGCCAGCTGGGGGGTAATGCGATCTATATCACTGATGCCGAAATCAAGCTGGGGCAGAGAGAATCTGTAGCCGACATCGCCCGGGTCTTATCCCGATATGTTTCGATGATTATGATCAGAACTTTTAAGCAATCTGATGTTGAAGAACTGGCAAAATATGCTTCGGTACCAATAATAAACGGCCTGACTGATTTGGTGCATCCCTGTCAGATTCTCGGAGACTATTTTACGGTTTTAGAGGCAAAAGGCGAAAAAGATAGATTCGTAATCTCTTATTTAGGTGATGCTAACAACATCACCAATAGCTGGCTTAATCTGGCTTCTCTCATACCAATGGAATTACGAATTGGCACGGCCGAAGGATTTGAGCCGGATTCAGAAATTCTCAAGCGGGCTAAAGTCAACGGCGACAGCAAAATAGTAATTACACACGACCCTAAAGAAGCAATAGCAGCTGCCGATGTAGTCTATACCGATGTTTGGGCCTCAATGGGGCAGAAACATCTGGGTCAAGAAAAGGCAGAGAAATTAAAAGGATTTCAATTAAATAGCTCTCTGCTTGCTGAGGCCAATTCTGATGCGATGGTTTTGCACTGTCTGCCGGCTGAGCGGGGAAAAGAAATTACTGACGAAGTGATGGACGGTCCCCAGTCGAAAGTGTTCGACCAGGCCGAAAACCGGCTGCATATCCAAAAAGGAATTATGAAGTTCCTTTTGAAATAGCGCCGCCAACAGCAGGCTTCGGCTGCAGGCAGAGACGAAAGGAGTATCACCGTATGCGTCCTCGTAAAGCTTTGCTGGTTTTTGGGCTTGCCGCTGTCACCGGACTTAGTCTGCTGGTTATCGGTTGCTCGGGCGACAGCAACTCATCAAATTTGACACCGGGCTCTCTTTCGGACCCAAATTTTGTCGCTGTTCAAAATGAAGTTAACAATCTGATTGACTCTACAGTTTCGTATATTTCCTTAGGATTGAATAATCTATTAGTACTTCCAGGTGATACTGATGTAATAATCGTGTCTTATGGACCGACCCCCGGAGATTCCGTCAGCGCTGATTATGTCTATGAAAACGGTTGGCATATTGTTAGCTGGACCGGTAATTTTTCAGGAAAGACAACGTCATTTAAGGACTCCATTCAATTCCTGGATAATCTTGGTCAGCCTCAGCAGGATAATGACAACACCGAAACGCTGATTTATAAGCACAGGTGGGTAGAAATCACTATTGACACTACTGTAAGTTATACTGATTACTCAGGCGTAGTTGCCTTGACTCTGCATAATTTGGGCTCAGGCAGTGCCACAGTCAACGGTTCTCACAGTATTGATGTTTCCATAAAGATAGTAACGGTAGACTCAACTGTCTGGAGAGATATTTCTGTTGAAGGTACAGTATCAAATCTGGCAATCATCGATGTTCCTGGCGGCTGGCTTCAGAATTGTCCTTTAAGCGGCACTATCGGGGCGACTGCCAATATGACTTATACTAAAGATAGCAGTAATCCTGTAACCAGTGACTGGAGTTTCTCAATCCAGTTTACAGACGGTTTAATTAGTGTCTCTGCTATTTCGGGAACCACCTCCTGGTATTATACAGGGCAGGTATGTATTGCTCCGTCATAATAAGAAAAGCTTTATTGTATTATGAAAGCCCGGCTAACTACCGGGCTTTTTTATTTGCCCAAAATAGGATTTATAGATTCTTTTAGTCTGATGAACGAGATAATAAAATATCCCGGCTGTTTCGTATGTGGGGATGATAACGATTTTGGACTTAAAGCAAAATTCTACTATGAGAATGGTGAAGCAATTACCAGAGTTGTTGCAGACAAGCGGTTTGAAGGCTATCGCGGGATTTACCATGGCGGCATAATATCGTCATTGCTGGATGAAGTAATGATTAAGGCCATCTTGGCCGAAAGCAAGTATGCCGTTACGGCCGAGATGAAAGTCCGCTTCAAGAAACCTATAATTACAGGGGAAGAGCTCAAGATCAGCGGACGAGTATGCAGTAAAAAGGGACGGCTTTTCTTTACTGAAGCACGGGCTCTTCGACAGAATGGTGAAGTGGTTGCCTCGGCTGAGGCCAAATGTATTGAAGCAAAGTCACAACTAAAAGCCGAGCTGATGAAGTCGATCAGCTCGACAGATTAGCTAAAATATTGGCAGGGATAATGGTACTAACTGATACGGCTGACAACTGCTGCAAACCTGGACTTGTTTCTATCGGCATTCTTCTTATGAATAAGGCCGTCAGATGCCGCCCGGTCCAGAAGGCGAGTTACCTGCTTATAAAGCTTCAGAGCTTCGTCTTTGCTGGTCGCCAGGCGCAGCTCTTTAATAGCTGCCCGGAGTCGGCTTCGTTTGCCCCGGTTGCGCTCGCGCGCTTTGGCGGAAGTTTTCACCCGCTTGACACAAGATTTATGAAGTGGCACAATTTTGTTCCTCTAAACATTTGTTATCCTATTTCGCCCGACAAATTTAATCTTTTATCAAAAATTGTCAACAGTTAATAAGAAAGAGAGCTCTCTGGCCCAATCAGCCGGTTCCGTATCGGGCGCAACAGCTATATCCAGGGTACTGGGGCTTGTCAGGGAACAGGTAATGGCTTTCTATTTCGGGGCGGGAATTGCCACTGACGCTTTTGTAGTTGCTTTCAGAATTCCCAACCTGCTCAGGGATATGTTTGCCGAGGGGGCCTTATCTTCGGCTTTTGTGCCTGTTTTCAAGCAAAAATTAGTGAATGAGTCGGAATCTGAAGCCAGAAGCCTGGCGAATATTGTGGCGACTTCGATACTGCTTTTTGTAGGGCTAATTGTGCTATTGGGGATAGTAGCGGCTCCGGTGATAGTCTATATCTCAGCCAACGGATTTACGTCAGATCCCTTAAAATATGATCTTACTGTCAACCTGACCAGAATAATGATGGTTTATCTGCTACTCGTCTCTTTGTCTTCGCTGGTAATGGGGATGTTGAACTCCTACGGCAAGTTTGCCATTCCGGCCATTTCTCCGGCACTTTTCAATCTTGGTACAGTCCTGACTGTTCTGGTATTTCACCGGTTTTTTGAGCAGCCTATATATGCTCTTGCTATAGGTGTCGTTATCGGAGGTGTGGCGCAGCTGGCTATACAACTTCCGGCACTTTTTAAGACCGGATACCGCTTTTATCCCAGCCTTAACTTTTTGGACGAAGGCATGAAAAGAATAACCAAGCTCTTTGTGCCTATGGTCGTGGGGCTATCGGCCGGTAGAGTCAATATATTGGTCAGTACTATTCTGGCATCGTTTCTGGCTGAGGGGTCATTGTCTTATTTGAATTACTCTTTTCGATTAATGCATTTCCCGCTGGGTGTCTTTGCCGTTGCCCTGGGAACAGTTGCCCTTCCAAAGGTATCTGAACTGGTCGCCAAAAAAGATTTCGATAACCTAAGCAAAACATTTCAGCAGGCAATCGGACTGAACTTTTTTATCGTGATACCATCGGCGGTAGTGCTGGCCTTGATTGCGCCGATGATAATCAAATTGATTTATCAGTGGGGAGCGTTTAACGAGTTAGATACTTCTAAAGTATCGCTGGCTTTATTGCACTATTCCTACGGTTTGATAGGTTTCGCAGTTGTAAGAGTTGTAGCTCCCTTCTATTACGCTTTTGGTGATTCCCGCCTGCCCATGCGAGTTTCTCTGGTGACAGTCGTAGTCAACTTGCTTTTGTATTATCCCTTGATTCAGGTGCTGGATTTCGCTGGTCTGGCGGCGGCTACATCGTTGGCCGGGCTGTTAAACGCAACTTTGTTACTCGTTTTTTTATCAACCAAGCCGATTGAAATTAACTGGGGAAGAATTCTACTGAATCTTTTCAGAGTGGCCTTAGCGGCATCATTGGCCTTTTATCTGGCCAAAATTACACACTTGAGTTTCTCAATTGAATTCGAGGTCTTAAACAGAGCCGCCGAGCTAACTTCAATTCTTTGCATCGGGGGCGTTGCATATTTTATTTTCTGCCTTATCTTTGGGGTCTCAGAAGCCGTTAAAATCGGCAAGTGGATCCTGAAAATTATTTTCCGTATGTAGTTGTGCTAAAAAAATATCCTGGTCTTTTTTTTCTGATTCCGGTAGTGGCCGGAATTCTGTTCACAGATTTTGTCCGCCCGCCAGGCTGGCTCTTCCTGCTGCTCTGTCTGATTTCGTTTATTGGCGGACTGGTTCTGTTTAAAAAAGAGTCAGCCCGGTTTTCGATTATCTTATTTGCTCTTTGTCTCTTTTTTTTCAGCGGTTTTCATTACGGTCTCAAAACCTATAATTTTGGTTCAAATCATGTTGCCCGATTTATTTCGGAGAAGCAAACCTATCAAATATTTGGTAGTGGGCTATTTTGAGATTTTTGAGAATTGCTAAGACTTCTTAACAAGAATCAATCCACCCCCGACAATTACGATAACCACTATCTGGATCAGCATACGGCCATAGTCTATTTGCATCGGATGTGTCTTATATTTGGGGGGAGCAAGAATAAATTGATAATCAACCCTCTTTAAGACTCTGGTGATTTCCGTTCGGCGAAATTCCCACGTTGGGAATAGAAAAGAGAAAGCTATCAGAGCTAAGCTGATTATAAGAATCACTTTCTGAGCTTTATTGAGCACTACCTGCATAATCTCAAGAATACTGGCTATCCCATCTCTGTCAATCTATTTTTGGGGCAAAAAGTGTACAATAGGTATGGGGATTGCTAAGAGTTAAGGGAATTTGGCCGACATATTTTTTGGTAGGAGCAAAAAATAGTTTGACTTTTAGCAAAAAAAGACTTGAATGAGTCAAGTGAAATTGGTATTGTAAGATACTGAAAGGAGCGAATTTCCCAAAATTATAGGCGGGGTTACCCTGCCTCTTTCTACTAAAACAGTTTCCGAATAAGCTCTATCACTATCCGAGTGATTGAGCCCAAGACAATCTTGGCAAGATTGTCCTTTGGGGTACTTTGCATTAGCACCTCCATTATGTTGTACAGGTAAGCTTCACTGCTTACTTGGGCTCCGTCACAACTGGAGCCGCCCTATTCTCCGTTGTGTGACGGACAACATAATTTTGGGAGGCAGGGCATTACCCGCCCGTTCACTAAGTAGACTATACAGCCTTTAAAGTCAAATTAATTCCCCTCATTTTTACTCTCTTCAATCTTAGTTTCTGTTGATTCAACCTTTTCAATTGTTGCGGGGGAGCCATTATTGGCAGACTCAGTTTCATTAGATTTCCCCTGTTTTTTCCGTTCCCTTTCTTTCATTTTTTCAGGATAGAATTCATACAATCCATACGCTTGGCCTTTGCTTGTTCGAACAATAACAAAATCATAGCGATTCTTGCTTAGTGATATTGCAAGATTCTTTAATCTGTCTCGTTCTTTCCAGTTTGTAGGCCACTCGAAGCCTCCTTTATTGAAAGCTTCAAAAATTTCGTCAGAGGGGGCAGCCCGTCCCTTAGCTTGAAGAAATTCTTTTCCAGCAGTAGCCAGCCCTTTACCAAAATATTGATCGTGAGCAAGGTTTAGTGTACCGCCAGCGGGGACATAATCAACATCTGTATAGAGTGGAGAAGCTCCCCGATAAACGTAAGTGTCATTGATGAATTTTTTAATCTCTGCCGCCCTACGAAGTATTTCTTCAAGCTCTTTAGTCAGAGCTTTTACCATAGGGTCATTTCCGATACCTTTTACCATTGTAAGTCCTCCTGTTTTTCGCTTAAGTAATGACAACGCAAAGCTACATATTTATCGGGCTTTGTCAAGTAAAATCTGTTGGGCACGTAACTGCTTTTAGTTGAAGCCCTTACAGCTACCGCCAAATCAGTTAATATGCCCGACTTGTGGGGAATATAAATTGTAACTTAATTTAAAAAGTACTTGACTTAAATTTGGGGTGTACAGATATTATAAAAAGCCGGTAGTTTGAGCTACCGGCCAAATTTGGAAACACTCAAGCGAAAAGAAAGGAGTTTCCAATGCAAAGGTTCTATGACCCTTACATTTGGTATATAATCAGAGCACCACCAAATGTCAACTAATAATTGAATCTGAGCGGGGGTAGCTACGCTCCCGCTCTAATGACTTTTGCACAATCGATATTTTTAACATTCCCGGTGGCACTGCAATTTTGATTTATCAGAATCAAAGCCAGGTGCCAGACTTGATAATCAGCGGCTTGACTCGGAAACCGTACCCAATAGATGAACGAATTTTCAGCTCGGCCTTTGATGAATTAGGTGTGGAGGGGCTCGGCCAGGTTTTTGTGATGTCATCGGAGTATGGAGCTATCGATGACATTTACAGACTCTGCCTTAGCTATCAGGCCAAATCTGTCATAGTAGACGCCAGGATAGAAAAGAGCTTTTCGGACATCAGCCGGACACTTTTTGCAAATTACGGCACAATCACGATTGAGTCATTTTCGGCAGAGAATTCTAATAAATTATTGCCGGGCTATTATCCCTCGAAAAATCTAATAGAGCTTGAATTGGATAATTCATCGATATTGATAGCAAATGAGAATATTCTGTCCGGGGATAATAAAGTTTCCTTAGCAAAGCAGTCACTGGTTATTTATTGCGGAAGAAGTAAGATCGCCCGCTCGGAAATTGAAAAAATTATCGAAAGTCAAAGCAACTTAGAGCAGCTGGTCTGTTCAAGAATTGAACAGAAAGACGCTGGTTTTTTGCCTGCTGAAAAATACCAGAAAATAGTTACGGATATTGGGCAAACCGGAGGCTGTCGGATCAAGCTTAAGAACCGAACTGACAGTAGTTTCCAAGTCTCTCAGTTTTGACGATTCTACCTTAAGTTATCCCCTGAAATACCCGATAAATAAAGGGAATTGAGCCCGAATGAGGGAATATTCAATAATATCGGGTCTGTCAGAGGGAATAAAAAATGAGTTTGTCAGGGAATTTAAAAACAGTCTCATTCTCGGATATCCTGCAGTTATTGTCAACTGGCAAGAAGACAGGAGTTCTGGAAGTAAACACCAGTGCCAGGCAAAAGGAAGTAGCGTTTAAAAACGGCAACATCATTTACGCTTCGTCATTAAATACTAGCGAAGATTTGCTGGGGAATATGCTGCTGCGTAAGGGAAAACTTTCCAAGGACCAGTTAGAGCGTGCCATAACTCTGCACAAGCAGACCGGCAGACAGCTGGGTACCACACTGGTGGATATGAATCTTTTTGAAAAAGATGAAATCGCAGAGTGTCTGAAATTCCAAATTGAAGAAATAGTCTATAATTTGTTTTCTTGGCAGGAAGGAAACTTCGTTTTCCACGAAGGCACCAGTCCCAAAAACGCACCTTTTTTAGTAGAGCTCACCACCATGAGTATCGTCATGGAAGGTACCCGCCGTATTGATGAATGGCTGGAAATTCAAAAGGTGCTGCCGCCAGATGAAATGATGTTGTCTGTAGTCGCTTCACCCAAGACAAACAGTGATGAAGTCAGACTGACTATGGAAGAATTTCGGGTACTGTCTATGATAAATGGCGAAAGAACTTTGCCGGAAATGATACAAGCTTCGCCTTTTGGAGAGTTCGTCACTTGTCGTGCAGTTTACAAGTTGATATTAGGAAATTTGATAGAAGTAACTGGCGAACGGGAAGAAAGTTCTGAAGAAAAAGAGGATGAAGAAGAAGCGGTTCTGTCTCTAATCTTTTATCTGTTCAGCAACGCCTTTTACAGGATTCGTACTACGGTAGAGGATTTACTGGGAGAGAACAACACCAGGTTTTCAAATTTTGCTTCTCAGTATCGCTCAGGAATTTTGAGTTATTTTCCGGGGGTAGATCCGGGCTCAGAATTGATGCCCTCACAGGAAAAATTCCTTAGCGCAGTCAGATCAATTCCTACTCATATCCGGGTGCATGTATTGCTTAGCGGTTTAACCGGCATGCTCACCGAACAACTGGAATATGTATTCATGATTTTGGGCGAAGGTCCATTCCGGCGCACGCTTAACGGAGTAAAAAGAGAAATATCCGAGCCGCTGGCAAAGAAGCGAGATTTAGTCAAGAAATATGGAATAGAAAACGATTACTATAGATCCTTAAAAAGGGCAGAAAAAGTAGTTCATATGGTACGAGGTGATTAAGATGAAAAAGTGTTTATTTATTGGAATTTTAATTAGTGCAGGGTTGGGCAGTGATGTCCAGGCCGCCAACCTGGCAGTTATAGCCAGTCCGCCGACGATGTTCAGCCTGTTCGTATTGATAGTTGCCGGAGCCTGTTTGTTTGGTTCTTTCCAGGTACTGGGACAGGTAAAAGGTGGTTATCTGAGCAGGAGCTGGCAGATGTTTTTCCTTGGTTTCGTGCTTCTGGCTATAAGCCAGCTGGCAAGTATCGCTTCGGCGATGGAGTTTTTTACACTGCCGGAGCTATTTGCTCCATTAATGCTGCTTCTGATGTCGGGACTTTTTGCATTTGGGGTTTTTAGCGCCAGAAATACGTTAAGCTGAGAATTTACTTGTTATTTGGCGTTAAATCTGGCTTGAAATAAAGTGGGCGCAAGGCGGAATTTTTAATTGCGCAAGAACTTATGGCAAAACAAGTTACAATGAGTATTTGTTTTTATGGCGACTGTATCAGAATTAGATGATAGAATAGAGAAGTGTCAGAGAATTTTAGACTCTGATCCTAACTCACAGATTTTTGCCGCCTTGGCGGAGGCATATCGCAAAAAGGGAGACTTGGACCTGGCATTTAAAGTGTGTAAAAACGGACTGAAAGTGCATGACGATTACGGCTCTGCTCATGTCGTTATGTCTAAAATAAATCTCGACCGTGGTCAATATGACTGGGCAGAGATTGAAGCCAAACGTGCAGCTGATCTTGACGGTCGTACCCGCTCAGTTGAACTTCTACTGTCAGAAATCTACATCTATAAAGGCGAATTTTCGCATGCCATAAAGCTCTTGAAGGAACTCCTCAGCCGCGACCCCGAAAATCCGCAGATTCAAAAACTACTGGAGATTGCACAGAAAATTCCGGAAGAACAAAATGCCTATTTGGACGAGACCATAATTACCGGAGCCCCGTCAGGCAGCAGCTCAGATTCAGCTGACAGGATAGATGAAACAGAAACTAAGCCAGCCAAGCCATTTGAACTGCATGACATGCTTACCGAAGCTCTGACAATAAAAGGACTAAAAGGCGCTATGCTTGTTAGCCAGGACGGTCTGGTAGCTGATTCTGAATGGAGAAGTCCTCTGGAAGTAAATGACTGCGGGGCTGTTTTGTCAGAAATCTGGAAAATGCTCAGCAGTGAACTTGTAAATAACTCCTTTGGCAACGTGCAAAACGTTCTTATAGAAGCAGCAGAATCAACTTTTTATATAAATCAGAACTCTAAAGGTATTTTTATTTTCGTGGCAGGTAAAAAAGCTAATTTGGGCAACGTTCGCATGAAAATTGACGGACTGATGTCAAATTATGCAAAAACAGCAGGTGCTATATGAACTTATCAGTTGAAGCTGCAAAACGACTACTGTTGTATTCGCTAATCTTATTGGTCGTGCCGCTGATATTGTATCCGGAAAACCTCGGAACATTTCTGCAGAACTATTCTTCGACTAATATTGTCCTGGAGCTTCTTTTCTATTTGCTGCTTACTTTCGTTTTATACAGACAGGGTAACGCCATGCAAATGGTAGCAATCGTTTTTATTGGGCTGGGCTACAGATTGCTAATAAGTTCAATATTTTCTGTTTTGCTTTCTGCCTTTTATAACATAAGCAGCGGTGTTGCCTTTTCTATGGGGATGTACGGATATTTGCCGAGTTTGCTTTTCCAGGTTTTTGCAACCCAGTTCATAATCAAGAGCACTATGGATGAGATATTTTTCAGTCGACCGCGTATTCGTCGCCCACGGCCGTCAGATATTATCACAGCTGATTCAGTAGAGACCGGAACTTCTACCTTTGTAGTTACTAAAGAAAAAAACGCTAGCAGACCCGATTCTCCGCCTCCCAGTCCGGTTCAGAATCAATCAGGTCTCGAAAACCGACCTGCAACAGAGTCACCAGTGATTGGCGGAGACGCTCAGGGATTTGATAAGGCTACCAGATATATTGGTGAACATAGCTCTGTTAAGCTGGCCGCAGTAGTTGACCATGAAGGTCTGCTGTTATCGAACTTTACACGCGGCGGAATAATTGCAGAGGATGTTGCTCCCTTTGCTTTGCTTATTAAGGCAGACGGAGCCGGAAGCATGAACTTCCTTAGCTACGGCTGTCCGGAAAGAGTAGAATTTCAGTTAAGTAATGACAGGGTAGTCCTCTGCTATGAAGAGTCATATTGTCTTATGGTAATAGCAGAAAGACATAGTGATGATTTATTAAATATTCGCATAAATCAAGCAATGGAAATGGTTAAGAAATATATGTCCGAGAGGTACAGCGAGATGCTGCGCCCGGCAATGGAGAAATCATATGCATGAAATACTAAGTGAACTTAACAAAACAACTGGCATTACCGGCTCAATGGTGGTCGGCAATGATGGTATCGTTATTGCGGCAAACCTGCAGGAAAATGTGGAAGACGACACAATCGGAGCCCTGGCGGCATCGATAACAGCCAACATCCACAAATCATTGAAGCGTCTCCAGAGCAGCCCTTTAAAACATGTTACAATAGAAGCTGATGACGCCAAGCTATTTTTCAGCGATGCCGGACTCGGCATTTTGGTAGTAACTACAGATAAAGAAGTGAATATTGGTCTAATCCGACTTGAAATTAAGAACGCAATATCACGATTAAAAACGGTAAGTTAAAAACTAAGCATAGCAGGAAGAAGTAAATGGTATCAATAAACTACTCGGCGCGAGAGGTCTGCTGCAAAATTGTCTATTATGGTCCGGGCTTATCGGGCAAGACTACCAACTTGCAATATGTCCACACCAAAGTGCCCAGCACAACACGTGGAGATCTTATATCTCTGGCGACTGAAGCAGACCGGACTCTCTATTTTGATTTCCTACCAATTAATATTGGTACAATCAATGGATTTCAGGCCAAGTTTCAGCTCTATACTGTGCCCGGCCAGGTCTACTACAATGCTACTCGTAAATTAGTTTTGCGGGGTGTAGACGGCGTTGTATTTGTTGCTGACAGTCAGCCTGACAAAATGGACGAAAATATTGAAGCTTTGGCGAACCTGATAGATAACCTCAAAGAATATGGTTACGATATTAGTCAGCTGCCACTGGTCATTCAATATAACAAACGAGACCTTCCCAATATAATGACAACGGAAGAGATGGATCAAAAGCTTAATACTTATAATTTCCCTACTTTTGAGGCTTCAGCTACTGTGGGAACTGGAGTTTTTGATACGCTCAAACTGATTATCAAACTTGTCCTGGAAAAAGCTAAAAATTCTCAGGTATCAAGCAATACTTCGAAAACAGCTGTCGAAGCACCTGCGGCACCTCAGGCACCTGCGGCACCTCAGGCACCTGCGGCACCTCAGGCACCTGCGGCACCTCAGGCACCTGCGGCACCTCAGGTGCCTGCGGCGCCTCAGGCACCTGCGGTATCACAGCCGGCTGTAGCAGAGCCTTCTGCTCAAGTTGTAGCCCCGCCAGCCGGTCAGCCAGACCCAGATGGGCCGCTGGCCGATCCTTCGGTTCAACCCTTAGGTAACGATCCCTATGCAGCGCCGACTGCTACTCCTCAGGTTCAGGGCCAACCATCAGCCGAAGTGGCTACAGCCGATACGCCGGCGACATCGGCGACTGACGACAGAATTCCTGCGTATCGTCCTTATCCGGGCGCAAAACAGGCGGACCCTTCAGGAGAGGAAAATTCTGAAATGGATGATAGACCGTATCCCGGCATGAATCAAAGTGAAAAAAATATCACAAGTAGTGATTCAGCCTCAGGCGATTCGGCCGCTATGGAAGATTATGGTACACACGCTCCCAAGATGGCGCCTTCGCTTAAACGACGAGAGCAGAAGAAGCGCAGCATATTTAAGAAATTGTTTGGAATTAAATAAATATTTAGGAGGCAGGAATGTCTGATGATAGCCTGATAATTTACGAAGAAGAAATAAATCAGATAGAAGCTCTGATATCCAAGATGCTTAAAGGAGCAGAAGCAAAGTGTGCTCTGTTGGTCGATAAAGACGGCCACCTTATTACCCGTCTGGGGTTCACGCACTCTCTTGATACTACTGCGCTGGCAGCCCTTCTGGCCGGTTCGTTTGCTTCGACAAAAGAGATAGCAAGGCTGGTCGGCGAACCGGAGTTTTCGGTTTTATTTCATCAAGGCAAGAAAGACCATATCCACATGTCTATAGTCGGAGATCGTTCAATTTTAGTAGTTATTTTTGACGACCGTACAACAATCGGAATGGTCCGCCTATATGCCAAGGAAACCGCTAACGGCTTAACTAAGATTTTTGAGGAGATAAAAGAGAAGTCTGCCTCAGGCCGTAAGAGCGCTGTTGAAGGTGATTTTGTCGAGCGTGCTCAGGAAAAGCTGGACGATATTTTTCAGGACTAAGCACTAACGCTTATACCAAAACTCGTAGACTTGTTTAAGCTGTAAATGGACAGGAGCTAAGTACAGGCAATAGGTATGGCTATAGAACTCAGCAACATACTAGTAAAACACGGCAAGATTACTCAGGAACAGGCCGACAAAGCGCTAAAGCTGGTCAAAAGCGAGAGCGAGAAATTTGAAGCTGCCCTGGTCAAAATCGGCGCTGTTGAGTCAGAATATGACATAGCGCAGTTTATCGGAAAGCACTTGAAGATTGGCGCCCTTAAGCTTAGTGACATTGAGCTGAATCCGGATATCGTCAAGATGATTCCGCTGGATATCGCCCGCAAGTTCAAAGTCATAGCAATCTCGAAAATTGGCAAAAACCTTCTGGTCGCTATAGGTGATCCCAATAATGTTTATGTATTAGACGCTATAAAATTTATAACTGGCTGCACCGTTCAGCCAGTCATTTCACCCGAAAACGCCATCGAAAAAGCTATCGAAGCACAGTATAGAGATACAGGAGCGCTTTCTGACATTGTTGCCAGCCTTGATGCGGATGATAGTTTAGAAGTAGTCTCAAGTGAGTCGGCTCCTGATGAGTCTGACCTGCTTTCTGCCATTCAGGATAAGCCGCTGGTAAAACTGGTTGATTCAATAATTGCCGATGCTATTCGAATAGGAGCCTCTGATATTCACCTTGAAACCTATGAAAAGCGGATTCGTGTCCGCTACCGTGTAGACGGTGATTTACGAGAACTGCCGCCACTGCCTTTCAAGTACAGGGCGGCGATTATTTCACGTATTAAAATTATGGCAGAGCTGGATATATCCGAACGTCGTCTGCCTCAGGACGGCCGTGTAAAAGTCAAAATCGCCGGAAGAACAGTAGACCTTCGTGTTTCTTGTCTGCCAACGATATTCGGAGAAAAAGTTGTCATGCGAATCCTGGACCCGATGGCTTTGATGGTCGATATGACCAAGCTCGGATTTAGAACCGAAGATCTCGATAGTTTCAGAAGAGCTGTTCACCTGCCATATGGCATAATTTTGGTTACCGGACCGACGGGTTCCGGTAAAACTACGACTTTGTATTCTGCCTTAAAAACAATCAATACTGTGGACGTTAATATTATGACAGCCGAAGACCCCGTTGAATTTAACTTCGATGGCATCAATCAGGTCGCTGTCAAATCCGATATAGGTCTAACATTTGCAAATACCCTCAGGTCGTTTTTGCGACAGGACCCGGATATTATAATGCTTGGAGAAATTCGTGACGGCGAGACAGCAGAAATAGCCATTCGCGCAGCTCTTACCGGTCACCTTGTCTTTTCCACCTTGCATACTAATGATGCTCCGTCATCTATTAACCGTTTGATGGATATGGATGTACCGTTTTATCTGGTAGCTTCGGCCACAAAATTAATATTGGCACAAAGAATGGTTCGAAAAATCTGCCAGAACTGTAAAACGGAGATCAATCTGACTAAAGATCAAGTAGAGAGTCTCGGCGTACCGTCAATCTGCTTGTCAAATCTAAGAGCTTTCAAAGGAACTGGCTGCGACGAGTGCGGTGATTCCGGACAGTCGGGCAGAACAGCTATATTTGAAATCATGCCTATATCCCAAGCTATTGAAAAGCTGATTCTTGATAGAGGCAGCGATGCTCAAATTCAAAAGACGGCCCTGGATGAAGGTATGTACAGCCTGCGCATGTCTGCTATTGAAAAGATGAAGCAGGGTCTGGTCAGCATTGATGAGGTCTTCGCCAATACGGCGTCTGTCATATAAAAATATCGCTATTGTAGGGCTTTGTCTTTCAGCAACTTACAGCCCTGATTCTACAAATAAAACTCAAGGAACCTTCGTTTTTTACCGATAAATAGTAAGTATCCAAAGAGCCGATTAAACCGTTTAAATATGGGGAAAACCATGGTAGGTCTGCGTGAACTGCTTGAAGAAATGTTCAAGATGGGAGCTTCTGATTTACATATTACTGTCGGGGCTCCTCCGGTCGTCCGGGTCGATGGAAAGCTTCAGCCTCTGAATTATGACCCGCTGACAAGTGAAGATACCAAGAAGATAGCTTATACGATGCTCAACGAAAAGCAGAAGCTCAAATTTGAACAAAACTCCGAACTGGATTTTTCATTCGGAATTGAGCAGATGAGCAGGTTTCGCGCCAATATGTTCATGCAGCGAGGCAACGTTGCAGTGGTACTGCGGCAGATTCCTTATGAAGTAAAGACGTTTGAAGAGCTCGGATTGCCCAAAGTAATCGCGGATTTTGCAGATCTTCCTCGCGGGCTGGTACTCATTACCGGACCCACCGGTTCAGGGAAATCAACATCCCTGGCGTCTGTGATTGACAAAATTAACAGAGAAAGAGCCGTTCATATAATTACCATAGAAGACCCGATTGAATACCTGCATCGCCATAAGAAATCTCTGGTTAACCAGCGCGAGGTGTATTCTGACACAGCCTCTTTCGCCACAGCTCTAAAATACGCGTTAAGGGAAGACCCAGATGTAGTACTGGTGGGTGAGATGAGAGATCTGGAGACAATTGAGTCGGCGCTATCAATTTCAGAGACCGGACACCTTGCTTTTGCTACATTGCATACAAACTCTGCTGCAGAATCTGTCAACAGAATAGTAGATTCTTTTCCCGCAAATCAGCAGGAGCAAGTACGGGTTACGCTTTCGTTCACTCTTCAGGCGATAGTATCACAGACGTTGATTCCCAAAATTGGCGGCGGACGTGTGTTGGCCATGGAAATATTGGTGGTAACGCCTGCTATTCGGGCACTGATACGTGATGATAAAGTTCATCAACTGTATTCCATGATACAGGCCGGGCAAAAATATGGCATGAAGACAATGAATCAATCACTGGCAGAATTATACGAGACCGGCAAAATTACAATAAACGATGCAATGGCGCATAGCGGTTCAACTCAGGAGTTGACGGAAATGCTCCAGAAAAGTAAAGTTCAAAGATCTCCTGCATTCAGTTAGTTGTGCAGGTTGAAAGAGGCTAAGTAAATGGCAGTTTTTGAATACAAAGGAAAAACATTAGCCGGAGCACCAGTCCAGGGCTCGCTTAAAGCGAAAAGCAAAGAGGATCTTGAGCGTGTTTTAAGGCAGAACCGTATTCTGGTTACCTCGATAACCAGGAAAGCTCCGGACCTAAACATAAAATTCGGAACCGGCATAAGTCGCTTAGATATATCCCGGTTTACCCGCCAGTTTGCTACCATGATTGGCGCCGGGCTGCCCATGGTCCAATGCTTGGAAATCATGGCGTCTCAGACTGATAGTGTTGAACTCGCTAAGGTTATCACACAGGTAAAAGAAGGTGTACAGGGCGGTGCTACTCTGGCCGATGCTCTGGCACGCCATCCCAAAGTATTTGACCAGCTCTATTCAAATATGGTACAGGCAGGTGAGGTCGGTGGTGCACTGGATGTCATTCTTATGCGTTTGGCAGCATATCGCGAAAAATCAGACCAGCTGATTCGTAAGGTAAAAGGCGCCATGGTCTATCCGTCCGTTATCGTAGTAGTGGCCGCTGGTGTAACAGTTGGTATGTTGACGTTTATCGTTCCTGTCTTTGCTAAGATGTTCGGAGGGCTAAACGCGGAACTGCCGATGCCTACTCAGTATGTTTTGGGAATTTCGCATTTCTTGCAAGACTACTTTCTTTACCTGATAGTCGGTTCGATAGGATCTGTTGTCGGTCTTTTATGGTGGAAGAAAACTCCGACTGGTGCGCTTCTATTTGATAAGTTCATGCTTATGACACCAATATTTGGAAACTTGATTAGAAAATCTGCGGTGGCAAGGTTTACTCGTACCTTGGGAACCCTGCTATCGTCTGGTGTGTCAATTATTGAAGCTATGGAGATTACTGCTAAAACCGCAGGTAACGTGGTTATCGCAAACGCGATAAACAAGTCAGTTCTGTCAATCGCCGAAGGTGATACGATTACCGGCCCGCTGAAAGAATCTGGAGTTTTTCCTCCAATGGTCACTCAAATGATTGCTGTTGGTGAAAAGACAGGTGGCCTGGATGACATGCTCAGCAAGATTGCAGATTTCTATGACGAAGAAGTGGATGAAGCTGTAACTGCTCTGACTTCTATAATAGAGCCAATCATTATTGTATTTATGGGTATTGTCATTGGTGGTATATTGATAGCTATGTATCTGCCAATGTTCGACATCATTGGAAAAATCTAACGATAAGAAATTGTAGCTGATTTGATAATAAACTAAGCAGGACGGCGCCCACCAGGGCGCCGTTGCTATATATGACAAGAAATAGACATCTGGAAAGAATTGACTGGTTTCTGCCGCTCAGACTGGCGTCTTATGTAATTCTATTTGCGGCAATTGTGCTCTGGATGGATTTCCCCGGCTTTATCCAGCTGCCTGTCATTATCTATTCACTTCTGACTCTTGCTGTAGGAGTATCTCTTACAAAGAAGTTCAAGCGCAAGCTTTCGATGATAACTCCCTGGGTTGTGGCGCTTCACTTTGTATGCGAAATTGCTTTAGAGTCAGTTGTTGTCTACTCCACCGGTGACATAAGTTCTCCACTTACAGCGATGTTTGTTTTGACCATAGCCTCTGCCGCTCTGGTTTACCGGCTGGCTGGTACACTTTTGATGGCCACAATTGTTTCTTCGGCTTTGAGCATAATAGTATGGCTTGTTTATATCATAGATGCTCATTTGTCTTTATCAATCGAAGAACTGACCAGGTTTTTTGCCGGCAAGGAACGATTGTTCTATGCTATCTTTTTCCATTTTTTGATCTTCTATCTGGTAGCATTTATCTCAGGCTATCTGGCTGAAAGAATTAAGTCCGGCGCCAGGCAACTGGAAGATACTTCAAGAGCGCTTAGAATTGCCAAACTTGAAACAGACGACATCCTCAGACATCTCAGTTCGGGGCTGATGAGCATCGATGCCAGAGGCGTGATTATATTTTTTAACAGAGCCGCAGAGATAATCACGGGTTTCAAAGAAAAGGATATCAGGGGCAAGGATTGCCACACCGTTTTTCAAAAGAAGATGCCAGAACTCGCCAGATGTCTTAAGGCAGGTATAAACGAAAGAATCGAATTTCCCAGAAAGGAATTGCAGATCGAAGTAAGCAAAGGTAATGTTATTCCATTGGGACTGTCAACATCTGTATTAACAGAACCCGATGGTGGGCTGCGCGGACTTATTGTGATATTTACTGACTTGACTGAAGCCAAAGAATTAGAACACAAGGTCAGGTCAGCAGACAGATTGTCGGCTATTGGCGAATTATCGGCCTGTATCGCCCATGAAATCAGAAACCCCCTGGCAGCAATATCTGGCTCTGTAGAAGTAATAAAAAATGAATTGAATCTGGAAGGCAGTAATCAGCAGCTGATGGACCTGATAATTAAGGAATCTGATCGCTTAACCAAAATGCTAACAAAATTTCTTCAATATGCCAGTATTGAGCATAGGACATTCAACAAAGTTGAATTGTGTCATCTGATTTCAGAAACTATGGAAATTCTTTACCGGGACGAATCAATAAATTCAAATATCAAAGTAAATCTTGATTCAGAAGAGTCAATAGTTTATGTGATCGGTGATGAAGATCTTATTAAGCAGATTTTGATAAATTTGGCGGTTAATGCCTGTCAGGCTTTCGAAGGTCAACCGGGCGAGATAACTTTCAAAGTCTTATACCTTGCTGAGCAGCAAATCGTAAGATTGGAAGTAATAGATAATGGCCCCGGTATGTCGGCAGAATTAACCAATAAAGCTTTTCAGCCGTTTTTCTCGACCAGAAAAGGGGGTACTGGCCTGGGATTAGCTATTGTGCACAGATTAGCAGAAGTTCTGGGAATTGATATCAGGATAGAATCAGAAGAGAACCTCGGGACTTCGTTTATTCTTGACTTTAAGACTTACTCGCAGCTTGGACTGGCTGATCTGGCCCGGCGCACCAGTAAGATTTCCGGCTCATTATCTGAGGAATCAATTTCCTTTTAGGACTTGTTTTTTCTCTGCAGCTGTATAATTTAACAGACTTCAACCTGAGAGGTGTGTTTAGTTTTGAGAAAATTAAAAATTCTTTTTCCCATTATTTTAGCAACAGTATTTCTAACGTTCTGCCGACCTGTACCTGTAATTATCTATCAGAAAGATTTGAGCAAGTTTGAAAACGAAATTGCCAGAGCAGACAATAATTACAGCCTGACAACAGCGCAATTCTATCAACGATTAGCTAACAGCACCATGCTACCTAAAGGTGGAATACTTGAAAAATCAATAGTAAAGGAGCTGGTTGATAGCATGGTCGTAGACACTTTGCTCGGGTTTGAGGCAACAGAGGTCGATTTAAGTAACCACTATAAATATTACAGCAGGTACCGGGCAAGCTATGCTACTTTAATGTCAGATGTCTATTACAATAATGCGATTCATAGCAAAGTATCCGTGGATACTTCAGAAATATTCAAATATATCAGAGAACATACAGAGGAATTCAGTCTAAAAGAACAGATGCAGACTCGCCACATCGTCATTTCAAAGTTATCTCTCAAACACGGGCCGGATTCACTGAAATACCGGGCTATGTCTGATAGTGCGCTTGAGCAA
The DNA here is from genome assembly GCA_022571845.1 of Candidatus Zixiibacteriota bacterium. Taxonomy (GTDB): domain Bacteria; phylum Zixibacteria; class MSB-5A5; order GN15; family FEB-12; genus JACZWU01. The sequence continues at coordinate 492,679 of JACZXB010000001.1, read as the reverse complement.
GCCTCAAAAGAAATTGCTTTTCATTTAAAATCAGGCATTAATTCTAAAGATGAATTTATTGAAGCGGCAAAAAAGTTTTCTCATGATGAAGTTTCTGCCCGCAGAGGCGGATTAATTGAATGGGTTCAACCCGGTTTTTTTGCCTGGCCGTTTGACTCCGTAGCCTTTGCGGCAAGGCCTGGAGATATCGTTGGCCCTTATAGAGATAAAGACGGCTGGCAGATTCTGTACATTGAGCACTATATTCCCGAAGGCGTACCCGCCTTGAATCCGGAGCAGTATGCTATTGCCCGGTCAAAAGTTTTGAGCGATAAGATCCGGGAATACAGCATGCTGGTTTTTGATACACTCTTTTCCGATATGGAGGTTGAGTACAACGAACCTCTCTATGATACGAATATTTACAAAGTAGATAAACCGATCTGGGCAGCCATAGTAAACCAGGCAGATACAATTGATTTTGGTGATCTAAGAGTCGGCGAAGAGAAAATCAAGAAGACATATAACGTATCCAGTTCGACCGTCGAGATGAAAAAGGAGATGGTCAGAATAATTGCCCGGAAGTGGGTCATTGTCCAGCAAGCTCGAAAGATGAAACTGGATACTTTGCCGCACATTACCAAACAGATAGCCGGTATTAAGCACACTTTTTCAAGGCATATTGTTGAAAGTAGAATTATCAATCATCGCTGGGAACCGACCACAGAACAGATGAAAGATTACTATCAAGAAAACATTGATAAGTATGTTGTAGAAAAGCCTTTCAATGTCCAGCACATACTTGTCGAAGATTCCCTGTTTGCTGAGTTTGTCAGAGATCAGGCGATTGCAGGTGCTGATTTCATGAAACTAGCCAGAGACTACTATCCCGGCGAAGAAGAGATAAGAATTGAGCTAGCCGATCTTGGATTTATCGGACCGGACGATGTATCAGCGGAGTTTTTTGAAACCGCGCGTGTAACAGGTGCAGGACAAATAAGCAGACCGGTTCAGACCGAGTATGGTTATCACATAATAAAGGTTATAGAGAAGAAAATGACTGTTTCGTTCAAAGGAGCGGTACCAGAAATCCAAAAAATACTAAAGATCATAGATTTTGAAAGACAGAAAGTTGAAGTGAAGAAAAAGCTTTTTACAAAGTATAACGTTTCGATTTCAAATAGAATTTTTCCCATACACTTAAAACCTTTAGGTCAGCGCAGAGAATCAGATGAAGGAAACGGTTCCTAGTACATCTGGTGGTAACATAAGTTTTAAACAGGAACTTTTAAGAAAGTCAACGCATATAGGCGCTCTGGTTATCCCCGGTGGATATTACTTTCTAGGGCTGGAACAAGCGACAGCATTCTGGATTCTGTCCGGTATCACACTGCTCATGCTGGTCATTGATATTTCCAGATTGAGGAAGTGGTGGTTCTGGAGAGTCCTGGGCAGCCGAGTTATCTCGCATATGCTGCGTAAACATGAGCAAGATGGTGACCTGACCGGGGCAACATATATTCTCCTGACTGCTTCAGTCTCGGTAGCCTTATTCAGCAAGCCGGTAGCAATTGCAGCGATTTCTTTCATTATAGTTGGCGATGTCGCTGCCGCTTTGATTGGACGGAAATTTGGCCGTACTAAAATAGGAAATAAGACTCTGGAAGGTTCCCTCGGCTGTCTGGCAGCGACATTTTTAGTAGCTGTTTTTACTCCAGGCATATCGTTGCAGGTAGCTCTCTTAGGGGCGTTAGTTGCCACTTTAGTTGAAGCTTGGCCGATGGGAGTGGACGATAATGTCTCGGTGCCGCTTTTGTCAGGGCTGGCCATGACTATGTTTATAGTTTTGAGCTCAATTAACTGATTTCTGCCAAATTTTTGTTGGCAAGAAGCTAATCCATATTTATAATAACATTATAGGGGGTACAGATGTTAGTCGCTAAGCCTCGGAGGAATTGATGTCCAAAGGTAGAGTTAAATACTTCAATGACTTAAAAGGCTGGGGTTTTATAACCAGCGAGGGAATCGAACAGGATATATTCGTCCATTATAGTGCTATTAAAATGGAGGGATTTAAAACACTCAAAGAAGGACAGGAAGTCCAATACGAATTGACCAAAACAGAGCAGGGTCCAAGAGCTCTCAACGTGACCCTGGCGGAATTGGCCGAGTAAAAAATTAAGCAATTGCCAAATTTGTTAATGCCGCTTTAACATGGTGGCTTTTTTTATTTAAATTAGAAAAATTAGCCTCTCCCTGAAGTTGCCTAACTTTTAAAACCACTTATATTCGCAAGAATGAAAATAATTGATTTACGATCAGATACCGTCACCAAGCCATCCGAAGCGATGCGCCAGGCTATGCAAACGGCCGAAGTAGGTGATGATGTTTTTGGCGACGACCCGACAGTAAACGAACTTGAAAATTTTATAGCTGAACTGTTTGACAGGGATTCGTCTCTTTTTGTGCCGTCTGGTACTATGGCCAATCAGATCTGCCTGAAAACAAATAGCCAGCCGGGCTGGGAGCTCTTATGTGAAAGAGAGTGTCACCTGGTCAACTACGAGGTCGCCGGACCGGCAGTTCATGCGGGGTTACTAGTAAACCTGCTGACTACAGATTCGGGATCATTAACCGCTGACTTGGTGAGAAAGAATATCAGGCCAAGAAACATTCACTCACCATTAACCAAAATAGTAGCAGTTGAGAACTCACACAACCGGCATGGCGGTACAATAATTCCTCAAAACGAAATTGTCGAGCTGGCAAAATTATGTAAAGAGCATGAACTAATTTTTCACCTTGATGGCGCCAGAATATGGAATGTTCATGTTGCCACAGATCTTTCGTTAAAAGAACTGACAGACCCGTTTGATTCTATCTCGGTCTGCTTGTCAAAAGGACTGGGAGCGCCGGTCGGTTCGATGATTATCGGCAGCAGCGAGTTTATTGAAAAATGCCGCCGAGAAAGAAAGCTGTTCGGTGGAGCAATGCGTCAGGCCGGAATTATTGCCGCTGCAGGATTGTATGCTGCCAAGAATAATATTGAAGGCTTGGCTAAAGATCACTCTAATGCCAGAATTTTGGGCGAAGGATTAAATGCTCTGGAAACGTTCGAAATTGATTTGGATAAAGTGCAGACAAACATAATAGCCATATATTTGAAATCAGGAAGAAATGCCGCTGAGGTAATAGAAAAGATGACTTCGATAGGTATCAGAGCAGTAGCTTACAGCGAGACCAAAATTCGATTTGTTACGCATCTCGATGTTTCAGAAGAGGACTGCAATGAAGCTCTGGAGCGGATTTCAAAAGCATTCAGTTAAATTCAGCATCTGTGATTTATAAATGTCAAAAAATTCATTTACAGTCCTGGGTTCATCGTCCGGTTTTGCGCAGGCCGAAAGGTCCTGCTCCGGCTACCTTCTAAAAGTTGGAGGCAGCTGCAGCCTGATAGATTGCGGCGGCGGGGTAACCAGTTCATTTTTAAGAACAGGCGCTGATCCACTCAAAGTTGACAGAATATTTATCAGCCATACCCATTCAGACCATGTCTGTGAACTGTCGCTATTCATTCAGCTGATATATCTTAATGGGCGGACGGACAGACTCGATGTTTATCTTCCGTCAGAATTTGTTGAAATATTCAGGCAGTATCTCTATGCAGTCTATCTTTGGCCGGAGAGAATGCCGTTTGAGCTTAAACTTATCGGCTATGAATCAGGATTTGAATTTGATAACGGCTTCAGCCTCAAAGCGTATGAGACGAATCACTTAAAAAGATATGCAGAAGATATTGACGGGCTTGATATCCCTAATAAGATGCAATGCCATTGTTTTCAAATAGAGATTGCAGACAAACGACTTTTTTATTCGGCCGATTTGGGGGAGTTCGAAGATGTCACCAAATATTTAAGAAATAACGACTACGTTATAATTGAAACAACCCATATTAATATTGAAAAATTCTTGATGGTCTCAGGAGAATATAATGTTGGCCGGTATATTTTAACACATCTTGGATCGTCTGAAGAAGTAGAACAGATCAAGCAGGCCATTAGCAAGAGCGGGGTATCAAATGTCTCGATTGCCGAAGATGGTTTGGAGCTGCCTCTATAATGCCCATATTGGGCAGTTTTTGCGCCTTCAATATCGGCTGTTGACAGGAGGAACAATCCATACTAATTTCTGTAGAAGAATCGATATTCAATAGAAAATACTACCAGTTTTCATGAGAAATTTAGGAGAAGAAAATGTCAAAACTTAAACTTCTGTCCCTTGTTGTATCAGGGCTGATACTAACGATTGGCTCAGTTCAGAGTGCCTCAATTAGCGTTCAGATATCAGGCGAAGGGGCGCTTAACGACAGCACGATTATAGCTGGCAAACCGTTTTCAGCCGACTTTTACTTTACCAATGAAACTACGCGGCTGGGTTTTACAATCGGTTTCTGTCTAAAATCAGATGACATCAAAGAGATTGTCCATATTGCAGACAGCGGTAATGGTCTTAATGAAACCGGTGACATCAAAGCCTACAACGGCTGGGAAGATAATTCTGTCTGGGATATGCAGGGTATTTTTGTTGTCGAAAGAAGCTGGGATGGCAAACTGGCAGATACAATCGGCTTTGGCGGAGTAAGCATCAAAAAATCTTACGAGGCGCACGAAAAGCAAAAACAGCTTTCGTTGGATTTGATGATTCCAACCGTGGGAACATTTGTCATAGACTCCAGCTACTGGCCTCCGAGCGGAAGATGGATTTATGCCGGTCCTAATCAGACTGCGCACTATCCCGAATGGGGCGGGCCGTACAAATTTAAGGTTGTCAAAGAAGCGCCTGCGACAATAAAAGAATAGAAAGATTTGAATCGAAAAAAACCCCGTCTTATATGGCGGGTTTTTTTGTGAAATTCTAAACAGGTATGATAAGACTGCTAAGAACAAACTATCTCTGCCGCATTATTTTTCTAATAGTGATTTTAACGGCCGGTGATATCTTTTCAGAAGATTCCACGAAGGCTAATATGCCATACTATAAAATCACGATCGAAAGTGAATCGTATTCTTTGGGACAACTAATCGATACAATAGATATCGACATCGAATCATCGGGCAAGCCTATCGGCGGTGTTGATATCAAAATTGGTTTTGATTCACCAGCGCTGGAGATACTCGAAATCATTCCCGGAGAAATACCCGATTCCTGCGGGTGGAAATTTTTTAACACTCGCGATGTCTCTTTCAAGACTTCCGGCGAGGCTCCCATAGGAGTCTGGCAGATATTGGCCATGGCCGAGTTCGGCGGAGACACCGTCCGTCCGGTCTGTTACGGTTTTGACAGAAAAGCCTCAATAGCAAAACTTGTTATCCATGTCGACAGCTCACAAATTGATTTAGAAACCGACTCGATTCTCAAAATCTTTTTCTATTGGCAGGACTGCGGCGACAATACGGTTACTAATATATCAGGTGACAGTTTATACTTATCACTAAAGTCAGATAATGAAAAAATGACGCTACGCGTCCTGCCGTCGAGAACCGGCGCGCCAGATTCCTGTATCAGTCCAAAAGCACAAAACAAACCGGTCCGGGGCGTTGAGTTTCAGAGCGGGGGAGTAGTGCTAAATAGCGGCAATTAATTGTAGGTCAGGACTCTTGTAGTCCTGACTAATTGAATGTGATTGACAATCGGTTTCTTCCTTTGCAATTTTTCGATTGAAAGTTCTTGTAGGTCAGGATCCCGCCTCCTTGGCGTGGTCCTGACGATTATCTAAAAAGAGAAGGAACAACGAAAGGTGTCAAATCTTCGGCGATATAATCCGAACGGCAAAGAAATCTTCGTCACCTGCGTAACGTTAAACCGAAAGCCTATTCTCATCAAGAACATAAATGAATTTTGGGCGGCGCTGAATCATACCAAAGCAAAATTCCCATTGGGTCTTAAGGCCTGGGTGATACTACCCGACCATTTCCATCTTATAATTGACACAATGCAGAACGACATCTCAAAAATTATGAAAGGCATAAAGCAGAAGTTTTCCGGTCTGTATCGCTCAAAATTAGGACTAACTAGCGGCAGGGTCTGGCAGCACAGATTCTGGGATCATATTATTCGTAACGAAGATGATTTAAAAAAGCATTTGGATTATATACATTACAATCCGGTCAAGCATGGATTGACGCGAAGCCCGTTTGAGCATGAACATTCGTCGATTCATGATTATTTGGCAAGAGGTTATTATCAGAAAGATTGGGGAGTAGTTGAGGAAGCAAATATGTCACAGGGCTTCGGAGAATAAAATAGTCGGGACCACGCCAAGGAGGCGGGTTACTGGTCGTCAAGAGATTGAAAATAATAGTCAGGACCACAAGGGTCCTGACCTACAATAAAACTTTGGCACACACTTTCAAATTCCTATATTCCCTCCATGAAAAATCAGCCTGATACCCTCGCAAAAGTCTATCGCGGCTCTGCTGTTGAAGCGGTGCACTATGGTTCGATTGCCGTAGTCAATGCACAAGGCGAATTGACCCGCTACGCCGGTGAACCGGATATGGTGATTTCGATGCGCTCATCGGTCAAGCCGTTTCAGGCGCTGCCGCTGCTATTGTCCGGCGGGTTTGACCATTTCGGCTTTTCGGTTAAACAGTTAGCAATCATGTGCGCCTCGCATAACGGCACCGATGAACACAGAGAATTGGTGATTTCGAATCTCAAAGCTGCAGGCAACAGCGCCGAAGATTTACAATGTGGATCTCACTGGCCGATGGGACTGCGTCTTGACGGCATCTATCCGACTGAAGAAGAAGAGAACGACCGGCTGCGGCATAATTGTTCAGGCAAGCATTCTGGTTTTCTGGCGCTGACAAAATTTCTGGGTGAAAACACCAAAGAATACCTGAACCCGGAAAGCAAAATGCAAAAACTGATAAAACAGGCGGTGGCCGATATGTGCGAATATCCGGTCGACAAAATAGGCGTGGCAATCGATGGCTGTAGCGCTCCGGCCTTCTCTTTTCCGCTTGTAGCTCTTGCCAGGGGATTCAAAAACCTTGCTATCGGGCAGGGGAAAACCCCCGAAATGCAGAAAGCTCTTAAGCGAATATTTGAAGCTATGACCGGCTATCCTAAAATGGTAGCAGGAGAAAAGCACTTTGATTATGACCTGATGCGCTCACTTCCAGATAATGCAGTCTGTAAAGTAGGGGCGGAAGCGGTTGAGGGGATAGGTTTTGCGAAACAAAAAATCGGCATAGCCGTAAAAATAGATGACGGCAATTCCCGGGCCTTGTGGCCGGTCTGTATGGAAATTTTAAGGCAGTTAGATATTGTTGACAGCATTGATAAATTTCCTTTTCTACAGATATATGACAGGCCGGAAGTGAAAAACTATACCAAGAAAGTAACCGGTAAAATAGAGCCGGTTTTTGAGCTAAGAAAAGTCTGATGATAAAGTATCTTAACACAGAGTCAAGCCAGCTTCATCTGGGGTTGGGTTATCATCGCCGGAGGATAAAAAGTTACACCTGAGTTGCCTTCTTTTTTTGATCGTCTAAATAGTTAAACGAAAATTTAAAGGAGACAATGATGAAACGAACACGTCAACCGGCTGAGCCATATCGGATCAAGTCGGTCGAACCAATCAAGCTACTTCCCCGTCACTTACGGGAAGAAAAAATAATCAAAGCAAATTATAATGTCTTTAAGATAGATGCTGCGGATATCTATATCGACCTGCTGACAGATTCCGGCACCAGCGCTATGTCGGCCCAGCAGTGGGCGGCGCTGATGTTAGGTGACGAATCATACGCCGGCTCAACTTCATTCAGAAAATTTGAGCGGGTCGTCAAAGATATTTTCCGAAAAGAATTTATCATTCCCTGTCATCAGGGGAGAGCAGCCGAAAATTTACTCTTTTCGGTTTTAGATACCAAGGGCAAGTATGTGCCGAACAACACTCATTTCGACACTACCAAAGGAAATACCCAGCACAAGCAGGGCATACCGGTAGATTTTCCCTGTGCAGAAAGTATGTCGGCTGAGCCTTTGTCCTTCAAAGGGAATATGGATATCGAGAAGTTTGAGCAGTTTGTTGCCGAGCATGGCGCCGATAAAATTCCGCTGGTACTGATGACTATCACCAACAACTCAGTCGGTGGTCAGCCGGTATCGATGAAAAACATCAAAGAAGTATCAGAAATCTGCTACAGACAGAAGCTGCCATTTTTTATCGACAGTGCCCGTTTTGCCGAGAACTGTTTCTTCATCAAAAAGAACGAGTCAGGTTATGCCCAGAAACCGATCAAAGAAATTGCTCAGGAGTTATTCGAACAGTGCGATGGAGTTCTGATGTCGGCCAAAAAGGACGGACTGGCGAATATCGGCGGATTTCTGGCTGTCAACGACGAAAAATTGTACGAGAAAATTACTGAACTGATGGTTATCATCGAGGGTTTCCCAACTTATGGAGGTCTTGCCGGAAGAGATATGGAGATTTTAGCTGTTGGCTTAGAAGAAGTTCTGGACTACGACTATCTTGATTTCCGGGTTGACCAGGTCAGATATTTTGGTGAAAGGCTTATTGAAAAAGGAATGCCGATAATTGAGCCGACCGGCGGTAACGCTGTCTTTATCGATGCCGGAAAGTTTCTGCCGCATATTCCGGTCGAGCAGTTTCCCGGGCAATCCTTGGTAGTTGAGTTTTACCGAGAGGGAGGGATTCGCTCTGCTGAGATTGGTTCGCTGATGCTTGGTGGGATTGATCCGAATACGGGTGAAAATACAATGGCCCTGCGTGAACTTGTGCGGCTGGCTTTACCTCGTCGGGTTTATACCAATTCTCATTTTGATTATGTTGCCGAAGTTGCCGAGAAAATTGTCAGTAACAAAGAAAATCTCAAAGGTTACAAGATAAAACGTGCTCCGGAAATACTCCGCCATTTCACCTGCGATTTACAGCCGGTCGAATCTGTCATGACTCCGGTGGGATAATCGAAGTGAAATTATCATATGCTCTGATTTTGGTGAGTTTCTTGCTGGCGGTTTCGTCCTGCGGACTGAAAATTGAAACAGGTCAAACTGTCGATGAAGCCACCGAGTCAAACCAGCAACGTGCCGGCAGGATTCGCTCAAATTGGGCAGAAGAGCTAAGAAATAAACCGCCGACGACAATGGCCGGGCTGGTCAAAACTCATATCGATTCGGTTTCAGCGATGTACATCCGCTACGGCTTCCAGATAGTCGACCAATGGCAGCAGGGTAACGAGGGCCGGGGGCAACCGGTGGATGCCTCCGAAATGCGCGAAGTAGTCAACAGCTGGGTGGTCGCCGAAAAGCCAATTCTGAAAGCTTACGAAGATAACCTTGAATATGGTCTAAGGCTCGTTCGTGATAGCAGGCATTATGACCAGAGCACTATGGATCTCTTCGACCAGCTCGCCCGGGCCTACTACGATTGCCATAGCGCCGTCTTTTATCCAAATAATAATGTTGAGACTTACGAGGAGGTCCTAATAGATACAGAGCGAAGAATGCACCAATTAAGCGGGGAACTTGACCGCAGGCTGAGTTCCTACAACAATTGAACTGGCGGTGCTTTTAGACTTCCTTTTTGTGCAACGGTTGTCATAAAATCTGCCTTTTTTCTCAAGAATCGCAGATATTGCCGGTGTTTCCCCTTTGTCACAAATGCACCTAAGTTGTTGCAATACAGGTACTTAATTATGACATCCTAAAGGTCAGGCATAATTGGCCGATGTATTGCTATAGATAGATTACAATAAACCCTGCAATGATATTGACTTAATTAAGGGAACTTGCTACATTACAGCGGTTTATAAAATGCAAACAGGAGAAAATATATAGTTCTACAGTTAATGTGTTTTTTGGTGTAAATGGCTCAAATAGAGCTGGATTGAAATTAAACGCCTAAAAGGCCCTGAAACTGTAGATTTATATCTGCAAGCTTCCTGGCCGGGAATTATGCCTGGTTGATGAAAAAAGTTTTTCACAAACTTCCACTTCTTATTTTACCAGCTATTCTATGGGGATACTCTCTTTCGATGGCTGCGATAAATGAAATAACAGTTCTCAGCTCAACCTCTGAAGAATTTCACTTTGTGATGCATTTTGATGGCGGCTTGGGTAAGCTCAATAAGTTTGTAGGCGAAAATTCCCTTTTATACTTAAGTCGAGCTGTTCAGATCGGCGTTCCCTATGGCGCCACCGCCAGACTTGCAGCTGTCAGTGGAAGCGGACAAGTTTCTATAAGCAAAAGTTTGCTGAGTCTCTCAGACCAAAATCGCATTGTAGCAGTCGCCCCACTGGCCAGGCTTTCTGAAAACTGGGAGATGCGCCACAGACAATTTGTGACAGTTGTTGTCTCGCCTGTTTCGGCTGGTTCTGTTTTCAATAATGTCGAAATCAAAGTTGTTTTTGAAGGTGCCAGAGCTGAGACAGGAAATTCTCCTGATGACCGAATTTTTGAAAGAATTTTCTCAAACTCGATAGCTAATTGGCAGGTCTGTCGCAACTGGACTGTTGCCCCAAGATTACTGGCCAAGGCTGCCTCTATTGCTGCCCCCTTTTCTTATGCGGCCGAGTGGTATAAAATAGAAATTAACAGCAATGCAATTTATTATCTGGGTTTTAGTGATCTGACTGCTGCCGGTTCGCTTTTGCAGTCGATACCTACTGCTGATTTGTTTTTGTACTACGGGGGCGGCAGGCACGTTGACCCGCTGCTTCAAAATCCTCGCCCAACATTTGATCAGATAGCAATTGAGATTGAAGATAACAACAGCAACGGCAGCTTTGATGCCGGTGACAGAATTTTATTCTATGGTGAATCTGTTAATCGCTGGGAGTATGACAGCGCCGGCGGAAGGTATGTCAAAAATACTTACACCGACAGAAATGTTTACTGGTTAGCGGTCTCATCGTCTATTCCGGAATCACCTCTGAGAATTTCTGCTGTTGATGTCACCCCCAATGGCACGGCAATTGATACCATGAACAGCTACCGGCGCTATTTGAGGGTAGAGCAGGATAATTTGCTAAGACGTTTCTCTGATGGCGCACCCGACGATTATTACAATTGGTACTGGGCTGTTGGTGATAGTCTAACTCTGTTTGTGTCTACTTCGGACCGGGTATCAGGCCAGACCGCGAACATATTCCTGGGTGGTCGCACCTACGATACCACCGGAATTCTGGACGCAGTTGGTTTTATGGATTTGATTGTGAATGGGCAGGCAGCATCGTCAAAGATATGCGATCAGTTTTCCTGCAGCTACCAGGCAAATAACCTTGTTGCCGGATTGAACCAATTTGATTTGACTCTCTGGGGTGCCATAATAGCTGACCCGTATTTCGATTATTTGGAAATTGACTACGATGCCTTCCTGACTCCGTCAGGAAATAAGATTGATGCCTTTATTGCGTCATACAATGGCAGAGTTCGTATAGACATTATCGACAATTTTACGTCTCAGCCCGTGCTATATAATCTTGATAACCCCGGCCAGCCGCTTAAATTAACAGGTTTCGAGAGACAGAACGGATTATTGTCTTTCGAAGCAAACTTAGCTGCCGGCTCAGCAAACCGGTTTTTTGCAATTGCAACAGGGGAAATAAGACAGCCTTTTGCTTTCACAAAATCAACTCCTGCTGACCTCTATGTAAGCGGCTCTCAGACCGATATGATAATAATAACGACAGCCGGACTGGCTTCTGCTTTAAGCGGTTATGTCGGCTATCGAAGCGCTCAGGGACGTTCTATAAAAATTGTCATAGTAAGCGACATTATGGATAACTTTGCTTTTGGTCTGTACGACCCGACCGCGATAAGAGATTTCTTAAAATATGCTTATGAGAATTACGCCTCACCGGCGCCCGCGCATGTTTTGTTCGTCGGAGACGCCAACTATGATTTCATAGACAGACTGGGCACAGGCGTAGTGAATTTTGTACCGGCCTACCTCTTGCCGTTTGATAAGACTATGTCCGATGACAACTACGTTTATTTTGGCGAGTATGGTCTGATTGACAGCGACACCACCTACGACACCACTTTTATTTCCCGTGATAGGGGCTTTGATATGATTCCCTCCAGATGGCCGGTCAGGACAAGTTCTGAGATTGCCAATATTACTTCCAAGCTGATCGCCTACGAATCACCGCAGTCGTTTGGAAGCTGGCGGACTAATATTACGCTGGTCGCCGATGATGAGATTGGTACTTTTGATAACGAAGCATTTCATACGACTCAATCGGAAGAACTCGGGAACAGTCATGTTCCCAATTATATTAATAAAGAGAAAATTTATTTGTGGGAGTATCCACTATTGAACGGGGCAAAGCCCGAAGTTAACGACGCTATTGTAAATTCAGTTAATCAGGGGACTCTGATTCTCAACTATGTTGGGCACGGCAGCCCTGAGCTTTGGGCACATGAACTTGTACTAATAAGAACTTCCGATCTGCCGCGTATGACCAACTACGACAGATTGCCTCTTGTGTTTACAGCTTCCTGCGCGATAGGCTTCTTTGATGACCCCAAGCGTGAAGGCATGGCTGAAGATTTTATAGCCATGCAGGCCGGAGCTATCTCGGTAATTTCAGCTACCCGTTTGGTTTATTCTTCAGACAACGCAGCTTTTAACCGTGAAGTCTTTGATTTTATGTTGTACGACGATTCACTTACCATGAGTGAAGCTGTTTATTCTGCCAAAGTTAAGAGACAATACGCCACATTTAGTCCGCCGTCACCAGTTTTGAATGACCGCAATTATATGTATTTTGGTGATCCCTTTTTGCGTCTGGCTATTCCAACTAGCGATGTCACGGTTGATTCCACTCTCGATTCTCTGGAGGCCTTAAGACCGGCCAATATTAGTGGTAGAGTAGTAGATGCCGGCGGTAATATTATTACAGCAGACGGACAATTGACGATCACAGTATTTGATTCTGAGAGAGATAAAACCTACAGGCTGGTAAATAATAGCGGCAACGTGATACAGACAATAGATTACAAAACGGCCGGTCCGACAATTTTTCGGGGAACTGCCTCAATCACCGGCGGCAGCTATGATTTTAGTTTTATTCCGCCGCTCGATATAGGCTATGGGGGCAGCGGTGCAAAAGTTTCCATGTATGCTGTGCTCGGCGCCATTGATGCTGTGGGAATTATTGATTCAATCACAGTTGCCACAACAGTGGCAAATTCGACTGACAGCACGGGGCCAAATATCAGTCTTAGTTTCTCCGGTAAGCCATTTATACCCGCAGGTAATTCGGTCAGTCCGGGGGACATACTGGAAATAGAGCTCTCCGACCCTTCAGGGATAAACTTAGCCGGCGGATTAGGACATGGAATTTCAATTGAATTTGACGGCGAGGCAGCTTCGGCAATCAATTTGACATCCCTTTTCAATTTTGATCAGGATGATTTCACAACCGGCAGATTGTCCTACACACTGGAGCAGCTTGAACCGGGGCTTCATAGTATCAAAATAAAAGCCTGGGATAACGCCAATAATTCATCGTCTGTATCGTTTACCGTTGATATTGTTAATAGTTCTTTCCTCGCGATTCAGCAACTTCTGAATTATCCCAATCCGATGGTAGATAAGACGATTTTTTCATATTCCTTGACTCAGACAGTGGAAAAATTAACGCTTGAGATATTTACTCTCTCAGGCCGTAAAATAAATAGTTTTCAGCGCTTTGCTCTGGCAGCCGCCTATTATGATGATATAGTCTGGGACGGGCGCGATGCCTATGGCGACCGGGTAGCAACCGGTGTTTATATTTTCAAAGCAACGGCACAGCCGGCTATCGGCGAGGCGGTTGAAGAATTCGGAAAAATTGTAGTTATTAATCAATAATTGGAGAACTCGATGAAACCACTCAAATTACTTATCATGTTAACTTTAGCGATGACGTTTTGCCTGTCCATAGTGATCGTGAGCGAAACCAAAGCCGAAATATCAAACGCAGCGGTACTGTTTCTGCGCATTGCCCCCGGTGCACGTCCGGCTGCTCTGGGCGAATCATATGTGGCAATCGCCGATGATGCCACGGCCACCCACTGGAACCCGGCCGGGCTGGGAAGTTACCCTCTGGCCGATTCCTGGAAAGAAGCCAGCATACCTTTTCATTTGAGGCCGATCAAAGCTCTGGCTGCTCTCAAGAAAGAAGGCGGCGGCAGCGGTCACTTAGCATATGATATCTGGGCTATTTCTCCCAAAGGAATGGTGCGCTACGATAACAAAAACTGGAATCTGGGTGAAGTTTTTTCAACTCGTACAGATGAGACGCTGGTTTCCAAGGTGAGAAGCTATTTCAATATTTCCGACGGAGAACAATTTGACCAGATAGTAAAGAAGGTAGCAGCAATAAATAGTAAAAAAACTTTTGAGTATTTGCAGAACCTTCATGATTCTGTGCTGGCTTCGGCACCGGAAAGTTACAAGTTTCGTGAAAGACTACAGAATGATTTTGACAGCCTGTTAGCTGTTTATGACCGGCTATTGATAAACTGGTCAAAAGTGAAAGAGATTGATGATAATTTTAAGAAAGGCATGAAAGATGGCCAGCTTTCTGAACAGGAACTGGATCGCCTGAGTTTTGCCGTAGAGAAATCGCGCAACAGGTTTATCCCGGAAGAGATAAGTATACCTTATTCGGCAGTACTGGACGGAGAACCATTTGATATCGCAGCTTCGACAGAACTTCTGCTGGTTGCCACCACCGCAAATATCTATGCTTTTGATGGCCGCCGCTGGCGTCCGCTGCAGAAAGCCGACGACACTGCTGCTTTTACGACTGTTAATACGCTCTATGGCATGGACAGATATATTCTGGTTGGTACAGATAAAGGTTTGATGCAGTTTTCAGGTGCAAAGCTTAAGCCGGTTGTTAAAAGTGAGCAGCTGCCCTCGGGCAATGTGACAGCAATCGGTGGAACAGATTTTAGTGATATCTGGATTGTTCAAAATAATGATTTGTATCATTTTAATGGTGTAAACTGGCGCAACACCAGAGAATATACTGTGGTAATTGATGACACTCCTGAATCTATTGCCGAAAAGTTCAGTGTTTACGGTACTGCATCTGAAAATGAAATGTATATTGCAAAACTTATTGAAGCTAATCAAGGGCAGGCAGTTGCATCAAAGAAATTCGAAGAGCTTGGTGAACGAAAAGGTTTGCTTGAGCTTATGCGGGAGATGAACGCTCCTCCAGACAGTATTCAGACCGAAGAAGAGTCAGTAGATTCTGCCGGTGTTGCTGGTGTTGCAGTAGAGCTGACAAGCGATGGATCTGAAGCTATGGCCTCGACCGAGGATACATTTGTCGCAGTAGCTGCTAATGATGAGCAGATCGAAGCCGTGCCAGAGCCGGCGTTTTCTCTGAAGCCGGGTGAAAAGATTCGGGTACCATATCTGGCCGAAGTAAAAGGGGATGTCAACGCTATACTGGTAGAGCGTGGCAATATCTGGCTCGGTACAGAATATGGTGTAGTTTATTTTGATGGCGGCAAATGGAATATGCCCGGCTACAGCAATAACAGGATAGACAGCGCAATATCTATCACTGCTTTGATCGAATCCAAGTCTGCCCAGTCGTCCTACAAAATGTCTGCAGCGAACTTTGCTGTTGTAAACGGCATCGATGGAGACATGGTAGAATCCGGTTCAATTGTTAAACTCCCTAAGAACCCGGCTGCTTCCCCCGTAAACGAAATTAGCCGTCGTGATAATAAAGTGTATTTTGCAACATCAGACGGGCTTATTGATTATGATGGTGAAAAATGGCGTCGCTCTAACTTAAGAGGAATGGACAGGTCCAACGCCATTGACATTCGCTCAATTGGTGAAGAGCTCTGGGTTGCCAGTGATAATAAAATTGTCGTCAAAGCAAACGGCAAGAGTGATTTTTCAGTGATGTATGTCAAATGGCTGCCGGAACTTGCTGATGACTTGTACTATATGTATGGTTCGGCTGTGACCCCAGTGGCAGGATGGGGAACGTTGGGAATCGGTGTCTCTTATATATCTTATGGAAAATTCGCCAGAACCGAAGGAAGTCCGACTGTTATTGGTGAATTTGATTCATTTGATTTCGCAGTTTCGGCATCATTCGGCGCTCCGTTGACTCAAAAAATGGCATTCGGGGTTACAGGCAAATTTATCTATTCCAAACTTTCCCCACAGGGTGCCGGAATTGAACAGGGTAAAGGGACATCAAGCGGATTTGCCATTGACCTGGGGCTTATGTACCATATGAATTCCAGGTTGACATTAGGTTTAGCAGTCACCAATCTTGGTCCTCAGATGGCCTATATTGATGCTAATCAGTCAGATCCTCTTCCCAGGAATTTGGGATTAGGTTTTGCCTACAAGCTGATCCAAAGTGAGTATTATAGCTTTTTGATTACCGCCGAAATGAATAAATTGCTGGTAGGTGTCGATTTGAAAAACCTTGGCCAGGAACTTGAAGAGACCGTTTTTAACGGTGGCGCCGAATTTATGTATGCTGGAATTTTTGCCATAAGAAGCGGTTATATTTATGACCAGGAAGGTAAAGTCAAGAGTCTGACCCTTGGTGCAGGACTAAAGCCGCTTCCTAACACCAGTATTGATTTTTCATACATTCCCAGCAACAGTTCCTCGGCGTTGTCAAATACACTTAGATATTCTTTCTCAATGGGACTGTAGAAATTGTTGACCGAGGCGTGAATTATCAGACGACCAACGATTAGCATAGCATTTGTTGTAGTACTTTCTCTGTGTGCCGCAGCTTCAAGCTCGGACACCGGGAAAGTTTTGCAGTTTAGAAAAGAAAAGGTTGAGGTATCTGGAGAAAACAAGGTTCGCCAGCAGTGCCTGACGCCCGACGTAGAATATATTATAGACCTTGGGCTGAAACGAAAGGACAAATGGTCATTGCCCGAACAAGCCCTGGCTGCAGATTTTCTGCAAACTATTAACATCCTGGTGCTCAGGTTCAATTTTCAGTACGAAACCATCGATGATCCCAACACTACCGGAAGAGGCAGGATGATTCTGGATGACCCGTTTGAAAATGCGGCTGACTCGGTAGCATATTATGACATGGTCGGTCATCTGGCAGACCCGCCGCCTCGTGATTCTTTATATTTTGATGCCCATCTAAGAGCGCTTCGGAAATATTATGAAACGGTTTCCGAAGGGAAACTTACTCTCTCCTGGGATATTTTCCCGCCTGCCAAAGACAGCCTCTATACCTTGCCGCAGCCCATGAATTATTACGGCAGATGCGATTTTGATTCGGTCATAACCGGACTGGAGAATTATTTTATAGATTGCATTCAACTGGCCGATACGGTTAGCCCGGAGATAGTGTTCTCCAACTACCAATCAGTATTTTTGTTTCATGCCGGCTCTGACCGCCAGAACGATATTGGCTTTCCTGAGACATGCAGCGACCTGTTTACCGGCTTCATTTCGTTTGGTTCAACCATACCGGTTGACAATAACACAGCTTTTGTTCAAAATGCCTTGATGCTGCCCGAAACAGCCAGTCAGGATAACCGCGGTACGGCGCTAAACGCCGTAATCGCCCACGAGTTCGGTCATCAACTCGGTTTAGTAGATTTGTATAATACCGGGAACTTCCTGACTCAGCTTGGTGACTTTGCGCTTATGGATAACAACGGTTTTGGAACAGGTCTTGATTTTGGATTCACGGTCGGCCAGATTTTTGGCGCTATTCCATTATATCCTATGGCCTGGTCTCGCGCGCATCTTGGGTTTGTCGAAGTTGTCGATTACAGGCAGAATGCCGATTTAAGAATAGTCGCAGCCGAAGTAATCTCAAATGGAATCAAGATCGCCCGCATTCCAATCTCTGAAAACGAATACTATTTACTAGAAAACAGACTGGTCGACACCGACGGTAAAGAAACGGCTCTCCTGGCAGACTCGGCGACTTCGGTTTTTCAATACCCGGTTGATTTGCAGAAAAATTTTACCGGCGAGTACGACAATCTGATGCCCGGCTCAGGTCTATTGATATTCCATATCGATGAAGGTGTCGCCGCCCTTGACTATGATAATGACGGCCAGAATAATTTTGATGACAACGACCTTCAGCGTGATCCGAATAGAAGATTTATCAGATTGGTCGAGGCCGACGGCATTGTAAATTTTGGCGGCTATTACCAGGCAGGCTATGGGCGCGAGGAAGATATGTACCGCGATGACCGTAACAATTCTTTTACTCCCAACACGAATCCGCCGTCGATAGATAATTCCGGCAATAACAGCCGTGTGCGGCTTACAGAAATAAGTCGCGATTCAGCAACAACAGCGCAGGGTTTAATCTACTACGACTCAGTTATCACTGCTAATTTGGAAATCGATGGTCGTTCCGCAGGTTTTCCAGTACGAGCAGGCTACCCGGTCTTTGGCTTAAACCCGATTGTCGATGACCTTGACCGCGACGGCACACCGGAATTGATTGTAGCCTCAGGCACAAATCTAAACGTTATAACGCTCGACGGACAAAACTTTTTGAGACAATATACCGGCTGCACAACCTGTCCGATATTTGAAGACAGCGCCTTTTCCTCAGTTTCTCCCGGAGTGGCGCACGTTCTGCCGCTATATGCACATACTTTTGGAGATACGATTACCACCAGTCCGGTCACAGGTGATTTTGGAATGGCTGATTCCAACAAATTCATTGCGATAGGAGTCAGGGACATTACCGGGCTGCATTACGTTCGAGTTTACAAGTTAGATGATGCAGATACAAACGGGATCGCCGAAGCCAGTCTTGACAGAACTTCGGGAGTACCGATAGCTCTGTCGTTTGGGAGATTTCTCTGGATACTTACCGATAACGGCACAATTCAGCGCAAAGATTTCCTCTCCGGCGGGTTAAGAACCGTTGCAATGTTCTCTAACGATGAATATCACGGTATCGCCCAATTAAACAATGCTTTGCTTTTGTTAGCCGGCAATGGTCAGGAAACAAAATTGTATTATACCGATACCGTAATTTCAAGAGCAATCTCTCTGAACGGCTATTATTCACTTGGTCCGGTTGTCGCCGATTTTGACCTAAACGGTGACATGGAAGTGGCTGTGTTTACGCCTGAAGGCGACGGAGTACTGTTAAGCATAGATGGACTATTGACAGGAATTGGTATAGTTCTGGAAAGAAGCCAAACCGGATTTAGGTTTACAACAAACCCGATAGTTGGAGATGTCGATCTCGACGGCTACCCGGATATAATAATCGGCGGGCAAAATGCTATCTACGCCTTTAACCGCGAACTAAGATTATTGACTGATTTTCCATATGAGCCATCGGATAGATTTCCGACAGACGAAGTAATAGCAGCGCCGATAATGGCAAATATTGAAGCAGGCGGACAGTCCGAGATTATCTTTCCTACATTGACGGGGAATATTTATTCTTTTGCTGAACAGGCATCATTTGGCTTTCCGCTTTCTGCAGGAGAAATAGGTGCCGGCTCGCCGGTTTATGTTTCAAATGGTTTGACTGGAAAACTTGGATATTTAGGCGCCGATGGCTGGTTCTATCTCTGGGATGTCGCTGCAGACAGCACCAGAAATTTCTGGCCAATGGGCGGCAGCGACCCCGAGGGCACTTATGTTTTCAATCAGACTATCCTGCCGTCGCCAAAGCCGCAGTCAGCCAGCTTGCCAAAGGAAAGATATTATAATTATCCTAATCCGGTTCTTGATGGACAAACCACCATCAGGTATTATCTGGGGCAGGATGCCAGTTCTGTCTCGTTTAAGATATTTGATTTGTCGGGAGTCGAAGTTGCAGTAATGAGCGGCGATGTGACCGGCGGAATTGATAATGAAATTATCTGGAACTGTAGCAATGTAACGCCCGGTGTCTATCGCTGTGTAATGGAAGTAGATTTCGGCGGTTCCATAGAAACTGCCTTTACGGATATAGCTGTATTGCGCTAACAGCTGGTAAATGAGAGGTTGAATGAATAGAATAAATCAGATTTTGGTCGCGTCTTTGATTGGTTGCTTGCTTCCGATTACAGCAGCCAGTGCTATCGCCAAGCCATCTGAGCAAAATAGTTTTGATCAGGAACTTCAAAAAATTAAATACAGTTACGCTTTGGCACTGTCTGATGACAAGAATTTGTTTTATGCCCAGGTTGAATTTAACTCAGATGACAATAGTTCCCGAAACGTTTCAAAGAGCGGCTACAAATCGCCCTCAAAGGCATTTCTATTGTCACTGGCTCTACCGGGATTGGGACAATATTACTATGGCAGCAGAATTAAACCGGTGGCGTTTTTGGGAGTAGAAGCTTTCGCCTGGCTGATGCGTGGTAAATGGAACTCCGAGGGAACAGATCTAACTGCCGAATTTGAAAAGTTTAACCGTGACCATTGGTCAGAAACAGTTTACGAAGAATATCTCTTTCACGCCTATGGCTTCACGGATGACGACTCTGTGAAGGCGCCAGAGGCCAGCCATCATCTGCCTGATACGCGCACTCAGCAATATTATGAAATGACCGGCAAATATGACCAGTTTTCATGGGGTTGGGATGACGCCGAACTTGACAGTCTAAAGTACAAAGACTGGGATGCATCTTTTCCTCCAACAGTTATCGGTGACTCAACCGTACCTACTTCTGTCAACAGGCTCTCCTATGAAACAATGCGCAATGATGCTAATAAGAAATTTGATAAAGCGAACAAAATGCTGATGATGGTTTTTGCAAATCACTTGATTTCGGCGGTAGAAGCATTTCTTTCGACCAAGAAAAGAAATGAAAGTAGTAGCTATGACCCGGAATTCTCAAGGCTAAATGTCGAAACCAACATCAAGTCCACCTATGGCTGGAGAGATACACCCTATCTTAGCGTAGGCTATAAGTTTTAATTTATGCAGACTAAGATAAGCATAATAGTAGTTCTGATATCTGTTCTGGCGTCAGTTATAACAACTTCAGCAGCAGAGGCAATTGAACTTAAAAGAACCCCTCTTCAGGATCAATTGGCAAGCAACATTAACAGTTTTTATAATGAACAAATATTTGCGAGTCTTGATGAATTTGATAATGAAATTAATTCGCAACGAGTATCTGACAACACCGAGAAAATATCAATCGTTAAAGCAGCCTTTTATTCGGCGCTGCTGCCGGGTTTGGGCGAATACTATGTCGGCAACCGCCACAAAGCCAGAGTGTTTTTTGCGGTAGAAGCTACTGCCTGGATTGGTTTTCTGTCTTATAGAATTTACGGTAACTGGAAAGAAGACGACCTGATTAGTTTCGCGAGTGAGTACGCTGATGCAAATCTTGAGGGGAAGAGCCAGGAGTTTCAGGACTGGGTCGGGTTCTACGATGATATTGACCAGTACAACTCACTCGGGCGGGTTCAGGATCAGGACAGGCCCTATCTGGTTGACAATTCTGTAAACCACTGGCGCTGGCAGTCCGATGACGACAGAGCCAATTATCGGCGTTTGAAAAACAGCAGTCGCGAGGCGTTCCGCCGTGCAAATTTCCTGGTTGGATTGGCTGTTGTTAACAGAATTGTATCTATCATTGATGCAGTCCGTGATGCAAAAAGGACCAACAGCGAAATAAAAGAGGCCGACTTTTCCCTGGTTGGCAAAATCAAGTACAGATTAGAAATACATCCGTTCAGTAACAACAAGCCCGTCAGTTTCGCCCTGGTCGCCCGCTTTTAGGAACCCAAGCGGTGTATAGCTCTACTATAAGCATTTTATTAATAACTGCCCTGTCATTCACATCTTGTAAAAAAACAGCTGCTTTGGCAGAGGAATCAAGTTCAACTGAGGTTTCTAATAACATCTTTCTCTTTGTAGAAAGGGAGATAAATGGCCTAATTCTGGGCCAGACTTTTAAAGAACCTACAGGAATTACTATAGGCAGAGACGGTGCTGTCTTTATTGTAGACAGAGGCAACAACCGGGTTGTCAAGTTCGATTCAGAGATGAATCCGGAAAAACAAATCGGGGGTTATGGACACGGCACCGAGCTATTTAACCGACCGTCATTTGTAGTTATGGACAACGGCTTAAATTTGTTTGTAGCTGATGAAGGCAACCGCCGGGTGGCAAGGTTTGATGCGCGGCTGAATTTTGTAGATGAAATCAGGTTCGAAGATGAAGAAGACCCGTTCAAGTTTGGTTATCCTTCTGGGATCGGCATTACTTCGTACGGCGAAATATGGATTGCAGACAATGAAAAAAACAGAGTGTGTGTCTTCGATAATATCAGCAAATTTGACAGATTCATTGGTGATTTCGGTTCGTCCGGAGGGCAGATGTTAAGCCCTGAAAAAATCGTCAAAGATGATGCCGGTAATTTTTTTGTCTGTGACGCCGGACACAGCAGGATTGTTGTCTATGATGAATTCGGCTCGCACCTCCGGACCTACGCCTTTAATCAGATAAATTATCCAATCTCTATAGTCATAGCGGATGATATGCTTTGGGTTCTTGATGGCGGAGATTCCAAACTGTTTTCTGTATCAAAAAATGGCAAAATATTGTCTTCATTCGGGCCAAATCTACCGGGGACAAATCTGTCGCTGAAGCAGCCGTCCGATATCGCACTGCTTGAAAATGACAGACTGGTGATTGTCGACACCGGCAACAACCGGCTCCTGATATGTCGAATCGTAAAAGGGGAAGCGAAATAGAATGCTATGCGGTTCAGATTTTGCCACAGCCCCGGATTCAGGAATCTGTTAAATAATTTAGCATGTTCTCTAGTAATATTTTGCACAATTCTAAAACCAGTTTCGTCTTTTGCGGCTCAGATTGAAAGAATCGTTACAGCTGCGACCGAACAATCAAATAGTTTTATGACAGGATTGATATTTTCAGAATCTGACTCGCTTTTCTTAAACGGCAGACTACTCACCAGAAACGAAGATTATAAATTTAACAGACAAACCCAAAGCCTGGATCTTTCAAAAATCCGACTTAGCTCTACTGACACTTTAGTCATCAGATACCGACAGGCACCGCTCTGGCTGGCAAAATCATTCGGCCAGCAGCCGCCGGAGATACAGCCGCTTTTATCAAGAGCAAAACCGGAGAGTGTGTTTAATAATCGCAGCGTTTCTTCGGCTGCGAAGTTAAGTGATATAAATATCTCCGGCGCCAAGACTTTCCGGTTCTCTACGCAGTCGGCCGGGGTTTCAGAATTTGGTCAATCGCTGGATTTGAACATAGCCGGGGACTTAACAGAAAACTTAACAATATCAGGTTCAATATCTGACCGCGGCTTTAATCCCTCGTACGGTACGGCCAACAGCCGCCTTGAGGAACTGGATAAGATAAATCTCAGGCTCGAGTCCCGGTCTTTTCTGGCGCAGATTGGTGATATTCAAATTAGTCGAGGATTTCGTAAATCTCAGTGGATGAATAAACAACTGTCGGGGGTTGCCGCAGACCTGAAAACTGGCAACTTCAGTTATAGCGCTGTTGCAGGTCGGCCCAAAGGAAGATTTCAGACAGAGACATTTAACGGACTGGACGGCGTTCAGGGTCCCTATCAAATTGGAGCAAGCAAGAGCGCATCGTCGATCGTGCCAAATTCAGAAAACATCTGGCTGGACGGACGAAAACTTAGCAGGGGTGCGGACAAAGATTACACCATGGATTATGCCAGCGGAAGAATTACATTTTCAGTCAAAAATCAAATAGACAGTCGCAGCAGAATAGAAATTGACTATGAACCGCTGCTAACAGCCTATAAAACAGAGCTCTTCAGCGCCGCCAGCAGCTACCAATATGGCGACTCTGTTTTTAATTTTGCCGTAGAATGGTATCGCGAAGGTGACTCCAAAGACCAGCCTCAAACAGGAGAACTATCAAACTCTGACTTACAACTGCTCTCTGCGGTTGGTGACAATATTGAAAACGCTTTTAGGTCTGGGGTCTTATTGGACAGCGCCGGAAGTTACCTGCTGGTAACAGACAGTTTACCGGATAGCCTTTACCAATTTGCAGGTCAGGGCAACGGCGACTATAAAATTTCCTTTTCGTATGTTGGCGCAGGACAAGGGGATTATCTATTTGTCGGGGGAGAGCAGTACCAATATGCCGGCAGTGGCAAGGGGGAGTATCTGCCAGTAGTAAAGCTGTCCGCACCAGAGCAAAAAAATTATTACTCTGCCAGTCTGGGCCTGCAAAACAGAATTGTCGGCGAGGTACAGGCCGAAATAAACTTTTCACGCTACGACAAGAATCAGTTTTCTGCGCTTGACGATTCTGACAACGAAGGACTACTGGCGAATCTCCGCTCCAGAAAGACTTTTAACTGGAACGGACAGGAGAACAATCTGTCTGTCACGGCCCGTTTCAAAGAGGCTGCATATTCTTCAGATTCAAGAATCAACCCAGCAGATTTCGGCCGTCATTACTTATTGCCAAAAGCGTTTAAGGCGGACAGTGATGAAAGATTAATAGAAACCAATGCAACGCTCTCGCCATTTAGTTTTTTAAAACTGTCACCATCTTATGGAAGACTCAATTATGATAACAACTTCTCTGCCAATAAAATCACGGTCAAAACTGATATCGAATTTGAAAATCTGCTATCGGGGAGCTTTCTCATAAGAGCTACGAAATCAAGATTAACCGACGGCACAATCTCCGCCGGTAATTCACAAAGCTATATCAGTAACTTAGAAATTCCTATAATACGAAAACTGAAATTTCAGGCAAGATATGAGCATGACAGCAGAAACAACGATTACAATGTCGCTCCACAAGGCTTGAAATACGACAGGTACGCTGCCACGCTCTTAAACAGCAAAGAAAAAGTAACAGTCGAGTATTATACCGAAGATTCTTTAACTAACGGCTGGTCGCAGCTGATGACCAGAAACCGTCTGATTGGGTCATCCGGGCGGACAATCGGCCGCCTTAATTATAATGTTTATCTTGGCTATCAATGGCTCTCCCGGGAAAACGCCAGAGAGGAGTCGTTTTTGTCGAGAGCCGACTGGCGCTACACTAATAATAAAAAGAGGCTCAGTATAAGTTCTTCTTATACACTTTCGGAAGAAACCAGGAACGCCCGGGGTATTACTTATCTGGAGGTTGCACCCGGCCAGGGCAAGTATATCTTCGAAAACGGCCGCTACCTGCCTGACCCGGACGGTAACTTTATTCAGACGGAGGAAATCCTGTCTGAAAAGTCAAAAGTACGCCGGGGTGAAAAGAGTTTTCACTTAAGCAAGAGTTGGTCGTTTGCTCAAATTCAGCTGAACAGCGTAGTCGAAGAAGAATTACTGGAAAACGGTCAACGCACATTCTGGTGGTTTCTGCCTTTTTATTCAGACGACGCTCAGCCTTATCTGGTCTACAACCGTCGCCACAGCAGCGACATCCGCCTTATACAAATAAAAAGCGGCCATGTGATCAATATTAGTCTCAAGCAGAGAATCGAAATTAGAAATATCGCGGGTGTCGACAGAATCAGGCGCGATTTTGACGGGACTCTTTCTCTGAAGCAAACCTTAAAGGATTATTTTTTCGTCGAGGAAATAAAATTGTTCCGCAGCAACCGCGATAATTATTTCATAGGCAGCGGAGATATCGACGGTTTCAAAAGTGCGCTGACACTGCGCAAGTTAGCCTCTTCAAACGAATATGCGCTAGGTCTGTCATTTCGCAAGGCGCAGTCATCCATTAATGAAAAATCAGAAATCTTCTCAATTGAAACAAAAATTAAAATCCGAATGATGAAAAAAGGAGAGATAAGAACTTCTCTGGAACTTTACGCCCAGAGCCTTGATAACGTAAACTTGGCTCCGTCATATCAGCTGACAGGCAACAAATTCGGCAGCAGAGGAATTTTGTGGACTGCCGCGTTTAACTATGGCATCAAGAAAGATATGCGTATTAATCTGAGGCTGAGCGGGCGTCACTCAGATAAAACTACTGCCCGCATAACCGGACGAACAGAAGTGGTGGCACAATTCTGATGTTTGTACGACTATTTTTCATAGTGTATGTTCTGACTGCGCTTATTGTTGAATCTGCGCAGTCGGTTGAACTGCTTTTCGAGGGCAGAGTACCAGAGAACAGCGGAGAAATAAAAAAGGCAGTTGAGAGTTCGCCTGACCCTTCGTTTGCGCTGCTGGATTCGATAGTAACTGACCTGGTCGGTCGCGGCTATATAGATGCTGCCATCGAAATAAAAAGCGGCAACTTAATTATTCGGGCAGGCAGCAAATATTTTGTCTCAAAGATTATCTTAATAGCCGACTCGAATCAGCAGACAGACGACATACATATTCCTTTTGACAGCGCCAGTGTCAGCCTTGCAATCAATCATCAACTACAGAAATTTAGAGACCAGGGCTATCTTTATGTTTCAGCCGAAACAAAAGATATATCAATTCAAGACAGCCTGGTGTCGCTTGAGCTGAATATAAATATGGGGCCGCTGGTTGAAATCGGCCAACAAATCTACGCCGGACTTACGAGAACCGACCCCGACATAATCTCAAAATATGTTCCCAATTTGGCCGGCAAAAACGTCACGCCGGCACTCATCAAGCAAGCCGAAACAGCAGCAGGAAATGTGCCTTTTTTGACTTTCAAGCCGCCTCTAAAGCTGGCTCCACGGCCGGGTTATACCGTATCGGATATTGTCTTTAACTTTCTGGAGCAAACTCCTGTCAGTTTCAAAGGCGCCGCCGGAATTTCAGGAGAAGAAAACAATGCTGTCTGGTCTATTGATCTGGCCATAAATAATTTGTTCGGTTCAGGTAAGAGAGTGGAAATTGTTTCTGAAAAAAGAGAGAGCGGGCGGAATCTGCTTCGTGTGCAGTATAGTCAGCCTTCGTTTATGGCAGGAACCGGAGAACTGAAGTTTGAAGTCCTGACAAGAAACTACCGGGATGAATTCTACGAGTTTGATATAGCAGCTGGCTATGCTACCCGGTTAAACAGCAGTTTCACTACCGGCATTAAATTGGGCTGGAAATCTGTTATTCCCGAAACTGGGAATCTGAATTACAGAGCCGTCAGCGGACAGCTGGCGCTTTCAAAGCGAACCAAGCCGGCTTCTTTTAATCCCGTAGACGGTTTAGCTGTTAACTGGGCGATTGATTTCAGATTCAGAAAATATGTGTCTGATAACCTACCAGAATTTATCAAGCAGAGGTCATTTTACGAAACGCGCAACAATTTCTCGGTTTCTATTTTCCGAAAGTTTGCAGGACATTTTATCTGGTACAGCAAAATTCGATACCAGGGATTGGAAACCAAAGAAGATCTACCCCCCCTCTCAGAGTTAATCTTGATAGGCGGACCTGGGACTCTCCGCGGTTATCGCAACGAACAGTTTGCAGCAATCAGGACTGTTTACGGAACAATTGAACCGAGGCTTAGATTTGGCTCAGGATTCGGCTTTCTTTTTTACGATGCGGCCTATCTGAACAACAGGATGATGGTTCAAAGCGGGGAAATTGAAACTGTTGAAGATTTTAAATGGAGCTACGGACTTGGTCTTGGTGTCGGCACTAATCTGCGCTCTGTGCTGTTGTCGCTGGGATGGGAACCGCAGGCCGGATTCGACCAGCCCCGGCTCTCCATAGAACTCTCTTCGGACATTTGAAAGTTGACTGTAACATCTGCCGGTTCTATTCTTTTTAGATGTGGGCTTTCCTGGATTATCTAAAACTTATTCGCGCTATAAACTGCATCATTGCAGCTTCGGCAGTCTTAATTGGCGCATATTTCACCTGGACGTCAACAGTCTATTATGCGCCGGTAATGTCTGCGGTTGCAGCTTTTCTCGTTTGTGCCGCCGGCAATGTTGTAAATGATATTGTGGATATTGACGTTGACCTGATCAACCAGCCAAAACGCGTTCTGCCCGCTGGTGATATTTCAAAAAGTGCGGCAACAAAACTGGCCATAGCTTTGACACTACTGGCATTAGTCGTCGCTCTGGCGATCAACTGGCAGGTGTTAACCGCGGTTGTTCTGGCAATTGCCTTGCTGGCACTTTACAATTTTAAGGCTAAGAAGATACCTATATTTGGAAATTTGATAATCGCACTACTGGGCGCTCTCACTTTTCTAACAGGCGGGCTGGCAGTAGATGAGCTGCTGACTTTTGCATTGCCCGGACCAATGATACCGGCACTTTTTGCCTTTTTCTTTCATCTGGCCAGAGAAATATTGAAGGACGTTGAGGATATCGAAGGTGACAGGCGGGTGGGAATCAGGACATTTCCCCAGGTAGTTGGAGAATCCAGAGCTGTGCTGGCGGTGCTTATTCTGTTTTTCATCATGGTTGTCTTAACATTCATACCCATCATTGCCGGCTGGTTCGGAAAGGCTTACGAGATACTGACTATTTACATAATTGACCTGCCTTTATTGCTCCTTTTAATTTCCATCTGGGGTAATCCCAGCCGCAGAATGCTGAGAATGGGCTCAATAGGTCTCAAAGCCGGCATGCTGCTGGGAATTGTGGCATTAATAGTGGCTCGCTGAAAATGGTGAAACCTATGCCGTGCAATCGAGTATAAGCCTTTTATAATACTGATTTGTGATCAAATTGAGGAAATTGAGTTATAAACAGAATCGCTAATGAGAATTAAAACCAAACCGCTCAAAATCAGCCTGGCTCTGTTCATATTTGCAGCCCTGCTTTCAATAATCTTTTTGCTTTCAAATGCAACCGCTCTGGCTATTGGCTTGTCACAGTCAATAAACAAGACGGAGATGAAATTTGAAGACAGCCTGATTTTTGAAATCAGACTCGAGTGGGTAGGATCGCAGTTTGCCTATCTCTTCGAAGGCCCCTTAAATCCTTACTTCGACAGACTAAAAGTACGCCAATTTTCGTCATCTATTAATTCGACCGGGACCGGAAACAGTGAAAAGACTATAAAAAAATTCAGCTATACTCTGCTACCTACCTCAAGCGGCTCAGCCAAAATTGACCCGATTGTAATAAGTTTTATAAGCTTGCCGGACTCAAGTCGAGGTCAGCTATTGACCGAGCCTGTTATCATTAATGTTGCCGACCCGATAATTGTAGAAGAATCTGAAAGTTTCCCGCTCTGGTTCTTAGCAATGGGGGGCTTTCTGTTGATTGGCGGTGTGGCCGCAGCTTTCTTTTTAATTAAGGGTGGCGGAATAGAAGAAGAAGTCTTCACACCAGTACAAATTGCCTTGCAGGAGTTGGCCAAAGTCAAAGAAGATTCCGGGACAGATTTTAAGAAATTTCAGGCTGGTGTTTACAGGCTGTTAACAAAATTTTCAAAAGAAAACTACCGGATTGAGACAGCCGGAAAATCTGAAGCAGAAATTGAAACAGCTTTTGCTGACACAAATCTTGATGAGACTCGTAAGAGACAGATTAAGGGCTGGATTGTCAGAGCCCAAAAAGATAAATTCAGACCTGCTGTGGCCTCTGTAGGCGAAACAGTTCGTCTGGAGAACGAGATTAGAAAATTTTTAGAGAGTATATAGGGATTTATTGATAAACTACTTCCGGAGGTCTGATGCATACTGATATTGAACAGATTCAAAAACAAGTTGAGAAGGAATCTGTGTTTGTCAAACAACTGACAGAACAGATGAGCCAAGTAATAGTGGGTCAGAAGATTCTGATTGAAAGACTCTTAATCGGTGTTCTGGCCAACGGCCACATCCTCATAGAAGGAGTGCCGGGGCTGGCCAAGACTCTGGCTGTTCAGACTTTGTCCGATACCATAGACGCAAAATTTCGGCGGATCCAGTTCACGCCTGATCTTTTACCGGCTGACCTGATCGGCACCATGGTCTACAATCCGAAAACTTCCCAGTTTACCGTCAAAAAGGGACCTATTTTTGCCAACATAATTCTGGCCGATGAAATAAACCGCGCTCCTGCCAAAGTTCAGTCAGCACTCCTGGAAGCTATGCAGGAAAGACAGGTTACCATAGGCGGCGAAACTCATAAACTGGATGACCCGTTCTTAGTCCTGGCCACGCAAAACCCGATAGAGCAGGAAGGCACTTACCCGCTACCGGAAGCGCAGATAGACAGGTTTATGCTGATGGTCAAGATTGACTATCCCTCACCGACCGAAGAGCGCGAAATTATGGATCGCTATACTGTCAAAGAGGTTCCAACGGCCAAGAAAGTTATCAAGCCCAAAGATATTCTCAGAGCCCGTGACGTAATCCGGGACATTTATGTTGATGACAAAGTTAAAGAATATATTGTAAACATTGTTTTTGCTTCGCGCGAACCGGCCAAGTACGGACTCGATGATTTAACCGATCTCATTGCCTATGGTGCCTCGCCACGTGCCTCTATATTCCTCAATCTTGCAGCCAAAGCTCATGCTTTCTTAAAGGGACGAGGCTATATAACACCGGAAGATATTAAGGCAATCGGGCATGATATATTGAGACACCGGATTATCGTTTCTTATGAAGCCGAAGCGGAAGAAATAAAGAGTGATGATATCGTAAATAAGATTTTTGACGCAGTCGAGGTTCCCTAAAGATCCACCATGCTCCCCAAAGAAGTAATCAAAAAGATCCGCCGGATAGAGATTCGGACCAAGAAATTAGTTAACGAACTTTTTAGCGGCGAGTACCATTCAACTTTCAAGGGACAGGGGATGGAGTTTGAGGAAGTTCGCCAGTATGAACCGGGGGACGATGTCCGCCTGATTGACTGGAACGTAACTGCCCGCATGGGACTACCTTATATCAAGAAATTCAGAGAAGAGCGGGAGCTAACGGTTATTTTGCTGATTGATGTGTCATCTTCGGGACAATTCGGAACCCGTGATAGATTCAAAAACGAAACTGCCGCGGAGCTGGGAGCGTTGCTGGCCTTTTCTGCAATTAAGAATAATGACAAAGTCGGCTTGATTATTTTTACTGACCAGATAGAGATATTTGTGCCTCCTAAAAAAGGACGGGCACACGTGCTGCGCATAATACGGGAGATTCTTTATTTCAAGCCACAAGGGAAAGGCACAAACATCGCAGCTGCCCTGGAATACTTTAACAAAGTAATCCGGCGCAAGTCGGTAGTTTTTCTTGTTTCGGATTTTCTGTCTGAAGGCTTTACCAAGCCGCTTCAGATAGCAAACAACAAACATGATATCATAGCCATAAAAGTTTCTGACCCGCGTGAGATAACTTTTGAGAATGTCGGACTTATCGAACTGGAAGATGCCGAGACCGGTGAAGTGCTGATAATAGATACCGGTTCGAAAGAATTTCGAAAAGAGTTTGCTGCTCAGTCCGCAGAAGATGTGGCCGGACTGAAAAAAGGGTTCAGGGCAATCAACCTGGACTTTATCAATATCCGCACCGACCAGTCATATATTTCTCCACTTATTAATTTCTTTAAGATGAGGGAGAAACGTCACTAATGAACTTTCGTATTAATGCAGTTTTGATAATCCTGCTTAATTTATCAAATAGAAAATGCTGTTAGCCGTGGGTAAAATAATGCGTGCCTCCCTGCTGATTCTATTAACAGCAATGACTTCAACTTGTCCGAGAGCAGCAGAAGAAGTTGATACTGTTGCTTCAATAACAGGTATCGAAATCGTAACAGCGGTTGACCGCGCTGAAATGTATGTCGGCGATCTGATAAACTATACAGTCACGATTGAATACGATAGCAGCATAGAACTTCTGCCGCCGCCGCTGGGTGCCAATCTGGGAGCTTTCGATGTCAAAGATTATGAAACAGATATTACTACCAGACTTCGGGGCGGCAGAATCAAAAGCGAAAACAGGTTTGTCTTAAGCACTTTTACTACCGGAAACTACCTGATACCGCCTATTCCGATGGTATTTGAATTCCAAGACGGCACCAGAAAAGTTATCCTATCTGAGTCTGTGCTGATAAAAGTACAGTCGCTCTTGCTTAATACCGATGACTCACTCGATATAAAACCTCTTAAAGCGCAGTACGAATTTGAAAGGAATTATACCAGGTATTTTATCTGGGGGGCTCTGGCATTTTTAATTCTTGTCTTAGCCGGCTTTTTGCTCTGGAGAAAGCTGCGAGGCAAAGGTGAAACTGAATTTATTGACCTGCGCTCGGCCTGGGAAATTGCATTTGAAAAACTGGCAATATTGGAACAGAAAAAACTTATTGATGAAAACAAGTTCAAAGCCTTCTATCTGGAACTTACTGACATTCTCAGAGCTTATCTTGGACGGATGTACGCCAGAAATATTGTTGATATGACTACCGAAGAATTTTTCTGTATTTACATGAGCACAGGCTTACCGACCGATGCAGAACAAGAACTTAAAGAGTTTTTTGACCATGCCGATTTTGTAAAATTCGCCAAATATATTCCTCGAACTGAGCGCGCTGATGCAGATTTTGTTTATGCACACGATTTTATTGAACTGATCAGGCGAGAGTTTCAAAAAGAGTCAGAGCAGGAACCGCTTGATACTCCTGATAAGCAGCCAGCTAATGTCGAAGAGGGTAGTCTATGAATTTCTGGGAATTCGCGGGATTAAGTTTTTCTCTGCTTGAAAAGTACAGTACCACCATACCGGCTTTAGCGATTTTCATTTCTGGTCTGCTGCTTTTGATACTTATGCTCTGGTATCATTTCAAATATCGCCGAGTAAAGTCCGCTACCATCATGTACTCGGACGTAAAAATTGTCAAACGCGCCGGTCGTACTACTAAACAGAAATTCCGCTTTCTATTGACTGCTTCTCGAATGGCGGCTCTCGTTTTATTAATAGTAGCTCTGGCACGTCCAAGGTCGGGCACCGAATACCACGAAGTAAAGTCCGAAGGTATCGATATTATGATGTGCCTGGATGTATCTTCGTCTATGCAGGCCGAAGATTTTAAACCTCACAATCGCCTTTATGTCTCAAAAGAAGAGATGAAAAAATTCGTCCACAGACGGGTCAATGACCGCATCGGTCTGGTAGTATTTGCCCGCCATTCATTTACGCAATGTCCCTTAACCACAGACTATGGCGTTCTCCTCAGTTTCATTGATCAGGTAGATTTTGGTATGGTAGAAGACGGTACTGCCATCGGCATGGCCATTGCCAATGCCGTAAACCGCCTGCGCGAGTCTACCTCGGAATCAAAAATTATAGTACTCCTGACCGACGGCGACAACAATGCCGGAGAGATCGACCCAATTACAGCCGCAAATTTAGCTCAGGCTTTTGATATCAAAATTTACACTATCGGCGCCGGCAAACCGGGTAATGCTATGTTCCCTTATCAAGACCCGATTTTCGGAAAGCGATATGTTTATCAGCCAACTCGTATTGACGAAGAATCGCTCAAAGAGATTGCAGCTCGCACCGGTGGCAAGTATTTCCGGGCCCGTTCCGGCGAGCAGCTGGAAAAGATTTATTCAATAATAGACGATCTCGAAACGACCGAAATCGAAATCGCATCACATGTCCAGTACCGGGAACTGTTTCAGTATTTTGGTTTCGCAGGCATGTTCTTTTTGATGCTGGAGCTGCTTATGGGTCACACCGTCTTCAGGAAACTACCATGAGGAAAGAGTAGAATGAGATTTGCTTCGCCGGAGAACTTTGTTTTATTTATAGCAGTATTTCTACTGGGAATATTTCTGATGTGGAGCTTGCGCCGTAAAGTCAAACTCCTGGAGAAGTTTGGCGACCTCCCTTTAATTTTAAAGAACGCCCCGTATATATCATATTCACGGCAGGCTTTCAAAATAATTCTGCTGCTGGTGGCACTGTCATTTATGGTCGTTGCCCTGGCCAGACTTCAGTTCGGCACCCATTTGGAACTGCTTAAAAGGGAGGGGATAGATATCATGATAGCGCTTGATGTCTCCACATCAATGCTGGCCCAGGATATGAAACCAAACCGCCTGGCCAAAGCCAAGCAGGAGGTTCGGAGCATAATAGACAGACTTCACGGAGACAGGGTCGGCATAGTGGCCTTCGCCGGAGAAGCCTTTATTCAGTGTCCGTTAACGCTGGACTATGCAGCGGCCAGATTTTTATTGAACGCCGTAGACCAGTCATCTGTATCAATACAGGGAACTTCATTGTCAGCGGCGATTGAAAAATCAGCCGCCGCCTTTGAGCAGTTTGAGAAAAAGCACAAAGTGCTGCTGCTTTTGACAGACGGCGAAGACCACCAGGGTGAGGCCGAAGCCGCTGCCGAAGCGGCCAGAAAAGAAGGAGTCAAGATATATACTGTAAGCATAGGTAATCCTCTGGGTGAACCTATTCCGATATTAGATCGTAAAGGAAACCAGGTAGGTTTCAAAAAGGATGAAAAAGGTGAAGTGGTAGTCTCCCGTACTGATGAAGCGATTTTGCGAAAGATCGCTCTGGTTACAGGCGGGAAATTCTACCGGGCAACTGCCGGAGAGCTGGAGTTAGACCGGATATTTGACGAAATATCCAGTATAGAAAAGAAAGAGCTCGAGGGCACACTGGTTACTCGATACGATGACCGCTTTCAGTGGCCTCTCTTGCTGGCTATATTTCTGATGACTTTTGAGTTTTTTGTTCCTGAGCGAAAAAGAGTTCCGAAAGGACCCGTAAATGCTTAATAAGATTTTCATACTCTCAATATCTGCCGTATTGACATTAGCAGGCACAACGGCCGCCGAGGATTACATTGATCTGGTCAAAAAAGGTAACGAAGCGCTCAACGCCAGCAAATACAAAAAAGCTCTGGAGTTTTACCACCAGGCAGAAACGCAGATTCCGGAGTCGCCGGCTCTGGATTATAATTTAGGCGGAGCTTTGTACCACCAGGGGAATTATGAAGAAACGCTCGAAAAATATCAGAAAGCGCTAAACACCAATGACCCCAATCTTGAAGCAAAGGCGCAATATAATCTGGGCAACACTTATTATCGGATGCAGGATTACCGGAAAGCTATAGAAAGTTTTCAGGAAACATTAAAATCTAATCCGGACGACATGGACGCCAAGTATAATCTGGAGCTTGCCCGCAGGATGCTCAAAGAAAATTCCAAACCAGAAGAACAAAAAGGTCAGGATAAAAAACAACAGCAGGAACAAGAACAGCAGAAAAAAGACAAGCAGGATCAAGGCGAAGATGAACAGAAAAGAGAGGACAGCCAGCAGCAACAGGACCAGCAAGACCAAGAACAACAACAAAAGCAGAGCAAACCCGATAACAAGAAGATGAGCAAAGAAGATGCGGAGCGTATTCTTAATGCCCTGCGAGACGACGAGCAGAAGATTCAAGACAAACAAAAAAGACAGGTTGCCCTCGGCAGCTACAGAGGAAAAGACTGGTAGATGAAATTGCTCCGCATAGGCATATTATTTATCTGCTTGTTCGCTTTATTGGCGATCGGTTCAGAGACTAATGCTAAAATCTCGGACATTGAAATAGACGTTTCGCTTAACAGAGATACGATAGGACTTGATGAACAAGTAATTCTTCAAATTACTGTTAGTAGTTCAGAGCGGAACCTTCCGGCCCCTCGCCTGCCTACTTTACCGATGTTCAAAGTATATTCGCAAGGAAGGTCAAGCAATATCAGCATTACCAACGGCGTCGTAAACGCCACGCTTACTTACCGCTATATTCTTACACCTCAAAAAGCCGGCACTTTTCCGATTGAACAGGTCTCAATTGTACATAAAAATAAAAGATTCAAAGGCAACCCGGTCGAGCTGACTGTTCTTAACCAGGGCGTAGCCACACCTAAGAAACTGGAAGGATCTGCCAAAGACCAGAAGGGAAACAGCCGGGATTATTTTTTGGAAGCTTCGGTAGACAAGAAGAATCCATACGTTGGCCAGCAAGTGACTCTGACTCTCAAATTTTATATAGCAGTCCAAAATTACGGCAGTCCTGAGCTAAGTGAACCATCGATGACCGGATTTTGGTCAGAAGTAATTGGAAATAAGCCGGTATATTTTCAGCGGATAAACAACCGCCGTTACAAAGTAAGCGAGCGCAAGTATGCACTATTTCCTACACAGACAGGGGAACTTACTATCGGCCGGGCAATGATTTCTGCAACAGTCGCCAGCCGTAGAAATATCAGAGACCCCTTTTCGATGTTCGGCAATGTCTTTGGAAGAGGCAAAGATATCACGGTCCGCTCGGACCCTGTCACTGTCAATGTGAAAACTCTGCCAACAAAGAAGAAGCCAAAAGATTTTACAGGGACAGTCGGCAAGTTCAGCATTACTGCCTCGGCTGATAAAAGAACAGTCGAGGTTAACCAGCCGGTTACTGTAATCTTCAAAATAACGGGAGTAGGAAATATCAAATCTGTTGCGGAACCGGCTATTCCAGACTTGCCTGATTTCAGAATTTACAGAGCTTCTTCCAGCGAAAACACATCCAGAGTAAACGACAAGCTGGGAGGAACAAAAATTTATGAAGAAGTCTTTATCCCCGGACGACCCGGCGATATGACCATTCCTTCGATAAGTTATAACTATTTTGATCCCGATAGCAGAAAGTACCAGACAATTAAAACCAGGCCGATTAAAATATCTGTAATAAAACCTGAGGGATACGTAGCCGCGCCGCAATCTCCTTTTCAACCAAACAACATCTCCATCGGTAATGAAGCGCGCGATATCCGCTACATTAAAACAGACCTGGGTGACACTCAGCCGATTGGCCAAGTTCTGATTTTTCGACCCCTATATATCGCTGTAAATAGTTTGCCGCTGGCTATTTTAGCTGGCTTGATAGTCATCAGGAAACGTCGGGAAAAACTCCAGGCAAATGTAGGTTATGCCCGCTCCAGAAGCGCCCTGAGAATGGCACGCAAGAGACTTTCCAAAGCCCGCAAATTGTCAAACAGAGAAACTTTTCTGGACTTTTTTGCTGAACTGAATTCTGCGCTGGTTTCTTATATCGCTGACAAACTAAATATTTCGCCGCATGGTCTGACCACAGACAAAGTCCGCGAACTACTATCAGCAAGAGAAGCCAGCGAAGAACTTATTGCTGATATTATAAGCATAATCCAAAAATGCGATTACGCCAGATATGCACCTTCCACAATTGAGCAAGAATTCATCGACGAATCGTTAAAGACGGTTGAAGAGGTTATGGTCGGGATAGAAGGAGTAAAATTTGACTAACAGAATACTTACAATTTTGTTAGTGACAGTCATTTGTGCGGCTGCAACATCCGCTCAGGATGACATTTTTCAGACTGGCGTTAAATACTATCAGGGAGGCAACTATGATGATGCTATCAAGATGTTTTCCAAAATAGAAAAATCCGGAATAGAATCTGCAGCCCTGTATTACAATTTGGGCAATGCCTATTTCAAAAGCGGTGATTTGGGAAGGGCGGTACTATATTATCACCGCGCAAAAAGACTTGGACCGGGGGATGCTGATATAATAAATAATCTAAAATTTGCCAGCCAATTTTCCGAAGTGCAGATGGTTGGAGTACAGCTGAATCCTATTGAAGCCTTTCTGAAAAATGCAGTTGGCAACTATCAGTTGAGTGCTTTAGGCTGGTTATCATCTTTATTTTTTATAAGTTTAGTAGTTCTTCTCATCATGAAATTTGGACTGCAGTTTTGTTTTACAGGTATTGATGCCGTCATCATTTCTGTTTTGTGCTTGACAATTTTTGCGGCGGGGCTGACTTCATTCAAATACCGGGTAGACTATCTTGACCGGCGGGCTGTGATTCTTGCCCCCGATGCACCGGTTTACAGCGGCCCATCCTCAAACACAGAGCTGGAGCTCCAGGGGGCACCGGGGCTGGTTGTCGAGCTTCTTCAGGAATCGGGCGATTATTACAATGTACTGCTGGAAAACAAGCGTCGGGGCTGGATCAAAAAAGACTTAGTCGCTGAAATTTAATAACTTAGCTCCTCTTTTAATTCTATTTAATTGACTCTTTTTGAGACAAAGGCTATTTTTTAGGCTAAGCTATATTTGTCACATTTAGAGTAAAATTATGTTTTGGAAGAAGAAACAATTTTGGGGTACTTTGCTGGCAGTACTCCTCTTAGCATACTGCGTTAAGGATATTAAGATTGCCGAGGTTCAGCTTTTAATTAATCGCCTGGACTTTTTCATGCTCTTCCTGGCAATTGCAGGAGCTTATCTTTTCATTATTGCCAGAGCGCTGCGCTGGAAATTGATGGCTGAGCAGCACAAGAAGATTACTGTTATGCAGGCGCTTTCGCTGTACGGTGCGGGTCAGATTGTGAACATGGCCATGCCTGTTTTGACCGGACAGGTCGGCCGGATGTTTCTCTTTTCCAAAAAGGGCGGATTCAAAAAAACTTTCATCTTTTCAACCATAGTTCTCGAGATACTATTTGATGCAATAGCTCTTATTGTATTTTTGGTTCTGATTTCACTGGCCTTCGCGTTTCCTGATAAATATCGCTTCCTGGGAATAGTAATCGCCAGCGTTACCATCTCAATTCTGGCACTGCTCTATTTCATGTTGCATTACAAAGAGAAAATCAATGATTTCAACAGGAGCAAACTCCGTCACAAATGGCCGGGCACTTATATCGGCATTAGGAAATTCTTAGGTTCTTTTACCAAAGGCATTAATATGCTCAAGTCCAGCCAGCACATGATAGGTTCGCTGGCCTATTCGTTGATGGCCTGGGTAATGCATACTTTGAGCATCTATTTTCTATTTAAGTCTTTTGGTTTTGAACTGCCTGTTGCCACAGCTGCAACTGTCATGATAATTAACACGATTGCGCTGATGATACCGATTACACCCGGTAACGCCGGTACTTTTGAGATCGCGGTTTCAAGATCGCTGACAGCGTTTGCGATAGGGCGATCCGATGCTGTCTTGTTCGCCCTGGCTTTACACATAATTGATTTTCTGCCCATCTTTACGCTGGGAATCTACTTCATGCGCTCAGAACATATATCTATCAAAGAGATAAAAAAAGAACAGCTTGGTTCAGGCTTTCAGCCACGTTTTAGTGACGATATTGATTTGCTCGAGGACGATGAGAAAAGAGAAGCTGTATGATAAAGTCGTATCTCTACCAGCCGGGAGAGGGCGTCAAAGTTATTGACGGCATTGCGGATTTCGACAGGCTGATAGCTCAGCCAGATTCTATTCTCTGGGTGGATATGTGCAAACCGACCGATGAAGAGTCATTTATTCTTACTCATGATTTTAAATTCCATCCGCTGGCTGTCGAAGATGTAATCTCAGAAAAGCCTCGCACTAAAATCGACGACTACGACGATTACCTCTTTTTGGTTTTTCCGGCAGTCGATTATATAGGCCGAGAGGAAGGACTGAAGGTAACCGAAGTAGACTGTTTTTTGAGCAAGAATTCCCTGGTCACAGTTCACTACGATGACCACCGGCTATTTGATTATCTCTATCGCCGCGGCGAGCGGGATGAGCGCCTGGTCTCCCGAGGGGCAGATTTCCTGCTGCATGCCGTAATAGATGCCGTAGTTGACAATTACAACAGCACTCTAGATATTTTTGAATACGAAATTGACCAGATTGAAGATGATGTTCTGGGGCTGCCCGATGAGGAAACTGTAAAATCAATTTTTACTCTTCGCCGTGATATCGTACAGCTCAAGCGAATAGTGTTGCCACAAAAAGAAGCCCTGGCCAAACTCTCACACCCCGGCTGGAAACTCATCAGCGACAAGGCGACTGTCTATTTTGCTGATGTCCATGACCATTTGATGAGAATCAATGATGTAGCAGATACACATAGGGAGATCTTGAATTCATCTATTGAAATTTATTTTTCGACAGTTTCTACTAAAACAAACGAAATAATAAAATTTCTAACGATATTCACAGTTTTGTCTATTCCGCCCACGTTTCTGGTCGGCCTTTGGGGGATGAATTTCGAATTTATGCCGGAGCTCGATTGGAAATTCGGCTATGCTATTGCGGTTTCCATAATGCTCGTAATAGTGCTCGGCCTGGTAGGATTCTTCCGCAAGAGGAAGTGGTTGTAAATTCCGAGCATGAACTGGCCCCAGCAGGCGATTCGTTATTTGTAAGCATTCGAGAATTAAAAACGGTATTGAAACAAACGAAACTGATTGCTGTTTAGAACAAAGAGGCATATGATAGTTCTCAAAAGAGGCACCGATTAGAAAGACATTGCGAAAACATAATATGACCACTTTAATTGCGCCCAGTAAACATCTTGGGTATTCGAACATATTTCTGGATTTTCTGGCAAATTCTGAGTCAGCCAGGGAATTCTACTTAGCCGATAGCCCAAAACACGTAGCGGAGAAACTCGACAGAGTCAGATACGACCGCCCAAAGCTAATAGAAATCCTTAAAGCTCAGAATAAGAAGTATAAATCATCTGATAAGACGTTCGAGAATATTGAACTATTAAAAGATACCCGGACGGTAACTGTTTTTTCAGGACAGCAGGCAGTATTCTTTGGCGGACCGCTCTTAATAGCCGTCAAGGCTGTAGCGCTGGTAAAGCAGGCTACAGAATATTCAGAAATTCTTGGCCGTCCGGTTGTGCCCCTGTTTTGGATTTCCGGTGATGACCATGATTTCCAGGAAGCCAATCATACGACGGTCTTAAACCGTCAAGCAGAAGAGATTGCAATCTCCTATGACAGCCCGCCCGACATTGAAAAACCGACCGCCGAGATAATTTTGGATAACAGCGACGAACTGTCAAAGGCCAAATCACAGCTAAAAGAAGCGCTGGGGGAGACAGATTTCACTCCCGGGCTATATCAGCTGATTGACTCGGCCTACAGTAATGGCGAAACTTTGGTCTCTTCTTTTGGAAAGTTGCTGGCCGCACTAATGGCAGAGACAGGTCTGATACTTTTCTCCCCCGGCGACAAGCAAGTCAAACAACATGCGGTCTCGTTTTTCAAAGCTATAGTTGAACATCAAGAAAAACTTCAGGAGCTGGTTAATCGCACTAATAGCGAAATTGTTTCCCGGGGATATCATCTTCAGGTAGAAAAAGCAGAAAACTCAACTCATCTGTTCTGCAATGACAACGGACGCCAACCTGTGTTGAGAAATGGTCTCGGTTTTTCAATCGGCAATAAGACTTTTACGAAAAAAGAGCTGATATCTAAGATTGAAACTGAACCTGAGAAATTCTCACCCGACGTCATCACCCGTCCTGTCTTTCAGTCTTTTCTATTTCCGGTCGTGGCGCAGATTGGCGGACCTGCAGAAATCGCTTATCTGGCGCAGATAAACCGAGTCTTTCAACTCTTTGATATACCGGTACCGGTTCATCTGAGCAGACCCTCGGTTACATTTATCGAAAAGCGCTACGAAAAGTTGATGAACGAATATGAAATAACATTCGAAGAATTAGCCGGAGACATTGAGACCGTCATTAACCGCGTCTTAGCAAAAACTTTTCCTGAGAACCTGGATAAAGATTTTCGTATGTTCAGAAAAAACATAGAGCAGCAATTCGATGCGTTCAAATCTGATTCACTGGAATTTGATCAGTCGCTCGAAAAATTCGCTGAGCAAACTTACGGCAAAATCGATTTCTCTCTCAAGAATTTTGAGGCCAAAGTATTTTCATCTCACAAAAAGAAATCACAGGAGATCCGCGACCGCATCTACCGCCTGTGGCATGCAGTTTTCACCGGCAGAGGCTTTCAGGAACGGACATTGAACATCAGCTATTTTATCTCAAAGTACGGATTCGGATTCATAGACTTTATGCTGAATAAAATTGATATTTCAGAAAAATCCCACCAGTTAATTTCACTATCGGATTTCGACAGTAAATGAACATCGGCATTACCTGTTATCCGGTCCCCGGCGGTTCGGGGATAGTCGCCACCGAACTGGGGCAGCAACTGGCCCTGAGGGGACACCTGATTCATTTTGTAAGCTATGCTCTGCCATTTAGACTGGATCAGTATCAGGCCAACGTTTTCTATCACGGGGTAGATACCACCGCCTATCCGCTTTTTAAGTTTCCGCCCTATACTTTGACTCTGGCAGCAAAGATGGCCGAAGTTACTCGTAATTATGAACTCGATGTGATTCACGTGCATTATGCTATCCCGCACGCAACTTGCGCCTATCTCGCCAAGCAGATTTTGGCAGAGCAGGGGGTATCAATGCCCAAAGTGATTACAACCCTGCATGGAACTGATATTACATTGGTAGGAGCCGACCCTTCATTCTATGACATCACCCGCTTTTCGATTCGCAGCTCCGATGGCATAACTGCCGTTTCAAATTATCTGGCTGAAGAAACTATAGAAGTCTTCAAAATTGAAAATAACATCAAAGTCATTCACAATTTTTATGATGAGGAGCGCTTTAAGCCATCCTCAACAGTTTGCCAGCGTTCGCAGTTTGCAGGCGACGACGAGTTTCTGCTGATGCACGTCTCAAATTTCCGGCCGGTCAAACGCACGTTGGACGTTATAAATATTTTTGAAAAAGTATCGGCAAAAC
The DNA here is from genome assembly GCA_022571845.1 of Candidatus Zixiibacteriota bacterium. Lineage (GTDB taxonomy): Bacteria > Zixibacteria > MSB-5A5 > GN15 > FEB-12 > JACZWU01. The sequence goes on along the minus strand of JACZXB010000001.1, from coordinate 450,230 downwards.
TTCCGGCCAAGCTACTGCTCATAGGAGAAGGCCCCGACACAATTTTGGCCAGACGTCAGATAACAAAAAAAGGCCTGAAAGACAAAGTCATCTTTTTGGGCAACCAGAACCGGGTCGAAGCGCTGCTGCCCTGTGCAGACCTGTTTCTTTTGCCATCCGAAGAAGAATCTTTTGGTCTGGCGGCGCTTGAAGCCCTGGCTTGTGGTGTCCCTGTCATAGGCACCAGCGGCACTGGGTTGGTCGAAGTCATAAATGACGGGGAAAATGGTTACCTGCTGCCGGTCGGCGATACCACTTCAATGGCTGATAAGGCCATAAAGCTTTTGCAGGATGAAACTAAGCTTAAGAAGTTCAAAGAGTCAGCTTCAAGACTGGTGGCTAAAAAATTCAAGGCAGAAAAAATAGTAACCGAATACGAAAACTATTACGAGGAAATCCTTGGCAGATAATAAATATAAACTCGACGCTCTGGCTATCGCCGCCCATCCTGACGATGTAGAAATCACCTGCGGCGGACTACTCATAAAAATGGCCAAGCTCGGCCGTAAAACCGGCGTTCTTGATTTAACCCGCGGCGAAACCGGTACCTTTGGCACCGATGAAACCCGCGCGGAAGAAGCCGCCGCGGCGGCAAAAATTTTGGGACTGAGTTATCGTGGAAATCTTTCCATCCCTGATTCGGCAGTGGAATACAATCAGGAAAACAAACTGAAAATAGCGCAAGTGATAAGAGAGCAAGCTCCTGAGCTGGTCATTCTTCCCCATTGGGTTCAGCGTCATCCCGACCATCTGGCCTGCTGCCGGCTTGGCTATGATGCCTGTTTTCTTTCCGGCTTGAAAAAAATAAATCTCGAAGGCGAGCCAATCCGCCCGCGAAAGATTATCTACGCTTCATATTACAGAAACAGCGAGCAGTCCTTCTTAGTTGATATTACAGATGAGTACGAACAAAAATGCCAGGCTGTCAAAGCCTATAATTCTCAGTTTGGCGACCCCAAAAATTCTCTGCAAGTATTTCACCCGGGAGAAAGCGTTTTTGATATTATGGAAATACGAAGCGCCAGACTGGGGCAGTTGGCCGGAGTCAAACAGGCCGAGGCTTACAGCATCAAAGAAAATATCCTGATAGACGACCCTCAAAAAATGCCGGTACGTTCAATTTAGCTTGCAGGCGATTTTCCCTCGCTGTTGTCAAGAGGCTTTTCTAAAATGTTCCAGTCAGGCTCAGGAGGAATGAATTGTGTGCTAGAGGTTATATCGGGAATCCACTTGGGAACAGCACGTTTGTAGTGCCACTTCTGCGCAGGGCTGTAGTATTTTTTGCCCTTCTTTATCTCCTTTTTATCTCGACTCCACGCTTTATAGTAGAAGTAGATCAGTAATTCTAGACTTGCATCTTCTTTCCCTAATACTTCTAGTCCCTTCAGTATCCCTGAAAATTCAACGTGTCCCCTTACAGACTGTCTTGCTGGGAAAAACCAAATTTCCTTGCCTTCATAAGCAGCATTATTTAGCGGTCTTTCAGTACCCTTTACAAATAATCTAAAATGTACAAGTCCTATCGCATCTGCATTCGTAAAATTCACTGCATCAAATACAAATTCACTCTCTACAGACTCGTTGGATAATGCAGCACCCACAACGGGGCGAGTAGAGTGTCTTGTAGCAATAATATTTGAACGTATTGTTATAATACTTCCCACTAGAGTTGCGAGTAGAATCAGGGCGATCACAGTTTGTATTATTTCACCTACAGTTAGCCCAAATATTACTTCTGACGCCATCTTGCCAATCTCAACAGCAAGTTCTTGATTATTGAAATTCATAATTTCCCCTTGCAAAGGTTTCTTAGAATTTTGAAAATTTAAACGGAAGGAGTGGGAATCGAACCCACCGGGGACAGTTATGCCCCCCACACGGCTTTGAAGACCGGGGCCGCCACCAGACAGCATCCTCTTCCAATTCTAAAATAAGCACTAAATAGCATTTTGTAAACGGCTGAACCATAGTCACAAAATCAACTTTATGATTGACTAAACCGCTATAACGGCTCAATCTATGGCCATGGCAGAGCTAAAACTCGATTCACCGCTGCAGTTCATCAAGGGAGTCGGCCCCAGAAAGGCCGAAGTACTGGCCTCGCACGGCATGACAACAGTTCGGGACCTGCTCTTTTATTTTCCGCGCGGCTACCTCGACCGCACAACTATCTTACCGATTAAAGACCTGAGAGTTGACGAAATCGCTACTTTTATCGGTAAAGTAAGAGCCCACGGACAGCTCTATGGCGGCAAGCGCCGTCGCTACGAAGCCATACTGGGAGATGAAACCGGTGACATTCAATTAGTTTTTTTCGACGGCGCCCAGTACTGGAAAAACTTTTTCAAAAAGAACATGATTTTGGCCGCTACCGGCAGAGTCAGCTATTACCACGGCAAACAGCTGATTCACCCGGACCTTGAGCGCCTCGAAGATGACAGCGACAAGTTGATACACTCCGGCCGTATTATTCCGGTCTATCCCCAAACATCAGATCTCAATCAGGTCGGTCTGTCCAGTAAGGCGATACGTTATCTGACGAATTTGATATTTGCCAACCTCACCGAAAAATTGGCAGATTTTCTGCCCGAAGAAGTCCGCAGCCAGTTTGGGCTGATGGAGATTTTCCCGGCCATTGAAAAGATACATTATCCTGATGATCGCCAGGCAATCGACATCTGCAGAAAGCGGCTTGCTTTCGATGAACTGCTCACATTCCAGTATCTTGTCTTCAGACGAAAAGAGAGAAAGAGAAAAATCAGAAAAGAACATAATTTTGAAGAGCCGGGAAAATTGACCGAAAAGTTTTATAGCTCGCTTCCATTCAAGCTGACTCGTGGTCAGACAGAAGTAATCTCTGAAATTTTTTCTGACTTACAATCAAAGCAGCCTATGTCCCGTCTTTTGCAGGGAGATGTCGGCTGTGGCAAAACGGTAGTAGCAGTAGTCTCGGCAGTATACGCGGCTGAAAATAAGCTTCAAACAGCTTTCATGGCACCCACTGAAATCCTGGCTGAACAGCATTTTAGCAATTGGCAGGAAAATTTACGAAATCTGGGAATATCAACAGCCCTGGTAACATCGACAACTAAGGATTCAGAGAAAAGAGAAATCGCTGCGAAATGCGCCGAGGGTTCAATCCGGGTTCTTTTCGGAACTCACGCTTTGATTTATGACTACATTGAATTCTCCAGGCTTGGTTTGGTAATAATAGATGAGCAACACCGCTTCGGAGTTGAGCAGCGCAGTAAACTCTATGCCAAAGGGGATAATCCTGACCTGCTTTTGATGACCGCCACCCCGATTCCCAGAACCCTGGCGCTTACTCTTTACGGTGACCTTGATATTTCAACGATCTCAACTATGCCCCCTGGCAGAAAACCAATCCGTACAGTTCAGAGAAAGAGCACCTCGCGCGATAAAGTTTATGAGTACGTTCGGGACGAAGTAAAAAAAGGGGGACAGGCTTACATAATTTATCCGCTGATAGAACGCTCAGATAAGATGGAACTTCGCTCTGTGGAAGATTCCTTCAAGGAATTGGCGACAGACGTCTTTAGCGATTGCAGGACAGCAATTGTACACGGCCGGGTGAAGTCGGCATCTCGTGAAAAAATACTTAAGCAGTTCAAAAAAGGCAAAATCGATATTCTCTTTGCCACGACCGTAATCGAGGTCGGCATCGACAATCCCAACGCCTCGATAATGATAATCGAACACGCCGAGAGATTCGGTCTGTCACAATTGCATCAGTTAAGAGGCAGGGTGGGACGCGGCCAAAAAGAATCAATCGTAGTAGCAATTGTTTATCCGACAACTTCGGACATTTCTGGCAAACGCCTTGAATATTTTGTTTCGACAAGTGATGGCTTCAAGATTTCCGAGGCAGACCTGGACCTGCGCGGTCCCGGTGAACTGTTCGGTACCCGCCAGTCAGGACTGCCGGAATTCCGCATTGCCAATATTGCCAGAGACCAAAAACTCATCGAAATGTCGAACAAACTTTTAAGTAGACTTTTTGACACTAAAAACAATTTTAGTAAAGACAATGATTATATTAACATCAAAAATCACTTAGAAAAGATTAGTCAGACTAAAGAAATCCATTTGACCGGTGGATAGATTTCATCAATAAAAAGTTTGAAGAAGAATCGGAGCAAGTAATATTTCTAACAATCCCGAAAATATAAATGTACATTTGTTTCAGTTAGTCTTTTCACTGAAAACTGCCGCTATGCAGCAGATGGGTAAGATTGTCTCACCTGTTACAGGTAAAGTGGAAAGAGACATGACTATAGCTCAGACAACAATCGACATATTGGCAATGCTTGAAACCAAAATGAAAGGCAACCTGTCGGACGAAGAATCCGGTTTCATCAGCCGCTCGTTATATGAGCTAAGAATGAACTTTGTTGATGAAAGCAAGAAGTCAGTCTCAGCAGAAGATTCCTCAGCTAAATCAGAGTCAAAATCAGAAGATCCAAAACCTCCTTCAGGAAAAGACAGCTCAGGTTAATTTGGGCAGAAATTCAACTTCTGGTGTATAATTCTCAAGCTAATTGATTACTGACCAGAGGGTTACAATCCTTAATTATGTTGATTTGATGCCGAAATGTTGATATATTGATAGAGTAAATGGAAATGGTTGAAAATCTTACAGTTAAACAGAGTTTGTCTCGCTCTGAAATGATTGAAGCGTTTGGCAACGAGCTGGAATTTGATAGAGAATTGGGGAGCTTCACAACTTTCAAAACCGGTGGACCAGCCCAGTATTTCCTGACAGTTAAATCTGCAGAGGAAGTTTCGGAATCAATAAAAACCGCTCATCATTTGCAAATTCCTTTGTTCATTGTTGGTGGCGGCTCAAATCTATTGGTCTCTGATTACGGCTTTGAAGGGCTAATGATCAAAGTTGATGTTACCGGGCTTGAGCTAATTGGTAAGAATCTCATATTCTCCGGAGCTGGCGAAGAATTGATGGCTTTGATAAACTTTTCTGCTGATAACTCGTTGACTGGTCTAGAGTTTGCTTCAGGTATATTTGGTTTAGTCGGCGGAGCCATATACGGAAATGCCGGTGCTTACGGCGGTGAAATAGCTGATATTATCAAGGAAATTACTCTGGTTGATATGGATGGAAATGTTAAGAAAGTTGATGCAAACTACTGCAAATTTGGCTATAGAGACTCCTTGTTGAAGAGGTCCAATGAAGTCGTAATTGATGCTCTATTCCAGTTTTCTGCCGGAGAAAAAACTGTAATCAGGTCCAAAATTGATGAAATTATTGCAATAAGAGCCAAAAAGCATCCAGTTGAAGGAAAATGTGCCGGCAGTTTTTTCAAGAATATTCCGGACCCGAAAGAAAAACACGGGAAACTTCCCGCCGGAAGACTACTTGAAGAGGCTGGATGCAAGGGCTTAAAAGTAGGCGGAGCAGAGGTTTTTGAAAAGCACGCTAATATTATAGTAAACAAAGGTAATGCAACTTCCTCAGATATTCGTAAGCTTGCGGACATTATGAAGAAGCGCGTTTCGGAAAAATTTGGTATATTACTTGAAGAAGAAGTCATACAAATCGGCCAATTTTAGCCCAAGGAGGAGTATATAGAGAGATAGATAACTGTTTGGTATGGCATGTATAACATGGATAAGTTTTTGAACGGTATCTATCATCATATACGTTCCTGTGGCCGAATACTCTTCTGGCTGACAGTAGCAGTCTGTCTTTATCAACGTGCCGAAGCACAGATAGGCTTCCAGGCAAGCTTCGAAATGCCCACATCCTGGATTTCTCCCTTTACAGAACCGGACTACAGCTTTTCTGCAGCGATGTTACCAAAGACTAATCCGATTCTGACCCGGCGGTTAGTTTTAACTCCAAAGGTTGTTAGCTCAAGCTTTGCAAATAATTCCCTGACATTCAATTCTGTATTTTATAGGAGGGGACGTGATTCCTGGGAGCTCGTGCCAATTTCTCTTGATGCACAGGAGTTTAATAAACTCAGTCTCGATCTCTACCTGAGACAACATAGAGATTTGATGTTCCGTCACAAGGCAGCGGGCTTACAAAAAGACAGACGAGGCAGAGGACTCGGAGTGAGTGTTGCATTGCCGAAGCGACTGAAGAAAATTTTTGGTGAGGGTGGTGCCGGCCTTCAAGTTTCCGGATTCAGAAAGATAACACTATCCGGCCGTTCTCAATGGACTGACGGACAGTCCAACCTTCTCAGACAAAATAAGTTTCCATCTCTGAGCATGGATCAAGTATCCCGTTTTGACATTACCGGTACTATTGGAACCAAGATAACTGTCAAAGTTTCTCAGGACAGCCAGACAGACATTCCTCTGGCAAATAGAATCCAGATTCGTTACCGGGGAGATGAGGATGACGTTCTTCAATCGATTGAAGCAGGCAACACAACTCTGTCACTACCTAATACGCAGTTCGTAGGTTATTCTGCTCGCATCAGAGGTCTATTTGGTTTGAAAGCCACGGCCCAGATAGGCAACCTTACACTCACTGCCATTGCGTCGCAGGAAAAAGGTAATGCAGAAAAGACATCTTTTACGGCATCAGGGGATGAAAACGCTACTTTTATCCGTGACAACAACTATGCTGACAACAGAATTTTTGACCTGGGACTTGATACTGTAACGTTAGTAGACACGGCTAATGTCACAACATTTTTTGATAAAGAATTATTCCCTGGTGACTCGATAATAAAGCTCTTCGTCTATGAGCAGGAAACCGACAGAGATAAGCAAAGCAGTACCATTCCTGCGATAATTAACGTCAAGCCTCAGTCACCAAATGCCGCTGCTGCAGAAGATTTCAAACCTCAATATGGAGTCAATCAACTCAATTATGGAACTGAATTTACTTATGAGCAGGATATTCAAAAAGGAATTTACTATGTGGTATTCAACTCCCGCAGGCTGGATAACCGGGCGCTTGCAATATACATGGAAGTTCAAAGGGGAAGTTCAATTGTCACGTTTGGTGAAATTAACAATGTTGACACTCTTAACTTAAAACTTATCAAATCAGACAATGCCCTGCCAGACTTTGCGACTTGGAAACTAATGTGGAGAAATGTCTACGACCTTCGCCAGCGAGGCGCCAATATTGAAGATCTAAATGTAAAGGTTTTCAAAGGTCTTTCCAAACGGGAAAATACAACCTCAAGTCTGGATTATCAGGATACAGACGGCGAATCACAGCCGTACATAGAAATTCTCGGGCTTGACCAATATACGCTGAGTAAAAGAGTTTCGAACGGAAAAGTTGACGACCGCTCAGAAATCTGGCGAAGCGACTGGGGACTTCTAATCTTTCCGTCACGAGAACCGTTCAACTCCGACACCGTTTTCGTCGACGTGAATGGTGATTCTACCGTCCCTCTGGACGATAAAGCCCCGGATCTGTACAACTATGTTTCGAGAACAAGTCGTTTAGAAGCCAGTAAATATTTTATTCAAATTTCTACCAAGATAAGAAGTTCAATTATCCGGCTGAACAGGCCAAACATAATCGAAAATTCCGAGCGGTTGACTCTTAACGGCAGACTTCTGAAAAAAGGCGAGGATTACAACATAAACTATGATTTCGGGCAGATTACATTGCTCTCAGACGAAGCAGTTGATCCGAATGCGGAACTGGTGATAGATTTTGAATATACAGGCTTTTTGGCAGTTCAAAAGAAATCCCTGCTGGGATTTAGGGCAGAGTACGAGTGGAGCAAGAATTTCCAGTTCGGCACGACCATTCTTTACAAATCGGATAAAGCTCAGCAGAGAAAACCAAGAGTTGGCCAGGAAACATCAAAGATGGCAATTGTTGATTTCGACGCCTCCCTTAAGCTTTACCCCAACTTTTTAACAAAGCTGGCCAATGCTCTTCCACTGATAGAAACATCTGTGCCATCTGCTCTGTCAATTACCGGAGAAGTGGCGCGTTCATATCCAAATCCGAACGTCGGGGGTGAAGCGTTTGTGGATGACTTCGAGGCTGCCATCGAACAACTGACTTTGTCAACTGCCAGAACAGCCTGGAGGCAGTCAGCCCTCCCGGTGCAGGTAAAAGATAGTATTTCCAGTTATACCCTGGGAAGACTATTATGGCATACCCCGACTCTGGGGGCGGATGTGACCCGAGTGGAAGATGTATATGACCGTGACGCAAATCGGACTACAGGGCAAAGTATTAGAACTTTACGACTGATTTTCAAACCTGACCCGATTAATGCAGACAGCCTGACCAGATCCTGGGCAGGAATTACACGGTATTTTAGGGGAAGAATTGATGCTAACCGTTTGCAATTATTTGAGTTTCGCGCCAGAGGAAAAAGAGGCAAGCTGCATTTTGATTTTGGCTCTATAAGCGAAGATGTCGACGGCGACGGACTGGCTGACTCGGAAGACTCAAATCCAAATGGATTTGTAGATAGCTTGGAGGATGTGGGGTTAGATTTATTACCAGATCCTGAACCGGACTCTGCCAGTCGGTTTTGGGGAGACGATACCGATGGTGACCCTGCCGGGGATAACTTCTACTTCCGAGGTGAAGGTAAATGTCCTTATGCCGACCAGGGGACGTGTGATGCCATTAACTGGGGTGATCCCAAGAACTATTATCGCTGGCTTAACGGAACCGAAGGCAATATCCGAGATGCAGAATATCTGGGCATTCCCGACGAAGAAGCTCTCTCACCACAAGGGTTCAAAGACTTAAATTCCTATTTCTCGTTTGTAGTTGACCTCGAAAACACTCCCTTTCTGGTTCCGAATACAGCCTGGCCGGTGACCGCGGCTGAAGATAGGCAATTTAATACATATCGCATACCGATTCTCGAGCCGCAATCGATTGCACCGGATTTATATTCAATACAAGGTAACATTCTCCCCGATTGGGCAAACATCAGCCATGTAAGAATATGGTTTGAAAGTGCACTGGGCGACACTTTGGAAGATACAGTCGAAGTCGCAAACTGGTATTTTGTACAATCCAACTGGCAGGACTCGGTGATTATCGAACAGAGTAATCAAGTTCTTGACGACACCCTGAAAACTTCGTTCCTGGTAGCCCAAATAAGCGAAGAAGACAACGTAGAGTTCAGAGACAATCCTCCTCCAGGAGTGGAGCAGTATGTAGACCCGGCTACCAATGTGGCAGAGCCAAGAGGCGGACTTCTCTTAGGCTTTCCTATTTTGCAGCCGAGGGACACCTGCTTCGCTATCAAAAATTTGTTTACTGTCGACCGCTATTCCGGCTATGGAAAGATGCGAATGTATGTATATGGCGGCATTGACGACAGCCTGGCTACTAACTCTCAAGACAGTATCACCTTTTTCTTCAGATTAGGCACAAATCCTGAAAACTTCTATGAGTTTCACACTAAACTCTATCCGCGATGGGACGAACGTAACTGGGTTCTGCTGGATTTTGATGAAATCACCGCCTTCAAAGACTCAGTGCAAAGAACTTTTCCTAAAGAACAAAGAAACAAGTCGGTTGATATATCTAATGACAAATATCGCGTGTTTGGGGACCCAAACCTGAATGAAATCCTCTTTTTCTCAGCAGGTTTGGTTAGCACGTTTAAAGATCCGGTTGATGGAGAGGTCTGGCTGGATGAGTTGCGGGTCACCGATGTTCGCAAAAATGTCGGAACGGCTATTAGATTATCAGCTTCGGGCAATATTGCTGACCTGATTAATTATAATTTTCAGGTTCAGAGCCGCGATGCCTTTTTCAGGGGACTCTCTACCGCTACCAGAGGAGGCTCCAACAATAACCTGGGCAGCGGAAGGACAAGCACAAATTATAGTTTCGGCTGGTCAATGAATGCCCACAAATTCTTGCCCCCGTCATGGGGCGCCAAACTGCCCGTATCATATAGGTTCACCAAGAGTATTACGACGCCTTTGCTAAGGACCAGGTCCGACGTTGTCTTGCCAGAGGAAGTTCGCGAAGAAGAGAGAACCATCAGTCAAACTCAAACTTTTTCGATATCAGAGAACTTTAATAAAAAAGGCTCGAATCCTCTGTTTAACCTATTTCTCAACAGACAATCAATAAGTTTTTCATACAGCAGAACCGAAGGGACGTCAGTCAACTCTCCTTTTACTTTCGGTGAGAATTATAATCTAAAATCTGGCTTTGACCTGGGCATAACGAAAGTCCCCACTGCTCCGATATTTTTCTGGACCAAATGGATTCCTTTTGCCAAAAAAATCAGTGGTTCCAGATTATCGTTATACCCAAAGAGCTGGAGACTGTCAGCTTCATACAGTAGAACTCTAAGAATCACTGAAGATATTAACCGGAACATTACATCGTCAGCATCGCGGGATTTCTCCGGTGGCATTGATGTCAGATACAATTTCTTTGATAATCTTACCAGCAGTTTTAATTACAGTACCAAAAGAGACCTGACAGACCTTAATAATATAAATATCACACTCTCATCGAAAGATTTCAAACTTGGCGTCGAAACTACTTACCGGCAGAGATTTAATCTTAAGTACGACCCGAAACTGTTATCCTGGCTGACCGGGACCTACAGTTTCGATGCAACATATAATGATAATTTGGACCGAAGTTCACTGACGCGACGTTCCACTCTTACTCAGGGCTGGGGCATGGCAGGCACATTCAATCACAGAGCACTGTTCGCAATGAGTGCACAATCTGTCAGTGAGCGGCAGGGCTTCAGAAGACGCGGTGGGCGCCGGACAAGAAATATTCCCGATGAGAAGGTATCCGAAGACAAGAATAATGACCAAAATAAAGTCGATAAAGAACAAGACAAAAAGCAGGAAGACGAAAACAAGAAAGACGGGCCATCAGTATTTTCATCGCTTGTTTCAAAGCCGAAAGCGTTTCTGAGATTTTTGACAGGCTGGATAGAGCCGGTAAATTACAGTTACAAAAAAGGATTCAATAACTTTGTGCCGGGAATGCTGGAGCGCCCCGGGCTCATGTACCGCTTCGGAATAGAACGTGAATTAGACGTGTCGATAAGCAGCGCGGATACTCGTGCAGCGTCTTCAGGTGAATCCCAGGTGTATAGCCTAAATTCCGGATTTGGACTTTTTGGCGGAATTAAGACTACTGTCAAATTCAGCCGTTCTGAAACCCTCGACTTAGTAAAACAGGGACCCCGTTATCGTTCTCGTACTACCAACTGGCCGGATTTATCTATCAGGATTTCAAAGTTCAAGTCGCTGCCCCTTATCAAAGGCATGGTAAACAGGATGATAAGTATTTTCTCACCAAGGACGGGCTTTAGCAGAAAGGAACAGAGAACCAGTGATATAGTTGGCGGTTTTGACATCAAGAAGTCTACGTCATCGAGTTTCAGCCCTCTGTTGTCAATAAACTTTAAGGTGTGGCGCTCGTTGTCCCTTTCTGGTTCATACAGCTATAGCACCGAGGAGTCAATAAAGCGCAGCACGGGGGACGGACAGTTTCAGTCAAAGACTAATTCAAATCGTAGAACAATTGCTGCGACCACAAAATATACTTTTTCTTCTCCCGGAGGTATAAGAATTCCTATTTTTGGCCGCCTGAAATTTACATCAACAGTTAACATTGACTTGACGTTCAAGTATAGCGCTAGCAAAAGCATAACATCGAAATCAGAATCGGGAGATGATGAGCGCGTTTCACAGGATAAATCAGATTTTTCTGTGCGTCCAACTATCTCCTATTCGTTCAGCAGGCAAATAAGGGGCGGACTATCGGGGTCCTGGCAAGATACAAACGACGCAAATTCCGGCCGCAAAAGCCATGTCAGACAGATTCAAATCTGGATGGAAATTCGTTTTTAGGATTTAACGGTTGACTATTTTCTTACTTACCAAGTAATTGAGCCGATGAAAATCCTGGCCAGCTTAATAATTGCATTCAATCTAATCACAATTGTGACTCTATCTTGTAATAAAAAGTCGGTAGAAGCTCCCAAATTTGACAGCTCCAGAGCTTTTGGATACCTGGTTAAACAGGTAGAATTTGGCCCGCGTGTTCCCGGCAGCAAAGAGTGGCAAAAATGTAAAGAATTCATTGCCAATCACTTCGCCGAACTGGGACTTAAACCAAAATTTCAAGAATTCGAGTTTTTTGATCCCTACTCAAAAACTCAGCTGCCTCTGGTTAACATAATTGTGTCTATTGAAGGCAGATCTGCAGAACCAGAACGGATTCTGCTGATGGCCCACTGGGATACTCGACCACGGACCGATTATCCCACCAAGCCAAATATCTCTGATAAACCAATTCCCGGCGCCAATGACGGTGCCTCGGGAGTTGCTGTGCTAATGGAGTTGGCCAATATGATGGCCAAAAATCGACCAGAGCATTCGGTTGAGATTGTACTGGTCGACGGCGAGGACTGGGGAAAATCAGGTGATAACGAGTACTACTTATTGGGTTCTTCAGAGTTTGCCCGCAGAGGTATAAGAGGAAAATATCGTTTTGGAATTGTGATAGACATGGTTGGCGACAAGAATCAGGATTTCTATCGCGAAGTTTTCTCGGAAACTCATCACCCCGAGCTCAATGATATGATCTGGAATGCCGCCGCTGAACTTGGCGTCACTTCTTTTATTGACACTACCAGGCATACTGTACTTGATGATCATATTCCACTGGTAACGAGTGGTCTGCCGGCAGTTGACATAATAGACTTTGATTACAAATGGTGGCATACTGACCAGGATACGGTTGACAAATGTTCGCCTGAGTCATTAGGAAATATCGGTAAAGTATTAGCTCATATAATTTACAATCCGCAATTATGGCCGCCCAGGAAATAAAAAAACTCAGCGATTTTCCGGCTGTGGAAAAACTGCTGCAGTCTAAGAGTCTGGCCCTACAGCTAAAGAAGCTGCCCAGGCCGGTAGCCACGTCTGTTATACAAGCAACTATCAGGCAGGCTAAGCAGGAGTTTAAGACCAATAAAAGAGTGCTGACTCAATCAGGGCTAAACAAGATGATAATCGGCAATCTTCAGGCGAGGTCGAAAAAAGAAGTTTGCCGCGTAATTAACGCCACCGGCATACCGCTGCATACCAATCTTGGTAGGGCGCCATTGGGTGAAGCTGTGCTAAAAGACATTCAGGAGAGCTTAGCCGGGTATAGCAATCTTGAGTTCGATTTAGAAACGGGAAGTCGCGGAAAAAGAGGCGAGGCCTGTGAACAATATCTGGCGCAGCTCTCCGGTGCAGAAAGTGCCACTGTTGTTAATAACTGCGCGGCCGCTTTGTTTATAATTCTAAATACATTTGCCCTGCGCAAAAATGTTATTTTGTCGCGCGGGGAAATGGTCCAGATTGGCGGAGGATTTCGCATACCGGAAATTCTCAAACGCTCCGGCGCCAAACTCACAGAAATCGGCACTACCAATATTACTACTGCCGACGACTACTTTCAGGCAATTGATAAAGGCAGCAAAGTTATTCTCAAAGTGCATCGCAGCAATTTTCAGCTATCAGGTTTTACAAAAGAAGTTTCGGCCAAAGAACTGGCACAAATAGCCAGACAAAACGATCTGATTTTGGTCAACGACCTCGGCAGCGGCGCACTCTTTCCCACTAAAAAACTATTCGGACACAATGAACCAACTGTTCAGCAATCTGTCCGTGATGGCGCACATTTAACCTGTTTCTCCGGAGACAAAATGCCGGGCGGAGTACAGGCAGGTCTGATTGTCGGCAAAAGAGAACTAATAGACAAAATTAAGAGCAATCCGCTATTTAGAGCCGTGAGAGTTGATAAAATTACGTTTCTGATTTTAGAGAAACTTTTCAAAACTTATCTGGACAGCAGCTATCAAGAAAATATCAAAATCTGGCAGCTTCTTGCTGTTACTGAATCTGAATTATATAGCAGAGCAAAATCGATAATCAAACAACTGGGGAATCCCACTGGTCTGTCTGCCCAGGCGACCTCTGCTTTTCTGGGCGGGGGCGGTATGCCGGAAACCGAGCTGCCTTCGGTAGGCTTAGTCTTTTCGCAAGATTTCCCGGCCACAAAGCTACTCAAAAAACTTCGCTCAATGAATCCGCCGGTAATAGCCAGAATTGAAAATGACAAGCTGATTGTCGATCTAAAAGCAGTTGATAAGAGCGAACTAAACATTCTCACAAAATCAATAAAGCGGATTTTAAAATAACAGCGCGGCTATGTTAGTAGTAGGTACTGCCGGACATATAGACCATGGTAAATCAGCAATTGTAAAAAGGCTGACTGGCACAGATCCCGACCGTCTACCCGAAGAAAAAGCACGGGGCATGACTATTGACCTCGGTTTCGCATTCTACCAAACACCCGACAAGCAGACGATTGCGCTTGTCGATGTTCCCGGTCATGAAAGATTCATAAGAAACATGATCTCAGGCGCCAGCGGTATTGATGCTGTCATGTTGGTGATCGCAGCAGACGACGGCTGGATGCCTCAAAGCGAAGAGCATTTTCAGATTACCCGGCTCCTTGGTGTTTCAAGCGGCATTATTGTGATTAACAAGTCGGACCTTTCAGAAAATGACTGGCTCGAAATTCTAAAAAGCGATATCAAAGAAAAAGTAAAAGATTCGTTCTTAGAAGACTCTCCGATAGTCGTAGTTTCTGCTGAAACAGGAAACGGCTTTGACAAACTCAAACAGGAATTTGACCGCCTTCCGCAAACAATCTCCCGCGAAAGAGACATTGGCAAAGCCAGACTATATATTGACCGTGCCTTTATGAGCAAAGGCTTTGGAACAGTTGTCACGGGAACACTTCGGGATGGTTGCTTTGCGACCGGACAAACGCTTTCAATCTGGCCCTCTCTTAAGAAAGCAAAAATTCGTTCTCTGCAGTCTAACAGCAAAGACGTAGAAAAAGCCGGTCCGGGACAAAGAACTGCCGTCTCACTCACCGGAGTAGACAAAGACGAGCTCCAGCGAGGCAGAGTGTTGATTGCAGAGAATAACCTGTCACGTTTCAAAGAAAATCCGGTACTGGTGCTCCGTGTTGAAGTTCTCAAAAACTCACCACTAAGTCTGACCAGCAGACGGCAGTTGACATTCATAATAGGCACCACCGAATGTCAGGGCGAAATTCGAATTTTCAAAGATAAGCAAATTAATCCCGGCAACTCAGGCACAATATTTTTCAAGACCGACGACTCCGTATATGCTCTGCTGGGCGATCATTTCATAATACGCCTGCCAACTCCTATGCTTTCTCTGGGTGGCGGAATTGTCATTGACCATGTCAGAAAGTTCCCGCGTCAAAAAGAGATGGAACAGTTGAGCTATTTAGACTTAAGAACCGATTGGCAGCTCGAAAAGTTAATTCTCTCAGAGTTGTGCAAAGAAAAACTGCTAAAACCGAAAGATTTATTAGTGCACTCGTCTTTTGGAGCCGGCAAAATAAAATCAGAGCTGGAAAAACTGCTAAGTGCCAAAAAGTGCGGCCAGATAGGTGACTACATATTTGAGATCAAAACATTTGAAAAAATCAGTGATGACACTATAGTTAAAATCGAAACTTTTCTAAAGGAAAACTCTCACATCACAGGCTTATCGCTTGAACAAATCGAGCAACTACTGAAAATTGGAAAAGAGAAAACTAGTGTAATTCTAAACTTTTTGGTAACTGAAAGTAAGCTTAGCGAACTGAACGAAAAGTATGATTTAGTAAACCGCCAGGCCGGACCTGAAGGTAAAATTCATGCAGCTTTTGATGACATTATGAATATGATAAACAAAGATCCATTTGCTCCGCCTAGACTGGCAGATATTGCCTCAGAGGGAAGTAGTTACCGGCAGGCAATCAGGTATATATTAGACAATAACAGCGCTCACAAATGCGGCTCGGAGTTTCTTTTCTCAAACGACGCCTGGAATCAGATATTGAAGTTTGTAACATACTGGCTGAACAACAAAAACGAATTAAAAGTGACAGACCTTCGCGACAAATTCAACTTTTCCCGAAAGTATTCTATTCCGATTTTGGAAGAAACTGACAGGTTGAAAATTACGCGCCGTCAGGGCGACATACGAGTAAAAGGCGAAAACTTTGAAAGATAAAGTTCTCATATATAACGCCAAAATCTACACCCAGTTTAATAATCAAGTAGTCAGTTCAATGGCGCTGGACAAAAGGCGCATAATAGCCATTGGAGAAAATCTGCAGCAAAGCCCACAATTCAAAAATTTCTCCAAAATCAATCTGAAGAAAAAGACCATTGTGCCGGGGTTTGTCGATGCCCACACTCATTTTCACTATTTTGCTCAGTCTTTTTGCAGAGTTTCTCTTGATGGTCTGGACTCACTGGAAAAGTGCCTCAGCAAAATCAAAACTTTTGCAGCGACGCTTAAAAAAAACGAATGGGTGGTAGGCGAGGGATACTCAGTCGACTTTTTCAAAAAAAGAAGAGAGCCCGATAAGTTTATGCTGGACAAAGTCAGCGGCGGCCGACCTGCCATAATGTTTACTAAAGACCAGCATACGGCCTGGGTAAACAGCAAAGCTCTACAGCTAGCAGGAATCAGTTCGAAGACAAAAGATCCGACAGGCGGCAGAATCGAAAAACTAAGTGATGCAAATCCCTCGGGGATTCTCCGCGAACCGGCGGCATACAGTTCTGTCAGCGACCTGCTGCCTGAACCATCGACAAGTCAAATGAACCGTTTTTATCAAAAAGCATTAGACTGGGCCTATAGAAAAGGTGTCACAGGTGTACATTCGTTCGACGGCAATCAGCTGGCTTTTGAGTGGTATCAGCAGCTGTCCGAGAAAAAGAAACTTGGCCTGCGCATCAACTACTACTTTCAGGCCAGTGCTCTGCCAACTTTGTTAAAGAATAAAATTCGCTATGGACAGGGAGATGAATTCTTGAGAATCGCAGGAATTAAAATTTTTTCCGATGGCGCCCTGGGGAGTAAGACTGCACTTTGTCATGAAAAATACAAAGGCAGCAAGAATAATTTTGGTATCGAAGTGCGTTCAATAAAACAAATGCTTGTTTCGGTCAAGCAAGCTGCAAAGCTCGGCCTGCCGGCTGCTATCCACGCTATCGGTGACAAAGCAGTATCAAATGTTCTGGATGTATTTGAAAAAGCACCAAAACTAAAACATGGCGCACGTCATCGCATCGAGCACTATCAACTCGTCAGAAGAAAAGATGTCGAGCGCACAAAAACACTAAACGTGGTCACCTCAATGCAGCCTTCGCATTGTCCGTCAGACATAAAAATGATCAGAAAATTCTGGGGCAAACGCGGCGCCGACGCCTTCATCTTTCGCACACTTATTGACAAAGGCATAGATCTTGCTTTCGGCTCCGACGTCCCGATAGAACCGCTTGACCCGATTGCCGGAATCGCCGCCGCAGTTCGGCGCGCCAGGCCCAAAAGCCTTGATATATTCTATCCCAGGCAGCGCATCTCTGCCCTTGAGGCGCTTTACAGATTCACACTCGGCCCCGCTATTGCAGTCGGGCAGCAAGACTGCCGGGGAATGTTAATACCCGGTTATCCGGCCGATTTTGTGGTGCTCTCAGATGATATCGCCAGAGTGCCGGCATCAAAAATCTACGATATCAAAGTTCTGGCTACTATTTTGGATGGCGATATAAAATACGCGTACGCGCATTCCAGCCTCAAACTGTAAGAATTCAGCCAATCCCTTTTCATTTGACTTCAACTGCCCAATATCTCATATTGTTACTATGAGAAAGTTAAGTAGGGTATCGTTACTGTTTTTTGCATTTCTTTTCGTTATTCCCTTTATATCGATTACAATCCAATTCGCACTGGCGCAGGATACAACCGAGCCAAAAGACACACTTCTGTCTGATACGGTCAAAGAAGCTGAAAAACTGTTACCTGCCAAAGTTTATATTCTAAAAGTCGATGGTCCTATCGGTGCTGTCACCGACGAACGCATCGAACAGGCGATAGAACTGGCTGAAGACGAAGGCGCCGAACTGTTAGTGGTAACACTCAACACTCCCGGCGGATTTTCGAATGCCACACGGTCAATCTGCTCAAACTTTCTAAATTCAAAAGTGCCTGTCTGTGTTTATGTCTCACCCTCCGGAGCGCATGCCGGTTCGGCAGGAGTCTATATGACCTACGCCGCCCACATTGCCGCCATGGCACCGACTACAAATATCGGCTCGGCTCATCCGGTCTCCGGAAGTGGCGAGAAGATAGACTCGATCATGAATGAAAAGGTTACTAACGACGCTGTCGCCCAGATTCGCTCTTATGCTCAGAAAAGAGGCCGCAACGAAGAATGGGCAGAAAAAGTCGTTCGTGAATCTGTATCTATAACTGATAAAGATGCCCTGGAAATAAACGTTATCGATGTTATTGCCAGAGATATTGATGACCTGCTCGAACAATTAAACGGCCGCGAAATAGAACTTACATACGGCAAAAAAACTCTCGCCCTTGAAAACAGAGAAATTGAAGAAATTGAAACTTCGTTCGCGCATATGATTCTCGAAATCATCACCCAGCCAAATATTGCCTTTTTACTAATGTCGATTGGCGGACTTGGAATTATGCTCGAACTATATAACCCCGGTTCGATATTCCCCGGAGTAGTTGGCGCTATCTCGCTTATTCTGGCGTTCTACGCCTTTCAGACTCTGCCCATAAATTTTGCCGGACTGGCATTGGTTTTACTAGCGGCCTTACTGTTCATTGCAGAAATAAAAATAATCAGTCATGGCCTGCTTACAGTCGGCGGTGTGATTTCACTTTTCTTTGGAGGGCTTATGCTTATCGACACAGTTGACCCGGCCCTGGGAATTTCGATGCCATTCTTGATAAGTATGGTTATTTTTGTAGGCGCTGTCGTTTTTCTTGTCACCTGGCTGGTGATAATAGCGCAAAAGAATCGTCCGATAGTCGGCAACGAAGGATTAATCGGCCAAACAGGAGAAGTGCGAAAGAGTGGCTATGTTTATGTCGGGGGCGCCTTATGGAAAATAGATGCGGCTGAAGAATATGAAACAGGCAGCAAGGTAGAAATAACAGCTGTCGATAGACTTAAGCTAAAGGTTAGAAAACTTAATAGTTAAAGAGGTGAAGAAATGGGTGGACCTGTATTTATAGCGATAATTGCTTTTATGGGATTTTTGACATTGCTCAATATGATAGTTCGAATACTCAAGGAATACGAACGCGGCGTGGTCTTTCGCCTGGGCCGCTTAATCGGCGCCAAAGGGCCTGGAATTATCTTCTTAATACCGTTCGTTGATAAACTGGTAAGAGTAGATTTACGTGTTATTACTTACGACATTCCCCCGCAGGATGTTATCACCAAAGATAACGTCTCGGTAAAGGTCAACGCGGTGCTTTATTTTCAAGTGACAGATGCCAACCGCTCGATTGTTTCAGTTGCTAACTTTTTCGAAGCAACCTCACAAATTGCGCAAACAACTTTGCGCTCGGTGCTGGGGCAGGTTGAGCTTGATGACCTTTTAGCCGAACGCGAAAAAATAAATGCCGAACTACAGCGTATTATTGACGAGCAGACAGAACCGTGGGGCGTTAAGGTCTCGGTAGTTGAAGTAAAAAATGTCGACCTGCCGCCGGATATGGTGCGAGCCATAGCCAAACAGGCCGAAGCCGAGCGCGAACGCCGTGCAAAAATTATTCACGCCCAGGGTGAATTTGAGGCGGCCCAGAAATTAAGTGAAGCTGCCGCTGTTATTGCAACATCCCCCGGAACAATGCAGCTGAGATATCTGCAAACTCTTACGGAAGTTGCATCAGAGAAAAACTCCACGCTGATATTCCCGATCCCGATAGACATCCTTGAAGGCATCAACAGATTCATCCAGAAAAAGGTAGGGGAGTAGAGTAGAAAACATTTCACTTTTGAGCGCCCCACCATTTATGGTGGGTTCTTGGCTTAAAGAGGTATCACAGGGAATGGATAGAGTATAGCAGGTTCTTGAACTACTCCTTGCAACAGATAGTCATCCAGAGGCTGTCGAAGGGTGACTTCCCATATTTAGTTGACTTGCCGCTCCACCAGAGGCTGTTTCAAGTTTAACGTAGTTTCTCTATAGAGCCGACATAGAACTAATAGTCTATTCTCGTTATTATATAGGCAGGTCTGATTGTAATCTGCCGGAGAGGAATCAAATATGTTCAACCAGGAAAACGAACCTCAAAAACCTGTTTCAAGCTCTCCTAGCTCACCACTCCAGCCGCACCCTCAAATTTCCGAAGATACTGCACCGCCGGTTATCGATGAAATGAAAATGCAGATGCTGATGAACAGCCTCAAGGAAAACCAGAATCTGAGCATGGGTATTCTGGGCGGATTTATCGCCGCTTTGGCCGGAGCCTCGGTTTGGGCAATCATAACTGCCATTACAGAATACCAGATCGGATTTATGGCAATAGGTGTCGGTTTTCTGGTCGGCTATGCGGTCCGCTATATGGGACAGGGAGTTGATCAGGTCTACGGCTATATCGGCGGCGGTCTGTCGCTTGTTGGCTGTCTTTTAGGAAATGTCCTGACAGCCTGTATTTTTTACGCCGAGGCCGAGTCTATCCCGTTTATGGATGTCGTCGGAGCGCTGGATTTCTCGATTGCTTTCGAAATACTGGTTGACACTTTTTCATTTATGGACATTCTCTTTTACGGGATTGCTGTCTACTACGGTTACAAATGGTCATTTCGTCAATTGACTGAAGAAGAATTGAAAGGAGTTACCAAACCGGCCTAGTTTATTGACTTAGAATTTGGGGCAGATGAGGACCAGTCTAGTGCTGGCCGCCCGCGATAATTTAAGGCGAGATTGCCACACCCTGATTTCATCAGGGTTCGCAATGACAGAGCCGTCACGCTGAGCGGACGCCGTACTGAGCCTGTCGAACGAGTCGAAGTGTGACTTTTCTCAAAATCACTTTCAATTACTCCCCAAATCCATTATCCTGCCACCCATGCAGAAAAAACGCACCGACTATATCAGCTGGGATGACTATTTCATGGGCGTAGCCCAGCTCTCGGCACACCGCTCCAAAGACCCCGGCACCCAGGTCGGAGCCTGTATTGTAAATTCCAAGAAGCGCATTATCGGTATCGGCTACAACGGCTTTCCGGCCGGCTGCTCCGATGACAAACTCCCCTGGGACAAAAAGGGTGACTATCTGGACACGAAATACCCTTACGTTTGCCACGCCGAGATGAATGCCATTACCAATTCCTCAAACAAGCCGGAACTGGACGGTGCCTCTATATATATTTCGCTCTTTCCCTGTAACGATTGCGCCAAACTTATAATTCAGGTAGGCATAAAAGAAATCGTCTTCCTCTCAGATAAATACAGCGGCGACGATATTTTTGTAGCCGCCCGTAAGATGTTCGAGATGGCCGGTGTCAGCTGCCGCCAGCTTATTCCTGTCCGGAAAAACATAAGCCTTGACTTGGAAGTAGATTAACAATCCGTCTTAAAGTTCAGCGTTAGACTGCATCTCAAAAAAAACTCGAAACTTCCAAAAAACAAAAATATTATTACATTTTTTATTGTCTTTCGCGGAACAATTTATAAATTGCAATCTTTCAATTTCTACGACAAAAAGTTCAAATCTGTGTGGAGGAAAGAGTAAGTGACCAAGACCAAGGAGGCAGTTCTTAAACAAATTGACGAAGCCGGCGTGGGGCATATCCGGCTCTGTTTCACTGACGTTCTCGGCAAGATCAAAGGGATGTCTATAACCCGTTCGGAAATCGAGCAAGTGCTGGAAGAAGGCCAGGGCTTCGACGGTTCCTCGGTGGAGGGGTTTGCCCGTATCGAAGAGTCTGATCTGATGGCTATGCCTGACCCGCTCACTTTCCGGGTAATTCCCTGGGAAATCGGCACTGAGAAAATCGCCATTATGTTTTGCGATATTGAAAATCCCGATGGCACCCCCTACGATGGCGACCCACGCTGGGTGATGAAGCGGAATTTGAAGAAATTGCAAGAAAAAAACTGGACATACTACCTCGGTCCGGAAATGGAATATTTCTATTTCGAAAATGACAGAGAGCCCGGCATAATTGATCGCGCCGGATATTTCGACTACGAATCAACAGATTTAGGCACCAAAGTGCGCAAGATGACCGTGGCCGCGCTTGAAGACCTCCACATTCCGGTCGAGTGCTCCCACCACGAAGTTGCTCCCAGCCAGCACGAGATTGACCTGAAATATCAGGAAGCTCTGGTGATGGCCGACTTTTCCCAGATTTACCGGTTTGTCGTCAAAGAAATTGCCCTCCAAAACGGACTTTATGCCAGCTTTATGCCCAAGCCGATTTTTGGCGAAAACGGCAGCGGCATGCATGTCCATATGTCGTTGTTTGAGGGTGACAAAAACCTCTTTTTTGAAAAAGAGGATTTCTACCACCTCTCAAAAATGGCCAAAAACTTTATTGCCGGCATATTGAAGCATGTCAAAGAGTTCACGCTGGTGACCAATCAGTGGGTAAATTCCTACAAGCGACTTGTTCCGGGATATGAAGCTCCGGTCTATGTCAGCTGGGGCAGACGCAACCGCTCCAGCATGGTGCGGGTGCCGATGTACCGGGTCGGCAAGGAAAAAGCGACCCGCGTGGAACTCCGCTCGGCAGACCCGGCCGCCAATCCCTATCTGGCCTTCTCCTGCATGCTGGCTGCCGGTATGAAAGGCATCGCAAACAACTACGACCTGCCCGAGCCAATCGAGGAAAACATCTTCCACATGAATGCCGAAAAGAAAGCCGGACTTAATGTCGATGTCCTGCCCAATTCGCTGGAGAACGCTATCATAGAATTTGAAAAATCAGCACTGATGAAAAAGACACTCGGTGAACATGTTTTTGACAAACTGATAGAAAACAAACGTATCGAATGGGACGCCTACCGCACAAAAGTCACTAACTACGAAATCGACAAGTACCTGCCCATGCTGTAGAAGGAGACTGTCATTGCGAGGAGTCCCGACCAAGTCGGGACGACGCGGCAATCTCAAAAGTGTCGAAACCACACCTTTGGCGGGTTTCGACCTACTCGGCTTTGTCGAAACCACACCTTTGGCGGGTTTCGACCTACTCAGCTACCCATTTCGTCTTTCCAGCTTTAGTCCCTACGAGAGGCGCAGGCTGGAATCCATCTTTTAAGATTGTCATCCTGAGCGGACAACGTCCCGCCAAGGGAGTCGAAGGGTCGTAGGAGTCAAATCATAATCATGCTTAAACCCACCATAAATGGTGGGGCACCCAGAAAAATGGGTTCGTTTTGTCATATTTTACTTTTCGCATAATAAGTTTTGTAGTAATTTTGAGTTAGATATTCGGGGTCAAATTGTTGTCTGTTCATATTAAACAGGTTGGGCGGAGTATTTTGCAGTGATTTGGGATTGAATTTGTGATGGGGGTATATTGGCAGGAACCCACCTTGAAGGCGGACCACCCGGACCGAATCACACAATTCCCAGACTTTCCCAACTGGCCAAAATAGCTTGACAAATCACACCTTTTTACGCAAATTGGAGGGTATATTCTATTATTACAAATCTATCGGGCTGCTGATATTTCATCAAGAATCATTCCTTGCGGCCTGATAAAGGATATTAGGTCAACCTCAGATAGAGGACAACTATGAAATCTTCAAATCTTATTTTCTCGCTATCCATAATTATCCTCATTGTATCTGCTTCACCTGCCCATTCCCAATGCCAGCCGATCTATATCTTCACCGGCGAGGCGACAGAGGACTGGTTCGGACATACGGTAGCTTCGGCCGGTGATGTAGATAAGGACGGCTATGACGACGTTATTATTAATGCTCCTCGGAATGACGCTGGCGGCACTGATGCCGGGCGGGCCTATGTTTTTTCCGGTCAGACTGCTGATACACTTCATGTGTTTACCGGTGAGGCGGCAGGGGACTGGCTCGGTTTATCGGTTGCTTCGGCCGGTGATGTGAATAACGATGATTTCGACGACCTGATTGTGGGAGCTTATCGCAATGACGCTGGCGGCACTGACGCCGGGCGGGCTTATGTTTTTTCCGGTCAGAGCGGTGATACGCTTCATGTTTTCACCGGCGAGGCGGCAGGGGACTTGTTCACTGTTGTTGCTTCGGCCGGTGATGTTAATAACGACGGCTTCGATGACCTGATCGTAGGAGCGTTTGAAAATAGCGTTGGTGGCTTCCATGCTGGGCGGGTCTACGTGTTTTCCGGGAAGGGTTGTCTTTGTGCAGACCCCAACGGTGACGAGCTAGTAAATTTTGACGATGTTGATTTTCTCATAGACTACTATTTCTATTCCGGAACTTCCCCTGTCTCTCTCGTGGAAAGTGACCTGAATTGCGACGGTTCAGTTAATATTGCCGACATCACCTATTTGGCTGCCTACATAAACGGCATCGGCGCCCCGCCGTGTTGTCAGGAGTAAAGACCGGATAGCCCACCCTTCGACTCCCTTGGCGGGACGTTGTCCGCTCAGGGTGACGCTTATGAAAGTTGCTTTTTACTCCCAATCGGAGAATAACAAAACAAGACTTGTCTGATAAACTGAGACCCATATATTCCCCCCATGTCTGAATATAAAAATCTGACCGCTAAGCAGATGGCTGATGGTGTCAAATGCGGGGAGCTGTCGGCGGTAGAGCTTACCAAAGAAGCTATTAATTTAGCCAAGACCGAAGGCAAGGAATTGAATGCCTTTATTACTATCTGCGAGGAAAAGGCTTTAAAACAAGCGGCAGCAGTTGACGCGCTGGTGAAAAAAGGGACTTCGTCCCCGTCCCAGCCGCTGGCGGGGGTGCCGGTGGCTATCAAAGACAATATCTCTTACACCGATTACGCCACGACTTGTGCTTCGCATATTCTCGATGGTTACATTCCGCCTTACGATGCCACATGTGTCAAAAATCTAATCGATGCCGGCGCCATAATAATCGGCAAAACCAATATGGATGAATTCGCCATGGGTTCATCGAACGAAAATTCTTTCTATGGGCCGGTCAAAAATCCGGTCAATCATGAACTTGTCCCGGGCGGTTCATCGGGCGGTTCGACTGCGGCAGTGGCACAAAAAATCGTGCCGATAGCCTTTGGCTCTGAGACAGGCGGCTCGGTGCGTCAGCCGGCAGCGCTTTGCGGAGTGTTCGGACTAAAACCAACCTATGGTGGCATCTCGCGCTACGGTCTGGTGGCGTTCGCTTCTTCAACAGACCAAATCGCCCCGCTGGCTCGAACTGCCGAAGATATCGCGCTGGCCTATCAGGTAGCAGCCGGACGCGATGAAAACGATTCGACTTCGGTAACGTTCGACCATCCGCTCTACTCAGAAAAGTTAGCGACCGACAAGAAATTTAAAATCGGCATCCCCAAAGAATATTTTGCCGAGGGGCTGAACGATGAAGTAAAGCAGATAGTCGAAGAAGCAATCAAACTGTTAGAAAAAAATGGTCATACTTTTAAAGAAATTTCACTGCCAATGACCAACCGCGCCATTGCTGTCTACTACATAATCACCAGCGCCGAAGCGTCGTCCAACCTGGCCCGTTTCGATGGTGTTAAGTATGGTCTTCGTGAAGCCGGCGACAAAGATTTAACGACAATGTATTCGACCACGCGCGACTCCGGGTTTGGCGCTGAGGTCAAGAGACGGATTATGCTGGGCACTTATGTTCTATCGGCAGGCTACTACGAGGCCTACTACCGTAAAGCCTCGAAAGTTCGCGAACTGATACGGCTCGATTTTGAAAAAGCCTTCAACGAGGTCGATCTGATAATCTCGCCAACTTCGCCGACACCGGCTTTTAAGCTGGGCGAAAAAATCGATGACCCGCTGACAATGTATCTGTCAGACATCTATACCGCCTCAGCCAGCCTGGCCGGCAACCCCGGCATATCTGTGCCGTTCGGCAAAACAAAAGACGGACTTCCCATCGGGGTTCAGTTTCTGGCCCCTTGGTTTAATGAGTTGTCGCTTTTTCAAATTTCAAACATTCTTCAGAAATCCGCCAGCTGATTTAAATGCCATACTTTCACTCCGGTGACGTTAAGCTTTTCTATCAGGACGAAGGTCAGGGGGAGGCATTGCTGTTTTTGCATGGCTTCACCTGCGACCATCGCATGTGGCAAGCGCAGCTTGATTTCTTTTCGCAAAATTACCGGGTACTGATACTTGACAGCCGCGGGCACGGTAAATCTGAGGCTCCCGAAACTGGCTACAGCCGCGACCATCGCACCGAAGATACCAAGCTGCTTTTAGATGAACTCAAAATAGATAAAGTGCACTTAGTCGGGCTATCTATGGGTGGCTCGACGGCGATTGGATTTGCGTTTAAATACCGAGAGCGTCTGATGTCATTATCTCTCATTTCAACCGGCGCTGCCGGACACAGCCCCGGCAAGAAGATGGGGATTTTGGACGAAATCGCTCAGACCAAAGGCATCGATGCAGCCAAAGAGAAGTGGCTGGAGTGGATTCTGACCTGGTTCAAAGGACGAGACCGGAAAATTGGTCAATTAATGCATGATATGACCAGGGACCATAGCGGCGCTATCTGGGTTGACCCGATGCGAGGGAAATACCCGCGAACAACAGACCTTGATAATGTTCATCGTATTCAGATTCCAACCCTGATAATTGCCGGCAGGCACGACAAGACCTTTCTGGAACTTTCTCGAGAGCTCAATCAGAAAATCGAAAACAGCCAGTTTATAGTGTTAGAAGAGGCCGGACATATGCTGAACCTTGAATATCCGGACGAATTCAACGGTGATCTCCAAAAGTTTCTCGAAAGTATTGATTAAAAAAAGTGGCTTAGCTACTTTGACCCGGAGCATAATAGCTTATATATTCCGGCTTCAAAATTATGTCAGAATACGACGGCTACGAACCGGTTATAGGGCTTGAAATTCACGCCCAGCTTCAGACAGAAAGCAAGATTTTCTGCGGCTGTAAAAACGCCTATGGCGAACCGCCGAATACGTTAACCTGTCCGGTCTGCCTGGGTCTGCCCGGCGCACTGCCGGTGCTTAATAAGCAGGCGGTCGAAAAAGCTATAAAGATGATTCTGGCTGTGGGTGGTAAAGTTCGCAACCGCTCTGTTTTTGCCCGCAAAAATTATTTCTACCCGGACTTGCCCAAAGGATATCAAATCTCCCAGTTCGACAAACCTATCGGAGAAGGCGGGGAGATTTTTTTCTCGCTTGAAGACGGCACCAAAAAAAGCTGCCGCTTAACTCGCATTCATATCGAAGAAGACGCCGGCAAGTCGCTTCATCCGGAAAAAGGCGAAGGTTATACCAGAGTAGACTTAAACCGCTGCGGCACGCCACTTATTGAAATTGTTTCTGAGCCGGAAATGCGATCTCCCGAAGAGGCCTATGCTTATTTTGTGAAAGTTAAACAGATTTTGCAGTACACCAAAGTCTGCAGCGGCGATATGGAAAAAGGTCACCTTCGCTGTGACGCCAATATATCGGTACGGCCGGTTGGTCAGGAGGAATTCGGCACGCGCACTGAAATTAAAAATATGAACTCTTTTAAGGGAGTCGAGCGGGCGATAAAATTTGAAATTCAAAGGCAGGTCAAACTTCTCAAATCGGGCGGCTCTGTCACACAGGCGACACTGCTCTGGGATGAAAGCCGTCAGGTAGCCGAAGCCATGCGCTCCAAAGAAGAATCGCACGATTATCGCTATTTCCCGGAACCTGACCTGGTCAATCTTGTCGTCAAAGATGACTGGATAGAAAGCGTAAGAGAAAATATGCCGGAGCTGCCGAATGAAAAGTCTGAACGCTTTGTCAAAGATTACCAGATCCGTGCCTACGATGCCATGGTCCTGACCGATACTACTTCGCTGGCTGACTACTACGACGAAGTTATGCAGTATACCAAAGACGGCCGCACGGCTGCTAATTGGGTGCAGTCGGAACTTCTGGGAGTGCTCAAAGAATCCGGTGATGATATTTCAACTTTCAAAGTTCGTCCGAATATGATTGCAGATATTGTTAATAAGATAGAGTCAAAAGAAATATCCGGCAAAATGGCAAAGCAGGTATTTGCTGAGATGGTCGAGACTGGCAAAGGCGCTGATGCTATCATCAAAGAAAAGGGTTTAGTGCAAATCTCCGACGAAAAACAACTGCTTATGATAATCGACAATATTCTGTTGGCAAACTCAGGCAACGTCGACAAATATAAATCGGGCAAGACAAATATATTCGGATTTTTTGTGGGTCAGGTGATGAAAGAGACCAAAGGCCAGGCCAATCCCGAAGTCGTCAACCGCCTCTTAAAACAGAAGCTGGACGGATGATCTGCTATGAACCAGGGACAAATCAGGATTGCCGTTTTTATTTCAGGCGGAGGAACTAACTTGCAAGCGCTGATAGATGCCTCAAAAGCCGGCAAACTGTCCGCAGAAATTTCATTGGTAGTTTCAAGTAACCAAAATGCGTTCGGATTAACCCGTGCCGAAAATGCAGAAATACCAACGTTTGTTTTCAGAGAGAAAAAATATGAATCAAAGTCAGAAGCGTCTCAAGATTTGCTTGAGAAACTTAAAGAACACAAAATCGACTATATCGCTTTAGCGGGTTACCTGAGATTACTTTCATCAGAGTTAGTCTCAACTTATAATGGAAAAATCATAAACATGCATCCGGCGCTGTTGCCAAAATATGGCGGCCAGGGGATGTATGGCCGGCACGTGCACGAGGCGGTACTGGCTTCAGGAGATAAAGAGACCGGCCTTACATTTCATATTGTTGACGAAGCCTATGACCACGGCCGTATCATCGAGCAGTTTAATCTGCCTGTATTAGAAAACGACACACCGGAAAGTTTACAGGAAAGAGTTCTGATAAAAGAACATGAAGAGTATCCGAAAATATTAGGTAAGTTCATACGAGGAGAATATGACAATAACTGATTCACAAGTGGTCATGAGCACAGATATCAAAGAGTATCCGCTGTTTGCCAGAGGGAAGGTGCGCGACATCTATGACCTGGGCGACCAGCTTCTGTTTGTAGCCTCAGACAGAATCTCGGCGTTTGACGTAGTCCTGCCCAACGGTATACCAGGCAAAGGGGAAGTTTTAACCAAGATGTCATTATTTTGGTTTGACTTTTTAAAAGATGTTGTCGGTAACCATCTGGTTACGGCCAATGTTGACGAATATCCCGGCGAACTGCATAAATATAGAGACCAGCTCGAAGGCCGTTCGATGATAGTTGTTAAAGCCGAACGCATCGACGCCGAGTGCATTGTGCGAGGATACATTTCGGGTTCAATGTGGAAAGAACTGGGAGCGGTCAGAAAAGAAAATTCAAACATAGTGCATGGATTTGAATTTTCTGCGGATTTACAGGAATCTGAAAAACTTCCGGAGACTTTGTTTACGCCGTCTTCGAAAAATGACAGCGGTCATGATGAGAACATCAGTTTCCAGCAGCTGATTGATCTGATCGGAAAAGAAACTGCCGAGTTGTGCCGTGAAAAATCACTGCAAATTTACTCTGAGGCCGCCGACTACGCTCTGACCAAAGGAATAATTATTGCCGACACCAAATTTGAATTTGGTTTTCATAATGGCAATTTTATTTTGATAGACGAGGTTCTCTCGCCGGACTCAAGCCGCTTCTGGCCGGCTGATAAATATGAAATTGGCCAAGGGCAGCCTTCATTTGACAAACAACCTATCAGAGATTATCTGGAGACACTTGACTGGGACAAAAAAGCGCCCGGACCAAAACTTCCTGAAAATGTTGTCACCGAAACCAACCGGCGCTACAAACAAGTTCAAGAACTTCTGACAGGTAAAAACTAAGATGGCTAAAACTAACAAAATAAAACGGGCGCTGATTTCAGTATTTAATAAAACCGGCATAGTAGAACTGGGCCAGGCGCTGCACCAACTGGGTATCGAAATAATTTCAACCGGCGGAACTCTGAAACTGCTCAAAGAAAACAATATCCCGGCCGTATCTGTTTCTTCTTTTACCGGCTTCCCCGAGGTAATGGGCGGGCGCGTCAAAACTCTTCATCCAAAAATTTACACTGGCATTCTTCATCGAAGAGACAACCCCGAAGATGTCGAGCAACTGGTCAGAGCTGAGTCGCGAAGTATCGACCTGATAATTGTAAACCTCTATCCGTTTAAAGAGACTGTTGCCAGGCCAGACGTGACCGATGCTGAAGCGGTAGAAAATATCGATATCGGCGGGCCGACTATGATACGTGCTGCTGCAAAAAATCATGACAGCGTTACGGTGGTGGTAGACACTGAAGATTACGCGGAACTTTTAGAGCAGATAAGAGGCAACGTTGGCGCTACTGATTCCTCGTTTAAAAGAAAATGCGCCAAGAAGGCTTTTGCACTGACTGCCGATTATGATGCCGCCATAGCAAATTATTTTGCTCAAGATGAAAAGGGCGGTGTGCAATTCCCTCGAGATTTGGTGATGCGATTTGATTACAATTCAGCCTTGCGCTACGGCGAAAATCCTCATCAACAGGCCGCACTCTATCAGGATATGGCTTATCTGTCAACGAGCCTGCTCAAAGCGGAGATTCTCTCAGGAAAAGAACTATCTTACAACAACTATAACGATCTTGATGCCTGCTTGGAGCTGCTGCTTGCTTTTAAAGAACCATTTGCCTGCGTTTTAAAACACAGTAACCCCTGTGGCGCTGCCATCGGAAAGACAATCGCTCTGGCATTCGTGGCCGCCTATGAAAGTGACCCGCTATCTGCCTTTGGTTCAATCATCGGACTGAATCGAGAGATAGATATTGATGCTGCCCACCATCTGCACGAAACTCCGTTTGTGGAGTGCATACTGGCGCCGTCGTTTACCGAAGAGGCGTTAAAACTTTTGAAAAAGAAAAAAGCCCGCCGTTTACTGGCCTTGCCGGAAATCGCAAATGGGAAATCTACAGATTTGACCCGCTACCGTCACATTCAAGGCGGACTTCTGGCACAAGCAGCAGATGATGCCGAAGTCAAAGCCAACGACCTTAAAGTCGTCACCAAAAAAGCTCCGACCAAAAAGCAAATCGATGATTTACTTTTTGCCTGGAAAGTTGTCAAGCACACCAAATCGAATGCGATAGTGCTGGCCAAAGATGGCGCTACTGTTGGCATTGGCATGGGGCAGACCTCGCGAGTAGATTCCGGATTCATGGCAGTTAAACGTGCCGGAGACAGGGCCGCTGGCGCTGTAATGGCCTCGGATGCATTTTTTCCGATGACCGATGGCCTTGAAGTTGCCACCGAGGCCGGTATCAAGGCCATAATCCAGCCGGGTGGCTCCAAAGCGGACGACAAAATCATAGCTGCTGCTGATAAAGCCAAGGTAGCTATGGTCTTTACCGGAATAAGACATTTTAAGCACTAAAAGATTTTTTTGTTTTTGAGAACAAATTTGATTCTTTTTCTGTTACAGAAGCAACCGCCGAATTTAGTCAGACACGAATTAAACTTGATATTGTAAAGGGTCTGTTTAGTTTCGTTCAAAGCTTAAGCCTAAATTGTGAAAAACAGCAGGAGAATCGAGTTTTGAAACTCTGGACTATCGCTCCGGTCTTAGTCTTATTTCTGATTATGGCAGCAACATTGCAGTCTCTGCCGCGTCTTGCCGCAGAGCAGTCACTAGCTTGCAAAACCTGTCACATTAATCCCAACGGCGGCGGGGCAAGGACAGAGTTCGGTAATCATGCCGTAGCCTTTCACGAACTGACTTTGCAGAAAACAAAAAATTATTTTATAGAAAAATACCACTCGCCGAGAATTTCCGAAAGCGTACTGGTCGGATTTGATTCCCGTTATCGTATACAAGAGGGTGGCCGCGTTTTCAGATTGCAGACCGACGCTTATCTTACTTTTGAACCATACCAGGACCTGATGTACCATCTGCGCTTCTGGGAAAATGGATCAAGTGAACAGTATATGCAGCTCTATCTGGACCACCAAAAGTACTATATCAAAATTGGCCGCTTTTTTCCGGCCTATGGACTGAGAATGGCAGATTTTGATACTTTTGTCCGTTCACAATTAAACTTTGCCTACAACGCCTATATTGACGGTGTCTCTGTTGGCGCCGAGATAGGAGGGTCTAACATAGCAGTCGAATTTTTTAACCCCGGCCAGCGGTTTGTCGGTGCCTTTCATATTTTCAGAACCGGCTATGTCAAATCGTTAAGTTTTCTGGCCGGTTTCTCGGCAAGGATTTCAGAACAACAAAACGGTTCAAACGGAGCGTTTCCACACACCAAAGGAATTTTTGGCGGCTTGTCCTATGACCGCTTCACTCTGCTGGGTGAACTTGATCTGGCCGGTAAAGCCAATGATTCGCTTTTAGTTTACGCCGGATTAACAACCAGAATCGAATACGGACTTTATCTGATAGCAGAATATAATTTCTTTGATGATGATCGTGATCTTAAAAGCGGGGTAAACGAATTCCTGCGCTTTTCGCTGGAGTTTTATCCGATTCCGTTTGTGCAATTCAGACCGTCCTATACTTACTATTCGAGCGGACCGCTTGAAGGAGAGGATAACTTCTTTCTCCAATTTCATGTAGGTTATTAAGAAATTAGATAGGAAAGGGATATATGATGCAGAAATTAACAATAATAATGGGCTTGCTCTCATTTGGACTGCTGCTGGTAATCTCTTACGGCTGTTCAGACAGCGGCTCTCCGACCGATGGTGGTGGTGGCGGTGGTAATCAGGCGCCAGTGCTGGCTGCTATAGGAAGCCGTTCAGCAGCTGTCGGTATTAATTTGGCTTTTAATGTCACTGCAACAGATGCCGACGGCCCCGCCCCGACTCTGACAACTTCTACTTTGCCCACAGGCGCATCATTTACAGATAACAATAACGGGACTGGAAGCTTTAGCTGGACCCCTACAGTGGGTCAGATTGGTGTGGCTACTATTACTTTTTATGCCTTCGATACTGCTGCAACTGACAGCGAAGTCGTAAATATAACAGTTGCTCTGGCCGTAAGTTACGGAACAGCTGTCAGGCCTATTCTTGTATCAAGTTGTGCTATTTCGGCCTGCCATGGAAGCGCCCCAATTCAAGGCGGCCTAAATATGGGAACGGCTACCTGGGCTCAAATAAGAGCTGCTTCTGGCAACATCGGTGGAACTATAGTAGTAGCCGGAAATGCGTCGTTGAGCACTCTTTATACCAAGACAACTTCGAGTCCACCTTTTAATGCACAGATGCCTTTTGGCGGTGGCGCCCTCTCATCAGCGCAGCAAATAGCCATCAGAGACTGGATAAACCAAGGCGCACTCGACAATTAAGACGCAACTCATGCGAGTGAGATCAATTATAGGAAGTTTCATAGTTGTCCTTCTGCTGGGGACTACTGTTGCAGCAGAACGTTATAACCTTGACCCAACATATACCGGCGACACCGTCTACTTCAATTCCACGGCCCGGCTGGAATTCGTTGCTGGTAAAACTCAAAATGTTTCGGGCATGTTCAGTTTCGACCCCGAAAATCCGGAAGGAAGCATAAGCGGCCTGTTGGCTGTTGACCTGCGAACACTCAAGACAGGCATTGCAACCCGTGATGGACATATGCGCGACAATCATCTGCATACTGAAAAGTATCCATTCGCATATTTCCAGGTTGATTCTCTTGTGCCCGTGATTTCTCTTAGCGTCGCTGATTCAATATATACTGCCAGAGTAATCGGCAAGTTTTATATTCACGGGGTTTATCGTGAAATTGAGGCAGACCTTACTATAGTGAGAAGTCTCACAAATTCTAAAAGTGAATCAATAAAAGTGAGAGCAGAGTTTGCGATCAAACTTGACGATTTCAAGATTCCCCGCCCTAAGGCTCTGTTTTTCAAACTTGCTGAGACAATTGAAGTTGTGGCAGTTTTCAGAGGATTCTCAGGAGCTCCTGTCGAGCAGATTGAACTGCCTGAGTGGAAGAAGCTTGATTAAAATTTGGACACTATCTCAATAGTTCCCTTGCATAAAAAAATATGTGGTCATATCTTTTAGGTGACTGTCGATAAGTTTTTGTAAGTAGCTATGAGAAACAGGATATTAGAAATAGTAGTTTTTCTGATGGATTTCCTGCAACAGGGGGCCAAAGAGAATTTCCACCCTGATGAACTGTCAGATACTCTGGAGCTGATGGGCTATTCTGACTCAGAAATAAGCTCGGCCTACAAATGGATGCTTGAGAGACTGCACGGCAATCCCGAAAAGTATTTTGATAAATTTCCGGAAAAACCTAAATCGCTGAGACTCTTAAGCTCAGTCGAGCGGCAGCAAATTTCCCCGGCTGCTTTCGGATATGTTCTAAAGCTCAAAAATCTGAACCTCATAACTGATCTGGATATGGAGTTGATTCTGGAAAAGGCTTCACAGATAGGCACTTACCCGATGAGTGAAAGCCAGATGAAGCTCTTGGTCTCCTCGGTAGTATTTCCAGAGCTGGGCGGTGCAGATATCGAAGAGATATCTTCGGATTCCGCTTCCTACAGGAAAAATTTCCACTAAATTAGAATATGTCTCTTTCCGGCAGACAGCTGGTCGTCGGTTTAAGCGGCGGGGTGTCCTGCTATAAAGTTCCGAATCTGGTTCGGCTGCTTTATAAAGACGGAGCCTCGGTGCAGGTGATAATGACCGCAGCGGCCACTAAGTTTATTACTCCGCTTACTTTGGAGTCGGTTTCACAGCAGCCGGTAGCCGTTAAAATGTTTCC
The DNA here is from genome assembly GCA_022571845.1 of Candidatus Zixiibacteriota bacterium. Taxonomy (GTDB): domain Bacteria; phylum Zixibacteria; class MSB-5A5; order GN15; family FEB-12; genus JACZWU01. The sequence goes on along the minus strand of JACZXB010000001.1, from coordinate 415,447 downwards.
TGAAGATGAATATGTGGCCACCCGTCATATAGATTATTCAGACTGGGCCGAGTTGATAATAATCGCGCCTGCTACGGCCAATTTTATGGGAAAAATAGCCACAGGCATTTCAGATGACTTGCTGACAACGGTAGTCACGGCTCACCGCAACCCAATCCTGATAGCCCCGGCCATGAACCCCGGCATGTGGGAAAATCCGGTGACTCAGAAAAACTACAACTACTTAAAAGAACTGGGGCATAAGTTTGTGGACCCTGTCGAAGGCGAAATGGCCTGCGACCACGAGGGTGTCGGAAGAATGGCCGAGCCGGAAGAAATTTTCGAAGCGATTAAAGCTCAGCTGTCATCTCTAAAAGTAAAAAAAAAGAGTCTTAGCGGCAAAAAAGTGTTGATAACGGCCGGTCCCACCCGAGAAAAGATTGATGCCGTTCGTTTTATAAGCAATTACTCGTCGGGCAAAATGGGTTACGCCCTGGCACAGGCTGCCATCGAACTGGGAGCCGAGACCACGCTTATCAGCGGTCCAAGTTCACTCGCTCCACCCTCAGGCGCTAAATTTATTCCGATAGAATCTACTGAACAGCTCTATCAGGCTGTCACCAAAGAATTTGCGAATACAGACTGCCTCATAATGGCAGCCGCACCATCGGATTTTAAGCCCGAGAACGAAGCTTCAGAAAAAATTAAGCGAAACAGCAACGGACTTAAGCTGTTGCTGCAACCGACGGTCGATATCCTAAAATCACTCTCAAACGGCAAGAGAAAGAGCCAGTTAGTGATAGGCTTTGCACTTGAAACTTCTGATGCCATTGCCAATGCCACCAAAAAACTCAACGAGAAAAATCTTGACGCCATAGTTGTCAACAAAGTATCCACAACAACCGGCTTTAACACCGACAGTAATCAGGTGACTTTCATTGCCAGGAACAATCAGCCCGAGCAGTGGAAACTTATGTCCAAGTTGGAAACTTCGCGAAAAATACTTGAGAAAGTCTCATCTATGATTTAAGTTGTTCGGTATACGTTTCATTTTATGAGCATAAAACCGGACAACATTCATCGGCTGCTTAAACGCGCAGTCAAATCGCAACTTGAAATTGGCACCAGCGAAATTATTATTAATAGAAACTCAGGTAAGTCACATATTAATAAATGTGATGGACAAACTGTTGTTTCGTACATAGCCAGTGAGGCAGAACTGTTTAGCGAATTCGATACTTCAGTTCTGGGAGAACCCGAGTTTGATTCGCTTGAGGCACACTACCAGCAGATATGCAACTGCCAGAAATGCCCGCTGGGCAAAACGCGCAACAAGTTTGTCTATGGAGTGGGCAACCCTAATGCTGATCTGGTGTTTATTGGCGAAGGCCCCGGGCGTGACGAAGATTTACAAGGGGAGCCGTTTGTAGGACGAGCCGGCAAACTGCTCGATAAAATTTTGGAAGCGATAAAATTTACAAGAGCCGACGTTTACATCCTCAACATGGTCAAATGCCGCCCTCCGGAAAACAGAGACCCGCTGCCCGAAGAGATGGAAGCCTGCAATCCCTACTTGATAGAGCAGCTGCGCCTTATAAAACCAAAACTAATTTGCGCGCTGGGACGGGTAGCCGCCCAGAGGCTGCTCGATACAAAGACTCCTCTGGGGAAACTTCGCGGACAATGGCACAATTTTATGGGCGCTGAAGTTTTGGTTACCTATCATCCGGCGGCGCTGCTTCGCTTTCAGGCTTACAAGAGAGAGACCTGGAAAGATATGCAAAAACTAAGAGCGCGATACGATGAGGTGACCAGGTAAATGGCCAGACCGGCGCACCAGAAAGATAACATAACCCACCTGCAGCCGCCGCAGTCCTACGAAGCGGAGCAGGCAGTATTAGGCGCTATCTTAAAAGACAGTGAGGCCATTGCTCACGTTCTTGAAGTTTTTGATTCTCCTCATCATTTTTACAATAGCAAACACCAGATAATATTTCAGATTGCCATCGAATTGTTCGACCGCTCCGAACCGCGTGACATAACGACTGTCTCTGAAGAACTGATTAAATTGGGTAAACTGGACGAAGTTGGCGGCCGGGTTTATCTGGTAGAATTGGCCGCCTCGATTGCCTCATCAGCCAATGTTGCCAATCATGCCAATATCATTCTCGAAAAATCACTGCTGCGCAGAATGATAAACACTTCCAATCAGATTGTCCGCAGCTGCTATATGCTGGAGCAGCCTGTTTATGAATTGCTCGATGTAGCCGAAACGAACATCTTTGATATCTCGGAAATGCGACTCAAGCACGGCTTTGTGCCTCTAAAAGATTTGCTGCATGAGGCACTGGAGCAGCTGGACAATATAGAAGAAGGTGGCATGCTGGGACTTCGGACCGGATTTACGAAGTTTGATGAACTGACATTGGGACTTCACAAAGGGGATTTGATTATCATAGCCGGTCGTCCGTCGATGGGTAAAACGGCTCTGGCGCTGAACATCGCCGAAAATTTTGCTGAGATAAATAAAAAAGGTGTGGGCATCTTTTCGATTGAAATGTCAAAAGAACAGCTGGCCTTGCGTATGCTTTGCGGAAGAGCCCGGCTTAACCAGCAAAAACTCCGTTCCGGTAAACTTCGCGATGAAGAATGGCAAAAACTTACAATTGCCGGTCACAATCTCTCGGAGGCGCCAATCTTTATCGATGATTCGGCAACTCTTTCTCCGCTGGAACTTAGAGCCAAAGCCCGCCGCTTAAAAAAACAGCACGATGTAGAATTGATAATCGTCGACTACCTGCAGCTGATGCACGCTCACGGCCGGCAGGAAAACAGACAGCAGGAAATATCTTTGATATCAAGAAGTATAAAAGCGCTGGCCAAAGAACTCAGCATTCCTGTAATAGCCATTTCGCAGCTATCCCGTCAAGTAGAACAGCGCGGCAAGGAAAAAATACCGCAGTTGTCTGACCTGCGGGAATCAGGCGCCATAGAGCAGGATGCCGATGTCGTAGCCTTTGTCTATCGTCCGGAATTTTATCTTACCCGTGAGGAGAGAATGGAAGAACAGAGCAAAGGTCCCTTCGAAACCAAATTGGGTAAAGCCCAGATTATTGTGGCCAAACAGCGTAACGGTCCGACCGGTGTGATAGACCTGGCTTTTGTGGCTGAGTTCGCGCGTTTTGAAAATCTGGAAACTTTGCATCCTGACCTTCCGGCCGGAGCCAGTCCGGTCAGCGATGACGAAGAACTGCCGCCATTTTAATTTTATTGTTCTTCCCTTACTTTAGCATATTACTGCCATGTTTGAACTAAATTCAGCCGATGGTTCCGCCCGCCGCGGAAAAGTTGTTACTGACCATGGCACTTTCCAGACACCGGCCTTTATACCGGTAGGAACAACCGGCGCAGTCAAAGCACTTACCTGCGAGGATCTCGAAGAATGCGGCGCCGAAATTATTCTGGGCAACACCTATCATCTGTATCTTCGTCCCGGCTCAGAGCTGATAAAAAATATGGGAGGACTATCGAATTTTAACAGCTGGCACAAACCAACCCTGACAGATTCCGGCGGCTTCCAGATTTTTTCGCTGAAAGATATCTCAACCGTCAATGATAACGGCGTTGAGTTTAAGTCGCATTATGACGGCTCAAAACATTTTTTCTCTCCCGAAAAAGTAATACAAATTCAGCACGACCTCGCCGCAGATATCATTATGCAGCTTGATGAGTGCGTGGCCTATCCGGTCAGCCAAAACGCCGCCAGGCTGGGAGTCGACAGAACATACCAGTGGGGACAGAGATGCATTAAGGAACATCAGCGATTGTGCCAATCGAATGACACACAAATAAACTTGTTCGGAATAGTGCAAGGCTCTGTTTATCCCGAACTGAGAAAGAAGTCGGCCGGGCAGATAGTTTCACTCGACTTTGCCGGCAATGCCATTGGCGGACTGGCGGTGGGGGAATCAAAACAAGAAATGGAAGAGATGCTGGCGCTGACAATTGATCTTTTGCCGGAAAACAGTCCGAGATACCTGATGGGTGTCGGATATCCGGAAGATATTCTGATGGCCGTGTCCTACGGGGTTGATATGTTCGACTGTGTTCTTCCGACCAGAAATGCCCGCACCGGAGCAGTATTCACTTCATCCGGTCCCTTAGTTTACAGAAATGCAGAGTACAGCGGGGATGACCGCCCTCTTGATACGGAATGCGACTGCAAGGTCTGCCAGAGATACAGCCGGGCCTATCTGAGGCATCTTTATAATCAATCGGAAATCACTGCTATGGTGCTCTCTTCGTATCACTCAACTTATTTCTATCAAAAGCTGATGAAGAATATTCGGAATGCCATAGAATCAGGCAGCTTCGATTCTTTCAGAAAGCAATTTTTGGAAAAATACTTAAGCCAAGTCTAACAGCATCTAAAGCTCTATCAAATACCCCAGAGTTAATCGAAAATCACTCAGCCTGACTCGCACTCTCTGGATTGAATAGCGGTAGGCACCCAGGTCCCGTTGATATACCATATTTGTTCTGATATCGGTCATTCTAATCTCAAACGACCATAAGCGGGACTTTCTCAGTCCAAAAATGAACCTGTAGCCGGCATTGCCCTGCAGATATACATTACTGATATTTTCATCAGCAAACAGCGAGTCAGCAACATTGCCATCCAAATTGAGGTAGCTCTGGTTATAAACAACGCCCATTCCCACAAAACCCATCAGATGGTCGGTACCTCGATAGTACAATATTTCCGCCGAGGTTGTAAAACCATGAAAGTCACCTTTGGGAAAAGTTATCTTGGTCACTCTGCCGCGGTTGTATTCAACTCCTGTCCTGAGAACTATCGGATGATAAAATAAGAGCTCATACTTGAGAGTGAACTCAGGCCCGGCAGAGGCAAAATCGCTGGGACTCGATACCCCGGCAGTAATATGAAAATTCATAGAATTTAGAGTATCTATAGCGGTCGGGTTCAAAGGGAAAATCGGCAGGCTTAGTAGCGATGTCAAAATCAGGCTATACATATTATCAAAACGCTCTCCTTACCTAAATAACGCTATATCTTAAAAAATGTTAAGTACTTTTAATTGCAATCCCAAAGAGCCGGTCAAATACCGCAAAAATTGCCTTTATTCAAATGAAGTTGACAGCGCCACAGGGAGTTCTATATTGCCATCTTGCAGCCACGATGTGAATATTATCACAATTGGTAAAATAAGACTGTAGATAACTTTATAGCTTGAACAGGAATTAAATGAGTAACGTTACAGAATATAAGAATTTCATTAACGGCCAGTGGGTGGCCTCAAAATCCGGCCAGACCTACGAAAACCGAAACCCTGCTAATACTGACGAAATAATCGGACAGTTTCAGCATTCGGTAGCCGCAGATGCCACCGCTGCAATAGACGCAGCTTCGGCAGCTTTCAAAAAATGGCGCCTGCTGCCGGTTCCCAAACGTGGCGAGATACTTTATAACGTTGCCAAAAGACTTTTTGATAACAAAGAAGCACTCAGCTCCGACATGACCCGCGAAATGGGCAAAGTTATCAAAGAAACCCGCGGTGATGTTCAGGAAGCTATCGATATGACTTTTTATATGGCTGGCGAGGGCCGCCGGTTGTTTGGCATAACTACGCCTTCTGAGCTGGCTAATAAATTTAATATGACTATCAGGCAGCCGCTGGGTGTCTGCAGTTTCATTGCTCCTTGGAATTTCCCTATGGCGATTCCGGCCTGGAAAATGATGCCGGCGCTTATTTGCGGCAATACAATTGTGATTAAACCCTCGGAATTTACGCCACTATCAGTTGTGAATCTGATGAAAGCCTGCCACCAGGAAGGCGTTCCTGCCGGTGTTATCAATATGGTCACCGGCGACGGCCCGGTTCTTGGACCTCCTTTAATAACCGATCCCAGAGTAAAGATAGTTTCGTTTACCGGCTCGACCCGCACCGGCCGGATAGTATCCGAAGCCTGTGCCAAAAATTTCAAACATGTCTGTCTGGAAATGGGCGGCAAGAATGTAGAAATCGTCATGGATGACGCCAATCTTGAACTGGCTGTCGATGGCGCCTTATGGGGAGCCTTTGGCACCACCGGACAAAGATGCACTGCCACCAGCCGATTGGTCTGCCATAAAGATGTTATCGAAAAATTCACAGCGATGATAGTCGAACGTGCTAAAAAGTTGAAAGTAGGCAACGGTCTTGATGAAGCGACCGAAATGGGTCCAATCATAAATCAAAAGCAGCTCGACAATGTTCTGAAATATATTGAAATCGGAAAAAAAGAAGGCGCCGAACTCCGGACCGGCGGAGAGCGAATGACGGGAGGAGAATATGATAAAGGCTACTTTGTGCAGCCGACCGTATTTACCGGTGTCAGCACCGATATGCGCATCTGGAAAGAAGAGATATTCGGTCCGGTCTTAAGCATTGTCGCCTGTTCATCTTTGGAAGAGGCCATCAATTTGGCTAACGATACCGTTTATGGGCTTTCGGCTTCAATTTATACTCAGGATATCAACAGTGCTTACACAGCCATGCGCGACATCAACACCGGTATCTTTTATGTTAACGCTCCGACTATCGGGGCCGAGACACATCTGCCTTTCGGCGGCACTAAAGAGACCGGCAACGGCCATCGCGAAGCGGGTACCGCGGCGCTTGATGTCTTCAGCGAATGGAAATCTGTTTATGTCGATTTCTCAGGGAAACTTCAGAGAGCACAAATCGACACGGAATAAAAAATGGCTAAGTGCAAATTTATAGATAATCATCTGAGCGGTTTTCTGGCTCTTTATCTTATTCTCTTTATCTGGATGGCCTCTTCAATTTAATTTGTTTTCTATTTTAAACAGGCTATCGTAGAAAACTAAAATTTTTTTTGAATTTATTGGAGAAAATAATGTCAAATAAGAAGAGAAAAGTAATAATAATGGGAGCCGCCGGCCGGGACTTCCACAATTTTAATACGATGTACCGCGATAACGCTTTGGTCGATGTTGTCGCCTTTACAGCTACTCAGATTCCTGATATTGACGGACGCAAGTATCCGGCGAAACTGGCCGGAAAATTATATCCCGAAGGGATTCCCATCTACGAAGAAAAGGAATTGCTTGGTCTGATTTCGAAGCATGATATTGATGAAGTCATTTTTTCTTACTCGGATGTGCCTTATCAATACGTAATGGATAAAGCCGCTCATGTTACGGCAGCCGGTGCCAGGTTTGCCGTCGAGGGTGGCGATCCGACCATGATAAAGTCAAAAAAACCAGTAGTGGCTGTCTGTGCTGTCAGAACCGGCTCTGGTAAGTCACAGACAACCCGTCGCGTAGCAGAAATTCTGCAGGAGCTGGGCAAAAAAGTGGTCGCTATCCGCCACCCCATGCCTTACGGTGATCTGACCAAACAAATCAACCAACGTTTTGCAACACTAAGTGACCTTGATAAACACGACTGCACCATTGAGGAGCGGGAAGAATACGAGCCGCATATTAGAGCCGGGGTAATCATCTATGCCGGTATCGACTACGAAAATATTATCCGTGATGCCGAAAAAGAAGCCGATGTCATTCTCTGGGATGGCGGCAATAACGACATGCCTTTTTACAAGCCGGATCTGCTTATCACAGTCGTTGACCCCCATCGTCCGGGACATGAGCTGTCTTACTATCCCGGCCAGAATAATCTGCTCATGGCCGACGTGGTAGTCATTAACAAGATTGACTCTGCCGATGCTGACGGCATTTCCGAGGTTCGCGCTAATATTCATTCACAAAACCCGAACGCTGTTGTAATAGATGCCGCTTCGCCACTGACTGTCGACAAGCCGCACTTGATTAAAGGCAAGAAAGTGCTGGTAATCGAAGACGGCCCGACTTTGACCCACGGCGAAATGGCCTACGGCGCCGGGGTGGTTGCTGCCGAAAAATTTGGCGCCGCCGAACTGGTTGACCCCCGGCCTTATACAGTCCGTTCAATCTCGGAGACTTTCGAGAAATATCCGGAGATTGGTATTTTGCTGCCGGCTATGGGCTATGGCGACAGTCAGGTCAAGGACCTTGAGACGACTATCAATAAGACCAAATGTGATGTTGTCATCATTGCCACGCCGATAGACTTAAGCCGGATTCTGAAAATTAACAAGCCGACCGTACGGGTAAGCTATCATCTTCAGGAAATCGGCTCACCAAACCTTACGGAAGTTCTGACTGACTTTGTCGGCAAGGGCAAAAAGTCTTCCGCTAAGAAGAACAAGAAATAGTTTGTTACTGAGGCGATAGAAACAATGTCCGGTAAAACAGCAGTAGTGGCTCTGGGGGGACATGCCATAACGCGCCCCGACCGGGAAGACACTATCGCCAATCAGTTTTCCAACACCAGAGAATCTCTCAATGGTGTGATAGAGCTGATTAACGAAGGTTACAACTTGGTTATAACCCACGGCAACGGACCGCAAGTCGGCAATGTGCTTTTGCGCATTGAACTGGCCAGAGATAAAGCGCCGATTCTGCCTCTGGGAGTCTGTGTGGCCGACACCGAAGGCGGCATGGGCTATATGATTGAGCAGTCACTGCAAAACAGACTTCGTGCGGAAAAAATCGATCGTCCGGTGGTAACGCTTATTACGCAAGTAGTAGTAGCCGAAGATGACCCGGCCGTATATAATCCGACCAAGTTTATCGGGCAGTTCTACTCAGAAGAAGAAGCCAGAGATTTTGAGAAGTCCCGAGACTGGAAAATGAAAAAAGATTCAGACCGCGGCTACCGCCGAGTGGTGCCCTCGCCAATGCCGTTAAAAATAGTGGCAGCAGAAACGTTAAAGAAACTGGTCAGTGACGGTACTATTGTAATTGCCGGCGGCGGCGGCGGTATTCCGGTTTACATTGACAAGAACGGCAACTACGAAGGTATGGATGCGGTTATAGACAAAGACCTGGCTTCGGCCGTAATCGGCAAAGAGATCGGTGCCGAGATACTGGTAATCCTGACTTCGGTTGATAAAGTTGCCCTGAACTTTGGAAAGCCAGAGCAGAAGGATATTGATAAGATGACGCTTTCAGAAGCGAAAAATTATCACAGCCAGGGTCACTTTGCAGCCGGTTCGATGGGCCCCAAAATAAAGGCCGCCATCAAATTTTTAGAAGAGGGCGGCAGTCTGGTTACTATTTCAAATGTGCCCGATGCTCATAATGCAATTCTTGGAAAAGCCGGCACAGTTATTGTGCCCAATTAGAAACGAAATGCCAGAAATCAGCCATGACTTAATAGAAGCCGTTCAAAAAAACGGCAGGATATACGAAGTCGGCGGTGTCGTGCGCGACCGCCTTTTGCTTCACCAGAAACCGACTAAAGACTGTGACTATTTAGTCACCGGAATTCCCTACGATGAACTCACCAAAATATTAAGAAAATTCGGACGGGTGGATCTGGTCGGCCGGAGTTTCGGAGTAATAAAATTTACTCAGACTATAGCTGATGTTCAGCACACTTTTGACATAACTCTGCCGCGCAAAGAGCATTCGACCGGTGTCGGACATAAAGACTTTGCTGTTTCATTTGATCCCTCTCTGCCAGTCGAAGAGGACCTCAAGCGCCGCGATTTTACCATAAACGCCATCGCCAGAGTTATTGACTCAGGTGTACTGGTAGATCCATTAGGCGGAGTCAAAGACTTAGAAAACAGAACGCTGAAAATGGTTTCAGAAAAATCATTCGAAGAAGACCCTTTGAGAATGCTGCGGGCGGTTCAATTGAGTGCGCGATTTAAGCTTATTATTGAAGATAAAACTCTGGAATCGTTGAAAGAACATCACGCCTTGATTTCATCCATCTCAGCCGAGCGGATTGCCGAGGAACTCAATAAACTTTTGGTTCGGGCCGAAAAACCTTCCGACGGTTTCAGATTGATGCACACAAGCGGACTATTAAACGATATTTTGCCGCAGCTCCAGGAGTGCATCGGCGTTGACCAACCCGGCGGCTACCACCGCTGGGATGTTTTTGAACATACTATCCGTACCATAGACGAATGCCCGCAAAATCTAAGACTCCGCCTGGCGGCACTTTTTCATGATATCAGAAAACCGCAGCACAAAGAGACAAAAGACGACGGCTGTACTTTCTACGGGCACGAAATTGGCGGCGCCAAAACAGCCAGGAGATGGCTCCTCGACTACCGCTATCCCAACGATTTGATCAACGAAGTTGTCACTTTGGTCGAGCGACATATGTTCACCAGCGATGTTATGGAGAAAGGCTTAAGACGCCTCATCCGAAAGGTCAGCCTGGAACTTATTTTTGACCTGCTTGATTTGCGCCGGGCGGACGTGGTTGCCCAGGGAATGGGAGGCACTACTGATGACGTCGACGAGCTTGAAGCCAGAATCCGGCACGAAATCGACAAAAAATCTCCCTTTGGACTGAAAGATTTGCCGATAAAGGGTTCGGATTTGATGAAATTACTAAAACTGGAGAGCGGACCTGCCATCGGTGAGATTCTAAATCATCTTTTGGAGCAGGTTCTGGACTTTCCTGAAAAAAATATCACAGGCGAGCTTGAAAGTATGGCAAAAGATTATTATCAAGAGAACCTGAATAAACTCCTGGAGCTAAACAGAAGAGGACTTAAGGACACCAATAATGAAAATTCATGAGTACCAGGCTAAAGAACTGTTTAAACAGGCCGGTATCCCTGTTCCCGAAGGCAAAGTGGCCACTGATGTTGCTGAAGTAGTAAGCATCGCAGAAGAATACAAAAAACCGGTGATGGTTAAGTCCCAGGTGCATGTCGGCGGACGAGGTAAAGCCGGCGGCATCAAATATGCAGAGAACCCGGAATCTGCAAAAATACTGGCTCAGCAGATTCTCGGCATGAAAATCAAGGGCCTGACAGTTAAGAAAGTACTGGTAACTGTAGCCGAAGATATTTTGTCTGAAGCGTACGTTGGTATAATTTTAGACCGCAATACCAAGACACCGGTCATAATGGTTTCATCAGCCGGCGGCATGGATATTGAAGAAGTTGCTGCCAAGACCCCTCACAAGATTTTCAAGATGAGCATTGACCCGGTCGAAGGTCTGCAGCCTTTTCAGGCCAAGATACTGGCCTACAAATTGTACCGGGATATCGGCCAGGTACGCGAAGCTTCTGATATCATAACAAAAATGTACAACCTGTTCTGGGAATATGACGCCTCTCTTATTGAAATAAATCCGCTGATTACCAATCAGTCAGGCAGAGTCATCGCACTCGACGCCAAATTTAATGTCGATGACAATGGACTATTCAGAAATAGCGAAATAGAAAAGATGCGCGACCTTGACGCCGAAGACCCCTCGGAAATCGAAGCTCGCGATGGCGGTCTGTCGTTTGTCAGACTGGACGGGAATATCGGCTGTATCGTAAACGGAGCCGGACTGGCCATGGCCACTATGGACTTAGTCAAACGCTACGGCGGGGAACCGGCAAACTTTCTTGATATCGGAGGTTCATCAAATCCCCAGAAGGTCGTAACTGCCATGAAGATTATCTTAGAAGATCCGAAAGTCAGGGCGATTTTGTTTAATATTTTTGGCGGCATAACGCGTTGTGACGATGTTGCCAACGGCATAGTTGCTGCCTTTGAAGAGCTAAAGCCGCAGGTTCCGGTAGTAGTCAGACTTACCGGCACCAACGAAGAAAAAGCACACAAGATTCTAAAAAAAGTTAAGCTCCCGTACGGTGAGACTCTTGACGAAGTTGTCAAAAAAGCCATTGAACTGGCCGGAATTGCCGCCTGATTTCAAATGCTGTCAGAGGAAAGAATTAATGTCAATTTTTATAAATAAAAAGACTAGACTTATTGTACAGGGTATAACCGGACGTGATGGTTCGTTTCATGCCGCCCAGATGAAAAGTTACGGTACCAAAGTAGCCGGCGGTGTCACTCCCGGCAAAGGCGGCAGCAATGTTGCCGGCATTCCGGTTTTTAATACTGTCGCAGATGCTGTCGAAAAGACAAAAGCAAATACCTCGGTTATTTATGTACCGCCCCGATTTGCCGCGGATGCTATTTACGAAGCAGTCGATGCAAAAATCGAATTGGTTATCTGTATCACCGAAGGCATCCCGGCCAATGACATGATGAAAGTTTATGCTTATGTCAAAAAAAGAGGCGCCAGACTTATTGGTCCCAACTGTCCGGGCTTAATTTCACCCGGAGAAAGCAAAGTTGGCATTATGCCGGGGAATATCGTTAAAAAAGGCAATGTCGGTGTAGTTTCACGCTCCGGTACTCTCACTTACGAAGCAATCTGGGCGCTGACTCTGGCGGGGATTGGACAATCTACCTGTATCGGTATCGGCGGTGACCAGATAATAGGCACAAATTTTATTGACTGCTTAAGAGAGTTCCAAAACGACCGTTCGACCAAAGCAATTGTCATGATAGGTGAAATCGGCGGTTCGGACGAAGAAGAAGCCGCGGCTTTTATCAAGAAGAAATTAACTAAACCGGTCGTCGGTTTTATCGCCGGGCGGACTGCTCCGGCTGACGTGCGCATGGGGCACGCCGGTGCCATTATATCCGGCTCAAGCGGCACTGCCGAAGATAAAGTCATAGCACTGGAAAAAGCTGGCGTGCCGGTCGCCGAGTCTCCGACAGAAATTCCTGATCTGGTCAAGCTGCTTTTAAGTGGCGGCAAACCGATTTTCAAATCAAGATTGAAACCAAAACTGAAAAAGAAAAGTAGTACAGCTGCCAAAAAAATTAAAACCAAAGCAGTTAAGAAAAAATCTATGGTCGCAAAGTCTTTCATTGGAAAATCGAAATGAGCAGAACTCTCTTAATAGTTAAACCGGACGCAACCAAAAGAAAGCTGATAGAATATATCATAAATCGGCTGCAAGCAGCCCGCTTCAAAATAGTTGAGAAGAAAGAGCTGCAACTGAATAATAGCCAAGCCAGACAATTCTACGCCGTTCACGAAGGCAAACACTTCCTGGATTCACTGGTCAAGTTCATGTGTTCCGGGACAATTGTACCTATGATACTTGAAAAGAATAATGCCGTCAATGATTTAAGAGCTTTGATCGGTGCCACCGACCCGGCTAAAGCAGAACGCGGCACAATCCGTTTTGATATTGCTGAAGATATAGAAAAAAATTCGGTGCATGCCTCAGACTCAAACGCTAACGCCAAAAAAGAGATTAGCTTTTTCTTTAATAAATAAAGGCTGTTTTAGGCTGACAAATGAATTGATACTGCAAAGGCTGAAAATAAAGTGAATAAGAAAATTGCTGTTATAGGCGCCGGAAATGTCGGCGCAACTTGCGCCATGTATCTGGCCGAAGCAAACATAGCGGATATTGTCTTAGTTGATATCGCCGAGGGTATTCCGCAGGGCAAGGGACTCGACCTGACTCAGGCCGGACCGGTACGCGGTTACAATGCCATGGTCAGAGGCACCAATGATTTTAAAGATATCGAGGGAGCAAATATAATTATTGTCACCGCCGGTATGCCGCGCAAACCGGGCATGTCGCGCGAAGATTTGCTGACAGCCAATGCTGATATCACCAAATCAGTCGCCGAAAATATAAAAAAGTATGCACCGGACAGCTTTGTGGTGATGGTCGCTAATCCGCTCGACCTGATGACTTACCACATGCAAAAAATCACCTGTTTCCCCACCAACCGTGTCTTCGGTCAGGCTGGGGTGCTCGACTCGATAAGATTCAGGGCTTTTATAGCGATGGAACTCAATATTGCCATGACCGACACTCAGGCGATGGTTCTCGGCGGCCATGGCGACACCATGGTGCCAATTCCGCGCTATACTACGGTGGCAGGCATTCCGATTTCTGAGCTAATCTCGGAAGAACGCATCAAAGCTATCTGCGAACGCACTGCAGCCGGAGGTGGTGAAATAGTAAAACTGCTCAAAACCGGCTCGGCTTATTATGCACCGGCAGCAGCTTCGGTTGATATGTGTAAAGCAGTTTTTAACGATGAAAAGAAATTGCTGCCGGCCTCGGCGCACTTGACCGGACAGTATGGCATTGATGATATTTATATCGGAGTTCCGATTGTCTTAGGAGCGGCTGGCGTTGAAAAAATTATCGAGCTGAAACTTGAAGATGACGAACTGAAAGCGCTGCAAGATTCAGCTGCAACTTACAAAGAACATTTAAGCGATCTCGGCTATTTTAAAAAGTAATGGCTCAAAAATCACACATCAAAGTTCCGGCCTCAGGCGAGCGGATAAAAATCAAGAACAAGCAATTGGTCGTCCCGGATAATCCGATTATTCCCTTTATCGAGGGGGACGGCATTGGACCGGACATTTCCAAAGCAGCTCTGCGGGTTTTGGATGCTGCTGTCAAAAAAGCTTTCAATAGTAAAAAGAAAATAGCCTGGATGGAAATCTATGCCGGTGAAAAAGCCAAAAAATTATATAACGAATGGCTGCCGGATGAAACTATCAAAGCTATCAAAAAATATGTTGTCGCGCTAAAGGGTCCCCTGACAACTCCGGTAGGCGGCGGCTTCCGCTCGTTAAATGTTACTCTTCGCCAGGTTTTAGACCTCTACGCTTGTGTTCGTCCGGTACGTTATTTTGAGGGTGTCGGTTCGCCTGTAAAACATCCGGAAAAACTCGATGTAATTATTTTCCGTGAGAACATTGAAGATGTTTACGCCGGCATAGAATGGAAAATGGGCAGCGCCGATGCTAAAAAAGTAATTGGCTGGTTAAACAAGAATATGAAAACTTCTATCCGTTCAGATTCCGGTCTGGGCGTCAAACCGATTTCTGTCTTCCGCACCAAGCGGCTGGTTCGTAAAGCTATACAGTATGCCATCGAAAAAAACCGCCCGACGGTTACTCTGGTTCACAAGGGCAACATTATGAAATATACCGAGGGCGCTTTTCGGGACTGGGGTTATGCTCTGGCCAAAAAAGAATTTGCCGGAAAAGTTATTTCAGAAAAAGAACTCTGGGACAAATACAAGGGCAAGCGGCCCAAGAATAAAATTGTCATCAACGACCGCATCGCTGACTCAATGTTTCAGCAGGTGCTCATCCGTCCCGATGAATACGATATTCTGGCTACTCCCAATCTCAATGGCGATTATCTCTCCGATGCCTGCGCTGCTCAGGTCGGCGGACTTGGCCTGGCGCCAGGTGGTAATATAGGAGATTATATCGCGCTTTTCGAAGCGACCCATGGCACCGCTCCAAAATATGCCAACAAAGATGTTATAAACCCGGGCTCGGTTATTCTCTCAGGTGCTATGATGCTTGACTATCTCGGCTGGAATAAAGCCGCCAGACTTGTCGAGCAGGCACTCCAGAAAACCATCTCCCAAAAAACCGTTACTTATGACCTCGAAAGACAGATGAAAGGCGCCACCAAAGTCGGGACGTCGGAGTTTGCCTCAAAAATCATTGCTAATATGTAGATAATTCTTAGCCCGTTTTAACTGGCCTCTAATGACTCAAATTTGTATAACTTTTAGAAAGAATTAGCAAAACCCATTCTTGGAGTAAAATATGTTCAGAATAACCAAGCTTTTTATAATCGTCGCCGGAGCTCTGGCTCTACTGCCATTAGAAAATGTCAGCGCTATAACCCGTACAACGCGGACTCTGAATTTTGTCGAATTTTATGCCGGCAGTTCAATGCCGCAGGGGACTTACACCGGCCTGCCGGATTATAACTTTATTATAAACGGCAGCCTTGTTGATGTTGATGCCAAGGATGTTTACGACAATTCATTTCACTTTGGCTTGAGCTATGGTCAACTGCGCGGTTCCCATCTGCTTTATTCGCTGGGTTTTAAGTATACCAGGCACGACGTAAAAAACATAATTCCAATATCAGTAGACACGGTAGTACTTGTTGACAGTTCTACAAATTACAATCAATTCGATATTGATTTCAATCTGAACTATATGATAACGGATATAACCAAATCTCCATTTGCGCCATATGTTGGAATCGGAGTTCAAGCCGGGCTTTTGTCAATTTCAGGAGGCGGCTTTCAATCCCAAAATGAAGTTATGCTGGGACTAAGACTTAATTTTGGAGGAGACCTCAAAATTTGGTCGGCCAACGACGGAACGTCCCTGCTAACTCTCTCGTCACTAAACAGTTACGACTTCTACGGCTCAAATCAAAAGCCGAAATATTTGAACCTCGGAGTTGGTTTAAGATACTATTTCCGCCCCTAAAAGCCGGTACTATATTTGCTCAAGTATAACTGGATTTGTCTGCTTTCGATTCTCTCAGCTTATGGGTAGATAATCTGGAATAAGGCATAATTGATGACTGCAACAGATTTCATATATAGAGCTTCAATATCGGCCGTTTTCTTAGCCGTTGTTCTTAGCGGTTGCGGAGGAGATAAACCGACCGATCCGCCGCCAGTTGAGCCCCTCCCCGAAATAGAGCTCTTTTCAGGAAATCCGCTCGATATAGCTCCTGCTGACAGCACAATCTTGACTTGGAAAGTATCTAGTGCTGATTCAGTAATACTATTTCCTGGGGGTATTTCCTTAACTCCGACTGACAGCGGCCAGTTAATGGTGAAGCCTGTTGTTCCTAGGACGTACCAAATAATTGCTTATAACAAAAAGGGTCAGGATAGTGCCAATATTTCAATTACTATGTTATCAGCTGTATCAAGTATAACTGAATTTACTTTCTTGCCGGATACCATTGTTCAAAGTGATTCGACAATATTAAGCTGGAAGTCCAATCAAGCCGACTCGCTGATAATAGACAATGGAATTGGAAAAGTGAATAATACTGATTCCGGCCAGGTCAAATTTGTCCCATCAAATTCGCAGACCTATGAAGCAATAACATTCTCAATATACGGAAATGATACCGCTCAAACATCGATTGCTGTCAGGATTCCTTCCGAAATGATGTCAATTAACGGGACGTCGTTCAAAGGAATCATGGGAACCTCACAAATAACTCCTCAATTGCTGGTTGGTATAGACGACCAGAACAACACCCTAATAAACGATATCTGGATATATCTGGAGTTGCTCACAGGAGACGGGATTCTTTCTCCTGCCGATTCCGTTCTCACCAAACAGAACGGCCAGGCAGACCTTTCTTACGAATTTAATGGTATACTTGGAAATGCACTGATAAAAGCAAGATACAAAAGCGTAGACACCATTGATTTGGTGTTGCGCTCCGATATGCTTAATCCCGGAGTAGGCGGGCAGGCGCAATACATTTTGTTTACCGACTCTTTTTCGCACGTGATTAGTTTCAATGGGGCTCCAAATTCTGTAGATATTGACCCGACTTTTTGGATTACATATGCTAACTACGAATTTACAAAAAATGTAGTATTTGTAATTAATGATGCTAATCAGGACGAGTCAGCTCAAGAGAACGAAGAAGTCCTGGCAGTAATTCTGACAAGTGGATATACCGGTAAAACCAAAGACTCTATCGGCATAGGGTCTACCTTAAATGCAATCAAGGCAGTCTACGGTTTGCCTGATACTATCTATTTGGATACTGTCCAGCCGCCTGCTCTGGGAGTTGTGTATAGAAGTGAGGGTTTGCTGTTTTTTATCGATACCGTTACTTCCGGCACGGTTGATACCAATACTGCTGCTTTTGAAATTCATATGGATGATTTTATTTCTACTCCTGCGCCCGCAGTGAAAAGAGTTAATCAAACTGCTTCATTCGAATATAATCGCAGGTCTGATTATCGCAGATATAGAAAATAAACTCAATCAGAGATATTATCAGATAAATTGCCAATACTTGACACCAGTTACGCCGGTCTCTATATTCGCCGGACGTTTCATAGACAGAAAGGTTATTAGAAAAGATGAAAAAAACATTATACGTTATAGGTTTAATTATGCTGCCATTCATATTCTCAAGCAGCTGCTCCGGCGGTGATGATTCTACTAAGAATCAATCTGATACGACGAAAAAGGAAGAAAAAGTTAAATTCAGTCCGTTTGCAAAAGTCGAAGAAACCGAAAAAGCCAGTTTTGACAGCCTGGCTGAAAAGACCTCGCCGGTACGGGATCCAAAAAACTCTTTTGTTACCATTGAAACAGATTTTGGGAAAATGGTCCTGGAGCTTTATCGCGATGTTGCCCCTAGTCATGCTGATTCATTTATGGCGCGCTCCAGAGACGGCTTCTATGACGGCACAATCTTTCACCGGATAGTCAAAGGTTTCATGATTCAGGGCGGCGACCCGGAAGGTACCGGCAGGGGCGGCGCCGGCTATTTTTTGAATGCAGAATTTTCGGATTTACCGCATCAGGACGGCACTCTCTCTATGGCCCGAAGCACTGACCCCAATTCTGCCTCGTCTCAGTTCTTTATCTGTCTGGGCAGAAACAGGTCAACATCTGGTCTTGATGGCCAGTACACCGTTTTTGGGCAGCTTATCAGAGGTTATAACGTGATGCACGAAATTGGCAATCTCCCATGTGAACCAAATCCTGGGAATCCGCGGGAAATATCTAAGCCGGTCGAGGAAGTTGTTCTCCGCCGGGCATTCGAATCGGATGCCGATGGCTTCGAACTCTCTACTGAAGAGAATAAAGAATAGCGACTTGAAATCTCTGCAGCGAAATTGAAACTGCACTGCGAGTTTAGCGTTATTTGGGTATATGGATATGCGTAATATAGTTCTGCTGGGTTCATCAGGCTCTATAGGCAAATCGACCCTCGATGTTGTCAGGAAATTCCGAGATAGACTGAAAATCAAAGCTCTGGCAGTAAATTCCAATATTGAGCTTCTGATAAGCCAGTATCACGAATTTAAACCTCAATATATCTGCGTGGTCGACGAAAGCTTTCACAGCCAGCTCAAGTCAGCTCTTGCGGATGAACCTGTAAAGATACTCTGTGGCAAAGACGAAATGATTCAGCTGTCAGCTTTGGCTGATGTAGATATCGTTGTAAACGCCATAGTAGGAGCAGCCGGGCTGCTGGCATCGATTGAAACTCTTAAAAGTAAAAAAACTCTGGCTCTGGCCAATAAAGAGTCTCTGGTAACAGGCGGTCCCTTGTTTCCGTCGCTGCTGGAAAAATCCGGCGCAAAGATTCTACCGATAGATTCTGAGCACTCAGCAATTTTTCAGGCTCTTGAATCAAGAAACAGGGCCGAAGTTAAAAATCTCATTCTGACAGCTTCAGGCGGGCCTTTTAGAGATTTGCCCAAAGAAAAATTTGCCGATATAACTCTCGAGCAGGCGCTAAATCACCCTACCTGGAAAATGGGACCAAAAATCACTATTGACTCAGCTACCCTGGTGAACAAAGGTCTGGAAGTTATCGAAGCTCTGAATCTCTTTAACATCTCGGTGGACAAGATAAAAGTAGTAGTTCATCCTCAGTCGATAGTTCATTCTATGGTCGAGTTCGTGGATTCTTCAATATTGGCTCAGATGTCCCGTCCCGATATGAGGATGCCCATAACCTATGCTTTATTCTGGCCAGAGAGGGTAGAGTCAGAATTTGGTCAGCTTGATTTTAGCAGCGGTTTGGACTTACGTTTTGAACCGCTGGATTTTGACAAATTCCCGGCCCTGAGACTGGCTTTTGAAGCCGCCAGAACAGGGGGAACGGCCCCTGCGATTTATAACGCCGCCAATGAAATCGCTGTCGCTGCTTTTTTGAAAAAAACTATATCATTTGTTGATATTACTCGTACAATTGATGAGACTCTCAGTCAAGTTGAAGTGGCCGGGAGGCCCTCGCTTGATGATATTTGGGAGGCAGATGCCAGAGCCAGAGAATATGCTAAAGAAATGACAGGACAACTAATATGCTGACAGCCATTTCGTTTATTTTTGTTTTAGGAGTTTTAATATTCATTCATGAACTGGGCCATTTTGTGGTTGCCAAAAAGGTCGGTATAAGAGTTCATAAATTTTCGCTTGGTTTTCCTCCCAACATTTTTTCCAAAAAAGTAGGCGATACTACTTACTGCATAGGCCTTATCCCACTTGGCGGCTACGTTAAGATGGCTGGTGAAGATCCCAGCGATGAGTCCTCGGGCGCAGATTATGATTTTGCATCAAAGACGATCGGCCAGAGAACGCTCGTTATTTTTGCCGGCCCGTTTATGAATTACCTGCTGGCCATATTTCTGATGATTGGCGTGCTCTATTTCGCCGGTCGCCCGGTTTTTGATAATGAGCGGATTATAGTCGGTATGGTTCAGAGCGATGCCCCGGCTGACAAAGCCGGACTTAAAGAAGGTGATATTATCATAGCCTTCAACGGCCAGGCTGTAACAAATTTTGATTCGCTCAGAATGAGAATAAACAGCAAAGTTGAAGAAGAAATAGAAATCAGCTGGCTGTCCGGCGGCACAGACACAAGCACAGCTTCCATTACGACCATGCAGCAGCTTCTGCCCCGCGCTGATGGAACATTTGATACTGTCGGAATAATAGGCTTTACTCAAAAAGCAATAGGACGTGAGCGTCCGTCTTTAGTTACTGCAACGGTCGAGGGATTTGTAGTTACTCATGTAATTGTCAGAGATACGTTTAAGTTTATCAAGCAATTGGTGACTGGTCAGGCCTCGACCAAAATGATTGGCGGTCCGCTGTTTATTGCCCGGCAGTCAGGAAAAGAAGCTTCCAAAGGAGCCGCTAATCTTTTCTTTTTCATGGCTCTTCTTTCGGTCAACCTGGCTGTTTTGAATATTATGCCCATTCCGATTCTTGATGGCGGACATCTGGTGTTTCTGGCCATAGAAAAACTAAAGGGCTCGCCTCTGTCTATCAAAGTGCGTGGAATCGCTCAACAAGTCGGGATGGTACTTTTGTTCACCATGATCATATTTGTAACGTATAATGATATACTTAGAGCATTTAAGGGACAGTAATTATAAAGAGTGAGTGAATGAGCCATACCACACCATCAGATACAGTTTGGGATAACTTTAAGCAGATAGTATTTGCCATTGTTCTGGCCTTAATTATCAAAACTTCGATTGTCGAGGCATACAAGATACCGTCGCAGTCGATGGAGGACACCCTCTTAGTCGGTGATTTCCTGCTGGCCAATAAATTCATTTATGGCGCCAGAGTCCCGCTTACAGACTGGAGATTACCTGCTCTTCGTGACCCTGAACAGGGAGATGTAGTAATATTCATCTGGCCGGGCGACGGCGTCACCAAATATATCAAGCGCTGTGTGGCGGTTGAAGGAGACACAGTTCTGATTAAGAATAAACGAGTCTATGTCAACGGCAAGAAATTCGAGAACCCCGAATTTGCAAAATTTGATACGCTGGCGTCCGGGCAGCAAAAGATTCAGCCCCGCCGGGCCGGAGGGCAGGATAGCCGCGATAATTTTGGACCATACATAGTCCCGCGTGACAGTTTTTTCATGATGGGTGACAGCCGGGATAATTCTTATGACTCAAGATGGTGGGGCGCTGTCCACAGAGATTTGGTTCTGGGGGCTGCTATGGCCATTCATTGGTCATGGAATGAAGATGAGTATCCCTCGCCTGAAGTGTCGGCCAAAGACCCATTATCTGTGCCGAGATTATTTCTCTACAATTCCGTTCACTTTTTCCAAAAAGTTCGCTGGGACAGGCTTTTCGATACTATCGATTAGACCTGATTAATTTTTTGGGAACCAGACGTAGTTATCTTAGTATATTTGTAGTATCCACCATTTTGAGAGAGGACTCAGATTAATGATTCATAAGTTTAAAACGAATATCAGTTTTATTTTAGCTGCGATGATTATGTTTTCAGCAGCTTCGAGCCTGGTGGCAGGCCCCAATCTGTATATTCCGGAGCCGACATTTAATTTTGGGAAGATCCCCCAACGAGCGACAGTCAGCCATACTTTCTGGCTGATATCAAACGGAGATGACACTTTGAGAATCACTAATGTTGTGCCCGGCTGCGGCTGCACCAGAGCTCCTCTAATGGATTCGGTCCTGGCACCCGGTGACAGTACTGCCATCAGTATATATTTTGACTCAAAATCATATCGCGGATTTGTATCAAAGAAACCTTATCTTGAGACGAATATTGGCGATGAGAAAGTCTATCTTCAGATTCACAGCGAAGTTTTACCTGAACCCGAGCAGATGAGGCCGGTAAAACTAAAGCCGTATATTCTGGATGTTTCGCAGTTTTCTGTTAAGCCAAGACGGCGGGCACGGGCCTGGATTATAAATGAGTCAGAAGAAGACTTGAAGCTCAGTATGCTTGATGACAAAGAAAAAAGCTTCGCAGTTATTCTACCCCAGTCGGTAAAAGCCAACGACTCAGCGGAAATTATAATAACGGTCAACGAAGATGCTATTGAAACTGAGTTTAGCGAATCATTCACCTTTGAAATCAGCGACGAAGTTGGCTCCCGTTTCAGCCTGCCGGTAAAACGGATGTACCGCATTCCGCAAGAAAATAAGTCGGGCAAATAGCTCTTACTGAAAATATGAGACTGAGGCGCCAAATTTAAAATCAGGCGCCTTTTCTTTTGCTTGATTACACGGCTAAGTTGGTGGTATCATTTCTATGTGCTGGCGATTAAAGTAGAGAGCCTCAAAAAAAACTTCGGTGAGCGAAAAGTGATATCTTCGCTTAATCTTGAAATCAGGCAGGGAGAATCCGTTGCCATAACCGGTCCCAACGGCTCCGGCAAAACCACTCTCTTAAAACTGCTTCTGGCGCTGCTGCGGCCAAGCTCCGGCAAAGTAACTTATTTCGACAATGACAGAGTTTTGTCGCGGGAAGAACTTCGTCACCGGATTTCCTTTGTTGCCCCCTATCTGAGTCTATATGACCAGCTCTCAGCCGAAGAGAATTTACAATTTTTCACAGCCGTTCGAGGCAGAAATATCACCGGCAAAGAAATAGACAGCCTGTTACTCAGGGTCGGCCTGGAAGGCAGAGGTATGGATTTAGTCTCAGACTATTCAACCGGTATGAAACAACGCCTCAAATATGCAGTAGCGCTAAGTAACAAACCGGATTTTTTGCTGATTGATGAACCATCCAGCGGCCTTGACGATTCAGGAAAAGCGATGATGACTGCCCTGATTGAAGAACAGCGCTCCGGCAGCATAATTATAATTGCCACAAATGAGAAAGAAGAGTATAGCCTTGCCAGCCAGCAATGCCGGCTTGACCAATAAAGTACTGGCAGTTTATGTCAAGGATCTGCGATTGGAGCTGCGCTCCCGCTACGGCCTTAACGCTATTTTCATGTTTGGTATTTCGTCTCTGACTGTTATCTCTTTTTCGCTCGGCCAGGCAGCCCTGTCTACCAAAGTTTTAAGCGCGCTGTACTGGATTGTGGTCTTATTTTCAGCTATGTCGGCTATGGCTCAGGTCTTTGTCCGCGAAGAAGAATCGGGCACCGCCATGGCTCTGCGTTTAACAACTGAGCCAAACGCTGTCTATCTGGGTAAGCTCTTTTTTAATCTGTCGCTCTTAGTGATCTTGGTCTCAGTGATAACGCCGCTCTTTTTCATATTTACTGACGCTCCAGTAGAGGGAATTGTGAATTTCCTGCTGGTCATGATATTGGGCGTACTGGATTTATGCGCTGCTACCACTCTAATAGCGGCCATTATTGCCAGGGCTTCGGTCAAAGGCGCCTTATTCGCGGTGCTCTCTTTTCCGATTTTACTGCCTGTTTTAATAGTGCTGGTAGCGGCGACTGATAAGGTCTGGGCAGGCAGCAGTCTGGCCGAAGTTTCGAAATTATTGCAATTTTTGCTCGCTTATGTAGTAATAATGGTGACAGCGTCGCTAATGTTGTTTAAGTTTGTCTGGGAAGATTAAGAATTATGTGGTGGCAAATTTTATTATTTTTAGTGATGTCAGCGGTAATCGTAACCGGATTTATTACCGAGGCTCCCCAGAAGCAGATTGGCGAAGCCAGCCGGATATTTTACTTCCATATACCGCAAGCCTGGCTTTGCGTGGTGGCCTTTGCAATGTCAGCTTTTTACTCAGCGCGATTTTTGAAAAATAGAAAGCTTATCGATGATGATTATGCGCTGGATACAGCCCGTCTCGGCTTTATCTTCTGTCTGCTGGCGACAATAACCGGTTCGATATTCGCCAAAGTTACCTGGGGCTCGTTTTGGAACTGGGATCCGAGGCAAACCTCGATATTTATCCTGCTGCTAATTTACGGTGCCTTTTTTGCCCTTAGGAGCGCTGTTGAAGACGAAGACCGGCGGGCCACGCTTTCAGCTGTTTATTCGATTTTTGCGTTTGTGACTGTTCCTTTTCTAGTTTTTGTTGTCCCCAGAATGGTTACCTCGCTGCACCCGACCGATTCGGTAATAGATGAAAATTTGAATTTTACAATGGGAGTGCAGGTTCGTTCGATATTCTTCTCTTCACTGGCCGCCTTCAGCGTTTTATACTTCTGGATGCTGAGCCTGACCAAGAGGTTAAATCGATTAAAAAGAAAACAAATGACAGGGGCAGCCTAAAATGGATGGAAATTACGTAGCTCTGGCGGTAACACTGGCAATCTGGGCAGGATTGTTTATATTCCTCTTGAAGCTTGATAAGCGAATAAAAAAACTGGAGGAGAAAAGCAGGTGAATGCTAAAACAATAATAGGCCTGGTTATTATCGGTGTGACTATGATATGGGGGATAACCAGTTTTCTCGACTCAACTATTGTCTACGTATCGATAGCCGAAGCAAAGACTTCAAGCGAAATGGTTCAGGTCATGGGCAAAATTTCCAAAGATGAAGTCAGCTACAACAGCGCTGAATCGAGGCTTGAATTCACAATCTACGATGCTGAGGCTGAAGATGAAGTTACAGCCGAGCGGTTGAAAGTTGTTTACTACGGCGTGGTGCCGGGAAATTTTGACCAGGCTATATCGGTTGTCGCCAAAGGAGTCAGTCACGAGAACGAATTCGTCGCTGATAAACTTTTAGTGAAGTGTCCCTCGAAATATCAAGGTGAAGATGGCGAAGAATATGGGGACATAAAAAAGCACAAAGGCGGCATTATGGGCGATACGGTGATTAATTCAAGACCAGACTCTGCTGCTTCGTCTATGTAGATGTGAAACATAGCATCCGCATAGTGCTTGTCGTAATTTTACTCGTAAGTTTTGCAACAGGTCTGGTTGTGGCTGCTGAACCGATTCCGTTCAGTCTCAAACGGGGTATTCCAGAAATTGAAGTTATCATCAATGATTCTATCAAAGCTATTTTTGTCATAGATACCGGCGCCGACCATGTATATATCGATAAGACATTTGCTGAGAAGCACGGCCTATTGTCAGGCCGCACTCAGCCGATGCGACCAACGCGTGGCTCTAAAGGTAGTACTGAAGCAAAGCTATTTAGAGTAGAGAGCCTGAAATTTGGAGACATATCTTTGTCCGATCTATCTATAGTTTCTATTGATTTAGTGTCACAGATTAAAGACACTTCGATGGGATATCCGGATGGGGTGTTGGGGTATTCTTTTCTAAAGAATTATGTAATCGAAATAATGTATGGCGGACAAGAAACTTTTAATAAGGATATTGAAGATTCCATATTCGCTCATCCATTCATAAAGTTCCATAAGAACGGCTTTGAGTTACCTAACTATTTCATATTTGAAGAAATCCCATTTGAGATTGAAAGACATCTCATAATCATAAATGCTACTTTGAATGGTTTAACGACAAAGCGATTTATTCTCGACTTAGGTTCTTCTTATAGTTTGTTTTCTCCAAACTTAGTTCAAGAATTGAAGTTAAAGAACAATTCGGGGTATCTTAGTATTGATAGCATTAAGTTGGATGCTGTACTGGCCAAGAGTGAAAATGTGAGGGTCTTGGAAAGAGATATGGGCAAATTGAATCATGAAGTCGCAAATCTAAATATTGAAGGTGTTTTGGGCACAACATTTTTGATCGACAATTATCTGTTCATCGATTTTTCCAAAAAGAAAATCTTCTTTGCAGTATTGCCAGTTTACTAGGGATTAATTTACAGCTTGACAGAATTCCCAACATTCCCTAACCTTAATTCAAATCGTTGCGGTGTCCCGCCTAATGCGGGAGTAAAAGGGAAGACGGTGTGAAACCGTCGCAGCCCCGCTACTGTAACGGCTACTTTTGAGGCAAATCAAGCCACCGGTAAAATTGACCGGGAAGGCGCTTTGAGAGGTTTGACGCCGGAGCCAGGAAACCTGCCGTAACCAAATCAATCTAAGACCGAAAACGACGCGGGTCGTTATCAGGAAACCCGCGCTGGTGGCAGGTCTTTAGAAAGGGACACCATGAAGCGCTTTTTGCTGTTCATGGCCGCTCTTTTGCTCGTGGAAGCGACGGGAATCCATGCTCAAGAACCAAGCGGCACTGAAGAAAACCCCAGAGAACTAAACGACTCAATCGTTGTCACAGCCAACCGCACAGCCACGCCGCTGCGCCAGATAGGCAGCTCTGTCACGGTAATCACCAGAGCCGAGATTGAAAACAGCCAGGCGGTTATGATCACCGATATATTGCGCAATGTGCCCGGACTTGATGTCGTCCAGTCCGGCGGAGCCGGAACGCTTACCTCGCTTTTTTTGAGAGGCGCCAACGCCCACCATACCCTGGTTTTGCTTGACGGCATATCATTAAACGACCCCAGCTCACCCAACAACGCCGCAGATTTATCAAACTTAAGAACCGAAAATATTTCACGAATTGAAATTCTGCGAGGTCCGCAGAGTGTGCTGTATGGCCCGGAAGCAATCGGCGGAGTTGTTCAGCTTTTCACTAAAACAGGAAGTGCAAATAGAGAGCTGAGTTTTTCATCAGAAACCGGTTCATTTAACAGCCTCAATTTCAGAACCGGCTTAATCGGCTCGCACAAGAAACTTAGTTACTCACTTTCGGCAACGTTTCTTGATACCGACGGTATTTCTGCCGCCGACAAAGACGAAGGTGCCTCAGAAAAAGATGGCTATAAAAACAGCCAGCTATCTTCCCGGCTGGATTTTCACTTAAGCGAATCGCTAAATCTCAGACTGACCGGCCGCTATACTGATTCCGAATTAGAAATAGACAAAACGTTACGCCCACTCGATGATCCCAACTATGTCACTGACCAAAGAGAGCTCCAGTACGGCGCTCGCCTGATACATCAACCTCCGAATTCATCCTGGCGCCAACAGCTCAATCTGGCTGTTACTGACATCGAAAGGAATACTTTTGATACCTATGACGTTGACCATCCCAGCGATTCGCAGTCTACATTTACAAGCGGTGAACGAATCGCAATTAGCTGGCAGGGTTCCCTTCAAATAGACAGACGAAACGCTCTTACCATAGGAATCGAATCTGAGCGCGCGGAGTTTTCAAGCGACCTCTTTTTCCGAAGCTCCTTCGGAGATTACACAGACCGCATAGACGGCAAACATGCCTGGAGCAGGGGCCTCTATGTTTTTGACCAAACTCAAATTGGTGAGAGGTTGTTTATAACTGCCGGCGGACGTTTTGATGAACACAAACAATTTGGTATTACTGGTACTTACAGAGTAACAGCTGCCTATTTGTTTGAAAGTGTCAACGCCCGAATTCGCGGCGTTATCGGCACCGGCTACAAAGCGCCGTCGATATTTCAGCTATACCACCCCAGTCCGTTTATTGGAAACCCCGACCTCTTGCCCGAAAAAAGTCGAAGCTGGGAGATTGGAGCAGAGCACGAACTTGCAGCAGAGCTTCTTACATTTTCTATTACTTACTTCGACAACGATTTTGAAGATTTGATCCAATTTGTAGATTCGAGCCAAAGAATCGAAAACGTGGCCGAGGCCTTCTCGCATGGCCTTGAGGCAGCGCTTGAATTTAGGTCAGATCAGTTTCGCTCCCGGATAGATTACAGCTATACCAGGAGTGAAGACAAGACAACCGGGCAAGAACTAATCAGGCGACCGGCACGAAAACTTGTCTTAGTTACCAGCTACCAGCCTAATCAAAGCCTCACTCTGAATATGACAGCGAGACATGTGGGTGAGCGCGATGACTTGAATTTCAATCCAAAACCACCATTACCACCGTTCGCAGCGGTGCGTGTAACTCTGGAAAGCTATACGGTCGTGAACCTGGCAGCGTCGTACGTTCTCAGCCGAAATCTGCAGTTGACCGGTCGGATTGATAATCTATTCGATGAAGATTATCAGGAAGTTTTTACATACGGCAACATCCCTCTTTCGGCCTATTTTGGGGTCAGGGTTTCAATGTAGGCAGCAAGCGCGAAAAAGCAGAATATAGGGGTAAATATGCAGGATTTGCCCCATTTTCCCTCAGAAACCAGCCCTGAGTTTGTGAATTCTGTAACTTTTTACTTGACGGATTAAACATTTTGAGTATATTAACGTTGAATCTTCTGTAGATAATTTTTTCAACATTTATTCAATTTAGAAAGATAAAAATGTCAGATTGGCACTTTCAGTTTAATATAGATATCGACAGTAAAAACTCGATAGCCAGCGTCAAAATTTACGGCGTCTGGCGCCAGGAAACCGCCCGCGAATACTCCGAGCACTTCAAAGAAGAAGTAAAAGTTCTCATTGGCAAACCCTGGGCTCGTCTGGTTGATTTGTCCAACTGGAAGACCGCTTCGGATGAAGTTATTGAAGTAATCGGCGAACTTCTGCAATGGTGCATTGACAATAATATGGTCCATTCAGTTTATATCATAGACAACCCTATTACTTTCGGCCAGCTGATGCGCATGGTCAGCCGGGGTAAAGCCAGAAATATCACCAAGACTTTCCGCACTCGTAAGGAGGCCGAAAAATATCTGAAAGAAAAAGGCTTCACAGCCGAATCTCAGACCGACGAACGCAGCATATTTAAGTAACCCTCACGAACAAGTCATTCCTGCGCACTTGTCTTTCCTGCGCTTTAGTCCCGAGGTAGCCTCGGGGTAGGCAGGAACCCATCTTTTTCTTAAAACTGTCCATAGCTCGTTAAAAACAGGGGTAAATTGGGTTCGTTTTGTTATATTTTAACATCTTTTTTTTTGGTCTTTCCCTCGAATGAAATAGTTGCGACAGGAAAAGCCTTTTCTTTAACGGTCTGGTCTGTTATTCTGTGGTGATTGGGGAGGGAATTTGTAGGGAGTGAAAACTGAGCTATTCTAGAAATGCGCGTGAGATAACTTCGTCAACTGTCTCAATTGTTTCAGCCAATGAATCGTATAGTGCATCCAAAGCTAATCCCATTTTTCCCTTTACAGAATTTTCGTCGATATCTGCTATTTTATACAATTTTTTGATGTCCTCGTTGCGGTGGTCAGAGACATTTCGAAGTTCACTAAGAATGAACAACAAAGAAACCTCATTAGATAATTCTTCTGGTTTAGGTTCTGCTTTTCTACACTTTGCCACACGTTTCCATATTTCTATCTGATCACGTTGTGGATCTAATCCAGTTTCATTTACTATTCTTGCAAAATAAACGATGAATTCAAATAATTTTAAGTTACCCAAATTTCTTATATCCGATGATTTAACTTGCAGTCCAACCAGTAATTTACGCAGTTCCTTTTCATCAAGCCCTTCGATAATTAGCTTTGATAGGTCAGAACATCGTGAGAGAAATTCTGATTCTCCGATACTCTCGGGAATGTGGAAAGAGATAGGTTTTACTATTGGATTGTTCCACCAACCATTGTAATTCACTTCACTGCGATCAAGGCCAATGAAGTCTGTACCGTTTACGTTGATACCAATAAGTGTGTGAGCGACTTCTGCCAATGTTTCACCTAAAGACAGCAAAGAATCAACTATCCACTTAGCTCTCTTTGCGATGTTATTCGTACTTCTCAAATCTTCTGGCGATTCTGTTGGCTTTTCTGTTGCATAATTGTGCCAATGTTTAACAACGTATGGTGGAGTGCCTTCGTACAATTTTGCCACTTCTACCATAATAAGATCTCTACCTACACGATGACTATAGGAAACCGACCACTTACCGCGAAAAGCAACTCCGCCACTCTCTGGAGAAATATCGTAGTCATTCGCGTGTTTCTCATATTCACCCAGTACGGAATCTTTCACATAAACAAACGGCATCGGTCGTGGTCCAAAGTAGTTTTCTGTAACTGGCTTCTCAATACCCGGCCAAATTAATTCACCATAATCTCTATATCCATCTGTTACCGGAAGAATCCCTGGCTCAGCAATCAAACGAAATCCCCAAGTCATGCAAAATATTAGTTCGTGATTCATTTCGTCTCTTTTAAGAACTAATTTTCGTCTCGGAAGCTCAAATTCAGCATAACCTTGGTCGTTCAATAGTTTATAGTCTGCTTCGGCTCCATAACCAACATTTTGCTCGTAATATACCTGAATTAAGCACATGTTTCTCAAAGTTACATAATCTTGTAAGTAATCTGTTAATACATTTATCCGAGCTTCTTTAACTTCGCCAAAATAGTCTCTAGAATTAATTTTACAAAGTACAACATCATAATTTGGGAATGACATGTCATTCCAGTGCATGTCCCATTGACTTGGCTTTCTTGTAACATTTGGTACTAATCCGTAAGTCATTAAGAATCCAGCATCAGGTAGTAGAATCCTACCTTCTCCTTCATTCCAAGATATTACGAAAGGTTCAAGATTGTCTTCGGTTACTCCGAGCGTGTCAACCCAAAATCGCGGTTCGAAGGGTGGGCCTGAAGGTCTCGGGCCTGAGGTATTGACTTCGTGTCCAATACATCCGATATGTGACAAGATAGTATCGATATCTGTTTTGTGTACGAACGCAGTGTAAGTATGGCGATAACTTTTACCAGCCTGAGGTCTTGTGATCTCTGCTACGACCGTATAATTTCCTGTTTGCGCAGAATAGGACTTAAGATGTTGTAGGGGAAGTGGCCACCAATCGTCAGGAGGCTTAGTCTGATTCTTGGATTCAGTCTTTTGCTCTCTATTTTTCATTTGAGTGAATATTCTCTTACAAATACGAATTCTTCTACTTCATATACTTATCAAACCATTTGGCGATCCAGCCGAGGCGGGCGATGCGGCGGTCGGGGCGGCCGTGGCGCGAGAGGCCGTGCGGTTCTTCGGGGAATATAACCAGTTCGACTTTCTTTTTCAAGAGTTTTAGCATGACATACATCTGATGCGCCTGTTCGATAGGACAGCGCAAATCCTGTTCGCTGTGGATAATTAAGACCGGCGTTTTCACTTTTTTGAAATAAGTTTTGGGCGAACGATTTTCGTAGTTTTCGGGGTTGGTCCAGGGGAAGCCATCAAACTCCCGTTCAATGTCGTAACCGATATCCGAGGAGCCGATAAACGAGTTCAAATCACAAATCGAGCGCTGGGTCACAGCAGCTTTAAATCTGTTAGTGTGGCCGATAATCCAGTTGGTCATAAAACCGCCATAGGAACCTCCCGTAACGCCGATTTTTTTAGAATTTATAAATTTTTGATTCTCCATATAGTCGGCTGCGGCCAGACAGTCTTTGTAATCCAGATCACCCCAGCCGCCGCAAATTGACTCAGCCCAGGTTTCGCCCCGTCCGGCCCCGCCGCGCGGATTGGTGTAGAAAACCACAAAACCCCTGGCTGCCAGATACTGCATTTCGTGAAAGAAAGTATGCGCATACTGCACCCGCGGTCCGCCGTGAATTTGTAAAATTGCAGGATACTTTTTGTTTGGACTAAATTTCGGCGGCCGCAGGAGCCAGCCCTGAAGTTCAGTACCATCGAAAGATTTAAACATAACATCAGTCGTCTTGCCAAGCTGAACTTCACTGCGCAGCCATTTGTTTAAGTCAGTATGCTTGACCGTTTTTTTCTCGCCTGCGTATGAGGCCGGGCAGGTCATAATGTCGCCGGGGTTGTTTATATCAGCATAGACTAAGGCAGCTACGCTGCCTTTGCCGTTTAATGACAGGCCTTTGAGATGGCACTTGCCTCTGAAAACCCGGGTCGGTTTACCGCCTGATTTGGGGACGTAAAACAGATTGGTGTTGCCACTGTCGGATGACAAAAAGTAAATCCGTTTGGAATCGCCTGACCAGAACAACACTGCCGTTTCGTGAACGTCAGAAGAATCGGTAATCGACTGGTCAAAGGCCATGCGGTCAAAACCTTTGAGCAGGTCTTTGGTCTTCTGCTTGCCGCTTAAAGATATTAGCCAGATATGCTCGTTAGTTATGCTCCAGGCATCGTCGGGGTTGTCATGACCAATATAGGCGATGCTTTTGCCGTCGGGAGAAAATTTTGGGGCGGAAATCGGACCGGCCGGAGTTGCAATCTTTTTCTCTTTGCCGCCTTTGATCGGCCGGATAAACAAGTCGTGGCGCAAATAATTATAATACGGATTCTTCGCTCGGTTGGAGACATAAGCGATTTGTCTGCCATCGGGAGAGACAGTCGGCCAGTATTCATCGGTCTTGCCGTTGGTTATCTGATGAAGTTTAGCTGATTCGGTATCAAGTGTGAAAATGTGAAAGACATCTTTGGGGAGGTAGCCTTCGCTGTCCATCCGGTACAACAGCTTGGTAATATGACGATAGAGCGGAGCTTTCTTTTTCTCCTTTTCGTCTCTGACATAATGAGAGTTATTATAGCGCATGGCAAAGACCAGCGTCCGGCCGTCTGGCGTCCACTGTAACCGTGAGATTGCGCCATCGAGTTCTATTATCTTTTTTTCGGCGCCGCCCGAGGTCGGCATCAGGTAGATTCCTGTCTTTTCGTTGCGGGTAGAGACAAAAGCGATTCGGGAGCCATCGGGAGACCAGACCGTCTGGCTGTCGCTGTGGTCGCCAAAGGTAAATTGGCTGATTTTTTGGGAAGCGATATTTAGCAGATAGATATTGGCGAAGTACTTTTTCTCTTTTTCATCCATGCGCTCGACAGTGTAAGCGACCTGTTTTTCATCAGGGGATATCGAAACCGAGGTGGGCACTCTCAGGCGGTACAAATCCTCGGCTGTTATACTTTTCTTTTTTGACGCTCTTTTATTCGGCTTATTCATGCAGAAAAATCCTTTATGGCTAAGTCATTGAATAGAGAATTTACGTAAAATAGCAGGCCGGACAAGCCCTAAGTCGCCAGTTATGGCTCCAAATTGCGGCGAGTCTTGAAAAACTACGCAAATGCCGATATCTTAACAGAATAACATTGCCTTTTGGCAGAAATTGTATATTTTGGCCGGAGTATTTTGAATGGTCTGGCGTTTTACTTGTTAAAACTGCCAATTAAGAAGATAAACAGCCGTTTCGAAAAAATTAAGGAGGACCTGTCTTGGAGGTTCTGGCGTTAATAGACAAAGTCAAAAATTACAACGGAAAAACTACTAAAAAGGTTAAAGCTAACGAGCCATTAAGCGAATATTCTGGAAAAACCCCTACAGAGCTTAGGGCGATGCTGCGCTCAATGCTGATGGCGCGCCGTATGGAGCGCGAAGAAAAGCTGCTTTTGCGTAAAGGTTACAACCGTTTTTTTATCGGCTGTGGCGGTAAGGAAATGTGCGATATTGTTTTTGCTGAATATCTGCGCAAAGATGACCCGTTTTTTGGATACTATCGTAACAAGGCTTTTGATGTTCATCGCGGCGTGCCATTGGAATGGAAAATGCTGGAAGCAATCGGCGATCCCCGTTCTCCTAACAGAGGCTTGCAGATTCCCTCGCACCCGGCCTATCAGGAATATGCCATAATTCCTCAGTCCTCTCCGACCGGCGGGCATGCGCTCGATACAGCAGGTGTAGCCGAGGCTATCAAGCACCCTGTGACCGTTTCAGAGCAGTCGCATCACCCGGGCGGAAGATTTCCCAGAGATGCCGTTTCACTGATGTGTATCGGTGAAGGTGCTACCTCGGAAATGGAATTTGGAAAAGCTGTATTCTATGCAACTTTCTACAAGACGGCCTGCATATTTGCAGTTTACAATTGTGGCTGGGCGATATCTGTGGCGGTCGACGAGCAATTTCCCGAAGGCGACATTTGCGCACCGCACCAGGGTCTTACCAAATATGGTCTTAAAATTATGAAATGTGATGGCACCGATATCAAAGAATGTCTGGTCAAATTCGCCGAAGCGATAGATTATACCCGCTCAGGCAATGGTCCGGTGTTTATGGATATCCGCACTACCCGCGAGGGTTCGCATTCCGGCTCCGATGACCAGTCGTTCTACATGGACCCGGTCGAGCAGGACTGGCATACCTACAACGATTCTCTGCTGAAGACCTGCAATATGTTCATCGAGGATGGCGTGATTACGCCGAAAGAAATTGGCGAAATATGGGATGAACTTGATAAGGAAGTCACGGCTGAGTCCCAAAAAGCAGTTGAGGGATATAAACCCAAGACGGCCGAGTTTATTGAAAGCTTTGTTTACAGTTACAACTTCGACGACTGTCAGGCGACCTGGAAGAAATTCCGTGACGCCTGCAAAGTTGACCGCGCCGAAAAATTTAAAGAATATCACGTGAAAGGCTATTTCACTTCTCCTGAAATTCCGGAAAAAGCCGGTCCTATGACAATGCGCTTTGCCATTAATTATACTCTGTTCGATTTGATGCTGCTGACTGAAGATACTCTGATGTTCGGTGAAGATGTTGCCGATTTTTCTGCACACATGATCGAAGAGAATAAAAAATATTCGGATATGAAAGGCAAAGGCGGCGTATTTTTGATTTCCAAAAACCTTCAGAGAGAATTTGGCAACGAGCGCTGTTTTAACACGCCCTTAGAAGAAGCCGGAATCTTGAGCCGGGCCTCCGGACATGTTTATCAGGGTCGCCGGCCTATGCCGGAAATTCAGTTTCTGGATTATATGTCACCGGCTTATCAGATGCTCAAAGACCGTATCTGCACTACTTACCAGCGCTCGGGCGGACAATTCAAAATGCCGATGGTTATCCGCTGTACTTACGGAGGCTATAAGCAGGGGGCCGGCGCCTTCTGGCATTCCGAAAGTAACCTGGGTACCTGGATGAATATCCCGGGACTCCTGGTTGTAGTTCCTTCCAATTCTTACGACGCCGCCGGACTTCTCAAAACAGCCTGGGCTTGTGATGACCCGGTCTTGTTCTGTGAGTCGGTCGCCTTGTACAACCGCCGCGACTGGGAAGGCGTGCCTATGGAAGCGGAGCTGCCGGACATCGATAAACTGATTCCGTTTGGCGTTGCCAAGACTTATGACGAAGAGAACAGCGATGTTGGCGTTATCACTTTTGGCGCCACCGTCCAGATGTGCCGCAAAGCCTCTGAAGTTTTGAGAGAAAAAGGAATAAACATTCGCATCATAGATTTGCGGACTGTTAAGCCAATGGACGAAGAGGCAATTTTAAAGACAGCT
Source organism: Candidatus Zixiibacteriota bacterium (assembly GCA_022571845.1). Lineage (GTDB taxonomy): Bacteria > Zixibacteria > MSB-5A5 > GN15 > FEB-12 > JACZWU01. The sequence goes on along the minus strand of JACZXB010000001.1, from coordinate 380,137 downwards.
GAAGACTGCGGTAAAGTTCTGGTAGTCACCGAAGAGAGATTCCACGGCGGCTCGGCAGCTACTATTGCCTCGGTCATAACTCAAGGCAAAGGTCTGTTCCACTTAGAAGCGCCTGTCAAACTGATTACCGCTATTGATGCCCGTGTTGCTTACGGTGTCGATGGTGACGAAGCCTGCCTGCCTACAGTCGATAAGATTGTAGCGGCAGTCGAAGAGCTTCACTCAGATTACTAATTATTTATTAGATATGTTTTTAGGCCGGTCTGCGAAACTTCGGGCCGGTTTTTTTATTTTCTCTTAAATAGATTCTTTAATTTGTCCAAGTCTTTTGGCTCAATAATTTTGAGGGCAGGGTAGAGGTTGGCCAGTAAAATGACGGCGCCGTTTATAAGCAGCGCTGACCAGCTCTCAGGCTCCATGAATGTCTTCATAGTCAGAGCAGCAGCGGCAGTTACCGAGGCAGCAATTATTCCCGGCAGTAAAACTTGTTTCATGATTAATCGCCACTTCGTTTTCATGATATTTGCCAGGAAATAAGGATAAATAGTAGTATAAATGACAAGCTGCGGCAATGCCGTAGCTGCGGCCATCCCCAGGAGTCCATACTCTTTTACCAGAAATATCGCCAGCAGAATTTTAAAGGCAACTTCGAGAATCAGTACCAAGAGTAACTTGCTATGTTTGCCCAGTCCTAAGAGAACAGAGTTGCCCATAATTTGCGGCAGAAAGAAAGCCCCACTTACGGCAAGTATCTGCATGACCGGTCCGGCCGGTAGAAATTCTTCAGGCAGCCAGAGAGCTACAAATTCATTAGCATATATGAAAACGCAAGTGCAGGTCAGAAACGACAGGTAAGCTGTATATTTTAATACTCTCAAATATAGTCGTCTCACTGTTTCAAGGTTGGCCGTACTTTCCAGATGCGAAACAGCAGGAATAAGAGGCAGCCCGATGGCATTGACTGTCATCCGCAAATGAAACATCAGCTGCACGGCCGGATTATAGATGCCAGCGGCACTCGACGAACTAATAAGGCCGAGCAAAATAGAATCGCTGTTAAATATCAGCATCCAGCCGATTGAAATCCCGAAAGCTGTCTTTGAATAATGCAATAAGGATGATGCGATCTTGGCATCGATCTTTTTAAGCGAGAATTTAATCTGTGGATAGAGTTTTTTTAAAATAATTACGCCGACAAGGTGACGAGTTAGATGGATAACAGTTGCCGCAATCGCCATCTCTACTAAGCCCCCGCCTTGAGATAAAATGTAAATCAACACTGCAGCCCGCGTTATTTCTTCGACTATGTTGAGCAGATTCATCAAATCCTGACGCTGAAATGAAGCCAGAGAACCGCCAAACGGCAGCAGTATAAAACGCAGTCCTATCAAAATAGCCAGGATTGACAGCGCCGTGACACCTTCGGCATATATGGCATCGCTTGATACCTGAAAAACATCAAAGAAATAAACAGCAAAAAGATAAATAGACAGAGAGGCAACCAGCCCAACCCCCAAATAAAACAGATTGGCGGTGTTGAGCAGCCGGTTGATCTTATCAAAGTTTTCTTCCCCGAGATATTTAGAGACAAACCGCAGCAGCGCCGCACTTACGCCCATATCAAGCAGGTAAAAGTAACATATCGTCTGGAATATAATCACCCATATGCCATATCGTTCATCCCCTAACGAAGTAGTAATATAGGGCACAAAGAAAAAAGCAATGCCCACTCTGACAGCCTGAGCATACCAGGACGAAAAAATGTTTATGAGAAACTGTCTGTTTAGGTCCAAAATTTTAACCGCTTAAAAAAATTCTGCTTTGCTTTCATACATATTTTAAATCGAAACTTTCTGCTTTCATCAGAAACCATTATATTTGTTGTAAATCAATATGGGAAACTTCAAATTGCTGCAAACATATAATCATTAGCGAATCACAAATGATTAGTCTAATAAGTCGAGGAATTGGTAGAAAAGATATGGAAAGGAGCCTTGTCAAACAGCTGAACATTCTAATTAATCTTCTAACTGCCGGGACTGTAGCAGCCATCTGCAGTTGCTTAATTGTGCAGAGCATAGCTGCTGAGCCCCCCTTGTATCAGGGGTATTCATTGGCTGTTCCAATAATTTCCCAGACACCGCCAACAGATATCTCAATGCCATTTTTAAGAAAAGAAACTTTTTTCAAAGTCATAGTTTCAATTACAGAAAACGGAGAAACCGAGAGTCTAAACTTCAGCCAAGAGCTCAGCTCTCAAGTAGAAGAATATCTTTCATCGATTCTGTCTCAGATTGAGTATCAGCCCGCTGTCTATCTGGGCAGCCAGAGATCATGCCGGCTGCCTCTTATTATAGTGGCAAAACCCCGATACCGTAATTCCGAAATTGTCTTTCCGGTTAGCAGTAACTTTGAATTGTCAGACAACTTTCTTTATTATGAGGCGCTCAGTCTAAACCAGTTCGAGCTGCCTGAAATCTTGACTTTCCCCAAATACTATTGCGGTCTTAAGCGCTCTGATTTGCTTAAAATCCTGCCTTACGTACTGGTAAAATTGAGCCTGGACTCTGCCGGAAATGTCTTAAAGACTGAGAATTTTTCAGCTTCATTGAGAGCTAAAGCGTTCTCATCCCAGATTCAATCGGCCAGCCTCTGGTCAGAGTTTTCTCCTTTGAAAATCGAAGGAATTGCCAGGCCATCTGACTGTTATTTGCTGGTTTCGTTTCTGCCGCAACTTCACTACCCCACCAAGAAAATAACCGCCCAAGTAAGAGACACTTCTCACTGGGCTGAGAGATGGCGGGTTCTGCTGCTGCCGGATACTGTAGGGATAATGGTGCCCCCTCTGCCGCTTGAGCTGAATATCGGGAGCATTACCTTAAAGAAGCAAAAGCAAAGACTCTTGTCGGGAGAAATTTTAGCGACAATCTCGATTGATTCACTTGGTAAAGCAAGGGTCTTGAGCACTGATAAAAAAGATGCAAAATATCACCGGGCTATCAATTCTGCCGTTAGTAGTGTCGGTTTTTTTCCGGCCATGAACTTCCGTGGCAAACCGCAGAAATTTACAGGAAAAGCAAGATTTCACTTCACCAGAAGTGCCAAAGTACGAGTTGAATACTTATGGCTCGATTTCTAAGTCTTGCTCTGATGCCTATATACTATTGTCAGGCAAGCACTTACATTTGATGAGAATCTTGGAATAGATATCCGTGCCGCACAAACCGCGAATAGATTGACAAGCCAGCTGCCCCATCTAAAGAATAATTCACTGTAAGCTCTTGAAAGACAAAGACTAATGATAGCAGTTCAGAACCATTCAGCCTGCGGCACAGATATTGATTACTAGAGTAGTGATGATTAGGGCAGAAAATTCGGTCTGAAAGAAATTCTGCTTAAAATTGTATAAGTAACTGATGAAGTTGTCATAAAATTTAGAGCTCTGCTAGTAAAGTTTGCCGGCTACGAAGAAGCTTGCTGCCATAACAATCCCTGATTTGACAGGTTTTTATGCGGCTATTTTCTTTAAACGCCGAAGTTGCACAGCAGGCAGGAGTTAACGGCCAATTTAGTCTTGACAATATTCAATTTGGACATAAATTGGTCAATCTGTTTAGTTTGAGGAGATTTGATAAAAGTGACTACTCGTTGTTATAAATGTTTCTACATTTTTGCCCTGACCCTGATGGCTCTGGTTGTTTCTGTTGGGCCGGCTTTCGGGCAAAAACTAAGGCAGGATATTCAAGACGCCCTTAATCTGGGGGATTCATCCAAGGCTGTCAGCCTGCTGGCCAATGAAATCAGGTTAGATCCGGCTTATCATATAAATTATTACACTCTTGGGCGAATTTATTACAATCGCACACAGTATAGTGATGCGCTGGCTCAATTTGAAAAGGCTCTGAAAAAGAAAAAGAAACACTACCAGTCTCTTTATTTTCTGGGGTTGTCCCAGCTTAAGCTGGGTGAGCTTGAGGCTGCAGATAAATCAATGGACAAAGGTCTTAAGAAAGCCAGTAAATTAAAAGCCTGGTTCGAGAACGGCTACGGACTTGTCAAACTTGCCCAGGAAGATTTTCAGGAGGCAGACCGTTCTTTTAGGCGGGCTTTGGCAATTGATCCAGAAAACGCCGAGTACCACATCAATCTTGGCGACGCCAATTTCTATCAAGGCATTCCTGCTCTGGCCATTATCGAATATGAAGAGGCTCTCAAGATAGATACCGCTTCACTCGAAGTCTACTACCATTGGGCTGAAGCCTGTCTTGAGATGAAAGATTACAATTGCGCTATAGAAAAGTTGAAAATAGTTCTCACAAAAGACAGCACTCATGCGCCTGCCTGGATGCGTGCCGGAGGAATTTATTATAAAGCTGCCCGCTCTGCTACTACCCGGAATGATCGAACCAAACGTTTCAAAGATGCTATCGGCTCTTATCAAAAGTATTTTAAACTTTCTGAAGCTTCAGCAGATTCTTCCAATTACCGCGCTTACTTCGATATGGCTATGTCGTATTACGGTCTGAGAGGCTACGAAGATGCTGTTTCATATTTTGAAAAGGTGCTGGCAGTTCCGTTTGAACCGCGCGACATTTATTTCTACTATGGCAAATCGCTCTGGGGTGTCAGAGACTATCTGAAATCTGGTGAGGCCTTGCTCGAGCAAATTGAATGGGCCGAGGCGCAGAATAAAGATATTTATCGCTCTTCTGTTAAAGAGGTCGAACTGTATAAGCTTTTGGGTGACGCTTTTTATTATCGCAAACCGCGTCAGTTTATGAGCGCTATGCCTTGGTACACGAAGTCACTTGAAGTTGACCCCAACCAGCCCAGACTTCTTCAGAATATCGCTATAGCCTACCATAGCAATAAGAGCTATGCTCAGGCTATTGACTACTACCTGAAAAGAATCGAACTGGGGATAGACACTACGTCTTTCAGTTTCGTAAAGAACGCCGGACTCTGTGCCCTCAATCTGGCCAACGCCGGCACAGACGGCGAAGATATGGATATCGATGAAGAAGAATTTGATCAACAGACAGCAGACCCTGCTGTTGACTACTACCAGCTGGCAATTGACCTGCTGACGCAGTATATTTCACACCAGCCCGATGATGCCAAAGTAGTCAGCTTGCTGGCCAATACGCACCTTTATCAGATGGCCAACTGCACCGAAGGCGTCAAGTGGTTCAAGAGACTGCTTGAACTGGAGCCCGGTAACTGCGACGCCAAGAAGGCCATAGGCTTCGCCTATTTCGGGGGGCTCTGTACAACAAATTATTCAAAAGCTTTGAGCATTCTAAAAGAGGCTAATGACTGTCTCTCTGAGCAAAAGGGCGCCTGCTCAGACGCTGAGTTAATTATGTGGATAGCTCAGTGCTACCATTTGCGCGGCGCCGACAAAATGACTGCAAAAAAAGACTATAACTCTGATTTCAAGAATGCTTATAATTGGTACGGCAAAGTGCTGAAATGCGAGCCCTCAAACTCTATAGCAAAAAAAGGTCAGGACGATTTACAGTTTGAGTTTAATGATTAACTCAGGACTAATGCCCAACTTTTGAAATTGACTCAGGAGCTTCAATGACCGAAGAAAAGAAAAATTTAACTGCTCGTAAACGTATTACTGAAAAAGAAAGATTCTCGTTTATCGGTTTTGATGTCTTTCCTAAAGACCCTAAAGAACTGTTTGACTCCGATGCTGAGAAAGAAAAGCTTCTGGCCAATGTTCGTGCCAGACACGATAAGCATGACCATCTTCGTGAAAGCTGTACTCTCTTGGAAGAGAGAGTCTCATTTACCGACAGAATAGCTGTTACGGTAGGGGCGGTTTTGGTCTTCGTAGCCTTGTTTCTGCCCTGGTACTCTGTTTACAATGAAATTGTCGAAGATACACCGGTTGCCCAGGTGGTAGAAGAGCCGGTAGTTATCTCAGATAGTCCTGAAGAAACATCATTCGAAGACGGCGCGGCTGATGCCGCAGCCGCAGATGCTGCAGATGACCTCTCAGCAGCAGCTGTCTCTGAAGAAGTTAGTTCTGCAACTGAAGAAACTCAGGCGGCCGACATTCCTGATGGTGGCGACGCTGTGGCTGATGAAGGTGAACCGGTCTACAGCCCGCTGACGTCAATTAGCGAAGAGTTAGACGGTGAACTGATCACAGCGCTTATAGCCAAAAAATCGATTCATCGAGAGTATGCCCGCCTGTCCGGAATCGGAGGCATTATAAGTTTCGGCTCAACAGGCTCATATCTCTTTTCATCGGGAATATCGTTGATACTTACAGTTATTATATTTATTGTTTATACCTTACTTTGCCTCGGGCTGCCGGCCTACACTCTCTATGGTCTTTATGGCATAAAGGGTAGTCCGGATGAGCAGGCCTTAGTATTGAAGAAACTGCTTAGATATAATTGGTTGCTATTAATATTATTTCTTACTGGTTTCACGTTCGCGTTTTTTGGAAGCGAATACGGTTTTGATGCCGCCGGAGCATTTACGAGTCTGGGTGACAGTTACGGAATCGGCGCTTATCTAAGCGTGATTTCGCCGGGAGTATATGTAGCCCTGGCAGGCTCGATCATTTGTGCGGCTAAAGGTGCGGAAATTTAATTTATTGATGATAGGTTTAATAAAGGAGCAAATAGGTGGTTAAACAGACTGTCTTTATTACGCTTAATGCAATTGTCGCATTAGGAATTGGTTTATTTCTTTTCTATGGTGTCTTCAGACTATCAGATGACCCCGTTATTTACTCTATCTATATGGGTGGACCACTGGTAGTCGTTTTGATTATGATGTTTATCATGCTTCTGATTTTTGTGGGCGAGCGCTATTTGTCGCTTTACAGAGTAGCCAAAGGGCAGAGCTCGGTACAGGTCTTCTTTAAAAAGCTGGTATTAATGTTACAGGGCAATGATTTTGATGGCGCTATTGCCGCCTGTGATAAACAACGTGGCACCACAGCCAATGTCCTCCGCGCCGGTATAGAAAGATACCGCGAGGTCAAAGACAACAGCTCATATAATGCCGAAAAGAGAATCCAGCTCACTCAGGCTGCTATCGAAGAGGCCAATGCTCTGGAAGGTCCGCTTTTGGAGCGTAACCTGATTGCGCTTTCCACAATCGCATCGATTGCCACCATGGTCGGACTTCTGGGTACTACCGTTGGTATGATTCGAGCCTTTGCGGCTACCGGTAATGTTGAGGGCGGCGTTATTGATGCCACTCAGCTGGCGGTGGGTATCTCCGAAGCGCTGATTAATACTGCCGGAGGTCTTTTGTCCGGTATCGTGGGTATCTTTTTCTACAACTTTTTTGTGAATAAAGTAGATGCCTTTAACTATACCACCGACGAAGCTACTTTTGAAGTGATGCAGATACTAAAAGACAAACAAGGCATCTGATAAATGGCGATAAAAAAGAAACGGCGTGTAAATATATCAATCGACATGACTCCGATGGTCGATATAGCTTTCTTGCTGCTGATATTCTACATGGCCACAACTCAGTTTAAACCACCGGAGGCCAGAGCGGTTGAACTGCCCGATTCGCATTCAATGATCGAATTGCCTGATAAAGATATTATCAATATTACGGTGACCAAGTATGACTCTATCTATGTTGATTTTGTGCTGAAAACCACTGTCAACATAGAAGGTCGAGATGTCCTGACTACTGCCAGGCTGGTCAGAACGGCCGACAAATTCACTGTGGCCCACATAATAAACCGTGCCCGTGCCAGAGTCCCCCGAGCGCTGGTGGTTATTAAGGCTGACCAGGAGGCTAGTTTTGGCGTCATGCAGGATGTGATGAAATCGATGCAGGAAAACTATCTGGAAAGATTTCTGATAATTACTGACCTTGAGGTGGAAGAAAATTAGCTTAAGGTTGTAAACAAAAATAGAGAATGGTTCGTTATATATATAGAGAGAGAAATTAGATGTCTGGTGAAGTAGCAGCACGGGCGCCAAAGCCCGGAAAAGGAGGAGGTCTTAGAAGACCAAAGCATCGGATAACTATTCGCATAGATATGACGCCGATGGTAGATATTGCCTTTTTGCTTTTGATTTTCTACATGGTTACTACTGTTTTTTCCATGCCTCAGGCGATGGAGATTAACCTGCCGCCCAAAGAGCAGACCGAAGATATCGATATCAAAGAATCCAACTTGTTGACAATCAGAGTTGATGAGCTTGGTCGCTTCTGGTGGAACCTTAAAATCCCGACACCTGATAATCTCCCGATTTATCTGCCGTCCGCCCCCAAGCCGGATACTGTAGTATACGAACTTAATTCTGATACTTTGATAGGACTTTTGCGGGAGCAAAACACTAAAAATTCTAAGCTTAGCACATTGGTTTTGATTCACAGAGATGCTACATATAAAGATCTGGTGAATATCCTTGATGACATAGACCTGCTGGAGCGCTCCTGGAACGCTTTTACGGCGAAACAATTAGATGTAGAAGTTGGGGATATCCCCAAGGACAGAAAATTTTCTTACCGCTTTGCCATAGGTGAATGGGAATCGCGCGATGACAAAATTATAAAAAGCGCTGCAGAGCAGGCTATGGAAAGAGGTGAATTATAATGGCTGACAGATTTAACAGCGCCATCTATTCTCCTTACGGAGCCTATGAGTTAAAATCATCTTATCAAAAATATTTTATGATGAGCACTGGTATAGTAACCGGCTTCTTTATTCTTATCACCGGCATATACCTGATAATATCAAGTCTTGATGATGGCGCCATTGACATGACCGGCAGAGTTATTAAAACGGTGGCAGACCTGGGACCTCCGCCAAGTGTGGCTCATACACCACCGCAGGTACAGATTCAGAAGCCGGATATCGCGCTGCCCAAAATTGGTATTCCCAAACCGGTTGCCGACGAAGAGATGCTTGACGAAGACGTGGTGCTGGCCACCAAAGATGAACTGGCCGAAATTGTAGCTCCCGATATTACTGCTGAGGGGGAAGGCATAGTAATAGACATTGATGATGATCCGCTTCCCGGTGATTTTATACCGGTTGAGAATCTCCCTGAGTTAATTCATAAGGAAATTCCAGCTTATCCTCGCTTAGCGAGACAAGCCCAACTTGATGGAACTGTTTACGTCAGAGTCTTAGTATTGGAAAACGGAAGTGTTAAAAATGTAATGATAGAGAAATCTTCAGGCGTAGCAATTTTGGACGATGCGGCAGAAAAGGCGGCTTATAAGTGTACGTTTAAGCCTGGGATTCAGAACGGCAGACCTGTAAAAGTTTGGGTAAGTTTCCCTTTTGTTTTTGAACTGTACGATAAGCGGAAGTAATTTTTTAGTAGAGATTCAAGGATAATCAATAGTCCGAATTCCTCGGACTACTTTATTTGATAATAAGCAGGGACAGTTTAGTCACAGCTGACAGGTCCGGGGCCGCCTCTGAAGATGAAATCAACCAGATAGGTCAAATCGATTATGTCGCCGCTGCCGCCGAGGCCGTCTATGTCAGCTTCTGCCGGACACAAAGGCGCCGGACCATCCCGGAATATGAAATCGACTAAGTAGACCAGGTCGATTATGTTGGCATTGATGCCTTCGGGGTCGTTGTTAATATTTCCCCGCAGCCCTTCACAACAGTAGTCGACGTAGGCCAGGTCAAACGGCCGGTACTGAAAACAGTCAGTATAAAAAGTTGGCTCATGACTACCCCAGTCATCGATGAAAACTAAATGGTCAAGAGTTGCGGGATAATAGCCAAAATTAATTCGAAACCAAGCCGTCAAAACTTTTCCGGAGCCTGGTGAAAGTTCTGTGCCTGCAATCTCCCAGACTACCCGCTTATTGTCGCTGTCTAAATCTACAGCTTGAGAAAGCGAAAAATGACTGGTGCGGGTTCCATTGGTCGAACAGGCCAAAAACGTCATAGGAGCCTCGCCGGCATAACTGAAAGGAATCACCAATTTTTTGAGTGGCTGAGTGTTGACAGCATAAATGTCTATTTTTGCAAAACCGCTGCCGAAATATGTCGGTGGTCCGGGGTAGATGGTATCGGCCAGCGATACTGCCTCTTCTTTAAGTATCCACAATCGGCCATCTATATTGGAGCCATATATCAGACCGTTCGATGCAAACGGGTAACATCCCCAGGTGCCGTGAAAGGCCGGGGGACCTTCTCCTTCGGGATAAGAATCAAATCTGCCTATTTCAACCAGGTTGGTTGGGTCAGAAATATCAAGCACTGCCACGCCGGACTCATAGTGCGACAAATATAATTTGTCACCTTTGACCTGGGCGTTGTGTGCCATACCGTTTGGTCCCAGATATTCTGAAACGAGGGTCACATTATTAAAATCGCTTATGTCCCAGCATTTGACAGTCTTGCCGGTAGTTTCTTCTGTAGTAAAAATATATTCCCGGTTGTCAGTCGGCCAGCAATTGTGCACGTAGCCGGAGTTGGGAATTGTAACTCTGACGAGCATTGCTGGGGCAGACTTGTTAGTCAAATCCCAGATGGAAAAGCTGCCGTTCCAGCCTTCGGCCACATAAACAGTATCATTCATGGCATAAATATCATGTATGCCGCCACTAATGCCAAAGCTGGTGACATATGAAGGGCTGGCGGGGTCTGATAAATCATGAATATATACAGTATTATTAGCGGAGCCGCTGCCTTCGACATATAAATAACCTTTTAACGAATCGACACAGAGGTTATGTGAAGTTCTGGCGCTGGCGCCATTTACGCTAAACGTGCCCACCAGATGAACGCTGTCAGGCAAAAATGACATATCAATTACGATGATACCGTCATTTGTCCCGGAACATTCGGAAACGGCATAGCAGTAATTCCCCCAGGTCATCATATCCCGCCAGTAAGCGCCACCGCAGGGACTGCCCGTCGGTCCATCGGCAAACCCTTCTGTCAGCATATTTTCCGTGTTTACAAAGGCTATACCATCGCCGACACCCATAATGGCGTACTCGGTGCCTGAAGGGTGTCTCCAGCCCCAGCAATCAGAGCCCTCAGATGGATCCAGGGTTAGCTGCTCTTCAAGGCAGAGAGCATAAAGAGATGTATCCTGAGCCTGCAATACAGATGCTGCCAAGCAGAAAAGGGCAGAGAGCGTTAAGATATCCAATGCAAGATAGCGCTTTAAAATTGTCTTCATACTAAGCCTCTTTTGAGAGTGTCGCTTTACTTCGGCGGGAGAGTAAACGATTCAAGTGAGGTAAATCATTCATACAATTGTTATCAATGTAAACTTAATCTGTTGATTGTCAATAATTAAAGGGACTGTTATTGGTTGAGTTTTGGCAAGGTGAATTAGACTAAAAATAGCAGCAGCCTCTGCGCTTAATTAGTTTTTCCGGAATTCCAGAATTGCAAGAATAAATAATACTGCCTGAAAAAAAAAGTGCCACGCAATTTGCGTGACACCTCAAAGATTAGCTGAACAAAGTCTCTGCTGCTACTTAGGCTGCAAGGTCAGGCAGAGACTTACGCCGTTTCCATAACCATTTGGCGGGTCGGGCATGATTATTATAGTATTCGATTGAGTGAATTGAAAATCAAAATCAAAATTGTCGCTTTGAGTCAAGTCCCAATAAAACATTTCTCCATTGACTTCGATTGTCAAGGCTTTGGTCGGCTTATCCCTGTCGGTGGTAGCTTCAAAAGCCAGGTGGTATTCTGCCGGAACGCTTAAAAATGTCCATTCAATTTTATGCTGTGCTGAGCTAATCTCTGCACAGATAACCACGTCTGCGGAGCCAACCACAACTGTATCAAAGACGGTCACAGTATCAGAAATAAACACTGTATCAGTAATTATAGTCGTGTCTGATATTATGAAAGTGTCAACTATTACAATAGTATCTCCGTCAATAAAGACCGTGTCTACTATAAATGTAGTATCACTTGTAAAAATTGTGTCAATGACGAAAATTGTATCTACGCCCGGATTGGGGATAGGGGGGATAGTGAAATCGTCGCTGTCCAGCGGGCTGGAGCAGTTTATTACAATTTGAAAGGCTGCAAATAGTGCAAGGCAGGCTGTAAGAAAAATTAGTCTTTTCATTTTTCCCCTCCAATGGTCAGGAAGTAAGTTAGTGAAAGCAGAAAGAGGTCATTGTCTGCATTAGATAATGGGAAACCTGCTTCTAATTGTTTAGATGGATTATAGGCTGCTGTTATTGAAATATTGTCGGTAGCCAGTCCGCGCAGACCAAATACAGGCCCCTCGGAAAGCTTTACATATTTATAAAAAGTCTGAGAGATTTCTTCAAACCGGTACCAGCCAGCTAAGAGTCCGATGCGTTTGTTCTTAAAGGGATAAATAACAACCTGGCCTCCGGCCATTCTTTTGCGGGTATCAAGATTGACTCCGGCGAAATCAAAATCGCTGCTCCAGAAAGTATGGCCAAGTACGCCCTCAATAAAAGCAAACTTTTTCCAGGAGACGGCAGCGCCGACAATTGGAATTGGTCCGAAAGGAGAGGTTGAGAGTCCGCCACTGAAGTGCAAAGTCAGATCATCGATGAGTAATCTTGGCTCCGGTTTCTGCTGAAGTTCAGTTATTTTATCGTCCAGTTCTGCAAATCTGCTGTCCAGCGGTTCTTTTTGTTCCAGGAGATGCAGCCTGCTTTCTATTTCGGCTGTCCCGTGAATGATCCGAATACTGGCATAACGATATTCTTCACCTTTTTTCTTGGCATCTGCCGACTGCACCAGAATCTGCGTTGAATCAACCTTATATTGGCCGACTAAGATGTTTCTCAAAGCTTGAGCGCGGCCTAAAGCCAAAGACGGATTCAAGGCGTCGTTGTATATGGGGTAGCGGTGGCCATCGGCGCCACCCGTGATAATCGCCAATGATTTGGGGTATTTGCCCAGTGAGTCGGCCACTGCTCTTAGCTGTATATCATACTGGCTAAAGAAGCTCTGGTCGACAGCAAGACCAATCCCGACCGGAAAGCCGGGCAGTATCAATTCCTGCGAGCTGATCGGCACCGAAACCATTCCGATGAATCCTATTAGTACTAAAGCTTTCTTAATCACAATATTTTCCCAATGTTTATAAGATTTAATTCTCTCGATTCGTATATCAGCAATAACCCGTCCAATTCACGAATTATTTCTGCAAATATTCTGGTTTTTCTAAAGGGAGAACCCTATAAGCCTATAGAGCTAAATAGAATAAAGAATGGCTTAATAGTCAAGCTGATAATCTGGAAACAGTCGATTTTAGGCCAGCAGTTAATGATACTGGGAAGCAAAAAATGATGCAGCCAATTGCAAATATATGATTTTTTAGGAATGGAATGTCTTGTTGAAATCAAATACCAATATGGGGCTCCTTCTTTATTATTTGCACCGATTTTTAGAAATACAAGTGGGGCAGTCCCTTGGTCAGCAGAATTAATTTCTCCGGCGTCGGATATGTGTCATGCATTGACTTCCTCGACTAAGCTTCGGGACTATGTCCGCTCCCTCCGCTTCGCTCGGGACTGGGTCAGGATGACGTTTTGGTGTGGTCCCCGCATTGTATGAATTGCGAACCTTACGATTTGAGATTTGGGGGCGAGGGCGTTAAGTTTCCCTTATTGAACTATTGCCGATGAATTTGTCGAACTCTAAATAATAAACTCTAAAGAAGTGGCCGCTAAATCTGCCTCCAGGCGACCATGGCGACTTTGTTAGGCTGGTCTCTTATAATTTCTACCAGATTGCGGTCATAATGAATACAGGACCCCTGTTTCAATAGTACTGACTGGGCCACAATGGAGCCATATAGACTAGTGTTCTGAGAGATTGTAAATGTTGTATTTGGACCGTAAAATCCCGTCCTGAATTCAACGGATTGATCAAGTGTGAGATAATCACCGGTTGAATAGATGAGCAGATCAGAAGGATTACCGTTGAAATTCACATTAGAAAATTGTCCTGCGACAAAATCTCCGGTCATATATATAGTGACTTGAGCACCCGAATCTATTTTCAAGTTTGAACTCTGACCAAGCGTAACATTGTTGAAAAAATAAACTCCGCTGGAAAGTGTAAGCTCGTCGCCTGCTCCAAGTGTCAGATCATGGGTGATAGAGTTATACGTATATCCGGAGCCGATAAACCCAGAAGGAGCGCCTGAGTTGGCTTCGGCCCAGATGTATTCCGAAGGCGGAATCAAATCCATGGGAAACTCATCCGCGGAACTTGATGCAGTTCCCAGCACAGTCGCACCACCGCCAAAAATGATGGTATCACCATTTGTCGAGGCATCGCCGCCGACAACCGCTCCCCCCTGCAAGTTTAAATAGCCATTTGAGCCTATATCGCCGCCAAGCGTATCTACTGTTGCCGCATAAGTACCAGAATCCGCGCTGTAGGAGTCGGTGCATGAATTCTGGTCCATTTTAAGCGAATCACCGGCAAAGAGAGCATATTTAAAAATCGGAATTGGTGGGGACTGAACTATATAGCCCTCAACAGCGGCGGCAGCATCGTTGACCACTGCCCTGGAACGCAAAACTACCGTATCTGCAAGTGTTGAATCTGTTGTGGAGTCGCTGACTGTAACAATATAAAATCCGTCTCCAACCGGTAAGGTGACAATTCCGGCCCTCCAGGTGAAATCTCTATTGAGTTCCGCTAATCCGTGCTGAAGTCCCGCTTCGGCTACGTAAAAGGCCTGCTCTTCACTTAACTGGTTAAATGACAAAGTGATATCGAGAACGGAACGATCCACGGACATTATGCCGACTGCAGTTAACATAGCTAACAGGGCCATCACTATCAGAATCGCCGAACCGCGTTCCTGAAGCAATTTTATCAACATATTCTTGCTCCTCCGAATAATCCAATATTCCCAGGGATTCAAATTAGAGTTCGAGGGCCGCCAGATTCCCGTGATTACCCTGTTTTAAGACAGAGCTCAGGGCTATGGAGCTCACGAAACTCCTCTATTCTATTTATCGGTTTCATTCGATAGCTTCTTTAGTTATGACTAGACTGGAGGCCGTTGGAGCCTTGCCCTGGTCAGACTCGAGCCTACGGTCCGGTGATTAGTAGGAAGTAGGGCAGTACCCTCTCAAGCTTGCTTAGGGGTGGTTCTGCCATTTTTTTGATTGGCGTTGAATTTCAGAGCTTTTTTGATTGGCAGAACCACGCCAAGGAGGCGGGTTCTGCCCTACTGTTTGCTCATTAAGATCTGACTATAGCAATAACAAGAACTGCCAAAAAACAGGCTAGCAGCCACGTGCCAATTGGTATGAGTGTCCGAAGTCTCTCAATTTTCCAGTATTGGATTATATATGCTATGGAGGAGGCAAAACAGAGGATCATGCCCATGGACACAAATCCCCATGGGATTGCAAAGGGAGATCGTGGCCCTGTGAAAAAAAATATTGCAATTGTCAGAGCGACAAAGAGTGAGCATACAATATAGATAGTCCGCCTGGCTTTGTAACTTTCCAAGTGTTTGTCCAAACATCAACTCCTTTTAACAGATCTCTCGCAATGTAGTATCATTATCGGGCACAATTTTCGAGACTTGATTAGTAGAAATGTAGGGCAGTACCCTCCCAAGCTTGCTTGGGAGTGGTTCTGCTCTACAAATAACTCCTTTGTATCATATTACTATGCCAAATCTTATTATGGTTCTTAGGTTTTGGCATTATTGTATCCTCTTGTTGAATTCAGGTTTAAGTTTATCAATTAAGTATAATTCTAAAGAAGATGTCATAAACCACATTTCTTCATTGATACATACAATTCCAACAATGACTTGGTGATTTTTTATGATGCGATCCCACTTCGGATTTCCAAATGCCTCAATTTGATCATTGACTCTGGATCCAAGACCAGTATTTTTTAAAGCTCTACCAATGTATACAATAGAACCTTCTTCAACAAAATAGTATATTCCTGATTCGTTTTCCCATTCGTTCCATTTACTTTTTTCTTTCCTAAGTTCTTCTATTGTGAATTCATAATATTGGAATTCAATATCATTCTTGAGAATTTGTAGAAATGCTTCAAAGTGTACTTTCATGTTATTACTCCCATTTTATTTATCTATCTTTTGAAATTGTAGAGAATTTCCTCTGAGATATCTACATTCATATCTAATATCTACTAAAATAGTAGATCGTAGGGCAGTACCCTCCCGAGCTGGCTTGGGAGTGGTTCTGCCATTTTTTTGATTGGCAGAACCGCTAAAGGCCATGGTGCCCTACATATTATTGTCGAAACCGTCCCGAGTACGTGAGGTTTCGACCTACTCAAAAAAATCTGATATTTCTCACCTTTTCGCTTGACACCTGCACAGATGTGCAGTATCATGGTTTTTACCTGAATGTTAGCAGGAAAATAAGAAAAACCACGGAAGAGGTAGCCAATGCAGACAAATCAGAATCAATCAATCGGAAATGGACATCCGGCTGAAATACACGAGGATTACGGCTCAGGCTCTTTTGTCAGCCTGGGCAGCATACTTTCGGACGAGAGCTTCAGTTATTTCAATGCTGCCAGTTGTCCGGATTGCGGCAACGGGATGGTCCGTCAGGGGGGCTGTTTGCTCTGTATTACCTGCGGTTTCAGTTCGTGTGGCTGCGGCTGAATGTAGGTCAGGAGCCTTGCGCTCCTGACAGGGTGGCCCCAAGGGGTGGAGCACCCGGCAGTATCTGAGAATTTGACTCTTCGAGTCAAACGGCAGACCCTTCGGCAGGCTCAGGACAAGTAGGGACATCTGCCGGGCACGAAACAGGGTCGCCCACCGCTTGCGGTGGGGTCTTAACAAATTGAGTATCCCACCCCAAGGGGTGGGGCACCCAGAATTAGAGATGGTTTTGAAGTAGTGTAGTAGGTGTAGGTCAGGACTCTTGCGAACTCCTGACAATAAAAGCAGGGAATGGGGAATAGAAAATGAAAGTAAATGAACTCTACAAATGGGGAATACCTGAAAGAGTGATAAGTGTTTGGAAAGAAAGACAAGGTGAGATGTTATTGCCGGTACAGTCGAGGGCAATCCGAAAGGGTCTGCTGGGCAATCCGGGAGACGACAGCAGCAGCCCAAGGGCTAATATGCTAATCTCAGCGCCAACCTCGGCCGGCAAATCATTTTGCGCCGAAATGGCCGCAGTCAAAACTCTGACCGAGCGTAAAAAAAGCGTTCTGCTTTTTCCGCTACGCTCTTTGGCTGAGGAAAACTATCGCCTGCTTAAAAAGACCTACGAGCCGCTGGGTGTTAAAATAATCATAGTCACCTCCGACCATCCCGAAAATGACTCGCTCTTTCGCGACAGCAAATACAATATAGCTGTGGCAGTATATGAAAAATTTGATCTTCTGCTGACTTCGGCGCTGGATAGTCTGGTAAATGTTGGCTTAGTGGTTGTTGACGAGATTCAGACTATTGCCGAACCGGGGAGAGGAACTGTCTTAGAGCGGCTTTTGACAAAGATAGCAGCTTCTGGTTATAAACTGACAGTTATAGGACTCTCGGCGGTAATCGGCGACAGCGCTGTTTCGGCGGGAAAGTTAGCGGACTGGCTGGGGGCGGCCCTGGTGGAGGAGACCGCCCGGCCGGTTGATTTAATCCGCGGAGTGGCAGCCGAGGGGCTTTTCTATAACCGCTCCTATAATACCGGCCAGGATAATGTCGAGCCGTTTATAACAGCCACAGCAGACGAAAAGCCGTTTGATGCTTTTGTCCGGCAGATAAAAGCAGAAACTGGCCAGACTCCGCTCTCTCGACCGGGCTCCTCCGGCAACGCTCGGGACAAGTCGGGAGGCGGCCAGACATTGGTATTTTTGAAATCCCGGGCTGAGACAGTCGAATATGCTTTCAAACTGTCTGCTGCTGTTTCTGCCAGTGGCGGCTGGACTGAAGCCAAAAATGCTATCGAGCGTCTGACCGAAGAAGAGCCCTCGTCGCTGAACCGTACTTTGCGTCAGGCGCTGGGGCGGGGGATAGCCTTTCATAATTCCGACCTGACCTCAACTCAAAGAGAGATTGTCGAAAATGCTTTCCGTAATCGGGAAGTAAAAGTTTTGTTTTCGACTACCACTCTGGCAATGGGGGTCAATCTTTTTGCGGATACGGTTTATCTGGAAACAGTCAAATATATTTCGCCACGGTACGGCCTTCGTCCCTCGCTGATTCCTATAAGCCAGGCCGAGTTTGATAATATGACCGGCCGGGCCGGACGGCACCGTCATGGCAGCAAAAGCAAAGCGGGCAAAGCAGTTGTTCTGGCGCACTCCGCCTTAGAAAGAGAAATCCTGTGGAAGAACTACATAGCAGTTGACAAACCAAAGCCGGTCGAGTCTGCTTTTGCAAGTATTCCTCTGGTTGACTGGGCACTTGATATCATCTGCTCTGGTCTGGCTGATGATATCGGCAGCCTTAATCAAGTTTATGCCGCAACTTTCTATACTGCCGGAGACTATAGTAATCAAAACAGCAAACCGGAGTTTGACTCAATACTTGAGACTCTGCTTGAGCTCTCTTTAATAAAAGAAACTTCTGTAAGCGGCAAATGGCTGCCGACAGCATTGGGCAAAGCAGCAGCCGGGACAGGTCTGTCGGTCAATGAGACGAAAAGTTTCCTGTCTAAATTAGAGTCCGGTTATCCGCAGACCTTGTTTGGCTGGATAGCTCTGGCTTTAAGTTCACCGGACTGGAACGCTCCTCCCGGATTTTTAAATCGTCTGGAACTGCTGCAGGAGAGCCCGCTGAAGATGCTCTATCAGCATTTTGATTCTGTCTCCGGGGGGCTCGAGCAGGCGCGTTTTCTTATTCCGGAAAATCATCAGAGCGAACCGCTGCCGCCTAAAAATTCTGCCGCCATAAAAGCGCTTCTGCTTCTGGACAGCTGGTGCAAAGGTCTCTCGGTACAGCGGCTCGAAGAACTGTTTCAAGTTCATCTGGGGCAGGTTGTTTCACTGGCAGAAACAGTCTCGCATCTGATTAAGTCGCTGGCGGCTATTGTCGGCGCTAAAGAAAAAGAAAGTCCGCTGACCAGCCAACTTCAGAAGTATGCCTTTGAAGTCCGTCATGGCCTGCCGGCAGAGTTCAAACCATTATACGAAAAGTTCAGTTCAGTTTTAAAACGCAGTGACTTTTTAAATCTCAAAAATGCCGGCCTGGAATCAATCAGCCAGCTCTGTGAATTTGATGAAGAACAGTTAAACAAAATAATCAAGGGCAAACGAAAACTGACTTTGCTCAAAAACAAAATTACAATAATTAGAGAGGAGGAGTTTATGTGTTCTCTAAACATCAATCCGGGGACAAACTCATACAGTGTGCCAACTATGGTGTCACAGAAAGTGGAGCTGCTCGAAATTGACGGCAGCCCCGACAAAGAACGGTTTGTTGTCAAAATAAACGATCAAGCGGTACGCTTGACCGCCAAATCGTTTAAGTATCTGGCTAAACTGGCCTGGTCGCGGGCTAATAGTCCGGCTGCGTCCGGCTGGGTTTACAAAGAGGATATCGAGGTTGGCTTCAATCAGGCGAGGTATTTATACCGGATGAAAAACGAGGTCAACGCCGGTCTTGGCTATAACTGGCCGTTGATTGAAAACAACCGTCTGGGATATTACCGTCTTAACGCTGATCCCGAAAAAATCAGGATAAATGTGGCAAATCTGCAGAATAACCCGGATTATGAGATACGGCAGATAGTATCCGAACAGACTGCTCTTAACTAAAAAGCCCCCCTGGCACCCTTAATAGCTTAAAAACCGGTCCGTAAAAAAAAGCAGGCCGGTTTTTATATTCTGGAACCGGACTTTAAAAACTAAGTTAAATATATAGAAGCAATAAATAAAGAGAGGCAGAGCTATTAACAGGTATGGTTACTAAGCCTTTGTTAGCAAGTTGGTTAGGGTGAAGACCCCTAAGCTTCTCAATCAAAAGGCTGAAACACCCGATAAGCTAATGAATCGGCGAAAAACATGATAATTGAGACTAAGCAAAATATACCGGTGATAGGCTCTGAAAGAGAAGAAGTCTATCCGCTTATGGCACTGCGCAGCGGGGTGCTTTTCCCGGGCACGAATCTGAGTATTCAGGTAGTCCGCGAAGAAAACATGGCCCTCATAAACTATTGTCATTCAAAATCTCAGAATTTTGTCGCAGCCTTTTCTCCGGCGCCAATAAGTAAAGCCAAATTCGGAAATATTTCGGTTCATCAAATTGGAGTCTTGGCAAAAATCTGCGATGTCCGCCGGGGACCGGGTGAATATAAGACAATTACAATCGAAGGTTTCGAACGAGTAGTCCTTAAAGAAATCAAAGACTCGCAGCAATTTAAGACAGTCTCGATAAACAGGCTGAAAATCTCCTCCCAGGTGCCGGTAAACGTAAAAAAGCAGGCCAGAGAAGCTCTGTCATTAACCACAAAAATAACAGAGCTTGATCCGAGTTATTCGAGTGAGCAGCTGCTTATTTTGAGTGCCAGCCTGGGTGACCCATCCATGATGGCCGACGAAATTGCATCTTCATTCAGACTTCCGCTGGAATCAAAACAGCAGCTTCTGGAAACGATAGATCTGGAACGACGCTTCAACGCCCTAAACAGTATTTTGTCTGATGAGCTTGAAAGAGTCGAATTGCGTGAAAGTCTGGGTAAAAAGGCAGCTAAAAAAGTCAGGCGCAAACGCGAAGTGGAATTTCTTAGAGAAGAGTTAGTCGAAATCAAGAGACAATTGGGAGACCAATTCATAGAAGAAAAAGAAGCTGAGCGGTTTAAAAAGCTGGTCAAAAGCATGCCGCACATCCCGGATGAAGTTGTCAGCAAGGCGACAATAGAGGCTGACCGGCTATCACAGCTTTCTACAGCCTCAGCTGAATATGGAGTTACTAAGAATTATCTTGAATGGCTGCTGTCACTTCCCTGGGGAAAACGTTCCCCGGAAAGTTACGACATAGCAGATGTTGAACGAATCCTGTCCAGAGATTACTATGGCCCGACTAATATCAAAGAACAAATCCTGGAGCGACTATCTGTTCGCAAACTTTTGGGGGGGCAAAGCGAAGGCCCTACCCTCTGTCTGGTTGGCGCTCATGGCACCGGCAAAGCCTCGCTGGCCAAAGCTGTGGCTACCGCCATGGGCAAAGAGTTTATCAGAATATCAGTTGGCGGTATCAGTGATGTTTCTGAAATAAAAGGTTCGCCCCGCACATTCCTCGGTGCTTTACCCGGCAAAATCATCCGGACCTTAAGAAACTCAGCTGCCTGCGACCCGGTAATTCTGATTGAAGATATCGATTACTTTAACATTGATAACGACTCGTCCGTAAATATGGCTCTTTTAGAAGCGATAGATACCCGCTATAACTTCAGATTTTTTGATCAGTATCTGGGTGTTCCTTTTGATTTGAGCAAAGTCTATTTTATCTGTTCGGTTCGCTCATTCGAAGAAATTCCTGAGCAGTTTATTCCGCGTTTGGAAATTCTCGAAATCCCCGGCTACATTGAAAGGGAAAAAATAACGATTTCCAAACGCTACATCATTCCAAAGCTGTTGGAAAAACACGGTATTCAGAAGTCTGAACTGAAATTTCCAGACAAAATTCTGGCCCAGATTATCCGCGATTATACGATGGAAGCGGGACTGCTTGGTTTTAGCCAGCAGATTGAAAAAATCTGCCGCAAAATTGCCTTAAGAAAAGCTGAAAAGAAGAAAGTTTCCGTCAGTGTTAACGACCGGAATCTTGAATCATATTTGGGTCCGGCTCAATATATTCCCGAAAAGGCTGTCAGTCAGCCCGAAATTGGTACCGCCACCGGACTGGCCTGGACGGGTGCCGGCGGGGAGTTGATGTTTATCGAAGGCCTCAAGATGAAAGGCAACGGCGAAATCATTACAACCGGTTCTCTTGGTGAAGTAATGCGCGAGTCAATTCTAGCAGCACACTCCTACGTCCGTTCCAAAGCAGATGTCCTGGCCATTGATCACAACGATTTCAGTGATTTGGATATTCACATTCATTTCCCGTCAGGAGCAATTCCCAAAGACGGACCCTCGGCGGGTGTGGCAGTCTGCATGGTGGTGGCATCGGTAATGGCAGAGCGTCCGATAAGAAACGATATTGCCATGACCGGCGAAGTTACTTTGCGCGGTAAAGTTTTGCCTGTGGGCGGCATAAAAGAAAAAATTTCTGCGGCATTTCGCGCCGGAATTCATGAAATTGCTCTTCCCAAAGAAAACCAAAAGGACTTAAGAGAGCTGCCCAAAGAAATCATCCGTAAGACAAAATTTGTTTTTATCGAGCGGGTTGATGAACTTTTCGAAAAATGCCTGCTTGACTTTGCTCCGTCGTCATATACTCTTCAGAAAATCTTTGGCGAAGAAATAGAAAAGTCCAAAAAGAAAAAGCGCCGCACTACCAAAAGCCGCAAACGGGCGGCCAAATCGGCCTCAAAAAAATAACTTCTTCAGCTCCAAATTTACAACTCTGACTGAGCCGGTTATCTCAAATGGCTTGACAGAATCGTGTCCCTGCTCTAATTTATTCACAAAGTATTTAGCCGAACTATTCTGTCCTGGCGGTCAAATGTACTTCTATTTGGTTTCGGCGTAAATAGTTACTTCACAGTTAACTTGGCATGATGTGAGAAAATCTGGTTGGCAGCTAACGAGTAAATTTCACAAGTAATGGGATAGGGAGAATAATATGACAAGGACGCTGATTGTTACCATCATCCTCTTGGTTCTTTTTGCGGTCGGAGTGCAGGCACAGGACCCGGGAATTGCTGACACAGTAGAATTAATAGTAACATTGTCTCCGGACGCGCAGGCCAATCAATTGAATCTGCAATTAGAATTGTGGGTATTTAACGACGAGGAACTTGCGGCAGCAAATATGGGATTTTCCTGGGATAATCCTAATCTGACATTAGACAGCGCCATTGCCAGCGCTCTTACTGATGACGGGTTTGGGATTGGACCGTTCTTTTACGAAGACAACAGCATAGCAATTACTAACGCCAACCAAAGATTCCTATTCGGAGCCGTAGCGATTTTTCCGCTGTTTCCTGCAGATTCAAGTACGCGCAGGCTCTGGGTAAGCTATTACTTTACACTTTCGAGCTGGAACGAGACTGATCAGATTAATATAGACACCTTAGAATTTAACGATGCCAGCTCGTTTCAATTCGTAAGAGGTGACCAGATATCGTTTTTTCCTGACTGGTTTGGCGGTTTGACAATTATCGATCCGAATGCGCCTTCCGATATTGTGCTGTCAAATGATTCACTTGGCTTTAGCTCAATCGAAGGCGGTCCAAATCCGGCTTTTCAGGAGTTTGATATCAGTTCATCTTCGGGCGAAATCATCGATTTCAGCTTAAGCGAAAGTGCGCCATGGTTAATTGTAACGCCGTTATCGGGTAACACGCCCAGAACAATCAGAGTCGAAATAAATAACATCGGACTAACTGCTGGAAATTACGCCGAGACCATAATTGTGAATTCTGCAACTGCGGCTAATACTCCCCTGGAAGTCGCAATAACTCTTGATGTTGCTCCACCGCCACCTACGATTGGTCTGAACCCTAATATATTTTTCTTTAATGCCATAGCCGGTGAGGCAAACCCCGACGCCAAAATTCTTACTATTACAAACAGAGGTGGTTCAACTCTCGACTGGTCAGCCTCAAATTCTGAACCCTGGCTGAACATAAATCCGCTTTCCGGTGGAGACTCAAACGATGTTACAGTTGCGGTTGATATTACCGGGCTGCCGTTCGGAGAGTACGCAGATACGATTATAGTTAGTGACCCAAATGCAACCAATAGCCCGGTTAAAGTTCCTGTCAATCTTTCAGTAGCTTCAGATTTACCAATAATAGTGGTCGATTCACCGTCTAATTTTATTATTATTCCAACCGGGGAAGGTCCCCTTTACTCTGCTTTCTTCTATGTCAGAAATGACGGAGCCGGAACTATGAATTTCTGGGTAGAAAGCGGTGGTTCGCCTCGCATAATTGGTATTGAGCCCGATACGAGTGTGGCTCCGGATTCAATTGAAGTATCTCTAAAGCTTACCGGCGGTGAGTCGGGTGACGAATTTCATGATACGGTCTGGGTTTATTCCGACCAGGCTATTAATTCTCCTGTGCCAGTAGAGATTCTTTTACATCTGACTGACAATCCGGGACAATTGAAAATTTTTCCAGATACAATTGAATATAGTATGTTTGAATGTTCCCAGGGGCTAACTGGTATACTACCCATTATTTCTTTTAATGTGTTTAATTTTGGAGGAGATGACCCACTTGATTTTGAAATCGTTTATGAGTCCGATAGGTTTACGATTTCTCCTCTAACAGGAACTGCTGATCAAGTGATAAATCTTTTTGCACAACAAACCGAATTGCCTTTAGGCACATATGTAGATACGGTCTTAGTCTATGCCAGGAAATCATTAATTACCCCCGAGACTCTTATTGTCAATTTCAACGTTGTGCCGGGCTCGGAAACGCCGAAAATATTTTTAATGGACTCTGTTTTCGTAATCACTGCCCAGGAAGATCACGGGCCGATTTTCCCCAGGTATTTTGAAATTAGAAACTGGTACGGCGGCTGTATGGAGTGGAGTATTGTTAACGATATTCCCTGGGCATATGTAGCGGACAGTTCAGGAAACGTACCCGAGCTGGTTGGTATTCATGCAAGTGCCTTTGGCTTGACGTTCGGCGAATATGTCGATTCCTTTTACATCAACGCTCCATCTGCGTCAAATTCTCCGCGCAAAGTTGAATTAATATTCAAGGTCTGGCGGCTGCATGGTGACAACAACTATGACAATAAAGTGAATATATTGGACCTTACATTCATGGTTGATTTCATCTTTAGGTCAGGGCCAAGACCTCAACCGGAATTTCTGGTGGGTGATGTCAATTGTGATGAAAAAGTAAATATTGCTGATTTGACATATCTGGTAGATTATATTTTCCGTAGTGGGCCGTTTCCCTGCGGGAATCCGGTAAAATAGTGAACAGTTAATAAGTCACAGTAAGAAAGGTCATCTTTTTTCGTGGTAATTGCCGCCATTTATGCTCTTTAGGACGCAGGCTTTTTTGTTTGATTTCCTGGTCTTTCAACTTATTATCAGGTTTAAATTTAAATATTAGAAGAATTCGATTATGGCAAAGAACAAAAGCGCTAGCGGACATAAACCAGAGACATTCCATATCCAGACATTTGGCTGTCAGATGAATCTGGCAGATTCCTCGACGCTTGCCTCAAATTTGATTACCAAAGGCTTCAGGCGGGTGGCCTCAGAAGAAGAGGCCGACCTTATTATTCTCAACACCTGTTCTGTCAGAGAAAAGGCGGAAAACAGGGTATATGGCCGTCTGGGAGAGATGTACAAATACAAAAAGCGCCGCCCAAACCTCAAAATTGCGGTAGTCGGCTGCATGGCCCAGAGGCTCGGCCAGAAACTCAAAGAGAGAGTTCCTTATGTTGATTATGTTCTGGGTACCGACCGCCAGTTTGAACTGCCTGATGTTCTAAACGGGGTGGAAGGCACACAACAAGTGATGACTGCTTTTGGGCACGAAAATCTTGATTTTATTACTCCCATAAAAGAGACGCCGCATTCTGGTTTTATTACCATTACCAGAGGCTGTGATAACTATTGCACTTATTGCATTGTGCCGTATGTAAGAGGCAAAGAAGTTTGCCATTCTCCGGACTATATTGTTGACGCAGTAAAAAAGATGGTCGATGAAGGGGTAGTCGAAATTACGTTACTCGGGCAAAACGTAAACAGTTACAAGAGCGGCGGCATAGACTTTCCGGAATTACTTGAACGTGTTGTAAACCAGGCAAAATTGCCGCGGCTGCGTTTTATGACTTCACATCCTAAGGATTTATCGAAGCGGTTAGTTGACGCTATGGCAGACACCCCGCAGTTGTTGGGGCACATTCATCTGCCTTTGCAGTCAGGCTCCAACCGGGTTTTGCAGAAGATGGGCAGAATTTATACTATTGAGCATTACCTCAAAATCATCGATTATATTAGAAAAAGAATTCCCGAAACGTCTATCACAACCGACTTAATTGTTGGTTTTCCGACTGAGACCGAAGCAGAGTTTGAGCAAACCCTGGATGCCGTCAGAAAAATTCGATATGATTCTGCCTTTATGTTTCGTTATTCTGTTCGCCCGGGAACAGTTGCCGCCAAATTCAATGACGACGTTCCCGAAGAAGACAAGATTCGCAGATTAAAAAAACTTATCAAGATTCAGCAGGAGATTGGCCAGCAGGTGAACCAGCGCGAAGTAGGTAAAATCCGAACAGCACTTGTAGAAGGAAAATCACGTAGAAATGATCAAATCTCCAGAGCCAGGACCGACGGCAACAAGATAGTACTTATAGATACGCCGGATTTGGAAGTTGGCAGTGTAGTTTCTGTAAATGTCACGCGTGCCGACGCTTTCACTCTTCACGGAAACCTGGCTGTTTTGAACTGACATGTTAACCTCTGCTCTTGTCATACTGTTTGCATTATCTCTGGCGATGGCAGCAATTGTTACGATTAAGCGCCTCAAGTTTTTTTCATCAGAAATTTCTGACGGGAATTATTCTTTTACGTCCGGTTCAATTATGGTCTTTGTGGCCACGCTCTGGTTTGCGGTCAGGTCGCTTCCGGATTACTTCAACTGGTTTGTAGATTCAGCCTATGCCATTATTGATATCAGCCACCTTTTGCTGCTTTTGGCTGGTCTTTTCTTGGTAACCAGGGGAGTTCTGCATCTGTTCCGCGGCTACAATGAACGGGAAGAAGAAATAATGTTCCGCGAACAGAAATTAAACCTTGCCCAAAATTTGCAAAGCGACGCCCGCAGCCCCTATCAGTTCTTGGAGTTATTAAGTCTGTCAATCAAAGAGATTGTCGCTACGTTTCCGCGCAGCGCCGGAGCCATATTCCTGACAGGTCGAAACCGCAATCAACCAATACTGGCCACCTCGTTTGGTCTGTCATCAAAGGAAACAGCTGCCTTTGAGTATTTGCCGGATAACGAGAACCTGATCAGCCAGGCCCTGGTAACAGGCCAGCCGCTGGTTTCCACAAAGTTTGAAACAGAAGGTCAGCCTCTGCTGGCTGATTCCAGATTCAGATCAATCCTCTGTCTGCCGCTGATTTCCATAGATGAAAGAATCGGCGCCATCATCTTAATGTCTGAGACAGAAAAGCTTTTTGGTCCGTCGGATATTAAAGTGCTTGCTCCGGTAACAGAATGGCTTGCCGAAAAAATCAAATCTGCGCGACTGTCTAAAGAACTTGCTAATCTTGGCAAAGCAAATGCGGCCCAGCAAACAAAAATGAACGACGCTGCCCGCCGATTGATAGAGATTTCCAGTCTGGGACAGACCGACGCATTGAATAATTTCTGCAGCAGCCTGAAAGGCTTTGCAGGAAGTATCTCGGCACACTTAGTGGCCATTCAAAGCGGGCGGCTGGACTCCCTGGGCGGCAGCGAGCCGCTGGTTAATATAAGCGAACAATTTGCAGCAACCTTAGCCGAGGCCCTGCACAAGGGCAAGCCTCTGGTAATAAATGAGGAATCCGAGGATGACCGGGGCCGCACCTATATTACGACTTCAACTTTAGTTTATCCCCTGGGAGAGAGCCGGCCGGGGCATGCTCTGCTTTTAAGAAGAGAGTCCGAGGCCTACACGCTCGATAATTTCCAGCTGAAAATTCTGAATCTTTTCTCCCGCCTGGCCATGATAGTTCTTGAACGTCAGGAGCAATCTTTAAGAAGCATCACTCAGCGGCGCGGCTTTGAGAAAATCATTCAGCTCTTGAGAATTAGTTCACAGCAGTCATTTGAAGAGAAGCCGGGGTTTATGATGAACCACCTGGCGGCTATTCTTCCGGATTCTACAGTTGCAATGACATTCGCCAGGGGAAGCGATAACAGGCTGGAGCTTGTTGATTCAATCGGACTTGAAAATAACGCCTCGAATAATATCTCGTTTGCATCAGGCGAAGGTTTCGTGGGAAGAGTATTTGAAAATATGTCCGGAGAAGTAATAGTGGGCAAGCAAAAGTACTCAGCTGTTATCAATGAATTAAGTGAAGACTGGCAGAAGTTACTGTCAGGTTTAAGTGGCCAGAGCAGATTGCCTGAATTGACAATTGCAAGTCCGCTGATTGACGCCGACAAAGTCTGCGGAGTTGTTGTTTATTTCTTTTTTGAAGTAGGTAAGTCCGAGGCAAAAGAATGGGAAAGGCTGGTTACTCTGGGCACCGGACTATATTCTCTGAAGCTGTCGGTTAACAGTTATCTCTCAAAAAGAGTGGAGCTGCAGGAGAGCCTGGCAGACTCGCCTCAAATGGAGCAGTTTACTAATAAGCTCAATAATTATCTCTCAGCCATAATGGGTAATGCCGAAATTATAATTTCGGGGGGGAATCTCGAAGATAAATCTCTTGAACAGCTGCAGTCAATAGTAGACCAAACCGAGCTTGCTTCGGATTATATTTCAGGTTTGACAAACAGGCTTAGCAGCCCGGTAGAATCAGCAGCAGTTTCCATAAATGATATTACCAGACAGAAGCTTAAGCTTTCTCATGTATCAGAGAATTTGTATCTGATCGCAGGGCGCGCCAGAGAAATAGAATTAAAACTAAACAGTCTTAAATCTATCAGTCTTGGCAACAAAGAGTTCGCAAGCTTGCTGACCTCAGCTATCGCCAGATTTTCTTCCTTGACGCAGGATGATGATATAATTACAATATCAACCTATTCAGACAATGAAAATGCTTATCTGGATATTTCCCGTCATAAGAGGAATTTCCCCCCGGTAGAGGCAGTTTCCGGTTTCGGCAATTACCAGTTTCCTGAAGAAGTAAAAAAGAGCCGCCCGGATGATGTCTATCTTGAAAGAATCAGCAAAGAGGACTGCCAGGTAGCCTTTGACCGCTTCAGCAGCTCACCTTCGTACTTGTCATTCAAATTTCCGGTAAGAAAAGAGGCGGCGGCCGCTGACTCAATAATAAGTGAAAGTCAGGTGTCAAGGATTCTGGCGGTCGATGACCAGCCGGTGATTCTCGAATTAATATCAGCCATGTGCCAGTCATTGGGTTATGAAGTAACTACTGCTACTTCTGGTGAGCAGGCGTTAATGCTTGCCGAAAACACCAGATTTGAACTTATCCTGACTGACCTGTCTATGCCTTCAATGTCCGGGCTTGAACTGGCCAGACGTCTGCGTAAAACTCATCCTGATGCCCCAATAATTTTGGTCACTGGCTGGGAAGCCGGTATACCGGAGTCTGAGCTGCGTCAGGCAGGAATTTCCGAAGTGCTCTATAAGCCGTTTCGGATAGAGCAGCTTACAAATCTGGTCAAAGCCTCTATGGCCGAAAAAACTGCATAAAATCATTATATTTCGTTCGTTCTAAGCAAAAAACCAATGATACCGATATTTTGGATATGTCTGCAAGTGTGTCAAATAAGCTCCGTGATAAGATAATTGCGCGAATAAATGATGACAGCAATCTGCTTTCGCTGCCGCAATCTCTCTATCAGATATTGAACGAAGTAGACAAAGAGGATTTCTCTGCCCAGAGGCTGGCCGAAATTATCAAAACAGACCCTGCTTTGACCGCCAGGATATTGAGTTTAGCAAATTCTACTTTTTACCAGAGATTTTCCCGGACTACGACGGTTAACCAGGCAGTGTCTGTATTAGGAGTATCAACTGTCAAATGTCTGGCTCTGTCTACGACTGTATTAAAGCCGGAATTGATTGAAAAAAACTCCGGAATCAACCCGAAAGATTTTTTTACTTACGTTCTTCTAAACGCAGCTACCGCTGAGAGTCTGGCTAGAGAACTGAAACTTAAGGCGTCCGAAGAAATGTTCATAATTGGACTGCTAAACGATATTGGGTTGATATTCTTAGTTCATCACTACCCCTCTGAGTATCGTCAGGTTTTGTCATTAAAAGGCAAGGTTGACTCACTCAGCTGCGCAGAAATCGAGATACTGGGGATTGACCATTATGAAATAAGCCACCTTCTGGCCAAAAAATGGCACCTTCCTGAAGAGATGGCTAATTCTATCGGTTGCCAGACGATTGAAAATCCGTCTGAAAAAGTCAAGAAGATGCAGGCAATAATCAATCTGGCCAGTCTGATGAACCCGGAAAACTTCTCTGGATTTGACTGCGCGATTGAAGACCGACTGGCCAGAGTCAACCAGGCTGCAGATAATCTTTCATTAACCAGGAATCAGCTCGATTCGGTTACCGGTAAACTAATGTCCAGTACCATCGAAGCAGCTGAGCATCTGGGAGTAGATATCGGCAGTATAGAAGATCTACTTGCAAAGGCAAATAAGGAGATTTGGAAAGCATACTTTACAATTGAGCAGCTATTCAAAATTCGGCAGGACTTAAATGACAAACTTTTCAAAGAAGAACGTTACCGGAGTGCTCTGGAGGCAAAAAATGCTGCCATGGCAACATTGTTTCATTACGTAAATAACGCAATTATGGCAGTATATGGCCGTTCTCAAATCATGCGTCAACGCAAACAAAGCGGCCAATCTGAAATCCTTCTGAAGGATCTTGATAAAGATCTGAACATAATTGACAAATCAATTCAGAAGATTGTTGCTGTCCTGGATGAAGTCAAAGAGATATCGCAATTCGAACAGGATAAGCTGACCGGCTGTACCGAAGCTATCAATTTAGATGATAGAATTGACGAACGCATTTCAAAGATGGACAAAGAGCAAAAGTGGTTTGTCTGGGCGAATAAAGAAAATGTAACTTCGGGCTGATTTTCTCAAGAATCGTGCATGTTCATTTCGTTGACGCTTGAAAGATAATTGGGTATCTAACAGATTACTATGTTACAATTTTTGACAGCGGGAGAGTCTCACGGTCCCCAATTGACCACTATTCTTGAAGGCTTCCCAGCCGGCTTCCCCATAGACATTGGGAAAATCAATTTTCAGTTAAGCCGCCGCCAGAAAGGCTACGGGCGCGGAGGCAGGATGAAGATTGAAAATGATCGGGCGAAAATTCTCTCAGGTGTCAGAAACGGCATTACCCTGGGAGGACCGATTACCCTGGTAATTGAAAATAAGGACTGGCCCAACTGGCAAAAGATAATGGACCCGATTGAGCCGATAGCGGCAGACTTAAGTCTCAAAGAAAAGCGCCTGGCCTACGAAACTACTGCTCCCCGTCCCGGGCATGCCGATCTTAGCGGCGCTATCAAATGGAATCAGCAGGATATGCGTAATGTACTGGAAAGAGCCTCAGCCAGAGAAACGGCTGCCCGGGTGGCAGTCTGCTCTATCCCCAGACAATTACTTGAAAAGTTTGGGGTGAAGTTCGCTGCTCATGTTGTTCAGATAGCTGACGTAAAACTTGAGGCCGGCTACGACATTTCAGACTTAGACAAAATCATCGAAACAACTGAAAACTCCGAAGTCCGCTGCCTGGAGCTTAAGACCGAAGAAAGAATGATAGCGGCCATAAGAGCGGCCAAAAAGTCTCGCGATTCTGTGGGAGGAGTAGCCGAGTTGATAATACGCGGCCTGCCGGCAGGACTGGGAAGTTTTTCTCAATGGAACAATCGTCTCGATGCCGGACTGGCACAGGCGATGGTCTCAATTCAGTCAGTTAAAGGCGTAGAAATCGGACGCGGCTTTGAGAACGCCGGACTGCGAGGCTCCAAAGTGCACGACGAAATTTACTATGAGCCAGGCTCCGACAAAAAAAAGAAAGATTTTTATCGTAAAACAAATAATGCCGGCGGACTCGAAGGCGGTATTACCAACGGTGAAGATGTAATAATCAGGGTAGCTTCAAAGCCGATTTCAACCCTGAACCAGCCGCTTAAAACAGTTGACGTAAAGACTAAGAAACAGGTAGAAGCCATGGTCGAGCGTACCGACAACTGCGTGGTGCCGGCTCTGTCCGTTATTTGTGAGGCTATGGCCGCCTATG
Source organism: Candidatus Zixiibacteriota bacterium (assembly GCA_022571845.1). Classification (GTDB taxonomy): domain Bacteria; phylum Zixibacteria; class MSB-5A5; order GN15; family FEB-12; genus JACZWU01. The sequence goes on along the minus strand of JACZXB010000001.1, from coordinate 348,156 downwards.
TTATCTGCCGGGCGTTTTTAGAAAAATTCGGCTGCGATAATATGACCGAGATTGAGAGAAATTTTGCATCCTATCTGGATTCTCCCCTCTAAGGGCATCTTGAAAAACCCCGTTACGTCATTGCGAGAAATGAAGTGACGAAGCAATCTCCTTGTGCCTCAACGCTTGAGATTGCCGCGTCCCGATAGAATCGGGACGCGCAATGACTGATTTGGACCATTTTCAACAGGCCCCTAAGCATTAGTACTCAAATCATCAGCTTTCTTGCCCTGCCTGACAATTTTGTATAGGTTTGTCAAAACAAAAGGAGAAACCTATGAATTTCAAATTCACTCATGGTGAGCTATACGATATTGATGTTGACACTCTGGTAGTTTTCACACCGGCCTACACAAAACTAAATAACAAGCGGCTTGTTGAACTGGACCAAGTCTCAAACGGCAGCTTAAAACTTCTTTTGTCGTCTAAGGAATTTACGGGGAATGCCAAACAAACAGCGGTCTTGTATAAGCCCGAAAGCGTCACGGCATCGCGGGTGCTCTTAATCGGGCTGGGTGAAAAGAGAAAGATAAATCACGATAGTTTCAGAAAAGCTGCCGGCATAGCTTCGCGCCATGCTGCGGTTACCACAGGGAAATCTTTAGGGTTTTACTTTGATAGTTTTTCTTCGCCTGAATATTTTCAGGCAGCCGCCGAAGGTTTTCTGCTGGGTGGTTTCAAGATGCTGGATTACAAAACGACCAGCGAAGCTAAAAAAAAGTCAGCTGTAAGTAGCTGCACTTTTGTGGTTACCGGAAAGAAAGACTTAAAGAAACTTGAAAAGGCAGTAAGAAGAGGCCAGATAATCGCCGAAGGGCAGCTTTTAGCCAGACGACTCAGCTATACGCCGGCCAATGATTTGACTCCAACAATACTTGCCCGGCAGGCAGAAAAACTTGCTAAAGAACATAAAATAAAGTGCACGATATTAGGAAAACCGGAAATCATAAAAGAGAGAATGGGTGCGCTGCTATCGGTCGCCCAGGGCTCAGCTGAACCGCCCCGTTTTATAATTTTGGAATACAAAGGCGGGTCTGCCAGAAGAGCTCCGATTGTACTGGTTGGTAAAGGAGTAACTTTTGATTCCGGCGGCATATCTATTAAGCCGTCGCTCAATATGCACGAAATGAAACAGGATATGACCGGAGCGGCTGTTATGCTGTCAACAATTGTCACGGCCGCCAGGCTCAAGCTGCCGCTTAATATAGTAACTTTGATTCCCTCTACTGAAAATATGCCTTCCAGCAAGGCCGTCAAACCGGGTGACATTATCAAAACCCGCAAAGGACTGACTGTCGAGATTATTAATACTGATGCCGAGGGGAGACTGATACTTGCTGATGCTCTGGACTATGCCACCAAGTTTAAGCCCGAAGCAGTAATAGATATTGCAACTCTTACCGGTGCGGCCTTGTATATTCTGGGCTACGCCGGAGCTCCGATTGTCTGCAATAATAGAAAACTCGCTAATGGTCTACGCAAAGCTGCGGATTTAAGCGCTGAAAGGGTTTGGGAATTGCCGATGTGGGATGATTTTCGCGAGGCAATGAAGTCGCCAATAGCCGACCTGTGGAATTCCGGAGGTCGCGCCGCTGCAACTTTGACAGCAGCAGCATTCTTAGAAAACTTCATCGGCAATCACCCCTGGGCGCATATAGATATAGCTTATCTGGATGCCGAGCCGAAGGGCAGTGAGTACACTCCCAAAGGTCCGACCGGTTTTGGAACCCGTCTTTTGGTAGAAATGCTCAGTAACTGGCGCAGCAATTAGAATTGTAAGCTCAAGACTAAAACAAACATGACTGGTGTTAAACCGGTCTCCGACAGGACGAGCTTAGAACTTTTCAGCTGGTTGTGGAGTACTTCTTGAGAGCAGGATAACGTAAATACTCAAACTATAGACAATAACTGCGGCCTATCACTGCTCACAGCGCGGTGCGGTCTGCTACCGTAAAGAAATTGAGCAATAAATGTGTTACTCGCTTCACTTGAATCACACTGCCCTTCAATTCCAGTCGTCCCATTCCCCTGAGCATCCAGCGGGATCAGCTGCGCAGATTATAATAGCTACCAGAAAAAAAAGACCGACAATTCCAACAGTGTTCAAGGCACTGAACTTCCTGAACTGAAAAAATAGAATTTCATCGACTGCAATCTCGACATTCTTACCATTCTCGGTAATGCCCGTGATGAGCTGCTTTTCTACATCATATTTGCCACCTGCACCGCCAAACCGTACTACATTGCCCGGTCGTACACTCCTGCCATCGACCACTTTCCACGATTGCGTTTTTTGGGTTTTCTTGAAGCCCTGGGCTTCGACCTTGATTGTCTGTGATCTTTCAATACCAGCTCTCCGCAATATTACATACTCTATATCACTCAGAAGTATTTCCACAGAATCACCGACAAGAATTGTACCTCTTATCCAGTCTGCCTTCCTGTCGTAAATGCCGCGTTGCTCGTTAAATTTTACTTCACCTCCAGCGCGTAGAGTGACCCCAACAATTTCTGTCACTAAGACTACCCGCGGGATGGACATGTTAGGCTTCTTTTCTACATCTTCAAAGGAGATGTTTGCGCTGGCAGTACAGCCAACGATAAAGTTGAGAAATGCAAACAAAGTAAACACCGACATGCAGCATACCAAATTGTTTTTAATTTCTGACATGATTTCCTCCCACATGATTTCAAGTACGTGTCCAACATGTAAGGCGATGTAGCGTCATCTATCTACCCACAATTGGCTTCTGTATCTGAGCAGCCTCCGGTTATTGTACTACTTATTAAGTTAGTCCTTAAGCAATCCTCGTCAAGTCATAAGTTGGTTGATAGCCCTCCGATAACTTAACACTCTTACTGCTAGAGAGAATATAAACAGGGAACCTTGTAATTCGTTAAATAACGATAGATTAGCTCACCCTATTGGACTATTATAGAACTTTTCAGCCGGTTGTGGAGTATCTTCTAAAGTCGGAGTCCCATCGGGGGTACAAGGGGGCACGGTAGCAGTTTTAGGCTGTCTAGAGCAACACTAACCTGGAAGTTATAAACAACTTGTATGCCAAAACAGGTCTAAGTCAGGTTTTGAATTATTAGAAACCGTTACCGTTATTCCCGAAAAGACTCCCCTCAGGCAACTCAAAAGTCAAAATAGCCACGACCACTAATGCTACTGGTACTCCTATTAAAACTGAGGTCATGACAACATCAAACTTTCTGGCCTTTATGTAGAGCACGTCATCAAGCGGTATCTCTACTGGTTTCCCATCCGTAGTTGTTCCTGTTATAAGCTGTGTTTCGGCGTCAAACCTTCCACCAAATCTATCAAAGTTTATCACAGCATCTTGATCGATTTGAAGGTTTCGCACGGTATCAAGCTTTATTTCCATAGGCTCCCCGCTTGGGCTAATCCCCCTAACAATCTTTTGTTCGGCATCAATCTTTCCGCCTTGATTATCGAAGGCTACCGACTCCCAGGAGTGGAGAGTTACCCCCTTTATTCCGGAGGAAAGTGCAACCACATGAATCTTTCCACGCGACTTGCCTCTTACTTCATCGGCTGACAACTTTGCGATTTTTGTGCAGCTAACATTTGTGAAAACAAGAACGACAAGCATAATGGTCGTTATCACACGCTTTTCCACATCAAATACCTCTCTTTTAGCTATGAACCCGGACGAGGTGACCCATCCTTTGGGGTTCGTTTCTTAATCATTTGCGCCCCACCGTAAACGGCAAGACTTCCATTTTAACTTACTATTGCTTTTCAACCGGCCACGGTAGTGACCTGCCCTCAGCTATTGTACCACTTTTTAAGTTAGTCCTATGGCTATTCTCGTCAAGTCATTTGTAGGTTGAATGGACTCAGAGGCAGGTGGTCAGTAGTTGAACGAGATGTTCGGCCGATTGGTGTTTTAGTGTCTGAATCAATGTTCGATCAGGGCATCAGCTTCAGGTTTTTCTAATCAAAATCTATTTCAGATTTAATTAATTTCTGCTGCCTTTGACCAGGCAGGGGAACTGTCTAATCCGGGACCGGAGAGCCGGCGGGTGCCATTTCCTGTTATATCCGCTATCCAAATTGACCCGTCTGTTGTAGAAAAAGTCAGCCACTTGGAATCAGGAGAAAAAGAGGGCGAGATGGTATAGAGGCTGGTTCCAACCGGAGGAACAAAAACCAAATAGTCTTCTGACAAATTGCCGTTAGTTAAATAGATACCCGGATTGTTAAGGTCGTTCTTGACATAGGCAATCCAGTTTCCATCAGGCGACCAGCATGGAGCAACTTTCTTGAGATTTCTTTCTGACCGGACGCGTATCGAATCTTGATGCAGCATATATTCATCGCTTTTCAGTACGACCAGTCCTTTCGGCTTTAGTTCATAAAATGCAACAAAAGCAACATCTCCCCTGACATTCATGGTAGGTGCAATCATGAAATCGGCCATGACCTGCCAGTCTTTTCGCAGCAGCTCAATGTCGCTGCCGTCGGGGTTCATAGTGCAAATCTGGTAATTCGGCTCAAAAGCATTCACGTAATTGGCGTTCATGTCTCTCCAGTAAATGATTTTTTTGCCGTCGGCGGTCCACTCCGGGTCGCGGCATCCTAAATCATCAGTAATTCTCAGCCACCAAAATCTGTTGTTGGAATAAGCGGAATCAAGAAAGGCCTTAAAAATGTCATAGACTTTATGCTTGCCGCCCATGCCATCCGGCCCCTGTAAATCAACCGTGCCGGAGCGAGTGAAGAGAATCTCTCTGTTATCTGCAGACCAGGCCAAACGGCCATCGCCATTGCTCACATCGCAAATTTCTTCCTGGCGACCGGATTTTAGATCCAGAACCCAAACACTTTTTTCTCTTAAGAAAGCAATTTTGCCCGAGGGCTCAGCGATAGATCCTGCCAGTTCAGCAGGCATCTTGTCGGCTGCAAATGAAAAGGAAAAAGCAGCAGTAGTCATAAGAATTGCTGCCATTAGATAAACCGGTATCCTGTTAATTCTCAATCTGAACGCTCCATTCTTCAGTTTTATCAGGGCAGCAAGATAGCCGGTCGGGTTGGAATGTCAACTTCGACAGCGGCCGGTTCTACCAGTTGAAAAACTTCTTTAGTTCAATTTTGCCGCGAACACCTGACAGCCCGAGATCAACTCTGCTATTGGTATCACCGGCATAGGAAGCTACGACTTCCTGATCTTGAGAATTATACCAGGCTACGTTGTTAAAGTTCAAGTAAAGGTAATTTACGTCTACTCCAAGCGACATTGACCCAAAATTCAAGGGATATTCGGCACCGGCACTAAGACTTAGGCCGATATTACTGTCTTTGAAAGTAGCATTAATAGCCGCCGGCAGAGAACTCGAAAGGTTGATATTTTCATACTCATCCCAAACATCCCAACTGACCTGATAAAAGCCGATTCCGGCGCCTACTTTGACAGCAAGATTTGTAAGATGATTCCTTGAGCTTGGAGGATTGGTCAGATAAAAATGAAGGGCCGAGGTCAGACCATAAACTTTTATCTCAGAGATTAGCTCTGTTACTGTTGTGGTGCCGCCTACTGGACGGTTATAGGCGAAATTACCGGATTGGTTCTGTCCCAGCGTCATCCAATATTCCCCGCCAATTGACACAGCAAACTTCTTGTTAAACATCCAGCCAAATTCCAGGCCAAATGAATTAGCCTTGTTGAGCCAATTTATCTGGGTTGTCGGAAACTGAGCACTGGTGTAAGTAGCAAAATCATTGTAATCATTATGCTTATTGATTCTATTCATGGAGTAACTGCCTGAGAGCCAGTACAATTTCTTGTGCTGCTTCTGCTTTTTATCAGATTTTTTCATATATCGGTCTATAATTTCCTGCTCGCTGTACTGAGCCGCAACCGGCTGTGCCATTATTGCCGCCGCAGCTATGGCCAAGGCTATTAGTTTAAGACGCATCTTTGCCTCCTGATTTGAGATTCAGATTTTTCTCAATTATCGGAAAGATTGTGGTAATACTTGATTGTTAAGGCTATTGGCTGAGACTTATAGCCAAAATTGTATAGAAAATGACTCTAATTAAGTTGCTGTCCTGATCGGAAGGGGAAGTCAAATCGTTGAAAGAACAGGGCTTAACCCTCGTTTTTCGATAGCGTGATTTCTTTTTGGGCCTGGTATTTCCCCTTTTTGTCACTATAGGACTGGAGGCATTCCCGGTCAGCTTCTAAAAATAGCAGCTGAGCGATGCCTTCGTGGGCATAGACTCTGACTGGCAGTCCCGAAGTATTTGACAGGGAAATAGTGGCATATCCTTCCCATTCAGGTTCAAAAGGTGTCACGTTGACCACTACTCCACAGCGGGCATAAGTGGATTTTCCGAGACAGATAGTAATAATATTGCGCGGGATTTTGAAGTATTCACGGGTTCTGGCCAAAACAAAAGATTGGGGACTTATTAAAATTGAATCAGCCTTTATATCTTTGAACAGAGCAGAATTATCTGCTTTGGGATCCAGCTCGCTGGCACCATTTGGCTCAAATATTTTGAATTCATCTGCCAGGCTTATGTCATACCCATAAGATGAAACTCCATAACTAATTCCATCCCTAATTTGTGTTTCTTCAAAGGGATTTATCATCTCATGGTTTTTGGACATTTCTATAATCCACTGGTCAGATTTCACCGGCATTTCAAATTCCTTTCGATTCTGTGCGTTCAATTCTCATCAAAATAGCACATAACAATCAGGCTGTAAACCTCCTCAATTGACTTAATCTATAAACTGGTGCATACTGAAAAAGCGCATGAATAATACGGATTCCAAACATGACAGCTAAGACCAAAGAAGAAAAACGCGGTCTTTTAATTGTATACACCGGCAACGGCAAAGGGAAGACGACCGCTGCTCTGGGGATGTGTGTCAGGGCAGTTGGCTATGACTGGAAGATATCTATCATTCAGTTTGTCAAAGGGAGTTGGAAATACGGCGAACTTAAAGGGATAAAGAAACTTGAGCCGAACGTTGAACTTATGACGGTTGGAGAAGGCTTCGTAGGCATTGTTGACGACACCAAAGATTTCAAAGAGCATGTCAAAGCCGCCAAAGAAGGCATAACTGTTGCTATCGAAAAAATTAAGTCAGAGAAATTCAATATCGTCATTTTAGATGAACTCAATGTAGCTTATAAACTTGGTCTGGTTAATCAGGAAGATATAGAATCCCTTCTCAAAGCTAATCCGCCCAAACAACATTTGGTCATAACCGGCCGTGACGCCCCTGACTGGCTTATTGAAAAAGCCGATTTAGTCACAGAAATGAAAGAGATCAAACATCCTTACCAGCAAGGCATAATGGCTCAGAAAGGGGTCGATTGGTGAGGGTGGCAGTCACCGGCGCCACCGGCTTCGTTGGCAGGCATCTGGTAGAAAGGCTTCTTAAAGACTCGCATGAAGTTACTATTGTAGCTAACCGCAGGTCTGGAGTTAATTTATTTTCTGACAGAGTTAAATACATCAGAGCATCGGTGCACAATGCTCATGATTTGCAGGCAGCTTTTTCTGACTGTCAGGCCGTTTTGCATCTGGTCGGCATAATCGCCGAGACCAGAAAGAATACTTTTGAAACGACTGTCGAACAGGGCACCAAAAATGTTATTTCCGCCTGTCAGCAAAATAACATAGAGACAATTATCTATTTGTCAGCATTGGGCACTACCGAAGATGCCCAGTCGAAATACTTCAAGACAAAATGGGCAGCGGAGCAATCTGTGAAAAATTCCGGTCTTAACTGGACGATTTTTCGTCCCTCTATTATTTACGGACGAGGCGATGGTTTTCTGGCGATGATGTCAAAAATCATAAAACTTTCGCCCTTTGTACCGATATTCGGTGACGGTAAGTATAAACTTCAGCCGGTCTACATCGGAGATTTGGTCGAAGCTATGGCCAAGTCACTTACAAACAAAGAGTGCCGGGGAGAGACAATTGAGATTGGCGGAGCAGAACCTCTGGAGTATGTCGAAATTATTAACTCGATAAAGAAAGCGCTCAAGAAAAAACGAATGAACTTATTCATACCAATGGCGGTTATAAAACCTGTTGCGGTTTTGCTTGAGAAAATTCTCAAACCGTCGCCTTTGACAACTGACCAGTTGATAATGCTGGAAAAAGGTTCTGTTTGCGATTTGAGTAAAATGAAAAGACTGTTTGAAATTGAACCTGTCGGATTCGATGAAGGACTAAAGAAAGTTTTGGAGAATTAAATCAATGTCTGAAAAAAATTATGATGTCATTATTGTCGGCGGGGGACCGGGCGGATTATGTGCCGGAATGTATGCAGCCAGAGCCATGCGTAAAACCGTCTGTCTGGAAAAATTCTTGACCGGAGGTCAAATTGCGCTGACAGGCGACGTAGAAGACTACCCCGGTTTTGAGCATATTTTGGGTTCCGAGCTGGCCAAAAAATTTACAGATCATGCCTTAAAATTCGGACTTGACATTGAAAGAGAAGAAGTAGCAGATATTTATTGCGAAGGAGATGACCGTTTGGTTCGCTGCGAATCCGGTAATGTTTACAGAAGCAAAGCAGTCATCCTTTCAACCGGCGGTACACCCGTAAAGCTCAATATCCCAGGTGAAGAAGATTATAGCGGCAAAGGTGTCTCATACTGTGCAATCTGTGACGGCGCCTTTTTCAAAGACAAAGTAATTGCTGTAGTTGGCGGAGGAGATGCCGCTGTTGAAGAAGGCACCTTTTTGACCAAATACGGCTCGAAGGTTTACATAATTCACAGGCGTGACCAGTTCAGAGCACAAAAGATTATCCAGCAAAGAGCATTTGATAACCAAAAGATAGAAATTATCTGGGACACGGTGGTGGAATCGATAATCGGCGATGACAAGTCTGTTACAAATCTTAGACTAAAAAATGTCAAGACCGGTGAAAACTCTGATTTAGAGATCGGAGCAATTTTTATTTACGTAGGTTTTCATCCCAACACAGGCCTCTTGAAAGGGCAGATTGAGACAGATGAAAACGGCTATATTCTGACGAATGACCTTATGGAAACAAACGTAAAAGGAATATATGCCTGTGGCGATGTCAGGTCCCAGTTGGTCAGACAGGTAACTAATGCTGTCGGCGACGCAACCACGGCTGCTGTGGCTGCGGAAAAATATATAGAAAAACTTGAAGACAAATTAGCCCAAAGGGTTTAATCTTTTCCATAACATTCTTTTGCATAGCGACTTACATTTACTCTGTTAGTCGCAAATACTGCCTCGGCCCTCACTTTCTCCTTGCCAAATTGGAGAGTACTTGTTATATTCCTGATAGCAATACTAACCTTTTTCGAATAGCAACTGGATATGACAGTTATTTCGATTATTTTCTCATTTCGAGATTTTCTATAGATATGGGAGTGGTGTGCGCTGGACCTCCAGCCGCCTGACGTTAGAGTCGGGCATCCCCCCTCCACCACTCCCTTTTTTTCTTGTTCATTTTAGCCGGTCAACTCTTCTGCCAGTCTGACGATAATTACTTAGACAGTGAGAACAATTTAGCTATGTCTATAATTAAAAAACTCCTAAGACCCAGCCTGCTGCTGCGTCTGACAAACGTAATTTTTCTGCAGATTATTTTTGTCTTTGCAGCTTTGGTAATAATCCTCTTCAGCCCGGCAGAAGAGATAAATTTCGCAGGGCAAAAAGCTATGGTTCTTCAGAGCCTGAACAGAACTACCAATATGATAGCTGCGGTAGTTGCCTTACAGCCTTACAGTATTAAAGATCAGCCGGTTTCTGATAAAATTAGAGAAATGACAGATGATATTCTCCTAGCAGAAAAATGGATAGTACATGCCGACCTGTTCATATTGGATGATAACGGTAACTACAGAAAAGTTCATTCCTACCATTCAAAACTGGACCTGCAGGAAGAGAATATTCTTCTGCCCCCGGAACCGTTTAAGTTTACCAATCAAGACGGTATAATCGGTCCACTGTATACTGAAAGTGAATACCTGGGATATTTTTATCCGTTCGAACTGCGTAAAAACACGCTTGCTACAATCGGAGTAGCAGTCAACCATGAGCTTTTAATTTCCAATCGTGGAAGCGTCAAATATGCGTTATTATTGACTTTCCTGGCAGCAACTTTGATATCCCTGTTGACGGTTTATATGTTAATCAAGTGGTTCAAGGAGCCTATGAGCAAGATAATCAACCGCATGGATAAAATTGCCGAAGGGGGCATTTATTACCAGATCGAAGCCGAGGGTGATCAGGAAACCCGGCAGCTGGCTAAAGCATTTAATGAAATGTCAGCTCAATTGTATGACAGTAACAGAGAAGTTGCTCATTACCATGACAGGCTTTCGGAAGTAAACAGAAGTAATCTTACTTCTAAAAGATTCCTTTCAGCTCTAATCAATAACTCACCTGATTCTTTGATAGTTGCTTCCGCCGACGGTCAGATAATGATTTTTAATAATCAGGCGATTAAATCATTTGGCTATGAGAATGACCAGGAGATAATAGGGCATAGCATACAGGAACTATTCACCCAGTCAGTAGACGAGTTAACCAGCGTCAGCCCGGAATCAACCTCAGCCAAGGGAATCGAAGTTTTATGCTGGAAAAAAGATAAATCCCTGTTCCCTGCCTTCGCCAAGATTTCACCAATAAAAGTGGCCGATAGCTCCGAGTCGGCCTATCTCTTTATAATCAGGGATATCTCGGAAAGTAAGACGTTTCAGCAGATGATGATTCGTTTAAACAAGAACTATACTCGCGGCGAGATGGCCGGCGACATTGCCCACGACATCAATAACTATCTGGCTGTATTAATGGGGAATGTTGAATTGATCCCGATGTTTCTGAAGAAGAATAACATGGAAAAGGTTGAGCAGAAACTCGCCCAGATGAAAAAAACTCTCGACAAAATTAACAACTACACTTCCGGACTGCTCGACAGCGAGCATGATGATGTAAAGTTCGTCAGGATACACGTAAATCAGATTATAGAAAATGTGCTGGCATTTTTAAAACCGCAAAAGAGATGCTATGGCATAAATGTAGTCACGGAATTATCGACCGAGCTGCCGGTTATCGATGCCGACCCGGCCAAATTACAGCAGCTTTTGGTGAATATGTTCTCTAACTCCTGCGATGCGCTGCATGACTGTAAAACGGAAAAGACAATCCGAATCAGGACCTTGAGTTCCTTCACCAATGGTCAGCACATGATTCGAATAGAAATAAATGATAACGGCCCGGGCGTTCCCGAAGAGAAAAAGGAAAAGCTTTTCGTGGAAAGATTCACAACAAAAAGTAAAGGGCACGGCATTGGCCTGATAACCTGCCGCCGCATTGTTGACGCCCATGGTGGATCTGTCGGTTATGACTTCACCAACGGAACTACATTTTATATCGAATTACCGCAGAGTCAGGGCAAATCTAAAGAGAGCAGTAAAACTGCTGAAGTATCACTATCACCACAAGTCACCAGATCTTAACTTTTACTTGCTCCTGCCAAAATAGCAGACAATCTTTTTGCTGTGAAGGCACTGCAAAGAACATCGTATTATAAATTCAATCAGAATGTAATCGCGGTAGTGACGATTGGTCTGGCGCTTTTAATTCTGATTGTGACCTGGATGGGCGTACAACAGAGCCGGCGGGACAGTCTTGATTTGCTCATTTCACAGGGGGCGTCGTTTACCGAAGGCCTGGCGCAGGCGGCCGAGAACGCTATAAAATCTGAACAGATAATAGATTATTATGTTCGCCAAAGATTCGCGGAACTCATTAGAGGACTTAATTTAAGAACAGCAGTCGAACCAAGTTCCGAATTTCTGAGGCAGACCTCGCTTGACCAGCAAATCGAAGGAATTTTTATTTTTGATAACCAGGCAAATTTAGTCACCGGAGCTGCCGCGCACCAACATGATAGTGGCTTGCCGGAATTTATTTATGAAGAAGTTGCCCAACTTATACAAAGCCCTGAAAATAATTTTGTACTTCTTTTAGACGAAGGTGATGTCGTAGAACCGCCGGTACACTACTATCTTGAAATTACCAGCGCCCTTGAGAGAGTGATTGTCATTGTCGATGATGCTACGTTCTATGCTGAAGCTCTTCGGGAAACCCAGATAGGCTATCTGGCGCAGGGAATGGCCAGAGAAAAAGGGGTAGAGTATATAATTTACCAGGCCCTTGAAGGAATAATCTTTTCATCTCGCCGCACCGCCAATCTCTTGTCAATCGAATCTGACCCGTTTTTGAGTGAAGCTCTTGAAGCTGATACCATCTCTTATCGCGAAATTGAGTTCGAAAGCGAGCAGGTGCTGGAGCTGGTCCGGCCGTTTTCTTCGCCGGATTTCAGATTTGGTCTGCTGCGGGTCGGCTTGTCTCTCAAAAAATATCTGGAGATTTCAAAAGGCTATAACCTGAGACTCCTGATTATTACGTTAGTCATGGCTGCTTTAGTTCTGGCAACACTTCTATTTTTAAGAGCGCACAGAATTAAAACCGAAAGCGAAATGAAGTATGAAAAGATTAAATCTGTAACGGATAGAATTTTTGAGCAGATGAAGACCGGTGTGGCAGCGATTAACCGAAAAGGCTCTATCACTTTGACAAATGCTGCTTTTGAAAACATAATTTCTATGCCGAGACTTGTCGGAAAAAGCTGGCATGACATAAGCCGGAAAATAGGGCTGAATCTGGACAAGTTTGCAGCTCTTGGTGAAAAGTCGACCGAAACAGAAGTAACTGTCAGCATAAACGGACAGAAGAAAGTTCTTTTAATCGCTCTGTCCGGATTAGGCGGTTCAGAAGAAGATGAGGGAGAAACCATACTTGTTTTCTATGATATCACCAAACTAAAAGAGTTTGAAACAGAGTCAGCCCGGCGCGAACGCTTATCAGAAATGGGTCAGCTGGCAGCTGGAGTGGCTCACGAAATTCGCAATCCGCTAAATGCTATTTCTATTGCGGCACAGCGTCTGGCCGCAGAATTTAAGCCGAGCAGCAACGAGCAGGAATATCAGAGTATTACAAATAATATGAGGTCTGAGTCTAAGCGGCTGGACAGTATTATCACCAAATTTCTGGCGATGGCAAAGACAGAGCAAAAGCAGACTGAAGAAATTGATATCAAAAACTACTTTTCAAATGAAATAAAAGTTCTGGAAGTTGAGGCCTCACAACTGGGCATAGAGCTGACTTTCCGAATTGAAGACGGCCTGAAACTGACTGCAGATAAAGGCAGTCTGATGCAGCTGGTCACAAATTTCTACAATAATTCCAAAGAAGCTTTAGGTGGCAAGCCGGGCCAGATAGTGATTTCTGCCAGTAAAACAGAATCAGGCATGATGATTTCTTTTGATGACTCTGGTCCGGGGATTGAAGAAAATATTGCCAGCGAAATTTTCCGGCCTTTTTTCACGACCAAGGAATCCGGGACCGGTCTGGGTCTGCCAACTATCGATAGAATTGTTCGCGAGCTGGGGGGGCAAGTCAGGTTGGAAAAGAGTGAGCTGGGCGGCGCTAATTTTGTGGTGACGCTGCCGAAATCTTAGTCAATCCGCAAGAGATTCCTTAGCAACCAGCTGCTTAATCCATTCAGTACTGACTGATTTTGGCCGCGTGATTGGCGAACCCAGCGCCCTGTTCAGAATCAGCTGTGCCAGCATGCCAAGTGACCTTGAGACAGAAAACAATACCGTATAATATTCAAATTCTTTTAAGCCAAAATGATAAAGAATCGAGCCGGAGCCGGCGTCGACGTTGGGCCAGGGGCTTTTGGCTTTGCCGTGTTCTTTTAAGACCTGAGGTACAATTTTGAAGACTGTGGCAACAGTCTTAAATACCGGGTCATTGGGCAGATTGTTCTGGCCGAACTCATGAAAGGCTACAAAGCGAGGGTCGGAGACTCTCAAAACAGCATGACCATAGCCGGGAATAACTTTGCCGTTGTTTAGGGTATCCCAGGCATGCTGGCGGACTTGATCTTCGGTCGGTGTGCCGCCGAACTTTTCCATCAGACCCAGCGCCCATTTCAGGCATTCCTGATTAGCCAGTCCGTGCAAAGGACCAGCCAGTCCGTTTAATCCGGCCGAGACGGCATAAAACGGGTCAGACAAAGCAGAGCCAACCACATGACAGGCGTTTGCCGAAACATTGCCACCTTCGTGGTCAGAGTGAAGCACCAGATAGAGGCGCATCATTTTAGCAGTCAGCCCTTTTTTGGGAGCCAGCCCCAGCATCTTGGCGTAGTTTGCCGCCCAGTCATTCTTTTTAGACGGCTCTATAAGCGCGCCTTTTTTGTAACGGAGGCGGTAGATTCCGGCAGCGATTGTATGGATAGTAGCAATTATCTTTATCGCATCATCCAGAACAGCTTCCCAATAATCAGCTTTGCTGAGTCCATCGGCGTATTGTTTTGCGAAAACAGATTCATGTTGCATAGCCAGGATAGCTGTATCAAGCATAGCCATGGGGTGGGACTTCTTGGGCAGGGACTTGATTACTTTCCAGATATAGGCAGGTACTTCGCCTGCTGCTCTCAGCTGGTCCTGAAAGCCTTTAACCTCCTCCGCCGAGGGCATGGAGCCAGTTACCAGCAGCCAGAAGATTTCTTCGGGAAGTTTATCTTTTAATTTGAGAACCGGTTGACCACGAATTATTAAGCCCTCATCCGGACTGACGACAGAGGTATCACATATTTGTCCTTTGATACCGCGCATGCCGCCAAAAGCCTGGGCTATGGTTACGTCGGATATCTTTTTATCGCCATGCTGTTTCAGTATAGCTTGTCGCTCTTCGCGAAGACCCGGTATTATCGATGCTAATTTTTCTTTGAGTGTCTGTGCCATTTCAAGCCGCCCCTCCAGTTAGCGCTTTTTCGGTCATCAAGAATTCCCTTTCCAATAAACCCCAGTACTAATTGTCGGCCTATCATCTATAATATGAAGCTATAGTGACTTTGGGGGACTGTCAAGCGAGCGGAAAAAAAGTGTGAAGGTATTTTTTTTAAGAAAAAATCTTGCCGGGATTAAGCAGAGCCTTGGGGTCGAAGATTTGTTTTAGCCATTTCATACTCTCAAGAGTAGATTTGTCAAACTCAAGTCCGATATAATCTCTCTTTGCCAGACCGATACCGTGCTCGCCGGTCAAAGTACCGCCTAGTTCTATGGTTTTCCTGAGAAGTTTTCTTAGTTCAACTTCAATAAGCTCCCGGGTCTGGGGGTCGTCTGAGTCTGCCATAAAATTAACGTGCAAGTTGCCGTCGCCTGCATGGCCAAAAGAATTAATTCGCAGAGAAGAACTGGAATTCAACTCGGTGACATACTCGATCAAATCGGGGAATTTTGAAATGGGCACGACTACGTCTTCGGAGACTCTCATTACGGCTATTTCTCTAACTGCTTTTGAGAGATTGCGGCGGACTTTCCAGAGTTTTTCTGCTTTTAGAACATCAGACTCATGCCGGAAAAAAGAGCAATCGTTTTGTTCGCAGATGGTCTTAATTAAACTGGCCTGTTTGCCGTCAGATTCATGGGGGATTTCTATCAAAAGTATGGCCGCAACGTTATCAAGACCTTCGGTCTTTTCATACTGGTTTGAGCATTTGGCGGCGTCGCCATCGAGAAACTCCAAAATTGTAGGAATAATTCCCGAGGCTGTAATATTGCTGACTGTCTGCGCGGCTTGTTTGGGGCTGTCAAATGCCACCAGGAAAGTGTCACCGGTTTCAAACTTATCTATCAGTCTTAAGCTGATTTCTGTAATTATTAGCAGCGTACCTTCTGAGGCGATCAGGATATCCGACAGGGCGAAACCCCGATTGTCATCATAGCAGCCGGTATTTAAAATCTCAGCTGCAGCAGTTACGCCTCTTATGCCCAGGACGTAGTCTTTGGTGACGCCGAATCTTTTGCAGCGCAGTCCTCCGGCGCCTTCGGCGACATTGCCGCCAAGTGTTGACTCCAGATAGCTGGCCGGGTCGGGCGGGTAGGCCAGACCGAATTCAGCGGCTTTCTGCTGTAAATCTCCCGTTATCACACCGGGGCCAACAATTGCAATTTTTTTTGATATGTCTATTTCCAGACGTGTCATTCGTTCGGTTGAAAGAACTATAGAGCCTTGCTCAGGTACGCAGCCACCCGAAAGTCCGGTACCGGCCCCGCGAGGAACGATTGAAAGCTGGTGCTTGCCGGCGTATCTGACAACCTTGACGACATCTTCTTCGCATTCGGCCATTACCAGAGCGTCGGATTCGCCTTTCATTTCTGTGGCGTCTTTTAAGTATTCCGGCCGGTTTTCGAAACTTGTAAAGAGCGAATCCCGGTTTTTTAACGAGGCGGCCAGATCTGAAAATGAAGATTTGCTCATACTGGCATAAAGTAAGAATCTAATATCTTAAGAGCAACAATCTAAAATCAGTCTTTGGTTTTATTTTTTGATGATGAACCGTCCGAGGACTTTTTTGAGGATGTGGATGAGGAAGAGCTTTCTTTTGTCTCTTTGTTTGATTCACTTTTTGATTCGCTTTTTTCAGAAGGTCTCTTTTCGCCTTTTCTTTTGTAGTCCGTTATGTAGAAGCCGCTACCCTTAAATATTAATCCTGCTCCGCCGCTTATTATTCGCTCAACTTGCCCATTGCACGAGGGACAAACTTTGACTGGCTCTGCTGATATTGACTGAAATTCTTCAAACTCATGCTGGCATTTACGGCATTTATATTCGTAGGTTGGCATTTTGCTTTATCTTTCTTGCTAATTGATTTGTGAAAAGTTATTGCAGTTGTTTGAGGCCGTCACTTAGTCGTTTCAGACCTTTTTGCAGGTCCGTCTGGCAGACTGAAAAATTTAATCTGATAAATCCGGGTGCACCGAATGATTCACCCGGCACTACCGCTAAGCCATGCTCCCTTAATAGATACGCGGCGATATCTTGTGAAGTTTCTATTTTGGTACCATCATAGGTTTTGCCAAGAAACTTTTTGACTGAAGGAAACAGATAAAAAGCTCCATCGGCAACAGGACATTCCAAGCCGTTGATTGAATTTAACAGTTCCACCGCTGTATCGCGCTTTGAAATCAGTTCGGGCAGTAGTTTTTTTACAAAATCCGGTTCTTCCTGCATGGCGGCCAGGGCTGCTTTCTGTGAAATAGAGCAGACATTGGTGGTTGTATTGGATTGAATAACTCCGGCAGCTTTGATAACTTCTAATGGGCCGGCTGCAAAGCCAACTCTCCAGCCGGTCATGGCGAATGATTTAGAAAAACCGCCGGCTATCAGATACTTATCTTTAAGTTCGGGGAAAAGTTTTAGCATAGAATGCTCTTCAGCGGGCGGAAAAACCAGCCCTGAATAAATTTCGTCTGAGAGAAGCAGGATATCTTTCTCTTTGACTATCTCGGCAATGCCTGCCAGTGTTTCTTGAGTGTAAACCGCACCGGTTGGATTATGGGGCGAATTTATTAACAGAACTTTTGTTTTGTCAGTTACCAGACTTTTTAGGAGATCCGGTTTTATTTGAAAGCCATCAGCAAGAGATGTTTTAAGCAACAGCGGAGTTGCACCAAGCAGCTCCACCTGTCTCAAATGTGAGGGGAAATACGGAGAGGGAATTATAACTTCATCTCCGCGGTTTAGTACCGCCGCTAGTAGATTAAACGAGGCTTGTTTACTGCCGTTGGAAACTATGACCTGCTCCATGGCGAACTGCTGTCCGGTTTCTTCGCTTAGGCTCTGGGCTATTGCCTGACGAAGTTCCGCTATGCCGTCACTGACGGTGTATCTGGTAAAATTTTCTTCAATCGCCTTGATAGCTGCCCGCTTGGCGGAGTCGGGTGAGTTTATGTCAAGTTCCCCTACTGCAAAAGAGACTATATCAGCGCCGGTGGCTTTCAGGCGGGCTACCTCGGCAAGGAGCGACATGGTGCCCGATGGTTTAGGAGATTTGGTCATTTTGTCAAAGGTTCAATTATTCAATGTACGGTTCATTTTCAAAAAACAAATGTCCAGCAACTGCAACTAAGCAGCTAACTGGACGAATGTTGTTTATATAGCAAAAAATATTCTGTTTAGTTCGAATCCGGTCCGGCAGCGACTATTTCCGCCGGAGTCCCTTCCTTAAACTTTTCAAAGTTCTTATTAAACTTTTCGGCAAGATTCTTATAACGTTTATTGTAATCATCTTTGTTGGCCCATGATTCCGAAGGATTTAAAACACTTTTGGGCACGCCGTCGGCCGACTGCGGCACCTGAAAATGAAAGACCGGGTCGGTAACGTACTCGACATTCAGCAGTTCACCCTCCAGCGCCAGGTTCAAAAGAGTTCGGGTATGCTGAATGGACATCCTCTGGCCGACTCCAAACGGTCCGCCGGTCCAGCCGGTATTAACCAGCCAGCAGTTTACCTTATGTTTGGCAATTCTCTCTTTTAGCATCTCAGCATATTTCGAAGGGTGATGAACCATAAACGGCGCCCCAAAACAGGTGCTGAATGTGCTGGTTGGCTCGGCGCCCAGGCCGATTTCTGTACCGCCGACTTTCGAAGTGTAGCCTGATATAAAATGATAAACTGTCTGCTCCGGCGTAAGTTTGGCAATAGGAGGCATGACACCCGAAGCGTCACAGGTCAAAAGGATAATATTTTTGGGATGTCCCGCTTTCTTTTCCGGCAGAGCATTGCCTATGTATTCCAAAGGGTAGGCCGCCCGTGTATTCTCGGTGATGCTGGCATCTGTCAAATCAAGCTGGCGGCTGTACTTGTCATAGACCACGTTTTCCAGTATGGTGCCGAACTTCTGAGTGACGGAAAAAATCTCAGGCTCTGCTTCGGCGGAAAGATTGATAACCTTGGCATAACAGCCGCCTTCGAAGTTGAAAATGCCGTTATCGCTCCAGCCATGTTCGTCATCGCCAATGAGACGGCGTTTCGGGTCTGCTGACAGCGTCGTTTTGCCTGTTCCCGAGAGACCGAAGAACAAAGCGGCATCTCCTTTGTCGCCGACATTAGCTGAGCAATGCATGGATAAGACGCCTTTAAGAGGCAGCAGATAATTAAGAATGGTAAATACTGATTTTTTGATTTCACCGCCGTAGCCGGTACCACCAATGAGGCAGATACGTTCATCTAAGTTAAGCAGGATAAAAGTAGACGTTCTGGTACCGTCGGACTCCGGGTCGGCCGCAAACGAAGGGATCGAAACAACTGTGAACTCCGGCTTGAAATTTTTCAATTCAGATTTCTCGACAGGTCTAATAAACATATATTTTGCAAAGAGACTGTGCCAGGCATACTCGGTAATAATTCTAACGTTCAGGCGGTAGTCCGCATCTGCTCCGGCG
The DNA here is from genome assembly GCA_022571845.1 of Candidatus Zixiibacteriota bacterium. GTDB lineage: Bacteria > Zixibacteria > MSB-5A5 > GN15 > FEB-12 > JACZWU01. Next base: position 328,766 of record JACZXB010000001.1, on the reverse strand, counting down.
TAGCAGTCCTGCACAAAGAGGTCACGCCCCTTGACGAATTCCTGCATCTTTTTTTGAATCTGCTTAAATTTGCCGGGGTCCAGCGACTGATTGTTATCCCACCAGACATGCTTTTCACTTTCCGAATTTCTTACAATAAATTTATCTTTAGCTGCCCGCGCGGTGTGAGTGCCGGTATTGACTACCAGAGGTCCCATACGTGAGAGGCTACTTTCGCTGCGGAAAATACTTTCTTCGTAAAGCGCTTCGACAGGGAGGTTCCAGTACTGTCTGTTTAAGTTAGTGAAATTGTGAAAGTCGAGTCCGCAACCGGACTTTAAGTCTTCGGCTTGATTCTCTGACGGGGAAGTCTCTTCAAAAATGTTTCTGCTCATCTTCAGGCTTTTAGCTCCTTTTTGTTTTTCATTCCGCCATAACGCAGGCAATGGCCGCGGCATCTATTATATCTTCTACCGAGCAGCCGCGCGACAAATCATTGACCGGTTTTGTCAGCCCCTGTAAAATCGGACCAATTGCTTTGGCCTGAGCAAGACGCTGAGTCAGCTTATAGCCAATGTTGCCTGCATCCAGGCTAGGAAATATAAGGATATTGGCCTGTCCCGCAACAATAGAATCCGGCGCTTTTTGCTTTTGTACAGCAGGCACGATGGCCGCATCAAGCTGCAGCTCGCCATCCACTTTGAGGTTTGGAAAATCTCTGTTTAATATCTTCAAAGTCTCGGTCACTTTATTTACGTCAGCATGTCTGGCCGAGCCTTTTGTAGAAAAAGAGAGGAGGGCGATGTTTGGCTCTATCCCAAAAAGCAGTTCCATAGTTTCGGCAGTTGAAACTGCAATTGAAGCCAATTCTTCGGGGTCAGGGTCAGGCAGCACGCCGCAGTCGGCAAAAAGGAAAACCTTGTCTTTTTGTCCCATATATTCAGGGATAATCATAAGAAAGCTGCTGGAAACTGTCTTGACAGCTTTTTTAAGTCCCAGAACCCGTACGGCGGACCTGATTACGTCGGCAGTGGTATTGGCTGCTCCGGCTACCATCGTATCGGCCTCGGAATTTCTCACCAGCATAGCCCCAAAATAGAGAGGATTGGATAAGGTCTGGATCGCTTTTTCTTTTGAAATATTTTTTTTCTGCCGGATTTTAACAAAATCTGCGACAAATTTGTCAAAGAGATCGCTGGCTGTGGGGTCAAGCAGCAGTGCCTGGCTTAAGTCTACCGAAAGGTTGCAGGCAAGTTTGTTAATTTCATTTTTGTCACCTAAGACCGTCACTTCGGCGATCTGATTTTTGAGAATAGCCGCAATTGCTTTTATTGTCCTGGGCTCGGAGCCTTCGGGGAAAACGATTCGCCTCTTCCTGGATTTGGCTTTTTTATAAATCGCCTTCATGGGAGCAGATATGTTGGTTAGCTCGGTCATATCAGAGGCTAATCTTTCAAATCAGGGTCTGAGAGGTAAGCATCTATAAACTGATCGATGTCGCCGTCCATGACAGCCTGAGTGTTACCGACTTCGACCAAAGTCCGGTGGTCTTTGACCATGCTGTAGGGATGAAAAACATAAGAGCGAATTTGAGAGCCCCATTCTATTTTCTTTTTGTTCTTCGCAAATTTTTCCATTTTCTTAGCCTGCTTTTCAAGTTCCAGCTGGTAAAGTTTTGATTTGAGAACTGTCATGGCGGCTTCTTTATTTTTGTGCTGGCTCCGTTCAGATTGACAGGTTACTACAATGCCACTTGGTGTGTGGGTAAGTCTTATGGCCGATGACGTCTTGTTAACATGCTGGCCCCCGGCTCCTGAAGCCCGGTAGGTGTCAACGCGCAGGTCTTCATCTTTAATCTTAATTTCGACATTGTCTTCCACAACCGGATAGACATGTACCGAAGCAAAGGAAGTGTGTCTGCGCGAGTTGGCGTCAAAAGGAGATATCCGTACCAGGCGGTGCACGCCTGACTCGGTTTTTAACAGCCCGAAAGCAAAGTCACCATTTACTTTGATAGTTGCCGATTTTAGTCCGGCTTCTTCGCCCGGCTGGAAATCAAGAAGGTCTACCGAAAAGCCTTTGCGCTCGCACCAGCGGTTGTACATCCGAAAAAGCATACTGGCCCAGTCCTGGGATTCTGTGCCGCCGGCGCCGGGATGAATAGAAACTAAAGCATCGCGAAAATCGTCAGGGCCTGATAAAAGAGAGTTAGTCTCAAATGAGTCTACCGAGCGCGACAGCTCTGCCATAGCCTCATTTAAATCTTTTTCGTCTTGGGGATTGTTTTCTCCTTCGCTAAGTGAACAGAGCTCGGCTAAATCCTCAAGCTCGCAAGTCAGCTTTTCATGGGTTTCTACCCACTTTTTCTCTGCGGCTATTTCTTTGAGAACTGCCTGGGCGACCTGATTATTATCCCAGAATTTGGGGCTGGTGGACTCTTTTTCGAGTTTTAAGATAGTCTGGCGGCGCCGGTCGAGGTCAAAGATACCTCCCGAGCTTCTCAAGCTTCTCTTTTAACTCCGGGATTTTGCTCTTTATTTCTATTTCCACGCTCTAATGTCTCCGCTTAAAACCTCTGCTGTCATTACTGCCAGATAATATGTAACAGAAATTTTATAATATCAGCAAGCGAAACATCAAGAAATTGGGTTGACAGGACAGAGAGCGCCGATATCTTGGCTCTTTAATATGAAACTTGAGACAATAGTGGTCGGTGATTTTGCAGTCAACTGCTATCTGTATTTCAGCGAAGCCAGCAAATCGGGGATAATAATCGATCCCGGGGCAGACCCGGACCAGATTATCAAGAAAGTCGATGCGCTGGGCATAAAGCTTACGGCCATTTTGCTGACACACGGCCATTGCGACCATATCGGAGCGCTGGCAGATATAAAAGAGCGCTATGAAATTCCAATCTATATTGGAAAAGGGGAAGAACTCCTCTTAAAAGATACAACTGAAAACGGTTCGGCATTACTGGGACAGCCGATTACCGCCCCCGATGCGGACTTTCTTTTCGAAGATGAAACACCCTACAGCTTTGGAGATATCAATTTGCGGGTTCTGTTCACCCCCGGTCATTCCAGAGCAGGAGTCTGCTTTCTTGATGAAACCGAAGGCATTTTATTCTGCGGTGACACTCTCTTTCAGTCGTCGATCGGCAGAACAGACCTGCCGGGCGGCTCGTTTAAAACTTTAATGGATTCTATCCAGAAAAAGATATTGCCTCTGCCGGATGGCATAGTCTGCCTGCCCGGTCACGGTCCCAGCACCACAGTCGGCGCCGAACGCAGAAACAATCCCTTCTTTTTCGAGAGCATGGTTTAAGTGAGAGAATAAGAAAAGTGCCTGCTAAGAAACCGACCAAATTAAACCGGAAATTTTTTGAACGTCCAACCCTGCAAGTAGCCAGAGAGCTTTTGGGCAAGCAGATTGTTTTTAATGGTCAGCATGAGAAGCTATCCGCCAGAATCGTCGAAGTCGAAGCTTATATTGGCAAAAATGATCCGGCCTGCCATGCCTCCAAAGGAAAGACTAAAAGAACGGCGGTTATGTTTGGTCCGGGAGGAATTTCATACGTCTATTTTATCTACGGCATGTATCACTGCCTGAATTTTGTGACCGAAAAAGAGAATTTTGCAGCGGCAGTACTTCTGCGCGCGGCTGAGCCTGAAGAAGGTCTGGAGTCGATGAAAGAAAATTCACCCGGCTGCAAAGAGAAAGATTTGCTAAGGGGTCCGGGCAGATTTTGCCGTTCGTTTGGCATTTCTAAAGTGCATAGCGGTCTTGATTTAACAGGGAATACCCTCTATCTTGAAGACCGCCAAAGGGAGGTGAAAAGTATTGGAAAAACCACACGAGTCGGAATTAAAGAAGGCGCCGGCAGGCTGTGGCGTTTTTATGACAAGAACTCTCAGCTGATTTCGCTGCGGCCGTAAAAAAAGGCCGACTAAGGAGACTGCCCTGATGGCAAAATCTGTTATAGCCAGTTCAAATAAGATACGACGGCTGGCGCCGCGTCACCCCAGGCGTCTGGTCTTAAAGAAAACAACTACTCTGCCTATTTCAATATTTGGGAATGTCTTAAAACAGATCGACCAGGCTGCAAAATTACTGGATCTCGACAAGTCTTTAATCAATTTCATAAAAATGCCGCGACGCAGTACTATTTGCAATCTGCCGGTGCGTATGGATGACGGCACCTATAAAATATTCGTGGGTTACCGGGTGCAGCATTCTATAGCGCGCGGTCCGGCCAAGGGAGGCATCCGTTATCATCCCGATGTAACTCTTGATGAAGTTCAGGCACTGGCAGCCTGGATGACCTGGAAATGTGCGGTTGTCAATATCCCCTTTGGAGGTGGCAAAGGAGGCGTAATTTGTGACCCCAACAAAATGTCGGTAGGTGAACTGGAGAGACTCACTCGTCGCTACGCTGCCGATATGATGCATGTCTTAGGTCCGGAATCTGATGTCCCCGCGCCCGATGTCGGCACCGGTCCCCAGGTGATGGCCTGGATTATGGATACTATTTCGATGCATGAAGGACATGCCGAACCCGCCGCTGTCACCGGCAAGCCGCTGGTGCTGGGTGGTTCCAAAGGTCGACTGGAAGCTACCGGCCGGGGAGTAATGATTACTATCAGGGAAACTGCCGCTAGAATTGGGCTTGATTTGAGCCAGGCGACAGCAGCAGTACAGGGTTTTGGTAATGTTGGTTCAGTCTCGGCCCGACTTCTGGAAGAGATGGGAGTTAAGTTTACTTATATTTCCGAAGTAAACGGCGCTCTGCATAATCCAAAAGGAATTGACATCAAAGCGCTCAGCGACTACGTCAAAGCCAAGAAAACTATTGTGGGTTTCAAAGGCGCTGTCAAAGCCAACCCCAAAGAAATTATGTTTCAGAAAGTTGATATCCTGATACCGGCGGCACTTGAAAACCAGATTACCAAAACGAACGCATCAAGAGTGAAATGTAAAATTCTGGCCGAGGGCGCCAATGGTCCGGTAACTCCCGAAGCAGACGTTATTCTTAAAAAGAAAAAAATAACAGTAATACCGGATATTCTCTGCAACGCCGGCGGTGTAACTGTCTCCTATTTTGAGTGGGTACAGAACCGGCTGGGCTATTTCTGGACCGAAGAAGAAGTCAATCGCCGGCTTGAAGAAAAAATGGTGATGGCTTTTGACGACGTCTGGAAAAGTTCCGCTGATTACAAGACGACACTAAGAATCGGCGCCTTTGTATTAGGCATAAGACGGGTAGTCGAAGTTGTGGCCTTAAGAGGCATACACAGTTAACGCTATTTTTGTTTCGTATATTCTCAAAAGTAGCCGGCCTGTTTTTTGTTTATGTAAGGCCAGTCTGTTGGTATAAGATAGTATGTTCAATCAGGAATTCTTACTGCGGGCGCTGCTGGCTTTGCCGGCAATATTGTTTGCACTGACTGTCCACGAATTTTTCCATGCCTGGACAGCCTTAAAATTCGGCGACAGCACCGCCCGTGATCTGGGGCGACTGACTCTGAATCCTCTGGCTCATCTGGATCCTCTGGGAACTCTGACAATGTTTTTATCCGGTTTCAAATTCGGCTGGGCCAAGCCGGTCCCGATAAATCCGTATAACCTGCGAAATCCGAGAGTTGCTGATTTTTGGATATCGGCAGCAGGGCCGCTTTCAAATTTTGCTTTAGCATTTATTTTTGGTATGATTTTCAGATTTGCCAGCCAGATTGGTGTTCCGGAAGCGTTATATATGTTTTTGTACTATTCCGTTTCAATAAATGTTGGACTGGCTGTATTTAACCTGTTGCCGCTGTTTCCGCTGGACGGTTCCCACATTCTGCGCAATCTTTTGCCCGAATCCTACGGCCCCACACTGGACAAGATTGATACGGTTGCGCCGTTTCTGCTGCTGGCGATGATTATGATGGGAGGCGTCTGGCTGATAATCGGGCCGCTTTTCATATTCTTCTTCCAGCTGTTTTCAGGGGTGTCAATAAATTGATAAAGAAGGCAGCAAATATTTATCTCTCAAATTTTCTAGCTCTGTCACTATTGGTTGTTTATATATCGTGCGGCGGCTATGGTCTTTCAATGACTGACGAGACTGGAGTAGGACAGCAGAAAGTTGAAGCAGAGGCTTATCTGTTTGATGTGAAAATCCGGCGCCAGGGCAAGCCGACCTCGCTTCGTCTTGACCTCTACCAGACTGATTCAGTCATCGCAATGTTTGGGCGGGCTTATTTTAACAAAGGGGCTTTTCGGGGGAGACTTACCAGCGATTCTCTGCATATTTTTTTTCCGGCTGCGAACGAATTTTTGCAGGAGTCGATTGACGCTCTGTTTAGCAGTTTCAACTGTCAGGGCAGCCTGAGCGGATTGCCGGTTTTCAAATATTTTTCTGAGCTGCCGGACTCAGCTCTGTCGGAAACCGGGCTCGAAATCAGAACTCTGATAAATGAAAACAAAAAGAAAAGCTTCGAAATTTCTGCCACGGGCTGCAGCTGGCTGATGTCACTAAAATATGTCAAAGAAGACAAAGGCTGGCGACTAAACGAATTTAAATTTGATGATAAGCAGTCTGTACGCGTCAAAGGCGGCCGCAGAATATACAAAAGCTCTGCGAAAATTCCTTCCGGCCGCTTCGAGCTGGCTATACCGTCCGATTCTTATCGCATAACCATATAATGGCCTTGCTCTTAGGTGCATTGACTTGCCACACCGGATATGCCATATTTATTAATTAACTAAATTTTGGAAGAACTATTGAATTTTTATAAAAGAACATTTCTGATACTAAGAAGTTACTGGAAGCAGCTGGCGGTGGCCTCTTTTTCTGCCGCCCTGCATGCCATCTTTTCCGGGATGCTGGTCTGGATAGCCGGACCGCTGATGATGACTCTTTTTCAGGTAGAAAACCTGCCGCTGTTCGAAACCCGAACCGAAAATGTCCAAAAAGTTTCTCCATCAGATAACTCTGTCACCATTGATGAGCAACTGGCTAGTATGGCTGACAACATTCGTGAGACGATGAAAAGCTGGGTCAATGATTTTGTTGAGGCCGATGACCGTCAGGACATGCTGATAAAGTTTTGCTGGCTGATTTTGATAATCGTGCTGGCTAAGAATATATTTTTGTATGTGCAGGGTTTCTTCATGGCTTTCGTACAGCAGTCGGTTATTCGAAAATTTCGTAATGAACTGTTTGCCAAATATCAGCGGCTTTCGCTTGATTATTTTCACCGTCGCCGAACCGGTCAGATAATTTCGAGAGTCACCAATGATGTGGTGGTCTTAAACGAGTCAATTGATATCGGTTTTAACCGGCTGGTGACGGATTTATTAATGGCGGGGGTGCTCTTTTCCTTTCTGATAATTCTCAGCTGGAAGCTGACGCTGCTGGCGATGGTGGTGCTGCCGATTGTTTTCGGCTTTATCTGGTTCGTCGGCAACAAACTTCGCAAATATTCGGAGCGTTCGCAGGAAAAGATGGCTGATGTAAACTCTGTTTTAGAAGAATCAATCACTAATATGAGGGTAGTCAAAGCCTTCGCCATGGAAAAATTTGAGCTAAAAAAGTTCTTTGCTGCCACCAAAGATTATTTCAGGTCACTGCTGCGCATGACTCGTATCAGGCATCTGGCCTCCCCCATAAACGATATGCTGGCGACAGCTGCCGGTGTCATGATTCTGCTTTATGCCGGCCGGCAGATTATTTCCGGCTCAGGTGAAATAGATGCCGGCGACTTTATGACTTTCATCTTTGCCATGTTTACTATGATTCGGCCGGTAAAATCACTGACCCAGATTCATGTTAAACTTCAGGAAGGTCTGGCGGCTGCTGAAAGAATTTTTGAAGTAATCGATGCTGACGAGAAGATTGTCGATAGACCCGATTCGAAAACAATGACGAAATTTAATCATTCTATCAGTTATGAGGCAGTTAGTTTCAGTTATAATGAAACCGAGCAGGTCTTAGATAATGTTTCATTTACAGTAAACAGCGGTGAAGTTGTAGCGGTGGTCGGCCCGTCAGGTGCGGGCAAATCTACTTTATTGGATCTGCTGCCGCGCTTCTATCAGCCGCAGTCAGGTATAATTTCGATCGACGGTATAGATATTCGGCAAATCAAGCTTGCTTCACTTAGAAATCTGATGGGTATTGTCACCCAGGAGACGCTTCTTTTTAACGACACTATTGCCAACAATATCGCCTATGGCTTAGAAGATATCGGCCGGCAGGAAATAATTGAAGCCGCCAAAATGGCCAACGCCCATCAGTTTATTGAAGAGTTTGCAAAGGGTTATGAGAGTGAAGTCGGCAACCGCGGGGTTATGCTATCAGGCGGTCAAAGACAACGCCTGGCTATTGCCCGGGCGCTGCTGAAGAACCCGCAGATATTAATTTTTGATGAAGCAACTTCGGCGCTCGATACAGAATCAGAACTGTTGGTGCAGCAGGCGATTGACCGCTTGATGTCCGGCCGTACGGTACTAGTTATTGCTCACCGGCTGTCGACCATAAAACATGCTGACAGGATTATAGTAATTGATGATGGCAGAATTGTAGAGAGTGGAAATCACAGCGACCTGTTGTCGAATGACGGCTTATACAACCGGCTATATTCGCTGCAGTTTCAGGAAGTATAGATGAACATTCTTTTTTTGGATTCAATAGACAAAGATACTTACGGCGGCATGGAAGAATGGATTCGGCTGGTTGGCGCCGGGCTTCACCAGAAGGGACATGATATTTATATCTCAGGTCGCGACAATTCGAAGTTTCTAAAAAGAGTGTCTGCAAATAATCCGGAAATTAAACAGATTCCTCTTAGCATCTCAGGTGATTTTCATCCGGCCACTATTGCCAAGATTTATTCTGAAATAAAATCAAAGCAGATTGATATTATTCTGGTCAATTTCAACAAAGACCTCAGGCTAGGCGGACTGGCGGCAAAATTGGAAAAAGACTGCAAAGTTATCTGGTCGCTGGGGCTGGATATTACAAAAAACAGCCTGGTTCATAAAGTGCTGACTCCCAAGCTTGTCGATGGGGTGATAGTGCCGTCGAAAGCTTTAAAAAACCAGATAACCAGATTTGAATATATAACATCCGAGCAGGTTGAAGTTATACCGATTGGTATTCCCGAAACAGATTTGAGTTTTGATAAGAAAGCAGCCAGAGATAAAGTATTGGAAAGGTTCGATTTAAATAGAAGCGCTTTTATATGTGTGACCAGCGGACGCTTTGTTGACCAAAAAGGACATCGCTTTCTGATTGAGGCGGCGCCAAAGATTGTAGAGAAGAGTCCTGAGATAGTTTTTCTTTTTCTCGGAGACGGCCAGCTCAAAGGCGAACTGCAAGCTATGATTAGAGAGCAGAGGCACGAAAAATATTTCGTATTGACAGGAATGCTTGATAATGTCACAGAGATTTTGCAGGGCTGTGATTTGATGATACATCCCTCTATTGAAGAGCCGTTTGGTATCGCCATTCTGGAAGGGATGAGAGCAGAGCTTGCAGTTGTAGCCAGCAGAGTCGGCGGAATACCTGAAGTCGTTGTGGCCGACGAAACAGCCTTGTTAGTCGAGCCCCAAAACGCGGCTGAGATTGCAGAAGCCGTTTTGTCACTTCAGTCATCAGAAGAAAAACTAAGACAAATGGGACAGGCCGGAAGAACCCGCTGGCAGAATTATTTCGGCTACTCCAAAATGATAGATAAAATTGAAAGCTATCTTGGCAGCTTTATTAGTAGTGAAAAGACTTATGGAACATCTGAAACCGCTCGAACATAAATTTAAGGCGCTGTTTTTTAAAACGCTGAGTCCTTTACTCGAAAAAGGGAGGGCTAATTTTAGCTCCATCGATGGAGCCAAAATCAGCAAAGTGCTTTTTTTGAGACCGGAGAAAATAGGGGACATGGTCATTTCTTTGCCGGTCTTCGACGGACTTCGCCAGAGTTTCCCTGATATTCGAATATCTATCTTAGGTTCACCTAAAAACTTCCCGTTAATTAAAGATGACCCGCGTTTTGACAAGATATTTCTGTACCGAAAATCAATCTGGAAAGACCCGGCCACCATGCTTCGCATCAGAAAAGAAAAATTCGACTGTGTGGTAGATATGATTTGCGATGATTCTGTTACGGCGCTGTTTATGTCGCAGTTTTTGGCGCCGGGCAAACCCCGGATAGGTGTAGGCAAAAACAAATTCAGGCAGTATTATGACTTCAACTACGACCACAGAATGAACAACACCGGACATATCATTGACAACACCTTAAAACTTCTAAACGCTTTTGATATTGATTTGTCAGAGGTTTCAGAATTTGCGCCGCCATTTTTGAGTGATAAGTCCAAAAGCAAATCGTCAGAATTTTTTAATGATCTGGCCGGTTCCGGCACGGTCGAGTTGCGGGTCGGCATCAACATTTCTGCCGGTTCACCCACCAGAGTCTGGCAGCAGGCAAAATTTGTGGCACTTGTAAATAGTATTCTAAAAAGCAGTTCAAAAGCACAAATCATCCTTTTCAGCATGCCCTATGAAAGAGGCAGAGCTGCAGAAATCATTTCAAAATGCGACAGCAAAGTTTTTCTGATACCAGGCGGGCTTAGTCTCGAAGATGTCTCGGCCATTATTTCAAAGCTCGACGTTTTGATAACTCCGGACACCTCGCTGGTGCATATTGCCAGAGCCTTTAAGGTGCAGGTGGTAGGATTGTATACCCGCTTTATGAAAAATTTTATATTATGGAAACCGTTCGGACAGGAAAGCGGCACGGTGGTGTCTGACAATGACGACAACATCCACGACATCACTCACCAGCAGGTTTATGCCGAGTTCAGGAAAGTCTCAGAATTAAAGCAGGCGGTAGGGTAGTGACAAAACTATCGGTGGTTCTGATTACAAAGAACGAAGAAGACAACATCCGTCGCTGTCTGGACTCTGTCCGATTTGCTGATGAAATCATAGTTGTAGACAGTGGTTCGACCGACAGGACGGTTGCAATCGCCGAAAGTTATCAGGCTAAAATATTTTGCCCGGAGTGGCGGGGGTTTGGTCCGGCCAAGCAGGCCGGAGTAGAAAAAGCCAGCGGAGACTGGATATTATCAATAGATGCCGATGAAGAAGTTACACCAGAGCTTGCCGGTGAAATAAAGTCGAAGATAGAAAACGACAACGGCACCTGTGGCTACTATTTCAAAAGGAAAACTAAGTTTTTGGGTAAGTGGATTCTTCACTGCGGCTGGTATCCTGATTATGTCCTGCGTTTGTTCAAAAAGCAAAAAGGCAGCTTCGACAATGCCATCGTTCATGAAAAAGTTGTTACCGCTGGGCCGGTAGCTTATCTTAACAGCGAACTTTTGCATTACAGTTATCCGAATTTGGAACACTACCTGAATAAATTTAACAGGTATACTACCATGGGGGCCGAGGAGGCATTTCGAAAAGGGCGCAAAGCGAAACTGAGTGATATCGTAATCAGACCGGCAGCATCGTTTATGAAACATTATCTGCTTAAACAGGGTTTCAGAGACGGCCCGGAGGGTTTTGTGCTGTCGTTTTTGTCGTCGATGTCCGTGATGGTAAAGTACGCGAAGCTTCGCTTATTGTGGAAAGAAAACAGCTAACGAAAGATAGAAATTGAATGCCGGAAAAGATTGACTTACAACCCGGGGATAAACTTCTGATAAGCCGCACCGACAGGCTGGGGGATTTGGTTTTGGCTCTGCCTTTTGTGGAGACTATGAAACAACGTTATCCGGAGTGCAGTATTGAAGTGCTGACTTCATTATACGCCTCGCCTATTTTAGAATACAACCCCCATGTTGACAAGATAATGCGCGTGCAAAACGACATGCTTCGCCAGGACAAACTCTACAAGAAAGATCTCTTGCACAAAATTAAAATAAGTAACTACAAGGCAGTAATCGTGCTTTATCCGGAAAGGCGAATTTGTCAATTATTTAACAAAGCGGAAATTCCTATTCGAGTCGGTACTGCCGGCAGGTTTCACTCCATTTTTTTTAATGTTCATCTGCTTCACAGTCGTAAGTCAAATCTCAAACATGAATCAGACTACAATCTTGATTTTCTTACATTCTTCAGAGAAGGAAAGACCGTAACAAGTCCCAAAGTTTATCTGCAGGAGCGTGAAATCAGTCACGCCTTCAGAATGCTCAAGGAGTCGGGCATAGAAAAGCCGTTTGTAGTAGTTCATCCGGGGAGCAAAGGCTCAGCTGATTGCTGGCCGGTTGACAGATTTATTGAGTTGTACAAACGATTGGAAAAAGCCGGTATAAATGTTGTAGTCTCCGGCTCGGAAGTGGAAGGTCAAATTTGTGACAACATCGCCCGTGAGAAGAGTGTCTCACTTCGCAAAATAACCGGACAGACAGATTTAAGAGCGTTGGCCGCTGTTTTGTCTTTGAGCGAAGTTGTGGTGGCCAACTCAACCGGACCGCTGCATCTGGCCACTGCTTTAGAGACGCAGGTCGTAGGAATTTATCCGAGTAAGCAGGTGATGTCTCCAAAAAGATGGGGTCCACTGGGAAACAAAGATATTGTGATTCAACCCGAAACCGAAAAGTGCCGGTGTCCGGCTTACAACTGTAGCTGCATGGAAACTATTCAGGTAGAAACTGTCTTAGGCGCGGTAACTTCACTTCTTAGGCAGCACCCAAATAAGTAAGATCGCACAAAATGAACCTGGCTGAATTCATAATCAATATTGAGTCATATAATGCGAACGTAAATATTCCGCTAATCAGAAAAGCGTATGAATTTTCGGATACGGCTCACCAAGGGCAGAAGAGAATCTCCGGTGAGCCGTTTGTCGAGCATTGTCTCGAAGTAGCTTTCATACTGGCCGAGCAGCATATGGATTCAACCACCATCGCTGCAGGCCTAGTGCATGACGTTGTAGAAGACACCGATGCCACCATCAAAGATTTAAACGCTGAATTTGGCGAAGAGATTGCAGAGCTGGTTGATGGCGTAACCAAAATAGGTGCGGTCAAATTCCAGTCTCGAGAAGAGCAGCAGGTTGAGTATTTCAGAAAAATGCTTTTGACCATGTCCCGCGACATACGGGTTATCCTGATAAAACTGGCCGACCGTCTGCATAATATGCGAACTCTCTCACATCTGCCTGAACCAAAACGGCTGATAATAGCCCAGGAGACAAAGGATATTTACTGTCCGCTGGCTCACAGGTTTGGCATTCACAAAATCAAAAACGAGCTCGAAGACCTCGCCTTTAAGTATATTCATTCTGAGAGATATACAGATTTGGCTAGAAGGCTAAATGAAAAAAAAGCAGAAAGAGACGCTTATATTCAGAAGGTAGTAGATCCGCTGCTGGCAGCGCTGGGGAAAAATAAAATCAAAGCTGAAGTACATGGCCGGGCAAAAAATTTGGCGTCAATTGAAAGAAAAATTAAAGTGCGAAAGGTTCCGTTTGAAGATATTTATGATCTGTTTGCTATCCGTGTAATTGTCGGCAATGAAAGAGAATGCTATCATACGCTGGGGGTTCTTCATTCAATGTGGAAACCGGTGGCCGACCGTTTTCATGACTACATAGCCAACCCCAAGCCGAACGGTTACAGTTCGCTGCACACCACAGTGTTTGGCCCGGAACAGAGAAAAATCGAAGTACAAATACGCACTCAACAGATGCATCTTGTAGCGGAAAACGGAATCGCTGCGCACTGGCTGTACAAAGAAGGCCGGCAGCAGATGAGTAAATCTGACAGGCAGATGATCTGGCTGCGTGATGTTCTCGACTGGCAAAAAGATATGGAAAATCCGTCAGAATTTCTGGAATACTTAAAAATCGATCTGTTCTCCGAAGACATTTTTGTTTTTACTCCCAAAGGGGAAATAGTACATCTTCCCAAGGGTTCCAGCCCGATCGATTTTGCTTATCAGATTCATACCGAGGTCGGCTCTCACTGTACCGGAGCTAAAATAAACGGCAGACTTCAGCCGCTTTCTACAAAGCTTCAATCGGGCGATTCTATAGAGATTATCACCAGTCCCAACCAGACTCCCTCACGCGACTGGCTAAAACTTGTCAAGACAGCGAATGCCAGATCAAGGATTAAACGGTGGCTCAAGAAAGCAGGGTTTGACCAGGCTGTGAATTTGGGACGACAGATTCTCGAGAGAAAATTAAAAGAAATCAGAAAACCGATGCCCTCAGACAATGAACTTCAAGTCTACGCTACGCAGCTTGAGCGGGGAGCCGCCCTTGATCTTCTGGCAGCAATTGGCAACGGTTCAATGTCTATGCGGCCGCTTCTTGATTTAATCTCGCCGCCTGAAGAAAAAGAAGAGGCAGGCTTTGTCAGCCAGGTGATAGAACGCATTCGGGGTTCCAAGGGGATCAAAGTAGGTGGCATGGATGATATGATGTTCCAGTTCGCCAAATGCTGCCAGCCCGTCCCGGGTGAAGAGATAGTTGGTTTTATAACCAGAGGAAGGGGAGTAACAGTACACGCGGCCGAATGCGATCAAGCATTAATTCTTCAAGATTCTTTTCCGGAAAGAAGGATCGATGTCGAGTGGGATAAAGCTTCCGGACAGTCATTTGTAGTTGAACTTGAACTAATTGTTGAAGACCGCAAGAACATGCTGCGCGATATAACTCAGGCCATCTCTGATTCGGACACCAACGTGCGAGGCGCGGAAATGTTTGCCCGCGATGCCTCTGCTGTGGGAAGATTTGTGATCGAAGTTGCTGACCTGAAGCACTTAAATCAGATATTTGACAAGGTACGCAAAATCAAAGGTGTAATTTCTATCGTGCGGACCAGAAGTAATAAGCCGTCCTGATTGATTTTTTCATTCAAATATCACTTCAAGTTTCAGAGTGTCGTTCGCTCTCTCTACAACTACGTAAGTGGTGTCATGCTTACGGAATTTCCCCAGACAGTTCATATAATCGTAAATATCGCCAATCGGATTACCGCCTAAACCAATGATTATGTCACCGGAGAGCAAGCCGGCTCTGTCGCCCGGTCTTTCCGGTGTGACACCGTCAACTCGCAGGCCCTTAACTTCGGCAATGTAATCCGGCATTATACCCAGTGTAACTGAAAACGAAGCGCGCCTTTTGCCGGCATTGGGGTCGATAGTCTTTTGAAACAGAAGCTCTTCTTTCAGCATATCGAAATGCTTAATCGTTTTTGCTGCAAGCTCTATAACTTTAACAGTGCCCTCAATATCGATAGAGTCGGTATCATCACTCGGTTTATGGTAATCATTATGCGCACCGGTAAAAAAGTGCAGTACCGGGATACCCTGATTATAAAACGAGGTATGGTCCGATGGTCCGGTACCCGGTTCCTTATTGACAACTTGCAGTTCGTCAGAATCCAAACTGTCGAAATACAACTTAAACTGTTCAGTAGTTCCTGTTCCAAATATCGCCAGACCGCTTTCCTGGTCTTTTAGGCGGCCGATCATATCGAAGTTAATCATCATTCTGACCGCTTCGGAGTTCACCGTCATATTTTTTGAAAAGTAGTTTGAGCCCAAAAGTCCGGCTTCTTCACCGGAGAAAGCTGCAAACAGAATCGAATAATTTAGTTCATCTTTTTTGCTCTCAAAATATCTGGCCAGCTCCAAAATAGCTGCTACGCCCGAGGCATTATCGTCTGCTCCGTTATGAATCATCTTTTCTTTACCCAAATAACGAGAGCCTGCGGCGCCCCAGCCGAGATGGTCATAGTGGGCGCCGATTATAACCGTGCTGTCGTTGCCCGTATCAAGCAGGCCCAGTACGTTGTAGCCGGTGTCTCTGGTTTTGACCAATTCGGTTTCACCAACTGCTGCCATAATTAAAGGACTATTCAGATCCAGTTTTAATTTTTCCAGAGCGGCTCTTCGCAAATGGACAATGGGTATATCTTTGGGTGTTATTCTGGTCGCACCAAATTTTGGCAGGGTATCATCAAATGAACTGGGAGTTATAAAGAATATCCCCGCTGCTCCCTGAGATATTGCCGTTGATATTTTGTTAGTCAGCGAACTATATCTGCTAAAATCTACGTGTGGATTGTCAGTTGAGTCCGGTGCATATCTTTTGATGATGACCGCTTGGCCGTCGACATCAAGCCCATCATAGTCGCTGTAGGAACCATCGGAACTGTCAACGATAATTCCATAATTGACGAAGACAACAATTTCAAAAGAGAATTTGAGCGAGGCCGATTGCCGCATCGGCTCAAACTCTTCGATAAGTTTCAACTCTTGGCCATTCATGCTGAGCCTGTTGTTTTGGCCAAGCTCGATTTGTTTTGTAAATATAAATGCCTGCAGGTTGCTGCCGCTATCTCCGGCTCTGGCAAGTCCGATGTCGTCAAATACAGATGAAATATATTGAGCAGCTTTCCATTCGCCGAGTTCTCCCACCTGGCGTCCTTCAAGGGAATCATCAGCCAGAATCGATATATGTTCATAAACAGCCTGTCCAGTTATTTTATAGCTGCCGGAAAATGAATTAGAGGCTGCCAATATCAGCGCTAAACAAATCAACGAACAGAATTTCAATCGTTTCATTTCTCTTGTTCCCTGTCAAATTATTAAACTAAGGCCGCAACTATTGAGCGGCTATGTTGTTTTCAAAGATATAACTTGGTGGTAGTATGACTCAAGTATATATTGACAAAATATGAGCAAAATTCAGTGTAAATCATGCCGTATAGAAATTGACTCTTCGGCCAAATTCTGCCAGGAATGTGGTTCAAGGCAGGAAAATCTTACTTATGACCAGCCTGACAGCAAGCCGGATAAGCCGCAAAAGAACAAAGCTGCTCGTTTCCGTGAAATGTACATTACTGTTGGAGTTGTTGCACTGATTACGTTAGGCTATTTCGTAATAGTTGAGCCGGAACCGGTTCCAGAGGCGAGTCAGCCACAGCAGATGATCGGTCACGGCCCGGACGGTATGGAAATGACATTTCCAAATCTACCCGAAGATTTCGGCGGACTTGTAACAGTTGGCGACAGTTATATGGACGACGGCAATTTTCCTCTGGCGGCCGAATGCTACAAAAGGGCGCTTGATATTGACAGTACCTCTGTAAATGTACGTTCAGATTTCGGTTCCTGCCTGTATGGCATGGGACTCGGCGATCGGGCACTTGAGGAATTTCGCAGAGTGTTTGCCATTGATCCGTCACATAGCATAGCTGTTTTTAATATGGGAGTTGTTTTTTCTGGACAGGGGCTTAACGACTCTGCTAAATATTACATGGGCGAATACTTGAATTTGGAACCCGTAGGTAAGGCGGCTGATAGAGCCCGGAAATTGATTGACGAAATGGGTGTGTAACAGATGTTTGATTATTTGGGACAAATCATTCTCTCTTCCTGGCAGATGATCATTGCATCGGCAGCGGCCTTGACAGCAGGTTTAGCTCTGGCCGGTCTTCTTAGTGTCTTCTTTAATGAAAAAACTCTCAAGAAGTTTCTTGGTAAAGGGAGATTCCGTGATGTATTCTATGCTACTATGATCGGCATTCCCTTACCGCTTTGTTCCTGCTCTGTTCTGCCTGTCGCACAGATGCTGCGAAAGTCGGGAGTAAGAAAGGGTGCCACAGTCTCATTTCTGGTGTCTACTCCCGAAACTGGCGCCGATTCGATAGTTCTTACTTACACTTTGCTGGGACCTTTCATGGCCATCATCAGGCCGGTGGCAGCATTTATAACAGCTATGACGGCTGGTATCGTGGAATCATTTTATGACACAAGCGCGGCCTCAACTGAAAGCTCAGCTGAAGAAACAGCTTCAAGCCCCAGCTGCTGTCACAGCAGTGACGAATCTAGTGACACAGACACCAGACCATTTTATGTCAAAATATTAGAGGGGATAAAGTATGCTTACACCACGCTGCTGGCAGACCTCTCGCCATATCTTTTACTCGGTTTCCTTTTATCGGGCATAGTCGTGACTTTCATGGGAAGCGATATGTCAATTTTACCGGTTTGGCTGCGGGAAGGCTGGGGCAGTTATTTCGGTGCTATTGTATTAGGCCTGCCGCTATATATCTGTGCTACCTCGTCAACTCCTCTGGCAGCTGCCTTTTTGGCACTTGGCTTTTCACCCGGTGCAGTCCTGGTTTTTCTTTTGGTAGGTCCTGCCACAAATATTGCATCTCTGGTAGTAGTCACCCGGATTATTGGCGGCTGGTCGGTAGTTCGATATCTTTTAATTGTAGTCGGTGTTTCTGTCCTTTGCGGGATTTTCACAGACTGGTTCGGCCAGTTCATTTTTGTAAGCTCTTCCGAAACAGCGCACCAGCATTTAACCGAAAAAGGAAACTGGTATTCACTGGCGGCCGCAATAGGGCTTACTTCTCTGGCGGCATATTATACTTTGAGGTCTTTTTTGCGCAAGTTCAATAGTAAAATGAACAAGGTCGATTTTGCGGCCCAATCCAGCCGATGAGCTATGCGGGCAATAGCAGAGCAAGAATGGCTTAAAGGGTTCCTCGATTTTTTCTTCCCGCCGCTTTGTCTTGGCTGTGGAATATTCTATGAAGGCGAAGACTCAATCTGCGCGACCTGCTTTCAGAAAATAGAAGAGTTCGATCATCCTTTCTGCTTGAACTGTGACAGCATCGTCCCCAGCGATAGCCAGTGCCCGATTTGTATCAAAAATTCTGCATTACTTTATGTCTTTGCTGATTACAGGTCTCCATTAAAGGAGATCATCATTAATTTCAAATTTCGTGGAATCATATCTCCTGCAAAAACATTCGCATTGCTGATAGCATCTAAATTTGAAAAACAGTTAGCCAAGTTGAATGCTCAAGCAATTGTTCCGATTCCGCTTCATGCCGCCCGCAAAAACCATCGAGGTTATAATCAAGCTGAATTACTGGCCAGGGAGCTGGCCTCTATTACGAATCTGGAATTAGCCGATAATATCCTGTATCGTCACAAGCGCCGGCGCCCTCAGTCTAGACTCAAACTTGAAAAACGTAAAGCAAACGTTGCCGGAGTTTTTGCCGCAGTTGAATGCGAGAATGAAATCAAGCGAATCATACTTGTGGACGACGTAGTAACCAGCGGCGCCACGGTTTTGGAAGCCAAAAAGTGCCTCGAAAAAAAAGGATACACTGTAGCAGGTATAGTGGCAATAACGCATGGACTCTTATAAAAGTAAAAGAATCGATACTCAGACTGAGGACTTCCTTCAGTTTATAAGACTGGAAAGAGGACTCTCGTCAAATACAATCAATGCCTATGCTGCGGATTTGAGCGAATTCAGAGCGCTCACAGGCTGCAATGATGCCTCGAAAGCCAAAGCCCGGGTTGCCTCGATATATGTCAGCGCTCTCAAGCAAGCCGGTAGAAAACCGGCGACCGTTGCCCGGAAACTTTCTTCCTTAAAACAGTTTTATGAGTATCTCTTAAAGAGAAAGATTGTTACTGATAATCCGTTCTCAAGTTATTTTGCCCCGAAAATTACCCGCTACCACCCGCACTATTTAAGTCCGGCAGACATCGAAAAAATTCTTAACTCTATTGACTTAAGTAATGAGATGGGCAAGAGAGACAGAGCTATAATTGAGCTTCTTTATGGTTCCGGCCTGCGAATTTCAGAACTTGCCAACCTCAAACCCGGCGATCTTGAACTTGAATCAAACTTTATTCGGGTCACAGGCAAAGGCAACAAGCAGCGGCTGGTGCCGGTCGGAAAGTTTTCCCAAGATGCAATAAATTCATATATGAACATTAAGTCTGATAAAGCGACAATTGGGTCTGCTCGGACCCTGTTTCACAACAGATCTGGTAAGCCTTTGTCCAGAACGGGCTTATGGAAGATGATCCGCAAGAGAGTTGCTTTGGCCGGTATTTCAAAGAGAGTCTCACCTCATACCTTCAGGCACTCTTTTGCTACTCATCTGCTGGAAGGCGGCGCTGATTTAAGGGTTGTACAAGAAATGCTCGGTCATGCCGATATATCTACGACACAGATATATACCTCTGTAGACAGGGATTATTTGATTGCGGAACACAGAAAATACCATCCTCGAGAGCTGGCCGGTAGCGGTCCCAAATGAAGGGCGGCAGAGGCCAATATACCACTTTGCCCTGCGGCAAAGCGAGGTAAACCTCGATTTTCATCTGGAGCAGTATTTCAAAGACCAGGAAACAATTTTTCATTATTTCCGCTCTTTTGATGAATTGGTGATAATTTGCCAGAGATTTCCGATAGACTTGATTTTCCTGGCCAGCCGCTCAAAAATGAATTCCGATATTGAGATACTGCGCTCAATTAAGAGCAATGTCTTTTTGTCAATTACTCCTGTAATTGTGGTTCATCCGGAGCCTGAGGACAATGACATAGTAGCCGTATTCGAAAACGGAGCAGAAGAGTTTATCTATGGTAAATGGGTAGACCGGCTGGTGGAAGTTCGTATACGCCGGGTCATTGAAAGAAGTCGCCGTGACTTAGCGGTAAATCCATCAACCAAACTACCTGGCCCGTCGTTGATTGAAATTGAAGTCAACCGGCAGCTGGAACAAAAACAACGCTTCGCAATTTGCTATGCTGACCTTGATAATTTTAAAGCCTACAACGATTACTACGGCTATTCGTCAGGGGACAGGGTCATAAAACTAACAGCGCGAATTATCAAAGATGCCGTGTTCGATTTGTGCCGCGGAGGATTCGTGGGACATGTCGCCGGTGATGATTTCGTTTATATTATCCCGGATTCACTGGTAGAACAAATTTGTTCTAACATCCTCGAGACCTTTGACTCTCTCATTCCCCTGTCCTATGACCTAAAGGACAGGGAACGGGGTCACATTACTACAGTCAACCGCCGCGGTGAAGTAGAAGATTTTCCGATACTGACTATGTCTATTGCTGTTTTAATAAATAAGAGCGGGGAGTTCAAGCATGTCGGCGAAATGTCGAAAATGCTGGCGGACTTGAAAAAGATTACCAAGGACAAAGATGGCAGCAATTTTATGGTTGAACGTCGCAGCAAATACTAAGATAAAATTAGCTTTCCAGCTCTTTCATCAGACTCAGCGCCGGCTGGTAGTCCGGTTCGATATCCAGACACTTTTGTAAATAGAAGCTAATGCTGTCTTTCGGTTCATAAACGTTACGGTAAACAGCAGCGATTACATAGTAGGCGTGGTGAAGCTTTTGATCTCTCTTGAGAGCCCGTCGCATCAGTTGCAGGCCCTCGTTGTACATCTGCCGTTCAATATATGATAATCCCCAGTTATAAAAGTCAACAGCGCCAAGCGGCTGAACACGCATGGCATCGATATAAGTAGAATCGGCCAGTTCATGCATTCCATTTCTGGCAAAGAATGCGCCTGCCTGTAGAAAAGCTCGAGGATACAGAGGTGAACTGAGCATCGCCTGCTTGAAAGCCCAGGCCGCAGAATCAATGAGGCTTCTTTTTTCCATTACGCCGGCAAGATTTACATAGTATTCGCCGATTTCGTTGAGGCGTGATTGATCTTCGTTATAAAAAGAAATTGCGTTTCGATAAAGTGTCCGGGCTGAGTCGAGGTTTCCTCTTGTTTGAACCAGGATACCCAGACTATTATGCGCCATTGCCAGCTGCGGGCTGAGCAACAAGGCGCGAGATAAAGTTCTATCGGCATTATCAATCTTATCAAGTTTCATCTGAACTTCGGCCAGATTTACCAGCAATGCTGAAGAATACGGAAAAGCTTTATCTGCCAACAGGTATTCTTGTTCGGCTTCTTTATAATCTCCGAGACGGTAGTAAGTCAGGCCGCCGTTGAAGTGAATCTGAAACGGATTGGGAACGCCCAAATCGTAAAATTTCATATTAAATATTATGGCGGCAGCGGCAAAAATAGTCAGGGCAAGTGCAAGATTCGGCTTTGTTAATTTCCTGGCTGACTTAAGCAGCGTATATACCCCTGCCGCTGCGATTACGATTAAAAACGGGACTAATGGAAGTCTGTGCCGGGCAGTGACCAAAAAGAGAACTATTGACGGTATGTAAGCCAATATGAAAATATATAGAGGCAAAAGTTTTTTGAAGTCATGCCTTAATACGATGAGGCCCAAGCATACTAAGGGAAGCAGCAATCCAAAAGGAAACGAGATGATATTGTCCCATAATAAAAGAGAGTAAAGACTGGACTTTCTTCTTTGATAATAAATATCCGAAGCGTCACTATTTTCAAAGCCACTCAAGAGATAAACTGATTTTTTCCAGACTAACCCCAAAAATTCAGTCGGGTTATTGACCACGAAACTAACAGCCTTGCCTGTCCAGAAGCCAGAAACTTCAGCGTCAGACAATTCGCGTCCCATCTCTTTTTCTGCAACTGCCGATGTTACCGGGATGAACATCTTCCAGGTAATACTCTGACCGAGTTCTACCTCCGGCATTATCATTGTCAGTCCGTCGGCTACTTCATTGTTGCCCAGATAAAGATTTATTCCCCCTTGTGATGAAATGAGAATGAGATCCCCGGTTACAATATAATTGCGGATTGTTACCGGAGCTATTGCCAAAAACATTCCGGCAACCATGACCAGGGCAGGGCGAATCGCTATCTTCCAATCCAGAGACGGCTGCTTGTGTCTGTAATACAGCCATAGAGCCAAAAAGGGCACGACCAGAATAATATTGGGTCTGGTAATTGCAGCCAGACCAAATATCAGGCCGGTAATAGCCCAGCTTTTAAGAGAAGAGCTATCCTGATTCTCTATCAGACGGCACATCCCCCAGACTAAGAAAAACAGAAACAAGACCGGAATCAGAAACATTGCTTCATAAAAAACGAGAGTACCGTAGAAAGCGTAAGCGAAGCCGGAAATAATAGCTACAGTTTCATTAAAAAGTCTCCGGCCGATTTTGAAGATGAAAATTGCAGTTAATCCGCAAATGAGAATTTGCAGAAACTTTGCCCAGAATATCGAAGCATCGGTTACGAAATAAAAAAAAGCGAGTAAGTAGGGATACAGAGGACCGCGAAAATATGAGCCCTCGCCCCAGAAAGATTTTTCAAGAATCTCCTGCGCCCAGAGCCAGTGCCACTTTTCGTCAACCATCGGCACGCTGAAACCGGGCTGATTGCTCAGCTCAACCAAATAGAAGACGCGCACGACAATGGCCGCCAATGCAATAATCAGCGGCCATCTGTTTTTTGCTAAGAAATCTTTCAATTTTATCAGTGCTTTACTTATTCGTTTCTGCCAAATCCTTTCGTAGCCATCCTGTACATGAAGATGGCCAGCCCGCCGAATAGAATCAGCGCCAGCCAGGGACCAAAGGGACCGGTAACACTATTCATCATACCTTCGTAACTGTCATAGTATCCCGCGTATCCTGCCCAGCTTCCAATCATAAACGCAACCAGTACTCCGATCAGCGCATCACCAGCCACCATCCCCGATGCAAACAAGACACCTTGCAAATTCCTTTGATTATACTCTTGATCAGATGAAACTTTCCTGACTATGAAAGCAATCAGGGCGCCAGCCATTATTGGTGTTGAGAGTGACAGCGGCAGATACAAACCTATAGCAAAAGGCAGCGAAGAAACTCCCAATAGCTCAACTCCGACTGCAATCATACCGCCAACCAAAATAGGTGTCCAGGGAAGGTTAGCATTCATTACTCCCTGAACAATTGTCGCCATAATATTTGCCTGCGGAGCAAGCAGCGGTTTGCGGGCAGTAGCGCCTTCTACAAATCCAAAAGCATCGTTTAAGAAATAAAGTGTAAAGCCCATAGCCATGGCCGGGAAGAGCAGTCCTATAAATTCTGTTAATTGCTGTTTTCTTGGCGTCGCCCCAAGAAGATAGCCTGTTTTCAAATCCTGGGCTATGTCACCGGACATACAAACTGCAATACAGACAACCGTGCCGACTGACATAGCGGTGACCATTCCGGCCGTACCATCGACTCCAAAATAGAGTAGAATCAGGCAAGTCACCAGCAGTGTTGCAATGGTCATTCCAGAAACAGGTGACGAAGATGAACCGACAATTCCCACAATTCTGGCAGCAACTACTACAAAGAAAAACCCGAAAATTACGGCCAGCAGAGTGCCCAGTAAATTGAGATTTGTACCCGGCAACATCCAGATTCCTATTATCACCAGAACTATTCCCAGGAGTACCCACTTCATAGGCAGGTCGCGGTCGGTCCGGGGAGTATCTTCAGTTTGAACTTTCTTGCCCATCAATTGACTAAAACCTGTTTTAAGAGATGTAATGATGACAGGTGAAGATTTTAGAAGTGAGACAAAGCCCCCCAATGAAACTGCTCCCACACCAAGATACTTGATATAGGAGTTTCTCAGTTCTCCGGGGTCCATATCACTTAAAGGCATTTTTCCGGGTGCAATAATAATGCCTGGAATCTGTTCACCAATATAAGCCAGAAGCGGTGCGATACCCAGGTAACCAAGCACCGCGCCACTCAACATTAGTGCGGCAATTCTCGGACCGATAATATAGCCGACACCCAAAAGAGCAGGTGTTGCATCTATGCCGACTGTGCCGCCTTTGAGAAATTTCTGAAAGTCATAGTTGACAGATTCCGACCAGCCTTTGAGCAAGTTATAACCAATTTTGTAAAGAGCGCCCAGCCCGATGCCGGTAAAGACCAGCTTGGCCTTATTACCGCCTTTGTCACCGGCGACTATTATCTCGGCGCAGGCGGTGCCTTCGGGAAAGCGTAGATTGCCGTGTTCTTTTTCAACAAGATATTTACGAAGTGGTATCATTAGCAGGATACCCAGCGAACCGCCCAGCATTGACAGCCAGAAAATTTGAGTCTTGGATATTTCGTGAAAATATCCGGCATCTGCCAATTCCTGATTGGCCGACCAGATGAAAAATGCCGGTACTGTAAAAATGATTCCGGCCGCTAATGATTCCCCGGCAGAACCCACAGTCTGGACGATATTGTTTTCCAGGATGGTAGCTTTTTTCATCATCAACCTGAGAACCGCCATTGAGATTACAGCTGCCGGAATTGAAGATGATACTGTCATTCCAAATTTCAGCCCCATATAGGCGTTGGCAATTCCAAAAACTACTGAGATTATCGCACCGAGAATTATAGCTCTCCAGGTAACTTCGGCCATAGTAGTATTGGCCGGAACTGCTGGTATAAAAGTCTGCTTATTAGGTCCGTTATCTGCCACAATACCTCCTGGTCGGGTTGGAAAAATCTGAAGTTGTGTAAACTTAGTCCAAAGCCGGTTTCAGTCAAGTAAATAGAAATTTGTGATGATAGTGCTGCTTGTCCGCAGTTGCTGCGCTAATTAGTACTGACATTATGAATTCAGGCAGGCTTTTTGTTTGTATAATAAGCAGCAAAGTTAACGTAAATACAGTAATATCAGACAGATACGGCTAAACCCCTAAAGAGGGGCGTAACTGTCAGACTTTGTTCGGTTTAGACAAACAACTGAACTTCGGGCAGAAACATAAATTTGTAAAAAGGGTTGACAAGGCTGAATAAAAATGCATAATTAGAGTGGGAATTTAGGCTTTATCCGATTGCCCATAGTACCGCTCACTCAAAAGTTAGTGAGGGCTTAATGAAAAAAATAATCGCTTTTACGGACAAAATAAGAAGTAGCTGTAAATGCTAAGGAGTAAGTATTTGACAGCGAACGAATTTTTAACCGGACTCATTTAGGAGGTGAATCTTGATTAAACGCTTACTTGTTGTAACAGTAGTCATGGCTTTGCTAGCGGTGCCGTCCACTCTTTTTGCGGCTGAATACCACCAGTTTGGTGTAGGCAAGGCCATAGCAAAAAGTGCAACCATTATTGTTGTACCGTTGGAAATTTCCAATCTGGACAACTTGGTGGCGCTGGATATCCCGCTCAAATTTTCGGAAGGTGTGACTCTTAAGGAAGTCGATTTTACCGATACGCGTATCGAATATTTTGACTTCAAAATCACGAACATAGACAATGAAAACAATACCGTTATTATCGGTGCTATGCCTCAGATGTCTTATAGGGCAAAAGCCGACCTGGAAGCAGGCAGCGGTGTTGTGGCAAATCTTGTGTTCGAGATTGATGATCCTTCGGTAACCGAAGTAACCATCGAGGCAATAGAGATGACTGATCCATATCACAAACTGATGTTTGTGTATCATGACTACAATGTTGACGGTAGTATTGCCGGTATTCGTGCTGAGTACCCGGCCTTTGCCGATGTCGTAGTAGGCAGCGATCCTATTGAAAGTCTTCTTCCGACAGTTTTTGCGCTTGACCAGAACTATCCAAACCCGTTTAACCCGACAACCGAAATTTCTTTCGCGTTGCCGACAGCGGGTCGTGTTTCACTTATTATCTACAATGTCCTGGGACAGGAAGTGGAAACACTGGTCGATGAGAACATGGATGCAGGTAACCACACGGTCACCTGGGAAGCCAGTAGTTATTCAAGTGGTGTCTATTTTTATCGTCTGATTGCGGACAATGATAAGTTCGTAAAGACGAATAAGATGATGGTCTTGAAATAAGAGAAGCTTTCTTGATTGGTTAAAAATTAGCTTGTTAACTGAAGGAACAGGTATAGTCCTTTAGTGTTGGTAAATACCGTTAAAAAGCCCTTGCTTGATGGGTCACGCAGGGGCTTTATTTTGTCTGGTTCAGTCGAATTCAGCATATTGAGTAGGTCGAAACCCGCCACCTGGGTGTGGTTTCGACAATGTCATTTAGGCCTACTTCAATTATCTTTATCTTGATTATGTTCTAAAGCAGACACGGGAAGCCGTCATTGCAAGTCACGAATCTTCCGGGACGAAGCAATCTCGTCTTTAGATTGCCGCGTCATCCCGATTAAAATCGGGACTCCTCGCAATGACAATCAGAGTCGTCATCCTGAGCGGACTAAGTCCCTAAGCGCAGTCGAGGGAGTCGAAGGGTGTGACTAAAACATTCACTCAGAAGTAGTCGGGTCAATAATCGTCTTGATCTCAGAAACGCTATCTGCCGGGAATCCTGCTTTCTCGGCGTGCTCTTTTATCAGCACTTCACTCGGAGCAATATAGACGCAGTAGATTTTGTCGCCGGTCACATAGCTATGCAGCCACTGAATGTCACTGCCAAGCTCCTTAAGTACACTACAGGACTTCAGGGCCGCGCCTTTTAACTCTCCGGCGGACAGATTTCCGACACCAGGCATATTCCGTTCGATTACAAATTTTGGCATTGCAGCTTCCTTTTTGATTTTGATGCTTTGAAACTGTTTAGATGAATAAACGGAGCAGCCCCATAATTGTCAACCAGGCTATGTGCTAACTGATTGTGCAGGATCTTGTCTAGACTTTTGTCGGGATGTGACCCTGCACATGGGCACCTGAACCGCAGGGTCACAATCCCCCGCAAAGCGGGGAATCAAGACCCTGCAGAACTTAAATAGTCGTGATCCTGAGCGGTTCATCCTGTTATCCTGAGCGGCTCATCCTGTCATCCTGAGTGGTTCATCCTGTCATCCTGAGCGGAGTCGAAGGATGACAAACAGGCAGCAAATGCGCCGCAAGCCATCAAACTCTGCGCTTTTAACGCCAGCAATCCTGTCGCAATGCGTCTTAACTCGTTGTCTATCAACAACACTTTTTTCAGAGCAGTCTTGGCATAAAATTTGATACTAAACGACTTTGCGAGGAAGCCGGGAGGCCGAACCGAGAGTTGGCGTTTGTAAAGATGTTTTTACAAGCTCGCGTGAGCGGGTTGCTGTTTGCCGACTTAAAGCTCGGAGATTACAGCAATTTTATGGCGGTGAAATTGCTGGGATTAGTCCCGGCATGGTGAGGAGAAAGAAAGGTCCTGATTTTTAATCGGGACCTTTCACTATTTTAAAGCTTTTGAGTAGGTCGAAATTACTGTGGGCGGCAGACGTCCCCGTCTGCCCCTATAGCAGTACAATCAGGGTGTGAAAACTATGCTTCAATTCCCTCGAGTACACGGGACTGTGTCCGCTCAGCATGACGATCATGGGGAGTCTTGAATCAGTCCGAGTAGGTCGAAACCCGCCTCCTTGGTGCGGTTTCGACAGTCCGGTCATTGTGAGGAGCGCATGTGGAGAAGAAACCCCACAGGGAGCTACGTCCGAATAGTCAATATAAACTGACATATCCTGTCAGTTTCTTTCCATAGATTTATTTAGGGCTCATATATTTTACTTAAATATTTTAATACTGAAAGTCCGCATTCTGGCAGGAGTTTTCAGTAGGAGGAAAGTTATGTCACACATTAGAGGAATTGTCGTCAGGCTTAGAACCAAAAACCAGTCGAATGCAGGAACTGATGATCACATATACATAGGGGTTGTAGGAAAAGGCGGCGGGAGAGAATTTCCATTAGATGTAAGGGGTTTTGATGATTTTGAAGAGGGTTCTGATGTAAAGTATTGGTTTGGCACCGTTTGGGACGGGAGTCTTTTGAGCGGTGCAAGAAAACCATATAGGTCAGAAACTGGCAACATAAATGATCCAGCCTGGTTTCGAATGGAGCTTGACGAAATTGATTATGTCTACGTCAAGAAACAAGGTAACAACACTACCGCTGGCGACGACGCTTGGAAAATGGATTCGATAGAAGTTAGTCTTTTTGGGGCAAGCCCTCAAAGACGAACATTCTCAACAGCTAATGACCTTTGGTTTGCTAATGAATTTGGACGGCAGGTGTGGCTCACTGAAGTGATCAGACGATCTTTAATCTCTAAGTGAAGAAGAATCATACCATTCGAAATGGCGCATATAACTATGAGTGATGAACCACTTTCACCGTACCGGCTGCAGCGATTCGCTCAGCTCATGCGCACCCGGCGAAAAGGCTATAGTCCTGTCAACGTCCGGGCCGGTGACAGAAACTGTCACCAAAGCGTTATCACGCGCCGAACTATAGCGGACTGTCAGCGAGGTGGCTTTGTTCAGATTTTCTTCGCTGGCGTTGCCAATTAGAAGAGTGACCGGTGAGCCGCAGTCTAAGGCTTCTATACGATAATGATGGTCGCGCCGGTGAAAATCGAGAAGTTTGTTCTCGTTTTCATTGCGCCCGATTATCAGTTTGGTCTGGTCATCAAGTCGGAAATGCCGCCCCAGCCTGAGCAGATTCAAATCATCAAAAGTCAGCTTGCCGGTATGCTCCAGTAAATCCCGCAGGCGGTTGGAATAACCGCGGTCGGTTAGTAAGCAGCCCGATGCCGGTGAGGGGTAATTATCCAGCCCAAACTCTTTGGCCATTTCCAGCTGGCGGTGTCGCCCGCGGCCGGAAATCCCTTCGAGCTGCTCCCGGTCAACCAGGCCGCTAAGTTCGGCTTCGGTAGGCGGCAGAAGTTTTGCCGAAAGCGGCCTGAGCAGTTTTCCTTTGAGGCCGGCTTTTTTTATAGTCAGGTTAAGTTTGTTTTTGACCTGCGACATCGGCCGCTGTCCCATAACTTCACCGGTGATGATAAAATCAGCGTTGGTCAGTTCCAAAAACTCTTTGGCCTCAGTCAGCATAAGAATACGGCAATCGACACAGACATTCATATTTTTGCCGCGGCCATATTGGGGATTTTCTACAATATCCACAAACTTCTGCCCCAAATGCATCAGCTTGACGTTAAAGCCAAACTTCTCGGCCGCCGGATAAGGATTACCGCCGCAAGAAGACCTATCGCCCAGATCACATCCAAAATGGGTCATAAAAGTCAGAGCGGTGACCTCAATATCCTGTTTGAGCATCAGCAGGATTGCCAGCGCCGAGTCCAGCCCGCCCGAAAAGAGCGCTATACAATGAGGTTTCTTTTGTTTGCTTCCGTTTTTCATCACAAGTTTTGATTATATTAACTGATTAAGTATAAGGAATTTGACTTAATAATCAAAATTTCAAATTGGCACTATATGAATCAATTGAAACCTTGACCGAAATGTATAATAGGCCTAAAATTGGGGCAATTTGATATTTTGTACTTAGCCCATCGAATAGAAAGGATAGAGCGATTCCAGGCATAGCAACCTTGTGGTTGAAGCATCTGGCTTATCACAGTCAAAATCAGTTTTTCTTCTTTTTCAGAATGATCAGGGCACTTTTTAGCCTGCCATTTTATGCGACGGAAACCAAAGAACAATTGTATTTGATAGGGTTCAAGTCACTATTTTTAGTCATTTTGACCGGAATCTTTGCCGGAATGGGTTTTTCTTTGGCCTTTGCTCAGGAGCTCTCGGAGTTTGGCGCCAAGAATTATCTCGGGCGAATAATGTCAGTTTCAATAGTCCGTGAACTTGGTCCTGTTTTGACCGGTCTGATGGTGGCGGCCCGGGTATCGGCCGGAATAACTGCCGAGATTGGCTCGATGAAAGCTTCGGATCAGCTCGATGCCATGGTTGCTTTCGGCATTGACCCGATGCAAAAAGTAGTGGTGCCGCGGTTAATAGCCCTGGTAATAATGCTGCCGGCATTGACAGTTGTAATGGATGTAATAGCCATTATCGGCGGCTGGGCAGTAGCCTCGCTGGCCGAACATGTATCTTCAAATCTCTACTGGGCCTCAGTTCGTGAGCGTCTGACTTTTGGAAATATGTTTATAGGTATTTTGAAACCGATGACGTTTTCATTGATTATAGCAACGGTTTCCTGCTATAAGGGATTTACCAGCGAAGGCGGCACCAAAGGTGTCGGCCGGGCGACCACCGAGTCGGTAGTGCTTTCATCAATTATGATTCTGGTGGTAAACTTCTTTTTGGCTAAAGTAGTTTTTCAACTGATTAAAGGTTACCTATGATCGAACTTCGTAATGTCCATTTTGCATACGATGAGAAACCGGTGCTCAACGCTATTAATCTGCACGTTAATTACGGCGAAGCTCTGGTAATTATGGGGCCATCCGGTTCGGGCAAATCTACGATACTCAGGCTGCTGCTTGGTCTGGAATGTCCTCAACAGGGTGAAGTAATCATTGATGGACAGAACATTTGCACGCTGCGTGAAAAGGACAAGAGAGAAATTCGCAAGAATATCGGTATGGTATTTCAGAACGGAGCATTGTTTGATTCTCTTTCGGTAGGCGAAAATGTCGGCTATTATCTTTTTGAACATACCAGGATGTCTCTCGATGAAATATCCGAAAGAGTCGAGCGCATGCTGGGGTTTGTCGGATTGGATTCTGAAGAAATAATTGACAGACTGCCAGAGCAGCTCTCAGGCGGTATGCAGAGACGGGTTGCCATAGGACGGGCGCTGCTTTCGACCGACCCGAAAATAATGCTTTACGATGAACCGACCACCGGGCTTGACCCTCAGTCTGCGGCCACCGTCTTGAATTTGATGCAAAAACTTCATGACGAAAAAGATATTTGCTCTGTTATGGTTACTCATCAGATTGCCGATGCCCTGCAGTTCGGAAACAGATTCGTGGTTGTAATTGAAGGCCGGGTAGCGTTCGACGGTTCATTGGAGGAGCTAAGAGAAAGCAAAGAGATAGACGTGTTAGAATTTCTGGCTCCATTTAGAGAGTCCTTTTACGGAGTAGCCAAAAAGAAATTTGTTTGATTAGGATTTGAATTCTGTTTATTAGGATCTCACAGGAGAAAAAAGGTTAGTTTATGAATCGTTCAATCAGAGTGCGTTGGGGATCATTAAAAGTAGGTATCCTCCTAATATCTGCTGCGGCAGTGCTGATGTGGGCCTCGCTTAGCGGCACCGGTACCTCTATTTTTGATTCAAAGGATTTGTTCGTCTGCTACTTTAAAAATGTAGGCGGACTCTTGCCCGGTTCGCCGGTCTGGATGTCCGGGGTTGAGGTCGGCAATGTCAAATCAATTAAATTTGCAAATCTAGATTCGCTTCGTCAGGTCAAAGTTGTCTGTCGCACCAAGACATCAGTCTGGGCTCATTTAAATAAGGACGCCAGAGTGCAACTGGGCACCATAGGATTTTTGGGTGACAAGTATGTTGAAATTATTCCGGGCTTAAAAGGCGCCCCACCCATTAAATCCGGGGGAGAACTGGTTACTATAGAAAGCGGCGGTATGGCCGCAATGTTTGAAGAAGGCGGCGATGCTCTGAGCGAAGCCAGCGCTACCATGTCAAACCTCAACGAATTTCTTGAACGAATCAACAAGGGCGAAGGTACTATCGGAAAGATGGTTAACGACGATGAGCTTTATCGTCATATGACACAGCTTTTAACAAACCTGACAGCGCTGACAGCGGACCTGCAGAAAAATCAGGAACGAATTATTTCTTCGATAGAAACTACAGCCCACTCGCTGAGCTCTTTAAGTGAAAAGGTAGACAAGAGCGAGGGCACTCTGGGAAAAATCATCAACGACCCGCAGTTGTACGACAACTTAAACGCCACCACCGCCCGCCTCGATACTATCATGAACAAAATAAATGCTGCCGAAGGCAGTATGGGCATGCTGGTCAACGACACCGCGCTTTATGTAGAAATAACGAATCTTATTACTCGCATGAGCAACTTAGTAGCCGACATCGAAAAGAACCCGCGGAAGTATTTTAAGTTTAGCGTGTTTTAGTTTTTTGTTATGTATTGGATCTCCAAAAGAAAAGCAAAGAAACTGCTTCAGAGAAATATTTCCAAAGGGCTAGACTTTCTGAAAACGGGAAGTAAGAGAGATGTCCTTACTGCTTGGCTCAGTAATTCAATATCGATTTTGGAAGAATTATTTGGTGCCGAGGACGATATTTGTAGGGAAATTAGATTCATTGAATTTAAGTGCAAGGAAGACAGCTCAAAATCTTCCTTCAGTCCTTCTGTAGCGCTACAAGACGGCATAAATACTTTACGAAAAGCGATAGAACGAGTTGAAGAATACGGTATAGTACGTAACAACTTAAAAGCGCACCCCCTATGGTATGCTTTCGGTATTCCCGTCGTGCTATTTCTGGCTTCATTATTTACTCAACCAATGCAAAGACTCTTGGGAATTAGCGAAGATGACTTACAATCACAAACAATCATTCACAATGACTCATTGATGCAAGTTCAACAAGAGCAAGAGAGATTGAGCAAAATTGAAATCTTAAAATCTGATCTGCGCAGTTGGTATAGACAGAATGATCTCATCTTCAATCGTTCCTTTGACAGCGTTAATGAATTCTATTCAATAAGTGGAAGATATGGCATGGGACAATCAATAGAGAAAATTATTGAGTTTTGTGAAGGATTTAGGCTACGCAGAGATAACACAATAGATTCGTTCTATGTGAGGCTAAAAGCACTAAACGCAAATATATCTTCTCTCAAGATTAGAAAGAAGCTTCCAGTTAGAATAGACAAAGCTTTACAGCCAAGGATTGACTACTTAGGGATTGATCAGTACCGTATCAAAATATTTCGGCTAGATACTCTGTAGGAATGTCAGCTACACCATCTCAATTTCCAGCATAAACTCAAGCAGTAAAATCGCGCCATCTTTGCCGCCCGGGCCAACTTCCATAGGCGGACCGACACAGACCGGACAGCCCGCTTTGCATGGGCATTTTTTGACATGCTCGAAAGCAGCTTCAAAAAGATGTTCAGCTTCGCTGTAAAGCTTTTCCGAAAGCCCCACTCCGCCGGGGATATTTTCATAAATGTAAATGGTAGGTCTCTCAGTAAACGGCGCCCGCACCTGCGAAATAGAGCGCAAATCACGGGTGTCACACATTACCCACAGCGGCGCGATTTTGCCCAGCACGTTGGCCAGTCCCCTGAGTGCGCCGCCAAACTGCGCACCGCTGATTTCAAGCTGTCTGGCAATACCGGCAGGGAAGGCATTCCAAAAAGCGGTACTGTGCATTTCCATCTCTGGCATTTTCAGTTCACCGGAACCGACGTTTTCATGAGTCTGGAATTTTATTTTCTTAAAGAGAACTACCACACTGGTGACAGAGACATCGCCGCAACAGATTTCAATTTCTCCCAGCCGTTTGGACTGGTCAATTTCAAGTACTTTTAACTCAGACTTGGATTCGCTGTCGGTGTAGTAGTCGACCTTATCTTCTTTGACATAGGCTTTCTTACCCTCCCAGTCCAACCGTAAGACCTGAAACTGACGGGCGCCGTGAAGATAGATCGCTTCCGGGTGCAGAAATATCGGCGCCGAAAAATAATCAACTTCACCAATGACTTCATGATTGTTGGATTCATTCAAAATTACAAAATTATCGGGCGAAGCTGAGCGCAAAGAAACTTGCTGTGCCGGATAAATTTCCGAAGACCAGTAGTAGCGGTCGGCCGATTTGCGTACGACATCACTCTCGGATAAGTAGTCCATAATTTCTACAGTTCCGTCGCTTGAGTATTCTTCGGTTGTTTCAATCGGAAGTTCAAAAGCAGCGCACTTCAGATGATTGGTGCGGATTATCAAGTTGTCAGGGTCAACGATTCCTGATTCGGGCGAGCGTTCAAAAATATATTTTGGCTCAGAGCACAAAAATTGATTGATAGCAGTCGATGAGGCCACCATAATAGTCACGGCGGTGCTGGAGCGCCGTCCGGCCCGTCCGGCCTGCTGCCACAAAGACGAAATCGTACCGGGGTAACCGACGATGATTGAAACATCAAGATTACCGATATCAACCCCCAGCTCGAGCGCATTGGTTGAAACAACTCCGGTAATTTTGCCGTCTCTGAGTCCTTTTTCGATTCGTCGTCGTTCACCCGGAAGATAGCCGCCGCGATAGCCGGCAATGTTTATGCCTTTATCAAAACTTCCTTTGAGTTCTCTTTGCAAATAAGTTAAAAGCACTTCGACATAAAGCCGGAAATGCGCAAATACAATTGTCTGGATTTTGTTGCGCAGAAAAAGTGCTGCCAACGCCGCCGCTTCGTTGATGACCGATTTACGAATCCCCAGCTGCTGATTTACAACCGGCGGATTATAAATCAAAAAATGTCTTTCACCGGATGGTGCCCCGTTATTATCAATAAGTGTGGCTGACTCATCGATAATCTTTTCAGCCAGTTCCTGCGGATTAGCAATTGTGGCCGAACAGCAGATAAACTTAGGGTTAGAGCCATAAAATTTGCAGATTCGTTTTAGGCGCCGAATAACATTAGCCATATGCGAACCAAACACGCCGCGGTAGTGGTGCACCTCATCAATGACAACATATTCTAAATTTTCAAATAATTTTATCCATTTGGTGTGATGCGGCAGAATTCCGGCGTGAAGCATATCAGGGTTGGTAATTACAATATGACCGGCCGAGCGAATGGCGCGCCTCGCTGCCTGGGGAGTGTCGCCATCGTAAGTAAAAGTCTTGATATCAACTTCGAGTTTCTGAATGAAATTATAAAGTTCCGACAACTGGTCCTGACCCAGGGCTTTGGTTGGAAAAAGATAAAGCGCCCGGCTGCTGTCGTTTTCCATAATCTTATTTAAGACCGGCAGATTATAGCAGAGAGTTTTGCCCGAGGCAGTCGGAGTGACAATTACTACGTTTTCTCCGTCGATTATGGCCTGTACTGCTTCAGACTGATGAGTGTAAAGCTGGCTGATGCCCTTATCTTTAAGAATATCAATAAGTTTTGGATTTATATTGTCGGGGAAATCAGCGTAGCGGGCTGCTTTGGGGCGGTATGTTCTCCAGTGGCAGATATTGGAGCTGATAGCAGGATCGGTCCTCAGGAAATCGATAATCTGCTCAAGGGACATCTGTCTATTTTAGCTCCATAAATTTTGTTAACTGATGCCGGTTAGCTGTCTGCGGCATATGTCACAAAACTTCTCTCCTTTGCTGTCAATGTCAAGCATCAATTCGCTTTTGAAGTTCACACATTTTGGGTTGCGGCAGGCGCTGACCTCAAAAATGTGAGCCATCTGCAAAACCGCCTCCTTAAACAAGCGGGGGTAGACTTTGCCCTCATCTTCAGGAAGGCCGTAAAATTCCTGTCTAATCTGATAAAGCGATACTACCGCCGTACCGGCCAGATTATCAGAGTGTCCCAGAATATAAGCTCTGTTCGGTACATAAAGATCTTCTTCACATATCGCGATTACTCTCTCGCGGCTATTGGCTTTGGTTCTTTCGAGCTTTGAAAGGATGACAGTGGCGTAGTATTGATTACGAATGAGGTTGTGCGCTTCGGTAGGCATTTTTATGCCTTTTAGAATATCGACCGAACGGTTAAAAACAGGGCCAATATCTGCCGCTAACCGATTGACCAGCATAAAATCAGCTTCACCCATCGGCACTACGACAATCTTAGATTTTAATAACGCCAACGAACCCATAATCTGCCTGTTAACCGGCTTTAAAAAAACGTGACCGGCTGCCGGTCGGGGAGACTCTAACCTCTGTTTTACCCGCACATTTCGGACACCACCCGACAAATGCGGTACCTTTGACGTTCAGCAGAATCCTCTGATAGACATTACAGCATCTAAAATGAACGCCAATAAAAGGACGTCTTGGTTTTGTATTCCCTTTTTCTCCGGGCACCAAACCAAGATAACATATAATCCGCATTTTGCAACCGGCTGATTTTTAATTGTTAAGGAGACTCTGAAATTCTATGTAAGCTGTTGCAGTTCTTGGACTATCGCCACGCTTGATGAGCTGCCTAAGCGGCTGGCTCCGCATTCTATCAGCTCCTGGCACTGCCGGGCTGTTTTGATTCCGCCCGATGCCTTGATCTCTATCTGGCCGCTGACAGCTTCAAAAAGAATTTTGACCTGCTCTAATGTGACGCCTCCCGAAAAGCCCGTAGAAGTCTTCACAAACTGAGCCCCTCCGTTTATGACAGCAAGGGCTGCGGATATTTGCTCAGGTTTGGTCAAGAGCGAACATTCTATTATCACTTTCAGTAAAATATTGAACGGAACAGACTTTCTGACATTTTTTATTTCTTGTTCGACTTTTGTAAACTCCCCGGATTTTATCCAGCCGATATTTGCCACCATGTCAATTTCATCAGCGCCGTCGCTGACCGCCCGGGCAGCTTCGTCTGTTTTAATATCTGTTCGATTGGCGCCCAGCGGGAAAGCGACGGTCGAGACAACTTTGACATTCGTGCCCTGAACAATTTCAGCAGCTGTCCTGACCCAGATAGGGTTTACCGCTACGGCAAAAAATTTATGCTCGATTGCTTCTTTACAAAGTTTAGTTATTGCTTGTTCGTCTGCATCAGGTTTTAACGAAGCGTGGTCGAAATATTGATTGATGTTTTTTGGCGCGTCAGTCATCTGTGAAAATATATCTGGTTATTTGCTAAATAGCAAAGTCTCCTTCGACGGGCTCAGGATGACTTTGCTGTAGGATTGCTCAGAGTGACTAAGCTGAAGGCTCATTCAGGATGACTCAGCAGGAAGTTAGCTCAGAACTACTTTGCTATGAGGTACTAAGTACTCCTAGGAGTCATGGTGTCTTAATTGTTTAACTTTAACCGAGTCACCCTGAGCGGAGTCGAAGGGTCACCATTTGCACTTATTCTTAATTACGCTAACAATGTCCCGAAAGGCACTCAAACGACACTTTGCTGTTAGAATTATAATTCATCAAGAAAAGAAGCTCCCCTAAACTCATATTCCAACCCATAAACCTCTGCCAAAGTACAAGCAATATCCGCAAATGTCTCTCTGGTGCCAAGATTAATTCCGGTTCTGGCATTCTTGCCATAAACGAGAAGCGGCACGTATTCACGGGTATGGTCGGTTGAAGTTTTAATAGTCGGGTCACAGCCATGGTCGGCTGTGATAATCAGTAAGTCATAATCACAGAGTTTACCAAGCAGCTTTCCCAGCTGCACATCAAACTCCTCGAGTGAATTCGCAAAATTCTTCTCATCGTTTCTGTGTCCCCACTTTTCATCAAAATCAACACAGTTGGCAAATATCAAAGCATACTCCGAATTGTTTTCTATCGCCTCGATTATATTTTGCATCACTTCGTTGTTATTAGCCGTTTTAATTTTTCTACTGATACCGCGTCCAACGAACAAATCATAAATTTTACCAATTGACAAGGTTTTCCTGTTAGATTTATGAAGTAAGTCCAGTATCGTATCGTCGGGCGGTTCAAGCGAAAAATCTCTGCGTCCGGCTGTGCGCACAAAATTCCCCGGCTCTCCTATAAACGGCCTGGCAATCACCCGACCGACAGCATATTTTCCCGATAGCATTTGGCGTGCAATGGCGCAAATCTCATAGAGTCTCTCGATTGAAATAATATCTTCATGCGCTGCCAGCTGAAAAACAGAATCAGCCGAAGTGTACAAAATAATAGTGCCGGAATCTAGATGCTCTTTTCCCAGACGCTCGATAATCTCGGTGCCGCTGGCTGCAACATTGCCAATCGTTTTGACATTCGCTTCTTTTTCAAATTTCTCAACTAAATCTTTCGGAAAGCCATCTGGAAAAGTCGGCAACGGATTTTCAATCACCACCCCGGCCATCTCCCAATGACCGCTGGTAGAATCTTTGCCTGCTGCTCGCTCGGCCATTTTGCCGAAAGAGCCCGCAGGCTTTTCGGCGGCGGGGACACCTTCGATTTCTACAATGTTGCCCAGACCAAGCTTCTGGCAGTTGGGCATATTAAGTCCGCCTGCTGCTTTGGCTACATTTGGAATCGTCGCTGATCCTGTATCTCCGTAGTCTGCGGCATCGGGCAGCTCGCCCACTCCGCAGGCATCGATGACAAGGATTATGCCCCTTTTGAATTTCATTTATGAATTATATAATCTCCCGGCTGGCAGGAAAATATAAAAGCAAAAAAGAAATTAAATTTACTTTTTAATGCACTTCTTCGGATTTACTTGCCTCACTCGAGGTTTTGGCAATTATCAAAGACGTAGCCTTTTCGAAATAATCGCATTCGGGTTCTTCTGTGGTAAAAGCCCTTAGGAGCACTTTTAGCGAAACAGAAATATCGAAATCGCCCTGGCAGTCCGGGCAGATGTCGATATGTTCTTTGACCTGTTTTTTTGTGTGCTCATCCAAACTATTATCCGCATAATCCTCGATAAAGGGTTGGACCTCCCCGCATGTCATTTTTACTCCTGAAGTTTTATTTATTTAAAGTCGGTCTTTTAAAATCCGTTTTAACTTTGACCGGGCGATGTGGAGATTTGAGCGCACCGTGGCTTTAGGACACTCCAGAATATCAGCAACTTCGGATTTTGTAAAGCCTTCTACATCGTGAAGTATCGCTGTCAGTTTTTGTCGAGGCGGCAACTGGTCAAGCGCCAATTTAATCTCCGTCATCAATCTTTTGTTCTCATACTCTTCTGAAGGAGTGGGAACTTTCTTTGACAAAACAAGCTGGACGTTTCCGGGCAGCGAGTTAGTGTCATCGTCCCGTCCGCTGTGACCCTTGCGTTTTCGCAAGAGGTCAATTGAATAGTTGCTGGCTACTCTGACCAGAAAAGTTGAGAAATATTTTACATTTCCAAGTTCCTTTCTTTTTCGGTAAATTCTGACAAATGTTTC
Organism: Candidatus Zixiibacteriota bacterium; assembly: GCA_022571845.1. Taxonomy (GTDB): domain Bacteria; phylum Zixibacteria; class MSB-5A5; order GN15; family FEB-12; genus JACZWU01. Next base: position 289,360 of record JACZXB010000001.1, on the reverse strand, counting down.
TTGCACAACCTCGTCGGCGTCCAGATGATTTCCCAGAAATTTATAGGCTACCGAGTAGATTTTTCGTCTAAATATACGAATTAGCTCCGCAAAATCTGCTTCGTCACCGCTGACAAAGCCTTTGACCAGTTCGGGAATCTGATCACTCATTTCCCGGCTCCTGTCTGGTTGTCGCACTTATATGACGTACCAAATGTCGTATTGTTTAACGAAATCTGGAGAAAATAAAAAAGTTGACTGTCCTCATCTGATAACCTATGGTTCTCTCTTAAATGAGCCAATTCTTCATCAGACAACAACTTAGCTGTAGAAAAACAAGTGAACGATTCCGTCATACGACCTCACAAGTATAAATTATTCTCTATCGGGGCGGTGGGGACATTCATGGCCACATTCGACGGCTCGGTGGTCAACGTAGCCTTGCCTACAATAGCCAAAGAGCTGGGTGCCAGCGTTGATTTGGTGGCCTGGGTCGCGCTTAGTTACTCGCTCACACTTGTTGCTCTCATCATGCTGTTCGGCAGTTTAACAGAAAGCAAAGGGTATGCCTTTGCGTACAAGTTTGGATATATATTTTTTATCTTAGGCTCTTTGATGTGCGGCTTGAGCACTTCCATTTACACTCTAATCTTGAGTCGCATTCTACAAGCGACCGGTACGGCCATGTTTGCTGCCGTAGGACTGGGCATGGTTACCGAAATTTTCCCCGAAAACGAGCGCGGCAAGGCTATAGGTATGATTGTAATGACGGTCTCGGCCGGATTCATAATCGGTCCACCTGCCGGAGGCTTGCTTTTGTCCTGGTTTTCATGGCAATCGATATTTTTTATAAATATCCCGATAGGTTTGGTCGGTCTAACGATGGCTCTTATTTATTTCAAAAAGATGCCAGTCAAGAAAGAATCAAAGCGAATGCGCTGGGCAGGACCGCTTGCGGTATCGCTGACTCTTGTCACCGCCACGTTCGCACTGCGGATGATTAAAGATTACCCGATAACCGATTTTAGAATCTGGGGACTCGCTCTTGTTTCTCTTTTTGCCCTTGTCGCTTTCATTAAACTTGAATCGAACGAAAAGACAGCGCTGATAGGCTTTGATATTTTCAAAAACCGTCAGTTCACTTTTTCAATCGTCGCCATGCTTTCGGTCTTTGCCTCTATATCAGGGCTGCTGATATTAGTGCCCTTCTTTTTGGAGAGTGTCAAAGGACTAAAACCTGACGAGGTCGCTTTTTTCCTGATGATTATTCCGGTGCTGATGTTTATTTTCGCACCGCTTTCCGGCAAGCTGTCCGATAAGATTGGTCCCCGTTTTCTGACAACCAGCGGTGTTATGGTTCTGATTGGCGGTTTGATTTTATTTGGCAGGGTAGAAGAGGCCAGCCCGCTTTTTCATATCGCTCTGGCCTTGGGGGTAATCGGCGCCGGCATCGGACTTTTTTCTACTCCCAACTCGTCAGCCTTGATGGGCTCGGTCCATTCAGGTCAGCGCGCTATTACTTCGGGGATTGTTGCCACCTCGCGCAATATCGGCCTGGCTATGGGTGTTGCTATTTCCACGGCGATGTTTGCTTTCTTTCAGGAGATGCACGCTGATATCGGAACTGCCAACGAGATATTCGTGCTGAGTTTCCGTGACGTGGTGCTGCTGTCGGTTGCTATGGCACTGGTAGCCCTGCCGTTTTGTATAGCACGAGGCAATAGTCGGTCTAATATGGAATCATAACCCTGCGTCCAATTGGGCAGAATAGGTAGGGCAGAACCCTTTAGTGGTTCTGCCGGAAATTGCTAATATAGTCACCCTGAGCGGACAAGGTCCCGAGTGTTAGAGGGAGTCGAAGGGTTAGAGAGTAACTAGATTGTCATTTCCGTTTCTCTCCTCATACTTGCACTTTTTGTCATTCCCGAGCAGTCGGGAATCCATCTCTTATCAAGTCATACTTCGACTCCGCTCAGTATGACGCCTTTTGAATGTGTCATTCCCGCTTTAGTCCCTATAAGGGGAGTAGTCGGGAATCCATCTTCTATAATCGTCATTCTGAGCTTGCTGAAGGGTGAACATCCTAAGGACAAAACCCGCCTCCTTGACGTGGGTCTGCCAATTATAGCTTGACAAATTAGCCAATTTAGTCTAAATTTAGTTGTTATATAATTAAGGGAATCATCTCGATTTTCTTTGTAACCCTTTGCTCCGACAGAGGATGGAATCATGAAATATTTCATAAGTTTGGTTTTATCTACCATAATCCTGACTGGTATATCGAATGCCGAAAATTCCCAGCCAACTCAGGAAACGCTCGATGAATCAATGCCCTGGTCTTATCAACTTTTGCCCAAACATCCGCCTCCATACAGGGTAGAGAAGGCCGTTGGGAAGTTCTCTACTATAGACTGGGCTGCGGCCATAGACTCAACCTGGGGACCGGGACTGTCATGGTCTGACCATAAGCTAATCTGGGAAACGTTTTGGGACAATATGGACAACATTTTTGCTGCCTTCCATGGGCTTGATACCAATATCTGGCAGGATGTCTTCGATCGTTATAATCAGGAGATTCTTGACACAGTTAGTGCGGGGCGTTTGGCGGCCATCATGAGTCACGCCTCCCTGGCTTTGAGAGAAATGCATAGCTTGACTAATGACTCCGGCGTTTCGGAAACCCAACTTTTGCCGGGTGTGCCGCTGATGAAAGTGGGTACATTGCTTGAAAACAATCACTTTGGGGCGGGCCTGACCGTAACTCTGGATAGTTCGTTATTGGTGTATAAAGCGGTTGTCAATCACCCTCTGGGTCTGGTACCGGGAGATATTGTGCTTGGCTATGACGGCGTGGCCTGGAAAGATATCTATCCACAGTTGCTGGCGGCGGAATTACCTTTTGCCACCTTGTCTGGAAATTGGTGGGGCAGTTCAGACGTATCATTTGATTACACATTTCTCGTCAGCGCCGGTAGAAACTGGGATCTCTTCGACACTATAGACGTGGTCAAGTATAGTACCGGCGATACCCTGCACCTGGCTACTGACGCCCTGGTCGGGCAGAATATGACGCTGTATGGCACAGAGCAGATGGATATCCCCGGCGTCACTATACCCGACTATCTTGCCAATGAGCGAATAAGCTGGGGAATAAAGGAGGGGACTAATATCGGCTACATCTATATAAACTCCATGAGAGCCATAGATGCCGGGATAACTATAACTACCTGGCTAAATGCACTCGATTCGCTCCAAAACTTCTACGATGTTGACGGTCTCATTATTGATTGGAGAATGTTCCTTGGAGCCCAGTCGAACATAAAACCAGTATTTGACTACTTGCTCGATACTAACATGGCTGTCCTCCGTTATGACCGCCGATGTGGAAATCATTTCCGCCTCTGTAGACATACAGGCCTTGATTTATTCACTATTGTCAGTGGCAACAACGGTCAATACTGGGACAGGCCTATCGCAATTTTGACTGGTCCCGGCGCCAGAAGTGGTGGTGATGTCTTCCCTATGGTGATATCGCTGCACCGGCTGGCAAAAGTCTTCGGAAGACCAACGGCCGGAGCTTTTACTTCAGGTCCGAATCGACCTTTTCTTTTCGCAGGTTGGACTCACTGGATTACACTTGGCAACGCTTATTTCACGGACGATTCGGGTAATTACCTGGCACGAGCTCAATTCCCCGGTCCCAGGTTCCCCTGGGTGCGTTATGAAGAGGTCTGGTTAACTCCTGACGGAGTTGCAGCGGGGCAAGACGATGTCGTTGACTCAGCTATTGCCTGGATTCTAAGCGGCGACATTGATGATGACGGCATCCCAGACACGCTTGACAACTGCCCCTACACTTTCAACACGGATCAAAACGATGAAGATGTCGATGGATTTGGCGACTTGTGCGATGACTGCACTGACACCGACGGCGACGGGTTTGGGAACCCCGGATTCCCCAGGAATATTTGTGAAGTAGACAACTGCCCTGACTCAGCCAATGCCGACCAGTTAGACACAGATGGCGACGGTATAGGTGATGTCTGTGATGATGACGACGATAATGATACAGTTTTAGATAGCTTGGATAATTGCCCGCTTGTTTTCAATCCCGATCAGTTAGACACAGACGGGGACACTTTAGGTAATGTCTGTGATGATGACGACGATAATGATACAGTTTTAGATAGCTTGGATAATTGTCCGCTGGTATTCAATCCCGATCAAGCAAACACGGACAGCACTGGCGCCGGTGATGCCTGTTGCTGTGTCGGCAACAGGGGTGATGCAAATGGTGACAGTACCAACGCTAATATATTGGACTTGACCTTTCTGGTCGATTTCATCTTCCGCGGCAGTGGCGATCCTGGTCCTTGCCCGAATGAAAGTGATGCCAACGGAGATAACCCAGAAGAAGAGCCATCGAAACTGCCGAACATTCTTGATTTGACTTTCTTGGTTGATTTCATATTTAGAGGTGGCCCCCCGCCGGGACCTTGTTTATAGATTGGACGCTAAATTCATCATTGACTAAGGCCGAAAAGAGAAGTATCCTCAAGTTCGAGATCTTGTAGGTCAGGACCCGCCTCCTTGGCGTGGTCCTGACTACTTTTGAGATGGGGCCATAGCTCAGTTGGGAGAGCGCTTGACTGGCAGTCAAGAGGTCGGGGGTTCGAACCCCCCTGGCTCCACTTTTTTTGTGAGATTTTCCAACCAATATATAAAATATACGAACAACCTACCCCAGCAAACGATAGCTCTCTATCCTGTCCAGTCTGAAAGTCCGTTCGTCGCCGGCCAGTTCACAATAGGCGTTGATATAAAGCCTCGATTTCAGAGAATAAATCGCTTTTGGCCGGACCACCCTGACTGAAACTACCTGCTCAGCGCCGGCATAAGATATTTCCACTCTTAAATTGTTTTCCAGAGCCTTAGTTATCCCGGAAAACTTCGCAGGCAGACTGACTTTCTCCTGCTGCCAGTCAGCTATCCGTATCGGTTTGAATTTCCTGGTCACTTCAGAAATAGTAGAAATATTATTAAGTTTTTTTACGGCCAGCTCAAATATTTTCTGCACCAAGATGGCGTCATCAAGCGCCCGGTGTTGCTGCTCTTGTGACAGCCCAAAATGCTGCGCCAGAGACAATAAGGAATATGATTGTACTTCGGGGAAGACTTTCCTTGAAATCGTGACAGTGTCGAGCACTAAGTTTTCGGGGCGTTTTTGCTCATTTCTATCAAGTTCGCAAGCCAGAAATGAAATATCAAACAGAGCATTATGAGCTAACAGAACAGAGTCTTTGCCGCAGAACTCCAGAAAATCAGGCATTACTTCGCCAGCTTTTCGCGCGTTTGCCACCATTTCATCACTAATGCCGTGCACGGCGATAACCTCAGCCGGCATTGGCCGCTCAGGATTGATCAGCGCTTGAAATGTTGATCTGTTACCTCCGCCGAGGCAAAATTTAACCGCCCCAATCTCTACCAATCTATTGGATGGCGCCCAGAGGCCGGTCGTTTCTGTATCAAATGCCACAAATTGCTGCTCAGATAATTTCATTAATTAAATATGAACAGCCGGCAAGAGATTGACAAACATAATCTGCTGTGTTTCTTTTAGGTGGAGCTTTAAATGAAATCAGCCAAATATTTTCTTATCCTGACTCCGGTCATCAAAACAGCCACAACTGTCATGACCCGCTACACTCCGGATTCCGGCTCCGGCATGCAGGACGAATAGCTGCCTGCTAAATATTTTCCTGTCCGATTTTTAATTTTTTCAATTATCAAAAAGGGAGTTTTTTAAGATGAACATAAATGAAGTTATCATAAACGGAGATTCGCTCACATTTGAGCAGATTGACGCTGTCTGTCGCCATAAAGCCATAGTGAAATTATCCGACTCAGCGGTGGCAGCAGTCAAGGCTAACCGGGGTGTGCTGGAGAATCTGATAAAGTCTGATACGCCAATCTACGGCGTAACTACCGGTATCGGGGAGTTCGCCAGAATCAATATATCTCCGGAGCAGGGGGAAGAGCTTCAGAAGCGAATCGTCTACTCCCACGCTGCTGCTGTCGGTGACCCGATCATAGAGCCGCAGGTACGTGTCGCCATGCTGCTTCGCGTAAACACTCTTTCAAGCGGTTATTCGGCAGTTCGAATCGAACTTGTTAATACTCTGGTAGAAATGCTGAACAAGCAGGTGCATCCGGTAATCTATGAAAAAGGCTCGCTGGGAACATCGGGAGACTTATCACCTCTGGCGATGATGGCCGAAGTTGTCATGGGGGAGGGCCGCGCCGACTATCAAGGCCAGCGTATGAGCGGAGCCGAAGCTATGAAAGCGGCAGGCATAAGGCCGGTCAGGTTATCGCTTAAAGAAGGACTTGGCCTGATAAACGGTACCGATGCTTTCAGCGGAGTAGGCGCCCTGGCTGTTTTTGACTCCATCAATCTGGCCAAGAATGCGCTGATAGCCATAGGCATGACTCTTGACACTGTCGGTTCCAATATAGCGGGGCTGGATAAACGCGCTCACGAAATACGAAAACATCGCGGTCAAATAGTAACAGCCGAAAACCTGCGAACCTTGGTTGCTGGTTCCGAAACGATTCCGGCCAACAGAGGCAAAGTACAGGATGCCTACTCGCTCCGCTGCGCGCCGCAGATATTTGGTCCGTCGCTCGACGCTATTAAATATGCAGCTGATGTTCATCTGCGTGAAGTCAACGGCGTCAGTGACAATCCTCTGTTTTTCACTGACGATGGTGACTACGTCGCTGCCGGAAATTTCCACGGCCAGGCGGCTGCTATGGCTCAGGATTTTCTGGCTATCGGAATTTCAGAAATTGCTTCGCTTTCAGAACGCCATACCAACCGGCTGCTCAACCCGACTTTATCGGGGCTGCCCGATTTTTTGGTAGAAGGCAAAGGGCTAAATTCCGGTCTGATGGTCACGCAATACTCAGCAGCGGCACTCGTCTCGGAAAACAAAATCCTCTCTCATCCGGCCGTGGTTGACTCTATCTCTGTCTCTGCCGACCAGGAAGACCATGTCTGCATGGGTTCGATAACAGCCAAAAAACTTACAGAAATAGTCCGCAACACAGAAATAGTAGTCGCCATTCAACTGATGTGCGCCGCACAAGCGCTCGATTTCCGCCGTCCTCAAAAAGGAGGCAAAGGTACAGAAAGCGCCTATCCGGTCATTAGAAAAGAGGTCGACCGGCTTATTGATGACCGGCCGCTCTATCCGGACATAGATAAAATGGTCGAAATCGTGCGCAATGGTTCGATTGTGGAAGAGGTTGAGAAGGCTGTTGGTGAATTGAAATTATAGTGACTTTGACGTTTGCGGTAAAGCGACCATACGCTCAAGTTCTGCGGCAATGGCGGGCTTTTCCAGTTTATTGACGGCGATGGTTGATCTTCCGAATGTAGAAGTCTTTTCAGCCAGATAATGATGGTTGGCCAGTCTGGCTATCTGGTGCAGATGCGTGATAACCAGCACTTGTGCCTGCTGTGAAAGTTTCTTGAGTTTGCTGCCGACTTCTGCCGCAGTCTGTCCGCCTATTCCGGCATCAACTTCGTCAAAAACCATCAAGGCGTGACTGGTCTTGTTCGAATTTTTGGCTGCGGATTTGAGAGCTAATAGAATTCTGGATATTTCCCCTCCCGAAGCACATTTTACCAGCGGCTTTAGCGGCTCACCTTCGTTTGCTGAAAACATTATCCGGCCTTTCTCCAGTCCCTCAGGATATGCTTTCACCGCTTTGTCATCCACCACAACACCTTCGGGATCATCAGTATAGACAAACTCAAATTCAAATTTTGGCTTTTTAATTGCCAGCTCAGTAAGTTCTTTGACTACCAATTTTTCCAGATAGGCGGCTGTTTTCTTGCGCGTATCAGAAAGTTTTAAGGCCTGTTCCCGGTACTCCCTTTGAAGTCTATTGCTCTCTGCCTCAAGTTTACTGGTCAGAACGTTGATATCCGGTCTGTCGCTAAGTTTGCTGTTGATTACTTCAAGAGTCCCTACAATTGCTTTTTCCGAACCGCCATATTTTTTCTTAAGCCGATAAATTTCATCCAGCCTTAGATTTATATTTTCCAGCCGGACTGGATCATCGGCAATTGCCGAGCCGTACTGTTCAATAGACTGGGATAGATCCTGCAGCTGAATTACCGAGTCTTTAAGCTGCTCGACATTTTTGACAAGTTTCGAATCAACATCAGACATCCTCTGCAGCTCTTTTTGAACAACGCCAAGCTGCTCTAAAGCAGAATTTTCCTGCTCATCCAGGAGTGTTTTTATCAGGGCGGATGATCGCAAAAGCGAGCGGGCAGAATCTAGAATTCGTCTTTCTTCGTTAAGATTCTCTTCTTCACCAACGGAAATGCTGGCTTTTTCAATTTCACTTTTTTGAAACAGCAAAAGGTCTCTTTCGTGCGCTAGTTCTTCATGTTTGACCAGAGTTCTTCTAAGCTCTTCAGTGACCCTTTTCCAGTCATAGAAAATCTCTGAAATAGTTTCCCGAAGAGGAGTGATGCCGCCAAAATCATCTAAGAAATCCAGATGGTTTTCTTCATTCATCAGCATCTGATTAGAATGCTGTCCCATTATTTCTGCCAGAGGGGCGGTAACCTGCTCGAGATGATGAAGTGTCGAGCTTTTGCCGTTAATCAGAATTTTGGATGACGAATCACGGGAGATTATCCGCTCAATAGTTATTTTGTTATCTTCTATCAATATTTCGTGCTGCCGTTTGTATGAGGTCGGCATATTGGAGACATCAAAAACTGCAGTTACACTGGCATAATCTTCGTTATGACGGATATTATCTTTATCCGCCCGTTCGCCCAAAGCCAAAGACAGGGCAGCTACAATAATAGATTTCCCCGCACCGGTTTCTCCGGTAAGTACCGAGAGGCCGTTACCAAAGATGATTTCGGTATAAGGAACCAAGGCGATATTTTCGACAATCAGTTTTTTTAGCATTATTTGTAATCTATTCCGTAGCCTTTTAATTCATCTAATATAGTATCGGCTTTTTCTCTATCTCCCTTGGCTTCGGCCTGGGATAATTGCAGCTGCAGGCGGTTTCTGACGGCTACTTTCTTATTTTCAATGATTAATCGGGCATGGGCGGCGGTTTCGCTCTCAATTTGGTCAGCAGGCCATTCCAAAGCGGCAATTCTGGCAATAAGTTGTTTTAGTTTTTCGTCTCCGGCTGCATCAATCAGGGCGCGAGCCTCAATATTACCTGCAACCCGGTACTGGTCAATCATAGCCGAGTAGAGCCGCCCCAGAGCCTTTGAGTCAAAATCGTCCGACGATATCTTCTCAAAAACTTCATCAATTGAACCCGGAGAATGAAACAATAGTGAAAGAAGACCGGATTCTACCGGGTTAAACTTCTGTTGAGTCTGGGAATTCCCTGCTGCGTCTGTGCCTGTTCTTGGAGGTTGAATTTGTGTTTGAAATATTGCCTGATTTAGACCCATTTCGTCTGCAGCTTCATCAAAAAAGAGCGTTCGTCTGGTGGTGTCGCCTATCTTATTACCTATCAGTTGAAATTCTTTTACTAGTTTCTCCCGGTCTATTATGCCCGACTTGGTAACGTAAATGTTTTTCAGCCTGAAGGGAATAAAGCCCAGCGCTTCTTTTCTCAGCTCTTCAATTTTATCAGACCCATATTTACTGGCCAGTGAGTCAGGGTCTTCGCCTTTGGGATAAGATATAATCTTAACCTCCAGCCCGGCATCGTAGAGAACGTCAACTGATTTAAGAGCTGCTTTTTCCCCGGCCGAGTCGGAGTCAAAAAATAAGTAAACTTCTTCCGCAAAACGTCCCAAAAGACGTGCCTGCTGAAGAGTGAAGGCCGTCCCCGACGAAGCCACCACGTTTTTTATTCCAGCCTGCCAGAGTGAAATCAAGTCAAAGTAGCCCTCTACCACATAAGCAAAATTGCTCTTGCGGATCTGATCTTTTGATTCGCTTAAGCCATATAAAATGTACCCTTTTCGATAGAGCGGAGTCTCTGGAGAATTAATATATTTGGCTGGTTCATCTTTTTTGAGTGTCCGGCCGCCAAATGCGATCGGTTTGCCGCTAAGATTGTAAATGGGAATCATCAGCCGCTGGCGAAAGCGGTCGTAACGGGATTTCTTTTCTTCGTTGTATATGGCCAGTCCGGCTCTGACCATTTCATCTTCTGAAATATCTTTTCTTTTAGCATGCCTGAGCAGACCTTCCCATTCATCTCCGGCCAGACCTAACCTGAAAGTTTCGATAGATTCAGAAGTTATATTTCTTTTGCCTTTCAAATAATCTTCTAATACAATTTTAAATTTATCCAGCTTTAAGGTTTTCTGAAAATATTCAACTGCCACCTGATTGGCATAGCTGATGCGCTCTATTAAATCACGTTTGAAATCGCTCCCTTTTTCTTCTCTTATTATGATATTCGCTCTTTGTGCCAGTTCTTTGACAGCTTCCACAAATGACATCCTTTCATGCTCCATCAGAAATGAAAAGACATTGCCTCCTTTGCCGCAGCCAAAGCAGTGAAAAATTTGTTTGTCCGGCGAAACAGAAAAAGATGCTGTCCGTTCGGTATGAAAAGGGCAGAGGGCGAGATAGTTGCGGCCTCGTTTTCTGAGACGGATAAAGCCGCTTATCAGATCGACAATATCAGTCGCCTGTCGAATCTGCTCTATCGTTTCCTGTGGAATCATACTCTGCTAATCCTTAAGTTTCACCACCGTTACACCGGCCCCGCCTTCGTTCCAGTCTCCCAGCCGCATTGAATCTACTTCAGGATGTTTCTTCAGAAAATCACTAAGTATACGTCTGAGTTTGCCGGTACCTTTGCCGTGTATAACATAAATCCGTCCCAGCCCGGCCACAACAGCCTGGTCAATATATTTATCAAGTTTTTCCAGAGCTTCCTCAACTGTCATTCCCCGCAGGTGAATTTCCGGAGAAACAGTGGTCTCAATTTCGACTGCTGGTCTGGCTCTCCTGCTGTAACTTTTAACAGGAGCTGCTTGGCTCTGGGACAGATTTCGCAGCTCAACTGTGGTAACAATATTGCCAATTCTTACTTTGGCCTTGTCATTTCCCAGAAGCTGCTCAATTTCGCCGTCTTTATTAAACGACAAAACATGCACGCTGTCGCCGGCTTTTAGTTCGGTCAAAGATGGCTCTTTTCTCATTTTTTCCAATCGCAATTTGACTTCTTCCTGGGCCTTCTTCATTTTGTTGTGAAACTCTTTCAGCGACTCTTTTGAAGCCTGACTCTTGCGTATTTCAGCTACCAGCCTTTCGATATCTCTGCGAATTGTGTCTAAAAATGCCGCCGTTTCTGATAAGGCTTTCTCTTTTTCTTTGTCAGTTTCTTTTTTGAGCTTGCTTGTCTCGGTTTTGTATTCACTTTCAAGCTCGCGCGCCTGCTCTAAGCGTTCGTCTAAGGCTATTTTATCCAGCCGAACCTGCCCCAGATCGGCCTCAAGCTCACCAATCAAGGCAGTCAGAGACCTCTCGCCGGAACCAATCAACCCCAGAGCTTTATTGCAAATTTCCTGCGGCATGCCTAATCTTTTGGAAATCTCAACGGCATAGGATGAACCGGGTAAACCCAGCTGCAGGCGGTAAGTTGGCTCAAGCGTTTCTTTGTTAAACTCAAGCGAAGCGTTCTCGATTTCCGGGTGGTGCTGAGGCAATGTCTTAAGTTGAGAGTAATGGGTGGTTGCTATCAGTTTAGCGCCGGATTTTACGGCATACAAAATAATCGCTTCGGCCAGGGCGGCGCCTTCTTTGGGGTCGGTACCGGCGCCTATTTCGTCAAACAGATAAAGTGTGTCAGATGAAACATTTTCTAAACCGCGAATAATATTATTTATGTGCGATGAAAATGTCGATAGCGACTGCTCAATTGACTGCTCATCACCAATATCAACAAAGATGTTCTTAAATATTCCGGCAGTAGATTTATCAGCCGCAGAAATATGAAGTCCCGACTGCGCCATCAAAAGCAGCAGCCCCACAGTCTTTATTATTATCGTTTTGCCGCCGGTGTTTGGTCCGGTTACTAATATTGCCAGGCGCGAATTATCAAGACTGATATCAGCAGGGATGACATCTTCAATCCTTTCAAACTGCTCAATCAAAAGCGGATGACGTGCGTCTTTGAATTCAAACTCGGCATCTTCGACAACAGCAGGTTTAGCTCCCTTTATCTCGTTTGAGTAATTCGCACAGGCGTGGATGCGGTCAATGGCACCGATTAGTTCGGCGTTTTCGGCTAATGCGGAACTTCGCTCGGCTACTTCTTTTGTGAGCACTTTTAAAATGCGAATTATCTCAAGTCTTTCTTCCTGCTGCAGAAGAATGATACGGTTATTGACATCGACCGCTTCCTTCGGCTCAACATACAATGTCGCCCCGCTCTGGCTGCGGTCCTGCAATATGCCAATATCGGATCGGTACATATTTGAGGGAATAGTAATTACATAGCGGCCGTTGCGCTGGGTTATGACATCGTCATGTGCGCCGCTTTGTTTTTTGCCGCCGCTCAAAATTTTATCAAGAAGTCTCTGGATGCTGCGCCGTTTATCTATCTGTTCATTCCGTATTTTCCTGAGCTCCTTTGAGGCACCGTCTTTTATTTCCCCGCTGTCAGTTATGGTTTTGTCTATATCTTTAATCAGTTCAGGGAAAGCTCGAAGCTTTGTCAAATAACTGTCTATGACGGGGAAATGTTCTCTCTCATCTTTTGAAAAGCCGTGCAGCTCACCCACGCCATGAACAAAAGATTTTAGCAGCAAAAACTCAGGCGGCTCCAGAAAGATTTCCGCAACTGTTGCTTTTTTGAGTATCTCGCGCGGGTCTTCAATTCGCACCAGGGGAAAGGGATCGCCGAAATTGAGAATATCTTTCATCTGAGAAATCTCGGTCATCTTAAGTTCAATCTCTGCCCTATCAAAAAGCGGGCAGATTCGTAAGACCTGCTCTTTGCCCAATGGAGTCAGAGTTTTCCCGGCTATCAGGTTTAAGACTTTGCCGAATTCCAGAACTTTTATGGCGTGTTTATCTATCATAACATTTCATATAAGAAAAGCCGGCCAATCGGCCGGCTTCAATATAACTTCTATAATTTACTTTTAAAGCCCGTTAATGCCTCTTGAAATCGCTATTAAAGAATCTCTCCATTTGATATATTACCTGCTGAACCTGCTGGCGGTCTTCACTCGGCTGTCCGCCGGGGCTTTCAATCAAAAGAGATTTTTCCATCTGAGCCATGAATGAAGGGTTTTTGGGATGGATTTTGGCGGTGCTGTCATAAAGCAGCGGAATAGTCTTGGCCACCGACGGACCAAGGAATGAGTTTTCAAATGAACTATAAAAAGAGTTGGGCATTGGCAGCATGAATACCAGCACAGTTAAAAATCCAATAGCTACCCAGCCACGTAAAAACCCAATCAAAGCCCCGCCCATCTGGTCGGCTTTTCCTGAACTCTTTATGTCAGCAATTTTATAGAAGGCCAGACCAACTACTTTGAAAGCAACATAGCTTATCGCTAACAGCAGGACAAAAGAGATAAATGCCGAGAGCAGGGGAGTAAATCCGGATTTATCATATACCCAGACAGCGAAGCGGTCTAAGTAATTTACAGAAATTATGATTGCTACGAAAAAGACCAGAAAAGCCATTAACTCCCTGATTAAGCCTTTCCTGGCGCCTACGATAACCGAAGTCAAAAGCAAAATTATCAAAACTCCATCAATCCAGTTCATATTGAACTCCTTTTGGCATTTTACGCTCGAAGAAATAATAAAGTTTTTTTAGATCAATTAGCAAGGAATTCTGTAGCTAATTTGCTGACCAATTTGCCGTCAGCCCGCCCCTTGATTTTGGGCATGACTATTTTCATAACCAGCCCCATCTGCTGCGGAGATTCGGCCCCGGACTCTTCGACTGCCTGCTTAACGATCCCTCTAAGTTCTTCTTCACCAAGCTGTTCAGGGAGATATTCGGAAATTATCTCTAAAGCCGTCTTTTCTTTAGTTACCAGGTCTTCGCGGCCGCCTTTATCAAACTGCTCGATCGAATCTCTTATTTTTTTGGTGTTGACTGAGAGAACATCAATGACTTCTTCGTTAGTCAGATTCTCTCCTTTATCGATTTTTTTGTATTTGATATCAGATTTAAGGCCCCGCAGTACTACGACTTTTTCTTTTTCGCCGGACTTAAGGGCCTTTATCAATTCAATATCTATTTTTTCAATTATTGACATTACTGTCTAATCGCTGGGTCTATAGATTGACTTACGAGCCTTGCGCTTGGCGGCTGCCATTTTGCGCTTTTTGATTTCCGAAGGCTTTTCGTAATGCTGATTTTTCTTTATATCGCTTAAAATTCCTGCTTTTTCGCAAAATTTGTTAAATCTCCGAAGGGCTTTTTCGAATGACTCATCGTCGCGTACTTTTACGCCGGTCAAATAAATACACCCCCTCCCAACACATACTAATATACAATTTTACTCTCATAGTTTTTCAATATCGTCCAAAAGCTCAAAAATGTCAATGACTTATGCCGAAAAGTAACTCTTTATTTCGGGTTTGCCCCGGTATATTTCTGGCTGGAATGTTGTCAAAACCATCCGCCTGGGGCGGATTTCGACCTAATCGTCAAGAAACTTAAGATTCTCCGCCCCACGGTCAGACATAAAGTGATAGTGCAGATGCTCTATTTCCTGTCCATAGCCGTTATTGACCTGAATCTGAAAATGATCTTCAATCTTAAGCAACTCAGCCACTTTTTTGACCGTCCGGCCCAAAATGGCCAGCGTTTCCAGCGAGGCTTCGTAGAAATTTTTGGATTTCTCCTTCGGAATCAAAAGCAGGTGCACCGGGGCTTTGGGGTAGAGATCCTGAATGACGATGACTTCATCATCCTCATAGAAAATCTTGGAAGGAATCTCCCGCCTGATAATTTTTTCAAAAATGTCGTCCATAGTGGCTCAAGTATAGATTGTTGAATTTGTCAAAGCAACCACAATCAGACCTATTGCCAATCATCTAAGCAGCTATTAAATTCAGGGTAGCATCTTGTTTACTTTGTAGGTCAGGAAGCTCGTCTTCCTGACTATTTGTGGGCGGCCGCCGTTGGCGTGTCCTCATATGCCCTTTTGAGCAGTTGCGTCTGGTCTTGCACCCCGACTTGTCGGGGGGTGTGACCTGACGCTTTGAATTTGTGGGCGGCCGCCCTTGGCGTGTCCCCAAAAATAGGAGTAGCATTTGTCAGGTCACTCAAAATGGTCGACTATAAAGCGCAAAAAAGGTAAAGCCGATGCCGAGCGCGGCAAAATATTTACTCGCCTCACCAAAGAAATCGCCGTGGCCGCACGAGAGGGCGGCGGCGACCCCGAAACCAACTCCCGCCTGCGCACCGCTATTGTCAGCGCCAAAACCCAAAATATGCCTTCGGATAATATCAAACGCGCTATCCAAAAGGGCACCGGCGACCTCCCCGGCGTCGTCTTCGAATCACACATCTACGAGGGCTACGGACCGGGCGGAGTGGCGCTCTATCTTGAAATAATGACCGACAACAAAAACCGCTCGGTGGCCGAAATCCGCCACGCGCTGGCAAAATATGGCGGCAATCTGGGCGCCAACGGCTGTGTCGCCTGGATGTTCGATAAAAAAGGGATCATCACGGTCGACTTCGAGTCCTCCACCGAAGATGCCCTGATGGATATCGCCCTCGATGCCGGCGCTGAAGATATCCTCTCCGATTCCGGCGCTTTCGAAATCATCACTCCTCCTGAAGCGCTTGATGCCGTCCGTCAGGCTATCGAAGAAAAAGGCATCACTATGGCCTCAGCCGAAATCACTATGCGCCCGCAAAACACCGTCAACCTGACAGACGAAAAAGAGGCCAACTCTATGCTGCGCATGTACGAACTGCTGGAAGATATAGACGACGTGCAAAAAGTCTACGCCAACTTCGACATCGAAGAGTCCCTGCTTGAAAAAATAGCGTAGGGGGAAAGATAAGTCTTGGCTTCAGAACGGGCTTGCAAGTTCAGAATCAATAATGGTGATAAAGACCCTTTTCTTTGTAAAAGGAGCTTATTTAAGAATGACCAGTGTGTTCTCCATTATTCAGGTGACGAGAAGGATACGCAATTACTTGATGAACAAATAAAATATGAACTTGATGACTCCGATACAGACATACTTGACTTACGTGGTGCACAATTCCACAACGTTCCTGAAGTCTTTATCACAGGAACTATTAAAAAAGAAGTATGGTTTGACGAAGCAGTATTTCATAGGAATTTTCTCTTTAAGAATTTGGACTTTCATTGCAAGTGTTCATTTACCAAATGTGAGTTTAAGTATGGAGTAGAGTTCATAAATTGCAAATTTCTTGACCACTTCATCTTCGAAAATGTATTCTTGCCACATTCAATACCGGAACCTCAGAAGCTCTACTTTGAACTCTGCGAGTTTCATAATGAAGCATCTTTTCATTTAAGTCAATGCGGCATATTCGTACATTTTAAGCACATTGTTTTTTACGGAGAGGCGAATTTTAAGGAAGTAACATTTGGACAATCCTTAAAATTGACAGATGTAGTTTTCTCCGAAGATGTAAGTTTTGAACAAACTGATTTCAATAAGCCTTTGTATTTCGAAGTTGTGAATTTCAGAGGTCAAGCTGATTTTAATATCAGTTCTTTAAATGGGGTCCAAGAATTCAAAAAAGTCAATTTTAATGGTCAGAGTTATTTCAATCCATTCGTATCTTCCGGGCATGATTTTTCATTTTACAATTGTGATTTATCCGGATTACGTGTTCTGACCCTACCTTTGTTAGAAAAGAGGTCAGTTGAGTTCCGTTCTTGCTCTTGGGCAAAGAAGAAATTATTGTTTCCGCCGGGTAGAGATGTTTTGGCAGATGAATATGATTTGAAAAGTCCCTTCAGCTATCTACAATTACTGAAAGCATACAAGCTTTTGCATAAGAGATATTATTTGAGCTCTGAGTTCCAGCAAGCGAGAGAGTTTTACGTTGGATTTATGATTCTAAAAAGAAAGCTACAGCGAGGAGAGTGGCTTGCGAAAAGATTTGATGAATTCTATAGCCTCTTTTCTCGCTATGGTGAGTCCATTTATCGCCCATTTTGGTCCTTGATCGCAATGTGGCTTCTTGTCCCGATAATTTTGTTGCACCTAGGCATTAAGCTAGAAAATGGCGCTGATGAGATCGTAATGCCGATTGTGATTGGCTTTGAAGACACAGCATTCATACCGTTCACTGTTGTATATTGGAAAACGGTATTATTAAATCTTTCTCTCTCTACACTGATTCGTACTTCTGAGCTTCGTCCAGCAATTACAAGTTTACAGAGTTTTATAATATTTCTGGAAACAGTTTTGAATGCATTATTTCTCGGCTTCTTTGCGTTGGGGATTAGACGACGATCCGTGCCTAAGAAACCCATAGAGTAGATTGTTCTGTTCATGGAAACTTTTGCAAAGGAAGATTGTTTTTTACATTAAGAATAGTAACTAAATCATAGGAGTATGCTAAAATATGTCAACTTATAAAGAAATTCAGGATAAAGTTAGAAAAGCAAGCGGTTTTACCCCAAAGACTTGCTGGATTGCTCATGTAAAGGAATTGGCCGGTTTGAACCCCAAAGTAGCACATAATAGGCACAAATCAGGAACCCGCAAGCACCCCTGCCCACCGGCAAAGATTGCAGCAATCAAGAAAGCTTTGAAATAAATTTCGGACCTGGGTCGCACACGGCTTGCTGGTGGTCCCCACAAATTAACCGCAGTCTCACCGCAAAATCCTTCCGCCCGCCCTTTGGGTAGGAATCGCACCAAATTCTCAGATAGAGAAGTAGAGAAAAAAAGATGTTAAAATATGACAAAACGAACCCAATTTTGCAGTTCGGTGCCCCACCCCTCGGCTATTCGGGACTTTGTTCGCCCGGGACGATGTCATTTTTGGTCAATCCTTGCCCATTAATGAAATAGGGCAGTACTGCCGATAAAATCATATACCCAGGGAGGCAAGTTATGTTATTCTCAAGAGAAACAATTCTAAATCGTTTGCTGCCGTTTTGTGGACTAGTAGCTGTCTTGACATTTACGGCAAGCTGTAGTGACAGCAATAACGGTGGAACTTCGACTGATCCCGGCGGAACAACCACCCTTTTTCAGGATGATTTTGCGGGCACTACTCTCGCTGCCGCCTGGACGCCCACAATTTACGGGGAGGGTTCGGTGGGGATAGATAACACTACAGGTCAGCCGGCGCCATCGCTGTACATTCAATCCGACTCCACACTTAATGGCCAGTCGCTGGTTAAGATGCAACAGCCGTATAGCAACGTCGGCGGGGTGAGTTTCAGCATACAAGTTCAAATCGATAATCCAGGCAGAGCAGACAAAATTCTCGACGCCATAAGAATTACGATTCATGACCAGGGGCGTGGTGTACAAGGACTCGTAACAATTCACAGATACCAGGTAGGTTCGAACAATGTAAACATCAGCTATGACGTCTATCCCGGAGGCTACCCCTGGCAACAAGTCAAAGAATGGAACCTTGCCTTATCACCTGGTTTTCATGAGTTCCGATATGTCGTCTACCCGGATCTCACAGCCAAATGGTTCCGCGACGGGATACAAAGGCTTTCTAGTTTAGGCGTTCCGATGCTTGAGGCTGATTTGCAATTACATCTGAATGCTTCTGGGTCTAATGCGGCGGCGCACTTTGACAATGCTCTTGTTTCCCGGTAGAGTTTTGCCCGGCGGCACTCCCATTATTCAATTCAAATAATCAGTTGACTCACCCTGAGTCTTTCTTAAATTCCATCGACCAATATGCTAACTAAATCAGGAGGGATTTATGAAAGTAAAACTTATTATCACAATCGGCCTGGCCTTGGCGCTCATCGCCATGATTAGTATCGCCTTTGCCGAAGGAGAAAATGCTGTCTCTGGCATTGAAGGAGATTACATACTGGTATCACAGGATCTTCCGGATGGTACAACACGAGTACCGCCGCTTGTAGGTGGAATGTTCAATATTACCTCAAAGTACTGGAATCTTAATGTCTGGTGGACCGATTCCGCGGGGAAAGTGTTTTCTGTTTCTGAGATTTCGAAATACAGCATGACCGACTCCACTTACACAGAGACACGGACTTACACCGCTACAAACGCAGGAGCCAGCGGAGGGCCAGTAAAGTACGATTTTGAGCAAAAAACGAAGACTGTGCCCGTAAATCGCGAAGGCTGCCAGATTTCGTTCCAGATGCCGTTTGATACGGTGGTAGTTGTCTTCGATGGCAACAAGCTTACAGTATCCCGAGAGGGTGAGTTTGTCGATCACTGGGAAAAAGTAGACTAGGAATATTAGCTTTGTAGGTCAGGAGTCTTGTACTCCTGACTTTTGACCGATTTACTGGCCGCCACCTTTCGACCCATCGGCTAGCCTCCGGACAAGCAGGTTCAGAGTGACGGCATTCTCCCTCTTTCACATACTGAACAAATAAGCTTGTTTTAGTTGATATAAAAGGCTTTTCACAGCTAAATAGGGCTATGCGAGTATTAGGCATTGACCCGGGTTTGAACATCAGCGGCTACGGAATTATCGAAAGCCTTGGTGACGACGATTTGAACATTATCGAGGCCGGAATTATACGCACGAACGCCAAAGCTGAAATGGACAATCGCCTGGTAGAAATAGGGCGGGAATTCGATTCTGTGCTGAAACAGTTCCAGCCGGATGTGATGGCTATTGAAGAACTCTACTCGCATTTCAACCACCCCAAGACATCGATAATTATGGCGCACGCCCGCGGGCTGATGATTTTTAAAGCTGCCGAGGCAGGCATTCGGGTAGTATCATATGCTTCGACCCGTATCAAGAAATGTCTGACCGGCCACGGCCGCGCCACCAAAGAGCAAATGCAAAAGGCGGTGCAGACTAATATGGGACTGAAATCCCTGCCCGAACCGCCCGATGTGGCCGATGCGCTGGCGGTGGCCTGGTGTCATCTGCAGGCGATAAACCGAACCGAGGTAGTAACAGTATGATTAGCAGAATTCGTGGCAAGCTGGCCGAAATTAACGAAGATTCGGCCTTAGTTGAAAACGGCGGAGTTTTCTACGAAGTAAAAGTTCCCTCAGCGCTGGCCGAACGCTTAAAAGAATCAGGTAAAGTCGGTCAGCCAATTACTTTTGAAACTATAAATTTTATCGAGGCCGGCGAAAGAAAAACATATCTCTATCCCAGATTAGTTGGCTTTACCGATCCCATTGCCCGCGAATTTTTCCTGCTGTTTACACAGGTGCAGGGAATGGGTGTCAAAAAAGCGCTGCGGTCATTAATTATACCTATCAAAGATATTGCCGCGGCGATCGAAAACCGGGACTCAACCAAACTCTGCAGCCTTCCCGGTGTTGGCGGCAGACTGGCTGACAAGATAATAGCCCAGCTGCACGGCAAGACGGCCAAGTTTGCATTATCCAGAGAAGATGAAGCGCTGGCCAAGTCCGGAAACAAAGTTTCTGCAAGTTTCGAAGAGGAAGCTCTGGAAGTCCTGCTCCAATTGCAGTATAATCAGAGCGAAGCCCGGAGGATGATTGATTCGGCCTTGAGCGTGAAAGCTGATATTAGCAGCAGTGAAGAGTTAATTTCATTCATTTTCAAAAACGAAATGAAAAGTGAACCGCTTAGAAAAGGAGCCTAAAACTTGAGCCGCGAACGCGTCGTAACACTCAATCAGATCGAACCGGATGAAGATTCGTTACAGCTCTCTTTGCGCCCCAAGAGTCTCGATGAATACATAGGGCAAAACGAGTTACGGGGAAAGCTTAAAGTGGCGCTCGATGCTGCCCGGCAGCGCCAGGAAGCAATCGAGCATATTCTTTTTTACGGCCCGCCCGGATTAGGTAAGACGACTCTGGCGCATATCATAGCCAACGAGATGGGCTCCAAGCTTTATGCCACTGCCGGACCGGCACTGCATCGCACCGGCGATCTTATGGGGATTCTTACCACGCTCAAGCAGGGGGACGTTTTGTTTATCGATGAGATTCATAGGCTTTCTCCGTCAATAGAAGAGTTCTTATATCCGGCCATGGAGGATTTCAAAGTTGATTTTGTAGTCGATAAGGGAGCCTTTGCCAAAGTTATAAATGTGCCGCTGG
Source organism: Candidatus Zixiibacteriota bacterium (assembly GCA_022571845.1). Lineage (GTDB taxonomy): Bacteria > Zixibacteria > MSB-5A5 > GN15 > FEB-12 > JACZWU01. The sequence continues at coordinate 268,133 of JACZXB010000001.1, read as the reverse complement.
AAAGGTTTACGCTGATAGGCGCCACTACCCGGGCCGGAATGCTCTCAGCGCCGCTTCGCGACAGGTTTGGGCTTTACTATCACATCGATTTTTATCCGCCGGAAGAATTAAAGCAGATAGTTTTACGTTCCTCAAAACTACTTGAAACTACAATAGATACAGAGTCGGCCGGAGATATAGCCGGACGAGCTCGCGGCACTCCCAGAGTGGCCAATCGATTATTAAGAAGAGTTCGTGATTATGCCGCTGTTAAAGGGAACGGTATTATTGAGACTGCTATAACCTGTGAGGCTCTTGAGGCCGAAGGCATCGACTCAGCCGGGCTTGACCCGCTGGACCGCAAACTGCTCAAGGTTGTGATTGAATACTACAAAGGTGGCCCGGTTGGTATTGAAGCTCTGGGGGCTACCTTAAACGAAGAGGTCGATACCTTAGTCGATATGGTAGAGCCGTTTCTACTGAAAATTGGTTATATACAGAGGACCAATCGGGGCAGAATGGCGTCCGATTCGGCAGCCCGTCATCTGGGACTCAAATTGCCCGGCTCATCCAATCAACAAAGCATGTTTTAGGAACGCTATTTATTATTAAAGTATTACGTTGGCGTGGGCACGTAACCTGTTGCCTTTCAGTTATAAAATATAGGTTGATATTGGGCGGTTTGGTGCCGATACATAATTGAAGCGAAATACAACATTCGGTTAATACTAAATTCAGGGGGTTGAATAATTATGAGCAAAGATGATATACAGCTTCTAATAAAGTCTCTGGGCGAACAGATTGTAATTGATAACAATGCCGGAGATATCCTGGGAACGCTTACAAAAGAGACACTTAGATTTCGAGACAAACTTTTGGAAGAAAATGGTCTGACCCTGACAGTAGCTGATACTCGTATAGCTTTGGAGGCACTGGAGGAATTCTTTCAGGATAAGAAACCGAGCCAGAAATTGACCTCGGAACAAACCTCGCTGCTTCAGATCTGGATAGACAAGATTACACTTTTCAGCAAGTAAACTTCCTTTTTTACAGACATAGAAATCGGCTAAGCTTCTATCTATCCCGACTATCTGTTATCATCTTTTTCAATGGATATAAATCTGTTCGATTATAATCTTCCGTCGGAACTGATTGCCCAGTATCCACCAGAACGTCGCGGGCAATCAAGGTTAATGATATTAAAACGCTCGACCGGCCAGATAGAGATCAGGCCGTTCAGCGCCTTGCCTGAATATTTGGTCAGGGGGGACGCTCTGATTATGAATAATGCGCGGGTGTTCAAAGCCAGACTACTGGCACATCGCCAAAGTGGTGCTGAAGTTGAAGTTTTTCTAACTAAGTCTCTCTTGCGGAATGCTAATGCATTGATATCGTTAAAAGGGCTTCGCTCCTGGGAGGGGCTGGTGAGGCCTTCGCGGCGTCTCAAAGATGGAGAAGAAATTATTTTTGATGAGCGCCACAGGCTCTGCTTAAAAGAGAATCTGGGAGACGGAAAGTGGCTTATCGAATTTTCGTCAAGAACGATGGAGCAAAATATCATCCGCAAATTTGGTCATATGCCCTTGCCGCAATATATCAAGCGGCAGGATGAAAGTAGCGACTCAAAGCGTTACCAGACAGTTTTCGCCAGAAAAGATAAGGCCAAAGCAGTAGCAGCACCAACAGCCGGTTTGCATTTTACCCGCAGCATGCTGGAAAATTTAAAACAGCAGGGTGTCAAAACATTAGAAGTTACTCTCGACGTTGGCCCCGGGACATTTAAACCGGTCAAAGTGAAAGATATAAACAAACATGTAGTTGATGCTGAGTTTGCTTCGCTTTCGGCCAATGTCTGCAAAAGCCTGAACAGTGTCAAAGCCAACGGCAAGAGGCTGATTGCAGTCGGAACAACTTCAATGAGGACACTTGAATCGGCTTCGGTTAATAATAATAAAATAGAGCCATTTTCAAAAGATGTTGATTTGTATATCATGCCGGGTTACAGATTTAAATTCAGTGACTGCCTTCTGACAAATTTTCATCTGCCAAAATCATCACTTTTGATTCTTGTTTCGGCTTTTGCCGGGCGTGAAAGAATTTTAAATGCCTACCAGGAAGCTATCAGGAACAAGATGAGATTTTACAGTTACGGCGATGCCATGCTGATTTTGTAGGGCCTAAACAGAAATTCACTTGTTTTCAATTATGATAAAGTCATATTTAATTTCCTAATGAGTAACTGGGCACTAATAGTTGCAGCAGGAAAGTCCGAGAGATTTGGCGACCCTCTGCCCAAGCAGTTTCACGAAATAGCCGGGAGGCCGCTCTTGAGCTGGACAATAGAAAAATTTGAACGTGCTTCATCGATTGATAAAATAGCAGTAGTCGTTGCCACAGATTACCAGCTTAAAACCAGGCAAAAAATTGTAGATCCGTATGGCTTCCAAAAAACAGTCAAAGTCGTGAGCGGCGGCCAGAGGAGGCAGGAATCAGTTTTAAAAGGTCTGGAGGTGCTACCGGAGTCTACCAAGGTTGTGGCAATTCACGACGGAGTGCGGGCCCTGGTATCTCCTGATGATATCGACAAAGTAGTTAATCTGGCATTAGCAGAAAAAGCAGCCATGCTGGCTCTGCCGGCAACGGACACTCTGAAAAAAGTTAAGGATCACTCAATCGTGGAAACCCTGGACCGCAGCCAGATCTGGCTGGCGCAAACACCTCAGGCCTTTGAGTATGAGCTGATACTCGAGGCTCACCGCAAATTCGCTGAGAACCCGAAGGGGACAATTGCAACCGATGATGCCAGTTTGGTCGAAGCTCTGGGGGTTGGAGTAAAAGTTGTGGAGCCATCATCAGTGAATCTTAAAGTAACCACTGCTGCAGATTTAAAATACGTGGGAATTGTTTTAGGGGCCAAAGAGCATGTCTGATTACAGAATCGGTTATGGCTACGATGTCCACCGTCTTGTCAAGGGGCGCAAGTTGATTCTGGGTGGAGTGGAGATAGAATTTGAAAAAGGACTCGACGGTCACAGTGATGCCGATGTCGTTCTTCACGCTATTTGCGAGGCCATGTTAGGGGCGGCTGCTCTGGGAGATATTGGCGAACATTTCCCACCCGATAATCCAAAATACAAGGATGCCGATTCAAGGGAACTCTTAGGACAGATACACAGAAAAGTAAAAGAGAGCGGCTGGAGTCAAATCGAAAATATTGACGTTACGATTATGGCTGAACGACCGAAGCTGACCAGGTTCAAAGCCCTCATGAAAGAAGAAATAGCGAGGCTGCTTGAGATAGATTCGTCGCGGGTAAACATTAAAGCAACCACTACCGAAGGGCTGGGTGCGGTCGGTCGCCAGGAAGGAATAGCAGCGGCGGCTGTCTGTCTTTTGAAAAACGATGATTGAACAGCCTGCCTATATAATAGAATTCCTTGACAGCATTTTCAGCTATGGTACGTTCTGGGTCTATCTGGTTTTGTTTACGGCCTGTTTTATCGAGAATCTATTCCCGCCCTTTCCGGGCGACAGTTTTATTATTGCAGCCGGCGGGCTGGTTGCCTTGCAGCGGCTTGAGCTGACCCTGACAGCAGCTACAATTTTGGTCGGGGGTATCAGTTCAGTTATGCTGCTCTACTACTTTGGCGCCGGATACGGGCGCAGATATTTTGAAGAAAAAGACTATAAATACTTTTCTGTAAAAGATATTGAACTGATGGAAGTCCGGCTTTTAAAATACGGCGCTTTTGTAATTGTTATTTCGCGCTTTTTGGTAGGCATCAGGTCAGCGGTAGCTGTTGCGGCCGGTGTTGGCCGCTATCCGGCACTTAACATGTTTTTCTATTCTACCATTTCTTATTTTCTATTTACTTTTGTTTTGATGTATCTTGCCATCGAAACTGTGGAGAATTTTGATAAAATAACGTCATTTCTTGAAAAGTACAATTTGATTGTCTGGCCCATGATGATTATCGCGGTATCTTCGTATATTTTGATAAAATATCTAAAATTCAAAAGAGAGGGTGAATGAAAGTATTGCTACTGGCAGGCGGCGACTCCGGCGAACGCGAGGTCTCGCTCGACTCAGGAGCCGCGGTTTACGAATCACTAAGGCGTCTTGGTCATACCGTTTATGCCATTGACCCGGCCAGCGGTAAGTCTCTTCTGACCAGCGACGGAAAATTCCTGAGTGGGGCATCAACAGCCGGAGCTACTGCAGCAGCCCCGGTTCAGCGCGGTGCTATGGCTCTGGCCAAAACTCTGGTGACGTCGGCTTTTGATGATATCAAGGTAGTATTTCTGGCGCTGCATGGCGGCACCGGAGAGAACGGCTCAATTCAAAATTTGCTGGAGCTAGCCGGAATGCCCTTTACCGGCAGCGACATGACCGGCTCAACGGTGGCGATGCACAAGGAGATGTCGAAGCGATTGTTTAAATCCGAAGGAATCAATACGCCAAAATGGAAAACATTCCGCGTAAAAGATAACGGCATCAGCCGTGATATTGTAAACGAAATCAGCTCTTTTTTTGAATTTCCTGTCATTGTCAAGCCAAATGATTCGGGCTCGACACTTGGACTTAGCAGAGTAGAAAAAAGAGAAGAGTTAGCCGATGCCTTTCAAAAGACGCTTAAAGAATCAAAGAATGTTTTAGTCGAAGAATATATCTCCGGTCGGGAGTTGACGGTTCCGGTTTTGGATAACCGGGCATTTCCTGTTATCGAAATAATACCTGAAAGCGGACTGTATGATTACGAGGCAAAATATACCAAAGGCAGATCGCAATACGTCGTACCGGCCGAGATTAGCAACAAACTATCTGACAAAATGAAATCGACAGCAAAACAGGTTTATGAAATTCTCGGTGCAGCGGGACTTGCCCGTATAGACTTTATATTGGCCAAAGGCAACAAGTACCATTGCTTAGAGTTGAACACTCTGCCAGGTATGACAGAACTTTCGTTAGCTCCCATGGCCGCCAAGGCCGAAGGCATTGAGTTTGATGAACTTATCAAAATGCTGATAGAGTCGGCTCTGGTTCATCATTCTAAATAGTGGAAAAGCTAAAGCCTAAAGCTGTAATTTTTGATCTCGGCTCAACCCTGATTGATTACCTGACAGATGACTGGTTTGAGGTAAGTTATGCTGCCACCCAATGTGCTCATCAACAATTTCCAGAATCAGGGAACAGTTTGCCAGACTTTGAGGAATTCTGGAAGCAACTTGAAGAAGTAAAGCAGTTTTATAGAGACAGGGCAGCACAAACTTATCAAGAGTGGACAGTAGTCGAAGCTGTCGAAGACTTGTTTAAGAAATTAAAGCTTGATAATAACGGCCGCCTGGCCGGACAATTTTTTGATATCTATTATAGTGCGATGTCGGAAAAGCTTTACATTTATGACGACACAATTGAAACCTTAGGCTGGCTAAAAGAGCGGGTAGAAAAAATTGGTCTTATCTCAAACACGATTTTCCCCGAAGAAAAACATGTTGAAGAATTAAACAGATTCAAAATCGCCCCTTTTCTGGACTATAAAATTTTCAGTTCAACTTTCGGTCTTCGTAAACCTCATCCGGATATTTTCAGCAGAGCTGTAGAATTGGCGGGGTTTGAAGCGAACGAATGTGTCTATATCGGTGATAGATATGTTGAAGATATAACCGGTCCGGCAAAAATCGGTATGCCTGCTATTCTAAAGAAAATAAAGGGCAGAGAGTACCCTGAAGAAATGCCTCAAGCTACCAGGCAAATCAGCTCTTTGATGGAATTGAAGAATCATCTTGATATTTAAGCTGGAAGTTCGCGGCTGATAAGTTATATTTGTCCTTCAAAATGCAAGAAAATCATATATGAATATTGCATAGTAATACTGAGGTAGAAATGGATGCGACAGAAAAACTACTGAAAGAGCTGACCGAGGCCAACGGTGTCTCCGGTTACGAAAAAGATGTTCGTGCTATCATGAAGCGCGAACTCAAGAAAACTACCAAAGAAATCCTGACCGATAAGCTTGGCTCTGTAGTTGGCGTCAAGAAAGGGACAAAGGATGATGTCCGGGTCATGCTGGCCGGGCATATGGACGAAATCGGTTTTATGGTCAAAGAGATTACCAGTGATGGCTTTATAAAGTTTCTGCCATTGGGCGGCTGGTGGGGGCACGTGGCCCTGGCTCAGAGAATGCGAATTGTAACCTCAAAAGGAACAGTCATCGGAATTGTTGGCTCTGTACCGCCTCATAATCTACCGCCGGAGGAGCGCAAAAAAGTTTTAGAAATTAAAGATATGTTTATAGATGTCGGCGCTCAAAAAGGTTACGATGTCAGAAAAAAACTCGGTATCAGAGTGGGTGACCCGATAATTCCCGACAGCGAATTTGTTATAATGGGCAACCAGAAAATGTATCTCTCCAAAGCGTTTGACAATCGGGTGGCTTGTGCGATCGCAATTGACGTTATGAAAAAGCTGAAATCTTCGCGTCATCCCAACATAGTTCTGGGTGGCGCTACTGTTCAGGAAGAAGTCGGCCTGCGCGGTGCGGCAACATTGGCGCATCTGGGGAATCCCGATGTCTGCCTTGTCTGTGATACCGGCATAGCGCTTGACATGCCGCCCAATAGTTACAGCAAAGCCGAACGATTAGGCGGGGGAGTCTCGGTACTGGTTTATGACGCTACTTTGATTCCAAATTTAGGCTTAAGAGATTTGGTCATAAAAACTGCCGAATCAAAAAAGATTCCGTATCATCTGACCACTATGGAAAAAGGCGGCACCGATGCCGGCCGGATGCATATTACCAGATACGGTGTGCCGTCGATAGTGATTGGCCCGCCGGTCAGATATATCCACAGCCATAACGGCATCTTAAATCGAACTGATTATGATAACACAGTCAAACTGATTACCGAAGTGATTAAGAAACTTGACAAGAAAACAGTGAAGAGTTTTACAGACGCATAGTCTATGGCATTACGATTCAAGAACAGCTACAGCAGGCAGGTCGAAGAGTTTAAGCCAATCGACGAGGGCAAGGTGCGGATGTACACCTGTGGCCCGACAGTCTATCTCTTTGCCCATATCGGGAATTTCCGTACGTTTATTTTCGAAGACTTGCTCAGGCGCTATCTTAAATATAAAGGCTACCAGGTTACTCAGGTGATGAATATCACCGATATCGATGACAAAATTATCCGTGACTCACAAAAAGAAAGCAAAGCTCTTAAAGAATTTACCGAGCCGTACACCAAAGCTTTTTTTGAAGATATCAATGTACTCGGAATCGAACGGGTTGAGCACTATCCGCATGCTACGGCTTATATCAAGCAGATGGTCGAGATTGTCAAAAAGTTAGTGGATAACGGCTTAGCATACGAAGTTGACGGTAACTATTATTTCAAAATCTCAGCATTCAAAGACTACGGGAAATTAGCCCATCTTGATATGGAAGGTCTTAAACCCGGTGCGCGTGTTGCCTCGGACGAATACGACAAAGAATCGGTCTCAGATTTTGCACTCTGGAAAGCCTGGGACGAAAAAGACGGCAACATTTTCTGGGAGACAGATATCGGCAAAGGCCGCCCGGGCTGGCATCTGGAGTGCTCGGCTATGTCGATGGAGATTCTCGGCGAGCATTTCGATATTCACACCGGCGGGGTGGACAATATGTTTCCGCACCATGAAAACGAAATTGCTCAATCCGAAGGCGCTACCGGACAGAAATTCGTCAACTACTGGCTGCACAGCGAGTATCTGATTGTCGAAGGCAAGAAGATGTCGAAGTCACTGGGAAATTATTATACTCTGCGCGATGTGTTGGATAAGGGCTACTCCGGTAAAGCCGTGCGCTATGCACTGATGGCCACCCACTACCGCCAGCAGTTGAATTTTACGTTTCAGGGGCTTGATGCCGCCGGCAATGCGCTTGAGCGATATAACGACTTTATTGCCAATCTCAAAGACTTCGCTGGCGGAGAGTCCGATGGCAACGCCTCGGAAATAATTGAAAAGGCAAAAAGTGAATTCGAAAATGCTCTCGACGATGATTTAAATATATCGGCGGCGCTGGCAGCGGTCTTTGATTTGATTCGGGATATTAACCGGCTCAAAGCCGAAGACAAACTGTCTGCCGAAGAGCGCGATTCGGCACTTGAGACTATTGCCAGGTTTGACACAGTCCTGAATTTCAGAACCGAATCAGGCGGCTCTCTGGACGAACAGGTGGAAGCACTAATCGAAGAGCGCAATCAGGCCAGAGCCAGCAAAGATTTTGCCACTTCCGACAAAATCCGTGATCAGTTACTTGAAATGGGCATTATTCTCGAAGACACCCCCCAGGGCGTGCGGTGGAAGAAGAAAGTTTAAGATACGTCATTCCACGTTTTAATCCCAGTCCGCCTTGGCGGAAAGGGGCTTGACGTGGAATCCAGTCGTTAATACGAGTAGAATGTTTAACGGATGTTAGTCAAATAAATGAGCAATCTAAAAGTATTAATAGTTTTATTGCTCCCTTTGTACTTATGCATGGAAAGTTGTGGACAAAAGGGTAGCAGAAACGTTGCTTTTTTCAAAGATACTCGTGCCTATGAGTTAGCTAAAGCTGTAGAAAGAGGGGCTCTGCAAAAAATCCAAGAGTTGGTGAGCCAAGATTCTACACTTTTAATCGTAACCAACACGGTAAGTGGATCAAACGTTCTGACTTTATGCCTTTACGTCGAACAATTTGAATCATTCAAGAAACTGTTAGAACTGGGGGCTGACCCTAATTCTATCAATTCTTATGATAAATATAGTATTTTGATTGATGCAATCAAATATTTTGGAACTCAATTTGAATGGAGAGAGGACTATCGCTATGCCGAACTATTACTGGAATACGGAGCAGATCCCAATTATGTAGTAGAAGACAGTTTCACCAATGAAAGGGGAAGTTATGTGATGGCAAGTTCTCCTCTTATGAAAGCTTCGGCCATGAATTTGGAATTGGTAAAGACATTAATTGAGTATGGTGCTGATCCCTATAGGAAGCAGGGAGCGAAACAATTGACCCCTTTTGGATCAGCGATCAGAGCAACCCAATTTGAAATAATCTATTACTTTATTGATAGTTTGGAAGTGGATATCTATCAGCCTATAACTGTTCGAAGCAAAGACAGCATATTTATTCAAGATTACATTGTGGATAAGAGGATGTTAAAAATAATAAGAGCTGAGGAAAGCAGTGTGATAGATACTGTAGGAAATGAAGAAAAATGGAAGCTTATAGAGTATTTGGAGTCAAAAGGTGTAGACTTTGTAAATTACAAGTACAAGTTCTACCAAGACAAATAGCCTCAGAATATTCCCTGTCTTATAGTTTCACTTCTCCCTTTTCGAAGGCTACAACTAAAGTGAATCAAAACAACAATCGACCGAATCGATTCCGTTTACGAATCTGCCCAGTACGACAACATCTGACAGGCTCTGGTCGCCCACAGCTTGCTGCATGGTCCCGAGTACTCTCGGGGTGGGATCATAACGGCAAGTCTCTAATTTAAGTTTTTGCAAATACTTACTGTGAGATTGCCACGTCCCGATTATATCGAGACTCGCAATGACTAATTCGATTTGAAGCTGTGCATTGGAAAGATAATGAGGGTAATATGAGGGGAATATAAAGAGCCGGTGATGGGGATCGAACCCGCGACCTACTGATTACAAATCAGTTGCTCTACCAACTGAGCTACACCGGCTGACATTTATGCTAACAGGTCACTATTCAATAACTTTTCGGCAGGATTGTCAAGAAAAGAGAGGCTTGAGGGACTAAAATCTGAATCGAGATTGCTTCATCGTGCCCGACAAGTCGGGCTCTCCTCGCAATGACGGATTGGGACTTCGTGGGCGGCAGAGCTGTCAGAGATTCGAGTGGCAGAACCACTAAAGGGTTCTGCCCTACATTCTATATTCAATATCAGCATTTTGCTCTCATTTGTCATTGCGGGCGAAGCGAAGCAATCTGCATAATTTCGTGGGCGGCCGCCTAAGGCGTGTCCTCATCTGCCCCATAATAGCCTGAAACCCAACCCCTAAATAAATCCCCCTATTCTGCCGTAAAGCTAATAGATAAGGCTTTTTATCACAAATTATTATGGTTACTGTCGAAGCATACGGAATTACCAAAGTCTTTTCTGTCAAGAGGCACAAGAAAGCTATTGTCGCCCTGGACGCGGTCGACCTGGCTGTCCCGCAAGGAGAAGTCTACGGCCTGCTGGGGGATAACGGTGCTGGTAAGAGCACTCTGTTTAAGACTTTTCTGGGGCTGGTCAAACCGGACTCCGGTGAGATTTTTATCAACGGACATATTCCTTCAAGTGCTTTCTCGCGCTCAAACGTCGGCTACCTTCCGGAAAACCCGAAATTCCCCGGTTATCTTACAGCCAGACAATTACTGCTCCTGACTGGAAATTTATACGATATGAACGACAGAGACTTACGAGAAAGAATTGATGGATTACTTAAGATGGTGGGGCTTCATCACTGGCCGACTCTTAAGATCAAAAAATTCTCAAAAGGGTTGACTCAAAAAGTTGGCTTGGCGCAAGCTTTGATTTCCGACCCGGACCTGTTGATTCTCGATGAGCCGTTTAATGGACTCGATGACAAGGACAAGCCCGAGCTAATGAAAGTTATCGATCAGGTTCGCTCAGAAGCCAAGACTATTCTGATAAGCTCTCCTTTTCGCTCCGACGTAGAATCTCTGGCCGACAGGATTGGCATTATGAAAAAGGGCCGAATCGTACAAACAATTGAAATTAATGTCCTGCGGGAAGAAGAAAAGTGCATGTTTGAAATCGAGGCCGGTATGGGTGGTAAAGTGGTAGATATACCAGCGGAGATCGGGATAAAGCTCAGAGTCTCCACCACCAGCATGGTAGTAGAGCTGGTCGACGACGAGAAGATTAACTATGTAATCGACCAGATCCGCAAGATGGACATCAGTATCAAGTCAATTAAGCCGCTCAAGACAAAGCTTGAGCAGTCGCTCTATCGTAATATCAAGTCGACCGTAGAACCGGAGTCAGAGGTGACGGTCTGATGGGAATATTTAATGAAACCCTGCTTGAATTTTTTGACAGAAAACAGCATCTGGCCGGGATAGCGGTAACAGTTTTGGGTCTGCTATTGATTTATTTAGGACTCTCAAAAAGACTTGAACTGGTAGACAATAATCTGGAGATAGCGGCCAACGTGACAGTATTTGCCGTCGGAGCTCTGCAGTCATTTGTCTCACTGATGGTGCTGTTGGCGGCAGTTTCAACCATATTTCTTTTCACCAAACTCTCACGGAAAGGTCAGGTAGAATATTATCTTTCCAAGCCTATTACTAGAAGTAGTTTTTTCTTCAGTAAGCTGTTCAGCATTTATTTAATCTATGCCATAGCATTGACAGCGCTTAGTTTGATGGTGGGCATTGAACTAATCGGGCTGGGGGTAATCACTCCTGAGCAATTCGGCTATGTCCTGGGTGTAAATCTGATATCATTTGGCATCTGGATGAGTGTGGTAATGTTTGTGGGAATGCTGACAAAGTCTGTAACATATTGCTTTGCTTCTCTGGCAGCGGTTTGGGTCGGACAACTGGTCTTAAAAGGACGCGAAGGCTGGAATGCCGGCGAGCAGTTTGGCCGCTACCTGCTTGATACCATCTACTATATTTTGCCGAATACGACCGAAATGGGGCAGATGGCACAGCTATTGGCCACCGGGGAAGCGGTCAGCAACTGGCTGCCTATTATGACATCGATTGTGCTGCTGTTGGTACTAATCTTCACCAGCAAAAGCAGATTTCAGCGCCTCGATTTTTAGAACTCCATAAATTCTTCATTGCCATTTCACCAAATTTTCGATAATATAACTTGGTATGTCCGACAGAAAAGATATTAAGTCAATTTTAGAGCCATTAAGAATCGCGCTCAAATTAGAGATTGAAGGCAAGCAGTTTTTCTTAGAAGCTGCCTCGACTACCAAAAGCCGGCTGGCACGCCAGACATTTGAGTTTTTGGCCGCAGAAGAAGACCGCCATATTGAGCAGATTGAAAATATGTGCAAGTCTGTCGAGGGGACCGATGGCACAGATTTACTTGATGCCGGTGTGTCTGATGCCGACCAGAAGCTGGTCGATTTTAATAATAAATTAGCAGAGTTAAAAGACGAGATAGCTGCTGCCGAAGATGACACCTCAGCTTATAGTATGGCGCTCAAATTTGAAAACGGCGCCGAAGAGTTCTACGAAAAAATGATGAACGAAAGCGACAACCCGAAAGTCAAAAAATTCTATAAGTGGCTTATCGAAGAAGAAGAGATGCATTCCCGGCTTTTGAAATCGTGTATAAAATTCATAGACAATCCGGCTGACTGGTTTAAATCGCACAAGCCCGGTTAATGTTGTACTCCAACTGCGGGGTCACAATCCCCCACCATGTGGGGAATCAAGACCCTCGCAGAATATAAACACGGCTAATAATCCTGTTCGCTTTATCGCATTGTTACAAAACAAAATTCACGTCAATTCAAAATCTACGGCAACTGCTTTACAATAGCTAAAATTACGTCTATATTTTTCGCTCAAGCTGAAACGAAAATAAAGGAGCACAAATTCTATGACTGCTTTCGAATATTTGAAAAAAACCGAAAAACAACGCACCGACGAACTTCTGCAATTCTTGAGCTTTGCCTCGGTCTCGGCTCAATCCAAACATAACAAAGATGTAGCAGCTTGCGCCGACTGGCTGAAAGCTCATCTGACCAGGATTGGTTTTAAGACCGAACTTTACCCGACCAAAGGGCACTCGGTTGTCTTCGCCGAATATTTTGTAGATAAGAAACTGCCGACCGTATTGTACTATGGTCACTACGACGTGCAGCCCCCCGAACCGCTCGACCTCTGGAAAACTCCGCCGTTTAAACCAGACATTCGCGACGGCTATTTTTATGCCCGCGGCGCCACCGATGACAAAGGCCAGACTTTTACCCATATCAAAGGGCTGGAAGCTATAATCAAGACAACCGGTACGCTGCCAATAAATGTAAAGTTTATGATTGAAGGTGAAGAAGAAATCGCCTCGGCTAACCTTCCGGCATTTATGAAAAAGAATAAGAAGCTTTTGAATGCTGATATCTGTGTTGTCTCTGACACCGCTCAGTTTAATAAGACAACTCCGGCCGTTACGTTTGGCCTGCGTGGAATCTCTCCGGCAGAACTTTTTGTCTATGGCCCGAACCGCGACGTCCATTCAGGCTCTTTTGGCGGCTCTATTACAAATCCGGCTAATGCCCTGTGTCAAATGGTGGCGCAGCTTCATGATAAAAACGGCAAAGTTGCCATTCCGGGATTTTACAAAGATATCAAGCCAGCTCCCAAATGGGAGAGAAAACAGTTTAAAAAATTACCGCACAGCGATGCCAAGTATCAGAAATCGCTGGGTGTGCCTGCTCTGGCGGGAGAGAAAGGGTTCTCGACCTTAGAGCGCATATGGATTCGTCCGACTCTTGATGTAAACGGGATAACTTCGGGTTATCAGGGCGAAGGCAGCAAGACAATCATACCGGCCTATGCATCCTGCAAAATCACTATGCGGCTGGTGCCTGATATGGACCCTGATGATGTCGCCAATAAACTCGAGAAATTCCTCAAGAAAATTGCGCCGAAATCTGTCAGAATTAAACTCAACAAGTTTCACGGCGGCAAGGGTGTCAATGTTCCCACCGATGGTCCCTGGCTTGAGGCGGCGGCAAGCGCTATCAAAGCCGGATTTGGCAAGACTCCGGTGTTTATGAAAGAGGGCGGGTCGATTCCGGTGGTAACTGATTTCAAAGATCTTCTCGGGCTGGATACTCTCTTAATCGGTTTTGCCCAGCATGATGATAATATTCATTCGCCAAACGAGCGCTTCCGCATTGTAGATTTTGAAAAAGGCTGCAAGACCGGCGCTGCTCTTCCGACAGAACTGAGCAAGGTTAAAGCGTGAGCCAATCGCCCGGCGCAGGCGGGCGCGAAAGTAAATTAACTGTCGCTGAGTCAGAACATAACTCTGCCGCCAAAATCTCTACCGGTTTTGTTGTCGGAGTTCTGGTTTTTCAGCAGACTATGGCGGCGCTGGCTTTTCCGGTTAGTAAATACGGCTTGAAACTTATTGAGCCATTCGCTTTTGGCTTTTATCGCTTCATAATTTCATCGCTGGTCCTCCTGGCCATAAACAGATTCATAAATCATTCAATCCCGATTGAAAAAAAAGATTACTGGAAAATCTGGGGACTGGGGATTTTAATTATTCCATTAAACCAGCTGGCCTACCTGTATGGGCAATCGATGACATCGTCGGGGCATGGGGCGATTCTGTTTGCCACTACGCCAATCTGGATTTTTCTTATTGCTCAGTTTATCTTAAAAGAGAAACTGATTATTCGCAGGGCGATTGGAATTGTTATAGCTGTTATCGGAGTGATTGTACTAATGACCGGCGGGGCAGTTGAGCTGGGCACCGAATATCTATACGGCGACTTGCTGATATTACTGGCTGTTTTGACCTGGGCTTTTTATACGATTTTCGGGAAAGAACTTGTCCGCAAATACGGAGCGCTCCGCATTACAGCTTACGCCTTATCGTCGGGGACAATTTTATATATGCCGTTCGGAGCATACTTTGCCAGCAAGCTCGACTACGCCGCTGTCAGCATGGGCGGCTGGCTGGCGGTATTGTACATGGCTATCGGGACCTCGGTTATTGCCTATGGATTATGGTACTGGGCCCTGAAATATATGGACGCTTCACGGATGGCAGTATTCCATAATATTCAGCCGGTAGTAGCGACTGTTGTAGCTTTTTTCTGGCTGGGCGAACCGTTAGGAATAGAATTTATAGTCGGCGGTGTGATAGTTTTAGGCGGAGTGATTTTAGCGGAACTATAAATCCTTCGACTTCAAATTCTCTTTTGAGAATGATTTCTCCATTTCAGCATCGGTGAAGACGCCGTCTTTGCGCACTAATTTATCGTCAAACCAGATTTCGCCGCCGCCATATTCCGGACGCTGAATCAAAACTATATCCCAGTGTATCGAAGAAGCATTGCCGTTGGGGGCTTCGTCATAGCACTGACCCGGTGTCAAATGAAAGGAGCCGGCAATTTTTTCATCAAAGAGCGTATCTTTCATCGGGTGCAGAATAAACGGATTGACACCAATAGCAAATTCGCCGACATAGCGGGCGCCCTCGTCGGTGTTAAAAATCTTTTCCATTTTATCGGTATGAGCATCGGCAGTTGACTTTATAATTTTTCCGTTTTCAAAAGTCAGCTCGATATTGTTGTAAACATTCCCCTGATAGAGCGAGGGGGTGTTATATCTGATAGTGCCATTTATCGAATCGCGCACTGGCGCGGTATAGACTTCGCCATCGGGGATATTGCGCTCGCCATCGCATTTGACACAGGGGATATCTTTGATTGAAAAAGTCAAATCGGTGCCGGGGGATACTATGCGAACTTTGTCGGTGGCAGCCATCAGCGCAAAAAGTTTGTCCTGAGCTTTGGACATCTTGGCGTAATCGGCGCAGCAGACAGCATAATAGAAATCTTCAAATGCTTCCTGCGAAGTTTCAGCCAGTTGGGCCATAGCGTTGTTGGGGTAGCGCAGCACCACCCATTTTGTGCGTTTGACACGCTCTTCCAAATGAACAGGTTTATAGAAAAGCGAATTGAATTTTTGAATCTGTTCTTCGGGGATATCGGCCATATCGAAGGGGTTGTCCGAACCGCGCAGGGCTATATAAGCATCGGCACGTTTCATCAGCTCAAGGTGCAGATCGGCCTGTTTTTTGAACTGGTCATCGCCGGCATTTTTGACCCATTGGCGCAGCAGCGACTCATCGTTGTAATACCAGAAAGGGATGGCGCCTTTTTCGGTGGCGATTCGAATAATTTGTTTGCCCAGCTCCAGAGTTTCTTTGCCTTTGATTTCAAGGTAGAGAACTTCGCCGGGCTCGAGTTTGACTGAGTATTCGATTAGCTGACGGGCCAGAACTTCGTTGCGCTTATCTTTCATTTTATTGCTCCAATTATCGTATAATCTCTGGATATCTGCCCTAAGATAAGACAGATAACTGCCCCGCGCCAGCAGTTCATAAGAGCAATTTTGCTTGAGTCTGACAGGTTTTATCCTGTATTTTCATATTCAAACCAGGACAAATATGAAGAAAAACAAACTGAACTTTCTATATACGAATATCGGTCGCGGCCATCCCTTTTATCTGGACGGCATAGTCGAGCTTGCTAGAGAAAGCAAGGCATTCGAGCTGTCAATTTCAGACGTCTTCGAATCTTCAAGCGACATTTCGAATCTAAGCTGGCAGCTGGCCAGATCGCTTTACAAAATAGGCTCGACGGATTCTTTTGTCGGCCGGATGTACAGCAAACTTCGCGATTCCAGCGATTTCAACCGGCAAGGTTTGGCAATGAGAATAATGGGACGGGATATTAAAAAAAAGTACCATGGTGATTCCGCACCGTTGATTGTAGCTCATCCGGTTTTGGTGGGGATACTTTCTGGCAGGACAAACCTGTTATATCAACATGGTGAACTGGCAGTCCCAAAACAGGCAGTGGTTAGCGGGGCGGAATATATTTTCGTTCCGACAGAAACAGCAGCTGAGAAGTTTATCAGCGGTGGTTACTCAAGTGCGAATGTTATTGTAACAGGACTTTGTATTGAACCATGTTTAGAAAAGCAGGCCGAGCAGGCGTTCAATATTAGAATGTCCAGACTCGACAGTTCATACAAACTGACAGGTGGCTTTTTTAGTTCAGGTGCAGAACCAAAGCCGCATATTGAAAAGTTAATACTGTCGGCAGTTTCGGTAGTCAAGCAAGGTCACAACGTAATTCTGTTTGCCAAGAAAAACGGTAACCTTGCCAGTTTAATAAAGCGTGAATTTGAAAAAAGAAATATTGAGCTGATAGCAATAGACGATAAATCTCAAAAAGTCGAGAGTGGATCAAGCGCCGTTCTTTGTCTTTGTTCCGACAGAAAGGCCGAGACGGAACTCGCCTGCCGATTATTTGAAAAGCTGGACTTTTTCGTAGCGCCGTCCCATGAGCGCAGCAACTGGGCGCTGGGTCTGGGGTTGCCAATGTTCATTTTGGAGCCGGCCATCGGTCCGTTTTCACCTTTGAACCGGGAGATTTTGCTTGAATCCGGCGTCGCAGAAAGTCTGTATTCAACCAAAGATTCCAGGCAGTTCGGCAATAGGCTCAATGAATTGAAAAAGAGCCGGAAACTGCAGCAGATGTCCGAATCTGGCTGGGGAAAGCAGTCAATAACCGGTTTTAAGGCTATAGCCGACTTTTTGGTTAACAAACAGGCTCAAATTGCGTAAATTATAGAGAATTCAGTTATATTATAAATATGCTAAAATTAGTAGGTACAGACGGAAATCGCTATTACTCCTGGATCCTTGAACCGGGTAAGTATATAGTAGGTCGCAAAGAAGAGTGCCAATTTTTTCTGCCTGACAGAACTGTCTCTCGGCGTCATGCTGAAATTGAAGTTGCCAACGGCAGCGATGAAATAATTGTTCATGACCTGGGCAGTCACAACGGTACCTGCATCAATGGCCGCAGATTAACCGGAAGTTCGAAAGTCAGGCTGAACGATACTATCATGTTCGGTCAAGTCGAATTCAGGGTAACCTTACTCGATGACCCGGCCAAACAAGCCAACAAGACACCGACAACAACTCAACTTGCTCAATACGATCCGGAGAAGTCGGTAGTTTTAGATATCAAAGAAGCGCTGCAGCCGCTGCCGTCAAAAATCACTGATATACCCGAGCTATGGAGTACTCTCTCAGAAATGGCGCGAATGTTAGTCCTTCCGGAGCCAAAAGAAGTAATGCTTCAGCGTTCTTTAAAACTAGTATTAAAGGTTGTACCGGCAGATAGATTGGCGGTGCTCTCAACTTCGCCAGATATGAAATCTGTTTATACCGACGCCTTGCTGCTTCCGTCAGGCATAGACCCGGGCACTTTTACTCTTTCCAAAACGATTATCAATGAAATCTTGACTAACAAAACTTCTGTCTTGATAGGCGACTCAAGCAGCGATGACCGCTTTGCCAAACAGGAGTCAATTGTAGCTTCAAATCTGAAGTCGGCCATGGCAGTGCCGCTGTTTGATGAAGGCAAGGTGCTGGGGATTTTATACGCAGATACTGCCAATCCAATGCACTGTTACAGCAACGATTACCTGCGCTTGTTCGCAACCTTTGGCAATATCATTGCCTCAAGACTGTTAAACTATACGCTCATAAACGAACGGCAGGAAAAACAACTAATGGAAGCAGAGCTGGATAGAGCCGCACAAATTCAGGAAAATCTGCTGACCAAAGACATTCCCGAACTTCCCGGCTACGCCATTCATCCTTTTCAAGAGCAGTGCCAGGCAGTTGGCGGAGACTTGTATGATCTGGCGCTTCTTCCAGACGGGAAGTTGTTCTTCTTAGTCGCCGATGTCAGCGGCAAAGGGATGGGGGCGGCTCTCTTGATGTCAAACATTCTGGCATCCTTCAGAATTAAGTATAGCGATCCTCAATTTGATCTTGCTGCGGCGATTAAGCAGGTTTCGATTCAACTTCACAAATATACTGCCGCCCAGGATTTCGCTACTTTGTTCGCCGGAATTATCGACCCGGAATCTCACACCCTGAATTTCGTCAATGCCGGACACAATCCGCCTCTGGTGGTGAGAAAGAACGGAGATTCAGAGTTTCTTGAAGCTTCGGGAGTAATGATAGGCGCCTTCGATTTCAGCGACTGGCAGCTTGATGCAACAAAGTTTGACCCCGGGGATGTTCTGTTTGTATTTACTGATGGAGTATCCGAAGCTAACGATAGCAAGGATAATCAATACGGGGAAGAGCGTATAAAGGATATTATAATTAAAAACCGAACCGACCAGCCGGAAGTAATTGCCAGGAAACTTTTCGACGACATAATGGTTTTTGTCGAAGATGAGCCGAGAGCAGATGATATTACCATGCTCATAGTAAAGAGAGAAAATTGATGTTTGAAGTCGGTTACAAATTTGCTCAAAGTTTTGTATCCGGGGCCAAATGCTTTCGCTTAGAATAATCAATCAAGAGAGAATACTTGACTACTTCCCAAGGACGCCCATAAACAATTAGCAGAATTAACCAGCTGAGTAGTTATAATTCACCGAACTTATTTCACCTAATCCTTTTGTAACTTGTCCCTATAAAGGTTGAGCTTATATTAGTGGGAAGATGATAGCCCGCTTTTTTAATTTTACCAAAAAATTTGATAAAAATCTCTGGGTCCTGTCAGCCGGATGGTTTGTCAGCGCTTTGGGGTTTGCTCTTTCAATTCCGTTTATCTCAATTTATTTTAATGCCAGGCTCGGTCTGTCAATAACAGAAGTAGGCATATTTTTCGGAGTGATGGCCATAGTGCGCGCTATTTTTCAGGGAATCGGGGGAGAGATATCAGACAGAATCGATCGGCGCTCGATATTGATTTTTGCTCAGGGCGCACGCTCTGTGGCACTTCTGATGATAGCAATTGCTATCGGCTTTGACTGGGGTTTCTGGGCTGTTGCCGGATTCCTGGTAGTGAGTTCGATATTTGGCGCTGTTTTTCAGCCGATCGCCAATGCCATGGTCTCGGATATCTTGCCGGAGCATTTAAGACTCGACGGCTACGCCATAACCCGTTCTGCCCTGAATCTCGGCTGGGCAGTAGGTCCTGCACTTGGCGGACTTATGGCGGCAAAGTCGTATGCTTCTCTGTTTGTAGCGGCGTCAATAGTTACACTGACTGCGTCGCTTCTGTTTTTGTTCTTTTTGAAACCAGTACCATATGAACGCGCTAACGATAAGTTCAAATTCAAAGATATAATTGCAGTAAAGGACGACCCCAATTTCTTAACGCATTCTGTTCTTACTTTCATACTATTTTTAGTGGTAGCTCAGCTAATTGCACCGTTTTCAGTTTATACTGTGCAGATAGTCGGCTTAAGTGAGCTTCAGTTGGGCTACCTATTTGCCGCCAATGGTTTGTTGGTAGGACTTTGCCAGCTTCCTGTTACCAGACTACTGTCCGGCATAAAAATGACAACCCAGCTGTTTATTGGAGCAATTCTATACGCGATAGGCTACACTTTGGTAGGAGCTGTGCACGGATTTTGGTTTCTTATGATAGCATTAGTAGTAGTCACAATGGGAGAATTAGCGATATCACCGCCGTCGATTACCTTAACATCAAGATTGGCACCCAAAGGCAAAATGGGACGTTATATGGGAATCTATGGTTTTATGATGGCCTCAGGCTGGTCGTTTGGTCCGCTTTATGGTGGCATTATTTTAGATAACCTCGCTTTCGACTCACCGTTGCTGGCTTGGGCAGCAATTTCTTCAATGGCGGTAGTAGCAGCTGTCGGGTATTTGATGTTTCAGCGGAAAATCAGCGATGACATAAACAGGCCCAGAATTACTTAATGATAACCAGCTTGCCCATTTGAGTTCTCGTTTCAGATTCCACCACCCAGTAGTACAGCCCGGACACGATAGACTGAGTATTCCTTGAAATAAGGTCCCAGGTGTCATGTGATGCGGATGGTTCAGCTGGGTTTTTATCATGAAAAATTTCTTTAATCAGGTCTCCGTCCAGCGAATAGATTGAAATCTTGCACTCGGCAGGCAAATTTGCAAAATGAATTCGTTTAGCCCTGGACGAGGCCAAATCAGTACCAAGATTTTCAAAACCGCGATCTTCATACTCTCTGTCACTGCGGTAAGGATTGGGATAGACGAAAACATCCAATTTATTCTGAATGACTGCATCTACTGTTTCCAAGGGATATTCAATAATCATATTATTGAGTATATCAGTTTCCAAAGCCGGCAATCCGGATATCGGTGAGCCGAAATCAAAGGTAGTCACTGATACGTAATAAGGAACGGTTGGCAGGAGATTTTCGATTTCAAATTCATACTCGTAATACATCGGAAGAGGATCGCCATGCTCGTATGTGACTTCCGCCGGATCCCAGAGCGAGGGGTCGGTGCCCGGTGCTGCTGTAACATTGGGGTAAGCTTTTCTAATCGTTCCGGTCTCACCTAATTCTGAAACATTGAAATCCTGAGGTGTGAAATAGTATTGCTCGCCTCCCCAGTTCAATGGTGAGTTCACTCGGTATATCAGCGGGTCAAAATTCTGGTCGTCGTAAATGACTCTGAGAGAATCGAGTGTGAACGGGATACCTTCAAGCACCCATTTATTAGTCTGAGTTGAAGCTGCGTTGTAGCGGTAGCGGTTAAAGTTTTCCCTGTCATACGAAGTTATCACGGAAAAACTGGTTCGCCGGTCATCGCGGGATATATAAACGCGGTAGCCTTCGAAATCAAGAAGCCCCGAAAAGATATCTTTACTGTTTTCAGAATAGAAGCCATTCCAGCGCACCAGCAATTTGCCTACAGTCGGAATTATATTCATTTTCGGAGCGGGCGGCGGACCGGCCCCTCGAAAGTCAGGAACGCCGTCGCCCTTGTACCAGATAGTATCTGAGGCATTATACGTCCAAATTGTATCTATATCTATAATGATTGAATCCATAATGGTAGTGTCAATCGAAGCTATAAATGAATCGGTGGCACAGACGCGAAATTCGCCGGCATAACCGTCATCATCCGTATCAACACCGGGATTATCATAAACCCAGGATGCCCAGCGGGCATTAGTGGCCAGGTTGTCAAAATTCAGTTTCTGAATATATTTATGGGGGCGCATCGGGTCGAAGTCGTCGAAATCAGTGGGATTGACGTGAAAGTCAGCACCGGCTACCCAGGCAAATGAAATTGGCAGAGTTTCTCCCGGGTCGATATTAAACGGCCCAAAGGAAAGAAGATATCGTGTATCCCAGCCAGATGCTAACTCCTCCGCGTTAGAAGGAGGCCTAAGATATCCCTCGTTGGTATGATCCAGGGCTATTGTTAACAGGTCGTAGTCAAACTCTTTATGACGCAAGACATAATACTTGTTCCTGTCACCTCTTGGCGTTCCCAGTTCGGCACCGAAACTTCTAAAAGGATCATTCGGTGCTGGCAACTTTCTTGGCCCAAAATCTTTGGTGACATCGCCATAGCCTGTGATCCACCAGTTATATGAATACTTCAGTGAATCAGAGGGAGTTCTTACTACCATTGAACCAAGGACACTTTTGACCGACATATTATTCCATACGCCGCCATCCGGGTCACCATCGTTATCTGCGTGCCAGGCAATATTTAAAGTATCAACAAAGTTGCAGCCTTCGGGTGCCGGATGCGTTCTGTAAAAGCCAACCATGTCATCGTTCCAGCCGCTTTGGTCGTTTCGTAATGTGTGAAAGGCATCTCCGTCAACATAGATGCCCATATAAACTTGGCGAAGTACATCTGTACCGATGTTTGTAACCTTGTAGTCAAATAATACAAAATCCTCGGCATAGGAATAACTCCAGGCCATAGAGCGCTGGTCAATACGAAGCCCAAGTGGTTTATGTCTGGTTTGATCAAACGGATCCGGGTTTATCAAGGCAGTATTTGTAACTGTGTCATAATATTGACAGATAATGTCCTGCTCGGAAAATCCAAGCCGCTCAGGGTCATAGTAAAAGCTATTAATGTCCATCGAACGGAACTCAAACTCGCCGAGCTGCCCCGGCAAAGCCCAAAATTCCAGATTTTCATAGTAATCTTCGTTTGCAGTCGATACCAGAGTATCTCTGCCCACAATCGCGCCAATCCATAGTGCCCCAACCCAGAGATAGACGAGTTCGCTGTTTTTGGGGTAAATACATGACGGAATTAGCCCGCCAGTCAGAGGGTCGGTCATGGTTTGCCCCTGAGTTCCAAAAGTGCCGTTGTTGGCAATGGCCAGTTGAATATTTCCCCTGTCATGCAAAGTATATTCGATTTTAGGAAGTTCCAAACTTCGGAATGAATTAATCGTAAATTTTTTGGAATATTTTAGTTTTGGATTGATAGTGTCTCTGGCAACAACAGAGATATTAGTACAAATCAATAAAAAAGCCGTTCCAAGAACTATTATAGAACGGCCTTTGTATGAAAATCTTTTCATAGTTAAAAGTTACATAATAATTACGAGTTTGCCAATCTGAACATCGCCTGTTTCTCTGTTTTCTACTGTCCAATAATACAGGCCAGAGACAACTGACTGAGTGTTACGGGTAATCAAATCCCAGGTTTCATGTGTAGAGTTGGGGTCAGAGGGGTCCTTGTCATGAACTATTTCTCGAACTAAATCTCCGTCCAAAGAGTAAATGTTGATATTGCATTTTGGCGGAAGATTCGCAAAGTGAATCCGCCGGGTTCGGTCGTCTGGCCTTTGTTGTCTTGAAAGACGCTGACCTAATGTGTCCAGACCTTCAAAACCGCGGTCACGGTAGTTCTGGTCTATTCGATAAGGATTTGGATAAACAAAGACTTGCAAATTCTGTTGAGCAACGCCGTCGGCTGTCTCAAGCGGATAGGCATTGGCTGTGTTAAATGTAACATTTGTTTCAAGCGAGGGCAGCCCGGAACTTGGTGAGCCAAAATCAAAGGCCGTAACGCTAATCCAGTAAGGGACAGTAGGCAGCAGATTGCTTACGGTATATTCATATTCAAAAAAGCGCGGCAAACCATCCGGAGTTTTTTCTACGTCGGGCAATGAGTCCAATACCAGTGTGCTGGGATAGGGCTGCGAAGGATAAACTTTTCTGATACCATCCGGGTCGGTCAGGCTTGATACGTTAAATCCTTGCTGTTCAAAGAAGAATACCGAGTCTATCGGAAATAAAGGGTGGTTAAACGGTCTGTTACGATTATAATCTACCGGATTAAAGGATGAGTCACCAAAGGCGTACAAGTTAAATAGTTCGTCGAATGAAAATGGCACATCTTTTAGCTCAAAAGTGGGCGGCACAGCATTTTGATTAAACGTCCATTTGTTGAAGTTTTCGAGGTCATAAGAGACAAGCCGGCTGTAGCTTGTAGTCCGGTCGTCACGGGCGATATAGATTCTATATCCTTCAAAATCAATAACGCGTGAGAACGGGTCTTTGGTAGTTTCTGAGCGATAGCCATTGAACCTGACTCTTATTTCACCAACAGTTGGCTCTATGAAGAGAGCTGGCGCAGGCGGCGGGGAAGCGCCTCTGAAATCAGGGACTCCGTCACCAGATGCAAAAGTTGTGTCGACAATGTTGTATTCGTACACGTCTTTTAAAGAATCAATGCCCCCAAGTGAGTCAAAGAATGTGTCAACTCTGGCAATAAAAGAGTCAACAGGGCAGAATCTCATTTCACCAGCGTAGCCATTGCTGTCGGTATCCACGCCAGGATTGTCATAAATCCAACCTGCCCAGCGGGCATTTACTAAAAAGTCTTTGAAGTGAAGATTTTCGTAGTATCTGTCAGGCTCCAATGGAAGATTGCTTAAGTTGTTGGGGTCCGTATGGAAGTCTAATCCTGCCACGTAGGCAAATGAGATGGGCAGCTCTTCACCAGGATCAATATCAAAAGGACCGAATGAAAGTAGATATCGGGTATCAAATCCTACAGGTATAATATCCTTCAAATTTTGATTGGGCGGCAGCCAGATAGAATCGGTTTCTCGGATTATGCCGGTGTAAGCCTGATCATAATCGAATTCCTGATTACGAAGCTGATAGTATTTAGTTCTGTCACCCTCTGGAGTGCCTAACCCGCCGGTCCTAAAATCACGGAACGGTTCTTTTAAGCTTCCTACATTTGGTCTTTCGCGGGGACCGAAGTCCAAAGAAGCGTTTCCATTACTTACCCACCAGTTAAAGGAAACCTGGAGCGATTCAGCCGGAGTACGTACTATACGCGTACCTGTAACATGTGGTGCCGGCGCAGTCAAGCCGCCCAGGTCGCCGTCGTTGTCTGCAATCCAGGCCAGATTGGTAATATCAACATATTCACAGGTCAGGTGGGTATCAAGAAAACTTGGTGTAAATCCACAGAGATCATCCAAAAAACGATCCTGAGAATTAGCGCCAACATCGGCATCAACATAAATTCCCATGTAAACTTCTCGAATAGTTCTGACGGAGATATTTTTGATACGGTAATCAAAGAGAACGAAATCCTCTGCATACTCATATGACCAGGCGAATGAACGTTGAGTGATTTCTATGCCGATAGGTTTGTGGGGTAGATTAGTAAAAGCATCTGCAGCCACACCGTCTGTCACAGTATCAGTATATACAGCAATAAAGTCTTCTTCAGAAATCGCATCTCGAAACAAGTCTTCATCAGTGGGATCAATGATTGATCTCTTCTGCATCTCTCCTTTTGGAAATGGGTCAGGAAACATTTCGCGCGTAAATGACCAGCCATCGGCGCCAACAGAAACCAAGGTGTCGCGACCTACAACTGCGCCTACCCAGAATGATGCGGCAAATAGATATTCAACTCCGCCGTTTTTGGGAACTTCGCAGCCAAAAGGGATTGGTCTTCCCGTAAAATGATCCTCACCAACAGCGGCTAAAAACCCATTGCCAAACGTTCCGTTGTTAGAGATACTCAGAACCATATTACCGACTCGATGAGCGACTGCGTTATGTTCAGGAGGCTCAGCCAGACGCTGGCTGTTGCTGAATTTGTTCTGGTCCTTTTGGTCGAACTCCGCGCGGGCTGTGGCAGTCGAAGCAGCGCCAACTATGACTACCAGGCAGATGAGGATAATCGAAAATGATTTGTTTAGAGACATATTTCGGTTTCCTTTTGCTTTAGTTGTTTAGTCCTTTGGTCATGCTCACTCACAGAATAATAACAAGTTTACCAATTTGTACATCACCGGTTTCCGTGTTTTCTACAGTCCAGTAATACAAGCCGGAAACTACAGATTGTGTGTTGCGGGTTATGAGGTCCCAGGTGTCATGTGTAGAGTTGGGGTCAGAGAGGTCTTTGTCATGAATGATTTCCCGGACTAAATCACCATCCAAAGAGTAAATATTGATAGTACATCTTGCTGGAAGATTGGCAAAGTGGATGCGTCGGGCCCGGGTATCGGGTCTCTGATCTCTTGGTAAGCGCTGTCCCAGAGTATCCAGTCCTTCAAAACCACTATCACGGTAATTCTGGTCGATTCGATAGGGGTTGGGGTATACAAAAACTTTGAGATTCTGCTGTGCCACCCCATCGGCAGTTTCAAGAGGGTAAGCGTTGGCCGTGTTGAATGTGACGCTGGTTTCCAGCGGGGGCAAACCCGAACTGGGTGAACCGAAATCAAAGGCCGTAACGCTAATCCAGTAGGGCACAGTAGGCAGCAAATTACTTACGGTATAATAATATTCAAAGTAGCGGGGTAATCCCTCGGGAGTTTTCTCCGCATCGGGCAAAGAGTCCAGGTTCAGAGTGCTTGGATATGGCTGAGTGGGATATGTTTTACGAATGCCGTCAGGGTCAGTCAGACTTGAAACATTGAAGCCCTGCGGTTCGAAATAGAACTGGGAGTCAATCGGGAAGAGAGGATGCTTAAACAGTCTGTTGCGAGTATAGTCTAACGGGTCAAATGAAGAGTCGCCAAAGGCATACAAGTTAAACAGTTCGTCATAAGTGAACGGATTGCTTAGTAGCTGAAAAGTGGGGGGAAAAGCATTCGGGTTGAAAGTCCATTTATTGAAATCTTCTCTGTCATAAGATACCAGCCGACTATAGCTGGTAGCGCGGTCGTCACGGGCGATATAGATTCTGTAGCCCTCAAAATCAACAACTCTGGAAAATGGATCCTTGGTGGTCTCAGAACGATAGCCATTGAAACGAACCTTGATTGTCCCGACACTTGGCTCGATAAAAAGAGCCGGTGCAGGCGGAGGAGAGGCCCCTCTAAAATCCGGTACACCGTCACCAGTAACAAATAAAGTTTCCACTTTAGCATAAAATGTGTCGTAGGGAGATTCAGTGCTGTCTATCCCGGTAATGGAACTGTCCACTACACAGATTATGAATTCACCAGCGTAGCCATTGCTGTCTGTATCTACACCGGGATTATCATAAATCCAGCCTGCCCAGCGTGCATTATCCAGAAAATCCTTGAAATTCAGTCCTTGGTAGTAAACATTGGGGTCACCGGGAAGGTTATTGATGTTATTTGGATCTACATGGAAATTGTCGCTGGATACATAGGCAAATGAAATAGGCAATTCTTCACCGGGGTCAATATCGAACGGACCAAAAGACAATAGATATCTGGTATCGAAGCCATCGGCAAATTCTCCAGCCAAAGCTTGGTTTGGCTGCAGCCAGATACTGTCCAATGCTGTTATTGAGGCTGTATAAGCCTGGTCGTAGTCGAATTCACCGTTACTGAGAGCATAGTATTTGTTTCTGTCCCCCTCGGGTGTACCTAACCCTCCCGTACTATAATCTCTGAATGGCTTATTTGCGGTCGGTCTCTTGCGGGGGCCAAAATCTCTGGCGGCGATACCGTTTCCAATCCACCAGTTAAATGAAACTATTAGAGACTCTGCCGGGGTTCTGACAATTCTCGTTCCAGTAACACCAGGGGCCGCCGGATACGTTTCGTTAAGGTCGCCGTTGTTATCCGTTATCCAAGCGATATTTGCGTCAACTACATATTCACAAGTCAAAAATGTATCCAAAAAAGTGTGGGTGTAACCACACAGGTCATCAATATGCGGAGTCGGATTTGCACCAACATCAGCATCAATGTATATACCCATATAGACATCGCGGATTGATTTGATGCCTATGTTGGTTATGCGGTAATCAAAGAGAATAAAATCTTCGGCGTATTCATACGACCAGGCGAAAGATTTCTGAGTTACTTCAATTCCGATAGGCCTGTGGCCAAAGGGATCAAGCCCGTCGTAGGTTCCGGAACCCTTGGCGGTATCAGTGTACCAGGCTATAAAGTCTTCTTCGGAGATTGCATCCCTGAACAAGCTGTCAACGGTTGGGTCAATGATAGATCTCTTCTTCATTGCTTTGGGATTACCTTGAAAGACTTCGTCCGGAGAAAATTCCTGGTTACTCTGCCAGCCATCATGTCCGACAGTAACCAACGTGTCTCTTCCCACAATAGCGCCAATCCAAAAAGAGCCGCCAAATAGATATTCAACACCGCCATTTTTAGGGACCTCGCAGCCAAAGACAATCCCTCTCGTGGTAAAACAGTCCAAGGCAGCCGACTGGGCGTAAAAGGTTCCGAATGTTCCGTTGTTTGAAATCGCTAATGTCATATTTCCAATTCTATGTGAAGCTATGCAATGGGCAGGACTTTCGGCCAGCTGACTGCTGCTTTTGAACTTCCCTTCCTCATCTTTAAGATACAGTGTACGGGGTTGTAAAATGGGAGTCAGCAGCAAAACCACAGCACACAGATACAAGGCAACTGTTGCAAGAAATGTTTTTGACATAAATTTAACACTCACTCAATTAGTTCGATTCTCAATCATTAACGAATCAGGGTCCAATTTAGTTTAATGAGCCCGGTAAGAAATAAGGCTAACTCCAAGCTCTATTTTAATATAAGTCAAGAAATTAGTAAAAAGCGCTTTGTCAATCAAGCATTTTCAACAGAAATTATTTGGACGCAAATGCTACTTTGTGTTTTGCAAATTCAAAGCCAGAATCCAGCTGTCTGCAAAAAAAAGACCGGTTTGACCCGGCCTTTTTGATTCCTTGCAACCCTAAGCTATTCAGTAGGTTTCTCGAATTGGTCAGCCGAAACGTTGGCGTTGACATTAAATTCGGAGATTTCAGTGTAATCACATTTTTTGCCGTCTAAATTTCTGAAAGTTTTAAACGGAATCAGAATACCCTCAACCTGAGTAAATTCAGCATATCTTTCTTCAATGTTTCCCTCGCCGACCATAGTCGTTCCCCAAAATGATTTAGCGGCCAATTTGTGGGTTTTTGAGTCAAATGCCAATCTGCATATTGAATTACCACTTTTGTCCAGCATTACCACGAAATCGACAGGACTGCCGTCAACTTCGCCGGAGCCATCGAATACAAACTGAATTTCCGGAGAATCTATCTGCTGAAACATCTGGATGGTATTTCTCATAGCATCTATGTTTTCCTCAAGTATTTCTTCTTCGGAAAAGGGGACCAGTTCACCTGTCGGACCAGTGTGCCAGCCGCTGCTTCCATTGCGGATTATAAGCATAGTCCTGCCCATCAAAGATATTTCTTGTCTGGTTTTATCCGGGAACGCCTTGAGTTCTTCAAATGGTATCGCCATCTCTCCCTGAGGCGTAATTATCGTAAGTGTACCTTTAGTATGCAGCGAGCTTACTTTCTTAAAGTTTGCCAGGCCGCCATGTGCTTCGGCGGCTTCGGTCAGGACGTTTTTTCCTTTTTCAAGATTTTCAGGGGTAATGGCCAATTCAGTTTTTTCTTCACCGGATGGGATGGTAATATCAATAGTCTGAACCGGTCCGAGTGCCAGTTCCTCTAAAGGCATATCAAACTCTTCACCTTTACCAACGACTACAACTTGCAGAGCATCCGGCCTGAGATTTTTCATTGCCGCGGCAACGACATCTTCGGCAGTTACCTGCTCAACTTTTTCCTTTGTCTGCTGCAGAAAGTCTTCGGGAAGTCCATGGTAGTCGTATGACATCATTCTGGTTACAACTTCACCCTTGGTGTCAAAGTTGAACACGAACGAATTCAAATAAGCATTTTTGGCTCTATCCATTTCTTCTTCGGTAGGTGGATCGGTCTGCATGCTTTTGATTACTTTTATAACTTCTTTTATTGCTTTGGCAGTCGTTTCAGATTTTGTCCCGACATAGCCATAAAAGAATCCCGGATAAGCAATATTTGCAGTATAAGTAGCGCTGGTGCCGTAGGCCAGACCTTCCTTGGAGCGAATCGTATTAAACATACGATTTCCAAACCCGCCGCCGAGTATATTGTTCATTACAATTCTGTCAGCATAGTCTTCGTCAGTAACTAAGCCGCCGATATGTCCCAGTAAAATGTTCGTCTGGGTGACATCATTTTTCTCTACATAATTGACCTGCCGGACAAATTTGTAATCAACTTTGGGGAGTTTGGGGATTTCGACCGTTCCTCTGGACCAGTCGCCAAAAAGTTTCTTAATTTTCTTAACTATCTTTTTTTCGTCAAAGTCACCCCAGATTCCTATTTGGATATTGTCCGGAGTGAAATACTTTTTGTGGAAAGCCACCAGATCATCGCGGCTTATGGCGTTGATAGTCGCATACTCGCTTTGGCGGGCATAGACAGATTTGGGGCCGTAGATGACTTTTCTGAATTCCCTGATAGCAAGCGGCAAGGCCTCATCATTTCGTCTGGCGATAGCTGAGCGCTGCTGGACGATCTCCAGATCAATTTTATCCTGTTCAAAAACAGGATAACGGAGAACTTCGGCCAGCACCTCCAGCCCAAGAAAAGTATATTCGCTTAAGACATTGATGCGGGCGGTGCCGGTAGCCAGTCCCATAGATGTTTCTACGCTGGCTCCGACGGCTTCCAGCATTTCATCGATTTCATCGCCGCTCCACTTTTTGGTGCCGCCGGTTCTAAGTACCGAACTGGTAATATCGGCTAAGCCAATCTTGTCGGCCGGTTCCAGATAGGAGCCGATATTTATTCTGACCGAGGCTCTGAAAATGGGCAATGACTTGTCCTGTGACAGATAAAGGCGAAGACCGTTATCTAGTTCGATTTTCTTAACGTTCGGTATTTCCAGCGGATTTAGCTTCGGATATTTAATCTGGCTGACGTCTTGCGCCGAACTTCTTGAACCAAACACAAACACCAACGTCATCAGAGCTGCAAATGTTACTAATGTGATACTTTTCATTTTATCTATCTCCTAATCTCAGCTTTCGACCGTGTTCATCATGATGACGGTTCTATTTTTCGATGTCAGGTAAGTGTTGGCAACACGTTTGATATCTTCGGCTGTAACCGCATTGATGCGATTCAGCTCATTGAACATTTCTCTCCAGTCGCCCCAATAATTCTGATAAGCTGCCAGTTGAAAGCCCATTCCGGAATTTCTGCTCAGACCGTTTATAAACTGAGCCTTGGCTCTGGCCTTGATTTTTTCAACTTCATCTTCGGGAATAAGTTCTTCTTTCATCCTTTCTACTTCTGCTAAAATTTCAGCCTCACAGTCGGTATTGCTGACTTTTGGGGCAGGCAGCGCATAGAGAAGAATCATGCCTGGATATTTTTCTCCCGGAAAACCGGTCAGCCCTGAGACCTGCGCCACCATTTTTTCCTCTTTAACCAATTTTTTATAGAGCAAAGAAGTTCTGCCAATGGCCAGGTAATCCAGCAGGGCGTCGATAGCCGGACGGTCGGGGTGAGTGTTTTCGGGGATATGCCAGCCGGCCAGGTACCAGGGCTGCGAGGGATCCTCGATTACCATTCTTCTTTCGCCCGTTTGCACCGGTTCAACGGTAGCGATTCTGGCAGGTTTTGGTCTGTAAGGAATGCGGTTCCAATATTTCTCAGCCATCTTAATCAGATCTTTGGTATTGACATCACCGACGATTGATATGGTAAGATTGGCCGGAGAATAATATTTTTCGAAAAAAGCTCTGGCTTCTTTGCGAGAGTAATATTGTATATCAGACATATGCCCGATGCCGGGTATACCGTAAGGGTGAGCAAGAAAGGATAATCCTAAGAACTGTTCTATCAAGCGTCCTATCGGGCTTGACTCTGTTCTCATACGCCGCTCTTCGGCCACGACATCTCTTTCTTTGTACATTTCTCTCAAAACAGGATTTAAGAAACGTTCTGATTCCAGAGCCATCCATAGTTCCACTTTATTGGAAGGCAAACTAATAAAGTAGACAGTGCGGTCGGCCCAGGTTCCGGCATTCAGACCAACACCGCCTTCGCGGCTGACGGTCTGTCCGTATTGATTGGGAATGACCAGTTCATATGATGCCTCACGGGCAGCTTCATAGTCTTTCTCCAGTTTTTCTATTCTGGCAGAATCTGCCCAAAAACCTTTAGTGCGCTCGGCGCGCAGCTCCATAAAAATAGAGTCTTCGATTTCTATCAGTTCTTTTTCTGCTTTATAATCTTTGGTCCCGAAAGTTGTAGTACCCTTAAAGGCCATATGCTCAAACATATGAGCCAGCCCGGTGTAGCCTTTGGGGTCATCTACCGAGCCGACATCGGCGTAAGTATTAAAGGAGACTACCGGTGCGTCGTGTCTTTCAAGAATTATGAGCTTCAGGCCGTTTTCCAGAGTGTGCTCCACAACTGAGTTCTCAAGTTTAGAAAAATCAAAACTGTAGGAAGGTGAGGTCCCCAGCAGGATGGCTAAAACAGCCAGTAATTGAAATGTGAAATGATATTTTTTCATCAGCTCCTCCGTTTAACTTATCTATTAATAACAAATTAACATTGAATTGCGAATAGCTGTCAAGCGAATAGTTCTTTAATGCGAACGCTCAAAATGGAGATATTCATACATTGAGGTTTTACGAGTCAATTCTGAGAATGTTTCAGCCTTAGATTACCACCAGGATATCATTTTTGGTCTGATAGTGTGGGGCAGGCTTTCATTGTTTGGCGTCACTCTGGCGGATATCCCGAATTTGCCGGATTCTGAGAGAGTAACTTCACCCTTAAACGAGTGTGTACCGTCTTTGGGCGGCTTACCGGAATTATTGCTGAAAAGCTGTATCGGCTTAAAATTGGTCAGTTCTTCATGGCTGGCGAGTCTACCGGCAACAATTTCGATGTTAACATCGTCAGGGTCAATTTCACCTAAGAAAACTTCAATAGTTACCGGAATAGTTTGACCTACAAAAAGTTCACCTTCCGGTATGTTCATATCAACCGTCCGAATTTCAATGCTCTCCCAGTGTTCAGCCATTTTGTCTGTCCATTTCGAAACAGAGCGGGTCAATTCAAAATTATTTCTGGACAGTTTACGTGAAGCTTCAAATGCTTTGAGGTAAAACTTATCGGTATAGTTCATCAGCATTCTTTGTGATGAGAATGATTCTCCGGCAGTCTTGATAGAATTTTTCATCCGCGCAATCCATTTTGCCGGCAGACCTATTTCATTGAGTTCGTAAAACATCGGTATGACATCATGCTCCAGACAATTGTAAAGCATATCAGCATCAAATCTGTCCTGAGCTTCGACAGATTCGATCTCATGTCCGCTGCCTATGGCAAAGCCATTACTGCCGTCATAGGCTTCGGCCCACCAGCCGTCCAGAATGGAAAGATGGAGGCAGCCGTTGAGTGCGGCTTTCATTCCCGAAGTTCCGCTGGCTTCCTGCGGTCGTCTGGGATTGTTAAGCCAGACATCAACCCCCTGGACTAAAATTCGAGCAATATTAATATCATAATCTTCAAGGAACATAATTCTGTCACGAAATCTTTCATCGGCAGCATACTTTACAATTTGTTTTATAATCTCTTTTCCGGAGTTATCCAGCGGGTGAGCTTTGCCGGATATGATAAGTTGCACAGGTCTGTCAATATGATTTATGATTTTTTCTAACCGTTCAATATCGCTGAATATCAGATTTCCTCTTTTATAACTTGAAAATCGCCGGGCAAAACCGATTGTCAAGGCCCTGGGGTCAAGGACTTTTTTTGCCCGCTGCTGGTCTGTCTGCGACGAACCGCGGCTAAACAATTGTTGTACCAGTTTCTTTCTTACAAACTCAACCAGCTGTTCCCTTTTGCTGTTGCGGTAGCGCCAGAGGTCAGAGTCAGCGATATCATAGACTTTCTTCCACACTTCAGGCGCCCCGGGTCGCTCGACATAGTCGGGGCCGAATGTCGATTTGTACAATTTGTTTAACTCCGGCGAAATCCATGAGCCGGGATGAACTCCGTTACTGATTGCCTTTATGGGTATTTCCTCAAACGGCACGTTCGGCCAAATCTGGCGCCACATTTCTCTGGCCGTCCTACCGTGAAGCTCCGATACCGCATTGTTAAAAGCCGAAGACTTTAGCGCTGCCGCAGTCATGTTAAAGGGCTCAGAATCATCTTCAGGAATTACCCGGCCAATCTTCAGAAAATCGTCCCAGCTGATTCCCATTTTCTCTACGCTGCCGGCTAAATAACGATGAACTAATACGGGATCAAACTTTTCGTTGCCGGCCGGAACGGGAGTATGTGTGGTAAAAACAGAAGTTGCCCAGAGATATTGATAAGCTTCATCAAAGTTGAGCTGGTGCGATTCCATCAAATTTCTTAGCCGCTCCAGAATCAGAAACCAGGCGTGGCCTTCGTTGATATGGTAAATTGCAGGGTCAATGTTGAGCGCTTTTAAGGCCCTAACTCCGCCGACTCCAAGGACAATCTCCTGTTTAATTCGCATTTCTTTGTCGCCGCCATAGAGGATCGAAGTAATGTCGCGTAAAGCAGGTGAATTATCGGAGATATTAGCATCCAAAAGATAAAGCGGAATTCTGCCAACCTGCACCTGCCAGAGCTGCAGCTGAACTTTTTCGCCGGCTAATTCTATAGAAATTTGCAGTGGATTTCCATCTTTACCTTTGATTCTTTGAATCGGCATGTGATACCAGTCGTTTTCTTCATAACGTTCCTGCTGCCAGCCTTCTTTAGTCAATGCCTGATGGAAATAGCCGTAGCGGTAAAGAAGTCCGACCGCGACCATGGGAACACCCAGGTCTGAGGCCGCTTTAAGGGTGTCTCCTGACAGTATTCCCAGACCGCCGGAATAGACAGGCAGGCCGGTGTCGAGCCCATATTCAAGTGAGAAGTAGGCAACTTTTGACGAAGTCTCTTCACTATACTTGTGCTGAAACCAGAATTTCTTTTTAAGATAAGACTGAAAATCGGCGTAAATTATATCCAGCCTGTCGGTGAATTCTTTATTTTGTGCTGTTTCTGCTAACCTCTCCTGAGGCAGACGGGAGAGCAACTCCACGGGATTCTGATGTGTTTCCTCCCAGAGTTTACTGTCAAGATCTTTGAATAGTCCGGACAGTTCCGGGTTCCAGGAATACCAGAGATTATGCGCTAGTTCCTGAAGATTTTTAATACTATCAGGCAAATTGGGCAATACTAAGAGTTGTTTAATTTTCATATCAGCCTTAATTTACAAAGGGAAAAATTCAAATGCCAGTTTTAGAGAGCACCTACTGCAATCTTTTATGACAAATTGAAAATCGCCAGAATTTGAGCTATATCAGGCCTAAATTGCAGGCTCATATCAGGCTCATATAATGAGGGACTTTTCCGAAAATATAAGTGATTGAACAATAACACTTTTTAATTTGTTTAAGAGTACAATACCGGTAGAATTTGATTAATGGCACGTAAAAAGAAAAGAATAGGCATATTAACAGGCGGTGGGGACTGTCCCGGTTTGAATGCTGCCATACGAGCTGTGGTACGTACTGCTGAAGTTGAATTTGACATGGATGTGGTTGGCTTTCGAGACGGCTTTGAAGGGCTGGTGCAGAACAAGTATTTTGAAATCACTTTGAGTCAGGCCTCGGGTCTATTGGCCAGAGGCGGTACGATTTTAGGCACTTCGAATCGCTCTGACCCCTTCAATTACCCTGTTCTTCAAGGTGACAATGAAGAGTATGTTTATTTAGACAGGTCCTCACAGGCCGTAAGAAATTTTGAATCTCTTGGCCTGGATTGTCTGATTGCGATTGGCGGTGACGGTACTATGTCGGCCTCGGCCAGGCTAATCGAAAAGGGCATTCCAATTATAGGTATTCCCAAGACAATTGATAATGACCTGGTTGGTACCGATGTAACTTTCGGATTTGATTCTGCTTTGGTAACTGCTACCGACGCCATTGATAAGATTCATACTACAGCGCAGTCGCACCACCGGGCCATGATTGTCGAAGTGATGGGGCGTTATACCGGCTGGCTGGCGCTGTCATCGGGCTTGGCCGGCGGAGGTGACATTATTCTGCTGCCGGAGTTTCCTTATGACATAGAAGCAATCTGCGAGCAGGTCAGAGTTCGCAATGCCAGGGGTAAGACTTTTTCAATTGTAGTAGTAGGTGAAGGCGCCAGGCAGCAGGGGGGAGAGCTTGTTTTTAGAAGTAAGATTAAGCAATCCTCTGAGAGCACCCGACTGGGGGGAATCTCACATCAAGTTGCCGCCCAAATAGAAGGGCTGACCAATATCGAATGCCGCGTTACGATACTTGGCCATCTGCTAAGAGGCGGCATTCCCAGCGCCTATGACAGAATCCTGGCCACACGCTTTGGAGTCGAAGCAGTTCACATGGCAGAGCAGGGCAGCTTTGGCAGTATGGTGACCTTGCAGGGAAGTAAGCTGGGGACTATACCGATAAGTGAGGTAGCCGGCAAAATGCGGCCGCTTACTGTCGAAAATTCATTAATCAAGACAGCGGTCTCATTAGGTATATGCCTGGGCGTGCCGGTAGGAGAAGACCTAAACAAGTACTATGAAAATCCGATTCCCGAGGATACTGCCAGCGCCGCTTCTTTGGCAGCAGCCAACAGCTCAGAATAGAATTGGAAACTTGATTTGTTGGCCGCCCCGACCGATATAGCTCACATACAATTGAATCTGATAAATATGAACAAGGATGAGTTCTCATGTCCAAGAATAATCAAACTAAATTAATTAAGAATCTAATGCGCTCGCCCGCCTACAGGCTTGCCTTTCATGACAATGAATTTATGTCCGAAGATTTCAACCGTCCGGTCAGACTGCAACTTGAACTCTTGAAAACAGATATGCGACTTAGAGAAGAAAAGATTGTTTCAACCATAGTCACCTTTGGAGGAACCAGGATACTTGAGCCTGTCAAAGCAAAAGCCAAAGTTAGACGGATAGAGCAAAAGCTAAAAAAGTCTCCCAAGGATGAGTCATTAAAACAGCTTCTTACAAGAGCCAAGAAAGTTGAAGTAAAGTCTCGTTTTTATGACGAAGCTCGCGAATTCGCCCGGCTGGTTTCGTCTGAATCGCAAAATCACCAGAGCCGCGAATTCGTAATGGTCACCGGCGGCGGACCGGGTATAATGGAAGCTTCCAATCGCGGTGCGCACGACGTTGGTGCCAAGTCTATCGGTCTGAATATTACCTTACCGGAAGAGCAGGAACCGAACGCCTATATCTCCGAAGAACTATGTTTTCAGTTTCATTATTTTGCGCTGAGAAAGATGCACTTTCTACTCAGGGCCAAAGCACTGGTAGCCTTTCCCGGTGGCTTCGGGACACTGGATGAACTTTTTGAAGCTCTGACACTGCTTCAAACGCGCAAGATAATCGATTTGCCTATCATTCTATTTGGTGAATCATATTGGAAGAAAGTTATTAATTTTCGCTATCTGGTCGAGGAAGGCACCATCGACGAAAAGGACCTGAAACTATTCGTATTTGCCGACAAAGCCGCCGATGCCTGGAACTATATCAAATCTTACTACCAATCCCGGGGCGAAATTTAGAAAATAAAAAACCGGACTCTAGCGGAGTCCGGTTTCTTATTTCAACTAATTGAACAGATTAGAATTTCGAGTATTCTTTTTCTGAATTCTTGGCTGCTTTAATTTGTCTGAGAACTTCTTTGAAATGAGCTTTGCTCATGTCGTTGATAGCAGCCGAATTGGCAGCCTTTTTAGCGGCGCTTTCCAGAATATCAAGGTCATTTGCCGCCAGAGTGCGGGCATCGGCAGGATACATAAAACTGCCGCTCAAATAAATACGTGCAATCCTGGTTAGATGAGCCAATTGTAATTGACGTCTGTGACTATTCACGTTTGACGGACCGGTTATTTCGCCCCAAATCGCACGACGAGTATCTCTGAACATATCATGCATGGTGTAGCGCTCTTCGCCCTTTTTATAACGGTCAAGATTATTAACCAAGCGTCCCAAAGTGTGCGGGTTGTAAAGAATATTAAGCGCCGTATTTTGAATTGACAATATATGTTGATGCCATGGGTAAGCTATTGGCGATCCATACAATGATGTTCTAAAGTTCTGCTTTCTGGTATGCTGCAGTCTGTTAAGCATATCAGATGAAACGTCAAATGCATCCGCCGCAAATACTTTGTCACGTAGGAAATTCATCGCACGTCTTTGCTCTGAAGCCGAAACAGGCGTGAACGGAACTGTACCGCCTTTGGCGCCAACATAGTTTTTATTATGAATCAAGCCGCCTATATATCTTGCCGCATAGAGAGCGCTATATCTATAGTAGCGCATACCTCTTGAAAAAACCCTGCGTATTTTTTCGTAACTGACACCCGGCTTTTCAAATTTGCTCAAAGTATTGCTCCACAAATCTCGAATCAACTTTACCTGAAGTTCGCTGTAGGCCAGCGGGTCATCGCCCAGATCCCAGGTGTTGGCATAGGGGTCTACCGCATAAGCATTGTACAAATCATAGTCTGTACAATAGGCCAGGTTTTTTTCAGCCGAACGGGAAGCAATCTGCTTTAGCTGCTCGGTTTCATCTTCAGGCTTTTCAGCTCCAAAATCAGAATAAGAATACTCTATAATCCAATAGTCATAAGGACCGGGGGTGGAGGAAAAAAACTCGCCTTGAGTTTGTCCTTTACCGGCAATATTGACCGGTGCGTATTCCATTACTGTTCCGATAGTACTATTTTTGGCAGTAAATTCCCGGTCGTTTATTTGTTCGAGGCTGTAGATGGTCGAGGCCTTGTAGTTATGTCTAAAGCCTAAAGTATGACCAACTTCGTGCGCGATTACTTCAACCAAATAAGCGTGCACGTATTCTTTTGTCAGCGAATCCTTATCGGCCATATCACCTATACTTGAGTAGAGATATGCCAGACCGAATCCGGCTTGTTCAGAAAGTTCTGTAGCAAACGTACAGATTCTTTCAGACTCATGTTCCATCGGATTAAACTCTTCTTCTTTCATCAGGCGTCCGTCAAATGATACCGGTCCGATATATTCATCCATATTGATAAACATGTTTCTAACAAAGTCTGCAGACATACCGATATCAGCATCATAAATCTGTCCGGTAAACGGATTGGCGCGGCTGGGTCCAACGGCATAAACACGAGGGGAATAAATCCATCGAATAACACTATAACGAGTATCGAGCGGATCCCAGCTGGCAGTATCAGGCATCTGTTTGGCTACAACTGCGTTTCTGAAACCAATTTTTTCAAAGGCAGGATTCCAGAATTCGATACCTTCAGCCAGGGCGTCACGATATTCAGGCGGTACCGTATTTTCGATCCAATAGACGATTGGTGTGACCGGCTCGGAAATACGAGCATCGGGATTCTTCTTCTTTAAGTCCCAGCGCTGGACATATCGGACATATGGTGATTGGTGGTCAAGCTCTGTATAGTCTAAAAACATCGTTTCGAAATGCCCGATTCTGTCATCAGACAGTCTGGGAACGTAGTCGGTTTCCGGAATAGCAGAAATGGAGTAATGATACTGATGATAAAAACTTTTGCCACTCTGAAGTGTAACTCCGGAGTTGGGCTGGCTGGACTTATAGTGAAGCATTACATCAATTTCGCTATTTTGTTCGAAAGATTTGAGTTGTTTGTAATAGCTGTTCTTACTGTCAAAGCTGAAGCCTTTCTTG
The DNA here is from genome assembly GCA_022571845.1 of Candidatus Zixiibacteriota bacterium. GTDB lineage: Bacteria > Zixibacteria > MSB-5A5 > GN15 > FEB-12 > JACZWU01. Next base: position 228,504 of record JACZXB010000001.1, on the reverse strand, counting down.
GCCTTCCCCAGATAATAACCGGTATTATTGTAATCAGTAATAAACATTGTTGAGGGATCGACCAGGACAGCTTCAGTTGAGTCTTCCGGTTTAGATTTTATGTCCAGCGAGGTAAAGAGATGGTCAGAAATACCGGCCGCGACAGCTTTGAACATAGTACTTGAAGTGTCTGCTCTGACGCGCAGGTTTTTTTCCATTACCAGGATTTTCTTGCCGACCTTTTTGAAGTAAAGTGGAAAAGTTCTGCTGGGGTAACCGGCGTCATAGAAGGTGCCATCGCCAGTTGAACGTGCTGAACCAAAGAGATAAATCGGCCCAAAATGCTCCGGGTTTATGGCCATCAAAACAGAATTATCTACGGTGTCATGATAAAAGGTAAACAACCCCTCGATCTTTACTTTGTCTTTGATAAGCTTGGCGAAGGGCTTTGCTTTGGACTTGCCTTTATCAGAGTCTTTATCTGATTTTCCGTTTTCGCCTTTCGACTTTTGTCCGGCGCCTTTGACACCTCTGGCCTCTACGCTCTGAGCAGAAAACGACAAAAATAAAGCCAGAACCAAAAGTGTGGTTATTGTTCTAAGATTCATACTATCTCCTTATGGTTCACTATTTACGGGTCAGTAATTTCATCTTGGCAGATTTAGAAACATAACTATTTTTCAGAAAATGACAATAGTTGTTTCGTTTACTTCGTATACATTTAGCATAAGTGCCATTTATCAACATAGTTATACCCCTTTTTGTACGAAAATGTGAGAAATTTGTTTGTTATTTCTGCTATAAATTATTTAATTCTTGTTCAAATTGGACGATAATCTGAGCCTTACTTTATGAATGAAGAATTGGACAAAATGTGCCTGAATACCTGATTTCAAGCAGCGTCGGAGTGTTAGCGGTCCTGGCCGCGGTGACTTCGCTGTTTTTCTTCTTAGAGAAAAAAACCGGCTGGAAGTTATTCAATTATTTTCCGCCTTTGATATTTATTTATCTGACTCCAGTTGCCTTGTCAAATTTTGGCCTGATACCGACCAAATCTGTTGTCTATGATTTTATGGGGGAGAGTATCCTGCCTACTTTTCTGGTAATTATGCTTCTTCGCGTCGACCTGAAAATGACCGTGAAAGTGATGGGCAAGGGGATTTTCGTAATGCTGGCGGGCACGCTCGGAGTTGTTATCGGAGCTCCTATCGCGTTTTTTCTGGTGAAACATGGCCTGGATGCGGAGAGCTGGAAAGCCTTTGGTGCACTGGCCGGTAGCTGGATAGGCGGCACGGGAAATATGCTTGCTGTCGGGCAGATGGTAGAGCTTGATGAAACTTCAGCCAATTTTGGCTACGCTGTCATCGCAGATAATGCTGTATATCTCATCTGGCTGCCTATTATGCTGGCCTCAAAAAATCTGGCAGGCTGGTTCCATAAATTTACAGGAGTTTCAGATGACAGGCTAAGCAAGATGGAAGAGGCCGCCAGGGGCGCCACACAGGTGAACGGCAAATTTGAGATGCGGCATTTTCTGTACCTGGCTTTCATAGGCTTTGCCGCCACAACATTTGCCATTTGGTTTGCGGATATATTGCCGGCTTTTCCGCCATATCTGACCGCCAGTACTTATAAGATTCTATTAGTTACCATAATAGGCATCTCTCTTTCATTTACAAAAGCAAGCAAGATTCCCGGTTCACATGAAATAGCTATGGCGCTGGTATATCTGTTTGTGGCACGAATGGGAGCGAAAGCAGACTTGTCCAACGTGAGTATGTCGATTTTCTGGTTTCTGCTGGGGGCCTACATTTGGATTTTCATCCATGGCTTTTTCTTAGTCGCTGCAGCCAGGATTTTCAAAGTTGACGTGCACACCGCTGCTATTGCATCGGCAGCTAATATAGGCGGGGCAGCCTCGGCTCCGATTGTTGCAGCTTTTCACAATCCGGCTCTGGTGCCGGTATCTATCCTGATGGCACTTTTGGGTTACGCTATTGGAAATCCCGCCGCTTATATTGCCGCGATACTGTGTAGTTTGGTTTAATTCTCAGTATCACGGAGCAGCGGTACAAACCGTACAGGATAGAGCGTTTCCTGCTTTAGTCCATCCGCGGACTTTTTGACTTTCACTAATTCCTGTTTATCGATTGCGTCTCTTTCTAATGGTATAATCATTATGCCCTCTGCTTTGAGTTGTAGAGTTAGTATTTCCGGGATGTCTTTTGCAGCTGCAGTTACTATTATGGCATCAAAGGGGGCTGCCTCAGGCCAGCCGCTTGAGCCGTCAGCATGTTTTGTGAAGATATTGTCATAGCCAAGTAATTCAAACATACGCTCTGCTTTTGGTAATAGCTCTGCTATGCGCTCAATGGTATAGACAGCTTTTGCTATTTCGGCAAGTATGGCAGTTTGATAGCCGGAGCCGGTACCAATTTCGAGCACCCGGCTGTCGTTGCTCAAAAGCAGGTGTGAAGTCATCGAAGCCACCACATACGGCTGTGAGATAGTCTGGCCCTCGCCGATAGACAAAGGTCCGTCCTCGTAAGCGTCATCAATGAATCTCTCAGGGACAAACAGGTGCCTGGGCAGTTTGCTCATAGTCTGTATAACAGCATTATCAGTAACACCTCTTTTTACGATCTGCTCTTTGACCATCTTCAGTCGACGCTGTTCGAATATGTCATCGCTAATGCTACTCATAGTAATTACAAGACTATAACTGTATGAAAATCTGATGTAAAGAACAGAAAAAAGGCCGGTCTGTCAGACCGGCCCGTAGAGTCAGAGTCTTGTTACTTTCCCTACAAACAACAGGGGGTCGAACCTCCTCTGAATATGAAGTCTACCATGTAGGTAAGGTCGAGTATGTTTGTATTTTCGTCACAGTTAACGTCACCTGAAGTTAAGGGGTTAGGTGCCGGACCTCCTCTGAATATGAAGTCTACCATAAACGTAAGATCAAGAATGTTTGGTCCTTCACCGTCTCCGGAAATATCACCACAGAGAAAGAGTGCATAGATAAAGTTGAAGGGAGCTGACTGATACAGCGATGTATGGCCTGCTGAGTCCTGTGCTTTTACTCTCCAATAGAACTCTACATTTTCAAGGAAAAGCGATGATGGCAGTTCAAGGCTGTCACTAAATACCTGCTGAGTATAGTGGATGCTGAAGAAAAGGGGACTATCGGAAAACTGTATTCTGTAAAACTCCGGTGCTACTTCATATGTCGGAGGGGCCGGTGAGCTCCAGCGAAACAGAATAGTATCCTGGTCTTCAACTGCATTATCTGCAGGCAATAGCTGAGTTGGAACTGCCGGCGTTTCTGAATCCATGATAAACGTAGCCGGGCTGGTGTAGCCGGAATTATTGCCGGCAGAGTCAACCAGCTCTACTCGCCAATACCAGCGTCCCTCGTTGATAGTGTCAGGGATGGTATATACAAAGTCCGGAAGTGGTTCATAGGTGATAATTCCGCCACCAAAAAGAGAGTCCTGTGAAATTTGAATTCTTCCAAATTCAGGGGCCAGACCTGAAGATTTTTCACCTCCCTGACTAACTTTCGAGCCATAGTCATAAAAGAAGGAAAAGATTTTAGCGGGCACGAACGTTCCGTTAATCGGCGACGTTGGTACCACCGTGACAGGCGCTACATTGTCTATAACAAGTGTATAGGGGGTGGCCTGAAGCGAAGATGAGTCCGCTCCTATAATTTGTCTGACACCCCAGTAGTAAATACCGTCTGCAAGAGAATCTGCTACCGGCATAGTAAAATTCTGATCTCCGATGCCAAAATACTCATGCAGCACACTTTGCATTGTAAAATCATTGGCTATTACCAGAGAATAACTATCTCCGATACCACTCCAGGTAAAGGTTTGAACGCGGTTCTGGCTGTAGGACGGGTTGACAGGCGTCAGCAATGTTGGAGGCTGAAAAAAATTATCCACCGTAAGTTGAAACGTCGTAGTGTCTCCGGCTCCACCAGCAGTTGGGCCGTTGACAGTAAAGTTATTTACTGTCAGATGAGGAACTTCTGCCGGAACGTTTATGGTGAAAAACAACGTGTCTATTGTCAAAGGCGGAATAGAGAGTGCAGCCGAGGGAGGTTGAATATCCCAGCCTAGATCATCATCAATAGTGACCACAACTTGATCATAGGCGTTTCCCAAATTTTCAATTATGACCGGAAAATCATAACTATCGGGTGATCCGACTGTATCATCCGGCAAGTCCATCAGAGAAATTGAGTAAAATGCATTCACATTAACATCAACAGAAGCTTGAGCAATTACCTGAGAATCCAAATTACTTACTGCAAAACAGGTAATCGTAGTTTTGTCAGTAGCAAAGGCAGAGACCGGGATGATAGCATTAACAACAAAAGTAACTGAGTCCCACGAGGAAAGAGTAACAACTGAATCTACGGTGCCTTCTATAAGCCAGCCGGCATCGTCTTCGATATGGACGTCAACAGAATCGGTTGCAGCTCCTACATTGGTAACCCAAAATCGCACTGGAACCGTATCGCCCGGGTCCTGGATTATGTCACCTTCGGCAAAGACAGCCAGGGCGGCTAGATTTCCGGGAGTATAGATGCTGTCAGGCGTGAATATCAGCGAATAGAGCTGAGGCCCCGTCGGAATATTAAAACCTGTAACACGCGCTTTCCAAAGACCCGGTGTGGGAGATTCTATTTCTACAGTCTCCACGTTATTTAGACGATCAACTCCTTTGGTCGCAAAATTAACCGGATTGTCCGGGTCTAATACCCATGGCAGTTCAATGCTTGCAAACGGGTTGACCAGTTCCAAATCGAGGTCATTTATTAAATTTTTGCCGGCGATTCCCAGTCCTCCCGGGTCAGACCAGACCAGAGTAACTTTAAGCCTTTCAGCGCCGCTTGGCACTGTCAGATCATAAATGTGAACTGTGCCGGTCGTTGTCTGATTTTCTACATACGATGGTTCACCAATTACTATTTTGTCAACAGCATCGACACCATTGACCCGGCCATGTCCAAAGCTGAAATCTGGACCGGTATTTCCGAGGTCGTCAGCAGTATTTATCAGAACTCCTTTGATTGTTGACGGCAGTACCGGCCAGGGCTGCCCGGAATTCATAAGCGCCTCTCGTATCAAGGCAATAGTACCTGCTGTTGCAGGGCATGACATCGAAGTTCCGCAGGCATTCCAGTAGCCGCCGCCGACATTGCAGCTTCGCAAGCTACAGCCGGGGCCGCAGACATCCGGTTTGAGCCGTCCGTCGTCTGTCGGTCCCCACGATGAAAAACTGGTCATGGCGCTGGAGCCTGATGATATAGCTCCAACTGTTACAATATTTTTGGCGGTAGCCAGAGCGCCGATTGTACCATATGTAAAACCCAAGGAACCGCAAGATGAGGGGCTGGTGTTGCGGCTGTTGCCGGCTGACCAGCATATTGTAATCGGCGCACCCTGTGAACCTCTGACTATATTATCAATCGCTGTATTTTCAGTATAATAATTACCCAATACACCTTCACAGCCGGGAATGGTTATAGGGCTACCATAACCCCAGGAATTTGTAGCTATTGATGCATTCAAAAAGCCTATGGCGTCCGTGTACTCTTGTTCCATTTCAGAAATCGAAAACCACCACAGGTATGAAATCAACCGTGCCTCTGGCGCCATGCCGGCATAAAGCCCGCCCTGTTCAGCGCCCGTTCCCAGAATTGTACCTGCCACGTGCGTGGCGTGACTGCTAAAACCAGCCGCATCACGTAGGGTAACCCTTCCGGCCAAATCTGTATGGGCACCAAAGACAGAGCCACCATCCCATTCTGCTACTGTAACTGCGAAACCAGTTAGATTGTATGGAGCCTGCTGCAGCTCTTCGGCGCGAGTGTTAACTCTGGCAACATTGTTTTCTTCTACTGGAGGAGGCGCGTCTTGTTCTATCCAAATCACTGCGTCAATCTCAGATATTTGCAGATAGGAGAGTTCCGGTACTATCAATTCAACTGTATTAATGCTGCGGGCCAGTCCAACAATGTCGGCATCAAACTGGTTTTGAAATTCCCGCGCCCAATAGTCCAGGTCTTCATCTTCATGCAGCACAATTTTAAATTCGACCAGATCACCACCTCGGCGAGCCCAGTCAGCAATGCCAATGTCGGTTATATATGGGGATATCTTGTCATCAGGATATATTTCTCCAAGCCACCTGAGTCCATGCCGGTTCGCAAATGATTCATCAATTTCAATTTCAAGATGAACTGTATAAGTAAAATTGGGGATATAGCTTATCAGCTGCATACCATCGGCAGCAAGAGACTGTCTGTCCGCATCAGTCAGCGGCCTGTCAAACTGTACAAAAACGTGTTTGCCCAAGAGTAGAGCAGACTCTTGTGCCAATACCTGTTTTACCGCAGGAGCGGGCACAAAATCCCTCTGCTTTAACTTCACTGCAAAATCAAGGTCAATAGAATATGCGGGAATTGATACTGCAAATGTTAGTAGTAAGAGACAAATGATAGTAGATGCTCTCATCGATATACTCCATTCCTGGTTTTGACGTGAGGAGATCTCTGTTTCTTTTTAGCGAGGCGTACAAATATATACGTACATTATTCTATAATACGGGTAAAATATAACGTCATTCTGACTGCTGTCAACAAGTATATCGTTGAAATGTTTCAAGTTATGAGTTTGGCAGTAATAAATTTAAGTTGAAAGAATTAAAGCTCCGGTGCAAATTGAATTTGAATTGAAAGGAGAAAATGTCAGCAAAACTTTGGTTATTTAAGGCCGACCCGAAAGAATACTCCATTGATGATTTGGCCAATGAACCGAATCAGACAACAAGCTGGGACGGTATCAGAAACTATATGGCCCGAAACCTTATTAGAGATGAGATAAAAAAAGGAGACAAAATTTTGCTGTATCATTCTAATGCAGACCCTAAAGGTATAGTTGGTCTTGGTAAAGTTGTCAGGTCCGCTTATCCGGACGATTCTGCTTTAGATCAGACCAGCGCCTACTATGATCCTAAGTCTGCTAAGGATAATCCGATATGGTATATGGTCGATATCAAACTTGTAGAGATATTTCCCGAAGTTATTGAGTTGAGGGAGCTGAAAGACACCAGGGGACTTGAAAAAATGATGCTGACACAGCGGGGTAGCAGGCTTTCTATCCAGCCTGTCAGAGAAAGCGAATGGAAAATAATCATGCAATTGGCGTCGAAAGTTAAGTAGGCGACATCGCCCGAATAGCCTTGACTATTTGCGTGATTTGGTTAATTTTGGCCGACAATGCTGGGGTAGTTCAGTTGGTTAGAACGCCTGGTTGTGGACCAGGAGGTCGGCAGTTCGAGTCTGCCCCCCAGTATTAAAAAGTTGCAATAATAAAAATCCACAAATCCGCGGGGCCTTTTCTAACTTGTCAACTTACTCAAGAAACAAAGATTACTTCAAAAGAATCATCTTTTTCGTTTCAACATATCTGCCGTAGTTTGCTTCTAATCGGTAGAAATAGACGCCACTGGCGACATCAACTGCCTGCCATTCCAGGTCTACAGTTCCTGCAGAATTAGCCACACCTTCAAATTCTTTAACTACTTGACCGTTCAAGTTATAAATTGTCAACGAGTACTCTGAAGCGTCGGGCAAAGTAAAACTAATTACCGTAGCGGGGTTAAACGGGTTGGGATAGTTCTGTAAGAGTTCGTACGTCGTTGGCAAGGTGTTCAAACTGACGGGTTGACCCTCAGCGGTCGCTAATTCAAAAGAAATCAAATCGGCATCCAGCAGGAGGAAATCTCCGGTAAAGCCGCTGCCAGATTCTGACCATACCAGAATGCGTGTATTAGAACCGTCAAAGTGATATTTCATATCCATCTCTGTGGCCAATAGTATTGGCGTGACTTCGCCCTCAGCTACCACGTAGGCAGCTCCAATAGAGGTTTTTTCACCCACCCCAAGACGGCCGTCTGAATAATGGTAGAAATCAATATTTACTGAGGTAACCACCTTGCTGTATGCTGAGGCATCTCCAATAACTATTCTAATCAGATAAACCAGATCAGCGACAGAAAGAACCGTGCCATCTGCATTTACGTCCGTAGCTGCTATTTGTCCTTCAAGGTTTATAGTGAAGACTGACAGACCGTAGACGAAATAGTTACCAAGAAGTACAGCATCGGCGACTTCATTTGCTACACCGTTTAAGTTGATATCTCCGCGGTCGTCAATTGATTCAGCACAGACAATACTGACGCCGCCGTTGTAGAAGCACAGAGAGCGGATCGGATTCGGTTTGCCGTCACCCTGGTCAATATCACAGGTGTAGTTAGCGCCGTTGAGACTTGGGAACTCTGCTGAAATGTCTGTAATTTCGTTCCATATTACGCCGTCATAGTAATAATATACTGCCTGAGAGATATACAGAGAGTCTCCAGCTTTCGAAGATAAGGTATTATCGCCGCAATCATACCAGCAGAATCTGATGGGCACGTACTGGCATTCAAATGTTCTGTCGTTGGTAACTAAGTAGGTCATTACAGCCAGTTCGGCGGGATTACTGTAGAAACAGGACGGATGAATGGCGCCGTTGTTGGTTTCCGCTAAGGCAAGAATGCGAACTTTTCCAGTCGGGCATGCATTATTGCCACAATTGCCGGTGGGACCGTGCCTGTAGGCAAAATACTCCCAACCGCAGTTGGCTAAAAAGTCACCCGGCTCAACCGTAGAAAGGCTTAACGCTGATGGGTCGTACTGAATCAGCAGGTCGAAGCCGCCAATGCCGGAATCAGGCATATTCTCGATACTAATTGTCACATTCTCGTATCTGCCTTGAGGTGTGTTATTCGTTTTCTCGATAATAATATTTGTGCGACAGAAGTCACATTGAGGGTCTACAATTACGGTAAAGGTACTAATACAAAAGTTGCCACCATCATCGGTGCATCGGAATTCTACTTCAAGGGTTTCACTACCTGACGTAGTGTAACACCACTGTCCGTTGACAATGCTGCCGGGCGAACCGGGTTCCAGCACGCACGTTGGATTGGAGTCGCAGTTATCAGTGGCTGAAATCGGTATACAAATTGTGGCGGACTCACAAAGGAATATAGTAGTGTCATTTGGAACACTGCAAACCGGTGCTTCAGTATCGTTAACTGTGATATCAAATGTGCAGGTGTCAGCATTACCGGACTCGTCAGTAGCTATGCAAGTTACTGTTGTCGTGCCGACCGGGAATACAGAGCCGGAGGCAGGGCTGCAGGATATCGAAGCTCCTGCACAGTTATCAGTTACGGATCCAGAAAAGGTGACTACGGCACTGCATTGACCGGGATCATTGCCGACAGTTATGTCGGCCGGACAGGTTGCTACCGGTGCTTCGGTATCGTTAACTGTAATATCAAATGTGCAGGTGTCAGCATTATCGGACACGTCAGTAGCTATGCAAGTTACTGTTGTCGTGCCGACCGGGAATGTAGAACCGGAAGGCGGGTTGCAGGATATTGAAGTTTCTGAGCAGTTATCAGTCGCGCTGACTGAATAAGTAACCACAGCAGTGCATTGACCGGGATCATTGCTGACAGTTATGTCGGTAGGACAGGTTATTACTGGTGCTTCAGTCTCATTGACCGTTACGATAAATGTACAGGTGTCGGCATTACCGGCAGGATCAGTAGCGATACAAGTTACTGTTGTCGTGCCGACCGGGAATACAGAGCCGGAGGCAGGACTGCATGATATCGAGGCTCCTGCACAGTTATCAGTTACGGATCCAGAAAAGGTGACAACGGCACTGCATTGACCGGGATCATTGCTGATAGTTATGTCGGCAGGACAGGTTGCTAACGGTGCTTCCGTATCGTTAACTGTAATATTAAATGTGCAGGTGTCAGCATTACCGGACTCGTCAGTAGCTATGCAAGTTACTGTTGTCGTGCCGACCGGGAATACAGAACCGGAAGGCGGGCTGCAGGATATCGAGGCTGCTGAACAGTCATCACTCGCGGTGGCTGAATAAGTAACCACAGCACTGCATTGACCGGGATCATTGCTGACGGTTATGTCGGCTGGGCATACTATAATTGGAGGAGTATTATCATTTGCGCACGGGTCCTCGCAGTCGAGCGTTGGCCCGCAAATAGTGGCAATGTTGGAGTTTATACCTGCCTTGGGGGCAAACTGGGTGTGGTCGACGGGTAACGAATCATCAAGCGTAAAGCTGAATGTTACCGCAGAGTTAGCAGGAAAATTTTCAATATTATCCCATTTGATGCCATACAGGCCAGTGGAACCGTCAAGACCAATTGAGCCGAAATCAGGTTCAACCGCAAGCAGGTTGGCATTGGTTATAAGAGTACACAATTCAATCATGAAATGACTTAATGCCGGTGGAGTACCATCCCACGTTAGATTGTAAACCCATTGTGAGGTCCCGGGAGGCTCATATATTACGGTATCAAAAACAAGAATATAATGATTTATTTCATTTGTGGTATCACAGGGAGAATCTGCCAGAACTGAACCGGACACAAGAAATGCCACAAATATAGTGGCAAAAAAAGTCAATATTGATTTTGAAAGCTTGAACCCTGAACATCGAGCTCCAGCAATACAATTACCTAATTTCAACGTCGTCCTCCAGACGAGATATATTCTCTTCGCCTCGTCATAACTAGCCCTCTTGAAAAAGAGCGCTGTTAGCTTGAGAATATCAGAATTTCTATATCGTCTAACTCTGGTGGGTTTCTACGAAAGTAAGCTGAAGTAATATAAACACTAAAACCCACCAGCTTTGCTTCTATTATAGCATTTGAGATTATTCTGTCAAGGAGAAAATGGTTTCAAATCAGGCCTTTTTAACAATCTAAGGTTTTGAACAGCAGCCAGTTTGAGGTAGGTAAATCAAGGAGATTCATTACTAAACCACAAAACTAGATAAACAGCACAAGCAATTGAACTGCAACAAGTTAATTATAGATAGACTGTTCTTGCTAACAGATTGAATTATGCGATTCCAAATGCCTGCTTGAGAACGTCTTCAGACACCGAAGGACCCTCTTTGGTGCAATGTTTATCAAATTCGGCTTTAAGAGTTTCTGCAATCCCTTGAGCCGAAACACCTTCAATCTGGTGCCTTTCAAGCATTGCCACCACCTGGCCGTCTTTGAAAAGCGTAATTGATGGCGATGATGGAGGGTAGCCTTTGATATATTCTCTGGCCTTGGCAGTGGCTTCGAGGTCAACTCCTGCAAAAACAGTAGCTAAATTATCAGGAATCAGTTTGTGTTGAAGCGCCATGGCTACTCCGGGTCGGGCATTTCCAGCCGCGCAACCGCATACAGAATTGACCACCAGAAGAGTCGAACCTTCAGTTTTGGTCAGAGTTTCATCTACTTCTTCAGGGGTGGTGAGAGGCCTGACGCCGATATTTGCAAGTTCCTGCCACATAGGTTTGGCCATCTCTCTATCATATTGTGACTGCATCTTCTTATCTCCTTAATAGAATTAAGTTATATACTTCTATTTAGCAATATTTGCGCAAAAGTCAAACTCTAAAATTTCACCTTGACAGAAATTTGAGTTAATCTATTTTGTCTTTGTAATCTCTTTTTCAAAAAAACCAATGTAGGCGATTTTGACATGAATAGAATATCTGCTTTATTTCTCAGTTGTATCTTAGTTTCATTGGTGCTTATGGGGACCACTGAGATATTGAACTCTGCTACGCCCCTAAAAACTGAACTTTTTGCGGCCGGTTTGACTAAGCCATTACTGGTGACTTTCGCACCGGGTGATAGTACCAGAGTCTTCATAGTTGAACAAGGTGGTAGAATCAGGTTAGTCAAAAACGACACTCTCTTGCCGGACCCTTTTCTTAATATCAGTTCGCTGGTAAGCAGCGGCAGCGAACGAGGGCTTTTGGGTCTGGCGTTTCACCCCGATTATCAAACCAATGGCCGTTTCTTTGTCAACTATACCAATTCATCAGGTAATACTGTGGCCAGAAGATACAATGTCAGTGGAAACCCTGACTCTGCAGACGTTTCCAGTAGCTTTGACATAATTACGATTAACCAGCCATTCTCAAATCATAATGGGGGTATGATTGCCTTTGGCCCGAATGATGGCTATCTCTATATAGGAATGGGCGATGGTGGCGCCGGAGGTGATCCAGGAAATCGTGCTCAGAACAAAAAGGAACTCCTGGGGAAGATGCTTCGGATTGATGTCGATGGAGGCTCACCATACGGAATCCCGGGAGATAATCCTTTTGTAGGTGATACCAGTTATTTACCCGAAATATGGGCCCTGGGTCTTAGAAATCCCTGGCGGTTCTCATTCGACAGAGCTACCGGAGATATGTATATCGGGGATGTCGGGCAAAACCTAATTGAAGAAATAGATTTTCAACCCGACTCGAGCAGCGGCGGGGAAAACTACGGCTGGCGTTTAAAAGAAGGCAACAATTGTTTTATTCCTTCGACCGGCTGTGATACGTTGGCCGATTTGACAGACCCAATCACTCAGTATTTTCACGGCGGCATTCCGAACAAGTGCTCTGTAACAGGTGGATATGTATACCGTGGCTGCGCCATACCGGATCTTTACGGCACCTATTTCTACGGAGATTTTTGCAGCGGTGATACCTGGTCAATCAGGTATGACGGTACAACTATAACAGATTCAACCAACAGGAAATCTGAACTCGGCCTTGGAGCAGTGGCCATTTCCTCGTATGGAGAGGATTATTACGGAGAGTTGTACGTTTGCTCATATTTTTCCGGGGCCGTTTATAAGATTGTTCCCGATAGCGTCCCCAGTCAGTGTGGCATCACTCCTTGTTGCACTGGCATACGTGGTGATCTGAATACAGATGGTGACGACGCTAACATTCTCGATTTGACATTTCTGGTAGACTTTATTTTCAGGGGAAGCGGCGATCCGGGGTCCTGCCCGGAAGAGAGTGATGTAAACTCGGACGGCATTCCATCCAATATTTTGGACCTGACCTATGTAGTGGACGTTATATTCCGCGGCGGTCCGCCGCCTCCGCCATGTTGAATAGTTCAATCTATTGTTGTCCGTATTTAGTTGACCTAACCTGCTTATCTTAATTCATTTTACAAATGAAGAAACTGCTTCTATCGCTGACAATTTTGTTTTTTCTCCCGGTTGAGGGGAAATCTCAGAGAGTAGCTCCTGCCACAGAAAATATTACTGATTACCGGCAAGTCGGCGAAATGCGGGTCTGGACATTTGTGGTCAAAGATTCCTCTATTGGTCAGCTAATTTCAATTGTTAAAGATGAATTAGAATTTGCAGGTGTTCCAGCGCTTGAGATTCAGCAGAATCTGCAGCTTGATTATAATAAAATCGGCACTCCCAGGAAGTTGCAAATTAAAGGAAGCCAGTTTATCACTAAACGAGGGGAATATCTGGGTAGCAATCTGGAAATAATAGTCAACGGTCAGTCAGAAAAGATTGAGCTTGAGCGCGACGGCAAATTTATTAAGGGTTACATGACCCGCTCGGGCAGGGAGATTGACCAGGAAACAGAGTTGTCACCTACCATGTTTGCAGCAGACAGGCAATTTCTTGATCAAATTGAAATGCTGCTGGCCACCAGGGATATCAAAGTAGGCCAGAGCATATTCGACAGCTTTTTTGTCCCGCAGACAATGTATGTCGAGAAAATCTCAGCGTTTGTAGAGAGCTTTGATTTGATTACACTTTATAACGAAGTGCGTGACTCTGTATTCGTAATTCAATTCAGCCGGCCGCAAGAGATGGCCGTTTATTTCAGCGCCGACAAAAGACTACTTAAAGCAGAACTTCCTAATCAAAACACAAAAATTTACCTGGATGTAATACGAACGATTCCCCGCGAATTGCTAAACCAGCCGTCGTTTACATTTGACAAATTTATAGGCCTGTTGCCGTTGTATCTGATCTATCTGATGATTGCTATGCTTGGTCTGGTTTTTTTGACTGGCAACGCCTTGCGCTGGCCCGGTCTTTATGTGGCTATGGCTTTAGGACTGCTGGGATACATAGCAGCTATATTTACTCAGGTGCCGCTGCAGGAATACTTTGCCAATGATTACTTCTTTCCAAAAGTTGAATCGGGGGAATCTGTTTACTTGTGGGGCTTAGTTCCTGCTCTTCCGGCAGGAATAATTCAGGAAACAATCAAGCTCTTGCTAATTATGGCAGGCATAAAGTATTTTCTTTTGACACCCAGGCGAATATTAATTTCAGGCGCTGCTATCGGAGCCGGATTTGCACTGCTTGAGGCTTGCTACATTGCCGGCAAATTGCCTGCTGTAGAAATTTTCTCACTTAATCTGCTTGAAAAATCATTCTTGATTTTGCTGCATATAGGCTCCGGTGTAATTCTTGCCAAAGCGATAAACAGCAAATCGGGAAAAGAAGGACTTCTCTTGTTTATGGTAGTTGTGGCTGCCAACAGCTGGCTGCGCTACCTGCCGATTTTTGTTCAGCAGGGAGTAGTTAAGATTGAGCTGATCTATATGATTCAGCCGCTTGTTCCGATAATTATTATATTGATGGCTATTAGCCAGCTTAAGAAATTGAATGCGGCAAGGTCTTAAGTAAGATGGTATATGATAGTACGATGAGCAGGGAAGCTCATTGATAACTGGATAATGAAAGGATTATTTTTATGGCCGTGAATATCTGCATTTATGAAGATACTCACTTCGACCAGTTTTATCCGTTAACATACTTTCGTCCTGTATTCTTGCTGCGCCCCGGAATTTCACCATTATTTGAGCGGACTAAGCTTGTTTTTAGGGACTGCGCCATAAGTTTCAGCTGCAGAACGCAAATTTCATCTTTGACAGGTGACGAGGCTCGCGACATTCCGGTAAATATAATCAAGAAAGGTCAGGGAGATATCCTGTTTCTAAACGGCCGCATCAAAGATTTAGCGGACTTGCCGCAGTTAATTGAGGGATGCCGCCTCACTACTATTTTCAAAAATGGTCAGGACATAATCGGAGTGTTGTTCAAAAATGAAGCATTGGCCAAAGTGCCTGATTTGACGACTCCCGAAATATTCGGTGAAATTCTGCCCGCTCAAAAATCTGTCTCAGCTGAGTATGATACCAAAGCAACTTTATACAACCATCTCTGGGAATTGGTAGACGAGATACCGTCTGCAATAGCAGCAGACTTTGCCAGGCTGAACGCGGAGCAGAGTTCACAGAATAAAATAAAAGTGCATGACGGTGTTTATTTTATAAATGAAGATGATATTCACTTAAGCGATGAAGTGGAAATATTTCCCACGGCAGTATTGGATGCTTCAAACGGACCAATATATGTCGGACCGTTCACCAATATTCGTCCGCAGGCAACGATTGTCGGGCCCTGCTATATCGCCAATAATTGTACGCTTTATGGCGGTCTGATTTCGGGTTCTTCAATAGGCCCCAATTGTCGAGTGGGCGGGGAAGTCGAATGTTCGATATTCCAGTCGTACGTAAACAAATATCATGACGGATTTATCGGGCACAGCTACGTCGGCTCGTGGGTGAATTTTGGCGCCATGACAACAAACTCTGATTTGAAAAACAACTATTCAAATATCCGTGTATCACAAAATGGCCAGGAAATTGATACCGGTTCAATCAAAGTAGGCTCTTTCATCGGTGACTTCTGCCGTTTCGGAATAGGAACAATGTTAAATACCGGAATAAACGTCGGTGTTTCCTCCAATATTTTTGGAGGCTCTTTGATCACCGACAAAGAGATAAAGCCATTTAGCTGGGGCAGCAGCGGCAGCTATGAACGTTATGATATTGATAAAGCGATTGATACGGCAGAAACTGTTTGCAGTCGTAGAGACTGCCTGCTGCCGACGCAATCTTCCGAATTATTGAGGGCTATTTTTAACGGCGAATCGCTCAGCAAGGGGGCGCTGGATTTCTAAGCTCAAACAGCTTATATTCTTCATAAGAAATCGAAAATGAATTAATAAGGATGCCGGAAATCCGTAAAGACCACTTCTATATATCAGGGAACAGAGAAATTAGACGCTGTCAGGGTTTCAATAGTTCAGGAATATAATTCAAAAGGGAAAGAAATGTTTTTTAGAACAATTTGCATATACTCTATATTATGCTGCTTCATGTTTCTGCTAGCAGCTTGCGTAACTCATCATTACTTTTATTCTACTACTCCGATAATAGAAATGGCGCACGGAAGTATACTCACAGTAGTTTATCATTACGATAATGACGAAGAAGGTTCAACGAAATATTTGGGAAAAGGCAGCACCATGTTGTCAATTGGCTTCGAATACTATTCCGATTCCGTGTCCAATGAAGAGATTGAATTGACCGCTGACTCTATCACGATCTACTTCCCAAATTCGAAAATTAGAAATGATTTATCTGCTTCCAGCTATAATACCCATCTTTATGGTGGCTCAAAGGTCTTGATGTTGGATTCGATAATTGTCCCAAAAGAAGACTACGAGAGATTTGAACTAAGCTTGTTATTTACAGCATTTAAGAAATCTGATGGCTCGCTTCTGGATAAGCAGCAATTGAATATGGAAATATACCATAGGAAGAAACGAGAAATTTATTGGGGAAAGTAAATAATTTCCGTAGAAACCAGATTAAGACACCGCCGAAAATTATTTGCTCAAAATAAGCCGGAGTCGGGTCCGGAATGCACAGCAACTTTTCTAATAGAAAAACGGCCAAAACATTCTGTCTCTACTTGTTAAGTTCATTTGATTATAGGTAGAATTGAGTTTATGAAAATTCTGATCGCCGGTTCGGAAATGTCGCCACTGGTAAAAACCGGCGGACTGGGTGATGTACTTGGCTCACTTCCGGCAGCGCTTCATAAACTTGGCAACGATGTCAGAATGTTTCTGCCCTATTACAGAACAATCAATAAGCTAAAGCCCAAAACACAAACTGTCATCTCTGAGGCAAGTCTTAACATGCCTGCAGGGAAAGTTGAATATCAGGTCGAACTGTTACTGGATAAGAATTTATCAATCGGGCACTTCTTAATAGTCAACGATATCTATTTTGGCAGAGAAGGTATTTACTTTGACCCGGCCACTAATTCTGACTATGCCGACAACGATGAACGCTATGCTTTTTTCTGCAGGGCGATTCTTGACTGCGTTCAAAAACAAAACTGGCAGCCGGACATAATTCATCTTAACGACTGGCATACATCGCTGATTGCGGTATACTTAAAGACAAACGAGAAGAACAACAAGTTCTTTGAAATAACCAAAACAGTTCTGACAATTCATAACATGGCCTATCAAGGGAAGTTTGACAAAGAGAGATTTGAATTGCTCGCTCTGCCGGATGAATTAGTACAGGAATCAGGTGCGATGGAAAGTTTCGGACAAACTAACTTTTTAAAAGGCGGCATTTCCTTCTCAGATAAGATAGTGACTGTTTCTCAAACTTATGCCAAAGAGATACAAAATGATCAAGGCTGCGGACTGGAAAGTCTGCTCAAAAAGAGGGCCAAAGATTTGTCCGGAATCATAAACGGAGTCGACTATTCTATCTGGAATCCCAACAAAGATAAGCATATCTTTGCAAATTACCGGATTTCAAACTTGTCCGGGAAAAAAGTGAATAAGATTGAACTGCTAAACGAGATTGCACTGCCGCTTAGAAGTCAAGTTCCTTTGATCGGCATGGTCACCAGACTGGTGGAGCAGAAAGGTATTGGTCTGATTCTGAAAAGCGCTCAAAAACTTTTTGAGAACAATATTCAAATGGTTATTTTAGGAACAGGTGAAAAAAAGCTGGAACATGAACTGGTTGCTCTTTCCAATAAATACCCGGATAAGCTTAAGACTTTTTTAAAATTTGATGAAGTTTTAGCTCACAAGATAGAAGCGGCTTCGGATATATTTCTAATGCCGTCGATGTTTGAACCATGCGGCTTAAATCAGATGTATTCTCTTAAATACGGCACACCGCCGGTGGTGCATAATGTTGGGGGGCTGGCTGATACTGTCAGGGAATTTGATCCCAAAACGGGAGAAGGCAACGGTTTTTTGTTTGATAAGTTTAACAGCAAGTCAATGCTGGCTGCGCTTAATCGTGCTATCAAATTATATCATAAAAAAAGAAGCTGGACTAAACTTATGAAAAACGGAATGAAACTCGATTTTTCCTGGAATGAATCCGCCAAGTCATACCATGACCTTTTTGAAAATCTGGTAAGCGGCGGAGATAAGTAATGGCCAGACTGTATGCCATCAGGGAACCACGAGCGGGCGGTCAGGCTCCATGAACTGGTTTTAGAGATGGATTCCACCATTTTTGAGAGCCACAAAGACCTCTATACTTACGTGAGAAATAACCAGAAACTTGAGCGGGCCGAACTTCATAAAAGATGGCTCCAGTAGCTGCTACCCTGGTACTGGCCTCGCCTGCAAGCCAATGTGGAGAAGCAGATTAGGGAGGCGGGTAGAGCTGGCCGATAATAACAAATATCCTAAAGATATTGACATAAGGGCAAAGGCTCATATATTCAGAACAGTTGACCGGAAAACCCGGTTATTTTGATAAGCGGGAATAGCTCAGTTGGTAGAGCACCACCTTGCCAAGGTGGCTGTCGCGAGTTCGAGTCTCGTTTCCCGCTTTTTTGTTTGGGCGCCATGGCCAAGTGGTAAGGCAGAGGTCTGCAAAACCTTTATTCCCCAGTTCGAATCTGGGTGGCGCCTTTTTTTAATCGTAAACCTAAAATTCTTAATCTATTAATCTCACCAATTAGTTGTCATCCTGAGTAGAGCCTGTCCTGAGTCCGCCTCGGCGGAAAAGGTCGAAGGGTGGGTTACCTGTCGGTGGTAATGCGAATATTCTCGATTTAACTTTTCTGGTAGATTTCATATTCAGAGGCGGTCCAGCAACTCCAAGCTGCTCGTAGATAGTTGGTCGCGAAAGCCTGAAATGAGCTTGACAATAGTATCGGCGTTACTATATTTTATTAGTTAAGCTTTTGGGGAGCGGGTACTATCTGGCTTCTCTGATTTTGAATTACAATCCGGAAAGCTTGATTCAATAGAAATCCGTTTTATAAGCGCTCCCTAAGTATACATCACTATCAATTAACTGCTGACTCTATGAGTGAAACTCAGCTTCAGGTAGGGTTATTGAATTGAAACAAATCAGCAAATCTTTCCTTTCACAGAATTTCGTAGAAGAAGTTCTGTCTGTTTTTTTCTGCAATAAACTCAGAGCTTCGAAGACTCAAAATAATTGGAGGCTTTAATATGCATCATGTACGAAAAATAATAATCACCGGAGTGTTGTTCTTTTGCGTTTGCATTTTAGGAATCACAGCCAACGCAGCTACCACACCCCAATCTACAGAGCAGCTGGTTGAAAATTCCAGCGATGTTATCAGAGGCAAAGTTATCAGCCAGATTTCTCAGTGGAATGAAACTCATACTATGATTTACACCGACGTTACGATTGAGATTACTGAGATTCTGCTCGGCTCAATTGCTGAGGGAGCCACTATATCGGTTTACATTCCAGGAGGAGTAGTAAATGACACCGGACTCAGAGTTGAGCATGCTCCGGAGTTTGAAGACGGCGAAGATGTCATACTGTTCCTAACAGAGCTTGATAATCTCTACAGCGTGACCAGCTGGGAAATGGGAAAATTCAGAGTTGAAAACTCCAATGTTGTAGAAAAGAAACTGCCGGTTTCAGCATTTATTACTGAAATCAAAGCGGCTAAACGTTAACCCGAAACTGTAAGGAGAATATGATGAATACAAAAAGATTTTCTCTCCTGGCAGCGGCTGGGTTATTTCTGCTCGGGCTGCTGTCAGTAAATTCGACACAGGCCTTTGATTACAATAGCTCTGCCTGGTGCTGTGAAACAGATATTATCTACTGTATAAATCCCGGGGAACCGGATACGGTCTGCGGTAATAATCCCCGAAGTTTCATAGATGTAGTCAATGCCGCAGCTGCTTCCTGGAATGCCCAAGGGGCGGCTTTCCAACTGGTTTACGGCGGAACTACAAGTAATCGTGGCTGTGAAGCTGACCTGGCTGACCCGATGGGGTTCTGCATTGGTACATTTGACGGTCAAAACGTAGTTTCAATGGCTACTTGCCCCATGCCCCCGGGTATTGTGGCAACTGCCTTCTGGTGGTTTATTAATACCCCGGGAGCATTCGACGAATGCTGCATAATTGAAGCAGACATCTGCTTTTCCCAGGATTACTCATGGTTTAAAGACCAGGATTCGACGGCCTGTCCGGTAGACTGCTACGATATGCAAAGTGTAGCCACCCATGAATTTGGGCATTGGATATCTTTGGGGCACGAAGATCATGACGGAGTTCTTGGCTATCGGCCAGTCATGTTTTCATCGTTCACATTCTGTGAAGTACGTAGATCCATTACAGCTGACGATGCAGCCGGTCTGTTTTACGCATATGATGGCACAGGTGTGATTGTTACATCGCAGCGGTGTGAAGCTAATCACAGCCACCCGCCATACGCGGGTTCTCCTAAAACTCCAATGTTTATGCAGTGTGAATTTGTTGCATGTGAAGGTGGCGGCGAATGCCCTCCGGGCCAGCCGTTCTGTGACAGCACAACATATGACCCCTGTCTGCTGATTTGTCCGCAGTCTGATGTGGTTTTCCAAGTTACAGTGAAGGATAGCTGCGGTAATCCAATCTGTGATTCTATTGGGACTTATCTGGATTTCGGTGCTTGCCCCGCCTTACCATGCCCCGATGAAGAGCCTGATTGGCCACTGGTCTTTTCGGATTCATGTGACCCCCTGACCGGTACCCATTTCTTTACTGTTGATGCCGGCATTGACGTTTGCACATTATGCGATGCGGCTCTGTTTATTGACGGCCAATTTTGTGCGTCATTAGCAACTCGCTTCCTGGACAACGATGGTGACCTGTGTGTAACTTCCAATGATTTCGTAGGTGGGCGAATTTGTGATGATTTAAACTGCAATTTTGCCAGCGATGCCGGTGATTCGACAATCTGGGCTGCCCATCTGGGTCACTGCTGTCCGGGCGTTACTCCCGACAGCTGCTGTGAGTACCACAAATCACCGTATCTGGACTATGCACCAAATGGTATGCCAGACTTTGACCAGAAAGCGGCAGCTCACTGGGCAGATGGCGCTGGCAATTGGTCGCATTGCGGCCCTGTTGCTGTAGCAAATTGTCTCTGGTGGTTCGACTCCAAGTTCGAGCCGAATCCTATTGACCCGCGTCCGTTTGCTTCAACACCCGCAAATGACAGCTATGATTTGGTCACTGCCTACGGGGCCTGGGATGATCATGATACTCTGAATGTTGTGCCGCTGGTAGATGAACTGGCAATATTTATGAATACTAACAATCCTGGAGTAGGCTTTGGTACTGATATTGACAGCCTGGTATCAGGCACCAGACAGTACATTGCTTCCAGAGGTCTGTCTGCGGAATATAACGATTCACTCTACCAATGGCCTTCCTACTCGCTTATTAGAGATGAAGTTCTGCAGAGCTACGATGTAATTCTGCTGCTGGGGATTTATTCAGACCTCGGCGGAGGCAACTGCTGTCGTATAGGCGGCCACTATGTGACTGTAGCCGGAGTCTGCACTACCGATTTCAAAATTTGTATTTCTGATCCTTTCTTTGATGCTCTTGAGGGTGAACCTCCGGCAGGTTCAGCACATGGGGCGACTGTTCATAACGATGCCTTTAACATCAGCGGCCCGCATGGACAAATTCAGCATGACCAGTATTCTCTTGCTGCTGCCGGATTCGGCTGTCTTGGCGGGGGAGTAATCGCCGAAATCGTCAGCGACTATCCCTTAACGGCAGACTTGGCCAATTTTGAAGACCAAAACGGTGAGGCTGAGTGTCCCTTTGAGCAGCCATTTGTAGTCATAGAATACGCTTACGTAATCTGCCCGGATACTGCCGGATGCCCGGACGCAGACGGCGATGGCGTTTGCGACCCAGATGACAACTGCCCATTCAACTTTAACCCCGGTCAGCTGGATTCTGATGGAGATGGCGTCGGTGATGATTGCGACATCTGTCCGAATGGAGACGACAATCTTGATTCGGACGGTGACACAGTTCCCGATGCCTGTGATATTTGTCCCGGCTTTGATGATTTGCAGGACGGTGACGGCGACGGAGTTCCTGACGGTTGCGATAATTGTCCTGTAAACCATAATCCCGGCCAGGAGGACCTGGACGGTGATGGTGTTGGAGATGCTTGCTGCTGCAATGGCATACGGGGTGATTTGAATGGCGACGGCATCGATGCTAATATATTGGACCTGGTTTTCCTGGTCGATTTCATATTCCGTGGCAGCGGTAATCCAGGCGGATGTCCTGATGAGTCGGACGTTAACGCGGATGGCTCACCGGCTGACATTCTTGATTTAACTTTTCTGGTTGACAAGATATTCCGTGGAGGTCCGCCTCCTCCGCAGTGCTGATGAACTGAATACTTTATTTTAGGAAAGACAACAGCCGCTTGACATCTGCAAAGACAAGCGGCTGTTTTATTTGAGTCATTCTATGAAAGGACAAGAAAAAGAGGGTGCAGCTCTGGTTGGGTAGAGGGGGCTAGGAAACTACCCAGGGACAGCAGAGAGACACCCTCGACAATCCTCTATATACCAAATTTGACTGTTTTGTCAAGATAGAATCCTTTAACTAAAACCGAGCAATTTTCACCGGAATTGTCAGGATAGTCGGTTCTTCATCTTCTCCTGCAGTCACTTTCAAGGTGAAATTAGAAAGATAAGTTCCTTTGCCTAACTCAGGATTAGGTGACAACGAAAGCTCCAGCATTTCGCCTTTTTCAGCTTCAGCTTTGATAATATTCACGGTAAAGCTGTTGTCGTATTGTCTTTCTAACTCCAGGCTTATCTTATCAAAATACTTATTTGCTATTTCAATTGTCTTCTTTTTATTAGTTGGCAAAAAGAATAAAGAAAAAGGATTCGGTTTCAATCCGTTCATCCATTGTCCAACATGCGCCAAATAAATCAGGCTGATGGTCTTTTTCTCAGGAACACTTAAGTAAATCTTGAATTTCCTGTTAACCGGACCGTAAAAATCTTTGGTGTCAAAGGTTAAAATGAAATCAAGGGTGTCGCCTTTTTCCATCCATTCTTTTTCATACCTGACAACAGAACAGTCACACGGGACATTAATACTATCTATTTTGATTCGCTTTAATCCGGTATTGATCACCTTAAATTTGTGAAACAGCTTATACTCTATTCCTACATGGCCAAAATCAAAAAACTCTTCGACAACAGTTACTGCCTCGGCTGAGAGTAGCTGACTTGTGATTACTATTGTGAACCCTACAGCAAACAGCAATCTCAATATTGAATTCTTCAACATTTTGTACATTATCAAATAAACCCCTGTTCTTTCATCCAGTCGTCATTGTAACATTTGCTCAGATATCTAATGCCGGAGTCTGCAAAAATACCTACAATAAAAGAATCCGGTTGTGCATTCCGGGCAACTATTTCCATAGCGCAGGCTACTGTTCCCGATGATCCCCCGCATGAAATCCCTTCGGTTTTGGAAACAAGCCGGGCTCGAACAAAAGAATCTTTGTCTGAAACGGAAATCAGTTCATCTATCACATCTTTATCAAGCGCTCCGGTTACCACATCAGAACCGATGCCTTCAATCTGGTACAACTCCCCTTCGATTATTTTCCCACTCTTAACATACTCGGCAAATATTGAGCCTTCAGGGTCTACTGCGATTATCCTGACATCCTGGTTCTTTTCTTTCAAGAACCGGCCGGTTCCCGAGAGAGTACCGCCGGTCCCTATTCCGCAGACAAAATGCGTTATTTTGCCTTCGGTGTCATTCCACAGTTCGGGACCTGTCGTCTGATAGTGAGCTTCTATATTTTCTTTATTGTCATATTGATTAAGGTCAAAATAACCGTTTTCCTGGCAGAGCTTTCTGGCAATCATATAATGATTCTCCGGAGAGTCATGAGGCGCTTCTGTAGGAGTAACTATCACTTCTGCGCCAAACGAGCGAATCAGATCGGTTTTCTCCCGGCTGGTTTTTTCCGGCGTCGTGATGATTGATTTTAAGCCCAGCACCGAGGCTGTCATCGCCAGCGACGAACCGGTGTTGCCGGAACTATTATCCACCACCGTATCGCCCGGCTTTAGACGTCCCTCGGAAATTGCTTTTTTTAGAATATAGGCGGTCATCCGGTCTTTTACTGAACCGGTGGGATTCATAAACTCAAGTTTGGCGTAGGCTTTTGGACCACCTTCGGGAATGCCTGTTCTGAGACGTACCAGTGGTGTGTTACCAATCAATTCCAGGATGTTTTCAAAAGTATTCATGCAGCCAAGTTTAAAAGTTAAAGTTTATACAATTCACTTTGGTTTTTCAACAACTTTATGTGTAAAACTAGAGCGGGTCTTTATAGTTGACAATCTCCTGCGGCGCCGGGAGATTGCTCAAGCTTGGAAAAAAAAGTAGATGATAATTTTGTTGATATATAGTTTGGAATAACTATATCTGATTTTGGAGGATAAGATGAAGATTGATAAAGCTTTAATAATATTAACAGTAGCCGCCTTTATTGTATCTGGTTGTTCTGATAAGCAAAAAGATTCGGAACAGATACAGCAGGATATGACAGATATAGCCGCTGAAACTGCTATGGTTGATGCCTCTGAGCCTGTGCTGGACACCAGCATGATGGAAGACGATTATGAAGCCGCAGATGAGGCGGCTCTTGAGATGCCTCGTGCTCCGCAGGGAGATGGCTACGTTGTGCAGGTTTCAAGTGCAACCGATCAATCATATGCCTATTATCTGGTAGACCTCTGGAAAGAGAGGGGCTACGAGCCGTATGTGACAACAATTACCTTCAATGATGAGCCTTATTTCAGAGTCCGCATCGGGCTTTTTGAGGCTCACAGCGAAGCCAAGAAGTTAGTGGCCGAACTTGAAGACAAATACTCCGCTAATGCCTGGATAGACCAGGTTTCATATTAGAAAAAGGGAGGTCTAAATAGCATTAGACTCTCATATCCTAAATGAAGAGCCATACCGAGTATTTACTGTTTAATACCAAAAAGCGCCGGGAATACATTAATATTACAGGCAGAGTAGAAGAAGCTGTCGAAAAAAGCGGAGTGCAGGAAGGCTTTGTGCTGGTCTCGGCGATGCATATCACAGCCGGCGTTTACGTAAACGATGCCGAACAGGGTTTGATTGAAGACATCGACGAATGGCTTGACAAACTTGCCCCCTATGGCCCTGATTACCGCCATCATAGAACCGGCGAAGACAACGGTGATGCCCATCTGAAAAATTTGATGATTGGTTCGCAGGTCTTACTGCCGGTTACCAAAGGACAGCTTGACTTCGGCCCCTGGCAGCAGGTTTACTATGCCGAGTTTGACGGCCGCCGCAAAAAAAGAGTCATTATCAAAATAATAGGCGAGTGACTTTTCACTCGCCTATTTTATTTCAAGCAATTTATAGCTGTTCAAACATCTATTTTAAGTGTTTGTCAAAGAATTCTACTTGCTTGCGGTATTCTGCAATAATGTTTACGCGCTTGGAAGCGCCGTGTCCTTCATCAGGGAAAATTAAAGAATCAACAACGCCGCCATTTTTCTGAATTGCTGCAATAATCTGGCGGGCCTCTCCGACAGGAACTCGCGGATCGTTTTCGCCATGGATTACCAAAAGAGGTGTTTTGATCTGGTCAGCCTTGTGAATGGGGGAGATTGATTCCAAAAATTCAGGGTCGCTTAGCGGTCCATACTCAGATTCTCGCAAAGCTCTTCTGTAGGGTTTCGTATTTTCCAGAAATGTTTTAAAATTCACGATACCCACAATATTGATAGCTGCCGAGAATAAGTCCGGATACTCGGTAATCATGCCCATCACCACATAGCCGCCGTAAGAGCCGCCCCGAATGCCAATCATACCCTCACTGGTGTAGCCATTCTCAACCAGATAATCTACTGCGGCTTTGTAATCTTTGAGTGAAAGTTTTCTGTTTTTGTAGTTATCAAGACCCATATAGTGGCTGCCATAGCCCGATGAACCTCTCGGATTGGGGGCAATAATGCCGTATCCGTTAAGAATCAAATACTGGAAATTCCTGATAAAGCCGGGAGTAAACTGACTCTCCGGTCCGCCATGGGCGTGAACCACAAACGGTATTTGCTCTCCCTCTTTGTAATCCGGAGGCAGATACAGAAATGCCGGAATTTCCAAATCGTCAAAACTCTTATAGTGAATAAGCCTGGGCTCAGAGAAAATATCCCGGTCTATCCCGGCATAAATGGAAAACGTCAGCTGCTTGAGTTCTTTTGATTTGGGGTTCCATTTCCATACATCGGGGGCCCGGGTGGGGCCGTGAAAAGAAACAATACATGAGCCGTTTTCATCAAAATATCCGCCGCCCAGCTTGCCGTCCAGAGGCGGACTCGGCAGCTCTTTTTTTGAATCTACTTCACGCAGCTTTAGTCTGGCATAGCCATCTTGGTTGACCTCGGCGGACATATATTTAAAGTCTCTGGAAAATTCAAGATCATCGACTTCCCATTTTGGGTCAATCCAGCCATCGTCCACAAAATTTACATTGGGTGAACCAACTGTCATAGTTGCAATGCGCGAGATGCCGTCTTCGTTATCATTGCAGGTCAGCCAGATTGTCTTATTGTCAGGCATGAGAGTAGGGGAAAGGTAGAGAACTTCGCCGTCATCGTCTGTGAGTTTAGTAAACTCCAGACTATTCAAATCCAGCAAATAGAGATCGTCGTTGGCGTTCGATGTAAATTGATAGATAATCATGAATTTGCCGTCTGAACCAACATCTGCGATGGCATTGTAGCCGCGAACCCCGGCCGTATCGCCAAATATTTTAACGGCTTCACCTGTGCTGACGTCCATTTTATAGATGAAAAAGTCCTGACCATTCTCCTTGTTTGACCTGTAAAAAATATGTGAATCATCATGCGACCAGGTTACAGAGCCATATTGAATATCTTTGCCATCTGTTAGAGTCATTATCCGGCCGGTTTCTGTGTCCATCAGATAAAGCTGAGACTGCTCAGAGCCGCCTGCTGAAGCTCCTACTATTCCCATCAAGGAGTTATGCGAAAGCTGGAAAAAGTCTATACCGTCTTCAAATGTAGTTAGCTGATAAGGCCAGGCATTTTCTGTCAGCCTGTATATTTGAGATGCGCCAGACGCAGAAGATCTGAAAAACAGCTGTTTTCCATCCCAGCTGTAACCCGCCGGTGAATTACTGCCTACCTGCATGAAAGTACCGATGTCAGGTATATATTTGCCCTGGCTGAGCATCGACTTTACCGCTTTGTTTTTTTGTGACTGAGCTAGATCTGTTGTTAGTAGAACAGTAAGCAGAGCAAGTAGAGCAATTGCTAAAATTCTATGCATAGTATCTCCTTAGTATATTCGAAACTGAGTCAATTATGGATTATACGTTTAAGAATAGTCGATAGCAATGATTTTGCCACTGCTTATTTTAGAAGTCGCATAGTTTGCAGGCACAAAAAAACCCGCCTATGCCGGGCGGGTTTAAGCCAAATTAGCTTATATTATTGTGTTTTGGCAGCTTTGATAGCAGCCGCATATCGTTTGTTACTGAGCATTTCACGCATTTGCTTTTTGCTGGCAACCGCCTGAAACCGCTCATAGGACTTCTTTACATTCTTAAACTTATCAATCGCCATGTAGCTAAGCATCAGATATTGATATACATACGGGTCACTCTTATTTAGCGATCTGGCATTCTTGAAATGACCTATGGCTTGTTTGTAATGTCCCTGATTAAAACGAGCCTGGCCAAGACCGTAATATCCCTGAAAATTTCTTCTGTCCACTCTTACAACTTTGTCATAATCTGCCAATGCCGCGATTTCTTCCCCTTTGGCCAGGTATAATTCAGCCCGGCCAAGGTATGCGGGTATTGATTTGTCATCAATTTCCAGAGCTTTGTTATAGGATGTAATTGCTTTGCTAAAGCGTTTTTTGAATCTGTAAATTTCGGCTGCTCTGATATAATCTTCGACGGCCTCTTCCTGTAGATAAAGCTGCTGCTTGGTTCTGGCTCTATTAAAATACGCCTGAGGATAACTCGGCTCCAGATTTATCGCTTCTGTGAAATCTGCAATTGCGTCTGCATGTTTTCCGGCTTTGAAAGCATTAAGTCCTGACTGGAAAAAATCTTTAGCATTATATGTCTTTTCTTTAACCTGGCTGGACAGAGGCTGCAGCGAGACTGAGAGGGTTCGTGTTTCTCCTGCTCTTAAGAAAACAGTACCGCTTCTTGTTCCGTAGCCATCAGCAGATATTTCATATTTGTGGCTGCCTGGTTCAATATTTCTGTATTTCAGATTACCGGCCCCCAGAACTTTGCCATCTATCTTAATTCTGGCGTTAGCTACGTTCGCGGCAAGCTTGATTGAAGCCGGTCCTCTTCGAGGGCTGGCCTTGCTGATAGTGCTGCTTTTTATCGGAGCAGAGGTCTGTTTCGAAGTCGGCGTTGCTTGTGCCACTTTTTTGGTGGTTTTGGAGCTGCTTGATTTAGCAGAAGATTTCTTGGCATACTTGGCGCTCTTTTTGGCTGAACTTTTAATATTAGGTGATAGGGAAATCATCGAGATTTTGTCATTTACTACCGTAGCAAAGTCAGAACCTGTCAGCTTTTTCTTGACGTAATACTCGATTTTGTGCGTACCTTCAGGAACGCCGCTGGTGCTAAAATAACCTTGGGCATTTGACTCAATCTTAATCCCGAGTTCCGGGAATACTACCTGCGCGCCGCTAATGAAAGGCTTACCTTTCTTGTCTAATATCATTCCAGCGACTGTTCCATTGCCGCTTCCGGAGCCGCTCAAGAACATCGAACCGACGATGAAGAGAACTATCAAAAATGCACCGGCTATACTGCTAAATAGAAGGGCTGAATTGAGCTTCTTAGGCTGAAGATGATAAGCTCTGCCGTTTAAAATCAATTCATCATGGCGGGTCAGATGGTGCCGGCCCATAAGCTGAATATAGTTCATGTAGAAATATGCTTTGCCTTTGCTGCGAGATGGCTTGGGAGTTTCTCCCAGACCTTCCAGAAGAGGCCTTTTATCAGATTCAGGAATATTTGAATCAGCTTCTTTGGACCCTGCGGGAGAATCTAATTCATTGAGTTTACTTCTGATTTCGGCTTTCTCTTTATCAGCAAGATGAACGTTCTTGCCGTATAAATTGTGTTCAATTTTTTTTAAGTCTTCATCTGAGAGTTTCTGGAGTTTTCCATCAACTTTGGCCGGAGCCTTTTCAGGTTTACCCGAGGTCGATTTTGAAAACTGAGGAGCCGGTTCTGGTTTAGATTCTTCTTTGGAGTTATTTTCGTCGGAATAATCAGCTGCAGGGGGGAGGGTTGGTTCAGATACGCCGATGGGATCGTAGTCTCTTAATTTATTGATTTTCCCGGAATTGTCAGAGGTCTCCTGGCTGGGGTTGGGCTGATCTTTTGAGTCCTCAACACCAGGCTTCTCTCCGCCCACAAATTCTCTATCATCTGCAGGTACTTCTGTTACAACAATATCAAGTTGACCCGTATCCAGTGGCTCAGGGGAGCTACCTGCCGGCAAGTCCTCGAGTGTTGTGCTGCATACAGTGCAATTCCCCGTTTCTGTAATTAGTTGCTCAGATTTACATCTGGGGCAATGCTTTAACAAAGTACTGGCTCCTGACTTTTGAGATTCTGTCACTTTATCGACCAAAATTTAAACTTTCTTTAGATATTTGAGGCTCTCAAAGCGTCTGCTTAAGTTAGAGTTGTACAAAAAATGGGCTGTAAAGGGCTTGACACACGCTTAGCTTATAGCTTATCATTTGTGCTTATATTTTGAACAGGAACTTGTACATAGAGACCCCGGTGATTAGGGAGGAAGATTTATAATGTCGAAGAGAATTAGACGGCTGCTGATATTGGCAGCTATTGTCGCAGCTACTACTGCTTATTGGGGTTGCTCACAGCCGGCCGATGTCCTGGCGCCCTTTTCAACCAGCCAGGTTACTCTTAACCCTCAGCTATTGCCTGCCAATTTCCCCGGCATGCATTATCAATTATGGGTATCAAATTCTCAGGATACCGTTTCTTTAGGACGATTTGCTTACGATGACTTTGATAAGAGATTTCTGGAATTGAACGATACTCTAAGAGCAGACTCCAACTTGTTCACCTTAGACGACAACATCTTTAAGTATTCAAAACTATTTGTTTCTATTGAAGAAGACAATGATCCTGCTCCGTCATCTCCGGGTCCGATTATGCTCATTGATGATGTAACTTTGCCGTCTGATATATCTGTCGACTTAGTCTTCCCGCTTAGCGACATTCTCTGGGAAGCTACAGCCCGCTTTAATATGGAAACGACTTCAGATAGTGACAGAGTAGCACTGGATGGGTACGGAATTTGGTTTGCCAGCTATCAGCGGCTTGTCGATTCTGTCAGGGATACTTTTAGCCTTGATTCTTTCTGGGTAGATACCACCTATGAAATTTTCCAGCGAGACACAGTTATTCCAAACCTTATTAATATCTTTAGAGATTCAACCAAATGTGATACATGCCCCTTCATAAGTAAAGATACAACCCGCATATTTGGAGTTGATTCATTTAGCCATAAGGTTATTAGATTTTTCCAGGACGTTCAGATTGATTCCGCTGATGCCGGAGATTCTATACTGGTAACTATTCCCAATTTTATTTACACTATCGGAAGCTTATTTGCATTTAATTTTGATGAATTTACTCAGGATAGTTTTGCGCTGCCTGATTACTCTTCATACGGCTGGAACTATAAGGGTTGGGTCGTATCGCCGACAGTTAAACCTCTGGCGTTCGGAAGCGTGACATTACCGGCCTGGCAACCTAACCGGCCCTTTGATTCTCTAATGCCAGGGGTTTGTGACACTTGTGGGCTTCTCACCACAGGTACATTCAACAAAATTAATCAGCCAGATAATAGTAATCCGTATGTCGCCGGCCCCAGACTGCCGCAATTCCCCGGAGAAGATTTTATTGAAAACCTTCCGGGAGGTATGGTTCCTATCTCCGAGGGCGGAAGTTGGGGAGGTCTTGTACCTTTTAATAACGGGAATTCCGGGACAGTCTTTATTTCGCTTGAACCGACCAACTTCGTAACCGATACTACGAATTTTCCACTTATTCCTTTTATGAGCAAAGTTCCTAAAAGCAGAAGTATAGTAACTTCGTCTGTTGTAATAATAAATATGCAGAACAAAACCCAAACGAACGATGGGTTCACTGGATTTCCCCGGATAAGAGTGGATATCAAGACGTTTTAAGAGCGTACTAAGGAATTTTAATTTAGATAATGATAATAGAGGCCGGTTATTATTAACCGGCTTCTTTATTTCTCATAATCAATCCCCAAATCATTGAATTAACTTGCCAACCAAAACCAGAGCGGATATATTCGAGGCTTCTTAATTTCGGATAGTTAGTAACTATTTAATTCAGATAACGTTAAACGGGAGAAACGACTGATGGATACAGGTTTGATAGCTGTTCTGATTGGCGCTGTTGGGCTTATTTTTGGCTTGATACTCTTTATATGGATCAAGAGTAAACCGACCGGGACAGACCTTATGAGAGAGATTTCTGATGTAATTCATCAGGGAGCAATGGTCTTTCTTAAGCGGGAATACTCTATCCTATTAATCTTCATAATCGTTGTATTTGCTATGCTTTTCTGGAAGATTTCTGCTCAGACAGCTTATGCCTTTCTTGGCGGCGCAGGCTGCTCAATGCTGGCCGGATTTTTCGGTATGAAAGCAGCAACTCGCGCTAATGTTCGCACAACCGCGGCGGCTAAAGATTTCGGCGAGGGCCAGGCTCTGTCTATTGCCTTTACCGGGGGTGCGGTTATGGGAATGTCTGTGGCTTCCCTTGGTCTGGTCGGTATGGGTATCGTTTTTTATTATTTCGGTAATCCTGAATCTTCAGCTGTAATCTCTGGCTTTGCCATGGGGGCGTCATCTATAGCTCTTTTTGCCCGTGTTGGCGGAGGTATTTTTACCAAAGCAGCCGACATCGGCGCTGATCTGGTTGGAAAAGTCGAGGCCGGCATTCCTGAAGATGATCCCAGAAACCCCGCCGTTATAGCTGATAATGTTGGCGATAACGTCGGTGATACGGCCGGTATGGGCGCTGACCTGTTTGAATCCTATGTTGGCTCTGTTATAGCTACCATTGCTATTGCTGCCACCCTGAGTGGCGGAACTTCTATAGCCATGGCCGTTGCTGCCGCACGCGAGTCATATATGCAGCTGCCTCTATTAATAGTGTCTTTTGGAGCGCTGGCTTCAATACTGGGTATTCTGTCAGTTCATGTTTTCACTAAGATGAACCCGGCTATGGTATTAAGACTTGTTACTTATGTTGGCGCGGCTGTAATGCTGGGAGGGACCTGGTTCATCATAAAAGAGCTCAATATACGGCAGGAAGTTTTTTGGGCAGTCTTTGCCGGAAATGTTGCCGGAATAATCTTGGGTATTTTAACCGAATACTATACCGCAGCTAAGCCTATCAGGGATATTGCAGATGCTTCCAAAACAGGTTCCGCAACCAATATTATTTCAGGACTTGCTATCGGAATGGAATCTGTGGTGCTGCCGATTTTGGTTATCTGCGTGACAATTTATGTCGGCTTCGAGTTTGCCGGACTTTATGGTATTGGCATAGCCGGTGTGGGAATGCTGGCTACAATAGGAGTAACTATGTCTGTCGATGCTTACGGCCCTATTGCGGATAACGCCGGCGGAATATCAGAGATGGCTGGTCTAGGCCCCGAAGTTCGCAAGACAACTGATAAGCTCGACTCACTTGGCAATACCACTGCCGCCATTGGAAAAGGCTTTGCAATCGGTTCGGCAGCTTTAACCGCTCTGGCTTTGTTCTCGGCTTATTCCAGCGCAGTTGGACTGACCAGTATTAATATTCTGGATGTAAAAGTGGTCATTGGATTCTTTATCGGGGGCGCTCTGCCGTTCTTGGTGGCAGCTCTGACAATGAAAGCTGTCGGCAAGGCAGCGGCACAAATGGTCGCCGAAGTTCGCAGGCAGTTTAAAGAAATTGTCGGTCTGATGGAAGGAACAGCTAAACCGGATACAGCCCGTTGCATTGATATAGCCACCCGCGGAGCCTTAAGGCAGATGATTGCTCCTGGACTTGTGGCCATATTTGCACCGATTGTGGTCGGGCTTGTTCTTGACAAAGAAGCTTTGGGAGGCATGCTGGCAGGCGCTACAATGTCAGGCGTGATGCTGGCACTAATGATGGCCAATGCCGGAGGTGCCTGGGATAATGCTAAGAAGTATATTGAAGCCGGCGCTCATGGCGGAAAAGGCTCTGATGCTCATAAAGCTGCAGTAGTTGGTGATACTGTAGGAGACCCGTTTAAGGATACTTCCGGGCCATCGATGAATATTCTGATAAAGCTGATGGCTATAGTATCACTTGTGGTTGGACCATATTTATTTAATTAAGACTAAGGATTCCTAAATAGTGCACTAATAGGGAAATAATTTATATATCTGTTGAGTATAGAATACGGCTTTTGCCCATAGCTATTGTAATAGCTATGGGCATTTGCTATTTTGGGTTATGAGATTCATTATGAAACAAATTGGTTTTATAGGCGTACACTTAAATCAATGAAATGGGGAGAGTACTAATGGAAGCGCACGAACAAGAGCAGCTTTCACAGGAAGGTAAAAAAGAAAGCAATCTTGGACTCAAGGGCCTAGTAGAAGTCTTTTATCAGCCTGTAAACTTATTTGAAAGAATAAAAAACGAGCCTAAGATCTTAGTCCCCTGGATAGTTTTCTTTCTGCTGATTTTTTCATTTATTTATCTGGTTTCTGACATGATCGTGGAAATGCAGATGGAAGTTATGCGAGAAAAAATTGCCGACCAGGGACTAGGTACCGCAAATCTTCCGCCTGCAGCCATGATCAAATGGTCAGCGATTATATTCGGTCCATTGGTCTTAATGTTATCTCCGCTGATAGCGGCAGCGCTGGCCTTGTTCTTTGGAAATGTAGTAATGGAAGGTCGTGCAAAATTCAAGCAGCTGCTTTCGGTCATGTTATATAGTGAAATCGTTTTCGCTTTAGGGTCTTTAATATTGGCACCTCTGATGCTGGCCAAAGGGAGTATGAAAGTTTCGATATCTTTGGCAGCTATTTTACAAGACTCTCAAGTTCAAGACCCATTATATATAGCGCTTTCAAAATTTGGAGCATTCTATATTTGGGAAATTATTGTAATAGGCATAGGACTTTCGATTGTTTACGGATTTTCCCGCAACAAAGGTTACACTTTAGCGGTCTTATCCATGGGAATGATATCTATAACGCACGCTCTGGTGCAACTGGCGTTCGGATAAAGTATAAGTATATATAATTGAAGGAGAAATTTAATGCGACTCAGAAATGCAGTCATAACACTTCTAATAATTTCTGTTCTCTCAGGCGGAACTGTTGTATCAGCCGAGACTCTGACGCTCGACCAATGCATTGAGCATGCTCTAAAAACTCGTGCAAACGTAATAATCGCACGCGGCAGGGAATCTCTCGCAGGAAAGGACAAGCTGAGAGCTTTCGGAAAGTTTTTACCGACGGTTGAAGCTACTTATAATTACAATAAAGGACGTCAATTCAATATCAGTCCTATGTCCGGCGACAAGTTCAAGGATACCATTATAGTAACTACTATTGGTTCGGAAACTGCCAGAGATGTTTTCAGAATTCCGGTTACATTTAGAGATGAACAAGACCTTGGCCCTGACAAAAGTTTGACCATATCCGCAGGAGCTACTTTTAGTTTCTCTAATGTGTTCAACTATCTTGGCGCCAGTGCAAGTCACGGTGCCGCTCATCTGGCTGCAATAGACACCGAGCAGGAGCTGATATATCAGGTAAAAACGGTATATTATAACTATCTCCGAGCTGTCCAAAGTGAAGAGGTAAACAAACAGGCCGTTGAAAGAAGCAAAGAGCAATTGAAGCTGGTAGAGTCACGTTACGAATTAGGCTCTGCGGCTTATTCTGATGTACTGAGCCAGCGGGTGCTGTACGGTACTGACAGGCTGGAACTGCTTAAAGCACAGAACAACATGGCCACGACCAAGGCGGTACTTTCTTATACGGCTGGACTTGATCCAAATGAAGATGTGGAATTTTCTACTGTAGACGATATGCGCGAATACGAAGGAACACTGGAGCAGGCAATCGGTTTCGGAATTTCTCATGAGCCGGGGTATTTGTCGAGCCTGAAAGATTACTCGGCTTCTGGCTATGGCGTCAAAACTACATTGGCGGAGTATCTCCCAAAAATAACTGCTTTTGCCAGATATACCGACTTTGCAGGCACTCAGGCCTTCCCTGTAGTCTTCAACTATTCGTTCAACTCGATAAATTACGGTTTTCAAGTAACTTACAGTATCTTTGACGGCTTCGGGAAGCAAAGAGAGATAGGTCGCTCAAAAATCAGCCGCAACAATGCCGGGGCTGCGCTGTCTGATACAAGAAATAGAGTAGTGCAGCAAATTAAAATTGCTTATGCAGATATTCAAAACCAAAAAGAGGGACTTTTAGTGGCAGAAGAAACAGTTGCGGCTGCAGAAGAAGATATGAAGATAGTACAGGAGAGATATAATCTCGGCGCTGCAACAATACTGGATCTGCTGAAAGCACAAGAAAATTTGAAAAGAGCGCAGGTTTCTTTTATAAACACAAGATTCTCACTCAATTTATCAATAGCAAATCTGGAAAATTCTATGGGGAAACCGTAACCTGAAAAGAGGTATAATTAATTGTTATGAAAAAGAAAATACTGATATTCGGATCGATTGGGGTAATTGCTATTGCACTGCTTGTCATGAGCCTGATTTCTGACAATGAAGCCAAAGTAACAGTCACCTCTGCCGAAGTCGAAAGCCGCGACATTATCGAAATCGTTTCAGCTTCCGGCAGCGTTGAACCAAAGACCAAAGTAAACATTACTGCACAAATTAATGGCGAAATAGTCCGACTGGCTGTCAAAGAAGGTGACCCGGTTTCGACAGGAGACCTGCTGATAGTTCTGGACACAGTACAGCTTCGTTCTGACGTTAATCAGGCCAAGTATAATTTGAATGAAGTTAATGCCAGACTTGAAGGCGCTCGCGCCACATTGGAGCAGGCCAAAGATGAATATGACCGCCAACAGAGACTCTTTGATAAATCTCTGACATCCGAGACCGCCTATACTGATGCCAAGTATAAATATCTGAATGCCAAATCGACTGAAAAAGCAACGGTTGCCCAAGCCAAGCAGTCGCAGTTCAGATACGAAAAAGTATTGGACAATCTTGGTAAGGCTACAATCGTTGCTCCCATGAACGGCGTGGTTACTTATGTTGATTGTGAAGTTGGTGAAATCGCCCCTGCCCAGACTGCTTTTACTCAAGGGAAGACTTTGATGACAGTTTCAGATTTGAGTCTGTTTGAAGTTGAAGTAGAGGTTGACGAGACGGAAATCAATAAAGTGCAGCTAAATCAGGAAGTTGAGATCGAAGTAGATGCATTTCCTGATACTACTTTTGCCGGAACAGTTGTTGAAATTGGCAATACTGCCGTAGTCAGTCGTGCCGGAACACAGGATCAGGCTACGAATTTCAGAGTAAAAGTAGTATTTGCTGACAGCGACGTAACAGTACGACCGGGAATGTCGGCCACAGTTGACATTACTACCAGCAGGCGTGAAGAGGCTGTCTCGGTTCCCTTTAGTGCCGTAGTCATGCGTTCATTTGATATGGACTCACTCCTGGCGGCCAGAGAACAAAAGGAGTCGGCAGGCACAACTTTGGTTAGCGAAGTTAACGCTGCTGAAAATGGTGATTTGGACAATAACAAGAATAAGAAAAAAAAGAATGTTGAGCGCAAGGATTTACGCGGCGTTTTTGTAATAAAAGATGGGAAGGCGATGTTTGTAGAAATTAAAACGGGCATTGCGGATCAGAAGTTTATAGAAATAACTTCCGGTCTGGAGCCGGGAGACTCTGTAGTTGCCGGCCCTTATAAGTCCTTAAGGAAAATTAAAGATGGCGACGCCATTGAAATTAAAACAGATGAACAGGATAAAGAATAAATGTCTCTTATAGTAACCAAAGACATCTGGAGAACTTATGATATGGGGCATGAAAAAGTTCACGCTCTGCGGGGAGTCTCAATAGTGATTGAAAAGGGAGAATATGTAGCCATAATGGGACCTTCGGGTTCCGGCAAATCTACCCTGATGAATCTCATTGGCTGCCTGGATACTCCTTCAAAAGGGGAATACTATCTTAACAGCAAAGCTGTCATCACTCTTGATGACAATGAACTGGCTAATATAAGAAACCGTGAGATAGGCTTTGTTTTCCAGACGTTCAATCTCCTGCCCAGGGCCACCTCGCTGCACAATGTAGAGCTGCCTCTGATATACAACGGAACTTCTACAGAAGACAGAATTATCATGGCAAAGGAAGCCCTGGCAAAAGTTGATTTAGCAGACAGAATAACTCACAAACCAAACGAACTTTCCGGAGGGGAAAAGCAGAGAGTTGCTATTGCACGCGCGCTGGTTAATAACCCTTCCTTGATTCTGGCCGACGAACCGACCGGAAACCTTGACAGTAAAACCTCAGAAGAGATTATGAAACTGTTTGACAGGCTGCATTCGCAGGGAAATACAATTATCACTGTCACCCACGAACAAAGTGTGGCCAGCCATGCCCACCGGATTATATCACTATTTGACGGTGCAGTTGCCAGCGATAAGAGAATCAAATAGCCAAGCGGTAAACTTGAAATGATAGGATTTTCAATATTCGGCATCGCGGTAAACGCAATTAGGGCTAATAAACTAAGGTCTTCGCTGACACTTTTAGGCATTGTCTTTGGAATGGTCTCTGTGATGACAATCATATCTGCGCTCGAAGGAATGACGGATTCAATCAAAAATGAAATTGGTCGTCTGGGGCCTTCAACATTTATGGTTGCCAAGATGATGATTACAACTTCTAGAGAGGACTATTTTAAGAAAATAAAGCGCAAGTCAATTGATCTGAAATCAGCAGATCTCATTACAAACGAATGCAATCTATGCGAGAAAGTTTCTCCCAGAACATTTGCACAGGCTCGGATAAAATATGGCTCCGAATATATTCGTGACGGCAGAATCATGGCGGGTACTTACAATTTGATAGATATTATTGATATAGAAGTTGCCCAAGGGAGATTCCACTCGATGGAAGACGATTTACACAGGAGTCAAGTTGTGCTGATTGGCGATGGGGTCAAAGAAAAACTGTTTTCCGGAATTGACCCGATCGGAAAAACTTTAAGAGTTGGCAGCAAGAAATATACGATCATAGGTATCGCCAAAAAATTCGGTCCTATGTTCGGGCAAGAACGTGACAACTTTGTGGTCATGCCTCTATCTACATACGGCGCCCATTTTGGCCAGACTCGCCGGGGACTGAACATTGTTATCAAAGCGCTTTCGGTTGAGAAGTTAGAAGACGCCATGGACGAAGTCCGGCTGCTTTTGAGGTCGCAAAGAGGCGTTGCCTATGACGAAGAAGATGATTTTGACATGATGACCGCTGACATTTTCCTGGAGCTTCTTAATTCTATTACCAGGGTATTCCGGATAGCATTGATAGGGGTTTCATCAATTTCCATAGTAGTCGGCGGCATTGTGGTCATGAACGTAATGATGGTGGCAGTTTCCGAAAGAACTCGCGAAATAGGAATCCGCAAAGCAATCGGCGCCAAACGAAGGCATATACTGTTGCAGTTTCTGTTTGAGTCATTGATCCTCACCTCCAGCGGCGGACTGGTAGGCATGGTCATCGGACATCTGTTGGCAAAATTTCTGGTTGGAATGATAGACATGAATATTTCCCCATCGGCTCTGGCTATTATAGCCGGACTATCGATCTCTATGGGTACGGGACTGGTTTTCGGAATTTACCCGGCGCTTAAAGCAGCTAAACTTGACCCCATTAAGGCACTAAGTTTTGAATAGGTATTATTATGCTGTTATCTCCAGTTGAAATGAAAAATGCCGTGATGATGGCTCTTGGTTCACTAATGAGCAATAAGTTCCGCTCGTTTCTGACAATCCTTGGCGTCGTGGTAGGCGTTGGCTCGGTAATATCAATGTCGGCAGTAATTGACGGCCTTGACGCTGCCGCCAAAGATGAAGTAGACAAGATGGGTACTAATATCATAACAGTCAGAAAATTTGCCCCTGGTACTGACTGGGATAATCTCACAGATGAAGAGCGCAAGCGTCCGGAAATGTCCGTAGGCGAAGCCGAAGCAATTTTAGCGAACTGTCCTACTGTCGATGGTGTGGCCCCCAGGAATCACTTTTACGCACTTGGCGGCAACCAGGCAAAGTATAGAAACCGCGCTTATAAAAATCCGCTGGTTATGGGGACCTGGCCGGATTATCTGAAAGTCAGAGAAAAGAATATGGAGACAGGCAGGTTCTTTTCTGAAATAGATCTCCAGTACAGGTTAATGGTTTGTGTCCTGGGTTCATCAGTCGCTGAACTGTTATTTCCGAATCAAAATCCGGTCGGTCGGGAAATCAGAGTTAATGGTGATAAGTTTCAGGTCGTTGGAGTAATGGAGCATGTCAAGTCAAATTTTGGCGAGGATTCTGACAATACCTACGTAATAATGCCTCTGACTACATTTCAAAAGCTGATGCCTATGGACAAAGCTCTCACACTGGAATGCAGGTCGAGGAGTTTTGAAGAAATTGACAAAGCCATAGAAGAAGTTACGGTAGCTTTGAGAGTATTTCGCAAAGTTCCTTTCAACAAAGAAAATAATTTTGCGCTGTCGACTCAGGAGCAGTTTAAGGACGAGATAAATAATATTACCAATATTATCTACATGGGTATGGTGGTTATTACATCGGTTGGCCTGATGGTCGGCGGCATTGGCGTTATGAATATAATGCTGGTTTCTGTCACAGAGCGCACCCGTGAAATAGGAGTCAGAAAAGCTATCGGGGCCAAGCGCTCGAATATCATAATGCAATTTCTGACCGAAGCCATGACGCTTTCCGGAACCGGCGGTATTATAGGTGTTTTAACAGGCTTAGCTTTGGGGATGGCATTTAATTTCTGGATGGGCTGGCCTCTCGCGGTTTCTCCTTTCTGGATAATTCTCGGCTTTACGGTATCCGTCTCGGTTGGACTTGTATCAGGTATATATCCCGCCATTAAAGCCTCAAAACTCGACCCGATTGAATCTCTCCGCTACGAATAAATCAGCCTGCATATTAGTCAGCTTTTTGTTGAACTGAACTTCGTTCGGTCATAGATTGGAACTGTAGTCTTTGAGTTTAGTTAAATTAAGTAGGCGTCATGTTTTTCAAGAAACACAGATTTTTACCACTGGCTCTGCTAACTGCCATAGTTCTGTTTTCCCCTGTCTTGGCCCAGGGGGATTACGGGTCATTATTTCTGGATAGAAACCAGCGCGAAGCCAAAGTGGATTATGCGGCGTTTGCGATTGAAGACTCCAGGCAGATGCGTCTGGAAGTCTATTATCAGATCCATAATAGTGCCCTGGCTTTTAAAGAAGAAGGAGATCTTTTTCAAGCTTCATATGACATAAAAATAACAATAATGGACAAGCGCGGCCGCCGTCTTACAGAGGAAAAGAGAGAAAAAACTATTACAGTCGCTGATAAACGGGAGGCCCTCTCCAGCACCAGTTACCGTACCAGCCAAATTAACTTCATACTGGACCCCGGCAAGTACGATGTCCGGTTTGCTCTTAATGACCACCACGCCAAGAAAAACAACATTAAGACAAAGGAATTTCAGGCAAAACTTGAAAATGTTAACAAGGGAACCCCAAAACTTTCCAATATCCTGTTTGCTCAGGCAGTAGGGCCACTCCAGGATAATTCGGATTTGTTCGCCAAAGGGGACAAGGTAGTAATACCCTCAGTATCGCATTATTACGGGGGCGGAGAAGACAAAGATAACAAACTTCTTTATTATCTCGAAATTTATCCGGGTTCCAAGGGTCAGGCTAAGGCTACGGTGCAGACGCTGATAAGAAAAAGAAAAGGGAAAATGGTCTACCGGGATACACTTACCTCTATGTTGGAGAAGCCTTTTACGAGGCAGATAAGAGAGATTTCCGTGGCCGGCTTTGAGCCGGGAGAGTATGAAATTGAAATCGAGCTTAAAGGAGCCCGGGGCAAGAAGTACGATAAGAAAAAGGGTAAATTCTATATTAGATGGGACGAGGAATCGCTTCTTCAGCATAATTATGATATCTTAGTCAGTCAGATATCTCTTATCGCATCACCCAAGGATGTGAAAGAACTAAAAAAGGCCAAAACCCTCCAAGAGAAAAAGGCAGCCTTGGATAGTTTTTGGAAATTAAAGGACCCGTTCCCTGAAACTCCAAGAAATGAATTTAGAGCTGAATTCTATCGCAGGGTCAGAATGGCTAATGCCAATTACGGTTTCCTGAGACGGCTGGGCTGGGAAACAGACCGGGGACGAGTTCTCATAAGATATGGAATTCCGGATCAGATTGAAGATTACCCCTTTGCGCTGGAGACTTATCCTTCACAGGTCTGGCATTATTATCGAAAAGGAAGGTACCGAAAGTTTATCTTCATCGATGACAGCCACGACGGCGACTACCGCCTGCAATTTCCTTATGACGGGATAGGAAGCAGCCCTGATTATTGACTAAATTAGAGGTCAGTTAGATATTTTTTTCTGGTGAGCAAATCCGTATTAATATTTCTGATAGTTGTCCTGGTTTCAAGTACGGTCTATGCGAGCGGGCAGTCAGTTTCTGACAAGGCCGGTTTAACCGTTTCAGCCGGGGCGGCTGTATTTAATAATCCTGCCTATGATTCAGTTGCGATTGTAGAATTTCTTTTTTCAATCAGCCGCAATCAACTCGGATTTTTGCCAAGTAAGACAAATGAAGATTCAAATATTTACGCGGTGGTTTTAGCTCAGGTTGATCTTATCGGAACAGAGGGTTTTACAGTTGACTCTGCTAATACTTTTTTCATCGTTAGCGCCAGGGACAGCGTTGACGCCTAAGCCGATGATATCAAAGTTTTTGACAAACTATCTCTGGCGGTCAAGACGGGTGTTTATTCGGCGAGAGTAACCATTGTTGATGGTTCATCAGGGCGCAAGGGTAGCTATTTCCTGGATAAAATAATAGTGGAACCTCCGGGCAGGAGTCTTGATATCGGTGGGCATTACTGGGCCTATGCTGCTACACAGCATTTCGACAGTTCAAAAATTAATACCAGGCTGATTAAAAGCGGCTACTATCTGCTGCCGAATCCTTTATCAATCTTCAGCAACAGAGACACTCTGATATTTCTCTATACTGAAATCTACAACTTGATGTATTTTGAAAACAGCGCCTTTCAATTGTCTTTGAATGTCAAAGATAAGTTTGGGGATGTGACCAATTTGATACAATCCGAAAGACGCACCAACTCCGGCCAGACTGCAGTGATTGTAGAAGCTGTAAAAATCAAATCATGGCCGACCGGGCTTTATGAATTCAGCCTGAATATCAGTGATTCAAATCAGATTGATTCTGCGAATTTCTTGATGCGCATTATTTCAACGGAAGAAGTCCGGTTTGCTCTAAAGAAAAGCTTTAGAAGTGAACAATTTGATACACTATCAATTACAGATAGAGTCAATCTCGTCACTTATGAGCTTAGCAGAAAACAGCGGTCAACATTGCAACAGCTGACAGACCGGGGTAAAGAGGAGTTTCTGCGTCAATTCTGGGTTGAACGTAAGTCTCAAGAGTCAGACTCTGAACTGGAATCGCAAGCAGAGATCTTAAGC
Organism: Candidatus Zixiibacteriota bacterium; assembly: GCA_022571845.1. Lineage (GTDB taxonomy): Bacteria > Zixibacteria > MSB-5A5 > GN15 > FEB-12 > JACZWU01. The sequence continues at coordinate 185,477 of JACZXB010000001.1, read as the reverse complement.
CGTTACATATTTGTAAATGAGAGGTATTCTCTGCCCGGGCTGCCGAACTCCGGCTGGAAAACAGACCGCGGCAGAGTCTATATGCAATTCGGATAATGGGATGAACTTGATGACCACCAATCTTTGGGCAACTATGAGCCATTCCAGATATGGCACTATCATCGCTTAAACGGCAAACTATTTGTCTTTCAGGATAAAAGAGGGGACAAAGAATACAATCTGGTACATTCAAATGTAAGCGGTGAAAGATATGACCCTGCCTGGGAAAATAGAATTAAGCAGGGTCTATTTGATTTTGATTAGAAAATTTATTTGCCCGGTGGCTTTGAAGATGCCCTGACCGTCGTCGCCAGTTTTCTCTTGACGGGAATGGTAAATCTGCTCTGAACTTCGTCGCTTAACTCTATAGTAAACGATTTGTCAAAAGATTTTTTCAGTACTTCTTTACGCAGCTTTACCTTGGCTTTTCTTGTCTCGCCGGCTTTGATGCTTTTGGGAAGATCCACTTCAAAATATTCACTGGCGTAGGCAATCAGTTTTATCTTCAGGTCCTCATCGGAGACGTTTCTAATCTCAAAACTCATTTTATCAATAACCTTTGAACCTAATTGAGACAGGTCAATTTTGTAGGGTCTCATTATTAGCGGGTAGGTAGAATCAGGCCGGGTAACTACATTTACTGTAATTGATACGAATTTGTCCGGAGGTCCTTCGTTAGTCTGAATTTTAGGACGCTTAGTTATTTTGGTCCGGTATTTCTTTGAACTGAAAATAATCTCTAATTCTGTGCTGTCACCGACAGCAAGTACGTCCTTTAGCAAAGGAGCCTTGGTGCAGCCTCAGCCGGGGATTACTTTAAGAATCTTGAGAGTATCATCACCCGTTGAAACCAGCCAGAATTTGTGGCTGATAGTAGAATTCTGAGGGACATAGCCAAAATTGAACTCTTTGACGGGAATAGTCAGCCTGGGTGCAGCTGTTGCAACAGATGCAAGCAGCAGTGTCAAAACTGCAATCAAAACAATTGTTCTAATATTATTCATATTCATAACTCCAATATATTACTTCGTCCGCCAGACTGTCAAATATTAGTTTATTTCCGAATTGGACTAATTACCAGTATAATCAATAGTCCTTTTAACCGGGATTGTAAAACGGCTGCCAAAATCATCGTTGAACCTGATTGTAAAGGACTTTTGAAAGGACTTTTCTATCGAGTCTTTCAAGAGCCGGACCTCTCCTGTTTTGGTTTCACCCGCCTTGATCTCGACTGGCAGATCGATTTCAAAGTAGCCGTCGGGCACGGATATAAGCTCAAGCTTTAAATCTTCCTTTGAAACGTTCTTGATAGAAAACTGCCTTTTATTTATCTGCTCGGTTTCGCTTTTCGGTAGAGATATCTTAAATGGCTCTATGATAACCGGGAAAGTAGAGTCGGTTTTTGCCAAGACATTAGCGATGATTTTGAGGCTTTTATTGGGCGTATTCTCGTTGGTCTGGATTTTTGGACTTTTCTCAATCCTGTTTCTGAAGCTTTTAGTGCTGAATATGATTTCCACTACGGTGCTGTCGCCGGAGGCCAGCTTATTTTTTTTCAGCGGCGCTCTGGTACAGCTGCAGCCGGGGATTATCCGCTCAATTCTGAGAGTATCTTCGCCCGTAGATAGCAGCCAGAATCTGTGAGATACCAGCGAATGTTGAGGTACATAGCCAAAGTTGAAGACTGTTTCCGGAAGGGTCAACCTTGGCGACGGCCAGGCATCTGTGGCCGATATGCTAATAATTAAAACCGCTAAGACCGATATTTCGTATAATTTTTTTAAGCTGATTTTCTCTTCTCCAGTCACATAATTATACAATGCTAATCAGATTTGCTCCCATAGAATTTCCGGCGAATAGGGATAGTCAGATAATTTCCTTTTCCGTACTTAAAATCTACTGTAAATGAGCTTTTGAACTCTTTGTCAACGAATTCGGGCAATAGCTTAGCGTAGCCATAAGCTGAACCCTTGGCGGGTACAGTTTGCGGCAGGAAGATAATACATTCGGCAGGTAGTTCTGATACAATTTCCGGATAGAAGACTTGGTCGGTAGCATTGATAATTCTAAACTCGAGACTATCAATCGACATCTCGCGGATTCGGCTCATTTCAAATTTAAACGGCCAGATGCTTCCTGCAAATGCAGAATCAAGAGATAGCAGGACGTTTGCTTTAAGTGATATGCTCAAAGGTTTTTCTGAGCCATTACTGTAGATTTTGGGGAATCTATTTATAGGGCCCGTCGCCTGTTCGGTATTCCAGGAAATTGTCAGCCGGGTAGAATCACCCGGAGCAATTTTATCGGATTCAAGCAAGCTGATGGCACAGCTGCAGCCGGTTTTGATATCTGAGATTTGGACTGTATCTGTTCCGGTCGATTTTAGCCAAAAGCTATGAACGATAATTGAGTTTTGAGTTGTCAGCCCGAAATCGAATTTTTGACTGCTGCTCTCCAATTTCGGCTGTGAAAAAGCGTTAGGGCACAAAACCGAAATCGCAACTATAATAGGTAAAAGAAATCTTCTCATAGACTAATTATATTATCCAATCTGACAAAGGTTTCCGGTAATCCGCCAAGAATATAGCAGCCAGACGACAGAGTCAAGTTACCCTCAATCTGAGGCTTTAACTAAAGGTCAAATATTTTGCCCGGGTTGAGAATATTATGGGGGTCAAACTGCTTCTTTATTTTTCTCATTAAGTCGACTGAGCCCCCATGCTCAAGTCCAAAAAGATGTTTATGTGCAAGTCCTATGCCGTGTTCTCCGGAAATCGAGCCACCTAATTCTACGGCTTTTTTGATAATTAAATCGTTTAGCTCTTTGGCTTTGCTCCATTGGCTCTGATTGTTTTCGTCTGCCAGCATCAGGGCATGCAACAGCCCCATACCGACATGCCCAAAAGTATGCATCAAAATTCCGATCTTGTCAGCTTCGGCGTGGCAGAACTGAACCATTTCAGGCAGGCAGGAGATAGGGAAAGCTACATCGTTACGTATTATCGATAACCCGGGTTTTAGGTGCTTGATAGATTCGGTTACAAAATGCCTGACCTCCCAGGGGGATTGACTCGATGACAACTCTAACTTTGTGCCTTTTTGCTCCTGGCAGATTGCCTGGGCAGTTTCAAAATTCGACTGGTTTGAACTTTGGGAGCCATGGAATTCCAAAAACAACGAAGGGACTTCCTCTAATCCGTAACTTTTTAGCTGATTGAGAGCTGCCATTACTTGGCCATCAAGGAATTCTACTGCAGCCAAATCCACTCCGTAGCGGCACATTTCTGAGACTGCTTTGGCAGCACTGATTTCATGCTGGAATTTGAAAGCAGCCTGAAGTTTATGTTCAGGTAGTCCGGCTAACCTCAAGGTAATAGCTGAGATAACGCCAAGCGTTCCCTCTGAGCCCGCTATTAAATCTACAAGATTATAGCCGCTGGAGCGCTTGCTTGCCCGGCTGCCGAGTTTGAGAATTTCTCCTGTTCCTGTGATAACTTCAAGCTCTAAAACGTAATCTTTAGTGCCGCCATATTTGACCGAGAAAATACCGCTGGCGTTGGTAGAGACCATGCCGCCGATGCTGGCCAGATTTCCTGAGCCACCGGGGGAGGGCGGAAAGAAGAGGCCGCCTGACTTCAATTTATTATTTAAGTCATCATAGATAAGCCCTGGCTGAACACATACTTGCAAATCCTCCGGCCAGTAGTTCATAATCTTGGTCATGCGAGATAAATCAAGTACTATACTTTGCTCAGTTGGGATTGTAGAGCCCTCCAGGGCGCTGCCGCCACCTCGCGAGGTAATGGGCACTTTATGCTCGACGCAGAGCTTTACGACCTTGCTGATATCGTCTGTGCTCAAAGCCCAGACAACAGCCACAGGCGTCACCGGGGACAGGGTAGACTCGTCAATCGAGGCTACTCTCAACTGGTCAGGGTGAGTTGAGATTTGATCTTGGGGCAGCAGTTCTGTCAGTTTATCTAAAAAGCTCATATGTCACTCAGGCTCAGGATTATTGATTTGGCAAGATATGAAATTGAAAGGTGGGTTCAAAGATAATGATGCTATTTCAGCAATATCATCTTCTTCGACGAGACAAAATCTCCGGCCGTTATTCTGTAATAATAAACACCGCTGCCAACTGTCTGGCCCGAATTCGAGCTGCCGTCCCAGTAAATAATATGAGAGCCGGCGGAGTAACGATTGGTAACATTGTAAACTAACTGACCCAATATATTAATAATTTCGAATTCTACTTCCGAGGCTCTGGGCAAGTCAAATTCTATGACAGTCTCAATATTAAACGGGTTGGGATAGTTTTGGTGGAGTGCAAAAGCAGAAGGCAGAATATCGTCCGGTTCTTCGATAGATGTTATAACATCGTCTATCTGCAAAGCTATCTCTACACCTTCAATAGTAGCAGCTTGAGCTTCAACTATCTCTCCTTCGCCGGTATAGTAGAACAGGTCGATTGTTCCCAGACCAAAGCCTTGAAACTTGCCAAGAAGAATTCTGGTGTGACTTCCGTCGTAGAAATGCCCCTTAAGAGAGCTGTCGATTGGATGATACGGCTCAATATCACCGCTCATTTTAATCCATATTGCGTTAGAATTATAGTCTGTTTGTAATCTGACCTTCCTGTCGGCCTTGTTGTTTAGAATTAGGCTTCCTTCCAGAGTTGAGTCAAATGTCGAGTCGGGGTCCATTGCTTGGAATATAATACTCGAGAGTTGGAACAAGTCCTCGAGTTTTAAAGTTTCGCCGTCTTTATTAATATCTGTGGCGGCTATCTGTTTACTTAGGTCAATCTCAAAAACGGATTCATCTTTTCTGAAATATTCTACGAATAGAGAGAGATCCGAAATATTAAAAACTCCATCCAAATTGATGTCACCAAAAAGCAGTTCGGTATCGTCGCATTCGATGAATACGCCGCCGTTATGGAAATCGATTACTGTTCTAAATGCTTCGTGTTCAAGTCCGTTTGTGCATGATTCTATGACTCCTCCATACGAGGGGAAAGTATCCGAGCGTGGAATTAGAATCTCTCCGGTATAGACATTGTTGCTCAGTCCCAAAGTTAGGTGAGGTCCCCAGCCGCCAATGTATGAATAATAAGCAAATGAATTATCAACACATTTGTACCACACGAATCGAATTGGAATCAAGCTACACTTAAAGGTATAATCATTTGTAACCAGAAATCTCAGAGACAGAAACTCAGCAGGTGTTTCAGGGTTTAGACAATTCGGATGTCCAGGAAGCGAGTTTACATCCGCGACACCATAGATCCTTATTCCCCCAATAGGGCAAAGCGATGAATCGCAAATCGAGGTATCAAGAAAATATCTCCAGCTAAAATACTCCCAACCACATCCACTCTCTGCATCAAAGAAATCAGGGCCCGGGATGACAGTATTGATGGCTAGTACAGAACGGTCAAAACTAAACGTTAACGCAATTCCACCCAAATCCCACAGTGCATTATTAAGCGTCACCGGGACATCAACCATCGTACCCAGTGCAACGTTTTCTATTAATCCAATTTCCACAACAAAGTTGCTGTCTGAAGATGATGAATTGGTTCCCAGAGAACTGCCGGGCAGATTCTTAAATTGAGATTGGATAAAATTATAGAATTCGCTGTCCTTGTCGTCTGCCTGTGCAGAAAGCGAGATCAAAGAAGACAATAAGATTAAAACGATTGCCGGTTTAATATAGAACTTCATTATTACCTCTACTGCTTGCTCCAATATAGCAATTAAGCTGGATTGGGCAACCTATTATATGGGCGGCGATTTGGGCTGAATTTTTTAATTGAGCATAACAGATTAAGCCGTAAATTGTCTGTCAAATTATGGCCAAAAAGAAAACAGACAAAGTCAGGCCGCAGGTCTTAAAAGGGTTTCGGGATTACCCGCCGCCGGAGCAGATTGCCCGCGAGACGATGATAGGCAATGTCCGCTCGGCCGTAGAATTGATGGGTTTTCTACCCCTTCAGACAGCTTCGCTGGAACTGGCCGAGACGCTTTTGGGTTCGCACTATACCGACGACAATCTCGCCGAGCTGTTCGGGTTTGTCGGGCCGGATGATGTCAATATGGCTTTGCGCTATGAGTTAACCGTTTCGCTGGCCAGATATGTAGCCGCCAATCCGAACCTGGCTTTGCCCTTTCGGCGCTATCAATATGGGAATGTCTGGCGGGTAGATAAACCGGGGCCGGGGCGGTATCGCGAGTTTATGCAGTTTGATATCGATATAGTCGGCACCAGCAATATTTTGGCCGATGCCGAAATTATTGCTGCCATGGTGGCCGTCTTTGACGGACTGGGCATCAACAACTACAAAGTAAAATATTCCAGCCGAAAAATCATGAACGGTTTGATTAAGTTTGCCGGTATCGACGACAACAAAGCGGCCGATGTCATGCGCGTAGTAGATAAGCTCAACAAGCAGGGGAAAGACGCTGTAATCGCTGAGCTTGGTGCCGGACGAACCGACAGGTCAGGCGACAAAATAAAAGGCGTTGGTTTGACCGATAGTCAAATAGCCGAAATCGAGAAGTTTCTTGATTCTGTTAGTGGCTCTGGCAATTCGCTCGAGACTGCGGAGAGCCTGCTTGGCAGTGTCCAAGTTTCGGTCGAAGGCATAAACGATTTGAAAGCAATCGAGTCACATCTGTCATCGATGAACATCGATAAAAACAAAACCGAAATTGACCTGACGATTGTCCGTGGCCTCGCTTATTACACCGGGCCGGTTTTTGAAACTGTGTTATTGGACCTGCCGGAGTTCGGCTCGGTCTTTTCGGGAGGGCGTTATGATAATCTTGTCTCGCGCTTCGTCGGAAAACAAATCCCCGGCACCGGCGCCTCGATAGGAGTCGACCGGCTTTTGGCGGCGCTGATAGAACTCAAAGCGCTAAAGCTCGAACAGTCTGTTTCAAAAGTTTTGGTAACCGTCATGGACCCGGAGCGTCTGCCGGATTATTTGAAAATGCTGCATCAACTTCGTGAGGCGGGGATACCATCGGAGATTTTTGTCGGTGACTCCAAAAATATCACTAAGCAGGTTAAGTATGCCGACAAAGTCGGCATTCCGTTTGTTCTGATTGTCGGCTCCAACGAATTCGAGGCTGGACAGGTTACTATTAAAAATCTCAAAGCAGGGAAAGAGAAAGCCAAAGAGACGTCAGAGCGCGAAGAGTGGCTCAAAGCCGAAGAGATTCAGGTAACGATATCAGCCGACAAGATGTTGGAGTATCTGAAAGGGGAGTTGGGGTGACTCATATTGAAGCTACTTCGACAACTTAATTTGTTCCTTAGTCATGAAATCATCATCAAGCACAGTTGGTAAGCCTAATCTTAACTTTTGAATTACAAAATCAATGATTGAATTAAGATCATTAGCCGATTTGTAGTTGAAAATACGTTGCTCTCTAGCCACATTATTGAGCGGCCAAAAGTTCTCTGGGAAGTCATCGTTAACGAACCAAACTTTATTGCTTGATTTTGTGAACCCTAATGGTCTGTGAATGGAAGCAGCATGTAAGAAAGAATGACGTATATCTATTAATTCGAGAAACTTGTACCAATTCTCACCAGTAACATCAAATACTTTCCTTGGGTCATTGATTTCATCGCTGCATAACGGAGTTATCAAATAAGTTCTAGTAGGTAAGTAAAGTCTTTCAAATTCACTACTAACAATATTCTTGTAACGACCACTTAAATTTCCAACAAAATACTCTGAAGGCAGGTCTTTTAATTCACGTACTTTGTTTTCAGTATAAATGCAATTAAGAAGTGCTTCAAGGCCGCAAAATTTAAGCAGAAAAGATCCAATTGATAACGTTTTTTCAAGTTGCCAAATACTTGATACACTGGTAATATTTCCAGTATTTGCAAAATTTGCCCTACTACGTTCAATTTGTTGATAGAGCGGAAATGCTTGTCGTAGGAGATCATTTGCGCCCAACAGAAATGGTTGAAATGGTCTTGTGATTAAATTTCCTTTTCTCTCGGCCATACTGAAATAAATAGTTACCATAGTCTAAGGACAAGCAATTCTTTAGGGGCGGCATCACTTCATCTACGCCTATTGCATCGTCACCCTTTGACAGGCTCAGGGTGACTGCTCGCCACTGCGCGGCATTTTACCTTGACTTAAAAACCGTCTAAGCATATTATCGGTCTCGCTAACCGGATTTCTTGAACCCAGAGGCAAAAAAACTGAACGGAAAGTTATACCAAAGTCAATGTCCACTAAACGAGCCTTTGCAGGTATTGATATTGGCGGAACCTCTGTCAAATTCGGTCTATTCTCGCCCGATGGCAGCATAATCTACAAAGAGCAAAAACCAACTCTGGCCGAAAAAGGGGCGGTGCCTCTAATGCATCTGGTCAGTAATATCGCCGAGCAGTTGATGTATCACGCCGCCGAAGATGAGCTTGAAGTTCGCTGGCTGGGAGTGGGCACACCGGGAGCAGTCAATTTCAAAACCGGCCGGGTGATAGGCGCTACTCCAAATATAGCGGGATGGCAGGGCACAGAAATTGGCAGCACACTCAAAGAACGGCTGAACATGCCGGTCTGGGTTGATAACGATGTCAACACTGTGGCATTGGCTGAACTTCGCTATGGCGCCGCTAGCGGGGCGCTAACGGCCATCTGTGTGACTATCGGAACGGGCATAGGCGGGGCGGTAATAATTGATGGTCAGCTTCAGCGCGGGCATTCATATTCGGGCGGAGAAATTGGGCATATGTCGATAAATTTTGAGGGCCCGGACTGCAAGTGCGGCCGCAAGGGCTGTCTGGAGGCCTATTGTTCTTCACAGGCAATAATAAATCGTGCTAAAAAGAGTCTTGAGCAGAATCCATCACAGCTGTTTAATGAAATAACCGGTGGGCTGATTGACAAATTGACAATCAAGCAGCTCTTTACTGCCGCCAAAAAAGGTGATAAGATTGCCAGTGAGGTTTTAGCCGAAACAGCCCTATACCTGGGCATTGGCTTAGCTAATCTGGTAAATCTGCTGAACCCGGAGATTATTATTATTGGCGGCGGGATTGCCGACGGCGGACCGGAGTTTTTGTCAAAGCTGTCTGCAGCCGTTAAGGAACAAGCCTTTGGTTCGGCCGTAAAAGAATTGAAGATAGTGAAAGCGGCTCTTGGTAACGATGCCGGCTTTATCGGCGCCGGTCTTCTGGGAGAGAATCAACACTAATGGATAGGAATAAAAGATGTTTTCATATTTAAAAGGCCGTCCGGTCACATACGCCATTTCCAGCCTTTACGGATTTCTGTTTGCGCTCTTTTTTGTTCTGTATGGCGGAGTAAAAGTTATCCTTTCTTTTCTGGACCACACCTATGACACCATGTCGGATCCGATTATTTTTACAGTTTTAGGGATTTTGCTGATGTCATTTGCTATTGGCTACCGTGATCTCAAAAACTGGGGCTGGTACGGACTTATCGGGGTCAACGCCATTGTAATTCTGCTGGGATTGATCAGCATCAGCAAGACCGGAAATATCGCCGTAGTCCTCTTTTCTGCCGGAGCTCTTTACGGCCTGCTGGCGCCAAGCACCAGAGAATGCCTGTCAGGCGGCTCGTGATTTAGTTTGACTAAGTCCAAAAACCGATTTAATTGCCCTTTCAAATTGAAAATTGGCGCCCTAGCTCAGTTGGTAGAGCAACGGACTGAAAATCCGTGTGTCCGCAGTTCAATTCTGCGGGGCGCCATTTCTGATTGAAATCTCAATAGCCTGCCGTATTGCCTGAAGCGGCTGCTGTATATACATTAACAGCTGACATAATCTCATGAATGAAAAATATAAAAATTTCAAACGACGAATCGCCGTAACCGGCGGCGCCGGATTTATCGGCTCAAACCTGCTACTTATGATGGTCCCGCTATATCCGAATTATCTCTTTATAAATATTGATAGCCTGACATATGCTGCCAATCTATCAAACCTTTCAGAAATTGATTCTGCCGAAAATTATGAATTTGAAAAAATCGATATCACCGATTACTCGAGATTAGAAAAATGCTTCGCCAAATATAATTTTGACGCTGTCATTCATCTGGCCGCTGAGTCCCATGTTGACCGCTCGTTGATTGGTCCGGCTTTGTTTATTCAGACCAACGTCATGGGCACCTTTAATCTGCTGGAGTTAGCCCGCAAGTTAGCTGCTTCAAACAGGGATTTTCGCTTTCACCATGTTTCAACCGACGAAGTTTACGGCTCGATAGAAGCTGACAGCCGGGCCGACGAAAACTATCCCGTCAATCCCAGTTCGCCTTATGCAGCTTCGAAAGCCGCCGCCGACCAGATGGTGCGCTCTTACCATAAAAGTTACGGTCTGAATGCTGTTATCACGAACTGCTCCAATAATTATGGAGCCTTTCAATTCCCGGAGAAGCTGATACCGCTTTTGATAAACAATGTCATCAATGGCAAGTCGATTCCTGTTTATGGCGATGGCCGAAATATCCGCGACTGGCTTTATGCTGAAGACCATTGTAGAGCGCTTGATTTAGTTTTTCATAATGGCCGGGCCGGTTCCGTCTATAACATTGGCAGCGGCTCTGAGACAGAAAATATAATATTAATTGAGAAGATTTGCGCCATTCTTGAAAAAAAAACAGGTGCCGGACCATTCGACAAGCTGATTGAGTTTGTCAAAGACAGGCCGGGACATGACCGGCGCTATGCGCTGGACTCATCAAAAATTAAGAACGAACTTGGCTGGGAGCCGTCTTTAAGTCTGGACGAGGGCTTAGAACTTACGGTCGACTGGTATTTGTCACGAACCGACTGGCTAAAAAATTGTACCAGCGGTGAATACGTCAAATATTATGAAACAGTTTACGGCGATCGCAAATAGCTGACTGAAAAAATATGAGTGTCACTAAGGGAATCATATTAGCAGGGGGAACAGGGACCAGACTATATCCGGTGACGCGTTCTGTCTGCAAGCAGCTTTTACCGGTCTACGATAAACCGATGATTTATTACCCGCTGGCAACTTTGATGCAGGCAGGTATCAATGAGATACTGATAATATCCACAGAGTCAGACAAACCGCGCTTTCAGTCACTATTTGGTGATGGCGGCCAATACGGCCTGAATATTTCATACCAAATACAGCCGGAGCCGAACGGTATTGCCGAATCATTTTTGATCGGTGAAGAATTTATCGGAACTGATAACGTGGCTTTGATACTTGGGGACAATATTTTCTACGGTCTTGGTAGTACTTTTGGGACAATAAAAAACTTTTCAAACGGCGGTCAGCTGTTTGGATATTATGTGAGCACGCCTGAAAAATATGGAGTAGTCGAGTTTGATAACAGCGGCAAAGCAGTATCGATAATAGAAAAGCCACAATCACCGCGTTCGCACTATGCGGTAACAGGCTTGTATGTATATGACAGTCATGTCGTGGAAATTGCAAAAAGTCTGAAGCCGTCAGCGAGGGGGGAGCTTGAGATTACAGACATCAATAACGCTTACCTGAAGCAGGGCAAGCTGAAAGTTGAAATTTTAAGCCGCGGAGTGGCCTGGCTTGATACCGGGACGCATGAGAGTATGCTCGAGGCCGGCAACTTTATTGAGACAATAGAAAAAAGACAGGGCTTAAAAATAGCCTGCATTGAAGAAATCGCATTAAGACTCGGCAATATAAACAAGAGCCAGTTTAAAAAGTTGATCGAGCAAATGGGGGAAAACTCTTACCGCAAATATCTGGAGCTTGTCTTAAAAGAGGCCGCAGGTGTCGCAGATGTCGTAGATGCCGCAGGTACAAATGGTGCATCATAAGGTTTTAGTCACCGGCGCTAACGGACAATTGGGCCGGGCTTTAGTTACTGAATTTTCTGATGAGTATGAAGTCATCGGAATTACCAGAAAAGATGCAGATATCACCGACAAAACAGAGATCAGCAGGGTCATCAGCAGACACCGGCCGCGATATGTCCTACATACAGCCGCCTTTACAAATGTTGACAGATGTGAAATTGAACCGGAAAAGGCAGCGCTGGTAAACTCTGTAGGAACTGAGAATATAGCCCTGGCTTGCAAATCGGTAAACGCAAAATTAATCTACTTTTCTACTGACTATGTCTTCGATGGTACAAAAAGCAGAGCTTACCTTGAAACTGATAGAACCAACCCTGTCAATGTCTACGGCCGCTCTAAACTCGACGGCGAAAGCAAGTGTCTGTCAAGCTGGGCAGACACAGTTATTATAAGAATAGGCTGGATTTATTCCGAAACTGGAAGCAATTTTCTCAAGAAAATATTGGCTGCAGCCAAAAGAAAAGTAGAAACGGCCAAAGCGACAGGAGAGAAGCCGGTCCTTAAAGTTGTTACTGACCAGATTGGCACTCCGACCTGCGCAAAAGATATCGCGACGCAGACTCGAAAATTAATTGAGAAAAATGTCAGCGGCATTTATCATATCGCTTCATATCCGGAAGTTTCGCGCTTTGAATTTGCTCGCGCAATACTGGCAGCGATGCTGCCGGAAGTTACAATCGAGCCCGGTGACTCAGATGAACATCCTGCAGAGGCGAAAAGACCGCCGAGGTCTTCACTTTCGTGTGAAAAATTAGAGTCAGAAAATTTTAGTATGATGCGGCCTTGGAAAGAAAGCCTTGACGAATTTCTAAAACTTCACGGAAAGCAGATATTAAATGAAATCTGAAATTGATGGCGTAATAATAAAACGATTAATCAGGCAAAAAGATGAGCGCGGCTGGTTAGCCGAGCTTTTTCGAAGCGATGAAATTCCGCCAGAGTTCAGGCCTGAGATGGCTTATATGTCGCTATCACGTCCCGGTATAGTACGGGGACCGCATGAGCATATTCATCAGGCGGACCTCTTTTGTTTTTTGGGTCCCTCAGATTTTAAGATTTATCTTTGGGACAACAGACAAGATTCCGTATCACACGGTCGGAAAATCGTCTTTGAGGCCGGGGAGAAAAGCCCGTCGTTGCTGATCGTTCCGCCCGGTATTGTCCATGCCTATAGGAATATCGGGGAATGCGACGGCCTTGTTTTTAATGCCCCCAACCGACTCTTCAAGGGTTCTGGCCGCTCTGGCGCGATTGATGAAATTCGCCACGAAGAAAACCCAAATTCCCCCTTTAAACTAACAGACTAATCTTACAATTCAAATGTTAATGTACGGCAGCATTATTTAATGTTCCGTATTAATTAATTTGTTCTTTATTTCTGAAATGGAGAAAAATCAGATTTCTGTTTTAGTGAAAAAATAGAAACGTTAATAATAACTTAGGCGGGGAAATATCATAAAATTGTCGTCGACCTGCTTATATATACTTTTAAAGAGATGAACTATTTAATGAGTAAGCATTTTCAGGCAATAATTAATATCTTTGAAGATAAAAATAAAAAAAGATTAGTCGAAAATGTTTTCTCTTTATCAATGCTGCAAGTAGCAAATTTTATCTTGCCCTTAGTTACTATCCCGTATTTAGTTAGGGTTCTCGGTGCAGAAAAATTTGGATTAGTGATGTTTGCGTATGCTTTTAATCAATATTTTGTCATGTTAATAGATTTTGGATTTAACCTTTCTGCCACGCGTGAGATTGCACTAAGTCGAAATAACCCTCAAAGAATCAATGCGATATTCTGGTCTATAATAGTAATTAAAACAGTGTTTTTGATGTTTGGCTTCATTATTCTTTTAAGCGTAATTAATTACTTTGATAAATTCAGAATTGATTATCAAATTTATTTGTTAAGCTATGGAGTTGCAGTTGGGCAGGCATATTTTCCCGTGTGGTTTTATCAAGGAATGGAAAAAATGAAATTTGTTACATTGCTCAACGTAATAGCTAAATTAATTTTTGCTTTACTACTATTCATTATTGTCAACAAACCAGATGATTATATTTATGTACCTTTAATGAATTCATTAGGATTCATTACAGCATCACTAATTTCTTTTTATTTGGTAAAAAAAGTGTTCAAAGTAAAATTCGTTATTCCGAACTTATCATTTATGATTCTCATGATAAAAAAGAGTTCTTCGTTTTTTATTTCCCGCGCTGCAGTATCGTTTTATACTAACAGCAATGCTTTTGTGATTGGTTTAGTATTAGGGAATGTTTCCGTTGGATATTACACAGCAGCTGAAAAATTATTTAATGCCATAGGAGCTTTGTACGTTCCGTTAAATGATAGTTTATATCCTTATATGTCAAAAAGAAAAGACATTAAAACATATAAACAAGTTTTTGCAGTTGCTTCAGCGAGTAATCTACTTTTATGTTGTTTTATATATCTCTTTAGTTTTGAAATTATATCTTTGATATATGGATCTGGTTTTGAACAATCTGCTTCTCTTTTGAAATTCTTTGCTATTCTAGCATGTATTATTGTACCGTCTGTTTTACTTGGGTACCCATTATTAGCAGCATTGGGGTATCCCGGATATGCAAATTACAGTGTAGTTATAGCAGCTGCAGTTCATGTGTTAATGCTGGTAATTGTTATTCCAATATTGAGTTTAAAATTGGTGGTTATCTTATTGATACTAACTCAATTAGTAGTTATTGTTATCAGGATTGTCGGTGTCAGAAAAAAACTAAGTGGTATTTGGAAAGACTAGAAATTTATGTGTGGAATTGCCGGTATTGTAAATCTAGACAACAAAAAAAAGGTGCGTATTAGCGTAATCAAAGAAATGGCTGAAACCATGAAACATCGCGGACCGGATGATTCAGGTTCGTTCGTTGATGACCATGTTGCTTTCGGGCATCGACGTCTTACAATTATTGATCTGACTTCACGTGGTAGACAACCAATGTTTGATATAACCGGCAGGGTAGTAATTGTCTTTAACGGAGAAATTTACAATTATCAAGAGCTAAGATTGGAATTAGAAACAAAAGGATATAAGTTTCTATCACAAACAGATACGGAAGTAATTCTTAATGCTTATATAGAATATGGTATCAAGTGTCTTAAGAAATTCAATGGCATGTTTGCATTTGCCATTTATGATAAAAAATACAAAACTGTAACTTTGGTCAGAGATCGAATAGGAATTAAACCTTTGTTTTATAGTTTATTCGAAGGCAAACTTCTTTTTGCCTCAGAAATTAAAGCGATATTGAGATACCCCGGTTTCTCCTCATCAGAAAATATCATTGGTCTTTCAAGTTATTTAAACTATAGATATCCTATTGGTGAAGATACTTTGTTCAATAAGATAAAGTCGTTAGACCCTGGTTATTATTTGGAAGTATCTGGACCTAATGTAAAAAAATATCAGTATTGGGAAATTCCGATTAATGAAAATAATGAAGATAGAGGAGAAAAGTTTTATATCAATAGGCTTCGTGAAATCATGGCAAGTTCTGTGAAGTATAGAATGAGATCTGATGTTCCTGTCGGAGCATATCTTAGCGGTGGTCTTGATTCCAGTATCACAGTAGCCCTTATGAGTAATATCATAGAAACACCAATAAATACATTCACAATCGGTTTTAATGAGGAAGGCTTCAACGAATTTGGCTATGCCAAACAAGTAGCTGATAAATACCAAACAAATCACCATTGTATGACCATGAGTTCCACAGATTACATAGAAAATATGGTTAAACTAATTAGTTATAAAGATGCTCCCCTTAGTGTCCCCAATGAGCCTGCTTTATATGTTATGTCCAAAGAATTGAAGAAACATATAACTGTTGTACTGTCCGGTGAAGGTGCCGATGAGATTTTCGGTGGCTACGGCAGGATATTCAGAAGTCCTTATGACTATCAGCGATTAAAAGAACTTGAAAAATCCAATAACACATCTAATTCAGAAACAGACAAATTGTTGCAAAGAAATTTAGATAAAATGTATGAAGGTAATAAGTTCAAATCGGACCAGGAACACTTTCTCTTTCTATATAATTATACAAACTGGGATGATAAGCAGGAGTTTCTCCACCCAGATATTTTAGAATTTCTGAATTATGATGAACAATTAAGAAATATTTTTGCTGTAGAATTTGATAAGATTAAAAATATAAATATCTATGACAAGTATATGTGGATTTTTGAAAAAATTCACTTAGTAGGTCTTCTGCAGAGAGTGGATATGACTACAATGGCAACCTCAGTTGAGGCTAGAGTCCCGTTTGTTGACCACCGACTTGTTGAATTTGCATTTACAATTCCAATTAAGTATAAATTGAAATGGAGATCTCAAACTGATAAGGCCACAGCATGTTCCTACAATTCTGATCAAATCAGTGAGAAATATGATATACCAAAATATATCCTTAAGAAAACTTTTGAAAATGATCTGCCAAAGGAAGTTGTTTGGAGAAAAAAGATGGGCTTTCCAGTTCCTGTACATAAATGGTTGGGAGATGATTTTAATGATTTCGCTAAAGAGATTCTTCTGGATAAAAGGGCTCAGAACAGAAATTTTTATAATAAAAATATGGAAAAGATAATAAACAACAAACAATTATTTTCAAATCACAAATTTGGAATAAAAATATGGATGTTGGTCAATATGGAGCTCTGGCAAAGGGAATATATTGATAAGAATTAGCAAATGAGGAATTCCAGTTGAAATTATTTATTCTCGCTGCAGGCAAAGGAGAACGTCTTTGGCCTTTGACAAGAAACACGCCAAAATCTCTTATAGATTTTGGTGACGGTACAACAATATTGGAGCGACAACTCGAAAGCGCTGTATCTTCTGAAATGTTCTCAGAAATTATTATTATCACAGGGTATAAAACAGAACAAATTGAAGCTAAAATAAAGGATCATAAATCAAAAATAAAAATCAAAACAATTTTTAATCCGGTCTACGATGTTACCAATAATCTTGTTTCTCTCTGGGTAGCTCATAATGAGATGCAAGGAGAAGACTTTGTTATAACGAACGGTGATAATATCTACATTGGTGATGTCTTTAAACAAATTAAATCTGATGCTAATAATATCATTCAACTTACCATCGACTATAGAGATGAATATCATGAAGATGATATGAAAGTCAGCTTTGGTTCTGATGGATTAATTATGAGAGTTCATAAAGACATACCACTTTCTGAAGTAGGTGCCGAGTCGATAGGATTAGTTCTAGTTAAGGGTGAAAAAAGTAGAAGATTGTTTGTAAATAAAATTCTTCAATTAGTTAAAAATGAAGATTATTTGAATAAGTTTTGGTTAGAGATATTTAACTCTCTTATCGATGATGGTATAGTTATCTCTTTTCTAAAAATTGAGCCCTCGGATTGGAGGGAAGTTGATTTTCATCCTGATGTCGAGATAATGAAAGCTATGATTTTTAAAGAAAAGTTTAAATAACATTTATGTTTGTAATATTATTTTATGACAAGGATTAAATGGCTAATAAAATACTGAAGAAGAGAGGTGTCTTAGAATTTATAGTATTGATGCTTCTTTTCCCTTTGTATTTTATATCAAAGATGATTTCCAAAGATAAACAATTATACATTTTCGGTTCATCATTGGGTTATCATTTTGCTGATAATAGTAAATATCTTTTCTTGTATGCAAGCGAAAATGTTAAACATATAAAATCTGTTTTTATTTCAAAGAATAAAGATGTCGTAACTTTTATAAAGAGTAATGGCATGAATGCTGAATACTTGTATTCGATAAGTGGTTTGAGAACAGTAATACGTGCCAAGAAAACTTTCATTTCCCATTCAATCGAAGATATCCATCCGGTACTGATAAGTGGTTCGGAAGTGATTCAATTATGGCATGGTACTCCCTTAAAAATGATTGGATACGATTCGGATTGGATTAGCCATAATGGAAAAGATAAAATTCGAAATGTGCTAAGAAAAATATCCTATTCAATTATTCCTTATCTATATAGTAGTCGGTTTTTTGATAGAATAATTATTTCATCTGATTATATTTGCCCATCATTTAAAAGTGCTTTTAATATTTCCGAAACTATGATTGATGTCATGGGACAATCTCGTAATGATTCAATGTCCAGAGATTATCTATTTACGGAGAAGCTGTTTCCTGAAATTAAGGCATTAGAAAACTTAAGAGCAAAATATGAATATGTAATTAGCTGGCTGCCTACTCATCGTAAGCCAGTTCCTATTGATATTCTGAATCTCATGAACGATTACAAATTCGATATTGATAATTATAATGAAAAATTAAGAAATCTAAATGCTGTTTTATTATTGAAGCCACATTTCCTGGAATTAGAAATTGTAGAGGATATAATCAAAGATAAATCGAATATTTTAATTTATCGTCACGTAGATCCGTACCCATTATTGAGATTTACTGATATTTTGATTACAGATTATTCAAGTATATTTTTTGATTTCTTAATAATGAATAGACCAATAATATTTGCTCCTTTTGACTTTAATGATTATATAAAGAATAACGTAGGCCTATATTATGATTATGATGATGTTACACCAGGCCCAAAATGTTACGACTGGATAGAGGTTATGAAAGAGATTGAAATGATTATTAGCCCTGCCCATAAAAGTGAAAATGATTTATATTCAAAAGAAAGGGACAGAGTAAATCAATTATTCAATAAATTTGATAATGGTTTCTCAAGACGTATCGTTGATAATTATTTTGAGAAATGATGTTGCTCAGATGGCATAGCCTGCTCTCCGTTAGTTGACTCTTTTGGTAAGTAAGTATCTTGTGGAAGGATTCACAGTAGGAGTTTGTGAAGCGGCGTCAGTAGGATTCAAAGACGAAGGAGAAGAATGTTTTGGTAGTGTTATCAGGCAGTTCAGTATCAACTGTTTGCAGCAAATATCAGATCAGCCGGAATCAATATTATTGGACAATGGGGCAGAGCCAACCTCACTGCGATTTATGGAAACCTGTTTGAAAATGGAAATTTATGAGGTGTTCACGAGTTGCACCCTGCGCACGGCTGCAAACCGCCATATGAAGACGAAGGAAACTGAAACTTGAAGAAAAATACTCTCTTAGACGTAACCTGACTAATGGAGAGGACAACAAGATATAAATTCGTTCTGTTTGTTTTTGTTCTTTTTATGTTTCTCGGAAACATATTGAGACTTATTCCACTAGCAACAGCACTTGGTTCCTTTAATATATTTGAATTAGTTCTTCATTGTTCTTGTATATTAATTTTATTATTGTCCTGGAAAGATGTTCGAAATTTCCCTTGGCAATTTTTAATTATATATTCTTTCTTTTTCATATCATATCTAATAGGTGTACTTAAAGTTCAGGAGATAAGTACCTTAGCATTTACATATAACATAAGAATTTTAATGTTCTTTATTACCAGTTATGTGATCGGACTGTCATTCTTCAAGATTTATGGTTCTAATTTACAAAAGGTTCTTAATTTTTATATAGTTGTTTTTGTAGTCAATACAATAGTGGCCTGGGTGATATATTTTATATTTCCTGATGCCGGTCAGCTATACGCTTTCCTTTCATTATTTGGTGTAATTTATCACGGGGATCCGCATTTACATAGGTTGTTGGGTACACTTTTTGACCCCAATTTTTTTGGCAATTTACTCATTTTGCCAATATTAATATGTTTGTATTTATTCGATTTAACACAAAAGAAAAAATACATAATTATATTTATTTTTCTATTTTTTTCTGAATTGTTTACTTTTTCGAGATCTTCTTTATTCGGATTATCGCTGGGGATAATGTTTTACTATTTATTGGATATTAAAAATCTTATAAGTAATTTTCGAATCAAAAAATCGCTAATCATTAATGGTGCTATATTGGCTTTATCCATAGTAAGCATGTTCTATTTTTTCTCGGATGAAATTATTAGAATTACTGAGAGATTTACTTCTATAGGACAGGATGAATCAGCAGCGCACCGTTATAATAATTTTATGCTGGCGATAAATCTTTTATCACGAATTGACGTATTAATATTCGGAATCGGATTTAATTTCTTCTCATATTTGGGATTAACCAAATTGTCATCAATAGATTCATCAATATTGGCATTGATGGTTACCTTAGGTATTCCAATATTTACTATTACAGCTGTTACAATGATACATTTAATTAGATTTTCCCTGTCGGGATTTGTAGAAGAAAAATTATTTGTTAACAAAGTCTATCTGAATTATTTGTTTGTGAGTTTGCTTTTGTGTAATCTGAACGCTCTATTATTATATCCATTTTGGTTTTTCTGTATGTTTCCATTATTATGTTATTTTCGATTAAATAATACAAAGAGAATTTGATAAATGCGGCTTTCAATTGACTGCCGAATGTGGCGTTCCAGCGGGATTGGTACTTATCTGAGAAACTTGGTACCGCATCTTATCACTTTATTACCAAATTTCAAAATATATCTGTTAGGTCATATTAATGACCTGCAACAGATAAATGATGAAAACGATAATGTTGATATTATCGAATGTAACTCTCCGATATATTCAATATCGGAACAGTATGAGATGTTAAGAAAAACGCCTAAATGTGATATGTTTTTCTCACCACATTATAATATACCCCTGTTATTTCGAGGCATTCAGATAACAACTATACATGATTTATTTCATATTGCTGATGAAAATGATAATAAAACGTTAATTATGAAAATATATGCTCGAAGCATGCTTTCAGCGGCTTTAAGAAAATCCCGAATAGTATTTACAGACTCAAATTTCACACTATCTGAAATGATTAAGTATAAGCTGCCAGGCGTTGAAAAGGTCAAGGTTATTCATATCGGTGCCAGTTTTGCTAATATAGAAAAATCACTTGAAAATAATCGTAAATATATTGTATATGTTGGTAATGTTAAACCACACAAAAATTTAAAGAGGTTAATTACCGCATATAAAATTCTTCATGAAAAATACAATATTAAATTACCTTTAATGATAGTAGGCGAAGCGGATAGTTTTATTACTGGCATTCCTGGTTTTAGAGAAGAAATAGCTGATTCCGCATGGAGTAAATGGATCACATTTACTGGTAAAGTGAGTGATGAAAAATTGATTAGTATCTACCAAAAAGCATCTATTCTTGTATTACCATCATTATACGAAGGATTTGGTTTGCCTCCGCTTGAAGCTATGGCATGCGGTTGCCCGTGTGTAGTGTCAAATGTTGCTTCTTTGCCTGAAGTGTGTGGCGATGCTGTTCTATATTGTGACCCTTATGATGTTAAAGACATCGCGTACAATATGCGAAGTGTATTATGCGATGTTGAATTACGCCACAAGCTTATTAAGCTGGGGCAAGAGAGAGTGAAAATGTTCACCTGGGAAAATCCCGCTAATGCGTTTATTGATGCAATAGAAGAGATGTCAAATTGATGAAAACTGCAATAGTTCATGACTGGCTGGTGACGTATGGAGGAGCTGAACGCGTCCTGGAGCAGATGATCCTGATCTATCCTGAGGCTGACCTTTTCTCACTCTACGATTTTATTCCGGAGGGGCAGAGGGGTTTTATTCTGAACAAGAAGGTGACCACCTCGTTCCTGCAGAAAATGCCGTTCGCAAAAAGCAAATACCGCAGTTATCTGCCGCTCATGCCGCTCGCAATAGAACAATTTGACCTTTCGCAGTATGACCTCATAATTTCAAGTTCTTACGCTGTTGCCAAAGGTGTTATCACCGGCCCCGATCAGCTTCACATCTGTATGTGCTATTCTCCCATCAGATATGCCTGGGATCTGACACATCAATATCTCGAAGAATCCGGGCTGAATAAAGGTATTAAAGGATGGATTGCAAAATATATGCTCCATAAAATCAGAATGTGGGATTATCGGACTGCTAATGGTGTGGATTATTTTATTGCTATTTCAAACTATATTGAAAGACGAATAAAAAAAGTTTATAACAGAGAGTCTTTCGTAATCTACCCACCTGTTGATTTTGATTTTTTTAAACTTCACACACAAAAAGACGATTATTATCTAACAACATCAAGATTTGTTCCATACAAAAAAATTGGAATGATTGTTGAAGCATTTTCAAAAATGCCTGAAAAAAAACTGGTTGTGATTGGAGATGGTCCCCTGTTCAACAAGGTTAAATCAATTGCCGGTTCAAATATAGAACTGATGGGTTTTCAGTCTAGGGAAACAATACGGGAATATATGCAACGGGCAAAAGCGTTCGTTTTTGCCGCTGTTGAAGATTTCGGTATTGTGACGGTAGAAGCTCAGGCTTGCGGTACTCCCGTTATCGCTTATGGTAAAGGAGGGTCGCTTGAAACAATTATTGAAAACAAGACAGGCATCTTCTTCTATCGACAGCATCCGGATGATATCATCAATGCCGTAAAACGATTCGAGAGCGGTATTGTTGCTTTTGATCCTGCATTTGTTCACAATAATGCTCAGAGATTTGCTGAAGAAAGGTTTAAAAAGGAATTCAAAGATTTTGTTGAAAAAGCTGTTAATTCTCACTATGCTTTTGATGTTGAAAATAAGACAATATCAGTCGAAAGAAACATGAAATGAGTTCGTCAAATTTTTCAGATGCAAGCAAAAATAACCGAATAGAAGAGGATTCAGAATATAACCTCTTTTTATTAGCCTCAATTATAATAAAAAAGGCAATCTTTATTATTTATAGTATTGGTATCGTGATAGTTTTAACTATTGTATTGTTACTTCTACTTCCGAATAAGTACACTTCAACTGCTTCAATTTTGCCAAGCGGGTCTCAAGATCAGTTAAGTGATCTGAAATCTCTTGCAGGCATTGGAACTAATTCTAACTTGAATGAAAATCCGTCCGCATTATTTCCAGCAATCCTAAAATCGCTTCATATTGCCAAAGCACTTTTATCAGAGGAATATTCATTTCATGTTGATGGTAAAATAAAGACATTAACACTTCAAGAATATTTTGATGAATATGATACTGACGAACTCGTTGTTAAGCTTACTAAAATTTCATCTTTCGGTACAGAAAAAAAAACAGCTGTTATTCACTTAGCTGTTGAAACAAAGTATCCCGCTTTTTCGCAGGCTCTAGTAGCGAAATATCTTTTTGAATTAGAAAATTACAATCTCTATAAACGACGATCGAAGGCAAGCGAAAACGAAGTATATCTCGCAAAACAATTAGGTGTTATCAAAGAAGAGCTCTCGGTTGCTGAAGATGAGCTTGAACGATTTCAAGCAGCCAATCGAAATTGGCGCTTAAGTAGTAATTCGGAAATTATTAGAGCTTTATCACGTTTAGATCGAAGCGTTGAAATCAAATCAAGTATATTTTTGTTTTTGAATAAAGAATTTGAAAGAGCAAAATTTGATGCACAAAAAGATGTACCAATTATTCAAATCTTAGATAGTCCATCATTACCGACCCAAATATCAAGCCCCCAAAGAGCGCTGATTTTATTCTTAGTTATTGTTATAAGTTTATTTTTAGTAGTCTTCATGGTCATTATATATGAAGGATTTAAAAAACATTCAAGAGGGCAGGAAAAAGAAGTATTAAATGAAATTAAAAATGATCTACAAAACACTTTTCCAACTATAAGTAAATATATTTTTAGAATAAAGAGTCAAGAGAAGTTGATATGACACAGGATTATTTAGATCCATTTTTTAGCCGCAGCCGCATTCCCGATTTTTATGCGGCCACTGACCTGTTTTTTGGTGCCTCTCTGAAAGGCTGACCTGTTTACCCGAAATATCCCCGGTAAAATTTACGAAATAATGGCCGCCCAAAAACCGATGCTGATTGCTATCAACAGCGAAGCGAGGCGGACTGGCAGGCTTTTAGTCGTTTCGCCAAACAATAGCTCCAACGAAAAAGAACTCAATCGGGCCAAAGAACTGGTCTGATTAACTTTTTTTAAGCCATCACCAAGCCGTTTTCAATTAGGGTTGCTTTTATACCATCTCTTGGCTATAATTTCCGTTCAACTTTTTATTGATTGGTGGGGTTCCCGAGTGGTCAAAGGGAACAGACTGTAAATCTGTCGGCGTAGCCTTCGGAGGTTCAAATCCTCCCCCCACCACTTATTTTACCTCTCGAACATTTGACTTTCGGGTCCTGTTTAGTTAGCTATAGTATTCAGTCAGAATATTAAACGCTTAAACCAAAAGGAGCTAGGAAATGCCGGCAACTTTGCCAAGTTTACCATACGGATATGATGCGCTCGAGCCCTATATTGACGCCAAAACAATGGAAATCCATCACACTAAGCACCATCAGGCCTATACCGATAAATTTAACGCTGCAGTAGATAGTGAGCCTTCTGTAGCAGGAAAATCTGCTGAAGAGCTGATCACGAATCTTGACACCGTCCCTGAAAATATCCGCAATGCTGTTCGCAACAATGGCGGCGGGTTTGTTAATCATTCGTTCTTCTGGCAGATAATGAAAAAGGACATAGAGTACGGCGGGGCTGTAGCCGATGCTATAAACTCTGAGCTCGGCGGACTTGATGGCTTCAAATCTCAGTTCTCAACAGCAGCAGCGACCCGTTTTGGCAGCGGCTGGGCCTGGTTAGTTTCAAACGGCGGCAAGCTGGAAATTATGTCGACTGCCAATCAGGACTCGCCTCTTTCGATAGGGAAGACGCCGCTTATTGGACTTGATGTCTGGGAGCATGCCTATTACTTAAAATATCAGAATCGTCGCCCGGATTATATCGCAGCATTTTTTAACATTATCAACTGGGACAAAGTGAACGAAATTTATTCAGCGTTTTAACTTTTATTCGATTGCCGAGTCCCACATAAGTGGTACTGGCTCCGGTACTCGGTCACAGAATCGTGGTGAATAAGTAGGGCACCATGGCCCTTTAGTGGTTCTGCCATTGATATAAGGTGGCATCCCTGTAGGTCAGGATGCCGCCTCTAAGGCGTGGTCCTGACGCTTTGAGCTAGCCACGACATCATAATTAAAATCGAAAGATAATGAAACCTCAGCGGTTTCTTTTCGTCAACGATCTTTGAGATTTGTGTTCTGAATCAGATTACCCTATTATAGCCAGACTGTATGCCTGACGCCCCGGAAAAAAAACGCGCCGACTACACCGAAGGTTCCATCCTTACTGCCATTCTCAAAATGGGACTGCCGTCGATGTTCGGTTTTCTGACCGCCAACATTTACCGCTTAGTCGACACCTGGTGGGTTTCACAGCTTCCCGAGGGAGAAAATGCTGTTGCCGGGCTTACATTTTTTGGCACAATCCTCTGGTTGTTATTCTCATTTAATGCGCTGGTTGGCCCGGGTTCGGTTGCCATAATTTCTCGCAGGTACGGTGAGAAAGCTTATGACGCCGCCGAAAAGGCCATTAAAGAGGCGCTAATCCTAAAGCTTTTTTTCGGATTCCTGTTTGGCGGCCTCGGCTTGGTTTTGCTTCGCCCCATTCTTGTTCTTCTGGGAGCAGAAGGTGAGGCTCTGGAGCTGGGCTTTGATTATGGACAAATAATGCTTGTCGGGTTAGCCTTTAATTTTGCGGTCTATACAATATTCACTGCTCTTAGGGGTGTCGCCAACCCGAATCAGGCCATGACTTTGATGCTTGCTTCGAATGCACTGAACATGATTCTTGATCCGCTTTTTATATTTGGCTACGCCAGTTTTCCGGCCATGGGAGTAAAGGGTGCCGCAGTAGCCTCATTCATAAGTATTTTCCTTACACTGCTGGCAGGGCTGATAATACTCTACGGTGATTTTGCCAATATCAAATTGCACCTGCGGGGTAAACTAAGCATTTCTGTCAGCTCAATGTGGACGATAGTCAAAATTGGTATTCCTGCCTGGCTTGGCGAATTTTCTTTCTCCGGTGCCAGAATGATAATCGTGCCAATCGTGGCTACCTTTGGAACAAGCGTCGTAGCTGCCTATGGTGTCGGAAATCTAATAACGGAGATGGGCGTGATGATTCTGGTTGGTATAGGTATGGGGGTGTCTGCTTTAATCGGTCAAACTCTGGGTAGCGGCAAAACCGAGCGCGCCAAACAAACAGCCACTCAGTCGATCTACCTGGGCATAGGAATAATGACTCTGTTTGGACTGGCTGTGTTTTTCTTCGCAGAAGAGATTATGAAAATGTTTTTTAGTAATCAGGATACGATAGCAGTCGGCAGCGTTATGCTGAAAATATATGCTGTCGGTTTTCCATTTTTTGGGGCATTTCTGATGATTTCAGAAATCCATATGGGCGTAGGTTTAAACAGTCCGGCTATGGTCATTAATTTTATAAACTCCTGGGTGCTCGAAGTCATCCCAATTTATTTCTTCACCCAGCATTTTGGGTTCGGAGTAACAGCTATCTGGTGGACAATTGTTACCGCGCTGGCCATTAGCTCATTCATATTTTACATATATTATCGGCGCGGCAGGTGGCTGGGACACTCTGTTTGACGATATAAATTCCGGAGTAGGGCACCATGCCCTTTAGTGGTTGTGCCGATAATATAAGGCGGCGCATCCCTGTAGGTCAGGATCCCTTGTGGTCCTGACGCTTTGAGACGTCGCACCTTATCTTACTTCGGGTGACGAAGCAATCTCAAAATCTGTTTTAGTTGATTATATAATCTAAGACAATTATTAATCTCAGAATTGATTGAAAGAGATAAGTGCATTTAGAGCTTGAAAATATACGTAAAGTTTACGACCAAAAAGTTGCTGTTGACAGACTTTCACTTTCGGTACCACGGGGTGTTATCTACGGTATTATTGGTCCCAATGGGGCAGGCAAGACCACTACCATCAGAATGATAATGAATATAATTGCTCCGGACAGCGGCCGCGTTATGTTCGATGGCAAGAAAGCCGACATCTCCTTTCTGGAACGTGTCGGCTACCTGCCCGAGGAGCGTGGCCTGTACAAAAAAATGACTCTGCGTCAAGTCATCACTTATATGGCAGAGCTAAAAGGTTGTCCGCGC
The DNA here is from genome assembly GCA_022571845.1 of Candidatus Zixiibacteriota bacterium. Classification (GTDB taxonomy): domain Bacteria; phylum Zixibacteria; class MSB-5A5; order GN15; family FEB-12; genus JACZWU01. Next base: position 158,524 of record JACZXB010000001.1, on the reverse strand, counting down.
AAAACGACCGCAGGCAGAATCAGCCCCTGGCTGGAAAAGATGGGCTTGATTGAATATATCGACCAGAAAGTTGAAGAGCTCTCCAAGGGAATGCAGCAGAAACTTCAGTTCATTACAACAATAATCCATGAACCCGACATCATAATTCTTGATGAACTTTTTTCAGGACTTGACCCGATAAATGTAGAACTCATTAAAGGAATTCTGATGGACCTGAAGAGGGAAGGGAAGACTATTTTATTTTCTACCCACGTGATGGAACAGGCTGAAAAACTTTGCGATAATATCTGTATGATATTGGACGGCAAAAAAGTTCTCGACGGAAAAATCGGAGATATCAAGTCTCGATTCGGCAAGAACGCTCTTCAGGTAGAAATTGAGGGGGACGGTTCATTCATTAAGCAACTTCCCGGTGTGGCCAATTTAACCGAATTCAACAATTATCTGGAAATTAATCTGGTGGATAAAACCGATCCTCAATCAATACTAAGGCAGATGATAGAAAAGGTAAAAGTCCGCAGATTTGAACTGGCTGAGCCGTCTTTGTATGAGATTTTTATCAGTACGGCCAAATTGGACCCAAAAGAACTTGAAAATCAAGCAGGTGAAGCCGGTGTCTAAAATTTGGGTGGTCATAAAAAGTGAATATTTGCAAGTAGTTAAAAAGAAATCTTTCTTAATAGGTATATTTTTAATACCAGCGCTGATGGCGGCAATGGGTCCTCTTATGGTTTTGCTGGCTTCAAATTCAGCCGGTTCAACGCAGTATCTGGCAGTCGTGGACCAGAGCGGTGAAAGTGTTGGCCAAGAGTTTAAGTCTGCGTTGGAGCGCTACAAGCTTGATGACGGCGAGACACACGCTTATGAGATAATTGGAATCATAGAAGTCTTGCCAGGCGACTCTGCTGCATTTGTCTCTACCGTTGATTCTTTAACGAAAGCTTTAAATGACGAAGAGATAAAATACTTTATGCTTTTCAGGCAGGGGATAGAAGAAGCCGACAGTAACATGGCCCTGGTCACTAATTCTGAAAGTTTTAGAACTATTTCCCGTTTTGAAAAAGTTATCTCACGTATTGCTGCCACGATGAGGCTTGAAAAATCCAATATCAATCTTGGTATTGATTCTGTCCTGGCGTTAACTCAGCGCGTTAATCTGCCCAGAAGAGATGCCCAGGGAGATTCAGTAAATTTCGACACAAAATGGGGCATTTCGATGATTTTCGTGATGCTCATATATTTTGTCATCATTGGCTATGGTCAGGTCATAATGCGATCAGTTATCGAAGAAAAGGCATCGCGGATAATGGAAGTTCTGGTTTCTTCGATAACGCCGTTTCAGCTGTTATTGGGAAAAGTGTTTGGATTGGGCGGTGCTACACTTACGCAGTTACTTATCTGGATATTGATGGGGGCAGGGCTGTATTTTGGAAGCGGAGCTTTTGCTACTGCGATCAATCCGGGAATTGCTAAAATTGTTTTTAATCCGGTGGTGATCACTTTTTTCTGTTTGTTCCAAGTTTTTGGTTATCTATTGTTTGCAACTTTGTTTGCACTTGTGGGATCTATCGTCAACAGCGAAAAAGAAGCACAGATTTTTGTTGCACCAGTATCGATATTGCTGGCAGTTTCTTTCGCGATTGGGATCTTGATTATACAGGAGCCGAATTCTACAATGGCGCGGACACTTTCTATGATTCCGATTTTTGCTCCAACCCTGATGATGATGCGAATTATCTTTGTAGCTCCAAGTGTAACCGAATATTCGTTTTTCTCTGGAATATTGGGCGAGGCAATACTCTCTTTTGTTTTGCTGCTGGTGGCTACCTTCTTTGTGATCTGGCTTTCGTCCAGAATATTTCGTATAGGGATACTGATGTATGGAAAACGACCAACGCTACCCGAAATAATTAAGTGGGTGAGGTATTAAATGATTAAGCAAAGTTCATTCCCAAAAGTACTGCTGCTTCTGGCAGCCTTCGTCTTTTTTACAGCGAATACAGTTCATATTTTAGAAGTCGGTAATGCCGAGCTGCTGGCCTCGGATAACCCTACCTATCATTTTGATTTTGATACTGTTAAGCAAAAAGGTCCGTACCTAAATCTGAAGTCTGCTATACTCGTCAATTACGAAAACGGGCAGGTCCTCTATGCTAAAAACGCCGACGAAGTCAGGCCGATTGCTTCTATCACCAAGCTTGTGGCAGCCATGGTCATACTCGACAAAGGTATTGACTTAAAACAAACTGCAAAGATTATCAAAAGCGATGCCCGCCGCTCATCAAAGTCGCGGCTGAAAATCGGCTATGTACTGACACTTGAAGATTTACTGGTAGCGGCGCTTATGAACTCTGATAACCGGGCTATGCGGGCTCTGGCCAGGGCAACCTCGGGTTCGAGTGATGCTCTCGCTGTGGAAATGAACATAAAAGCCAGATCCCTTGGTCTCAAAAAAACATTATTTATTGAGCCGACCGGTTTGGATAAACGAAATGTCTCGACGGCCCACGAGGTCGCCAAAATTATTCATTACGTCTGCAACTACCCCAAACTTGTAGAAATAACTTCCGCCAGAAAACGCCGCATACCGATTCAGAATCATAAAGGCAAGTATCTTCAGATGGCCAACACCAATCTTATCGTTCTGTCGCCATATAAGGTTCTGACCGGCAAGACCGGTTATATCCGCGATGCTGATTACTGCCTCGGTACTCTGGTGCAGGACAAATCAGGGGAGAGGCTGACTGCGGTGGTGCTTGGCGTGCCGGGCGACAAACTCCGCTTCCGCGAAATCCGCAAACTTATAGACTGGGGCTATAAGCAGATTTATATGTAGGGGGAGAGATAAGTCTTGAGTAGGTCGAAACCCGCCTCTTGGGTGCGGTTTCGACATCTTTAGTCGTTCCTCATTGATGGGCTTGACGTGGAGTCCAAACTTACCATATTAGTATCTAATCCGTAATGATGATTGAGGGAATCAAGTATGAATATCAAGATAAACTTAGAAATGTTAGGAAAGGAGTATCAAGTATTATTTGAAGTTTTTGAGAGCAAGAGAAAAGAAGAAAATATAACTATTGAAGAAAAGTTGGAACTTGCAATGTTATATATCGACTTAAAAGAGGGAGAGCAAGCCCTAACTATTTATGAAGAAATCCTGGGAGAAGATCCGCAAAATGCTCAGGCGAAAATGTGGTTTGCTCATTTCAATTTGATATATAGAGATTACTTGAAAGAAAATATATATGCAAGTTTGAAGTTGGCTGAAGAAATTATCAAGCTTGGTGATGAAATGGCCGCTGTCGGCTATATGATCAAATCATTTAGTCTGAATCAACTCGCCCAGACAGATAGACGCGATGAACAAATTGAAGCTTTGCAAAAATCTGTGCAGCTTTGTCCGGATTGGAACTTTAATCATGAACATCTCGCTATTTTGTATGATAAAGAAGGTAGAATTGTAGAAGCAATTGAACAATATGAAAAAGCAGGCGAGAATTATATCGACGATTTTGATCCAGACTGGGGACCAATCAAACGATACTTTGAGGCAGTAATAACTGGCCGGGTTGTAGGAGAGTTACATAAGAGGGGCAGGTTGAGGAAAATTGAAGAACTAAGGAAACTCTTGTAGAAATGTAGTAGGCCGGAGGGGCCCACCCCACGGGACTTTGCCTTTTAGGTGGGTTCCAGTCTGGGATACTACAATCTATATTTATCTGCAAATATCACCGGCTGGATTCCACGTCAAGTGTGGAATGACGGACAGCTATTAATTCACATTTCTCATTAGTATTGAAGATGCAATAGATGAAGACATCTGCCGGCCACGACAAGATTGATATAGTCATCCTGAGCGGACATAGTCCCTAAGCGTTGTCGAGGGAGTCGATGGATAGTTACAATTAGGTTGAGCAGCTTCTAGCCAACGTCCCATAAGATATATTATGTTAACTTATAGCAAATGCTTGAATAGCAGACAGTTCGAAAGAGGGCTTCTTATTGTTATTGCTAAGCCTAAAGACTATTTGACCACTATATTAAGAATACGCCCCGGCACATAGATAATCTTCTTAATCTCTCCCTGATTGGTATAGGAAACGATTCTTGAGCTCTCAAAAGCAGCCTTTTCGACTGTTTCCTGGTCACAATCAGCCGCCACTATTATAGTGTCTCTGAGCTTGCCGTTTATCTGGACAGCGATCTCAACCGTATCAGAAATTATAGCCTCAGGGTCAAACTCCGGCCAGTTTGACTTGAAAATCGAGCCATCATCTGCAAAGCCAAACTGCTGCCATAACTCTTCGGCCAGATGCGGAGCCATTGGAGCTATCAGCTGTACGGCCTTAACTATAATGTAATCGTTTAACTCATTGGATTTAAGCTGAGACTGCTCGTAATCTCTGATAAGCTCCATAAGAGCCGAAATAGCAGTATTAAAATGAAGCTGCCCATATGATTCAGAAACTCTTTTGATAGTCTGATTAAGTTTCAGGTACAATTTCCAGTCATTCTCAGCAAGATCGGACTTCTTAAACTGTTGCTTTAAGTCGCTGCCTGAGTTCAGGAATTTTTCATATAGACGGCAGACCTTATTGAGCACGAATTTCTCTACCCCCGTCAGGCTGTTATCAGACCAGAGCACTTCTTTGGCGCTGGGTGCCGTAAAGAACATCGCCAGACGGGTGACATCGACACCGCGCTGGTCCATCAACGCTATCGGTGAGACGACATTGCCTTTGGATTTGGACATCACCTCGCCGCTCGCATCCGATACCATGCCATGGTTAAACATGCGAATTACCGGCTCCTCGAAATTTGACCAGCCGATATCTTTGAGGAATTTCTGAAAAAACCTGAAATATATCAGATGCCCGGTGGCATGGGTAATTCCTCCGATATACAAATCAATCGGAAGCCAGCTATCGGCTTTTTCTTTGTCAAATGGCGCCCTATCGTTCTTGGCGTCGAGATAGCGCAGATAGTACCAGGAGGAGCATACGAAAGTATCCATAGTGTCAGCATCCCGTCTGGCCTCTCCCCCGCATTTAGGGCAGTTGGTATTGACAAACTCAGGAACATCTTCAAGTGGCGATCTCCCCTTGGGCATAAAATTTTCAACATCAGGCAAGATGACCGGCAGCTGATCTTCAGGTACGGCTATTTCCCCGCACTTCTGGCAGTGAATTATCGGTATGGGGCAGCCCCAATAGCGCTGACGCGAGATAAGCCAGTCACGCAGCTTAAACTGCTTTTTCTTACGGCCTATTTTCTGAGCCTCAGCATGCTCTGTGACAGAGTCTATCGCCTCTTGCCCCGACAGTCCGTCAAAATCGCCAGAGTTGACCATCGGGCCGCTTTGTGTGTAGGAATTTTCCATCTCATTGACATTCAAGGCTGTATCTTTATCCGGATGAATTACTACTTTAATTGGAATGTCATATTTTTTGGCGAATGTGAAATCTCGACTGTCATGAGCCGGAACTCCCATCACAGCGCCGGTGCCATAGCCTGCCAAGACATAATCAGCCACCCAGAGCTGGACTTTTTCACCATTAAACGGATTGACAGCATACTTGCCGGTAAAGACGCCATCTTTATCGTCACTTGCTGCCGTACGCTCTATGTCGGTCTTGGCCATAGCCCTGCGGCAGTATTCGTCAACTAGCAACTGTTGCTCTGAATCGAGATTGAGTGACTTCAGAATCTCAGATTCTGGCGAGATAGCCATAAATGTCACACCATAGATAGTATCCGGGCGAGTCGTATAGACCGAAAGCTTTTCGCCGCTCTCTTCAATTGTAAAGTCTATCTCAGCGCCATAGGAGCGGCCGATCCATTCTCGTTGGATAGCTTTTAAGTGCTCCGGCCAGCCATTGAGTGTGTCAAGTCCGTCTATCAGGCGGTCGGCGTAGTCTGTAATTTTGAAATACCACTGAACCTGTTCTTTCTTCTCTACAACAGTGTTACAGTGTTCGCAGCGGCTATCTATGACCTGTTCGTTGGCCAGAACGGTCTTATCTTGCGGGCACCAGTTGACAAAGCCTTTTTTCCGGTAAGCCAGGCCTTTATTAAACAGCTGAATAAAAAACCACTGGGTCCATTTGTAATAATCCGGTTCCGAAGAAACCACTTCCCTGTCCCAATCAAACGAAATTCCAACTTTTTCAAGGGTTTTGCGGGAGGCTTCGATATTTGACAAAGTCCATTCTTTGGGATGAATGCCTCTCTTGATAGCGGCGCGCTCTGCCGGCAGCCCGAACGAGTCCCACCCAAAGGGATGCAGCACATCTTTGCCTTTCATCATCTGCCAGCGGGCGACAGCATCACCGATTATATAGTTACGGAAATGCCCCATATGAATATCACCGGAGGGATAGGCGAACATCTCCAGCATATAAAATTTATTTTTGGGGTCAGGCTTAGCGGGCGCTTTAAACAATCCGCTCGTCTGCCAATGGCGCTGCCATTTGGCTTCTATTGTCTTAAAATCGTAGCGTTCTGCTTTTACTTCATCAGCTGACATCTTTTAACTCTTCGGTCAATTTATTATCGGGAATTATAGGAGAAACGGGAGAATACTGCAATAATTAACAGATAGCTGCCAAGTGAAGAAATCAGGGGCGTCCGAGGAATTTATTTAACAAGATGGTACCGATAGACATGGCCGTGGCAGAGCGGCAGAGAGCTTTGTGAAAAGGATATAATCCTGTCCGCCCGAGTTTCTGCATCACCGAATCGGGGCTGTCGAAAAAGTAGACAGGAATTCTGCCCAAAGCGGTCTTTCTGTTTGACTTATCAGGGAAAGACATAGTGAACGAAAATTTGAAGCCTGCTTTGGTGGCTGCCGTCAGAACTTTTGGATTAGTTTTACCAAAAGGAAAGCTCATAGTTTCGACCGCTTTTCCCGTTATTTCTTCGAGTATGTGCTTGGACTCAGAAAGTTCAGAATCAAGAGCTTTGTCGTCCAGCGTTGAAAGCCGCAGGTGGCGGTGGCCATGACTGCCAAAATCGACGCCAATCTCGGACAAGTATTCAATCTGCTGACGGCTCAGGTGTGGCTCAGACTTAAAAAACGAACTGTAGTCCCAGCTATTGCTCTTCCCTACATACGACGTGGGCACAAAAATTGTCGGCCTTATTTTGAATCTGTCAATAAGTGGCGGCAGAGCTGCTGCCAGATGCGCGTAGCCGTCATCAAATGTAATGGCAATCTTGCTGCTGTCGTTATTGCTCATAAGCTCACCAACCGAAACAAACTGATAGCCGTTGTCCGTAAGCGACTCTAGCAGCTTGCACATTCTTTTAGGAGAATAGTTGGTCGAGCCAAATGAGACAGACTCGGTCAGTTTGTGGAAGACCAGAACGTTGCGGCAGGCGCTACTTTCCTTCATGAAAGAATCATTTTTAAAAAGATTATCAGATGACATTTTCGAGAGCCTTCTTATTAGCCGGACCTTTGACGGCTATGGCCAGCTTTTCGTTATCAAACATTAGATTGGCAACTTTTAAGATGTCCGCTGATTTGAGACTGTCAATTTCTTTCAAAGTCTGGTCAAGTGAGTAAAATCGTCCCAGGACCAGCTCCTGCCGGGCCAGTCTGTTCATTCTGGCTGAGGTAGACTCCATAGCCAGTGTCAGATTTCCCTTAAGCTGAGCCTTGATCTGATCCATGGTGATAGCTGACAGTTTCTTTTTCTTTAGTCTGTTACATTCTTTGATCATCATGCCCAGGGCGTCTGTCAGGTTTTTTGGTTCGGTAGCGACATAGGCTCCGAAAACTCCGGCGTCTCGGAACGATTCATGATAAGTATAAACTGTGTAGGCCAGACCTTTTTGTTCTCTTATCTTTTGAAACAAAACCGATGACATCCCCCCTCCCAAATAAGTACTGAGGGCGATTACCGCTGTTCTTAAAGGATCACGATAATTTATTCCCGGAAAACCGATACAAAGATGAGACTGGCTTAGTCCGTTGGATTCTACCATCAGGCATTGTTGCTTAGTTCGCTCAGCCAAAGCAGCTGTTTTCGCCTTGCCTTTGGCAAAGTTGAATTTTTCTTTGGCAAGTTTGACCAATTTATTGTGAGAGATAGCCCCTGAAACTGCCAGGACTACCGACTCAGCCTTATAGTTATTCTTAATATAGTTTATAACAGACTTGCGCGGCATTTTTGTAACGCTGTCGATACTTCCCAGTATCGGCCTGCCCAAAGCATGGTCGCCCCAGTATGCTTCGGCGAACAGGTCATGGACATGGTCAGAGGGTGTGTCCAGCGATTCTTTAATCTCTTCGCAAACAACTTTCTTCTCTTTGTCCAGATTGTTGGGTGTCAGAGTCGCATTCTGTGACAAGTCTGCCAGTACATCAAGAGCAGTCTCAAGATGCTCATACATAACTCTGGCTAAGTAGCAGGTGCTTTCTTTAGATGTGAAAGCGTTCAGGGAGCCGCCGATGTTTTCAATCTCTGAGGCTATCTGTTTGGCATTGCGCTTCTTAGTCCCCTTAAAGAGCATATGCTCAATCAGGTGAGTGACACCGTTCAGCTCTTGAGGTTCGTTGCGGGCGCCGATATCGATCCATACCCCTATAGATATGGACCGAACCGACTGATTCCGTTCAGTAACAATTCTCAAACCGCTTTTGAGAGTTGTTTTCTGATATATGCTGCCATCAGACTGAACCAGACGCTTAGCCAATTTCTTCCCTCTTAATTGTAAAAGTTTTCACCGGAGAGCTTAGTTTTCGCCGCCTTTATCGCCATCAGCTCCCAGCAGAGCTTTCCGGGAGAGTCTGATTTTGCCTTCGTTGTCCATGCTAAGCACTTTGACATCGAGACGGTCGCCAAGTTTCATATAATCTTCAACGCGTTTTACATGCGTATGATCAATTTCAGAAATGTGAAGCATGCCGTCGGTACCGGGAATGATTTCCAGGAATGCGCCAAATGCTGCAATTCGTCTGACCAGTCCGCTGTAGACTTTGCCTACCACGGCTTCTTCGGTGCAGGCTTCCACCCGCTCTTTGGCTTTCTGGCCGGCTTCTCCGTCTACCGATGAAATCAGGACAGTGCCGTCATCTTCAATATCAATCTTAGCGCCGGTCTCTTCACAGATAGCCCGGATATTTTTGCCTCCGGGACCTATCAGCTCGCCAATTTTTGAGGGGCTGATCATAATTGTAATAATGCGCGGTGCGTACTGTGAAAGCTGCTCGCGATTTTTGGAAATGGTAGCATTCATACTTTCAAGAATCGAAAGTCTGGCGGTGCGGGCTTTTTCCAGCGCCACCCGTATCGTTTCAATATCCAGCCCGGCGATTTTGATATCCATTTGAATAGCAGTAACCCCTTCGGCAGTTCCCGTGACCTTAAAGTCCATATCACCAAAATGGTCTTCGTCACCCAGAATATCAGTCAAAATTACTACCTTATCATCAGACTTAATCAGCCCCATGGCGATTCCCGCTACGGCAGTTTTGATAGGCACGCCGCCATCCATCATAGCCAGCGAAGCTCCGCAGACTGAGGCCATAGACGATGAACCGTTTGATTCCATAATATCCGAGACTATTCTCAAAGTATAAGGGAAACTTTTATCAGCCGGTATTACCGGTACCAGAGCCCGTTCAGCTAAAGCGCCATGACCGATTTCGCGGCGGCTGGTGCCCCGCATTGGTTTTGCTTCGCCGGTCGAAAATGGCGGGAAATTGTAATGGAACATATAGCTCTTGGTTGATTCGCCTTCAAGTTCGTCCAGCCTCTGTTCATCCATTTTCGTGCCCAGAGTAACAGCTACCAGAGCCTGGGTCTGACCGCGCGTGAACAGAGCCGAGCCGTGGGTTCTGGGTAGAAGTCCGATTTCGCAGGTGATTTCGCGGATATCATCAGGCTTGCGGCCATCGCTACGGGTATCTTCATCCAGTATCATCTTCCGCATTGATGCGGAGTCTAAATCGTGAATGATATTACCTATATCAGAATCACTTTCCGGAAATTCCTCAGCCAGCTGCTCGATTATTTCATTCTGAAGTTTTTTCTTGCCCTCGCGGCGCTCTTCTTTGTCGGCAGTGTGATTAAAGCCGTCGAGCTTGTCGCCGACTATTTCTTTGACCTTGCTGGCCAGGGTGTCATCAATATTGACAGGAATGTATTCGAATTTTGGCTTGCCGCATTCTTTCTGAAGTTTTTCAATTTCGGAAACGATGATTTTGATACTTTCATGAGCAAATTCCAGCACCTTTATCAGATCATCTTCAGAAAGTTCATAACCTCCGCCCTCTACCATGGCAATTGAATCGGCCGAACCGGCTACTATTATATTCAGATCACTATCATCTAACTGGCTGAAAGTCGGGTTTATGACCAGTTCACCCTCTAATCTACCCACTCTGACTCCTGCTATTACTTTTTCGAAGGGAACATCTGAAACAGCTATTGCTGCTGAAGTTCCGTTTAGTGCCAGCATGTCGGTATCGTTTTCCTGGTCATGGGATACGATAAAATTGATGCACTGGGTTTCACCCATAAAGTCCGACGGAAACAATGGCCTGATGGGCCGGTCGATTATCCTGGCAGAGAGTATTTCTTTTTCCGATGGGCGTCCTTCACGTCTGAAAAAGCCGCCCGGTATCTTTCCGGCAGCATAAGTTTTTTCGCGGTATTCTACGGTTAGCGGGAAAAAATTAAAGCCGAGCCTTGGTTCTGGTTGTGAACAAATTGTGGAGACGACCATCGAGTCGCCGTAGCGGACAGTAACTGCGCCGTTGGACTGTTTAGCAATTTTTCCGGTTTCGATTGTTAAAGTGCGTCCGCCTAATTCAAATTCTACTTTGTGAGACATTATATTTTCTTTTCCTATTTCTTTTCTTCTATTACATTTATTGTTAAGTGCTTTTGCTTACGCAGCCTATCTACGCAAACCCAATGCGCCGAGAACCTGACGATAGCTCTCGATATCTCTGTCTTTTAAGAAATTAAGCTGACGGCGACGCTGCCCGACCATTTTCATTAATCCGGTGCGACTATGGAAGTCTTTGGAATGCTCCTTAAGGTGCTCTGACAGTTCGTTAATCCGCGAAGTCAGCAGGGCGATCTGGACCTCCGGCGAACCGGTGTCTTTGTCGTGCAGCCGATGTTCAGCAATAGTTTGAGCTTTGCGCTCTTTTTTCAATTCCATTACTTTTCTCCTCTTTCAATATTTCAATTACTATTTCTCTATCTTTTTTCATTTGAGCTATGAGCTCATCTTTCGAATCAAATTTCTGGTTGCCTCTCACAAAACGAGTCGGATAAACATATATCTCCTCATCGTAGATGTCTTCATCAAAATCAAATAAATTCGCCTCGACAGAAATCCCGCCTCTGGGGTCAAAATGGTTTTTGCCGATAAACATCATTCCTGAATAATGTTCGTCTTTTACAGTTACCCAGCAGGAATATACGCCTTCTGGCGGCAGAAGCTTTATCTTATTGTAGTCCACATTGGCAGTTGGATAGCCGAGTTTGCGGCCCAGGCCCATGCCCCTCATGACAGTGCCAAAAATTGCGTACTGGTGCCCCAGGAGGTCGGTCGCTTCGTCAAAGTTGCCTGATAGCATCGCCTCACGAATTCTTGTAGAAGAGACCGGTTTTGCATCCCGCATTATTGGTTCGACGATTACGACTTCAAAGCCGTATTTGCCGCCCAGTCTGACAAGCTCTTCACTATCGCCGCCGCGGTCTTTGCCAAGAACGTGATCAAAACCAACTATTAGTTTCTTTACTCGAAGTTTTTCTACCAAAATGTTCTTTACAAACTGCTCTGCGCTCATATTTCTGATCTCTTCATCAAACTTTATGACAATTACTTTACCGCTGAAGAAATCCGGTATGAAGTGTTCTTTCTCTTCGATTGTTGTAAGTAGCTGAGGAGCGTTATCGGGAGTAAGAACAACTCTGGGGTGCGGATGGAAAGTAACAAGTAACGGAGCCAGCCCATTTGCTTCTGCTTCTGCCTGAACTCTCTCAAAAATTGCTTTGTGTCCCAGATGAATGCCGTCGAATGTTCCCAGAGTAGCTGCAGCAAAAGATGTTCCTTCGGAGGCATACTTCTCGATATCTCTTATGAACTGTGCCTTCAATTTAAGACCCTTGAATAAGTGAAAATCTTACTGTCAGTCGATTTCAAAATTTCCAAAGAATCTACCTCCGCCCGGCCTATCGCCAGGGCGTTGCCCTCTTGGTCTTTTAATAAGACCCTGTCGCCGGTTGAGAAGCTGCCGTCGGTACCTGATATATCTGAAGAAGTCAAATTTGCTCCGCTGATTACCTTTTCTTTGAAAATGTCGCTGACAAAAATGCACCTGAAATTGAGCATGTCCCGAAACGAGAGAAGTCTCGCTTTCAATTCACCCGATTGGTGCAGTTTTTCTACTTCGTCTATGGTCAAGGCGTTTTCTAAGAGCAGTCCGTTTACTACGGTCCTTTTCAAGGCGGACAAATATGCTCCGCATTCCAGTTTCTTTCCAATATCATCAGCCAAAGTGCGAATGTAGGTTCCCTTGGAACAAGAGACCCGAATTGCCAGACGAGGTTTATCGTAAGAAACTACTTCCAGTTCCGTTATTGTTACGAGTCTTTCCGGCCTTTCCACTTCTTTTCCTGCTCTGGCGAGTTCATATAAGCGTTTGCCGTCTACCCTGACCGCCGAATACGCCGGCACTTTCTGACTGATAGAGCCCCTGAATTCATCTAAAATTTCTGAGAACTCTTCAGCAGAAAAATCCGGAGCAGCCTTAGGACTGTCACTTGTGATCAGACCTTCGCTGTCAAAGGTAGTAGAACTCTGGCCCAGATAGATTTCGGCCTCATAGGATTTATCGAAATTTGAGAGATACTGCACAATCTTGGTGGCACTGCCAATGCAGATGACAAGCAGCCCCTCAGCTTGCGGGTCAAGTGTTCCAGTATGACCAACTCGTTTCTGTCCGATAGCATTGCGGATTTTCATAACCGCCTCATGGCTGGTTATGCCCCGCTGTTTATTTAGCAGGAGAATGCCGTTATATAGAGTGGAACTAGCGGTCAACTTGAAACTCGTTTAATTTCTTTAGAAATTCTTTCTTTGCTTCTGAAAGAGGCTTACTGATAGAACAACCTGCCGCACAAATATGTCCCCCGCCTCCAAATAGTGCAGCAAGCCTGGCAACATTCGGGTTGCCGCGTGAGCGAAGCGATATTCGAGTGATGCCGCTGTCGCGTTCTTTAAAAGTTACTCCAAGTGTCACGCCTTTACCATAGAGACTGTACTCTGCAATGCCTTCAGCTTCAGCTTCACCATGCTCCGTAGATTCTATTATTTCAATAGGCAGCGACAACAGGCAGGTTCTGCCATTATCAATAAATTCGGCATTACTCAGGACATTGCCTATCAGCTTGATGGTAGCAGGCTGCAGATTATAAAAGACTTTGTCACATATATCTCTGGGATTAGCTCCGGCTTCAATCAATTTCCCGGCTATCTCTAATGTTCTGCCTGTGGTTGATTCATACCTGAATCTTCCCGTATCGGTCAGGATGGCAGTAAAAAGCAGAACGGCTGTCTCTTCATCTATTTGGTAGCGGAAAGACTCAAATAACTCATATACCATTTCGCCGACCGATGAAGCATCCTTGTCGATCCATTGGACCTGGCCATAATTATCGTTGTCCTGATGATGGTCTATATTGATAATTGTAATGTTGCTGTTGAGATTGTTGATAATATCCCCGGCCCGTGAGAGTTTAGGGCATTCAAGCGCTATGATGGTATCAATGTCCAGCTTGTCTTTGATATCATCAATATGCCGGATCCGCTCAATTCCGGGAAGGAACTCATATCTTTCGGGAATTGCATCTTCTCTGACCAGCACAACCTCTTTGCCCAAACTCCTCAAATAGGCCGCAAAGGCCAGCTGTGTACCCAGTGCGTCGCCATCCGGATCGATATGCGAAACGACCAATAGTTTTTTGGCGCTCTCGATAAGCAGGCCTATTTCCTTAAAGGGCCTGTTAGTATCAATTTCTAATCTATCAGCTTCGTAAATCGTCTTTGACTTCATTTAATAGCTGCTCGATTCTGAGACCTTCTTCGACTGAAGTATCAAATTTGAACGAGAACTCCGGAATATGTTTTATTCTCAATGGCGAACCGACCAATTTCCTGAATCTGCGGCACTCTCTTTGAAAATAGACCTCAAGTTTTTCTTTTTCTTCGGACTTACCCAAAAAAGAGTAATAGACTGTAGCGTAGCGCAAATCATCTGTAAGCCTGACCTTTGTAAAGGTTATCATACCTTTGAATCGATCGCTTACGATGTTTCCTATGGCCGCAGGCAGGTCTCTGAGAATCTGCTCTCCAAGTCTGGTGGAACGTTTGAATTGTCTCATAATCAGTAAGTCTCATCAGTAAGTTTCAATCGTGTAATCCAATAAAACGGCGTCTCTCGAAAGTTCTAGCTGACTGACAACTTTCGATAATACAGAGTTGCCAAAGGCAGAATCATTGGTCACTATGGCTGCGCCGATAACTGCAGTACGGTGGCTGTCCTGTTCGGCAACTTCGGATATCGAAATATTGAATTTGTTTCTTAAACGTGCCATGATTGATTTTATTATTCTTCTTTTCTCTTTGAGTGAATTAACACCGGGTAAATCCAGTTTTACTTTCAGGGTGACAGTGATCAAAGCTATGCATTATCTTTGTGCTATTGCAGAGTTCTGGCAGTTTCCACAATTTTATAGGCCTCGATTGAGTCTCCGACTTTAATATCATTGTATCCTTCAATACCTATACCGCACTCAAAACCTTCTTTTACTTCTTTAGCATCATCTTTGAATCGTCTAAGCGAGCCAACTACGCCGTCGTATATAACTTGTCCGTCTCTGATAAGTTTGACCTTGTCCTTACGGGTAATTCGTCCATCTCTGACAAAGCATCCGGCAATTACTCCCAGCTTCGGAACTTTGAACAGTTCACGTACTTCTGCCGCGCCAACAAATTCTTCAGATATATCAGGCGAAAGCATTCCCGAAAGAGCTTCTTTAACTTCTCTTTCAGCCTCGTAGATGATATCATAATGTTTAATCTCTATTGCTTCTTTTTTAGCAAGCTCCCTGGCACGTGCATCGGGAACTACGTTAAAACCGATAATAATGGCGTCCGATGCCGCTGCCAGCAAAATATCTGATTCAATAATAGGACCAACACCGTCATGAATAATATTTGTACGGACCTCATCAGTTTCAATTTTACCCAGAGTATCTGAAAGAACTTCTACTGAACCGTCAACATCTGCTTTAATAATCAGCTTTAGTTCTTTAATAGCGCCTTCTTTGATTCTGTCAAAAACACGATCGAGGGTAAGACGTCCGTGGGTCCGGCGGGACTCTTGCTCGCGTTTTACCTGATTGCGTTTAAGGGCAAGTTCCTTGGCCTCCTGGTCGGTCTGAACCGCATAGAAGCTGTCGCCTGCCTGGGGAGTTCCGTTTAGACCGGTTATTTGAACCGGCATTGACGGCCCTACTTCTTTTAATGCTTCTTCTTTATCGCTGATAATGGTTCTGATCCTGCCATAGTTGATACCTGAGATAATAGGCTCACCTATTTTGCAGGTGCCTCGCTGTATCAAAACCGTAGCAACTGCGCCCTTGCCTCTTTCAAGACGGGAGTCCACCACCACCCCCTGAGCTCTTATTGTCGGGTCAGCTTTGAGATCCAGTATTTCTGCCTGCAGAAGAATCAACTCCAGAAGTTTCTCAACTCCCTCCCCTGTTTTGGCAGATACTTCTACCATAATTGTCTTCCCGCCCCACTCTTCAGAGACCAGATTATGCTCAGACAATTTTGAGCGGACACTGTCAATATTTGCAGTCGGTTTATCAATTTTATTTATGGCCACGATAATGGGAACATCTGCGGCACGGGCATGGTCGATAGCTTCTACGGTCTGTGGTTGAACGCCGTCATCGGCGGCAACTACCAGGACAACAATATCTGTAATCTGTGAGCCTCTGGCCCTCATGGCGGTGAACGCTTCATGCCCCGGAGTATCAATAAAAGTAATCATTTTTTCCTGGAAAGTTACGGTATAAGCCCCTATGTGCTGTGTAATGGCGCCCACTTCTTTAGAGGCAACGTTTGATTTACGGATATAGTCCAAAAGCGAAGTTTTGCCGTGGTCTACATGACCCATTACTGTTACTATCGGTGCTCTGAAGACAGCATTTTCGAGATTTTCTTCTTCTTTAACTTCTTCGCCAACTTCGCTTACCAGCTTAACCTCAAATTCAAACTCTGCAGCAATTGTTTCGATGGCATCAAGGTCAAGTCGCTGGTTAATGGTGGCCATCATGCCCAATTCAAAAAGTTTGGCGATAAGCTCTGCCGGTTTACGGTCCATCGTTCGGGCCAGCTCGGCAACGGTCATAAATTCATTGACTTCAATTACGTTACTTGGTCCGGAGGCAGCATCGGCATCGTCCCCCCCGCCTTTTTTGTATTTTCGTTTAACTTTGCCGGAGCTGAGTTTAGCCAGAGTTGTTTTAAAAGTTTTGGCGACTTCTTCCTGATCGACAGGTATTTTGTCTCTCTTTTTGCGTTTATCTTTTCTCTTGGGTTTTTTATCAATTACTTTCAGCAGCGCCTTTTGCTTGATCGGTGCCGGAGTCGCTTTTTCAGCTTCAACTTTAGTCTGCTGTATCTGAATCTGTTTTTTGGCTATACTCTGGGTAACCTGGGCCCGATGCTCCATCTCTTTTTTGGCTTTTTCCTTTTCCTGTGCATAGCGATCGTTTATCGCCCTGATCATATCGATTGTCGCCAGAGACATATGTGACTTTGGCTCAAATCCTGATTCTTTCAATATTTTTAGCAGAGCATGCGAGGAAACCTTATGCTCCTTAGCTAATTCAAAAATCCTTTTTTCTTCAACAGGCATTCTTATACCTTTTTATCGGTCTCTTCTTCCGTTTTCCCTTGTTTTTCTTTCTCTTCTTTGTTTTCTTTTTCGTCTTCCTCGTCTACTTCAGGCCGCTCAGCTTTCGGGATATCGTCTTCTTCCGTGACATAATCATCGTCATCCTCAAATACATCACCAACAGAAAGCTTGTCTTTGTCTTTACCGGCTTCTTTCAGGGCTGCTCTTTCGGCCTCTTTTTTCTTGCGGTATTCTTCTTCAAGTATTTCTACCATTTCTTTGGAGCGCTCAATAAGTGTTTCAGCTGTTTTTTGTCCGAGTCCTTCAATCTTGGTAAGAGTCTCGATTGAACTTTCGGCAAGTTTCTGTACCGTAGATATGTCGGCTTGGCTTAGTCTTTCTTCAAGTTTAGGACCGACACCCTCTAACTGTCCTACAGGTGCCAGGAGTTCCGCTTCCATATGTTTAGAGTTATCGTACTCAACATCAGACATGATATTGACTTTCCAGCCTGTCAGCTTTGAGGCCAGTCTTGCATTCTGGCCGCTGCGGCCAATTGCCAGAGACAGTTTGTCTTCTTCCACTACAACTGTCATTTTCTGCTCGGCTTCGTTCAACTCTATGGTCACTACATTGGCCGGAGCCAGAGCGCGGGTAACAAAAACTTCAGGATTAGAAGAATATGGTACAATATCTATCCGCTCATTGTTTAACTCACGGACGATAGACTGTACTCTGACGCCCTTAATGCCGACACAGGCGCCGACCGGGTCGATTCTTTCGTCGGAGGAATAGACGGCAACTTTCGTTCGCTCTCCGGGTTCGCGGGCGATAGTTTTGATTTCGATTACTTTTTCAAAAATTTCCGGTACCTCAAGCGCGAAAAGCGCCCGGACAAATTCGTTGTTAACACGAGACAGGATTATTTGAGGTCCGCGCGAGGCTTTCTGAACATCAATTATCAGCGCCCTGACCCTGTCGCCCTGGCGGAATTTTTCTCTGGGAATCTGTTCCTTGATAGGCAGCAGCGACTCACCCCGGCCAAGATTGACTATGACATTCCCTTTATCGACTTGTTGTACAACTCCTGCGATGAGAGTGCCAATTTTATCAATATACTCGTCATAAATTCTATCGCGCTCTTTTTCACGAACTTTTTGAACCAAAATTTGTTTTGCCGATGCAATAGCGTTTCTTCCGAACTCGGCTTCGTAGTCTATGTAAATATCTACTTCGTCACCAAGATCTGCCGAAGAATCTATCTCTCTGGCTTCTTCTATCGAAATCTCTACATCAGACTCGTTAACTTCGTTAGTGACCCGCTTGGTGGCCATCATCAGCAGCTCATTAGTTTTGCGGTCAAATTTGAAAGAGATATTGTCAGTATTGGCGTATTTTTTCTTAGCCGCCGCCAGAAGGGACGCTTCCAACGTTTCTATTACTGCCTCAAGTTCGATATTCTTTTCGCGAGCGATCATTGTCATCGCTTCAAGCATGTCAAATGCCATTCTTTATCATCTCCTAATAGACTATTTTAGCCTTTTCAATATTCGTCAGCTCTTCAGTAAACGCCCCGCTTTCGTTTTCAAAGACTATCTTACTGTTACTGACTGACATAATTTTAGCCCTGACTGCAGGGCGATTCTTTTTTGCAAAATCTATCTTTACTGTTTCGCCTATTCTATACTTAAAATCAACAACTTTACTTAAGGGGCGATCCAGACCCGGCGACGAAATCTCCAATGTATAACCGTTTACAAACAAATCAGTTCCATCTATCACCGCACCAATAAGAGAAGAAAGAGAGGCACATTTTCCAAGTGTCACTCCGTTTTCGCAATAAACGAAAAGTCGCACAGTAGAACCTTTCTTGTACTGCGAAACTGACAAATCTGCCAACTCGCAGCCTTCGCTATGAAGCGGCTTTTCGATAATATCTCTTACAGCTTCCTTGAGCCTTTCATTAATGCTAACCATTTTCGGCAGACCCTAATAAAAAAGTGGGCATAATACCCACCAGAACCTGTAATTATACGAGCCAAGTCGTTGCAAAGCAACAAATTTCTTAACTAATTCACTTTTTCAGCAAGCTTTTGGACAGCCTCTACTACGTTTTCAAGATCCACCAATTCCATATCGGCTTCGGCTCTGGCTTTTAGCTCTACCTTGTTGTCTTTTAGGGACTTATCCCCTATGGTGATGCGAATAGGTAATCCAATCAAATCAGCGTCATTGAATTTCACCCCCGGACGGTCATTTCGGTCGTCATAAAGCACCTCTATACCGGCATTCCGGAGGTCTTCATATATTTTATCTGCTGTTTTTACCTGTTCCGGACTATCCATTTTGAGCGGAATTAATTGAACCAAATACGGGGCAATTTTCTTGGGCCAGATTATGCCTTTGTCGTCACAATATTTCTCAAGTGCTGCTTGAGGTGTTCTGGTTATACCTATGCCGTATGAGCCCATAAGAATCGGATGTTCCTTGCTGTCAGAGTCCAGGAATTTGGCTCCTAATGCTTCAGAATACTTGGTGCCGAGCATAAACGTATTGCCCAGCTCGATACCTTGCTTGGTAGAGAGCTTTCCCTCACAATTAGGGCAGCTGTCTCCGCTGGCTGCGCTGGTAATGTCACAAATTTTGGAAGCCTCAAAATCGCGGCCTAAATTGACATTTTTGATATGCTTCTCATCGGCATTGGCGCCGACAACGAAATTTTTGGCTTCCGAAACCAGCGAATCGACATAGAGCGTCACATTTGAAAGCCGTACCGGTCCGGCAAAACCTACCGGCGCCCCTGTTAACTCTTCAACTTCAGCCGCAGTAGCCATTCTTAAAACAACAGCGCCAGTAACGTTCTTGAATTTGAATTCGTTTAATTCCCTGTCACCTCTTACTAAGGCCGCCACCGGTTTATCATCAGCCATGTACAGCAGAGTCTTGACTAACTCGCGTGGCTCTACTTTCAAAAATGCGCTGACATCTTCGATTGTAGCCGCACCCGGGGTATCAACTGTTTCCATCGGCAGTTGATCTGCTTCGGCTTCAATTTCGGCACTGTCCTTAAACTCGGCCTTTTCGATATTAGCAGCATAGTCGCATTTATCGCAGAACATAATTGTCTGGTCTCCGGCCTGGGTATCTACCAGAAGCATAAACTCGTGGGCAGCTTCGCCACCCATGGCGCCGGTGTCGGCTTCCACTTTTACAACCTCAAGGCCGGCTCGTTTGAAAATAGCGTAGTAGGCATCGACCATTTTCTGGTATGAATTCTTAAACGATTCTTGGTTGGCATCAAAAGTATAGGCGTCTTTCATCAAGAATTCGCGGCCGCGCATCAGCCCGAAGCGCGGGCGGATTTCATCACGGAATTTTACCTGTATTTGATATAGATTTAGCGGCAGCTGCCGGTAGCTTTTGACCTCGCCTGCAACCAGAGAGGTGACTGTTTCCTCGTGGGTGCCGCACATGACAAACTCTTTTTCATGTCGGTCCTGCATTTTCATCAGGTCTTTGCCGCCGACCTCGTAACGGCCGGTTTTGTGCCAGAATTCGGCCGGACAAAGGACAGGCATGGTGATTTCAAGAGCGCCGGCAGCGTTCATCTCTTCGCGGACTATCTGAGCAAATTTTTCGATAACACGCTGCATCAGGGGCAGATAGATATAAACCCCCGAAGCCAGTCTTCTGATATAGCCGCCTCGCAAAAGCAGCTGATGCGAAATAAGCTCGGCATCGGCCTGTTTTTCACGAAGGGTCGGTATGTAGGTTTTGGTCCATTTCATATTCATGGGAGGTCGAAAGCCGCCTGCTGGGTGTGGTTCCGACACTGATATTGGCGGCTAAGTTATGTTATTTTTTGAGTTTAATCAAATAATTTGTATATCGGGTCGCCATATCTGTCATTGCGAGGAAGTCCCGACTTTAGTAGGGACAACGCGGCAATCTCGCAGTTCGGCTTACTGAGATTGCCGCACCCCGATTCCATCGGGGTTCGCAATGACTACCGAACGTCCCCGATATATCTCAATTAGTAATTGATTAAGAATAACATTTGAATTATCTAACCTGCGCGCCAAAACAGACTAAAACCCGCCCCCGTGGTGTAACGGATAACGCGTCGGCCTCCGAAGCCGGATATTCAGGTTCGATTCCTGACGGGGGTAATTTTAAAATATGATTGACATTTTAGTCTTTGGAGTATTCTTTCAATACTAGAATCCGCGCAAACGGTTTCAAGTGGATTAGTTGAAAAAGTCTTGGAGAGCGGTCTATCACATGAGCAAAGCGACACAAAATATAACTAAAAGAAATAGCGAAACACAACTTGTATTCGAAATAGCCGACGATGCCTTGCAAGCACTCATAGGATATTTTCATTTTATTGATGCTGCTGTGACATCGGTATCGGATGAAAAAATACGAATGATGCTTCCAAAAGAATCATACAAAATGACACCTGATTGGTTTCGTAATTACAATCGCGAAGAATTATTGAGATTCATGAGAGATTCCTTTTATCCAGTGCATAGTAGACAATGTCTAGTAATTATGGCCAGTCATTTTGAAGCCGCAGTTTCAGACTTTCAAAAAGTCCTAAAGGAAGTTAAGAAAGTCAAATTGGAGAGTAAATATACAAGAAACTATAAAGCGAAGTTGTTGTGGATGTGGGATCTAATTAGAAAATCAAAATTCGGTACAAAGGAAATGCAAAAAAGGATTCCTACATTGTGCTTGATTGCAGATGATGCTAGAAGAATCCGCAATTTATTCGTACATAATAAGGGACTGCTTAATCTAAAGTATGAAACAGACTTTCTTAAAATTGGAACACATAAGCCCATAATTTATAGAAATTTTGACGAGTACAAGAAAGACACAAGGATTAAAATTCCCATTTTATTGAGTGCTAGAGAATTTATGAAATTCTGTATTTGCCACATAGAATTGCTTCACTTTCTGCATAATGAAATTCAAGTAAAGTATTTTAAATTTGGAGGAACTCCTTACTCTTATCGTTTGGACAAAAAGGTTCAGGATTGGAAGAGACTTTTCCTCGGAATTTAACTTTATACTGATTATTTCTAAAGGGTTCAGAGAAGGATAATTTTGGGGTGAGTCTATACTCCGTTTTCAACATTCTCTCAATTACTTTCTTGGCATCACGCAAAATTTCGGTTGTAGTGAGACGCTGACTGCCTATTTATCAGATGCCCCCCACAGAATCAATACAAAACTATTTCAAAAAACGAATGCAACCGAAGTATAAAAGCCCAAGAATATACCTGCGAACAAAATCACTACAAAACCACTACACCGGAAAAGTAAAATATAACGAAACGAACCCATTTGCGCGGTTTTCAATCGAGCATTTTTTATTGGCGCTTTTCTGATTTCAGCTTATATTCCTGATAATGTTACCTAATCCTAAAATCAACTTTCGCAGGGCTCATTTAGGCCTATTCTCTGCGATTATTACTCTCATCATATTTACTCTCTTTTCTTCACTGACTTTTGCGGATTCGAAAGGGCAGCTCTCAAAGATAGAGCTAAATCCGTTTACTCTTAAATCTAATCAAAATGTTATCGGCTCAATTTCTATTTCTGTCAATCCGGGAACATACAGCAGGCTGGTTGACGAGCCGCGTTTGGTGACAATGGCAGTACCTATTTCAAAAACTGAAACTGTCTCTCTTGAACTTAAACGTTTTGAAGTTTTAACAACCGATGCCAAATTCTACATTGGTACGGCATCGGGAAATCAGGAAGTTTCTGCCCCTGCAGTAATCTTCTATCGTGGCAAAGTGGCAGGCTCGGTAAATTCTCATGCTTATCTTTCGTTTTCATCAAATGACGAATGTACCGGCTACATTACGCTCAATGGAGAAACATTTCATATCGCGCACTGGCCCGGACAGGATATAGCAACAATTTCAAGTTATGTCGGTGAAGCCGAGTTGCCTCCCCTGGCTGAGTTTTGTAAGGTTGAAGATGCCGGTGCAGCCTTTTTCAAATCTCCTGCCGAGGATTCCGGCCCGGCCGATAGTCCTGCAGGTATGCGGGTTACTGTTATGGCTCTTGATGCCGACCAATCATTTTTTAATATTTTTGGCGACCTCATAGCGGCAGAAACATATCTGCTTCAAATGTTAGGGGCCGTGAGTGACATCTACCAGCGCGATATCAATATGAAGTTGATGGCATCTTTTGTACGGATATGGTCGACCGGAGGCGAGCCGTTTGATCAAAACAGCATTTTCCAATTTCGTACTCACTGGAACAACAACGAAGATACAACTGGATTAGACCTTATTCATCTTATTACCGGCCGAAGAGATTTAAGTTTCGGAGGAATTGCTTATCTGAGTTCATATTGCACTGAATTTCGATACAGCATCAGTGGTTATATTAATGGCACTTTTCCTACACCGGTTGGGCCTCCGAATAACGGCAACTGGGACGTAACGGTCATGGCCCATGAACTCGGGCACAACTTCGGTTCCTGGCACACCCACGACTCAATCCAATACATTCCGATAATTGACAGCTGTGCCTATAATTTTGCCTCTCGCAGTACCATTCTGAGTTATTGCCATATTCATCCTGGCTATACCGCCAATATTGATATGCGCTATCATGCCAGGGTTCAGCAGGTAATTGAAAGCGATATAGTCAGCGGCAGCGCCTGTTTCTGGTTTGACTGCAATGATAACGGAATAGATGATTCTATCGATATTGCAAACTTTACCAGCGCCGACGTAAATGCAAACGAGATTCCCGACGAATGTGAAGATTGCAACGGTAACGGCATATTTGACAGTGATGATATATTAGGCGCTTCTTTTGATGTAAACGATAACGGTATTCCAGATGAGTGCGAAGCTGATTGCAATGGCAACGGTGTGCCGGATGAATTTGAAGCAAATTTCTTTAATGACGTAAACGGTAACAATATTCTGGATATTTGCGAACCGGATTGTAATAATAATTCTATACCCGACCATATCGAAATATCAACCGGCGCTGTAGATGATTTTGACCGCAATACGGTACCCGATAGATGCCAGGATTGTAACAGAAACTCGGTTCCAGACTGGATAGATTTGGACAGAGAATTCAATTTGTATGTTGCTGATCAAGCTGGCGGGATTCGTGAATATCATAGCAAGAGTGGTGTACCGATTCAGACACTGGCCTCCGGGTTGAGTTTCACAGATGTCGCAGTTGGTCCGGATCGGATGATTTACGGTATAGCGGATGAATCAAAAATTGTCAAAATTGATCCAGGTAATAATACCTTTACGGATGTTTGGATTGCTTTAACGGGAGTTTTGAACTCGCTGACTTTTGGTCCCGATGGCAATATCTATGTAACTGATAAAGATCAAGACTTAGTTCTAAAAATTGACGGAGCCAGCGGAGATTCATTGGAAGTGTTTGTGTCAGCGGGATTGGGGGGAATAATCCAGCCCGGAGCGCTTACTTTTGGGCCTAATGGCAACCTGTTTGTGGCTGGTAAACTGAGTAATTCGGTTGTCGAATATTCTGGCATAGATGGTTCACTGGTTGGTCTGTTTGTAACTTCTGGTGATGGCGGGCTTGCATGGCCGCTCGGTTTAGTTTTCAAACCTGACGGCAACCTGCTGGTGACAAGTTCAGTTGGATCACAGGTTTTAGAATTCGATGGCGTAAGTGGTGCCTTTATTGGAATTTACAACGATGAGAATCCGCCTGAAGGACCCTGGGGAATTACTATTGGCCCCAATGGTAATGTCTTTGTTGTAAGAACACAGGACCAGTTTTATCAGATAATAGAAATGTTCGTTGAAACAGGCAGATACTATCGTTCTTTTGTTCGTCGAGATTTTGACCTATTTAGCCCAAGCGGATTGGCGTTTATGCCTCAGTCATCCAATGACTGTGATGGCAATTTTGTACTCGATGAATGCGAGGGGCCTGCTTCTCTTTGTTGCTGTACCGGAAATCGCGGAGATGTAAATGGTGATGGTGACGACGCAAATGTCTTAGACTTAACCGCACTAGTCGATTTTATTTTCAGAGGCAGCGGGGATCCGGGGCCATGCCTCATAGAAAGTGATTGCAATGGCGACGATAGTGAAGCCCCCAATATCCTCGATTTGACTTTCTTAGTAGATTTTATATTCCGCGGTGGCGCGGCCCCTCAAGAGTGCCCGATTCCAGGATAAGTTAGATAAACTGCAACCAAAGTGACTCTGAGCCTTTCAGCAAAGTCCCGCCGAGGGACTCGAAAGGGCCGTCATAATCTTGTCCTCGCTTCAACTCCTCTCGGGACAAGGAGCTGAGTAGCCATCTTTTAGATGGGTTTCCAGTCACAAAATCACTACAAAATTATTTCAAAATGCCTGCGCAACCGCTATATAAGAGCCACTCATGATACCCGCGAACAAAACAAAATTAAACACCTACCATCGCATTCAAAATCATTTTTCACTTTCGCATACATTTCTCGGTTTCAAAATTACTACAAAACCACTACATCGAAAAGTAAATTATAACAAAACGAACCCATTTGCGCAGAGCGTCATGGGTCGTGGCCCATTTAGGACTGTCATCCTGAGCGGACCCCGTCCTGAGCCTGTCGAAGGAGTCGAAGGATGTCGCCCAATTCTCCCCGAGGTATTTCATAAAAAAGATGTTAAATATAACAAAACGAAGCCATTTGAGCGAAGCGCAAAGGGCCGTGGCACATTTGCTCGTGATGAGAGTAGGTCGATACCCGCCTCCTGGGCGTGGTCTCGACATCTTTCTAACAGTCTAAATGTCAAAAGTACAATTTTGTCGGTCTGGAACCTCGTGTTCCTGACTTCTGAATTCGTCAGGACCACAAGTCCGCCGAGGCGGACAAGGGTCCTGACCTACTCGGATAATATCCTCTCAATCACTTTCTTATCATCCGGTAAAATCTCGGCGGTGACCAGGCGCTTTATCAGAGTCCGCCAGCCTTCGTCGGCTTCGAAGCATTGCTTAAAAAGTGGCAGTGAGCGCTCTACCTCACCGGCAGTTACCAGAGTCACGGCGTGCCAGTAAATTATTTCCATATTGCCGGGAGAAAGCTCGGCCGCATTGGCATAGGCCTGCCCGGCTTCGTCAAATTTTCCTTCTACAATAAAATCATCGCCCTGGTTCATCAACTCGTAGGCGCGGTTTATATCCAACAAGCGGCGAAGCTCTACCAATGGTTCGGGAGCGTCGTCCACCCGCAAATCAACCAGGCGGTCCTTCCAGCTTTGTCCGGTTGGCTCTCCTGTTACGACCAGTATAGCGGCCGACTGCATCCCGCGGATATCCCCTCCCTCGGCTTGCGCAGCCTCAAGCGCAATCATAAGACGCTCAGCCAAATCTCCCGCGGCGCTTTCAAAAGCCTTTGCCATAGCGGCCGGGACTGTTGGGTTTTCCATCAGGTTGGCCTGTACCGAATAATTATGGCCGACCTGATGACCTGCTTCTGCAATACAATTATTACCGGTGTGCGCCGCGACATTGCCGCGATTGTCAATCATGGCTACCTGTCTGACATGATAGTTAGGGTCGCTGGCTTTGAGGCCGTCGAGCGCCTGTGTGGCGGTCTTCCCCAGTTTCATCATTTCAATTCCAAGCGGACCATAGGCGAAATCGACATGCGCTTGAGTAGCCACTGCCCCGACATTCGGTTCAGCCCAGATTACGTTGGCAACTTTAAACCAGTGCGACTGCACCGCCGCACCGAATTGACCGGTGACGCTGTCGTAAGCGACTATCGAGTAGGTATTGACCGGACGAATTGGCAGCACACGCTGTGTGTTGGTTGCTGCTAATGCAAATACTGGTAGCACTAAAACGGAAAGCGCTAATGTGAATTTGAACATGATTGCCTCCTATGGCTGGACTTTTTCTGTAGGTCAGGAACCTTGTGTTCCTGACGATTATATGTCGCGAGTGTCAGGACTGCAAGCCCTTCGGCTTTGCTCAGGATTGTAAAGTCCTGACCTACAATAATATTTTTGTCAAACAGAGCGGACAAAGTCATACTGAGCGGAGTCGAAGTATGACACTGCAATATCTAACGATTCTTCTTCGCAAAATCTTTCAAAAAATTCTCTATTCCCTTTGTAATAGCCTTTGCTATGCGTTTGCGGAAACGATCGGTTTTTAGCATTTCTTCCTGTTCCGGGATAATCATAAAGGCGCACTCTATCAGCACCGCCGGGTATTGAGTCGGGCGGTTGACAGCTAAGTTGCCGTGATAGAGTCCGTGGTCGGGCAGCTGAGTCGCTTTCAGCATTTCCGAATGTATTGCACGAGCCAGATTGATAGAATGCGGATGATAATAATATATCGAAGTGCCGTTGTTGGTGAAGGGATTGACGCCATCGGGCAGAGCGTTATTGTGAATCGAGACAAACAGGTCGGCGCCGCTAATTTTGGCGATAGCGGGACGGTCATACAAGGCAACATGCGATGTGTCGCTTCGGGTCATGACCACTCTGACGCCTTTGGATTCAAGTTTCTTTTTGAGTTCCAGGGCTATGGCCAAATTGGCCTCTGCCTCGGTGTATCCCGACGGTCCAATCGAACCCGGGTCTGCCGAGTGGCCGGGGTCGACTACAATAACTTTGCCGCGAAGGCTTCTAAGATTATCTGGAGGTTTAATTAGTTCCAAAAAGAGAGTGTTGCCTTTATAGTATGTGTTGTAACCCCAGATATCTTTGCGGAGTGCAATCTTAAATTCATAAAGATCTTCTTCGGGCTGACTCCAGCTGGCAATGTCAATAAGGTCGTCATCAAAGTCGTAGCGAATCCAATCTGTATCTGTAGTGACCCCAAAAAGCTGAAGCCGAATAGTCCTGCGATCGTCTTCAATGATATTAAAGGGATGCTTACCTGATAATGGAAACTCAAATTTTAATTTTCGTCCGTGTAATTCTGAGCGTACGACAATTAGATAAGTATGCGCCGGTCTTATGCCCGGCTGAAGTTTTTGCACTGAATTCTGATTAACCCAGGCTGTTTGCGTTTTGGACAGCTGTAGTTTGTACCAGTCTCCGGTAGCGCCGATTGCCAAAGCGGTAACGCCCTCAGGCTGGAATATCGACTGGTAGCCGCGTCGGGGGCCGTGGCGAACGGTCTGAACTGAGTCTATATAACGCACTGTGAACGGAAATGCGGGATCATTAAAAGTTACTTTATAAGCGCTTTGGCTGGTGATAGTCGGGATAGAGTCATACTCGGCATACTTGGCCAGCATTTTGAAATAGACGTTATCTCCGGTGGTAAAAAGTTGATAGAAGATTTCACTCGGATGCGGAACCGCCAGGTGATATGTGATAGCGGCAGTGTCTATTCTCGCATCAGGCGGGACAGTCCAGGAACCGGTATAGATTCCTTTTAAAAGCAGAGATTCCGGCACTTCACCTGCCCCGAAAACAGCCTCTCCCCAGTAAGTCTGCGGTTGCGGGGCGGATTCATTCATCGGAATAGAGTCGACTATACCGTCTATCGAAAACCAGGCGATATGACCGGGAGTGGCGTGAAACGCGACCCTTAGTTCATCGTTTGCAGCAATCGTAAGATTTCCGCGAGGTCGCTTGTAGTCCCCGCTGATTAACATTGTATCAAGTGGTATTCGTCCGAGAGGCGGCGGAATGTAAACTTTTAGCTGGTGGATCGAAGTTCTCGATATGAGAGTGTCGTTTTCACTGACATAAGAAAAATCGACTTTCAACGTAAACAGAAAGCTGTCCGGCTCAATTGGGATAAAGGCCAGAAATCTGCCACTGCTATGAAGCCTGACTTTATTATCGTTTATAGAAAATGCTACGTTTTTCAATTCTTCAAGACCGGAAACGTTTCCAAGAATAAAAGTTGAGTCGGTGGCAGTTACAGTCTGGTTAGCTTTGGGGTAGACAACGGTTATTTTAGGCTGGTTATGCCTTTCAAAGGCATCTCCGGCAAGAATTAAATCTGCCAGCAGAAAATGCAGAGATATGATTGGAACGAAAAAGAGCGCAAGAGCGGCGCTATTCCTGAATATACTTTTCAATGACATTTCGTTTTAATTTGGGGCCGCCGATAATTTCCCGGTCGACCTCAATTGACTCCCTGTCGTAACGAATTCCGTCGGCAATATCATCTTCTAAAAGCAATGGTCCGTCGAGATCAAAGTAATCAGCGACACTTGACATATATATCGACTGGGATATGCCTATCGATGATTCGACCATGCAGCCGAGCATGACCTTCTTGTTTTGTTCTTGTGCAGCACGGGCGATTTCTATTCCCTTAAGTACCCCCCCGCATTTTTCCATTTTAATATTAACGCCGTCAATATAATCTGCGTATTTTCGGTAGTCAGCCAGTGAATTCAGGCCTTCATCTGCAATCAGTTCGACTGATTCGTTTTTCCCTTTTATATGCTGCCACTCTTTGAAATGCTTCGCTATCGTCGGCTGCTCGATAACTGTGATGCCCTTGCGCGACAGGTGCATTATCATTTCTTCGGCTTTTTCCAAAGACCAGCCGCCATTGGCATCAACTCTGATTTCTTTCCCGACTAATTCATCAAGTGCATCAAGAATCAAGACGTCCTCCTTGTGTCCCATTTTGATTTTGATAATCGGGCTTTCGCAGGATTTGATAGATTCTATCATGCTCTCGGTATCTTCAATTCCAATGGTAAACGAACTTTTTATTCCGACCGGAGTTGCCATCGACAACAGTTCCCACGGATATCTTTTTGATTCGCCTGAAAGAAAATGCAGGAGCATAGCCGTAATTGCCGAGCGGGCGGCACTGTTTATATTCCAGGTCTGGATTTCATCCATTGTCTCGATTGTAATATCGCTTACTTTTGACAGGAGCTTCAGGCCCTTATTGAGGTCTCTTTCAATCTTCTCAACAGGTGGTCCGGCGTGTATTGAACCGGATGCTTCACCGATGTATCGATTATTCATCACTGCCAGGACGTTTGTCTTGACTGTTGCCGAGCCCTTTGATACTGTGAATTTTTTCTTGAAGGGAATTGAAATTCTTACGGCATCAAGCTGCACTATATAATTCTCCTTGCTTCGGCAAAGTCTCTGTCCAAATCTTGTCTGTAATCCGGCTGCCCGGACACTATTGATTCAATCGTTACCCCAGCTGAACCAACTGAGCAGTGAATCATCTGCTCTCTCGTTATGGCCATACCGACATGCCTTTTGAAGAAGAGCAGGTCCCCTGTCTTTATACTCTGCCTATCTATTCTATCACCAACCAGAATCTGGTCTTTGGTATCCCGCGGCAGGAAAATATTAAACTGTCCGAAAATCTGCTTTAAAAAGCCAGAACAATCAAATCCGGCCGGAGTCATGCCTCCCCAAAGGTAGGGTACTCCCAGCCATTTGGATGCCTCTTTGACCAGTTTTTTACCTGTGACGCTTGCTTTCTTCTTTATCGGCCTGACCCGGTTTCGCTTGATATAGGCATATTTTCCCGAAGGATGCATTATGCGGAACCCGCCGTCAATTGTGGCCGTAACTTTCAATCTGGTTCCGTAGTAGAGAAAGTGCGGCAGAACCGTGCTGCTTTTATTGTCTATTAGTTTTGCATCAAATGCAGAAACGACAGCATTGGCCGAATTTATTTGATTTTCATATTCAACCCTGGAAAGCTCTTTTAGAAATCTGGTATCCGCCCAGCCGGAGTAGCCATCGGCCTGCTGCACCAGAACAAAGTCGCCGTTTTTCTTGCCTACTTTCAAGGGCTCCAAAAACAGCAGCTGGCTGGCCCTCTGGCAGTTGTAGCGCGGCTCCATCAAGAGGTCCAATAAATTTGTCGTTACTGTGGCAAATTTCACTAATAAAAATTAAGCTCTAGTGCCGCCTTAAGCAACAAAAAGGCAGAGGGAGATTGACATTCGAGCCGACAGAGATTATCCTCAAATTCTGAATTATTGAGGCTACAAACATTTATGGCGGAGGCAGTCTGAGGTGGACACATTTCTAATAAAAAAATCTGAAATTGTTAAAGTCTTGACAATGAAAGACTGCATGGAAGCAACCGAGAGTGCCTTTCGGTATTACGGCGAAGGCAAAGTGCAGATGCCGGCTAAATCGTATCTTTATTTCGAGGATTACTTCGGCGATTTGCGCTGTATGCCGGCTTATATCCGTGATTTGGGCGCCGCCGGCATCAAAGCCGTAAACGTCCATCCCGATAATCACAACGCCGACCTGCCGACTGTAATGGCTACTATTTTATTGATAGATCCCAAGACCGGTTTCCCTTTGGCTGTGATGGACGGCACTCACATTACCAACATGCGTACAGGTGCGGCGGGCGGTATCGCCGCCAAGTTTCTGGCTAAGTCAAAATGTGATAAGGTAGTATTCATAGGGGCCGGTGTGCAGGCGGAGACCCAGCTTGAAGCTGTTATGATCGCCAGACCAGAACTTACCAAAGCCTCAACCTTTGATATTGACAAAGAGCGCGCTCAAAAATTTGCCAAAATCTGCAACGAAAAGTTTGAACTCGAATGTACGGTATCAAATTCTATCAATGAAGCCTGTGAGAATGCTGATATAATAAACACTACAACCTCTACGCGTAAGCCTATTGTGATGAAAGATGACGTTCCCAAAGGCGCCCATATCAATGCTATTGGAGCCGATGCCAAAGGCAAGCAGGAACTGGACTACCAGCTTCTGCAAATAAGTAAAGTAGTAATTGACGATTGGGCGCAGGCCTCGCATTCGGGCGAAATTAACGTGCCGCTGGCTAACAAGCAGCTCAAACAAAGCGACCTGGCCGGGGAACTTGGCAAAATAATCGCCGAACATAGTAAAATTCGCAGTTCCGATGATGATATCACGGTCTTTGATTCCACCGGACTGGCTATTCAGGACCTGGTTACGGCCTGGCACGTTTATCAGCTGTTGATTAAAAATCAAAAAGATAATTTGCAGCCTTTCGACCTGTTCGCCTAAAAAACAGTATTTAATTTTCTGTCGAAATAACTGTCTGCCCACTTCTGGACTTTTCTTTTAAAAGCTGCTGCTGTCGAGCTATTTAAGATAACTTTGTCAGCACGTTTTTCATAATCTCTAAAGGGCAGCTGGCTTTTCATTCTGGCTAAAGCGTCGGATTTACTGAGACCTTTTTTTAGTAGTCTTGTGATTCGTTTTTCTTTGGAGCAGCCGATAACGAGTGTCAGATCGACGATATTATCGAGTTTCCAGTCAAGCAAAAGCGCTGCGTCTATGACTACAACTTTTTTCTTACCAAGATTTCTTTTTATTTGTTTTTTGAGTTCTCTTAAGAGATATGGATGGACGAGGCTGTTTAGCAATTTCCTGTTTCTTTCATTTGAAAAGGCTATCTCTGCGGTTTTTTTTCTGCGGAGGTTCCCTGTCGGAGTAAGAATCTGAGGACCGAATACCCGGGCAAGTTTTTGAATCAGCCCGGGATTGGTCTCAACGACTTTGCGGCCTATTCTGTCGGCATCAATAACAATCGCACCCATTGCTTTTAGAATATTAGCGGCAGTAGTTTTACCGGCGCCAATCTGTCCGGTGATGCCTATCAGCATTTGATATTTTTTCAGTTGGCGGCTATACCGTCAGCTTTCAATAATGTGCGCACAGTGGTGGCCACAGACTCAGAATCCATTCCCAATAGTTTATAAAGTTCGTCCGTCTTGCCCGACGAAGCATAGTCAGAGACACCGATTTTGGTCAGCTTAGTAGAAAGTCCGAGATCAAAAATTGCCGAAGAAATAGCGTTTCCCAGTCCTGTCTTGATATTGTGGTCTTCGAGTACAATTACCCGCGGATAAGAGGCAATTGTCTTGATATCATCAGGATGCAGATCAGACCAATCAGAAATATTAAACAGCGAAATATTTATATTCTCTGACTCCAACAGCTGATAGTTCTTAAACGCAATCCCAAGCATGTTGCCGGCTGCGACAAGCGCCAGATTTTCTCCTGTGCGGATTTTGTCCATCCGACCATATTCATAATTATAATTGTCACCAAAGAACGGCTGGCCAGATTCGTCTGTAATGATGGGATTGACAGCGCGCCCCATAAGCACGGCGTGATTGCCGGGATGAGTCAGCACATAGCGCACGATTCTGTCAGTCTGGTTGGGGTCGGCCGGTGTAAAGACTTTCCAGCCAATGGTAGAATTAAGCAGCGCAAAGTAATCGATGCACTGGTGGGTCTTGCCATCTTCACCAACATTTACTCCCGTATGAGTACAGAACATTTTAATATTGGCATGATTGATGTCGCTTAACCTGGCCTGGTTGTAGCATTCATCAACAGCGAAAACGGCAAAATCTGCCCAGACAGATAAAGCTTTTTCGGCAGACAGTGAGCCGGCCATAGCTGCTGTGTTATGCTCGGAAACGCCGCACTGGAAAAAATTGTCCGGGAATGATTCACCAAACACTTTAGTCTTAACAGAGACCGACAAATCGCAGTCAAAGACAGCCATTGGAAAATTCTTTTGGCCAAGGTTTGCCTCACCGACAGACAAAAGCGCATTTCCGAAAGCTGAACGGTTATCCATCTTTTTATCAGCGGCATAGGTGATAGTTTCTCCCGGGTTAACTTCAGGAAATAAAGATGGCGGCGGCGGGAAATCTGGCGGCGGGCCACTTTGGCGTTTCTGCTTTAGCTCTTCCATATCTGAGTCATCAATATTTAGTTCTTTTAAGGCAGCGCTTAGCTGGTCCGGCTTGAGAGCTGCACCGTGGTAGCATTCTTCGTTTTCCATAAACGAAATCCCCTGACCCATAATCGTCTTGGCGATAATGACCAGAGGTTTACCACTACTGCTATAGCCTTTTCTAAGGGCGTCATAGATTTGGCCTAGGTCATGGCCATCGATTTCCATAACTTCCCAGCCATTTGATTGCCACTCTGCAGCAATATCCTGAGGCATTATATCTGCAGTAGCGCCGGATATTTGAAGTCGGTTTTTGTCTATTATTACAGTCAAGCGCGGCAGTTTGAATTTGGCCACAAAGCGGCGGCCTTCTGAGACCTGCCCTTTCTGCTGTTCACCGTCGCTCATGAATACAAAAGTATGGAAATTTTGGCCGGATAATTTTGAATAAAGAGCTTTTCCAATTCCAGCAGAAAACCCCTGCCCCAGATTTCCGGTATCCCATTCGATGCCCGGAACTGAACGTTCCACATGCCCTTCATATGGTGAGCCTGCCTGTCTGAAGCCGTGCAGCAGAGGCTCAATTGGGAAAAATCCGGCTGCTGCCAGAGCCGAATATGCACCCGGCGAAGTATGGCCGTGAGAAATCAGAATGCGATCGCGGTCATCTCTGTGTGGTTGTTTGGGGTCTACGCGTGACATAAAGTAAAGCATTAAGTAAATTTCTATCGAAGAAATTGAACCGCCGGGGTGTCCTGAAGCCGCTAACGTCGTCATTTTGAGAATATGACCACGCGCAATGCGTCCCAATTCTGTTAGTTTCCGGTGCCATTCATCTGAGAGCTTTTCTTCACTGAATCCGCGCCAGGAATCAAACATGCTTACTTATATCCTTTCAGTAGCCGTTTTCGCATTGCTGATAGTCTCGAGAAAGGCCAAGTTAGTTTGCCGGTAAGTTAGAGGCAAGAGATTTGTGTCTGCCGCAGGTAGTTTAGTTACATTCAACTGGTAAGGCACCGATTAGCCTGCCGCAGCTATTGTTGTCTGGTGCACAAGGGGAGCCGGATTTTAATGAAAATATTGAATTGTCAAGATCACAAAATTGGGGATCGACAGACAGGTTACCATCGGAGTTAGCCTGGTCTGATATTGATCTTTCCCAATCGCCGCCGGCATTTCCGAATATATTACAGCAGGCAAGTAACGGCTGGCTGCTACCATCGGCAGTTGCAATCGACTCGCCACTTCCGGAAAAAGCAATAATGCAGTTTTCGAGATAAGGCGATGACGAAGCCAGTCCGAAAATTGCGCCGCCGGTCCGGGCAGAGTTGGCAACGAAAGTGCAGTTGATTAATGAAGGCGAGGAGTTCTTACAGCGGATGGCACCGCCACTTAAGGTCGACTGATTGTCGTAGAATATACAAAACTTGAATGTGGGCGAAGCAGACGTGCAGTATATAGCAGCGCCAGATGTATTATATCCTCCTCGGATTGTGAATCCTTCTATAATTGTATTTGAGCTCTCCTGATTTCTTATTATGAAGGCACGGTGAGGCTCATTTTCATTGCCCTCACAATCAATCACTGTTGAAGAGGCGTCTTGCTCTGCCATGATAACCACGGATTTACCTTCAATGATAATATCTCTGTTGCCTTCGCCGCTGTAAATTCCCGGTGCTACCAGAATCGTATCATTGTCAGATGCAGCAGTGACGGCCGCCTGGATGGTAGGTAAGTCCGATGGTACTCGTATGACTGTGCTCTCAGGCTCGTCCATCGTAATAGCAATTTCTTTTTCGCTGCAGCTCTGGAGGATTGCGCTGCTGAGAAGAAGTGTCAGGGCAAAATTTCTCAAGTAGGTTGTAAATTTGCAATAAGTCATCATAATAGAAACATACTATTATGGATAGAGGTTCCTCTATTATTTTGCATCCAGCCAGTTGTTACCGAAGCCGGTGTCTACTACTACCGGTACTTTTAGTT
This sequence comes from Candidatus Zixiibacteriota bacterium, assembly GCA_022571845.1. Lineage (GTDB taxonomy): Bacteria > Zixibacteria > MSB-5A5 > GN15 > FEB-12 > JACZWU01. Next base: position 122,931 of record JACZXB010000001.1, on the reverse strand, counting down.
TAACTGCCTTTTCCATCTCGGTTTTGACAAGGGGCTGTAATGCTTCCAGTTCGTCCTTATGGGTGTCAAAAATGAGTTCGTCGTGAACCTGAAGAACCATCTTTGATTTCATTCCGGCCATTTTTTTGTAAATCTTTATCATCGCAATTTTGATGATTTCGGCAGCAGTTCCCTGTAAGGGAGTGTTGATAGCTACTCTCTCGGCGTTTTGTCTGACAACGTAATTTTTATCGTTAATCTGAGGAATTAATCGCCTGCGATTGAACATGGTAGTGACATAGCCCTTCTCTTTGGCGAAGGCGATAGTCTCATCCATATATTTTCTTAAGCCAGAATACCTTTTAAAATACATCTCAATGAACTCTTTTGACTGCTCAAGATTTAGCTCAGATTGTTGTGACAGCCCGTATGCCGAGACTCCGTAAATGATGGCGAAATTGGCGGTTTTGGCAGAGCGCCGCATATCCGGAGTGACCTTGTCGATTTTTACATTGTAAACTTCGGCGGCTGTGCGGGTGTGGATATCTTCGGAATTTACAAAGGCTTTGACCAAAACCTTGTCTCCGGAGTAGTGCGCTAGTAATCGCAATTCAATCTGCGAATAATCGGCTATCAGTAAAACGTGGTCTTTGTCTCTGGGTATAAACGCTTTTCTAATTCTACGTCCCTCTTCTGTGCGAACAGGAATATTCTGAAGGTTTGGGTTTGTCGATGACAGCCTGCCGGTGGCGGCTATTGTCTGATTGAAGGAAGTATGCACCCGGCCGGTCTTTTCTGATATTAGCTTTGGAAGAGCGTCAATATAGGTATTCTTGAGTTTTGTTAACTGTCTGTAATCGAGAATTATTTTAGGTAGTTCGTGAAGTTCGGCCAGTTCTTCCAGTACGCGAACATCGGTCGAGTAGCCGGTTTTTTTGGCGGTCCTCCCTTTTGTTGGCAGTCCAAGTTTATCAAATAGAATATGTGAAAGCTGCTGCGTAGAGTTTATATTGAACTCTCCCCCGGCTATCTTATAAATGCTCTTTGTACTTTTGTCCAGCTCTGTTTCAGCTTTTTTTGAGAGTTCGCCTAAGAAATGCGGGTCTACTCTGATCCCTGTTTCTTCCATATCTGCCAGAATGCGCACCAGCGGCAGCTCTATATTGTAATAGAGATTATGCATTTCGTTTTGTTCAATTAATGGTGCGAGTTTACCTCGAAGTCTGAAAGTGTAGTCAGCGTCTTCGGCGGCGTAAAAGACCGCTTCTTTAACAGGTACAGTTGCAAAACTCTTCTGGTTTTTGCCGCTGCCGATTAAATCTGTTATTGGCTGCATCTGGTAATCAAAATATTTCCTTGCCAAAAAAGTAAGCGAATGTTCACGTGACAGAGAGTCAGTCAGATACGAGGCAATCATCGTATCAAAACTGATTGGATCTATATTCAGACTGTTCTCATGAAATATCTCAAGATCATATTTAAGGTTCTGTCCAAACTTCTGAACTTTCTTATCTTCCAGGAGCTTTTTTAGTTCTGCAATTGTCTGGTCGTATGGCAAATTTTGTGTTTTATCTTCATGCGCGATTGGAATATAATAAGCTGTGCCGGCAGCGCTTGATAAAGAAACACCAACTAAGACAGCTTCACGGGTATCAAGAGATGACGTCTCTGTATCGACTGCTACTTCTTTACAAGTTCTGAGTTTCTTAATCAGTTCTTTCAGTTCTCCAAGATTCGTTATCTGGATATAATTAAGTTTTTGCTTCTTGACTTCGATTGCTTCTATATGTTTTGCATCTGCCTCAGGCGTGAATTCTTTGGCCAGCCGGTTGAACTCCAGCTCTTTGAACAATTTTCTAGCAGCAGCCTTATCCGGTTGCTGAATTTTTAATTTATCTAATTCAAATGGGACCGGTACTTCAAGATGTATTGTCACCAGTTCCTTGGACAGCCTGGCACTTTCTATATTATTAGCAATCTTGTCGCGCACTCCCTTGGCTGTTATCTGTTCATAAGAGCCAAGAATATCTTCGAGGGTATCGAATTGCGCCAGCAGACTGTCTGCAGTTTTGGGTCCTATGCCGGGTACACCGGGAATATTGTCAGAGCTGTCACCCATCAGAGCCAGTTTGTCGATTACTCTTTCAGGATAGACGCCAAACTTTTCTTTAACTTCTTGGGGTCCCATTTTGTTATATATGCCCGCTTTTTTACCCGGATATAAGATGCCGATGTTATCACCTACTAACTGGAAGAAATCTTTGTCGCCTGTCACACACCAGACCTGGCAGCCTTGCTTGGCTGCTTTAATTGCAAAGGTTCCGATAATGTCGTCCGCCTCAAAACCGTCCTTTTCTATAATAGGAATACGAAAGGCCTCAATTGCCTGACGGATTTTGGGAATCTGGGTTACCAGATCATCTGGCATCTTGGCTCGGGTAGACTTGTACTCGGCATATTTTTCATGACGGAAGGTAGGTTTTTTGGTGTCAAGCACTACTGCTATGTAATCAGGCTGTTCGTCTCGAATAATCTTAAGCAGAGAATTTACAAAGCCAAAGATGGCGGATGTGTTTTCACCTTTGGAGTTAAACAGAGGGTTTCGGATAAATGCGAAATAAGCTCTGTAGATTAAGGCGTAGCCGTCTATGAGATAGAGCCTGTTTTTCTTGGCGCTCACTTGTTGTAAATACCTTTTTTGAGAATATATTCAGCAGCGCTTGCCGGAACATAATCTGTTAGTTCTTCAAAAGAACATCCGCTCTTAATCATTTTACGAATTTCACTCGATGAAATATCAAGCTCCGGTATTCCAATCAGCTCAACCGGCAATTGGGATTTATCAGCATTGCCAGAGCCGGGGCGGGTTCCGGCAATAAATTCAACTTCCGATATTAATTCTTCAGCCATATACCAGTTGTCTATTATACTGATATTATCCGAACCGATAATAAAGTAGAATTTAACTTTCGGGAATCGCTTTTTAAGTGCTCGAACAGTATCAATCGTATAACCGGAGAGACTCTCTTCTGCTTCAATTTCGCATATCAAAAATTCCGTCATTCCCAAAAGGGCTGCTTTTAACATAGCAACCCGGTCTGAATAGTTTGCTTCGCTTAGGCGGTTTTTGTTGGGGTGTTTTACTGCCGGAACTACTAGAACACCATCGAGCTTCTTTTTACTGCAAACCGAGTTAGCAAGATTGATGTGGCCATTATGGATCGGGTCAAAACTGCCCCCAAGAATACCCCATTTGCTGCCGTTTTCAGGATTCGGCATGTTGATCCTGTGAGAGCATACTCTGTTTGTCTGCTATCAGACTCAGGTATTCTTTAGCGCTGCTCACACGGTCATCATTCGGATACTCTTTGATAAATGATTCAAATCTTTCTTTAGCGCTGTCCATCTGCCCTTTGTTAAATGCGGAAATCCCGCTTTTAAAAGATGCTTCAGTAGCTTTCTTCTTAGCCTCCCGGGCTAATTCGTGTTCAGGGAAGATGATCAGGAAATTTTCAAAGGCCGTGTGGGCCTCGGCATAGTTTCCAATGGTAAAGTCCATTTCTGCATATTCAAAAACAGCATTGGCGACATACTCAGAATTGGTATAGTCGTCTATAACTATCTGATAGTACTTTTTGGCAGCTCTATAGGCCCCGATATGACGATAGACAACAGCACTCTTATAATATTTATAGGCGAGGCGAGTATTGGCCGCTTTTAAGTAGGTCTGGGCATCGGCAATCAGATGAGATTCCGGAAAATCTATTAAGAAATCTTCGAGCTGCTTGATTGCTACCACAAGTTCAGATTGGTCTAGTCCGTAATGCTTTGGAGTTCCCTCAAAATAAGAGACAGCTCTCATAAAGATAGCGTTTTCAAAATAGGCGCTCGAAGGATAATTGAGCGCCAGCCGGTTAAACTCAACAGCAGCTACTTCATAATCTTTGTTGCCAAGATAGGCCAGAGCCAGGTGATATTGGGCGGTATCGACTACGGAATTGCCGGGATGATTGTATACCACGGTCTGAAATATTTCTATGGCGTTAAGGTACTTTCTGTTTTCGTATTCTTTGAGGCCCAGGTCGAGTAATTCCTTGGCCGGCATATTAGTCAGGCTCGGTCTGCCACCGCAGCCTATTGCCATCGCCGAAATTATTAATAATGTCAAAAGCAGCCGGATGAAATAAGTCGGGGTAGAAATTGTCAAGTTCGGTACGTCTCCTTCAGCATATCGTAATTTTTTAGCACTTTATTCAGGTAATTTTGAGGCAACGGCTTTTGCTTTCTCATTAATTTTCTTAGCGTTCCCTCGCCTACATTGTAGGCCACTATTGCCTTTTTGACATCTCCAAATTTCAGTATCTGTTCAAACAGATGGTGCGTCCCCAATTTGATATTACTTTTAGGTTCAAATAATGTTCCCTTGCCTGTCCAGTCTACGCCGGCCCGGGGGGCTACATCTTTGCCAACAAATGGCACCACCTGCATAAGTCCTCTGGCGCCGTATGATGAACGCTGACCCTTCTTAAACGATGACTCTGTCAGGATAACCGCCATTATGAACAGCGGATCGTATTGATATTTTTTGCTTTCGCTATAGATTACTTCTGCAAGCTGTTGGACTTCTTCATCGCTGAAACCGATTTGAAAATCATCAATAGCTTTGAATATCTGGAGTTTCTCTTCAAGTTCAGAAATCCGTTTCTGCTGAAAATTGATCTGCTGCTCCAAATCAAATTTGTCCTTGATGAGATAAATCAACAATGCCGATTGCAGTAGGTATATCAGCATAAGCAGCAAGGCAATCGGTTTGGAAAGAAAGATTCCCAGTTTATCATATTGAATCATAACTGTTCTCCGGTTACGGTTCCTCGTAAATCATATCCATCTGATTCGTCAATCAATACGTTATAAAAGCCGCCGACCTGGCAGCTGTCACCATATATCTTTACTTCCTGATCGATTTCAGGACAATCGGCATAGGTGCGACCGATTGCAATTTGCTCAGAGTTAATTTCATCAACCAGAACTTTCTGAACAGTACCGATTAGATTGTTATTGTTTTCGAAAGCAATGTCCCGCTGAAGGTTCATCAGTGCGTCCATTCTTTCTACTTTAACTTTTTCCGGAATCTGACCGCTTAGTTTTTCTGCTGGTGTGCCGTCTTCGGGTGAGTAACGGAAAACTCCCATGCGGTCGAGTCTATTTTCAGATACAAAATCATAAAGTTCATTGAATTGTTTTTTGGTTTCTCCGGGGAAACCCACAATAAAAGTAGTACGGATGACCGCATGGTTGCTGGTTCTTCTTATTTTGTCTAATAGTTTGTCGATTCGGGGTCTGTCTACCAGCCGCTTCATTCTTGATAAGATTTCGCTGTTGACGTGCTGAAGGGGCAAATCATAGTAGTTCAGGGTTTTGTTGTCTTCAGCCATATATTCTATGAGATTTTCTTCGACCTGCCCTGGATATAAGTATAAGAGTCGTATCCAGTCAATACCGTCAACCTGTTCCAGCGCTTTAAGAAGAGTAATAGTATTGGGGCGGTCTTTGAGGTCATATCCCCAGAGTGTGGCTTCCTGAGATACCAGTATCAATTCTTTTTTGCCGTTTTGCGCCAAAAATTCGGCCTCTTTGATAATCGAATCAAGCGGTCTGCTCCGATATCTCCCCCGCATTTTAGGAATGGCACAGTAAGTGCAAGGACGATCGCAGCCATCGGAAATCTTCAGATATGAATACGGCCAGTCATCTGAGATAAATCTATTCCGGAAATTCAAATAGCCCAGTTTGCGGGTTTCAAGTTTAATTGTCTTATCAAATCGGGCCGAAGTGCTGACTGCTTTGGCGATGGAGTTGAGCGCGCCGTGGCCGAAAGCACCGTCAAGTTCGGGGATTCCCTTGAGGAGTTCGTCGCCGTTGCGCTGCGTCAGACAGCCGGCGGCATAAAGAGATTTTAGTATTCCCGTTTTTTTGAATTCAGAAAGATTCAAAATTGCGTTTATTGATTCTTCTTTGGCCTCAAGTATAAAGCCGCAGGTATTAACAATAATAGACTCGGCCCTGTCGGGTGAACCGACCGGAGTGTGTCCCTCGGCAATCAGTCTGGCCGCAATGTAATCGGCATCGACATCGTTTTTGGGGCAGCCTAATTTATGGATATAGAAATTCATCTTCTAATAAAGTTTGACTTTCTCAACAGAATCCGGAAAATCCGGTTCAAAGCGTTTTACAGAGCAAATTGAGTCTGTTTTCTGTTTTAAAAATTTTACTCTGTTAATATCTTCGTTTATATCAAAATACCAGATTTCCGCAATTGTCGAATCTACGAAATTTGTAATCAGTTCAAGTGAATCCGGAATATCGCCTTCGACTCCTTCTCTTTTCGTTAAAGCATAGCTATTCTTAGAATTAGCCTTAGAATCATACCATTCATCGAGCTTGATGACAAACGAAATCTCATCGGAAACCAGTTTGCCGGAGTCCGGTTTTTCAATGATGAGCTGATTGGTTTCCAAAAAATAAGTATATAGTAGCGACCCATCATAAAGAAAAACGTCACTACCTATTTCAATCTTGTATCGGCCGTCTTTGGCTATATAGGCTGAGCCATGGATAGTATCAATGACACCAAAAATTTTCGACTCAATAATATTTGCGAATTCGAAATAAGTACAGTTGCCATCTGAAAATTTTGATTTGACAGCCTCAAGAGCGTCTGATTGCGGTCGAACCAGATTACTTTGAGCCAATAATAAGACTAAACTGAATAGAAAAGTTTGCATATGAATTATACGGCACGGCTCTATTATTGGTTCAATTCGGAAGTTGTTGCGGCTGAAGATGTTTGCTGATTGAATATAGTGTCAATGTAGGCTTTGTCAACCAGCACCTCTCTGGCTTTTGAGCCGTCAAAAGTCGAAACAATTCCGGCCAGTTCAAGTTTATCTATCAGCCTAGCTGCCCGCTGGTAGCCGATTCCAAGTCTTCTCTGAAGAAGCGATACGGAGCCCTGTTTCTGTCTGACTACAACATCGCAGGCTTCTTTAAATAGGGGGTCGCCCAAGTCTATTTCTGCTTCAGTGGCCTCACCGGTTGCCTGAGTGATTCCCTCCAGCGCCATCATCTCCAGTCCCTGACTATTGATGAACTCGACAATCTTATCGGTTTCATCGTTGCTGGTATAAGCGCCGTGAATTCTGGTTGGCTGCGGCTGCCCAGATGGCAAGAATAACATATCGCCTAAACCGAGAAGTTTCTCAGCGCCGTTGGCATCGATAATCGTCCGAGAATCAACTTTTGAAGATACCTGAAAAGCAATCCGTGAAGGGAAGTTAGCCTTTATGATACCGGTAATGACATCGACTGATGGTCTCTGGGTTGCCAGTATCAGATGAATGCCGACTGCTCGGGCCATTTGAGCTAATCTTGTAATCTGCAATTCGATTTTATTAGAACCTGAAGACATCGTCAAATCGGCCAATTCATCAACAACTATGACTATATATGGCATTCTTTGATCGGCGCTGTCCTGCCGTTTATTAAAGTCATCAATGCTTCGAACTCCGGCCGCTGCCAGTTTCCGGTAGCGAGACTCCATTTCTTTTACAGCGTCAAACAATACCCTTTCGGCGCGTTTAGGATCAGTAACTACCGGTCGCCCCAGATGCGGAATACCGGAGTAAACGGTCAGCTCCAGCATTTTGGGGTCAATCATTATAAATCTTATCTGATGCGGATGCAGGCGATAGAGTAGCGAGGAAATTATTGTATTTAAGCAGACCGATTTGCCTGCGCCGGTAGCGCCGGCTATCAGCAGATGTGGAAGTTTGGCAAGGTCGGTTACAAACGGTTTGCCGGAAGTTGTTTTTCCCAGAACCAATGGCAGCTTCTTGGAAGAATCAGCAAACTCGGGTGAATTTAAAATTTCTTTTAGTCTCACCATCTGTGGATTCCGATTCGGAATCTCAACGCCAACTGCTGCCTTGCCCGGGATTGGCGCAATCAGACGAATTTGCCGGGCGCGAAGTGCCAGCGCTAAATCATCCGCCAGATTATTAATCTGGCTCACTTTTATGCCGGAGCCCGGCTTAAATTCATAGCGAGTGATTACCGGTCCGGGCTGTTTGCTGATAGTGCCCTCTATCGATATCCCGAACGACTCAAGAGCATCTCGTAACAGGTCAGCAGAGAGATTCATTTCTTCGGTATTTATTGTAGTCTCAGAAGTTTCTATGGTATCATCGAGCAGGTCTAAAGGCGGGTATTCGTACTGGACTGATTTGAGCTGCAACTGCTCTGCAGAGCGCATAAATTTGGTCAGGCGGCGTTCAGGAGCGAGCTTTTTTTGCTCATTTGCAGCAATTTCATCACGGATATTGCCAGAATCTGAAAAGCGACCTTCCTGGTCTTCCTCTTTATATTCGCTCTCATCTTCGTCAACCGGATTGTTTTTGAACTCTGAAATAAGAGCTGCCAGCCACCTGAAACTCAAAATCGAAGTAAGAATTCTAAACATTTTGCCAAATAAACTCATATTCCATTTGATGCTGGGGAAGCTCCAGCTGAAAGAGCTGAATCCAATCATAATTATTAAAATCACACCCGTTAGCAGAACGTAGGAGCCAAACTCTCCGACCAAATATAAGCAGAGTTGGGTCAGCTGCTCTGATACAAAGCCTCCGGCGCTGTCTGGCCTGCCGCTTATAGTCGGTGTGGAAAAGAGGTTGACATTATATATTAGGGTCGCTGAAATAGATATTGAGAATAATAGCAGCGTATTGATGCGGAAAATCGATGGTTTTCTTGATGTAAACAACCGAATCGAAGTCGCTATGAGTCCCAACGGCAGAAAATAGGCCAGCCAGCCCAGCAGTGTGGTCAAGAAATAAGCCAGATAGGCTCCGACAAGACCGCCTTGATTTCTATAGCTTATCTCAAATGGACTTAAATGCGAGTCAAGCTCGCCCGTTATTCTTTGGGCATCGACATAATCAGTGCTTATCAGAGATATCAGACAGAGCAGTGCCACCAAAAGCAACAAGAGCGCGAAGATTTTCTGCCTTTTATTTTCGTTTCTCTTTGATTTTGAACGTGCCATATAGCTAAAGAAACTCAGTCTAAAACCTTTTCAAATCAATAAAAAAGGCAGGACAATTAGTCCTGCCTTTGCAGCAAAAACTTATGAATTGCCTATTTCCTGACGGCCTCTTTCAAGTGTTTGCCGGCCTTAAATACCGGAACACGTCTGGCCGGAATGTTAATCTTGGCACCGGTCTGCGGATTACGGCCGATTCTCGCTTTTCTTTTGGAAGTAGAAAATGTCCCAAAACCTGCGAATGAAACTTTTTCGCCCTTTTTGAGCTGTTTGGTGACTGTGCTCATAAAAGTCTGCACAGCGTCAGTTGCCTGCTTCTTGGTAATCTTGGAATTCTCGGCAATCAAGGCAATCATTTGATCTTTTGTCATGGCGTCCTCTCCTTGAACGTTATTTGGGTCTGATTTCTTCTAAGTAAATCTCATCGTGGGGGTTAGCGTCAACTAAAACATATTTTAGAAATGGCCCTAGAAAGTTAAAAAATCAGTAGTTTCTGGAAGTTTTAGCGCTGAAGAGCGTTCAAATAAGAGCTGTGATTGTTATCAATTTTGATGTCAGGGATGGCCGTCACAAACAACTTAAATCCAAAGCCCTTATTGGAACCGATTGGTACCCAATAAATTGAACCAGTCCAGCAATGTATTTGTTTAACTATATTAACTGAGTTGTAGATTGTCTTGCTGTCGTCAATATCATAATCGTGGGTGTATCTTACACGGGTAGTTGGTGTCAGATTAAAATTTAGATTAAATCTAAAGAAGCTAAACTTTCTGAATGTTGCATTGCGACCAGACTGTGAATAGCCATAAGCAGCGCTAAATTGCCAGCCCCGCGACCCTGACTGCCCGCTGCCGTAAGGCGGGGGGGCTGTTAGTGACTCAAGCTGGTCAGGTGATGTGAAGCCGGTTTGAAAATTCTGCACAGAGCTTTCATCAAATATGAATGTTTTGCCAGAGAGAGTAAATCTGGCGTCGATGCGGAAACTTTCCAGTCTTGGCGACCAGAAATCAACTTCATCGGTTCCTGGCTTATATAGCGAGTGAACCATGCTGCCATTAAAGTTTATTTTTGGTATAGCGCTTGACTGAAAGCTGGTGTTCAGGTTTGAGTACGGTCTCGTGGCCGCTTCAAAGTTATAGCTGAACCCTGAATTAAAAGATATCAAGTCGATATTTTTTTGGACATCTCCTCTGCCATATTTCGCCTGAAAGAGCTGCCTGACCGAGACAGATATCGACTGGCTCTTAACACTGCCGGACCCTCCTCCGCCAAAGCTTCGAACCTGTGGGTGGCGATCGATATCCGGTCTGTAGCCATAAGTTACCGAGGGTGTGATGGTGTGTCTTAATCCAGTCAAGCCAAGGATATTGGGATAGAACGTCCCATATAAGTCAGTTCGGGCAGAAATACCGGCGCTATATGAGTAGGTGCGGTAAGTTGTTGGTTCGATGTTTGCCAATTCGGATTGGTCGGTACTGTTTATCTTAAACCAGGTTTCGCTGTATCCAAAAGAAGGAGTCAGAACCAGATATTTAAACGGCTTTAAAGTTGGCAGTCCGATTGAGGGATTATGCGAGATTTTCGCATACTTTTTTCTGCTTCGAGTAACGGTTATGGTTGTATCAATCCCGCTGTTCTGAATCAAAGTATCGGTTATCTCATTCCGGCTGGAAAAGTTCAAAAGTGACGGACTGTATCTAAAAGTGAAATTGTTATACCAGTGTTGTTTTATTTTGCCGCTTTCGTCTTTGCTGCCGCTGCCAAACGGCCAGACAGTAGGCAGCGAAACGGATAATATGGGCAAATTATTGGTTCGGCTGCCTAAGTCTAAATTCTCTATATGTGAGACAGAACCGCTTATTGAAGTACCGCTGCCGAACTTTTTTGAGAAACTCATTTGAGACTTGGCCGACCTGTTAAGAATCTCGTCACGGTTCAGCGAATAGTCATCAAAGTAAGTGGCGTCTGAGCGAAAATCTGCATTGCCTCTGATTGAAAAACTTGGCGAAAAGGTATGGCTGTAAGCGCCACTGGTAATCCAGCGGGTTCTGTCGTTTTCAGTAGCTGTAAAGGCATCAAAGGAAGTTACTTTGGTGTAACTTCCGGCAAGGTAGCCATCAAAGACATACCTGTTACGGAAATTGACTCTGCTGTTAAGAGTAAAAGTGCGCTGTCTTTCTATATAATCAAATGAGCCCTGCCAGTCCCAATATTCTGAAGCCGCCCAGTAGTAGCCAATATTTCTGACATAGCGGTCACCTTGCTGGAAACTTCCAAAATCAAACGGCAGCATCCCGGAGTGCCTGCCCTTCTTTAACGGCAGCACATAAAACGGCAATGCAAAAATTGGCAGACGACCCAGATAAAACACCAATGGCCGGGCTATAAGTTTGTCATTTTTTATAAGCTTGAGGTTGCTGGAGCGGAAATGAAAGTGCGGTTCCTCGGCGCTGCAGGTTGTATATTTGCCGTCATCAATGTAGAAAATATCTGACTGTTCACGATAAAGTTTTTCACCGTAGTAGACACCTTCATCGTAGCTCGTCTTAGACTGGTAGATTCTCCCCTTTTCTGTATCAGTTGAATAAACCAGATAATCTCCGAATACTTGCTGGTCGCCATCGGCCAGTATGACTGGCACCGGGTTGGGTTGATAGTCAAACTTCGACTCGTGAAACAGTCCTGAGTCCTGGGCGCTTTGAGCAGAATAAGCCTCTATAAGACGATCGCCAGTATAAAATAGAATTTGAAAAGCGGTCAGGGCAACTGCCCCTGATTTGACATCGGCCGATCCGAAAAGAGTGATAAGGGAATCATCAAGGTTATACTCGATGTAGTTGCCTTTGTAATCTACTGTATCAATCTTGCCAGCCTCGTTTGATTCACGTGCTTCTGGCGGGCCAGAAATATATTTGCCGATGGCGCCACCGCTAACCTGTACCTGAGATAATTCTTCGTTTTCAGTGATGAAGCGAATAGTATCACCGGATATGCTGTTTTCCTGAAAAAGGCTGTCATTTGTAATGGCAGGATAATACCAGGAGAAGGCCTGATCGAAACAGATGACAGATCTCATCTGGCCATCTGTGAAATTAAGATGAATCTCTTTGCCCTTTAGAATAGAATTATCCGATAACGTTGTATCTTCTTTTAGTGGTTCCCGGAACTCGGCCTTGGCTGAATCGATAACGCTGATGCGGATGATCTCATTGTTTTCGAAAGTTACGGCGATTAACTTTCCAGATACTTTTGAATTTCTTTTGAAGGCTACTGCTTGTTCTTTCAGCTCAAGACTGTCATTTTCGGTATCAAAGACAGCAGAGCCGGCAGTAGCTCTAAAGTCAGCCGAGAGAATCTCAACTTTTCCGACAGCGACGGCTTTCTTGTTGGCGGAGCTGTAATCTATTCTGTCGGCGGTAACTTCTATCATTGAGGCGGTGTCGGGATAATTGAAATAAAGCGTCGGCCGGCTTTCCATATACATTGAATCATTTTCGCGGTCCAGCATCGCCTGTGTGCCTATGGCCAGCAGGGAATCCTCAAACGACCAAAGCTCGACTCTTTGTCCAAAGGCGTCAGCCGTTTTGTCTCTCAAATTGTATAATAGAGAGTCTGCCTTGATACTGAATTTCTCATCTTCATAAAATATGTTGCCGCGCAGACGGATCGTTTTTCCTTTGTCCCAGATAGCAGAATCGCATCTGATTGTACCTGTCTCTGTTTCAAAGAGAACATTGCCGATCACATAAGTTATATAACGCCCGTTCTCGAGGACAACTTCGAGTTCGTTGGAATGCTTTAAGAAAATCTCGCCGCTCTTTTGAGCAATGGCCCCGGAGCCAGCCAGCAAAACAATAATGACAGCGAGCAGAATATGATTACACTTATAATTCATTTAAGATATTAACCAAAACTTCCCTGTATTTATTTAGCTGTCCTTTCAGAGCGCCTCCAAGCTGCGCCATTGTTTTTCCTCCGCCCCCCTTGAGATTCAACTCAGATGAAAACCTCCGCGCTATTTCTTTAGCTTCGATATTAATAGTATCAGTATCGCACACCCCAATTATTATACGCTCTTCCAATTGAATCAAAGCAATTCCTGAGATTTTGTCTGCTAAGGAAGTGGTGAAGTTACCAGCTACCTTAGAATCCATACTATCTACTTCTATACACACAAAGTTTTTTCCATTTGAGCTTTCTGACTTGGCAGCAGCTTCATTGATTTTCATCGGCAGCAGCTCGTTCTGCAGTTGGCCCAGTTGCTGGCGGTACAATTTGTTTTCTTCAAGGATTTTGTCAAAACGGAGTTTTAGCTCATCAACCGCGCAGGTCAGCTGTTTTGAAAGAGTGTCTGTTACCTCAAATCTTTTATCGTAATCCTCTTTGGCTTTTGTACCGGCTAAAAAATTAATCAGAGCCTTGCCCCTTTGCTTTTCAATGTTTATTATTTTAATCAGGCCAACTTCGGAGCTGTTATAGCAATGCGTGCCACCGCAGGCTGAATAGTCTATCTCACCAATTTTGATAATACGAATTGTACCCTGTCGCGATGGCTTCTTTCTTAGCGGCAGCTTTTGTGCCTCTTGTTCTCCTGCAAATATTATCTCAATAGGCAGGGACTGCAGGATATATTCGTTGCTCAGCTGTTCGGCTTTAAGCAGCTGGTCTTCTTCCAGGCTCGGCTGATTTATTTCAATAGCGCCATAATCTTCGCCAAGGTGAACAGAAACAGTTTCAAAATCATAGAGCTCAATAAAAACGCTGCTCAGTATATGTTGTGCGGTGTGGAGCTGCCGGAAATATCTTCTGCGGACCAGGTCAACTTCACCTTTGACAATATCACCTTTTGAGCCTACGGCAGAATCTGAAATATGCTGTATTTTGCCGTCGCTTTCAGTGACATCAATGATTGCTACAGAATTTAACAAGCCTTTGTCATGAGGCTGGCCGCCCGATGTCGGATAGAAAGCGGTCTTATCAAGAATAGTCAGATGTTTGCCACTGGATTCTATCGCTTCTATTATAGCGCCCTCGAAACTTAATAGTCCCGGGTCTTTGTAATAAAGCCTTTCAGTCATTCTGAGACTACCTGATTTATCAAACTACCAATCTGTTCTATATTGACTTCGATTTTATCACCGTGCTTCATCGCTTCAATACCGGCCGGAGTGCCGGTCAAAATCAGATCGCCCGCTTCAAGGGTCATGACCATGGAGATATAACTGACAATGAAAGGAATATCAAAAATCATATTCTTTGAATTGCCGGACTGTTTTATATCGCCGTTTAGTATGCCTTCTATTTTCAAATTGCCAGAATCTATTCCTGAGACTATCCATGGCCCGACCGGGCAGAACGTATCAAATCCTTTGGCTCTTCCCCACTGTCCGTCAGTTTTTTGCAAATCACGGGCGGTTACATCGTTGGCGCAGGTGAATCCAAATATATAGCAAAGAGCCTCACCAGTGGAAACTTTGACTGCACGTTTTCCAATTACAATTGCAAGTTCTGCTTCAAAGTCGACTCGTTTAGACTGACCGGGATGTACGATATTTTGATTTGGTCCTATCACCGCCGAGGGGGGCTTTAAAAACAGCAGCGGTTGTTCGGGAGCTTTCTTGGCTGACTTCGAGGCATCGACATGGGCATGATAATTAAGTCCGACACAGACAACTTTACTCGGTACGACAGGAGCCAAAAGAGTGACTTCTGACAACTTTACTGTTTTTCCCGTTGCCGTGTCATCCAGCCAGGGAGCACTTGTGATTACTTTTATCTCATCGTTTTCGATAAAACCGTATTGCGGGATTGAGTCAACGTTTGTTTTAAAGCGAGCTGTTTTTTTAATCGCTCCTGATGTCATAAGTTTAGTTCCCTTAAACTTGTTTTCTTCGAATCATCATGCTAAAAATAACCAGCTGAATAGTGTAGCAGCAACCTAAATCAAATGATTTTTTCTTTCCATTTTCCCCGCCTGAACCAGAACGCCAGGATGAGTGCTTTAATAGTTGTTGTTATCGTTAACGTCCACCAGACTCCGTTGATGCCCCAGTCCAGCGTAAAGCAAAGGTAATAGGCTAATGGGATTCTGAGCAGATGCCCGGGCACCATGACCAGCATTGGCGGAATAGTGTCGCCAGCACCCACAAAGGAACCTTCCAGAACTAGTTCGATAGTCATTGTAATTTGGGACAGTCCCAGAATTATAAGATAGTCAGTTGCTATTGGCACAACATAGGGGTCGTTTGAAAAAATGCCCACGATTTGGCGCGGAATAACAAAAAAGAAGATTGAGACAAATGCCGAGACAGCGATTCCAAGTCCGACGGCATACCAGGCGCACTTGGCGGCCCTTTCCGGTTTTCCGGCGCCAAGATTCTGCCCCACCATGGTTGCCGCAGCGAGTGATATGCCGTAGCCGATGAGATAACAAAAAGATTCCATGCGATTGCCGATGCCCATGGCCGCACCGGCATTTTCGCCGTAACTGTGAACAATCATAATTAAAAACCAGTAGACCATCATGAAAATCAGCTGATGACCAGACATCGGCAGGCCTATCTTTACGATCTTGAGCATGCCGCTCAGAGAAGTTGCAACAGTTCTCCAGTGAGGAAGCGTGTAACCAAGTTTACCTTTGTATATAAGCGTAATAAGTAATACGGTACCGGTAAGAAATGCGATGGCGGTAGCCAGACTTGCCCCGGCAACTCCCATGGCAGGAATTGGGCCTGCTCCAAATATCAGCAGCGGGTCTAATACCATGTTTATGACTACCACAATTACACCCACCTTTGTGGGGGTTCTGGTATCCCCGGAAGCCCTGAAAATAGCGTAACTGGTTTCCATCAGAAAAAGTAAAATTACCGATGCGAAAAATATTCGCAGGTAGGGAGTTCCGTGCCTGATGGTTTCAGCTCCGGCCCTCATGAATTCCAGGATGTCACCGGCAAGAAAAGTTCCTATTACTGTCGCAGTAACGCCTAAGATTATAGCCAGCGCGAAGCCCTGTTTGATAAAATATATTACTTTTTCAATATCACCTGAACCGATATTACGGGATATCAAGGCAGTAAGTCCGACAGATACGATTGCGGTAATTGCCAGTATAGTCCAAATGACTATCAGCGAAGAAGTAATCGAGTCCTGTGCGGTCGGACCGAGTTTGCCGACCCAAAAGTAATCTGTGGTCGACAGAGCAAACTCCATGAACATGCCCATAGCAACAGGAGCCGCTAATGAGATCACAGATCTCAGGATAGGTCCTTCGGTGATACTTTTATTTTGATTATTGATTAAAGTGTTATTCATCTCTTCAGGCTAAGATATCCCTGAATCATGGCTGGTTCAAGTTTAGTTGTTATGAAAATAGCAGGTGTGAAATATTAGTCTGATAACTGAAAGTGGCTGACCAGATGTTCGGGATTGAATTTTTCGCCGGTTCCCCGTTCAAGTAATTCTGTCCAGCTGTATCTCGAGCCAAAGCGATAGTAGTTTTGAATAAGAAAAGCCGAGGTTCTCAAATTATCAACCGGCTGGCCAAGATAATCATTCATATAATTGACCGACTGGGCAGCAATTATCTTCGCCAATAATTTGTTCATAGAATTTAGCGGCGAATTCAAAAATTCGCTGTTGCTTGCCCAGACTGTAATATCCTCATGTCTTGGCAGGCCAGTATATTTTTGGAGTATGTTCCAATAAAGTTTGTTTAAGTCCTGGTCGGGATTTAAATAAGCTTCGTGTTCAAAATGAAGATTCAAAAGGAGCATTCTTACTTCTATCAGTTCCTGTTCGTATCGTGCTTTTCTATATTGTCTAATAAAGCCGACTGGCATGTTGGCAAAATCATTTAGCCAGAGACTATCAATTGCTAATAGCGCCATGATTTCGGACATGGCCATCTGCCAGGCTTTTTGAGCCATAAAATTGTATACTCGTTTATCCTCTGCGATGTGAACCAAATAAAGGGCCTGGCCGGTTGTTTTTAAGAGTTGCCGAATCCGTAACTCCCGGTCAGTTTCAGTCAGGATAATTCTTACATCAAAGGGCGCCTTTATTTCAAATACGTTGTCTGTCAGCAGAGCATTAGCACCGGAATTCTGAGTGTAATAAATAGGCAGCTGCTCGACCTCAAATCCCATTCTCTCCAGGACACTATCGAGCACTCTAAGCTCTTGATCAAAATTAAAGAAATCGACTGCTCTTTGGTTTATCTGGAAATGAGTGTAATCCAAATCCCATAGTTCAAGTTCTTTAACGCCGACAGTTTTTAGGGCGTTAGCAGAGATTGTTGTAAAACGTTGTTGTGTAAGTGAATCAAGTTTGTAAATAAGCTGCAGAACAGATTTTGTGCCAAGGGGAGTCTGGGAGGCAATCATGTCGAAATAATTCTGATAGCCGAATCTGGCCGCCTCCTTATTGCGCAGCTGAAAAATTATTGACATGCCGTATGAAACGCGGTCTCCAACGGCGTTGGCAGCCCGGAAAGCATTTTCTCTTTCAGAGCGGTTGCGGCTGGTGCGATAGGTTTTGTTTAGCTCTGCTAGTGTCAGCTTTTGTCCCTGCAAGTCAGAACTAAAATAAGTAAACAGTCTATTCAATGAGTCGCTTAGATTTGAAATTTCCGGCTTAAATCGGACGCGGTCCGGGAGAAGATTTGCCAGCAACAGCTGCAGCCGGTGCTTCTGCTCCTGGTCTTTGACCTGTGCCAGTCTAAATGGAATATTTTTAAATAAATCAGAGTTAGCTAATAAATAGCGGTAAAGGTCTTGGTAGAAATCGAGGGAATCCGAGACTCCGTTGACATGGTACTCCCATTGCTCCAGAGTGAGACGGTGTTGTATCCACTCAAGTTTTTTTTCTATCGAATCTAGCTGCTCCGTTATGTCTGAGACAGGAGAGTCAGCTCTGCCGACAGTAAAAATTACGAGAAGTGCAATTATAAGGGCTTTGATGTTTATTGACAGAAGCTTCATGCTACTTTCCCTTGGAGATATCAGCAAAATATGACAGGGCCATGGCGTAACCATAGAATCCAAAGCCACAGATCTGCCCGGAGCAGACAGGACTGATAACTGATTTGTGTCTGAATTCTTCTCTTGAGAAAATATTGGAAATATGAACTTCTACGGTTTCTGTCTCAATAGCAGAAATTGCATCCCGGATTGCATAGCTATAATGTGTAAATGCTGCGGGATTGATAATTATACCGTCTGCAGCAGGTCCCTCTTTATGCAGATAATCTATTAGATCACCCTCAGAATTTGACTGAAAAAATTTGAGTGAAACCTGCAACTGCCCGGCCAGCTTCGAAAGTTGCTCATTCAGCTCTTTTAAGCCTTTATCTCCATATATATCTGTCTGGCGCGTCCCCAGTAGATTTAAATTTGGACCATTTATGACTAAAATAACTGACATTTTATCTTCCCTCGGCTTTATAGAGATCGAGGCACTCTTTGACCGAATCTATTATTAGTTTCGGCCTTAAGTCGGAGGCAATAAAGGGCTTTCCGGGGCTCTTAAGCAAGACGAATCTTAGCTTTTGACCGAAGCGTTTCTTGTCAATCTGCATATTTTTGAGTATCTCAGCCGGTTTAAGAGGGAAATATGGTAAGAACCTCAGGCACTTCTTCAGCAGACTTTCGTAGCCAGTAAGCGCTTTTGTGGAAGTCCTGTTAACCTTTTGGCTCAAAATAACTGCGGCCAGAAGTCCGATAATAATCGCCTCACCGTGCAATAGTTTACCGTAGCCCAGAGTTTTTTCTAGGGCATGCCCGAAAGTGTGACCCAGATTTAAGAACATTCTGATGTTTTTTTCGCGCTCATCTTTAGCCACAATTGAGCCTTTGTATCTGACGCTTACATTAATCAATTTTTTTAAAATCTTAGTATCATAGAGGTCACCATTTTTCAAAAATTTCTCAATCTCATCAATTAAATCATTGCCGATAAGTCCCCCGTATTTAATAACTTCACCAAGTCCTGCAATCATTTCTCTTTCGGGGAGAGTCTGCAGGTGTTCAGTATTGCAAATGACAAAAGATGGCTGCCAGAAAGCTCCGATTAGGTTTTTACCTGATTCATGATTGATTCCGGTCTTGCCTCCTATTGCCGCGTCGACCATCCCCAATAAAGTTGTGCTGACTGCTCCCCACTTTATACCGCGTAGAGTTGTGGCCGCGGCATAGCCGACCAGATCAGTTGTGACCCCGCCGCCACAGGCCAATATGAAATCATTGCGGCTGATCTGGTTATGTAATAGAAAGTCATAAATCTTTTTTAGCGCTGAAGCTGATTTTGATTTTTCGCCAGACGGGATCACAAACGATTTGATATTGTACTTTTTACTTTTCAATAACGCTTCAATCTTTTTTCCGTGAAGAGCATAGAAGCGAGCATCAAAGAAAACAAAGACCCGTCTATTTTGGGCATTAGTCTTAATCAGGCTCAAGAATTTGTTGTCCATTCTGTTGCCTATGACCACCGGATAGGCACCGGCTTTTAGCATTATATTAATCTGAGGCATTGATCTTTCTCAATTTTGAAATAATTTCGAGCGCAACACGGTTTGCTGTTTTGCCAGAGCTTGTGACTCGCAAATCCGCTCTGGCGTAATTGTCTTTTCTTTCGAGCAATAGTTTCCGGATTGTTTGTTTTTGTTTTCTGGCCGACAAAATCTCTTTCTTACCTGTTAATTTCGGTCGGTCGCTATGTTTTCTTAGTCTCTCATATATTTCTGAAATTGAGCATCTAAGCCAGATCGAAATCCCGTTTTCCGTAGTAAGCAGTCGGGTGGCTCTGTTTTCAAAAGCTCCCCCTCCCAAAGCTATTACTTTTGGTTTCGCTTTCGCTTTTTCGGCAATGAGGTTTTTAATAGCGGCAGACTCTAATTTGCGGAACGCTTTCTCTCCATCGGTCTTAAAGATATTTGGGATTGTTTTGCGAGACTTGCTTTCGATAAGTTTATCAATATCAACAAAACTGCAGGTAAGTTTTTTAGCAAGTAATTTACCGACCGTAGATTTGCCGCTGCCGGAAAAACCGATCAGAAATATGCTGGATTTGAGTTTCATAAAAACTGCTGCTATTATTAGACAGTTTGTTTGGCTCTGTCAAAAACTTTGTTGTAAACCGCGTCAATTTCTACAGTTTGTCCTGTCCAGATGTCAAACGAACGTATAGCCTGACCTACTAACATTTGGGAACCATCGAATGCTATGACATTATTATCCAGTGCCTGCCTGATTGCGAGATTGGCTTGATTATAGTTCAGGTCATAATAAATGCGGGTATTGTCCCAATTAAAGTTTTCAGGAAATGGCAAAATATCTTGGTGGTTCCAGCCGCCCAGCGGCGTACAATTGACAACAATGCTAAAATCTTTAGATAGTGCATCAGCACAATCAGTAATAGAAGAAGTTTCGATATTAGAGTTTTTGAGAATCTCTTTCATAGATGTTTTAAATTGTTGCAGCTTATCAATTGACCGGCCGATAATGTTGAACTCAGAGATTTCGTAATCTATGTAGAGACTATAAACAACCGCCCGGGCGCTTCCGCCACAGCCAAGTATCATAGCCCGGCCGTGTTTGAGCTTTTCTGTAAACGTTCTCAGGGGCAGTGAAAAGCCAAAAACGTCGGTATTATGACCATGAAGCAGGCCGTTTTCTACAGAAATTGAGTTTACAGCTTCGAGAGCATCGGCCACAGCTGAAATGTCATTTAAGAGCGGAATCACGCGCTTCTTATGAGGTATGGTAACGGACAGCCCGCAAATTTTTTTTGTCATCAAAGACTTGAATTTTTCATCAAAGTTATTTTCTGAGTCCAGATCAAAATTCTCAAAAGAACCGTCCAAACCTTTCAATTCAAAAATCGCTTTGAAAATATCGGCAGATTTTGAGTAAGCTACATTTTGACCAATCAGACCAAATTTATAGAACTCGCTCATCTTATAATCGACTCCAGAATGTCATAAAACCCGGGGCAGGAAACAGCTGCCGGGGAATCATCATCGATTGTCGAAGGACCAGCCAGCGACAAAGCCGTTATTGAAAATGCCATGACGATGCGATGGTCTCCGAAACCAACAAAGTCGGCACCGGATAATTCACGGCCGCCTTGAATAGCCAGTCCGTCATCGAGCAGCCCGCACTTTGCTCCGGTGAGATTCAGGTTGTGGTGGATAGCTTCCAGCCTGTTAGATTCTTTAACTTTTAACTCAGCGGCATCACGAATTACCGTTGTTCCCTCGGTAAAAGAAGCTAAAATCGCTACCAGTGGGATTTCATCAATTAATCCGACAGTCGTATCACCGGATATTTTTCTGGGTTTTAGCTTTAAACCAGTTACTGTGACGGTTCCCCTTGGCTCGCCCGATATGGTTTCTTTGTCAGAAATTTTAACTTCGCAGCCAATTATTTTCAGGTGGTCTATAAAGGCAGTCCGGGTAGGATTAAGGCCGACGTTTTTGATAGTCACCGTCCCCTGTGTTATAGCAGCCGCCGTCATAAAAAACGAAGCTGTTGAAATATCTCCGGGAATATTTATTTCGCCGCCTTTAACTGCTGCCTGGGCGGAGAGTTTGGCCTCATATTTGAACGGCTCAGGCATTACCATTTTCTTTTTGCGCGGGTCATCCGGGTGTTCTACAGGAACCGCTTTGATTTTTCTGGTTTCTATTCCTTCTCCAATTTCGGCCAGCATTCTTTCGGTATGGTCGCGGGTGAAACTGTCTTCGCGTATGACAACCGAGCAGTGCGAAGCCAGGCCGGCCAGAAGCAGCGCCGACTTTACCTGCGCAGAAGCCACCGGAAGTTTATACTCAAAGGGCAGCAGTTTCTTGCCTCTGATTTTTAAGGGTAAACTTCCATTTTCACAAAAAAACTCTGCTCCCATTTCTGTAAGAGGTTCAATAACTCTTTTCATTGGTCTCAGGCTGAGTGATTCATCACCGATAAGAGTCAGCTCGATATTTGATCCCGCCGCAATGCCTGATAAAAGTCTGGCGGTGGTGCCGGAATTACCGCAGTCGACTGTCGCTTGCCTGGGCAGAGTGTTATTTTCAGGCGGCCTGAGTTTTAGTCTCCCCTCAACTTGCTCTATTTTTACACCAAGTTGCTCCGCTGCATTGAGAGAATTTTGACAGTCTGCGCCATCTGGAAAATTAGTAACAGTAATAGGGCCGCTCGATAAAATTGAAAAAAGAGCCGCTCTCTGGGCGATAGACTTATCACCCGGTACGGTGATAATTCCTTTCACTTTTTTGGATCGTTTGAGCTGTCGCTTCATCAGCAGCTACGCCCCATGACAGAAGCAATTGCCTGCATCTCTTTGGTAAGTAAATCAAAAGTGTCAGGTGTTATCGACTGCTGACCATCGGATAAGGCATTGGCCGGGTCATGGTGGACCTCTATCAGCAGCCCATCGGCACCTACTGCCAGTGAGGCCCTGGACAGCGGCAAGACTTTGTCGCGTCGGCCTGTACCGTGACTGGGGTCGGCAATAATCGGCAGGTGACTCATTCTTTTTACAAACGGAATGGCCGAAAGGTCAAGGGTGTTGCGGGTATGGTCAGCAAAAGTCCGCACTCCTCTTTCACACAGAATTACTTTTCGGTTACCTTCATTTAAGATATACTCGGCAGCCATCAGGAGTTCATCCAATGTGGCCGACATGCCCCGCTTGAGCAGAACCGGTTTAGGCTGCTGACCGGCTTTCTTCAATAGCGAATAGTTCTGCATGTTGCGGGCGCCAATCTGGATTATATCCGTATATTCAGCAACCAGTCCGAGAGTTTCTGTATCAATCGCTTCGGTTACTATCAGGAGATTGTGCTGCTTTCTTACTTCGGCAAGAATTTTCAGGCCCTCTTCTTTCAGGCCCTGAAAGGAGTAAGGTGAAGTTCTCGGTTTATAGGCACCGGCACGAAATATTTTGGCGCCGGCTTTGGCAACCCTTTCGGCAATTCGCAGGCACTGGTCACGGCTTTCGACCGAGCAGGGCCCCGCCATTATGACTATTTTATCGCCGCCGATTTTGACATCGCTGGATATCTCAATCACAGAGTTCTCAGGATAGAACTCCCTGCTAACCAGCTTGTAAGGCTTGGTTACATGAATTATCTCTTTAACGCCAGCCTGGGCCAGGATGCGGTCGGAATCTACTTGAGCCTTATTGCCGGTGACTCCGATGGCAGTGCGCTGAGCGCCCGGCATGGCATGGGCTTTGAGCCCCATTTTTTCTATTTCAGTACAAACGTTTTCCACCATCTGGCTGGTGGCGTTTGCCTCCATTACTATAAGCATTCATAGCTCCTGGCGGATGCCTTAAATATGTTGGCGAGCGAGTCTTTTGACTTAACTATTCCAATTACCTTATTAAGGTTATTTCTGAAATTTTCAAGTGATTTAATTATTTCCGGCCTGTTTTGGTCTATAATTTCCGACCAAACAGAATATGGCGAACCTGAGAGGCGGAGCATTGAGCGAAGTCCGGGACCGGCCAGCGGAACCAGCTCAGTTGCAACCTGCCCCCCCAATATAGTAGAAATCAATTGTGGCAGGTGCGAAATTTCGGCCATCAGCTGGTCATGAACGCCGGCCTTAATGAAGGTAGGTTTTATTCGCAGTTTATTGACCATCCAGTCAAGCCTGGCTCTGTTTTCCCGGCTTAGTCTGACCGATTCATCAATAAACCAGCAATGATTTTCAAACAGGCCTGAGCCAGAATTCTCAAATCCTGCTTTTTCCCGGCCGGCCATCGGATGACTCGGCAAAAATTGGGTGCCATTGGGAAAGCTAAGTTTTAAAGACAGCTTTAGAATGGGCAGTTTTACGGCGCCGGTATCAATTATTAGAGTATCTGTCAGGGTATTGATTTTGGAGAGACGCTTCAGGTTGGCCTCATTTGCTTTATGAGGAGCCGAAAGAATAATAATATCTGAGCCAGCTACTGCTTTTCGTAGAATTGGCTCTGTTTTGACAGGAAACTTGCGGTTCTTTTTAAGTCGCTTTAAAACGGCAGGCTTATCAAAGGCGGTTATCTGAACTTTACCTGCTCCTCTTAGAAAATCGAGGACCATGCAGCCGCCGATTAATCCGAATCCGCAAATCGTTATTTTCTTGACAGGTCTAGTCGACATGCTACATCTCTTGGGGCGCCTCTAACCCTAACAGGTAGAGACCTTTGTTTATTACCAGCTGAACTGATTTTACTAGTGCTATCCGCGCGGCTGATAGTTCTTTGTCATCTGATAAGATTCTGTCAATTTTCCCTTGTGCATTTTTTCGCTGATAAAACCTATTAAAGGCACCGGCAAGTTTTAAAAGCATGGCAGCAATATAAAACGGATCATAGTCGCGGGCAGCGTCTTCTATCGTTTCCGGAAAATCCGCAAGCAAATCAATCACACGGGATTCTTCGTTGCCTGCCAGAAGAGCAAAGTCTATGTCAGATGAAACATTGCCGTCATAATTTCTCAAAAGCGAACAGAGTCTGGCATGCGTGTATTGAAGGTATGGCCCGGTCTCTCCCTCGAAGTTAAGCACCTGGTCCCAATCAAATCGTACATCTTTCTGACGACGTACCGATAGCTGTGAAAATATTACGGCACCGGTGCCTATAATTCGCGATGTTTCTTCAATAGTTTTGAGGTTGGGGTTCTTTTCTTTGATTCGCTTTTTAGCAAGCTCAGCAGCTTTGTTTATGACATCCTCAAGAATTACAATGTTGCCCCGTCTGGTTGACATAGCTTTATCACCAAACTTTACCCAGCCGAATTCTATATGCCTGACCTTACCGCTCATGCTGTCGTCGTCACTCAGCGACTCGGCCTTTTCCTTTAGCTCTATGAGTTTAAAAAGTTGCTTAAAATAGTCAGACTGGGCCGAGCCGACTACATATAGCGACTGGTAAAATTTGTACTCCTGCCAGCGATAGAACAAGCCGGCAACATCACGGGTAGCGTATAATGTGGCGCCATCGGCTTTGCGCAGTAGTACCGGTGGCAGCTGCGGGTCGTCGATATCAACGATCAAGGCGCCTTCGGATATGGAAGTAAGTCCTGCTTTTTCTAGAGACTCAATGGCAGCAGTCATCTTGTCGTTTAAGAATGACTCACTGGTTATCCAGTCAAATTGAACTCCCAGCATTTTATAAATGCGGTCGAATTCTGTCAGCGATATGCTCTTGAACTTCTCCCATAGCTCTACTTCGGACTTTTCGCCCTGCTCAAGTTTTTTGAATACCTCACGCGCGTCATCATCAAGACTGCTATCTTCTTTAGCCGTTTCATGAAACTTTATATAAAGTTCAAGCAGATTTTGAACTGAATTATTTTTTAAAGTATTTTCGTCGCCCCATTTACGGTAAGCGACAATCATTTTGCCGAACTGTGTGCCCCAGTCGCCTAGAAAATTGATACCCATGGTATCATAGTCGAGCGCTTTGAAAATTTTACGAAGCGAGTTGCCTATCATGGTTGAACGAAGGTGCCCTACTCCGAATGGCTTGGCTATATTCGGCGATGAATATTCTATTAGAATTTTACGCTGCTGTCCGACAGTGCTGTTTCCGTAGTCTTTGCCAGCCGTAAGTACTGCTTCAATGGTTGAACTGGCGGCTAGTTCTGCGTTTGGTCTGGCGTTTAAAAATCCGCCGGCAGCTTCAATTTTGACAATAGCTGGACCGTTTTGCGATCTACCTAAAAACTTGTTTGACTCAGGCGCTACTTTGGCTGCGATGCTGGGCGGCTTATCTTCTAAGAGTTTCCCAAACCGAAATACTGGCAGGGCGAACCTGCCCATTGACGGGTCTTTTGGTTTTTCCAGGTTATCATATATAAATTCTGAACTGAAAATCTGAACGTTGCCGATATCTTCATACTTGTCTGCATACAAGGATTTGAAAGCAGCAGCAGTCGCCTCACAGAAACTAATTTTGAACTTATCTTTTGCCATTTAAATCTAAAATTCCTTAAGACTATAATACTACTGAGCTCTGGCCAAATCTACAAGTTTTAAGGCTTAAGGATAAAGCTTGGAGCAATCGCAATAAAACTAGATAGAGCGTCCGACAGCCGAGGCCACTATTTTCAGCTCCTCAACCAGTTTTTCATACTGCTCAATATAAAGAGTCTGGGCGCCGTCTGAGAAGGCAATTTCGGGGTCGTAGTGGGCCTCAATCAGAAGGCCGTCGGCTCCGGCGGCAACAGCAGCTCTGGCCATGGGAGCGACCTGTTTTCGAATGCCGGTACCATGTGAAGGATCTGCCACAACCGGCAGATGGGTCAAAGTTTTCAATATCGGAATAGCCGAGATGTCCATAGTGTTGCGGGTATAGTTCTCAAACGTGCGGATTCCTCTTTCACAGAGGATCACTTCATGGTTGCCGCCTGACAGGATATATTCGGCAGCCATTAGAAGCTCCTGCAATGTTGCCGACATGCCGCGTTTGAGAAGAATAGGTTTGTCTACTTTGCCAAGTTCTTTTAACAATGCGAAATTTTGCATATTGCGGGCGCCGACCTGTATGATGTCAACGTACTTTAAGGCTGGTAGAATATCTGCCCGGTCCATTACTTCTGAAACTACTGCCATATTGTGAGTGTCGCCGGCTTCACGAAGGTATTTCAAGCCCTCTTCTCCCAGTCCTTGAAAGGAATAGGGAGAAGAGCGGGGCTTATAGGCTCCGCCTCTGAGAATTCTTGTTGAAAGCGGACTTAAGAGGCCGCCGATTTTCTTTATCTGGTCCCGCGATTCAATTGAGCAGGGACCGGCCATCAGGACGATTTTGCTGCCGCCAAATTCAACATCTTTTACTTTGACTATTGAGTTTTCCGGACCAAATGTTCGACCGGCAAGTTTGTATGGCTCGGTTACACGTAGCACTTCGTGAACGCCGTCCATAACTTCGTAGTCTCTGGTGTCGGCTTGCTGAGTGTCCCCAACTACTCCCAGAACTGTGCGGTTGCTGCCGGTCGAGCGATGGATATCAAAACCGTGATCAATCAGTTTCTGACAGACCAGTTCAATCTGCTCTTTGGTGGCGGTATTTTCCATTACGATAACCATGGCAGCTCTTTACTTCTCTTTCTTGTTGTAAACTTGGGTTCGTTCCAACCGGCGCGATTCATCTATTATCCGCTCAAATAGTCGTACTACAGCGTCTGGTGTTAACGGTCCGGGATTCTTTTCAGTCAGCGATACGAAAATATCTCTTTCACGCTCCGGGTCGAACAGTTTCTTCCCTTGACTCTTTTTAATTAGAGCAAGATCTATAACCAGATTGGCTCTTCTGTTAAAAAGGAACAACAGTTCGATATCTATAGAATTAATTTCTTCTCTGAAGTCTTTTAAATCTTTTTTGGCCATTAAATTGCCCTGCGAACTGAACTCAAAAATCTGGCTGCATCTCTTACGCCTTGCGATTTGCTTTTGGCACTTCGTATCAGCGAAATCAATTTTGAACCGATGACAACGCCGTCACTGTATTTACAAAACCGTCTGGCTGTTTCTGGCGACGAAATCCCAAATCCTGCCACAAATTTCTTATTTAGCGCTTGGCCCAGCTCTTTCAAGTAGTTATCGGTATCTCTTCCAAAAACCTTGCCGCCCCCGGTTACGCCGGTTACTGTGACAGCGTAGACAAAATCTGAGCAGCTCTTATCTATTTGCTTCAGGCTATTTTTGTCTGTGGTCGGGGCTGCTAAGAATATGGTAGAGATGTCATGTTTTATCGCATTTCGCATATAATCTGAAGCTTCAGATACGGGCAGGTCCGGAATTATCAGGCCGTCGACACCTGCAGCCGTTGCATCTTTCATGAATTGGTTTTCGCCGTAGCTTAAAACAGGATTGTAGTAGCCCATCAAGATAAGTGGAACATCGCTGGTTTTTCTGACTTGCTCCGCAATTCGCAGAGTCCTGGCAAGAGTCATACCGTTTTTTAGAGCATGATAGGAAGAAAACTGAACTTCCGCTCCGTCGGCCAGCGGATCAGAAAACGGAAAGCCTATCTCAATCATATCGCAGCCTGAATCTATGGCCGCTTTGATAAGATTCAAAGTTGTGCTGCTGTCGGGATAACCAGCCGTTATAAACGGAATCAGCAGCTTCTGCTTTTTGATCTGATTTAGGTATGTACGAATGCGGTTCAACTTTTAGGCCTTCTCTTTCTCAAAAAAGATTGGCATATCTTTGTCACCTCGTCCGGAAAGGCAGACGACCACGTTTTGCCTGGCTTTGAACTCTTTCTTGTGAGCAATTAAATAGGCCAGAGCATGCGATGTCTCAAGCGCTGGAATTATTCCTTCGAGTTTCGAAACTAGTTCAAAGGCCGCCAGCGCCTGTTTATCGGTAGCGCTAAAATATTTCACCTGTCCCGTATCACTCAAGGCTGAATGTTCCGGCCCGACTCCCGGGTAATCAAGTCCGGCGGATATAGAATGCGGCAGTATTATCTGGCCGTCGTTGTCATATACCAGGTAACTGTAAGAGCCGTGGAGAACTCCCGGTTTTCCTTTGGACAGAGTGGCGGCATGCTGGCCGGAATTGAGTCCATGTCCGGCTGCTTCTACCCCGATCAGTTTTACCGATTTTTCGTTTATGAAAGAGTCAAAGATGCCAATAGCATTGGAGCCTCCCCCCACGCAGGCTATGATAGCATCCGGGAGTCTGCGAAATTTCTTCTGGCACTGTCGTTTGGTTTCTTTGCCGATTATTGACTGAAAATCGCGCACCAACATCGGATATGGATGCGGCCCGACTACCGAGCCTATAATGTAAAACGTCGAGCGGATATTTGTAACCCAGTCGCGCATAGCCTGGCTGGTGGCATCTTTTAGTGTTTTCGAGCCTGACTCTACCGTGACAACTTTAGCTCCCAAAAGTTTCATTTTCTCGACATTGGATGCCTGCCTCTTTATATCCACGGCTCCCATATAAATGATGCACTCCATTCCAAAACGGGCACAAACTGTGGCAGTGGCCAGGCCGTGTTGTCCGGCGCCGGTTTCGGCAATTATCCGTTTTTTGCCCATGTGCTTGGCCAGGAGAATCTGTCCGACCGTATTATTGATTTTGTGGGCGCCGGTATGGTTTAAGTCCTCACGTTTGAAATAAACTTTGGGACCTTTGAGATATGCCGTAAACCTCTCAGCAAAATAGAGGGGGCTGGGGCGGCCGACATAATCCGATAGGTAGCCTCGCAGTTCGGCCAGAAATGACTTGTCTTTCTTGAGCTTTCGGTATGACATCTCAAGTTCGGCCAGAGCGTACATTACTGTCTCTGGAACATACTGTCCGCCATAGGGACCGAACCTGCCTTTGCTGTCAGGGCCTCTTTTAACTCTTTGTGCCATATCTGATTCTATCACATATACTAAAGAACTGCTTTAGCTTTTTTTCTGATTTTTTTCCTGGAGAAATTTCGACTCCTGAGTTAACATCTACTATAATGGGGCTGAACATTCTTATACCCTCTAAAATATTGTCGGCAGAGATACCACCCGACAGCATAAGATTTGGGATTATTGACTTTGGTCTGATATTCCAGTCAAATTTCTGGCCGGTTCCTCCCGGCTTATCCGTGAACGAGTTATCCAGTTGTAAAATATCAGCAATGCTGGCTGCGGCTTTCTTATAGTCTGATTTGCTCTCAATATGAAAGGCTTGGATTACTTTGAGTCCTGACGTTTTAAGTTTCTTAATCATAGAATTAGTAGTTTTTCCATGCAGCTGAACGTAGTCGAGCTTGAGACGGCCGGCTGTCTTAAGCAGTGTGTCTAAATCGGCATCTACAAAAACACCAACCCGGTCGATGGTAGCGGGAATCTTCTCAATGACGCTTTTTGCAGCAGTAGCTGAAATATATCTTGGCGATTTCTTATAAAATATGAAGCCAAGCATATCGGCTCCGAGTCTGGCTGCTAACAGAGCATCTCCAGCACGGGTTATGCCGCAGACTTTTATTTGAAAATGCTTCATGCAGATACCAGGGACCTCAAAAGGTTTACCGGGTCGGTTGATTTTATCAGGGCTTCACCGATTAAAAAGCAGTTATACCCGAATTCTTTTAAGTGTCTGATATCGGCCGGTTCAAATATTCCTGACTCTGCAATTTTTATGATATCATCAGGAATTATAGCGCTCATTGATTCGGAGGTTTTCAGAGAAACAGAAAAATTTTTGAGGTTGCGGTTGTTGACTCCGATTATTTGGGCGCCGCAGTCAATAGCAATTTTGGCTTCGGAGCTATCGTGAACCTCAACGATAACATCGAGACAACACTTTTCTGCAAGCTTAATCATGCTCTTAATTTCATCATCTTTTAGAATACTCACAATCAGCAGTATGGAGTCGGCTTTTTTGAGCCTGGCATAAGGAATCTGAAATTCGTCTACTATGAACTCTTTGTAAAGTACAGGAAGTCTTGATACAGACTTAGCAGTTGCAACATACTCAGGCGATCCCTGAAAATATTTCTTGTCGGCCAGAACAGACAGCGCTGCCGCACCTCCATCTCTATAAGAGGCGGCCAGCTTTTCAATATCAAAATCTTCTATCAAGACGCCTCTGGAAGGTGATGCTTTTTTTATCTCAGCAATAATATTAACTCTATCGGATCTTAAAAGAGCAGCTCCGAAATCGAGACGGTCATCTGTCTCAAGCTGGTTCTCAATCTCGCTTAAAGTAAGTTCCGTTTTTAGCTGGGCAACTTCGCTTCTTTTGTGTGCTGCTATTTCTTGAAGTATATTAGTCAATTGATTACCTCGCGCACCAGAGTCCAGGGTTTTTTTCCGTTCTGCCTGGTCTCTGCATTTTTAAATAGTGAGTAGAATATTAAAGTCGCAACGAGATAAATCATAATAGTAATATTGATAGTAACAGTATATCCAAAATTCTCAATGAGCACTCCCCCCAATGCTGACGATATCATCAAGGCCGAGGTCCAGGCCACAATTAAAAGAGCGCTGACCAGTCCCTGTTCAGACTTCTCAGACAGCTCCATGGCAAGGTTAGTAATTATCGGCACGCCAATATTCATAAGCCCGGCTCTTAATACAAAGGCCAGCAGAACCAGCGGTAGAAAATCGCTATAAGAAAGAATTAACATAAAGGGAATCGAAGACAGCTGTGCGGTTACTACCGCTCTGACCAGCCCTATTTTCTTGGCCATAATCGGTCCGATCATAATTCCGACCAACATAACCAGATGGGCCAGGAAATAAAAGAAAGTAATGCGGTCAGGAGGCTGACCAAATCTATCTCGGAAATAGAGATTTAGAAATGGAATAATAAGTCCGGCGCCAAGCCCCACTATAAAATTTGCAACGGTAATCTTAAAATAAAAGCCGCCTCTGCTTCTGATTTGATTCAGATTGAATGAAATTTTGCTTTCCTCAGTCGAGGGAGGATTCGCTTTGACCATCGAAAAGGGAATCAAAGCCAGGATGCTGGCTACTATTCCCAAATATAACGTATAGCGATAGCCCGATACGATATCGCCAGTAAAGTCTGTCAGCATAATTACAAGTGTTCCTGAGAACAAGGAACCGACCATACCTGCCAGCAGCATCATTCCAAACGAAAGCGAAAACAGGTGGGTTCTCTCAGCCGGAGTAGAGTTCCTCATATAGAAGGGACCGCTGGCTACACGAAAAAACGCAAACGACATTCCGGTCAAAAGAGAAAAGCCCATAAGTAAAATGAGTTCATCCATAGTTGTAATAAAATAACTGAAAGCAGCCATCATTATACAGCCTGTTAACAAGAGTGGCTTGAGCCTAACCCGGCTGAGAACCATTGCGACCGGAATAGCCAGTAATGCTGCACCAAGAGCTCTGGCCGAGATTACCAGACCTATCTGACTTTCAACAAAACCTAACTCCTTGAGATAGAGATTTAATAGCAGCTGAAAAACATGAAAATTAACTCCCATCAAGAAGGAACCAATCAGATAGAGTCTGGCGTTACGGGAAAACATCCTGAGAGTAGCCAGATATGAACCGACTCCACCACGGCTGCGCTGCCAGAAATTTTTATTCTTTTCAGTAACTTCTATTTTTTCGGTTGTATGATTCATGATAAATATCAAGGTATTTGTTTTGTGGCCTTTATCCAGCTTTGGAATTTTTGCTTAGCCGCTCCCCAGTCGATAGCGTCCCGGGCTGCTGAAACACCATCCCAGATTGAATCAGCTTTGCCCGCCACATAAATCAGCGCCCCGGCATTAAACAATACCGCCTCGCGATAGCTGGTGTCCTCACCCTCAAGGATATCGTTTAGTATTGTGAGATTATGACCGGCATCTCCGCCCGCTAAGGATTCCGAGGGATAGGTAGTGAGTCCTACTTCAAGTGGGGTAATGGTTCTGCTGTTTATTTCGCCGTCTTTTAGTTCCAGGAAATCGGTTGGTGCACAAACAGAGAATTCGTCCATACCGTCGCGCGAGTGTACGACCAGTACGTGTTCTGATTCTAAGAGTTTCATTACTTCGGCTACCAGCTTCATCAGGAATTGATCGTAAACACCAATGACCTGTCTTTTGACTCCGGCCGGGTTTGTCATTGGTCCCAGGATATTAAATACGGTTCTTACTCCCAGCTCTTTTCGTGGTGCGGCGGCATATTTCATGGCCGGATGAAAACGGGGCGCAAACATGAAACCAAACTGCAGTTCATTTATGGTTTTCTCGACCACGCTTATACCGGGGTCGATTTTGGCGCCGCTGGCTTCTAAAATATCTGCCGAGCCGCAGGCTGAGCTTACCGAGCGGTTGCCATGCTTGGCTACAGTGACGCTGGCAGCCGAAGCTACTATTGCCGCTGCAGTTGAAATATTGAAAGAGTTCGAGCCATCACCGCCTGTGCCGCAGCCATCGACAGCGTTCTTGTCATCGATTTCAATCTTAACCGAATGCTTGCGCATCGTTTTGGCAAAACCGGCTACTTCTTCGGCGGTCTCCCCTTTCAATTTTAGCGCCACCAAAAAACCTGCTATCTGCGCCGGAGTAGCTTCACCCTGCATCATGATTTCCATTACTTTGGATGCTTCCTCCTGAAAAAGGTTTTCTTTTGAAACTACTCTTTTGATAAACTCTTGCATAGCTATACGCTTTTTAGAAAATTGTTTAATATGTTTTTGCCTTGCGCAGTCAGTATCGATTCCGGATGAAACTGCACTCCATAAAGCTTCTTCTCTTTATTTTCGACAGCCATGACTGTTTTATCAGTCCAGGCTGTAATTTTTAAACTTTTTGGAATAGTGTCGCGTTCAACTACCAGTGAATGATAGCGGGTGGCGGTAAACGGTGACGGCACCTGCTTAAACAAAGTAGAATTATTATGTGAAATTTCGGATGTCTTACCGTGCATAAGTACCGGGGCGTAGCCGATTGTGGCCCCGTTAACCTGAGCAATAGACTGATGGCCCAGGCAAACCCCGAGAATAGGAACGGAGCCAGTCAGTTGTTTTACCAGATCATTCATGATACCGGCGTTTTCTGGTCTGCCCGGGCCGGGTGAGAGTACGATCGATTTTGGTTTAAGTTTTTTAATTTTTGAAATAGTAATCTCATCGTTTCTAAATACTCTGATATCGGCCCCCAGTTCGCTAAGATACTGAACCAGATTATAGGTGAAGGAATCATAATTATCTAAAAGCAGAAGCAAAATTTAATTCTCCCCTGTCACGGCTTGTATAGCCGCGCGAGCTTTGGACTCAGTTTCCTTGAACTCACGGGACGGTTTGGAATCGGCCACAATACCAGCTCCGGCCTGTATGTAATATTTGTTATCTTTTTTAACCAAAGTGCGAATAGCTATGCAGGAATCAAGGTTCCCCCAAAAGTCCAGATAGGCGATTGAACCGGCGTAAATACCGCGGCGCTCTGTTTCGAGCTCATCGATAATTTGCATGGCGCGAATTTTTGGCGCTCCGGAAACTGTACCGGCCGGAAAACAGGCGAAGTGTCCGTCTATCGGTTTGTGTTTTTTGTTTATCTCTCCTACGACTGAACTGACAATATGAATCACGTGCGAATATTTTTCAATAATCATATTATCTTTTACTTTAACAGTAGCAGTCTTGCTGACCCGGCCAACATCGTTTCTGCCAAGATCCAACAACATTGTATGCTCGGACAATTCCTTCTTATCAGCCAGCAAATCTGCAATCAATTTGGCATCTTCCGCTTCGTTTTTGCCTCTTGGTCTGGTACCGGCTATCGGCCTGGTTTCAATGATATCTTTTTCAATGCGGACCATCATCTCTGGCGAAGAACCAACTACCGCGTTGTTTCCAAAATTCAAAAGGAACATGTAAGGAGAAGGATTTATCCGTCTCAGGCGGCGATAAACATTTAGCGCCGAACAGTTAGATTTGATTTCCCATCTTTGCGAAAGCACAACCTGATAGACGTCACCCTCTTTAATATAGTGCTTTGCTTTACGGACAATGTTTTCAAATGTCCGCTTAGATGTATGAGCGATGACTTTGCCAGACTTATGATTGTCGCTTCTTCTGGCGTGAACAGGCAGCGGCATGGTTAGCTTTTTGACAGATTGTCTGATCCATCTGGTGGCATCGTTATATTGCTGCTTGAGTGTTTTTTGGGAATCGCCTGTTACCAAATTTGCGATTATGAGTATTTCCTGTTTAAGGTGGTCAAATGCGATTATCCGGCTGTAAAGAGACAGTCTCATATCGGGCAGGCCAATTGTGTCCTGATTATTATCAGGTATCTTCTCAACCCAGCGGATTGTGTCATAGGCGAAGTAGCCGACTCCGCCGCCGGTGAAACGCGGCAGACCCTGCACTTTTACCGGGCGATACTCCTTGAAAAGATTTCTAATAAACGATATTGGTTTTTCGGTCACGTTTTGAGTGTTTCTGCCGCTGCGAACGGTGAGGTTGTCGCCGGAGCTTTCTACTACAAGGTATGGGTCGAATCCTAAGAATGAATAACGGGCGAGTTTCTCGCCGCCTTCAATAGATTCCAAAAGGAAACTTTCTTTCTTATCAGCAGCAAGTTTAATAAAAGCTGAAACAGGTGTATCTAAGTCTGCCGGAATCTTTTCAAATACCGGCACAACATTCCCCCGGCTGCTTAATTCCCGGGCTTTCTTAAAACTAATCATTATGACTCAAATGTTCCTTCACAGATAAATTCGACAGGTCCGCTTATTTCAATGATATCGTCAGATTCTCTCCAGTTCACATCTATTTGCCCCATTTCAAAAACGACTTTACATTTGCGTCCTGCTACTCCCAGCATAACTGAGGCCGCTACCGCCGCTGCAGCGCCTGTCCCCGATGAGCCAGTTGGGCCGGTGCCTCTTTCCCAGTCAGTTACTTGCAGTTTCTTAGAAGAGATAACTTTGACAAACTCTACATTAATGCCATTCGGAAACAGTTCGTGATTTTCTATATCGGCCCCGATTTGCTGCCAGTCAAAATCGAAGTTATCTACAAACAAAACTGCATGAGGATTGCCAAGCGATAAGCAGGTTACAGGAAATTCTATGCCATCAAGGTCTAATGTTGAGTTTATCATGAATTGCGATTTGGATTTGACCGGAATCTCCGATGTTTCAAAGCTTGGTCTGCCGATTTCGGTAGTTAGCATTGCTTCGCGTTTTGCTTTACTGATAAGCGTTACTCTGCTTTCTGTTCCACCCATGCTGATAACAAAGTTTCGCTTCTTGGGATTTCGTCTGTGCAGGTGCAATCCTGCTATACGAAGACCATTGCCCGATTTTTCGGCCCAGCCGCCATCAGCGTTATATACATCGACCGCGACCGTGTCGTTTTTTGCTTTACTCAGGTATAACAGGCCATCGGCGCCTACACCCCGGTTGCGGTGGCAAATTTGTCGGACAGTATTTGAAAGCGACTGCTTAGAAATTTTGCTCTGGCTGCTGTCTACTAGAATGAAATCATTAGACAGGGCCTGATATTTGTAGAACTTAATCTGCATATATTGCTCTAGTTAACTTTCCTGACACTTTACTTCAATAAAAAAGGCCTGCCGTCCGGCAGACCAAAAATTGTGCGTATCAGCAGGGTCATTATACCGGAAAACCATCCTCTTTATCTCTTAGCCACCAGCTGTACCAATAAAACTTCATTTCAAATTACCTCTGTTAAGAGACTGCCCAGCCGAGAAATTCCTTCTACAATTCTCTCATGGGTAGCGGTGGCAAAATTTAGTCTGAAAGTGTTGGTGACCGAGCCATCCGGGTAAAACGGCTGGCCATACACGAATGCCACATTCTTTTTTAGAGCTCTTTCAAGCAGCTCCCTGGCCGATAGATGCTCTGGCAGTTCTACCCAGAGGAATAGTCCGCCATCGGGTCTGGTCCACTTGATTCCAGCCGGAAACTGCTTTTCTATCTCTGAGAGCATCAGATTTCTCTTAGCGCCATAGTGTTTTTTTATTTTTTCAATGTGTGGTTCAAGCAATCCCCTCTTACAAAAATCATGGCATATATACTGATTCAAAGTACCGGCATGCAGGTCATCGGACTGTTTTATCTTTTCAATTACGTTAATGAAATCCTTTCTGGCGTTAATCCAGCCGAGTCTGAGACCGGGAGCAAGTATCTTGGCTACCGTATGAATTGTTATAACATCGTCCCCGCCCAGAGCTTTCAATGTGGGAATATTTTGGCCTGTGAATCTGAGCTCGTTGTAGGGCGTGTCATCAACAATAGGAATGCCATATTTCCGGCCCAGCTCAATTAATTTAAGGCGTCTTTCTTCGGACATAGAAATGCCGGTTGGATTCTGAAAAGTAGACACGGTATAAATCAGTTTCGGCTGGTGCTTGATGATTTGTTCTTCGGCCTGGTCTGTTATCAGGCCGTTTTCATCCATTTCGGCCGAGACTACATTAATTTGCCTGTAATCGAAAATCTGTAGCGCTCCCACATAGGTCGGGTATTCCGTTAGCACTGTGTCCCCCGGCTCGGTCAGCACGCGGGTGACCATATCGACTGCCTGCTGCGCGCCCGAGGTTACCAGCAGATTAGCGACCTCAGTCGCGGCTCCTCTATCGCTTATTCTTTTTGCCAGAAGCTCCCGAAGAGGCGTTATTCCCCGTGTCAAGGTGTACTGAACAGCTGCCCCTTTGTATTCTTGCAGAGCTCGTTTAGTAGATTCGGCTATTTCATCCAGCGGAAATAACGATGGATCGGGCAGACCTCCTGCAAACGATATTATCTCAGGCCTTGAGGTTAATTTGAGAATTTCTCGAATTACCGACGGTTGCAAAGAGAGAATATGCTCAGGATAGTTCCACTTTGGGGTGGCGGCCCCTATTTTTTCATCAGTAGTCATAAGTTTCCATATCACAATAATATATATGTCCAAGATAGCTAATAATGGTGGAAAAATCAATTATTGGACTAAAAATGCTCATATTGGACTTGCTGATTGCTAAAAATGACATATTCTGTGGTGCTATGATTCAACAATGCAATTATAAACTAAAGTTCGTGATACTGGCCTTGGCATTCTGCCTATTAGGATGTGAATCCAAACAAAGCGAAATTAGCAGTTCCGGGGCGGGTGACACCTGGGTTTTTACAAAAGTTTCTGGTGATAATCAATCGACCGTAAGGCTCGGTACTTTGCCCCAGCCGATCGTTGTCAAACTTGCAAAACTAAACGGGACTCCCCTGCCCGATAAAAACATCAGATTCTCATTGATATACGGCAAAGGCGCTGTCCAAAGACCAGTTGCAGGTAGTGATTATTTTGAATTGGTGACGTTTACTGACTTTGAAGGCAAGGCCTCGGCCCAGTTTCTTAATTATGGTGGAGATTCGCTGGGAGTCTCAAGAGTTAGTGCGGAAGTAATGTCCGAGCCTTCCTTGGTAGTAGTTTTCACTATTAATACTAATTAAATTCGACGGAGCTATAGATTGCGTTCTTCAGGACTAAAAAACAGCCACCGAGCGGAGTCGAACCGCTGACCTACTGATTACGAATCAGTTGCTCTACCAACTGAGCTACGGTGGCCTTTCATGCCGGAGGCCGGACTTGAACCGGCACGCCCCTTTCGGAAGCAAGGGATTTTAAGTCCCTGGTGTCTACCAATTCCACCACTCCGGCAAACGATGCAGGATAAAGAGTTAACTCAAATTTCGCAATATCAATTGTACTGATAATTCAAATCCAGTTTGAAAGTTAGTATCTTGACCGTATTGATGTAATGACTAACTTAAAAAAGTGTATAAGCTTTGAAACGAAGTCAACAAATGGAGAATTCGACGTATGAATAGCAAAATTGCCCTGTTTGCAATCATTTTGGTCATTACGGCAGCTTTGGTGACTGATGCCGAGGCTCAGAGATGGCGTGGTCGAGGAAATAATATGAAGAAACAAGGACAGGACAACGCCCCCAAAGTCGGCGATACTGCCCCAACATTCACTTTGAAATCTCACGACGGCAAGTCCGAAACTTCCCTGGCCTCCTTCAAAGGAGAGAAACCGGTCGTTCTCTTTTTCGGAAGCTATACCTGACCGCCCTTTCTTCGCCATGTTGGCGAAATGGAACAGTTGCACAAGGATTTTGGTGACATCGCTGAGTTCCGACTGGTATATATCCGTGAGGCGCACCCGATTGACAGCCGTCGCCCGGCGCCCTACGCCGAGGAAAAAGGCATAAGCGCAGCCACTACTTTTGGAGAGCGCTGCGCTGTAGCCTTAGATCTGCTTGATGATAAGAATCTGTCTATTCCTACAATCGTCGATGACATGGATAACAGTATGAACGAAGCTTACAGCGCCTTCCCGGACCGCATCTTTGTGGTAGACGTCGACGGGAAAATTGCCTTCGTCGCCGATCAGGGACCGTGGGGATACGCGCCGGCCATCAAAGATGTCCGAAAATGGCTCGACGTAAGAAAAACTACAGCGGCCAAGTCGATTACTGACTAGAGTTCAGTCGGGCCAAGTTCATACGATCCATATAAACATCCAGCAAGCCCCAATACTCCTTTTCAACTCAAGAAACTGTGACTATACTTACCGCTGGTTTCTAAAGAGCTCTTGAGCATGCTCAGGAGAAGCACAAATGTAGACTATTAACTAATAATAATTGAAGAGGAGTGAGTAATGGAAAACATTCTTGAGCAATTTATGGACTGGGGCGCTGTTTATGGCACTTTGGTCAGCTGGAAGATTTTAGGCGCTTTAGTCATTTTCGTTCTGGGACGACTGCTGGCAACTTTTTTTGCAAATTTAGTGGGACGCCTAATGGAGAAAAGCAGAGCCGATTACACTTTAACCGGTTTTGTGAAAAACCTGACCCGGATATCTCTTCTGGTTTTTACTGTCATAGCGGCTTTGGGAGCTCTGGGGGTGGAGACGACCCCCTTGATTGCTGTGATTGGTGCCGCCGGGCTGGCAGTTGGTTTTGCTCTTCAGAGTTCTCTGTCTAACATAGCCTCAGGAATCATGCTGGTAGTGTTTCAGCCGTTCAAGGTGGGAAACTACATCAACGCCGGCGGAACCAGCGGGGTGGTTGAAGAAATACGCATCTTCAATACTATTCTCAGAACATTTGACAACCGCAAGATCATAGTCCCCAATAGCCGGGTCACTGCCGACAACATAACAAACTACTCCGCCAAAGAAACTCGACGCATCGACCTCGAGTTTAGCATAGGCTACGACGATGATCTGAAACTGACCAGGAGTATTCTGGAGCGGATTGTGAAAGCTGATGGCAGGATTCTCAAAGATCCGGCCCCCGAAATCGGTGTCCTGAAGCTTGGCGAAAGTTCTGTGGATTTCTTCGTTCGTCCCTGGGTAAAGGCGAGTGATTATTGGCCTGTTAAGTGCGACCTGCTCGAAAAGGTTAAACTAACGTTCGATGATGAAGGCATATCAATTCCCTTTCCTCAAAGAGACGTTCATTTATACCAGGCAACTGCGGTCTAAACGACTTCACTGGCTTTTCTCATCGGTCGGACGCTCAAGTGTTTGGTGTGCTTGCGGTTGTCGGCACGACTTTTCTGTGGACACCGCTTGACAGGAGCGATCAATTGTTGTTAATTGCTTGCCACTGGAAAGGATAAGGGACAGAGACTCGGACGTCCCTTTATTCCTGAACCATCCGCGCGTGACCGGCCCTTAATAAATCTTAATCCGGACAGACGGAAACCCGAGAGATGAAAGCAGTTGTTTCTCTGTCAAACAGCTGAGAGGATAATAGCTATGAATACGTCGATTTCAATTATGACTCATCTTGAGTCAATCTTTCGGAGTATTCAGCGCGCTGTGGCTTTCGGAGATGTTGGTTCTACAGTAAAAGCTGCACGTAACGCCAAGGGGGATTCCGTCAAGTGGTTTGACCTCGCAGCCGATGAGGCGGCCTGCAATTACCTCAAGGAGCATTTCCCATATCCGGTTGTGCTGTTGTCAGAAGAGGGTTCACCCCGTGAGTTTGGCAATGGGCAGCCGGAATTCACGGTAGTATTGGATCCCGTAGACGGCTCGGACAACTTCGAGCGTGGAATAGCGCCTGCCGGCGCGGCTGTAGCATTAATTCCGTATTCATGCCCAATCTCAGTTGAAACAGTCCAATACGCATTGGTAGGCAACCTGGTTACCGGGCAGATATGCACTGCTGTGCGCGGAAACGGTGCGTTCTGCGATGGCAAGCAAATCCGTGCCGGAACATGTAACGTTCTGACCAGTGCTATGATTAGTTGCGAAATGAATCATTTTGCAGTGAGAGAGCCCCTGGCCAATGTTCTTTCCCATGCCCGGGGGGTTCGCACCTTAGGATGCGCTACTGAAGCAATAACGTTAGTAGCTTCGGGTTCCCTCGACGCGCATTTGGATCTACGCGGTCGTCTTACACCTGAGAATTTCCTGGCCCCCTCTCTTATTCTGACCGAGGCAGGAGGAACCATATCCGGACCGGAAGGAGAACCAATTCCTGATATCACAGTTCTGACGCAGCGTTTTTCGATAATTGCCAGTGGCTCACCCGAACTACACGCAGATCTTGTTCAACAATTGAAAGGCGATACCGTATGCATATAGCAGCTAAAAAAGTAGTGCCAACCTTTATGGGGACTGTACCACCTGCTGTGATACTGGCCGCTGGTGAGGGGAACCGCCTGAACGGAGTGAATGGAGGTAGCCCAAAGCCTCTTACCCCGGTGCTCGGTCTGACTCTTCTGGAAAGAGCCATTTTGTCGTGCAAGGAAGTTGGGGTCATGGAGTTCTATGTGGTGATTGGATATCGCTCGCACATAATAGTCCCTTATTTGAGTGCACTCGAACAGAGATTATCCGTCTTGATCCAACCGGTAGAAAACCCTAATTGGAGAGAGGGGAATGGATCCTCCGCTCTATCAGCAGCTCCTTACATAAGTAGTTCCTTTTTTCTTTTGATGTGTGATCACCTTTTCGATCCCGCAATTCTACGACTATTGCTTACTGCAGGAACAAATACAACAGACTGCTGGCTTGCTGTCGATCGTCACACCGAGCGTGTGTTTGATCTGGATGACGCCACCAAAGTAATATTGAATCGAGATGTTATTGTCGGAATTGGTAAAGAAAAGACGTCCTTCGATGCCGTAGATACTGGAATCTTCCTATGTCAACCCTCTCTGTTTGATGCTCTGGAGGTTGCCAAGGATATGGGTCGACACTCCCTTTCAGCCGGGATCGTTGAGTTGATAAAGGGCCGTGAATTCCGAGCCGTCACAATTGGCGAACGCTTCTGGTTCGACGTCGACACACCGAAAAGCCTGGGTAGCGCCAAAAGATCCTTGCTGCAGAGTTTATCAAAACCTGACGAAGATGGTTTCGTTTCTCGTTATCTGAACCGTCCCCTGTCGCGCCGAATTTCTGAAATACTTGTCCGTACTCCTATCAGCCCCAACGGAATCTCACTGATAAGCTTTGCGGTCGCCATCATTGGAGCAATTATGTTCTGTCTGGGCGGATATATCTGGACGATGCTGGCCGGTCTGGTGATCCAGCTATCCTCAATCGTTGACGGCTGCGATGGTGAGGTTGCCAGGCTCAAATTCCAGTCGAGTAAGTTCGGTGGATGGTTTGATACAATTCTGGACAGGTATGCCGACACAGCAATAGTGGTCGGTGTCTCTTTTGGATACTGGCTTGCTCACCCTCATGCAGCCGTATGGCTGGGTGCGATATTCGCACTGACGGGCTTCATCATGGCAAGTTATACCAAGAAGGAGTTTGTGATTCGCTATCAGTCGAATCCGCCAGGTGGTCTATTCGGAAAGCTCATCAAGAGGGACGTGCGAATCTTTGCAATAATGCTGGGTGCGATTGTTAACCTGCCGTATGAGGCCATGCTGTTAGCAGGATTCTTGTCTCACATAGGGATAGGATTGATGTTGATAAAAGGTCACAGACAAACGATATGACAACACTCTCCAGTTGGTGGCATGTTGGAGTGCCCTTTTCATACGTAAGCAATTTCTGACCACTCTATGTTCAAATTAATCCGAATTAGCCCAAAATAATATTTGAAAGAAAACAGGCTCAGCGGTTGTCCGATATTTCAATGTGTCGGATGTTAATTATTTAGCGAATATTGCTGGTCGCGTTTTAGGTCCCTGGTGTCTACCAATTCCACTACTTGAGGCAAAACTCAAAACGGCACTAAATTAGAGCCTTTTGTAAAAAAGCTAAATAGCCTGTCATGAGCCTATTCGAAAATTCATATTATTTTGTAACATTTCCTATTTTTATGTTTCTTTGATGTATGAGGATATTAGATGGAGATAATTGATCTCCAGGATTGGCAGGCCTTTTGCCATGGAGACAATTCTGCCATGGAGCGGCTATACCATAGGCACAGTCCGGCCCTCTTTTCATTCTGTCTATATCTATGCGGTGACCGGACCAAAAGTGAAGATATTGTCCAGGATTCTTTCATGAGTCTAATGGCTCAAAAGGAAAGTAACAAGATCTCGCGGTCTGTGCGCAGCTGGCTATTTGTGACTGCCCGCAATCTGGTTTACAACCTGTCGCGGCGTATATCACTTCAGTCTCTTGATAGACTATCTGAGGACCACCTGGCCACTAACAGTAATCCTGACATTAACTTAATAGTAGACAGAATCCTTTCCAGCTTACCACCTGACGAAAGAGAACTGTTACTTCTTCGAGAACATCAGGGCTTTAGCGTAAGTGATATTGCAGAGATGCTCAGCCTTTCAAAGGAAAATGTCAGAATCCGTCTCTATCGCATTCGCAAACGAATTCAAGAGAAAGAAAGGACCTTAAAATGAATAGCTGTGAAGAATTCCAGAAACTGATTTCAGTCTGTCTGGATGAACCGTTGACCACAGAGCAGCAAAACAAGCTTGATGTACATATCGCTCAGTGTGCCAACTGTCGCACATTTCAAGAATCCGCGATAAACTTGAGGGGATTAATTCGCTCACTCCCCTTTCAATCAATGGCACACCCCCTAAGAATACCGTCACCGTGGTGGCGACGAAAAATAGCCTTACCCTTCCCGGCAGTAGCAGCAGCGATACTGCTGCTTGTAGCCAGCTGGCTGACGGATTTTAGCCCGACACAATCCGAAAGAGTTGAGTCCAACATTGAGCCATTCATCGTTATCGAGCAGATCGATATTATTAAGCTGGAACCGGTCAGTGCCGTAGAATTGGCCAATGAAAATTAAGCTATAAGCAAGGAGAGTGATTCATGAAACATTTGATGCAAGCAGTTATTATAATATTGTCACTATCTGCTTCTATCCAGGCCAATCCGTATTATATCGAGATGCAGGCAATGAATAAAATAGATGACAGCTTGGTTGACGCAGGTGCCAGGTACGGTTCTATGATTTCATTTAGAGATGTTACTTCAGGTGTGTTCTATTGGTCTGATGCCGGAGGACACGGCACATTCGGTAACTCTATTTGGCCATTTGCAGCTCCAGCTGCGGCGATGGAGTTTTATTATCACTTAACTATTGGCGGTTCGCCCTCTCAACTGAGACTGATTGGGACGATTCTGACAGTGCGAACAATTAAACTCGGCGTGATTGAGTCCGGCAACAGAAAGACACTCGACCAGCCAGTCAAGCTAAACGAAGCTATTGATCTTGACATGGGGTTACTTCCTGATGGCCGAGAGATAGTTCTTCAAATAACAATTAGTGACACCCAGCCAGCCAGAGAGACAATATGTCCTCCTGGTCAGTTGAGGTTGATCAGCCTAAGTTATTTTGAAGGCAAGATGCGGAGCAAGCACGGAGCCGGCAGGAGTCTGGCAAATACAATTAAACCAATCAGCATATCGTTCAGTGTTCCGGTAGATGATGCTGCCAGTCAATATGTTAAATATGAGGCGGAAATTAGCTTCCTGCCAGCTTTAACAGACATCGATAGTGCAACAACGATTACTCTAAACTTTATCCGCAGGTATGCTATAGATACTCTGCATTACAGACGAAATGCCGTGAATCTTTATATTCGATATGAATCCACATATACAAAAGAAATAACTTTGGTGCCGGGGCGCATTCTCAAAATAATAATACCGTCCGACACTCCTTCAGTTCGCGGATTCACGATTGAGGACACTCTAATCATCAATCCCGGTCCGCGCTCGGAATGACAAAGCTGGCTTGAATCTATCCGGGTCCCGTTCTGTGCGAACCCTGAGTATGATTATAGGGTTCAATAATTAGCGAGACCTTCTTGGTCGCATTTTAAGTCCAGGCTGTCTACCAATTCCAC
Organism: Candidatus Zixiibacteriota bacterium; assembly: GCA_022571845.1. Lineage (GTDB taxonomy): Bacteria > Zixibacteria > MSB-5A5 > GN15 > FEB-12 > JACZWU01. The sequence goes on along the minus strand of JACZXB010000001.1, from coordinate 78,094 downwards.
CACTCCGGCAAACGTTGAAACAGCGCTAAATTAGTGTTTTGGGAAAAGTGCACAAGGGAGATTAGCAATTAAAGACGGAAGTGAATCCCAATTATAAGGTGTGTTACTGGCCTGTTGGCTCTTGGTCATTAAAGTCGCTTGCGACCATCAACTGAATACATTATTTTCCAGACATATGCTTTCCCAAATCTCTAACTTTCTGCAATTAAATGTTGTGAGCACAGCTTGACTGTCAGAAAATAGGATTAACTATGATTCAGGTTATTATTGGGAGCCTTCTGCTTAGCGTCGTACACGCCCTTATCCCCAATCACTGGATACCCTTGGTGGCTCTGGGCAGGAGCGAAAACTGGAGCAAGAAAGAGTTATTGATCATAACCGCAATAACGGGATTTGCTCACACCGCGAGTACGATCATTATCGGCATTTTTGTTGGATTTCTCGGCTATGAATTGTCGACACGTTATTTTTCGATAATTTCCGTTGTTGCACCTACGATTCTGATCGTTTTGGGAATTGTTTACTTGATAGCTGATTTCTCCGGCGGTCATCATCATCACCACGGTCATATCAAGCAGCGTAATAATTCTTCGAATATCTCAAAGCTTTCAATAGTGGTTTCACTCTGTGTTGCTATGTTTTTCTCACCCTGTATCGAAATAGAAGTATACTACTTCAATGCTGGTATCCTGGGCTGGACAGGGATATGGATTGTTTCAGTGATCTACCTTGTTGTAACCGTTTTGGGGATGGTCTTGCTTGTTGACTTGGGACTCAGAGGTGCAAAAAAAATACGCTCCCATTTTCTTGACCATCATGAAAAAATGATAACAGGCATAGTCCTTATTGTTTTAGGCATTGTCGCATATTTCATTGAGATATGAGACATAGGCGGGCCAACCACTAATGAGCCATGCCCGTATGCCGGAACTAAAAAAGCAATACTCTTACCAGTACCCCAAAGAGGATTAGACTCAGAATATCAAAATTGGTTGACAGAGCCGAAATTGAACATTTACTTTAGTGTATTAAAGAATAAAGCAGACGGAGAACTTAATGAAATTTTAAATGCGTAACGGAGGTAATTACAATGTCAGACAAATGGATGATTAAAGGCTTTGAATACGGCAACTGCAACTGCAATTACGGTTGTCCCTGCCAGTTTAGTTCACCAACGACACATGGAAGCTGCGAGGCAGTATTGTGCGGTATTATTGAAGAGGGCTATTTCAATGACACCAAGCTGGATGGCCTTAAATGGGCATTGCTGGTAAAATGGCCCGGAGAAATCGCCGCCGGTAATGGCAAGGAGCAATCCATAATTGATGAAAGCGCCAGCGAAGAACAGCGCAGCGCACTGGCCAAAATTTTATATGGTGAATCGACTGCCCCGGGAGCAACGCACTTTTTTGTGTACAATAGTACCATGTCCGAAGTCCGTGACCCGATATTTGCCCCTATCGAAGTCTCCATTGATGTTGATGCACGTCAGGGTAAACTCAATATACCCGGAATTGTAGAATCAACAGGCGCACCGATAATTAGCCCGTTCACCGGTGAACCATCCAGAGCACGAATAAATCTACCCAATGGTTTTGAATATACTATCGCTGAAATGGGTTCAGGCAAAACCAAATGTACTGTCAAGGGTCTGGAACTTGATTTGGATGGCAGCTACGGACAATTCAACATTCTGCATATGAATCAGGACGGTGTAATCCGTTAGCTTTAAAACTATGCCTGATTCTGAAAATGCAGTACTAATCCGTTCACTTCCCTGGCGAGACAAGGTTGCCATTCTGTCACTTCTCGGAGTTGTGACTATTCTGGCATGGCTGTATCTCGTTGATATGGCTATGGGAATGGATATGGGCAGTATGATGTCGGGCGATTCCGGTGGCATGATGATGATGAGAGAGTGGAACTCGTCCTATTTCATAGCCATGCTGCTTATGTGGGTTATCATGATGATTGGGATGATGGTACCAACCGCAGTCCCAATGGCGCTTATATATGCAGCAATCTCCCGCAAAGCTGCTCAGCAGGGCATAACTCTTGTGCCCACTTCCACTTTTGTCTTCGGCTATGTAGTGATGTGGTCGCTTTTCAGTTTAGGTGCTACTCTGGCACAATGGGGCCTGGACGAAGCGGCTCTACTCTCCCCTATGATGGTATCAAACAGTCCCGGGTTTGGGGCTGCGCTACTTATCGCAGCCGGAGTTTACCAATTGACTCCGATGAAAGATGCCTGCCTGAAACATTGCCGGGAACCTGCCCGCTTTATATCACAAAGCTGGAGGCCGGGTTCATTGGGCGCTTTTAGAATGGGCTTAGAGCACGGCGCCTATTGTATCGGCTGCTGCTGGATTTTGATGGGGCTGCTGTTCTTTGGGGGCGTAATGAGTCTTTACTGGATAGCCGGTATTACTTTGTTCGTTCTCCTTGAGAAAGTAATTCCGTTCGGCAATCTGGGCGGGCGAATCGCCGGCGGGGCTATGACTCTGGCCGGGATTGCTATGTTTGTAGTCTGGATAAAATCTTAAGAATTAATTAGCCGACTTCATGAATAAAAAAGCCGCCTGACTTTATAAAGTCGAGCGGCTTTTTGAATATTATAACAACTTGCTTAAAATCGAACCTTAACTATGCCTCTATTTCAAAAGCAACATCTTTTTCGTCTGAACCAAATCTGGTCTTGTCAAACGATAAAAATAAACACCGGATGAATAACGTTCAGCGTTCCAGGTGACCGTGTGTTCGCCTGAACTAAAACTGCCTTCCGCAACCGTAGCAATACGCTGGCCGGCTACATTAAACACTTCGAGCGTTATATACATTGACTGCGGCAGCGTAAACGAAATGTTTGTGCTCGGATTAAATGGATTAGGATGGTTCTGCAAAAGCACATAATCATTTGGAAGCTCCGATATTATCGGCTCTCCGACTGAAAAAACATCACCGCCCTCACAGGACTGAGTGACGTTATTGAGAAACGAATTATAAGTTAGAGTAGCATGAGTAACATTTGTAACTTCAAAGCACCACTCTCCGCCACCCTTGACACTGGCTGATAAAAATGTCGCCACGCCACTGGCATTTGTTAGGGCGGTCAGTCCTGTCTCTGATGTCTTGCCGCTGAAGTTACCGGTAACGGTTGCATTTTCCACAGGCTGGCTGTTGGCATCAAAGATTGTGATATCAGCTGTTCCCGTCTTAAAGCCCTTGCTCATTTTAATCCGTGAGACAACTATGTCAAAGACTAGCATCTCGGTCGCGGCTGGAGGCGTATTTACAGTTATATAGTCAACTTTCGTTTCAACACCCGATCCGGCGCAGTTGCTGGCCGTCAGACTGACCGTATAAGTACCGGCAGTTGTATATTCGTGAGACGGGTTTTGCGCACTTGAATTTGTACCATCACCAAAATCCCATGACCAGGTATCCGGGCTGTTTGTTGAAAGGTCACTGAAGCCTACTGTGAGAGGTACATCACCACTTGTCGGAGAACCACTGAAATTTGCAACAGGAGTAGTCGCCGAACAGGGCGGCTCATTTACTGTGATATAGTCAACTTTCGTTTCAACACCTGAACCGGCGCAATTACCGGCAGTAAGTGTCACTGTAAAAGTACCGACAGACGTGTATTCGTGAGAGGGGTTCTGCGCACTTGAGTTGCCGCCATCTCCAAAATCCCATGACCAGGTAACTGGGTTGTTTGTTGAAAGGTCACTAAAGCCTACAGTAAGAGATGCCTCGCCACTAGTCGGAGAACCACTGAAATTTGCAACAGGAGTAGTCGCCAAACAGGGCGGCTCATTTACTGTGATATAGTCAACTTTCGTTTCAACACCTGAACCGGCACAATTGCTGGCAGTAAGTGTCACCGTAAAAGTACCGACAGACGTGTATTCGTGAGAGGGGTTCTGCGCACTTGAGTTGCCGCCATCTCCAAAATCCCATGACCAGGTAGCCGGATTATTGGAAGAAGCATCAGTGAAACTGACTGTGAGAGGTGTATCACCGCTTGTAGGTGTACCGCTAAAATTAGCGACCGGAGTGGTTTCAGCACAGGTAGCGCAACTTGCGGCTATTAAAGCTTTATTAGCATTGGCTATGCCTGAGCCGAGGTCGCGTGAGTCAGTGTACGGGTCTGTATTATTTACAATTAGGTTGAACTTCTGAGGGCCAGTCAGCGCCGGGTTACAGGACTCAAGTAAGGCCAAAATTCCGACCACATGCGGAGCAGACATTGACGTGCCACTCAAAAGAGCGACGTAGTTATGAGTCAAATCCGCGTCATCAGGGTTAGCATAGGTGCTTATAATATTTACACCCGGTGCAGCCACATCGACCCAGGGGCCATGATTGGTAAAACTGGCGCCGTTGCCGTTGCGGTCAGTAGCTGCCACATCGAGACAATCGCCTCTGCTGCTCAGATAGCTGGTATTTGTGGAGTTGCTGTTACCGGCGGCAACAACGATTACCACATCGTGGGCCAATAGGTTATCGACTGCAGCGCCGAGACCTCCCGAATTTGATGAACCCCAGGAGCAGTTTATAGCGGCAACATTAACACCGGCATCAACCTGGTCAGCCACATAATTCATGGCTTCTGCAGCATAATCCATACGAACTACACCTGTGATGAAACCCATACAGCGGGCATGCCAGCCGATTCTGAGGGCCATCAGTTTGGAGCCGTTGCCGACACCGGAGGTAGTTCCATCACTAAAACCACCGGCTATACCGGCTACTGCCCGTCCGTTATTAGTAATGGCGCCAATAGTGCCACCTACGTGGGTTCCGTGTCCGTCGCCGTCGTCTGGGTCGTTATCTGCCGTGCCACAGTCCTGATCCAGACAATTGCAAGCGATAGCATTTGTCGATGATACAAAGTCGTAACCTACTATATCATCAATATAACCGTTGCCGTCATTATCAATGCCGTCACCAGCAGTTTCTCCTCCGTTTATCCAGATGTTTCCGTTAGTCTGCGGATTATCTGGTCCCCAGGGGGCGTTATTGCCTCCGAGGTCAGTATGAAAATAACGGGTGCCTGTATCGAGTATACCGACAACTACAGTAGCATCACCGGTTTGCGTATCCCAGGCTAAATCGGCATCAATACTGTGTGTATCCCAGTAATGCCATTGGTCATAAGGGAACGATGCCGGCGGGTTGTCATAATAGGTATCATTCGGAGTCGCAAAAATCGTATGAATACCGATAGCCTGAACACTCTCTACGGCATCAAGTTCAGAGTATGCCTTCATCGCATCGTCGACAGTACCGAAAGTAATCTTTATCTTAAAATGTCTTGCCATGACATTTTCTATTGCTGAAGCTGCAGGGGAAACTTTTCTTCCCTGAAACTGCTGGCGCTCCTGAATAACGGCAAATCTTCCGGAGAGCAACTCAAACTCAGGTACGCCTTCAAACACCATATTTGATGAGAGGAGTTTGGAATCAAAATTGCTCACAACTCCTGCTTTGACAACGATTATGAATTCATCGTCAACATACCCCAAGAATGATGGCACATCCAGATTTCGGTCAACTTTGATTACAGCATCAGCTGCCAGCAGGCTGCTCGATAATAGCATTAAAGCTGTGAAAATTAACAATGAACTCTTTTTCATGATTATCTCCAATTCATTTTCTAAGAATAATAATATTTATTACATAAGATTCTGATAATATTCCTATCGACAAAAACCCCAAAGGTTAAATGAACTCAATTTACCCTATTGAAATCTAACTATTAGAAATACAATTTATAAGCCACTAAAGTTGTCAACTATTTTCTAATTATAAGATAATTATTTCGCAAATCATGTCAAGAGAAAAACTTAAGTTGTTGCTATAAAGAGAATTATAAAAAAGAGCATGGTATTCCCTTGCAGTAAGGCGGAAATTGGCCGAGCCAAGTTCGGTCTCAATACCCGTAGCCGCGCTGCTGCCCTCTTCTACATTCTAAGCTGCCGTGAGTCCGGCAATTACTATTAATAGAAATGATATAACAATTTTCTTGAACAAATTATCTTATCCTCTTATTTGGTGCGCCAGTGAATTTAGGTAGCAGATAGTAATTTGCGCCGCCAGTTTGGCTGTCTTATTATCAATATCATATTTAGGGTTAACTTCGGATATTTCCAAAATTTTACTTCGTGAGTCCTGACCGGCAATGGCAGCGATAGACAGGATTTCTTCAGCAGTCAGTCCGGTGGGATATGATGCGCTAACTCCGGGAGCATCGGCTGAGCGCACCGAGTCGATATCAAATCCCCAGAATATTGCTTCGGATTTGTTTTTATCAAGAATTGAATGCAGAGTCTTTTCGATTCCTTGTTTCTGAAATTGTTCTAAAGTATGAATTGACACGTTTTTTGACTTGAGATACTTCCAATATATTTCTGAGTTGGCGAATGGCTGAATAGCCAGTTCAAAAAAGCTATCCGACCGGATAATATTTTCTTCAAGCAGCTGCCGGTATGGGGTACCGCTATTACGAACTTTGTTTTCCCTGACATCAAAGTGGCTGTCTATGTTTAAAGCCAGAATGTTTTTATGAACTTTAAAAAGCCCCAGGCAATCGGGATATGATATATCATTGCCCCCTCCGAGTACAATCAAGCGCTTATTATCTCCAAGTATCTTAGCCACAACTTTTGCATGAATGTCATGAGTTTCTTCCAGCGTGTCTGCTATTTTTATATTTCCGAGATCAACGATCGCACCTGTTGGTAACTCAGGTGGAGATGAGCAGTGATATAAGACCTGTCTAATTGCATCAGGAGCAGCCGCAGCGCCAACTCTGCCCTTGTTACGCCTGACCCCTTCATCCTGCGGACAACCGATAATAATAATTTCAGCGTCATCATAGTCAGACGGTTCGTGGCTGACCACATCCCCCATCTTTCTGTCATCAGGGTCATAGGATTTACTGAACAGTTCAGAAGATGGTCTTTGTAAATCGGAAAACACTGATTGTTCTTTTATTCTGCTTTAGCAATCCCGATGACACCGCAGGCTACCCTGGCGCCGGCAGCGCCGGTAGGCTGCGAAGTCAGGTCATCTTCACCGGCATGAATAATAACTCCGCGCCCGATTATGGAACTAGCTCCCTCGAATGTCATATGGCTATCGACCCACTCAAGGGTGGCATTGCCGTCAGCGTCGGCCACAATATTACCTATGTCTCCAACATGTCTGATGCTGTCAGTCGGAGCGCTGTGTTTCATGGCAGTTGGATTAAAATGACCGCCGGCTGTTTTGCCATCTGCTCCGCTGCAATCTCCGTATTGGTGAATATGAAAGCCATGCTTACCCTCGGTAAGTCCGCTAACAGTCGCTACGACTTTGATACCGTTTTCAACTTTAGCAAAGGTTATGGTTCCTGAAACATTATTGCCTGCGGTCGGGTTAAGCACGGCTATGGCCATTGTAATACCTGAGCTAGTTTCATTGTTCGGGTGGCTTTCGTCAGCTTGCTGACCGAAAAGATTGGCCGTTGCAACGGACATAACGGCCAATACAATAATCGCTAAATAGCTTTGTGATTTGTTCATTTCATTCTCTCCCAATGACTATAAGTTATTAATTTCTCTTATCTGTAGAAATATTTAATGGCTTGTCCATTTCAACTGGCTCCCAGCCATTATGGATTAGCCAGTTTGCTGCTTCTTCTTTCTTTTCTGAAAACATAAGGAAATGTAATATATCATCTTTTCGCAGCGCAAACGAATTATCAAATGGCGTAATCTTATCAGAACGAGAAGCAGTAAGAGCTATCAACAAATGTCCCTGAGTTTCAAATTCAGCATAATTCTTGTCTGATGCCTCAGAATTATCATTTATTTCTGTCAATCGCCAGGTTGTAACAGTTGTCAGGCCGCGTCTTATACGTACGCTCCAAAGGTCTAAGTCGCAATGAACTCCAAATAGAATTGTGGCGCCTGAATGTTTTACCATTGCAGGAGAAACGCTGCCATCCCGAAAGTGTAATGCCACAAAACATTTTGGAGTCTTAAATTCCCGCTTAACTCTGTTGACAAACATAAGGTTTACTTCTTCGTTGGTGGTAAGTCCGATACAGCCGATATAATCACCCAAATTTGCTCTCAGAATGGTTCTTTCTTCCAAGGCGTTTCCAAAAATAACCTTGAATTCTTCCTGCTCGGCGGTTGTGACTGAGTCTGGATTTGAGTCCAGCAAGAGTATTTCATGTCCCCCGGTTCGAAGTGTCCTGCCGAGAATGCGGGCAAGGTCATGCGCGCCCAAAATGGCATAGCCCTTGTTCGTAATTCTCCTCACTCTCAATGCCTGAGCAACAAGGCTGCCCGATAATCCCTGAACCAATACCGTAGTGGCGATCACCAAGAATACTAATGCCCGCAAACTATCACCCCCCGCTAGACCGGCCTTATCTAAAGTCAGGGCAACAAAAGAAGCAACCGCCGCAGCAATGATTCCACGCGGAGAAAGCCAGGCCAAAAATGATTTTTCAGAAACTTTCAAGCCCGAATTTATGGTACATGCCGCCACATTCAGTGGACGCACGATGAACATAAGCGTCAGAACTGTCATAACTCCCGGCCAGCCCAGGCCGGTTATGTCTGAGAAGCGAATATCGGCAGCCAGAAGTACAAAAAGCATAGCTATCAGCATGACTGTCAGCTGCTCTTTGAATTCCATAAGATCGCGAAGTGCTCTTGTTTTGAAATTACCTACTACAAATCCGGCGACAGTCACCGAAGCTATGCCGCTTTCGGGCTGTATTTTGTTACATATGTGAAAAAGCGCCAAAACTGAGGCCAGCACAAAAATATTTTCCAATCCTTCAGGAATCAAATTCTTTGGTTTTAATAAATAAGAAATAAAGAAGCCACCGCCTAATCCCAGGATAACTCCAATGCCCAGCATCAGGAAGACATCAATCAGGCCGGATGTAAAGGCTCCTCCAGTGGGATGTATTACGATTTCCAGGGCTACGATTGCGATAATAGCGCCGATGGGATCAATCAAAACCCCTTCAGCTTCAAGTATTGTTTCAAGCTTATGGTCAATTTTAATTCGACGCAAAAGCGGTGTTATTACTGTCGGTCCGGTGACAATGACTAAGGCTCCAAACAGCACAGAAAGCTGCCAGGACCAGTCCATAAAAAGAGCCGCAGCAGTAGCTCCCCCGGCTGCGGTAATTATCGATCCGAATGTGATTAGCCTCTTTATAGAGGCGGACTCTTTAAGAAGTCTCTTAAGATTGAGATTCATGCCTCCTTCGAAAAGTATGATTGCCACCGCATAGCCTACCAGTACCGGCATTATATTGCCCAGAGTGTCCGGACGGATTATTCCGAGCAGGTCCGGACCCAGGATTGCCCCTGTGGCCAGTAGTAAAACTATGCCGGGAATTCTTAGGTGCTGTGCTAAGACAGTAGCAAAAAGTCCGGCAGCTAATGCAAGTGAGATGGTCAGTGCCATTATATTCCAATAAAAGAACTGACTATAAAGCGGTCAACCTTGAATCTATAAAAGAAAATTAAGATGATTCAGTTCTTTTAGTTAGTCAAATGTAGAAAATCGCTTAACAGAAAGTCCATTCTGCCAATAAAAGTGGAAACTCTGGACATGACGGTATAGCCGAAAGTTGTACCGAAGAAAATCATCAGAAAGTAAGTGCCGACTCTGGCCGAGCGCCCCATAATGCCTTCATGTTCGCGGCTGAAATAGAAATATGACAAAGTAGAAAAAAGTCCCACGACTACAACCATTCCCGAGAAAATCATCATAAATGAATCGCCCTGAACCATTTCAACCGTAGCCGTCATCTGCCTCAGCGTTCTGGCGCCCAGCATGGCCGGTATTGCTACTCCGGCGCCTGAACCAATCAGCACTGCCATTGAATAGCGCGACAGAAACGATGTCGACTTGTGAAATCTTCCGAACATAAAAAGCCCGAATATAAGCGGAATGACAAGCCAGAGCTGACTTTCTACAAATAACGGCTTAAACAAAACCGCCATTAAAGTGTTAGTCCAGGTGATAACCAGCACATAGCCCATCGAAACACCGACCAATAATGTTTCGGCCATTTTATAAACAGGGTTATCACCATATAAGAAGGACAAAATTGCAATTGTTAAAATTCCTGCTACAATTGTACCCGGGTCCATAAGCTGCCTATCCTTTTTTTCTGGAGCGGAAATAAGTAACGTTGCCGATAATAATTAACAAAATAATGTAGAGATGGGCGCTTGATTGGGCCAGCATGCTTCGCGCTCCACTTCCTCCAATTCCTAAAAGATTTTCATACTCCGCGGCACCTCTGAGCCCTCCCACCATTGCCTTAAGCTGCCCTGAAGAAATATAGGGGTCATAAGTCGTTAACATAGATGCCGCCACGGCCGCAGAAACCTGCACACCGTATTTTTCGTTGCCATATTCTATCCAATGTGTGGTAAGTGAGCCGTCGGCCAGAGATACCACTGCAGCAACATCATCGTAATTATGAATATCACTTAACAGCTCAATTTCCGAAGTAGTATTCCCCAAATAATCTTCAGGAAAGGTGCCTCCTATTGATTCTCCCATAGACAGAATCGCGGCAATGAACTGAGGTTTGAACCCCAGGAAAACATAATCACGACCGTATTCTTTATTATATTCTTTGGCTGTTTCCTGCATCAAGCGATAGCCGACGCCTGTCCCCTCCGCCAGCAATGCCACGCCAATTAGATTGTGGTCTTTTGCAAAAAGATGCCTGAGAATTACCAGCCCTAATGGCTTCATTTCAGGTAGTGATGATGCTTCATGATCAAAAGAAACGATGATATTAGAACGTTCCGGCAGACCGTCCAGATAATCAAACATCTGTTTAGTTTCGTTGCTGACAGTTGCTACGATACTGATATTTAAAAGCATAGTAACGGTCACTACTATAAAGAGACCGGCGAAAGCAAGATGTCGGCTCTGTCTGCTGTTCATCTGTCTTTCCCCAGCCAGGTTCTTTCAATCCCTAAAATCACTCTAAGCGAAGTCGTCACAGAGCCTAAGCCAATACCAATCAAAATTCCGCGGCGAGCCGACATCGACGGATAGGATCTAACCCATTCGCTAAACTCTAAGGCACTATTCCCAAACCAGCCAAAAATGTCTGAGCGACTCAAGAGAGCAATTAAAGCAGAGACTAATAAAATCGTGGCCGGCAGAGAGCGCGCCTTAAATCCTCTAAGAGAAGCCGATGCCACAAAAAAAGCCAGAAGTGCAAAGACAGTAGCCTGCAGAGGCACCTGAACGTTTTCAAACACCCACATAAAAGGAGAGTCACCTTTTATGCCCCACAACAGCGCCATGACAGGCATTGCAAACAGACCGAGCAGTCCTGTTATGACATAGGGGCTCTCTGATAATTTGCTAAGCTTTTTAATATTAACTCTGATAAAACTGGCAACTCCGACAAGAAGAGCAAAAGCAAAAATAATCTGCCAGTAGTCGCTGGTGATTGTCAGATATAAAGATTTGGCAGAGGGAGCTTTAAGGAAATACAAAACAAACAAAACAACGCCGAAAAATCCGCATATAATTTGAGGGAACAAGCGCGCCATCAGAATTTCCACCAGTCACTTAAGGGGACCACAAACGTTGAAATAATCGCCAGTATAATCACAGTTGCTATGATAACTTTCATAATATCCTGAGCGCGTATGGAGGCCATGATTGATTTGTCTTTGGAAAGATAGCCGGATGCTGCAAAAAGCTCTTCTCCTATCAGAGTATAGTCGCAGGCAACGATAAAAAAGGCCAGCTGAATTGTTGAATCGGTGCCGGCGATTTGAATTGAGCCGGCTATGTTTCCGGTTTCAGCCAATATCAATGATTCTGCTTCAAATGTACCCAGCAGAAAAACCGAGGCCGGTTTCAGGCGGGTTATCATGCCTTCGACAGCAGCAGCATAACCGAACTGCGATGGCGACACGTAGGTGGTGTCATCTATGTTAAATCTTTCGGGATATCCCGCCCGGCTGTAGCTTTCGGCTATTACTTCCTGAGCCACCGACATAATGACCGGGTCATGAGTAGGGAAAAGCAGCTGGCTGTTATACTCAGCAGTTTTTTCAGCTACGCTGCTCAGAATATTTAATGCAGCAATTGTAGTCGGTCGTTGAATATCTCCGCCCCACCCCGGCGTAAATAATATCGGGCGGGCCATTTCAGTCGCCCGGCCAATCGCCTCTTCGACAGCTTTTAGTCCGGCAATCTCACGAATCTTAAAACTCTCTCTTCCCTTCCGGTGAAATGTGGTGTATAAGACAGTCAGGATAGCGATGACCGCAGCAAAGAAAGTAGGCAGCTGAGCTATGTCGAGCCATTCGTTTATAGCGATAGTCAATAGGGCCGGGTGGTCTAACACAGTTAGAATTTTGAATTGCTAAGCAATCAAAACAACAAAAAGATTTTTTGTTTGACCGTGCGTGGGTCGGCAATATATTGCCCGTCAAAGAATATGAAATGATAATTTTTTATGAAAGCAAGTTAGTGAGTATGAGACAAAGAAGCTCAAGAATATTTACAGTAATCTGCAGTTTCCTGATTCTGACCTCCGGCACAATTGCCGCATCAACTACTATAGAATTCTGGCAGTTCTGGACAGATTCAAAAATCAAACCTGTTATGCAAGATATTGTAGCTGATTTTGAAAAGCAAAATCCCGAAATCAAAGTTAATCTGACTGACCTGACCTGGTCAAACGGGCACGAAAAAATAGTAATCGCCTTCGCTTCAAAAAACGCGCCCGATATCATAGAACTTGGCTCAGACTGGGTGGCACAGTTTGCCGATGCCGGACAATTGTCCGACCTCACCTCAGAAACTCAAGACTACAAAAACGACTTTCATGGCTGGAGCATGGCCACCTATGACTCCATAGTCTACGGCTGGCCCTGGATACTGGGTACCAGAGTCATGTTCTTTAACCGCGACCTCTTAACCAGAGCAGGCTATGATTCTTTGTTTATCCCCATAAAGCTGACCGAATTCAAACAGGCTGTTTACAAAGTAGATTCGCTGGGGTCAGATATTGATGGCTGGGGTTCTAATACCGCCGAGAAACATAGACTGTATAAAAAGTTTCTGCCGTTTCTCTGGTCTTTTGGCGGCCAGTTGTTTTCTGATGATGGCAGATTCTCATTGGTAGCGTCTGACTATATGGTTGACGCCCTTAAATTTTATAAAGAAATACATGACTCCTGTGGATTCGTTTCTAATCAAAGAGGAATTGAAGATAGGTTCCTTGAGGGGAAAATTGGCTTTATCTTATCCGGCGACTGGCTTTTAAAACGTATTGAGCTGGGAAACCTCAAAATTAACTTCGGCACTACCCTGATGCCCGGACTAAAACTTCCGGGGAAATCATTTCTCGGCGGCGAGATTCTGGTAATCCCGAAATCTTCTGAAGTAAAAGAAGCGGCGCTCAAATTCATCCGCTTTCTCACCTCAGCAGATAATCAAATCAAGTTTTGTATAGCTAACCGTTCTTCGACGCCCTCAAGCAAATCTGCACTAAAAGATGAATACTTTGAATCTAATGAGCATCTTCAAGTTTTCAGCCGGCAGATTCTTCACTCCCGCCATTCACCGGTAGATCCAAATTGGGTTGTAATTGAAAACATTATCGAAAACGTGATTGAAGAGGTTTTGTTTGGAGATTCAGAACTGATCGCCGAGCAGCTCTTAAAAGCAAAAAACAAAATTGAAGCTCTGAATAAAAAATGAATCGCTCATTGGCGAAATCGTTCGGCTTTACTCTGCCCTGGTCACTGACATTTCTCTTTATCTGGCTTTTTCCCTTAGGCTATGCCTTTGTGATGGGACTTACCGATTTCAACCTGCTGCGGCCGGACGAAACCAGCTGGGTAGGCTTTGAAAACTATCGCGCCTTATTTTTCGATGAAGATTTCATTAAATCTCTTAAGAATACTTTTATATTTGTCATCGGTACTATCCCGATTACTACCATAATCGCTCTGGCGCTGGCGCTTTTCGTTAATAGAACTTTCAAAGGACGCGCTCTTTTTCGCTCAGCTTGTTTTTTACCATCAATAACGTCAATGGTGGTGATAGCCTTAATTTTCACCAATCTCTATCAACGCGGCGGCTATATTGCCGGACTCTGCAGCCTGATTGGTCTGACCCCTCCGCTGCACGGCTTCCTGTTTGACAGGTCTACTGCCTTGTATTCTATCATGGCTATGGATGTATGGATGTCGGTCGGCTACTATATGTTAATATTTCTGGCAGGTCTAAAATCTATACCGGATGAACTGTACGAAGCTGCCGATGTCAACGGCGCTGGTTTTTTTAGAAAGTTGTTTTCTATAACACTGCCGCTTCTCAAACCTGTTGCTCTCTTTATTCTGGTCATAAATACTATAAAATCTTTTCAGGTCTTCGTTGAGATTTTTGTCATGACCAAAGGAAAGTTTGATACTTCAACAATGGTCTATTTCATTTACGAAATCGGCCTGACCACTACTCTTCAGTCCGGCTATGCTTCTGCCGCCGCTTATGTACTGTTCGGGATCATTGCCTTATTCTCACTGGCGCAATTCGCTCTGCTAAGGAGAAAGCAGCCGCTATGGTAAAGAGCATATTAGCATTATTAAAATACGCTTTATTGGCGCTGGTCTTGTTCATAATGGTATTTCCTTTGGCCTGGATGTTTCGGGTATCATTAATGGAAATGGGCTCCTCGATTTCGATCGAAAATTTAGTTGCCAGCGGCATTTCTTTTGAGGCCTATGCTCAGCTATTTTCCGGCACCAACACCTTAAAGTATTTCTTTAACTCAGCTTTCGTCGGCATCACCGTAACCGTTGGAAATATTCTCTTCTGCTTCATGGTAGCCTATGCCCTGGCCCGATATCGAAATCTGACAAACAAGCTTCTCTTTGCCTCAGTTGTCATGGTACTTATGATACCAGCCCATATACTGGTAGTGCCGCTTTATCTATTTGCCCTAAAAACTGGTATATATGACACTTACTGGTCTCTTATTTTGCCCTGGATGGTCCAGCCAATTGGCATTTTTCTGGTCAAACAGTATATAGAGAATATTCCGCCTTCTATGGAAGAAGCTGCCAGAATTGACGGTGCCGGTGAGTTCAGAATACTTTTTCAGGTAGTCATGCCGATGTGCAAACCGGCTCTGGCTGTTTTGGCGATTCAGGTCTTTTTCACCAATTGGAATTCGTTCCTCTTTCCATATATACTGACGAATAGTGACAGCCTGAAAACTCTACCGGTCGGCCTGGCTCATTTGCAGGGTTTTCAAGCAATTGACTGGCAGCAGTTGATGGCCGGCTCAGCTATTGCAGTGTTGCCGGTTTTGATTCTTTTTCTAATTATGCAAAAACAGATTGTCTCCGGCATAACCGCCGGAGCAATAAAGCAATAGCTCAATCTGACAATATTTTTGCTGTTTTTCCTTGCTTTAAAAAGGCTGATACTGTTTAATATTGCGGTTGTATAAAGAGTATAGATTGAACTCGTATTAACTATATAAGAAAGGGTGAGGAAATGCCTGTCAAAAGACTAATAATACTTCTTTCGGTCATTGCCCTGGTTGCCGGCTGCGGTGCCAGTAAAAATTACGTTGATGAACAGATCAGAGGCTCCGAAGCCAGAACATCAGCTCAGCTTGGCAACGTAGAAGGAAAAGCCAGCGCGACCAGCCTTGACCTTCAGAAACTCCAGGCTCTTCAAAGTGACCTCAAAGCAAAAGCCGAGATGGCTCTTAATCAGGCCAAAGGATTCGAAAACTACCAGGTCATCTGGGAAGGTGAAGTAAACTTCGATTTTGACAGCGATGAAATCACTTCGGCAGCCGAGCAGACTCTCATGGATGCCGGCCAGAAAATGGAAACAAGCCCTGAATCTCTAGTGGAGCTTGTTGGACATACTGACAATACCGGCTCCAATTCCTATAATCTGGCGCTAGGTGAAAGACGCTCAGAATCTGTCAGACGCTTTTTGAATGACCGTTTTGGAATATCGCTCTACAGGATGTTTACACTTTCTTACGGTGAAGAGAGGGCGGCCGCATTGTCTGACGAGCCAAATTCTGCATCAAGAAACCGTCGGGTAACAGTAAGAGTCTGGGGTGAATTGAATTAAGCTGAAAATTAAATGTTTTCTTAGGGCGGCTAGCAAGTACCCGCCTTTTTTATATAACATTATTTTACTTCAAGCTCTATTCCGGCGGTCTCAAAGCGAGCCCGCACCGAAATAGTATCGTCATATTTGAAATAAGTCTCTGCCAGCGTATACGGCAATACCGAGCCTTTACCCCGCCCGCCGCTGTCATTTTCATCAATATAACCTGACATAAGATACTTCCCAGCCGGCAGGTCTATTTTGAATGTCTTATTCAGCAGCCGCAGATGATAGGACTGTTTGCTTTTCAGATTCTTAAAGTTGATGCTCAGAGAGCCTGAGTCTATTTTAGCAAGATTGCTAACGACGCTACCAGAAACCGAACCAAGCGAATCTCTGTCAATCAGCCTGAACTTCTTCTCGGTTATACTGTCACCAAGCAGATTACCAGCCAAATCTGACAATTCAAATTCGGCAATGAGAACACGGTACGACTCTCCTTCGCTCAGGCTATCTTCAGGAATCAGCTTCAAAGCAAAATCGTTGATCCATTCATAGTTTAGACCGGACAAAGAGCCTTCCGAATCGACTAACAGAAATGTCTGGTCAGTCAGTTTGGAGAGGTCGATAGGTTCTGAAAATGTCGCAGAAATAGATAAATCTTTTGAGAAATGAACTTTATCTTCAGGTTCAAAAGAGAATAAAAACGGACCTGACTTATCGTCGGTGGCAGAAATATGCAGTCCCTTATAAGTGACGAAGTCACTTTGATTATTGTAGATGAACTTCAAATCATAATTGCCGGTGTCAACGTCCCTTACAGAGAAAGTATAAACAGCAGAGAGTTCGAGTGAACTTTCCTTAAATGACCCGGACACAAGAACTGTAGAATCTACGGTAGAAGTCAGGCTGACAGCATCAACCTCCGAAGTCTGCAGAGCTTTGTTCAGTCTGACTTTTATAAGTCCGTCGCTTGTTTTAGAAGCAGATAGAATAGCAACAGAATCAGAAATATCTTCTATCAGTTCAAGAAACAGTTTATCCAGAGGTTGCCCGGTTTCAAAATCAATTTCTCTGTCTGACACCGCATAAGGTTCACGCTCAGGATTAAATCTATCGTTACGATTTATATCTTCAAAGGCTACTAACTGAAAGTGTCGGTCCGGCAGATACCTGAATTGAAACGCGCCATCTTTGGCTGTGCTGGTCAGGTAGCTGGGGTAAATTGAGTCATAATTTATACTACTGCCCGAATCTATGTTTTCATACAGGCCGACAAGTAATCCCCGACGTGGATTCTCATTATGAAAGACAACACCACCCACCGAGCCGGAATCAATCGTTTCTCCGGTCGAAAATGCAAGTATTACCGAACTGTCCATCCTGTTGTTTCGCCAGTCGCTTATGTTCGCCGCCAGGGTTACTACATAAGTTTGATTCGGTTCAAACGGCTCTGATAGTTCGATTGTCAGCCTGTCTGTTTTCCACTTTAATTTAGGCTCAGATTTTGGGCGAGGAGTTATGAACACCGCCTTTTCTGTTCTTGGAGGAGTAATTCCTTCTGAAAACCAAAACGTAATTTCATTTGAAGGAGCTACACCGGTTGATCCAGTCACCGGATAAGTTTTGATGACGCGCGGCGCCTGGCGGTCAACCTCACCACCCGGAGGTGCTGCAACCTCTGCACAACCTATTACCAGAAACAATAATATTGAAAGTGATAAAGAAACTTCCCAAAGTCTGGAGAGCAGCTTAGCCTTCACTCGTTCAGTTTCTCTCTGATTACGTCGTTATCCGGTGCAAGTTCAAGCGCTTTCTGCCACCAAATACGGGCGTCACCAGAATTACCGCTGGCATTATAGGCATCGCCAAGATGGTCATATATAATTGGGTCACTCTGAAGAGAGACCGCTTTGGAAAGATACTCTACGGCATCGTTATATTTGCCAAGCCTGAACATCACCCAGCCATAGCTGTCTATATAGGCGGCGTTTTCAGGAGATAGATTAAGCGCCTTTCCTATAAGGTCTTTGGCGTAGTCAAGTCTATGGCCGTTGTCCGCCAGCATGTAGCCCAGATAATTCAAAGCCTGGCTGTGGTTCGGGTCTAGCAAAATAAGCTCTTCAAAAGTCTCAGAGGCCTCTTTAATTTTTTTTAAACTTTCCTGCGAGGCACCTCTGGCAAATAATAGTCTGACAGAATCTGCGCGCTGTTGGACAAATTGTAAGCCGGAACTATAGACATTGATTGCCTTTTCCAAATTGTCGGTGCGCCTATAAACAAAACCCAGGTCAAGCCAGGCGTCGGGCAGGCTGGGTGATAATTGTGTCAAAATAGTTAGATATTCTTTGGCTGATTCATAATCCTGTTTGACTATCGCAATACGTCCCAGATAAAAGAAATTACTGGGGTCATTATCTCCCGTAGCTAACAAATCTTCAAGCAGCATTTCGGCTTTCGGCAGAGAATCGGTGGACACATAAAGCTGAGACAAGAATCTTTTCGCAGCCGAGTTATTAGGCTCCAGTCTGACCAGCTTGTCCGCAAAATAAATCGCCTGACTAAGAGAGTCTTTTTGTGAATAATAACTTGCCAGTTCCCTTACCACATAAGAGTTGTTCGGATCAAGTTCGCTGGCCATCTTGAAATAATAGATTGATGAGTCCTGCTGCTTTTTATTTTTGTAAATATCGCCAAGTCCCAGATATGAACTAATCTTTTGCCTGCCCTCCGTTAGCTCCAGTGCGCTGCGAAAAGAGATCAGGGCATCATCGAGCTTCCCGGTCTGAATTTGAAAACGTCCCAGTTCCACAAGTGTCCTGTAATTGTTAGGATTAATTTTGGAAAGTTTGGAATATATCCAGACCAGAGAATCAACATTATTCAGCCGACGGTATTCGCTGGCAAGAAACGAGACAGAAATCCGGTCGGTTGCATCAAGCTTGACCGTTTCTACGTAAGACTTTCTGGCGTTGTCGTTATCGCCTATTGAACGATAGCAGATACCCCTTAAGTTATTTAATTCAACACTATTCTGAGTTATTGTTTCGAGCGTTTTCAGGGCAATTTTGAATTGCTGCATGCGGTACTGGACGTTGGCCAGCGAAAAGCGAATTTCATACGAATCTGGATACCTATTTAAGGCTTTCCTATATTCTTTTGATGCTGAGTAGTTATCACCTGCCTGTTCAGCTATAACGCCGTTTGTAAAATGGTGAAAAGCCTGTTCATCAATATTCTCAAGCACAGATTCAGACTTAATCAACGCAGTTTTGAGCTCAACTTTGTCTGAGCTGGCCGCAAGAGTTCTTTCTTTGAAAGCTTTGGATGAGCAGCCGGCAACGATTAAAAAGGAGAGAGCCCCAAGAAGAAGTAAAACTCTGGTCAAACCATATTTAAACAGCATCTTCATTTGTACTTCATGTGAACATTCAGGAAAACTATACAAGTAACTTCAAGTAGCGTCGTTTGCCGACCTTTAGAACCATCTCTTTATCGACAGAGAATTCAAAGTCCGGGTTATCAATCTTTTCTCCATCTATTGTAACGGCTCCTGCCAGAATAAGTTTTCTGGCTTCGCTGTTTGACTTAACCATTTCAGCTTTCGACATTAGGTGTACCAAATAAACTTTGTCCTCTTTAAGTCCTAACTTTTTCAATTTCTCAAGGGTAAGTTCGGGCATATCCTGCGGTAGTTGTCTATTAGAAAATACCCGCTCAAACTCCTCTCTTGCACTTTGGCCAGAACCGGCAGGATGGTACATATCTACCAGTCTCTGCCCCAGCTCCTTCTTTATAACCATCGGATTGACATCCGGTTTGTTTAATTTTTGCTTTATTTCTGCAAGCTCTTTAAGTGTGACATCGGTGACCAGTTCAAAATAACTGTAGATTTGCTCATCTGCTATTGACATCACTTTGCCAAAGATTTCCCCGGGACTTTCGTCTATACCTATATAATTGTTGAGCGATTTTGACATCTTCCTCTGACCATCCAGCCCAACCAATATTGGCAT
The DNA here is from genome assembly GCA_022571845.1 of Candidatus Zixiibacteriota bacterium. Taxonomy (GTDB): domain Bacteria; phylum Zixibacteria; class MSB-5A5; order GN15; family FEB-12; genus JACZWU01. The sequence continues at coordinate 57,929 of JACZXB010000001.1, read as the reverse complement.
TGTCAGAATAACCTGCGGCTTGACGCCGTATGCTTCCTGAATTGTCCTGCCTGCCAGAAGATTGAATTTCTGCTCGGTGGCGCCTATTTCAACGTCGGCCTTGATAGCTACCGAGTCATAACCCTGCATTAACGGATAAAATAGTTCGTGAATAGAAATTGGAGTCTTTTTCTCTAACCTTTTGGTGAAATCATCTCTTTCAAGTAACCTAGCTACCGTAAATTTGGAGGCCAGCTGCATTATCTCAACAAAATTCATCTTCTTAAACCAGTCGCCGTTAAAAACAATTTCAGTCCTGGATTTGTCGAGGATCTTAAAAAACTGTGACTGATAAGTCTCGGAGTTCTTCATTATTTCTTCGTAGCTTAAGGGCGGTCTGGTCGATGACTGTCCCGATGGGTCACCCACCAGGGAAGTGTAATCTCCTATGATTAGAACTATCTGGTGTCCCAGCTCCTGAAATTGTTTGAGTTTTCTAATACCGACAGTATGTCCCAAATGAATATCCGGTGCGGTAGGGTCAAAGCCCTGCTTCACGCGAAGAGGCTTGTTTTCGGCTATAGACTCTTTGAGTTTGTCTTTCCACTCTTTTTCCGGGAGAAGGTCCACAGTACCCCTGGAAATAAGCGTCCATTGTCGCTTGACTTCCTGCTCAATCTCTTTATCTGACAATATTTTAGGCATAATTTCTCAATTTTATGGCAACTTTAATCACTCTATCGGCATATAATTCTATACAGTTCAATTGGCGGCGAATAGTGCCGATTTGAACGACAGAATAGAATATATAAGGACAAAAATCAATCAGTTAAATGCATATCCGGTTTTAAGTTGACTTAAATGCTCTCTAAAATGAAACTGAACAGATTATGTATGAATCAAATACCAGAAGAAGACATCAGGAAAAAGTCAGGAAATATCTGACCATAGGAGGGTTAATCCTATTCGTATTGCTGACTTTTCTCGGCTACCGGACTTATAATATTTACCAGTCCGAGCTGCCTTCATTTAAGCAGCTTCATAATATAGAACCGAGCCTTAAGACCAAATTATATGACAGAAATGGAATCCTGATTCAGGAATTTTACAGCGAGAATCGGATTCTAACTCCTTACAAGAATATCCCTCCCCATCTGGTGCAAATGCTTATGGCAGTCGAAGACCGGCAGTTCTTTGACCATTGGGGAATTAATCTCAGACGTTTGGCGACAGTAGCCGCTACCAATATTGTAAAGTGGCGAATTGAAGGGGGCGCTTCGACTATTACTCAGCAACTTTCGCGCATGCTTTTTTTAACACGTAATCAAACTTTTGAACGTAAGATCAAAGAAGCTTTGACAGCTATCAAACTGGAGCGAACTTACTCCAAAGAAGAAATCCTGGAGATGTACCTCAATCAGTACTACTTCAGCCGGGGAGCCTATGGTGTAGCTGCAGCAGCCAGGCTACTTTTCTCCAAAGAAGCCCATGAGTTGAATATCAATGACTGCGCAATTCTTATCGGCATGCTCAAGGGGCCAAATATAAATTCTCCGCTCAATAATCCGGACAAATCCATTCAGGCTCGTAACAGAGTACTCTTTTCGTATTACGACGTTGGCGGCCTTACCAGAGAGCTGTATGACTCGTTGCGAGTGCAGGAACTTGAAATATCTCCTCCCGAAGAGAAGATTGGTTACGCACCGTACTTTACCGAAACAGTGCGGCAGTACATAAAAAATAAATATGGCGAGAATGTTCTCTATAAGGGCGGGCTTAAAGTTTATACATCTCTGGAGTTAAACTTGCAAAAGGCTGCTGAAAAAGCAGTCTTTAAGAAAATTGATTCTCTGCGCGCTCGGATTGAAAGACGATACACCTTAAAGAACTCTGATTACACTACCTACCTGCTCGATACATTGGATCAGTTTGGCCAGCCCATTCCTGTATTTAAGAAAATTCAGGGAGCTTTCATCGCTATAGACAATTCCAACGGCGATGTGCTGGCTATGGTCGGAGGTCGTTCCTTTGAAGAAACAAAATTCAACAGGGCAATTCAGGCCCTACGACAGCCGGGCTCATCATTTAAGCCATTTATTTATACTGCTTGTATCGATAACGGCTTTCGCACAACAGACATAATAGATGACAATCCGATTGTATTGGATATCCCCGGAGCCAAACAATGGCGTCCACATAATTTTGATGACAAGTTTATGGGACCGGTTACTATCCGTGACGGCATCCGTTTGTCGAGAAACTTAGTCGCAATTAGGCTGCTTTTAAAGATTGGCCCGGAGCAAGCGATATTTTATGCCCGGCGGTTCGGTATTACCACTCCGCTTAGTGCTGTGCCATCTCTGGCAATTGGAGTTAGTGAAGTTAAGTTAATTGAACTTGTTTCGGCCTTTTCAGTCTTCCCCAACAAGGGAATTCGTGTTCCTTATCGCTATGTGCATAAAATAGTAGACCGCTATGGGACAGTTTTGGAAGACAATTCTTCGCTCAACAAAGAGGAAGTCCTTTCCGAGGAAACAGCCTATATAATGGTAGACCTGATGCGCTCGGTTGTCGATAATGGTACCGGCCGAAGTGTGCGCTGGAGGGGTTTCACTCGACCGGCTGGTGGAAAAACCGGAACGTCGGATAATTTTTGCGACAACTGGTTTATCGGTTATACTCCTCAGATTACGGCCGGCACCTGGATTGGGTTTGATGACAAGACTTCGCTCGGTAAAAATCAAGACGGCGCCAAAAACGGTGTACCTATTTGGACAGAATTCATGATGGCCGCACATGACTCTTTGCCCCTGGCTGATTTTGAGGCTCCCGACGGAATTATCCGAATAGATGTCTGCCTTGAGTCCGGCGAAATCGCCACCGATCGCTGTATTGATGTCAGAAACGAAGTATTTATCGAAGGAACCGAGCCTACCGCGACCTGCCATGTTCATCCCTCTTCAGGATTGTATGTCCCCAGAGGCGTCAATAAAACCCGAAACTTCCCCAAAGACACGACAAACGAGCGAACACATTTTTGAGCAATTGCGATTATTTCCAGATGTAATCGAGAAAACAGTCTGTTTTTTGCTTGACAAGTACACATATTTTTCTAAATCTTAACTTTATCGCGGGGGACTGCATCTAAGTTAACAAAAAACACTTTAGCAAGCGGGGTTATTATGGCCAAAAAGAGAATCACAGTAGCAACATTTAATGTTGAAAACCTATTTTCTCGTTTCAAGTTTAGAGGCAAAAGATATAAAAGAAAAGTCGGTGGTAAAACTAAATACTATTATAAGTCATACACACCTAAGCAGCTACAGGCAGCGGTGGCAGACGGTTTTATTATCGACAACAAGAAGTTCAAGCGCTACTTGCCAGTTAGCAGAAAGCTAACTGCGCAGGCAATAAGAGCTACAAGGGCTGACTTTGTTGCGCTCCAGGAGATTGAAAACCTTGATACTCTAAAATATTTTAATAGTAATCTCCTCAAGGGTAAAAAACGGTACGATTATCCTTTTGTCATCGACGGAAATGATCCCCGCTTCATTGACGTAGGCTTTTTATCAAGGCATGAGTTTGATTTTATAAGAACACATCAATATGATAAGAGAAAGAAAAGCAGCGTCAAAATATTTTCCCGTGATTGCCTGGAAGTACATTTAAAAATTGGGCAGACGACACTTCCGATTTTTGTTAACCATCTTAAGTCTATGATGGGAGGGCGGTCAAAAACAAAGAAACGTCGTCTGGAGCAATGCGAAAGAATAATTGATATCCTTAAAGTTCGCTTCGGAAGCAATTATAAGAGCGAATACTTCATTATCATGGGAGATCTTAATGATTATATTGAATCTGGCAAAGAAAATGAGTCAGGCCTGCATCCGCTGCTGGCAAATAACGCAATTGTGAACATTGTCAATCGGCTTTCCGCAGGAGAACAATGGACCCACTACTACAAGAGTACGAAATGGGAAAAGGCTTACAGGCAGTTAGATTATATACTTCTAAGTAAGAAGCTTGCAGATGATAACCCGACGGCTACGCCAAGTATAATCAGAGGCGGTATGCCGCTCCGTGTTAACAAGAAAGGTAAACCAGCAAAAGTAAAAGAGAGTGAATTTTTTAAGGATATAAGTGGCACCTTAAAAGCTTCTGATCACTGCCCGGTAACAATTACATTATTGGTTTGAATCGTTTAACAGAGCCAATTTGAGCTTGACTGTACCCCGCTGCACTGATTACTTAGTAAACTTATGAGCCGAATCCTGCTTGGTTTTCGCTTATTTTGTCAGTAATGCCGGAGTGGTGAAATTGGTAGACGCAGGGGACTCAAAATCCCCCGATGGCAACATCATGTCGGTTCGATTCCGACCTCCGGCATGTTTTAACCGACATGGTATCTTCGTAAGTCTTTGATACGTTTGGGATTTGGTGAATGAAAAAGGTTGCAGTCTTGCTTTTTCTGTCGAATTCTACTCTATCTAAGAAATCACCAATAGCCGCTTTAATCCGATCGGGATGCTTAGAGTGAATTCTTCTAAATGCACCCTTTGATAATCTGGATATCTCCTCAACAGCCTTGTCGATATCGAGAGCTGGTTTCAAGTTGGCAGTTAACAGTGATAACTCTGCTTCCAATTCGACCTTCTCTCTACGTAGATTTGACATTCTCTTTAGAATTGAATCAAAGTCGCCTCCGGCTTCGATTGCGGTTGTCAGGTTTTCAAGCTTGGTATCAGTGCTCTCAATTAACTGTCGTAACTCTACTCGCTCATTCGGTTGTGAGTCAATACTTCGGGAAAGTTTGCCCCTAATCAATTTCTTTAGTCTCATAGGATCGATCATTTGTGGAATCTTTTGATCCAGCTTGGTCAGCAAGAATTGCTCAAGATCGTCTGCCGGTACCGAGGTTTGCTTGCAAATGCTATCACCATGAGTACGGAATCCGCCATCGTCGTAATAGCGATAGGTTTTTCCGAAGCCGTTGTTCTTTCGGTGTCCGTGGAAATTGTACCCGCATTCCTTGCATACAATCATTCCGGAGAGTAAGTAGTCTGAGCTACCACCCCGACCAGAGGGTCGTTTCCTATCCCTATTATAAAGCAAACCCTGAACTTTCTGAAACAGATCCTCCGCAATAATACCTTCATGAGAGTCAGGACACACTATCCAATCGGATTCCTTTCGAATGGTCTGGGATGAGTCGTCTAATTTTGCCCAGCTACCTTTGACTTGCTTATTATAGGTATAGTGGCCAATATATATTGAGTTTTTGATAATTGATGCGACGGTGCTTTGTGACCACTTGCCAGGTCTATTTTGAGAGTAGGGTCTCGAGGCTCCTGGAGCTGATATGCCATCCTGGTTTAGAGTATTTGCAATAAACCTCGCCCCTTTTCCGCTTTCTCGCAAAACAAAAATTCTTTTTACAACTTCTATTTCGCAATCAGCTCCGGGCGTGAGTGTAACTCGCTGACTCTTCTCTGCCTTGCGTTCGCCATGTTCGAGCACACGGATTGGGGTACCGTCGAACGATACCAATAACCTCTTGTATCCGTAAGGTGCGAACCCGCCTACTCTGAATCCTTCCGCAGCTCGCATTTTCGACCTCTCGCGAACCCGAATAGACTGCTTGCGACTCTCTTCTGAAGCAAGTTCTTGCTTGAATTTCTTGTCAATTCTTCCCATCATCGAATTATCATTGACGGTTTCATCTGAGACGTATCGAACGGCAACCCCGCATCGCTTGAAGCGAAATTCCCAATACCCGGACTCGTCGGGATCAGTTGGTCTCCCCCAGCGGTCGATGTCGTAAACCAGTATCTGTGAGAAGTCATGCTGACCTGATTCGACCAAGCGGACCATTCGCATAAAATCAGGCCGATTCTCGAAGCTTGTTCCGGATTTGCCCTCATCTTTGTCAAACCAGGTCGTTATAGTCAGATCATTTTGTGTGGCATAGTCCGAAAGAATCGTTCTCTGATCAGCAATAGACTTGTCCTGCTTGTCAGTGCTGCACCTGAAGTATACTGCTACATTTTCTTTCATTTGTTTGCTTTCCTCTTATTCCGTGATTTGAGGGCATCAACAACCAGCGATTCTACCCAATCCTGGATTCTTGTATCTAATTCGGCGACCCGTATTCTCATTCGTCTATGCGTCCCCTCTGATATCCGAATGTGAATCTGTCGTCCGATATTTAACTGCTTAATTCGGGTCACGAATATTGCCTCTTTTGTTAGAGAATTATATCTGTGCTTATAATATACCTGCGGTATTCTATCTTGTCAATAAAAAATCGGTCAATCCGCATTTTTTTTCGCCCAGATCGGCCACCTTTCGCTCAAGGGCAGATTCCCCATTTCGGTACTCCCCCTCTTCCGAGAGTACGATACCCAAACTTTTGAGAGCCTGATTAGGTACTTATTGGGTGATGTTTAGGCTGATAGAAGGCGTCTTTTCTCTCACAAGCAAGTGGGGGGAGAAAAGTCCGTGTTTAATATATTTAATGGAACCTTTCTCTCTCAGAAAAATAGCATGTGGACAATTCTAGAACTTTGGGGCCTCTGGTTTACTATTTTCGGTAGACAGGATGAGTCCAATGTCGGCGCTCTTTTACTGAACTACTCCTTCTAAAGAATCTAACAATGAACCAAAAATCAGGGGGACGTGGCAGACAGTAACTTAGGTCGTGTGAGTAATTGGTGGAGCTGGGAAATACTGATAACTACTTTCTACAACCCCTTGATTAATAGGTGATTACACCGCAAGTCAAAGCCCACTAAGGAATTAGTCTTTTCGTATTCTTTTTTTTAGTTTTGTCTGCTCTTGTCTGTTTTGACCAATCTTGGTCACAAAATGGTCACAGAGTACAGTTTGCAAACTTTCACTCTTTTATCAGAATTTAACTATCATTACCTAACTGCCGTAAAGTTGAAAGTCGTATCTTTTGAGCTGCGTCACAAATCTTTGGGGTGAAACAACACTGCCTTCATATAGCCCTCTTACAATGAATTGACGTAGTCGGTAAAATCATGTATTCTGTGCAATAAGTTTGATTATAGAAAGGTGATGCCTTTGACGAACAGTGGGCAATCTGACCATCTCCAAGAAGCGGTCAGCGAACTACAAGCAATCAATTCACTCATAGAGCGTATCTGTGGAGTTCGTGAGACAAATCACATTATGTCAATTATAATCAATGAGCTTGTCAGACTAACTGAGGCAGACCAGGGTGTGATAAATCTATTATCTTCAGATGAGCAAAGCAAGGGCAGGACTATTGTTCGAACGAAGCCACACGACCCGGACGAAATACCTTTCCGTGCCAGTGAGCAAATTTCCGGCTGGGTTTTGAAAAACCAAACTGTGCTTTTGATTAAGGATATGAAATCAGATGTCAGGTTTCGTGACTTATCGTTGGATTCAGACGAGTTCACATCTCTGATATGTGCTCCTATGATTGTTAGAGGGGATGTCGTCGGGATAACCAGTCTGGTGCGACAAGATGAAAGAGGTTCTTTTAACGAAAACCATGTCCGGCTGGCAGGTATTATCAGTTCTCAGTCGGCACAGATTCTTTCTAACGCTCTATTACTGGAAGAGCTGGCCAAAAATAATGAGCTATTAGAGGAATCTCATCGGCAGCTCGAAAAGGAAAATGTGCGTCTGGCCGATGTAATCTCAGCGGGATTTTCCTTCGAAGGTATCATTGGGCATTCGAGAGCCATACGACAGGTGCTCACTCTAGCTTCAAAGGTGTGCGGAAACGATTCACCTGTATTGATAATGGGTGCAACCGGAACCGGCAAAGACCTCGTTGCCCGCGCCATTCACTACAGCAGCCGGCGTCGAAAAGGCCCATTTGTCATAAAAAACTGCGGCATCAAAACAGAGACACTTTTGGAATCAGAACTATTCGGCCATGTCAAAGGAGCGTTCACAGGTGCAGATCGCACTAAGCCGGGTCTTTTTAGTGAGGCCGATGGTGGCACAGTTTTCCTTGATGAGATTGGTGACGCGCCCATGTCAACTCAGACGGCAATTCTGAGAGTCATCGAAAATGGCGAAATTCGTCCGGTGGGCGCCTCAAAATCCGAATTTGTCAATGTAAGAGTGATTTCAGCTACTAATCGTGATCTTAAGAAAGCAATAGAATTAAAGGAATTCCGCAGCGATTTGTTCTACCGTATAAATGCGGTTACAATTAATGTCCCCCCACTAACGGAACGTCTTGATGACATACCTCTTTTGGTCGAGCATTTTCTAAAAAAGCAACGGATAGGAATGCAGAACGAAAACCTGTCAATTACTCCCGAGGCCCTGGCCGTACTTCAGAAATTTTCCTGGCCGGGAAATGTTCGACAACTAGCAAATGAAATCGAGCGAGCTTCGTTGTTATGCGATGTAGAAGGCTTGATTGACGTCACTGACCTTTCAGAGGAAGTGACACTTGGCACCGGAACATCGGTATCGTCCGCTGCTGCTGGTCAATTACGTAGTGCTGTCGAGAAGCTCGAACAGGAAATGATAATTCGAACTTTGAAAGAGACGAAAGGCAATATACAGAAAAGCTCTCGTTTCCTCGGACTGACACGAAAAGGATTAAAGGATAAGATGAACCGTTATGGTCTTTCGGTTCAGGATGACGACTGATTGGGCTTTTCAAGAATTCGTTGGAACTCAGGAAGCTTGTGTAGTTGTTTCCAGATTCATAATTCTGTCTGATTGTCTTCTATGAGATAGTTAAATCTTGGATATTGTCGCAACGGTTCCCACAAAGGATCTATTCTTAAATAAGCGGCCGAAGTAAACCCGGGGATACTCATTATTAGCTCGAGCTGCTCTAAGGCTTCATCGTACAGACCGAATATGACAAGAACTTCGGCAAAGTTAAAAAGTAAAAATGGGGAGTCAAAATAATCGTCCTTGGTAGAGAGTAAATCGAGTGCAATTCTACTGTGTGTTATTGCTGAATCCTGCTGTCGCAGCCCGGCATAGGCCAATCCCAACGAACTGTGAAACCAGGCGTCATCCCTGGACTCTTCAATCTTGTGACCCAAAATAATTTTGACAGAATCAGCGTATACTTTCTCTTGTTCCGGTTCCCCGTTCAGACGGTTATGCTGTGCTTTGAATAAGTAGTATGCAACTGTGTCCGTATTGGGTATCAGAAGAGTCATCTGCGGTGTGACATTAATCATTTTGAGCAGCCACCAGTAATATCTGGATTCTCGCAGATTGGTAAAATTCATTGCATCACTCAAAATTCTTTGAGATTCGGCTATGTCTCCGGCTCTTAGAATCGGCAGACAGGCTCGATAAACATGAGCAATGCTAAAATCCGGCGCGATGTCAACGGTCTTTTGCAGATATGAATCAGCTTCATCATATCTGCGCAAAATCCCCAGGGTGACAGCAATAGTGAAAAATTTCAAATGGGAGCGAGGGTCCAAAAGAAGCGCTTTCCTTTGAAGTTCCAGAGATTCATGAATTTTACCCTGTCTGCGTTGTACCGCAGCAACTGCTGAATATAGATTGCTGTTGTTTGGATCTATAGCCAGTCCCTTTCGGAACTGGACCAAGGCGTTGTTATAATCGCGCAGGCAATGATAATAGTAGTAGCCCAGTGCAACGTAACTTTTCGGACTCTTTGTACTTAATTCAATCGCTTGATTTGCATTATCAAAAGCACTCTGGCACCGTTCTTCAGACCTGTCATAATATTCCCAATAGATACTGGAATGAACCCGCGACAGCATCGCGTATGCTTCAGCCAGATTTGAATCCAGATCTATAGCCTTACCGTATAACTCGCCTGCTGTTTCCATATCAATTCTTTCCCAGCCACGATAATAATAGTGATTCCCCCGAAGATAAAAATCATAGGCATCCGGATTGGCAGTCGTTGACAGAAGAAGCTTGGAGGCTGTGTCGGTATCCAGAGCTAAATTGAGAGCAGAAGCTACGGCAAATGCAACTTCCTCCTGCAAATCGAAAATCTTAGTCAAGTCCTTATCATATGAATCTGTCCAGACATTTACATCATCCGACACTCTAATCAGGCTACCAGTAATCCGAACCCGGTTTCCGGGTTCTCTCTCCCAGTAAACGGTACCCCGCAATAGGTAGTCTACACCGAGCTCTTCCCCGATCTGGTGATTACTTTTCTCGGTGTTCTTATACTTCTTGCTGCTATTTCGAGAAATTACCCCCAAGCTGGGATTACTAGCCAGGTGGACAATTATGGCGTCAGTGATACCGTCAGTAAAGTATTCATCAGCCGGCGATCCCAGATTTTCAAACGGCAAGACAGCCAGCATGATAGACAATGATGCCGGAAGCGGAGTCTGGTCAGCTTGATACCAGACAGCAAAAACCGCTATAATCACAATGACGCTAATCGCGGCCAGACTCCATTGACGAGCAAGAAACTTTGGAAGGATTCTAGTAGTTGGCCTAGTCTTGTCGGAGAAAAGTTTCTTCAGGTCATCGAGTATTTGGGCTGCATCCTGATAACGCTTTTCGGGATCCTTCTCCAATAAGCGATTGATGATTTTTTCAAGTTCGGATGGTAACCCCTCGACCAGACTTGAAAGCGGCGTAGGTGACTCGTTGAGAACTGAGTAAGTTATAGCAGCGATATAATTGCCCGAAAAAGCTTGCTTGCCGCTTATCATTTCATATAGAACAACCCCGAGTGAAAAGAAGTCTGACCTTTGATCAATTTTCTTGCCCTGTATTTGCTCGGGAGACATATAGCTCGGTGTGCCAAAGGTTGTACCTGTCTTCGTCCTAAGTTTAGAACTCAGATCTTTGGCTATACCAAAATCAAGAATCTTTATTCGTTGTTTTTCATCTATCATGATGTTGCTGGGCTTTATGTCACGGTGTACCAGGCCCTTTTCATGTGCCGCCTGCAAACCCTCGCAAATTTTTATGGTAATGTTGATCGCATCGGCCACACTGACCGGTTCCTCTTTGATAATCTCAGCAAGTGACTTTCCATCCACGTATTGCATCGAAATGAAAGGCCGCCCTTGATACTCATCCACGTCGTGGATTGTCAGTACATTAGGGTTATTGATAGTTGCAGCCAACTTCGCTTCATTGGCAAAGCGGGATTTGGCTTCAAAGTCGAAGAGAAACTGTTCGCCAAGAAATTTCAGAGCTACTTTACATTTGAGTTTTGTGTGTTCTGCCAGATAGACGTCACTCTGGTCACTGCTACTGATTTTTGACAATATCCGATAGTGTGAAAACTCTGTTCCTGCAGGAATCAAAGCTCTTATATTGTGCTGATTATCTGACATGATTTCAAATATTCCAATCCCTTTGAATTCAAACTACCCATAGACAACTATGACTGCAAGCAGTAATAAAGCAACTTCCGTAAGCTGATAAACGCCAATGAAACCATTACCAAGTTACTACCAGTGGATATTCACTAACCACTTCAGAGACTGAGCGTCTATCTCAAATTCACATACAATCTGTTGTCTGTTATGGTATTAGACAATTAAAAATCTTCCTGGCACCGGTTTTGCAATCATTCTAGAAGAGAGAATGAAAATGACTAGTAAAAAGATGACAAATAAATCCAGATTGTTTCTGATTACCGGCGCGACTGGTAACATAGGTGCCAGGTTGACTGTTGACCTATTGAGAAACGATCCGTGCGTTCGTGTGATCCTGTTAGTAAGAGGAAAGGACGATTATTCGGCCTGGTCCCGCGTCATGGGAATTTTGAAATCCGTAGGTTGTGGAAATCTGCCACTCGATTGGCAAAGCCGAGTAATAGTGCTGGCAGGAGACATTTCTGAAAAACAGTTGGGTTTTTCTGGTGGTCGATTATATTAACCATAAGATAAAGTGAGGTAATTGTTATGTCATGGAAGAAAAATCTGAGCTATCAGCAGAAACAGGAAATTCATAAATTACTGCAGGTTAATCCAATGTGGAATCTGGTTGTACTGGTTTTTATAGCCATGTGGATCCTCGCAGGATGGACTCTTTTGAATACTGATTTCTTGGCATTAAGAATATTGTGCTATATAGCAATTGGAACAGCTATACATGCAATGGCAAATATGATGCATGAAGGTAGTCATGGAAACCTTTTTAGAAACCGGAAACTGGATAAGTGGTTTAGTTTCATACTAGTCATCCCTGCCTTCTTTTCAGCCAGTGCTTACAAAGTCACCCATATGTTTCATCATAGATATACAAGAACAGAAGATGACCCCGATGAATTCAAGAACGTAAGCTCAAACAAATTTCTACAAACTCTAGCGTTCTACCTTTGGATTATAATTGGATCGGCAGTTTATATTGTTCACATTGCTGTTACTGCTTTAAAACGCGGAAGAAAATATGAGAAAAAAGAAGTAATAATTGAATACGCTCTCTTGCTCGTTATCTACTTCTTTATATTTCTAACGGCAATAAAGTTTCACTTTGTCAATGAATTGCTGCATTGCTGGTTAATTCCCCTATTTGTTGCCATTTCGTTTGGAAATATTAGGGGATGGGCTGAACACACGATGACTGAACCAGGGAGCGACCTGATAGAGACAAGAACTGTTACAAGTAACAAAATCTTGTCGTTCTTGAATATCAATCTCAATTACCATTTGGAACATCACCTATATCCGACTATGCCCTGGTATAATTTGCCCAAATTGCATCTTTTATTACAGGATGAATATAGCAAAGCGGGCGCTTTTATCTATAAATCATACTTCGTGTTTCTCTATGACGCCTTTAGAACAGGAGTACATGGATATGCACCTCCTAACAAGAAAAAGAGTGAGGTTTTATCATGAACAGAACATTTAATTCCAAACGGAAGGAGAAGGAAATGAAACACCGTCACACATTAACAATCGTATTGATTCTCATGGTCGCCGCGCTGGTGGGCTGTGAAACTCACAAGAGTCCCACAGAAGTATTCATAGAAGACAACGACTCGCCTTGGTGGGGGGATCAATCACCTTTCTTTACCTTTGCGGCAGCCCGGAGAATGAAGGATTTCCCGGCTCCGTCTGGGGTAAACACTATCACTTTTGGGACAGCGATGTGGAACGTCTGGCCCTACACCGGCACGAATTTCAGTGCCACGCCGCAGGACCCGATTAACCTGATCTTTGTTGGCGCCGCTGATCCACTGGATATTCGGGCGGCCCTGCTCGAACTCGATGGAGATCGATCAGCTTTCGGGATGCCGCCGGTTGCGCCGTTCAACTCGGTCTGGGATGACGCTATTGGTGATGTTCAAACCGCTTACAGTGAGCAGAGCGGATGGACCGCTAGCGCAATTCAACTTGAATGCGGTGATCACCAGCAGTTGCGCTTTCATCTGCGCCTCTTTCGAGCCGGTGATATTACTATCGCGAATGTACATTTTGAAGTTCTCATCCCCGGTACCACCACACACCAGGTTCTCAATTGGGAACTCGCAGAACAATTTGTCATTGTCGACTTCATTCGTAGCGGCCTTTTGGATTCATCAATCCCGATGGTTCCCGTACCAGGCTTTAATGATTCACCGTTTCGCGAGATTCCGAGCGTCGTTTACAACGGATTGCCGGTTGAATTGCGTTCACTTATCGGTGGACCGATTTCCGACGTGAGCGAAGATGTTCCGATTGGAACGGACGGTAACGCCATGATCCTGAATCTGGCCGGAAAGGCGCCGCGCATTGCGGAAACTCGCACACAGTCATTTGTCATTGAGTTCAATCAGGCTGTGCCAAAGCCATTCTGCGCTGACGGTCCACTGGATTTTCTGTATGTCACCGGTCCGGTCAGCCTGGAACAGGTTTCAACACTGAGTGAAGATGGTGTGTACGGGACACACTTTTCAGCCAGCGCGGAGTTAACCGCTCAACCGATTAATCCGCTAACCGGAGAACCCACCGGTGATGAGCTCTCTGCGGTAATTACAGAGAAGCATAATAGTTATCTTAGCTCACGCAAGAGCTCAGCTTCAAGTTTTAAACACCAAGCGCTTCTCCCGATCTCCGCTGACGGCTCCGGACAGTTCTTTGAAAGTCTAACCGTCAATTCGAACGGACCGGATGGATTTACTTCAGAGACTCGCTGTGGCGCAGGCGGCGTCTCTAGTGCAGGACCGGCTGTTAAAGGGGGCGTCGGAATGTAGTGCACGTCTTCAGACAATCCGGATTATAGTGTATTGGCATAAGGGGCTCTCTAAAAGTCACTCTTTACCAGGGAAACATGGCTGGAAGGATAGTCTCTTGTGTCATCTTGCAGTCGGTTATTTTGCGAAGCTTGAACTTTATCCAAGTCGTCAGGTTTAGTCAGACTGTGTCCCATGGTCTTCGTACTGAGCCCATAACTTTTTTCTCCTTGTATTGACTCTTGACATCGTCACCTTGCCATCAGGCTGCTGCGACAGGAGCCATTCCAGGTACTCCTCGGCCTCCGGCCCTACGCCTACCAAAAGGGCTTAGATGCAAAAAGAGCCTAAATGAAGATCGGATTTATACTCCCCCTTTTACTACATTTCAATATAATGAGTTTCCCCACAAGGAACCAGGTTACTTCTGGAGTGATTACATATTGGTGCGATGATAGGGATTAGGCATCAATTCAAAACTTGTAGTACCAGTAAATATAGTCTGAATCGTGTCGGTATTGTAGTAACCTCGACCTCCGGCATTGATAGACTTCGAGCCTCGTCCTTATAAAATTGTGCGGCACGCTCCCCTCAATACTATTCATATTATCATTCTTCTCCTTCTCTCTTTCTCTCGATTATAAAATCTACGCCGCTGACTATTGTACCGTCACCTTCAATGACAACCTGGCGGTCCGGTGGAGGCTCAAGGTTCAAGCGCTTTACTTGCTCTGGCGAAATGCGCACTATGTATTGTCCGGGCGGTACCATCGTAAACAGATAAAATCCGTCAAAAGTGCTCTTTGTTTGCTGTACAATATCATTTTCACTATTGACGAGTTCGAGTACCACGTTTGAGACGACCTTCACGGCTGTGTCCCGCCGCAGATACACGATACCGTCAACTTCGCCCGTAACAATGACAGGGAACTCAAGTGATATCGATTTTCCCGGGCGAGGAACAACAGTTAACCCTTTATTAATTGGAATCCAAAAAGGATCCTCAAGACTCCCTATTTCAATCGTGATGTCAGTCGGCCGATGGCTGGACAGGTTGGGGATATAGGCTATGCCTTTTTTGTCAGTCGGTTTTGAAGTCCTGCCGCCGCGTCGGAGTCGCACACCCTCGAGCGGCTGGTCACCGAGGTCGTAAATTCCATCGAGGTTCTTATCGAGAAATACTCGCACCGACGCCGCCCCATTGTTTCCCATTCTGCGGGAACTCAAATGCAGACTATTGCTTCTTGGTTTCACACCCAGGCTGAATGTGATTGAAAGACGGATGGAGTAATTCTCATCGTCTTCATACCTGCCGTCCAGGCCCATCAGGAAGGCATCGAAGGTGCGGTTAATTCCAACTGAATAAGTTGTCCGGCGGTCGTCCTGCAGTTGCTTGTTTACCGTAAAATGCGTGCCAAAACTGTTGGGAATCGCATAATCGCTGGTAAGAGCCACGCTGAGAAACCTGTGGTTAGGCGGAGGCTCATAGCTCAACTGCGAACGCAGTGACAGCCGCTTCAGACGTCCACTTAACAGAAGCGTGCCGTTTACCCGGGTAGTTGTCACTGTGCCGCCGCCGCGGTTCAAGGAACCGGTAAGCGTGTTGGAAAATGATACGCCGCGCAAAAACAGCGAGAGACGGTTCGAGCCGTCATACCGTACGCGTCCCGACTGTCGCCTTTCGATATTTCCGGTAAAACCAAACGGTATGCGCAGCAACGGCCAGAGTGGCAGTACGCCGTCGAACCTGAGTTTCGTCAAACTTACAATCGGGTCTCTCTGCTCTCTAATCCGCTCGCTGACAAAGTCAAAATATTGGCCGTGCTCGGCAAAAACGTCGTGCCCCAGAAAATTGAACTGCGTGGCCACCTGCAGTGCCGTGCCGCCGTTGTACTCGCGGCTCATATCCACCCGTGTAAACGCCCCCAACATGGCTGCGCGCAGTCCCAGGCTGCCATAATATCGCCGCCCCTCTACAAACGGCAGGCTTACCCCGTTTCCGGAAATAGAAAATTTTCTGCTGATACCCCATTCATATTCAGCCAGAAAACGACCCTGTCCCACCAGTTCCTCGTCCTGCACATTCCTTTCAAGCCGAAACAAGTACTTGTCCTGCTGGCTGGCGGCCAGGCGGTAGTGCAGTTTCCCGGGACGAACTAATCCTGCGCCTACCAGGATACGTTGCACTTTCTCCCGCGTCTGTCCCTGTGGCCCGTAGAAGATAAGACGCAGGATGTTAAGACCATAAAGAAGCGGCACGTCAATGAACTCATAGCGTCCGTCGGCACGAGAGGTGCGGAAATCCAGCAGGATTTCGTTACGGTAAAGCTCCACCTCCCATTCCAGCGGCAGTTCACCCTGCAGAGTAGTGCGGTCAAATTCGCTTGGTCGATTAAGCGGAAAGTTTGAAATCTCGGCGCCCCGTCCGACCCGGCTGATTGATATGAGTGGAATCTGCGGACTGAAGACGTCACCCAACTTAAACGTCTGGGCCTGCAATGGCCCCAGTAGAGTCCCGTCAGGATCAGATCGCCCCATTGTCAGCCTGACATCGGTCAGTGAGTCCTCGTCAATTCCCGCCAGAAAAAAAACAGAGCTCATAAACAAGAGGTCGCCGCTTACCAGTCCGCTGTAGCGTCCCTCGCGGCCGCCGGTCTCAGGACTGCGTTTTAAAAGATTTAAGTTTGCATCAATAAAAGGCCAGTCGAAAAAACTGTAATGAGCATTTACTCTCGGGTAAACCGGAGCCGCTCCTGCCCCGCGCCCCAGATGTTGCCGCGCCTTTTCTCGCTTAAGACGCTTTTCCAGCGGGAGCGGTTCACGCGAGACAACATTGACTATCAGTCGGGCCAGATCATATTCAAGGTCAACCGGAAACCAATGCCCGAATAAGGTGGCGTCTACGTAAATACCATCCCGGTGCAGTTCCACCAGGCTCCGCTCATACGATCTAGCCTTGCCCTCCACCACTACTTCACCCCGGGCAATATCGAGAGAAAACCGCCGGTTTTCGTTAATAAACCAGCCGTCGGCCTGGCCGGCGGCCGGCTTGACGGAGATGGGAAATTCTAGCACCCTGGCCATCTCTTCGAGTGACAGCAAAACTCCCCCCCGGTGGATATAGCCGATAATGCCGTCGCTCAAGATATAGCGGCCCAGCCGCACCTCCAGCACCAGCAGCTCTTCATCGGAGCGCTCGACAGGGACAAGGGGGTTACCAGACTTTCTCTCTTCGATCGGCTGACCGGAAACAGGCCAAAGCGGGACGGCTGTACTTATGACGAGAATTGTTAGCGTTAGAAAGAGGACTCGCAATGGAGTCATGAGTCGTTGCGACACTTTTTGATTGAAGCTAAGAGCTGAGCAGCACTTCTGATGTCTATTACCACTATTTCTGTTGTTCCGCAGAGTGCCACCGACTGTTCTTCACTTTTGAAATTGGTGGTACAACTGAAGTAGCCCGTGGGCTTTCAAGGGACTTGAATGTCAGCTTCGGCCAGAATTTTGCCACCCTCCTCCGGGCTGGCGCGGTAAACAAGATGCAAACTGCCGTTCTGCATTACTACCCCTTCCGGCGGCCCTAAGGAAAGTCTCACTATGCGTGCAGGATAGGGACATAATACGGCAATACCACGAACCAGGTTCACAACGTACTCATCTCCTCCCTGATTGGACTTAAATGTCACTTCAATATCCCCGGACACCGTCCTGTTACCACTGCGATTTAGCCGGAAAAATAATATCGCCGGTTTGTCCGGGTTTTCAGAAGGTGTGAGAGCGAGGTCTGTGATCGACACCATTGCTGATAGCTCTCCGTGGCGGGCAATTACTGGTATTGTAACAGCAAAAGCAGTTTTAATCCGAATCTGAAGCTCTCCTTCCTTGAGGTCCAGATTTTCAATGTCCTGACCGGCAGTCTCTGGCGGTATGCCCTGGAACAGAAGGTGAGAGCGGTACTCACCGGTGGCCAGATTCACCGGTTTACGCAGCAATAATCGTACAGTTTGTGACACGCCCGGTTCAAGAACTACCTGACGAGGCGAATAGCGAATCATCTGGTCAGCAAAAAGCTCTCCCTTCCTGGGGGTATCAATGTCTTCATAAGAGCCATTTTCAAGCATCCTCATGTTCTTAAAAGATATCCGATAGGTCATAGCAATCGAGGTTGTATTAACTAAGAGAACCTCGGCGCTTCGGTCGCGACCCTCAAAAACGATCCGCGTAGGTGTGACTGTCAAGCCGCCCAGATCCTGCGCTATTGAGGAAGAACAAGCCATTACAAGAATTAGAGAAGCCAGTACGATAACAGCTAAACGCAAGGAGGCATATCTCAACCTTTCCGCTCGGACTATATCAAGCGTTCTTACTTTGTTCACTCTCTTTCAAAAAACAGCGTTTTTCAAAGTGCGACCCTAACCCACAGCTTTAACCTGAATAAAATATCCGGAAAAAGTCTGTGGGCCGACCGCTTATTTTAACACATATTTATCAGTCAACAACGCTAAAATCAACCAATATTTAACTCTCGGTTAATAGTTTGCTGTTATTGTAATTACCGCATCATTGTGAAGTCCCTGAGCCGCGCCCGGGCAAACTTGCAGGTCGCCACCTACAGAGACAGGCAGCGTCAGGCAATCCCCGGTCATCGGACTTGGGTCCTGGGGACTTAACGGATCCAGTGTTAAATTTGAAAGGGTCAAGTTCCCGTCGCTGAAGTCGGTCGTAACTGCAACAGAGTAGATAATGGGCTCGCTGCCTGTGAGTGTAAAACTGCCCGCGCTGTGGTCGCCGGAAAGGAAATCAGTGCCATTCCCAGTGCCGGAATGAACCAATCCCACGCCATTAATTGGCGAGACTGTCCATACGTCGCATAGACCATTCCCAGGTGCAGCCAAATAACCAAAGTCAAGTGACCCCCCGTTTGAAGCTATTTCTACCGCACATTCTATGTTAACGGTTGAACCGATAGTTCCTGTTATCGCTTTTGTGCTTGTTGCCACAAAAGTCAGCAGGCCGGCCATCAGCAGACTTACCATTACTAATCTGGTTAAGTGCTTTGTTTTCATTTTTTAATTCTCCAAATAAAGTTAAAATATTATATCCTGCTCCTAAATAAGGAGCCTAATCAAAATCCCCCCCTACGGGAATTGATAGCATAGGCAATTATCTCCTTTCCTGATAAGTGTTTTCAATTCTCATTTGACAATTCTCTTTATTTAAACGGCTTTATCTAGTAGTTAAAAGTAAGAGTAACTTCTCCTCCGTATTTCCCGAACTTAGCGCCTGCCGGTACCAGCAGCGTCCCTCCCACATAGACGGAATCGACGCCGTTAGGGTCAAACTGACCAACCAATGTCACGGCGCCAACAGTAGTACTGTAACTTAACAGGTTGGTAACCTGCAAAATGGTTTCGCCGGGAATTGGATTTTCACCTTGGTCGTGCAGAGCGAAATCAAGCACCGGCGTGATGTTGTAAAAAGCATCAGGATCGCCGGTTATTATGAACTCGGCTCGGCTGAAGTTTGTTAAGGCACGTAAAATTATACCCTCGGAAGCAAAACGTTCGTTCAAGGGGGTGACAGTTACCGTGCCGTCTTCATCCCCCGAACGGATCTGACCAAAGTTAAGGTCTTCTGTCCTGGTGAGGGTGAGCACTGTCCTGATTTGAACTGTTGCCGGGATAGTCCCTTCTTCTCCGCCAGCAACTGCCGGCAGGAAAAAGACGCCAAGCGCTGCCAAGGCTATGAGGAAAATCCCGAAATTTAAGGCTTTGTAATTTGACATCCGAAAATAGGCCCACCCTGCCTTGGTCGAATTTAGGTCATTAGCTTTATTTTTTGCCCTTGCGCTAATTTGGGCAACCGTCCAAGTCAAAACTTACTCTTTTCTGCAAATTACCATACATCACGAAAATTTCCTTCTCAGTAAAACTTCGGGATTGCTGTCCCTGCCCCGAGCGTTAAGTCGTCCTTGCTTAACTTCCGCTGACTGTTGATTTTACGATGCCCTGAAGATCCACAGCGAATATAAGTTAACGTGAATAGTTAGCTCCCGACTGTCAAGTGTTTTCTGCAAAAAACGTTGCAAAATAGGAACTTTATACTCGAAACTCGAAGCTCCTATTTTACCCCGCAGAGGCAGCTCTCAACCCGAAGCCGACAACGATTCCTAAAGTCTGTTAAGGGGAATTAATGCGATACTGTCTCCTGACCATAAGCTCTTTGCTAAAGTCTGAGTCAAACCACGACTTCCGGCATTTGATCAATTAAAGTCCTGGTTTCGCATAAACAATTAGTTTTGTAATATGCACCATGCAAAATAACGACAGACCCATAATCATCTGGCTGCTGGTTATCGTTCTTATGATATTCGGGACTATTATGATAGGCGGTATTACCCGTTTGACCGAATCCGGCCTCTCGATGGTCGACTGGCGACCTTTAATGGGCATAATCCCCCCTACCAACGAAGCTGACTGGAACAAAGTTTTCGAAATGTACAAGCAGTACCCAGAATATCAAAAACTTAACTACAATATAACACTTTCGGAATTTAAGTCGATTTTCTTCTGGGAATACGGGCATCGGATGTTTGGCCGCCTGATAGGCTTATTCATGCTTCTGCCCTGGCTGTTTTTTTCCATCAGAAAGCGGCTCAGTTCAAGCTTCAATCTCAAAATGCTGGCGCTTTTTATTCTTCTGGTGGCACAAGGCGTACTTGGCTGGTATATGGTGCAAAGCGGCCTGATTGACATACCACAGGTCAGCCACTACCGGCTGGCGGCACATTTGTTATTGGCCATGGCCTTACTGGGAGCGACGCTGTGGCAGGCCTTGAATTTGATACGCGGTGAAGCAGCAGAAACTGTCCAGCCGCGGCTGCGCCAAATTGCTCTCGGATTCACAATACTAATCTCGCTGCAGATTTTCTATGGCGCTATAGTGGCCGGATTAAATGCCGGGCTGGGCTATAACACCTTTCCGCTGATGGCCGGTCATCTGGTTCCTCCAAGAATGTTTATGCTGGAACCTCTCTGGCTGAATCTCTTGGATAACCATGTTACGGTTCAGTTTTTGCACCGGACTTTTGGCTGGCTTATTTTATTCAGCGCCGCCGGAATCTGGCTTTATGCCCGAAAGCTGCCGCTGAGTTCAAAACAGTCGCATGCTGTTAAAGTCATCGCCGCTCTGGCAGCGTTTCAGTTCCTGCTGGGAGTTTTAACTCTGATATATGTTATGCCGCTGGGACTTGCCATCGCCCATCAGGCCGTAGCAGCGTTACTTTTTGCGTCGGCGATAAACTTAAATCATTCGCTCAGGAAGTGAGATTAACACGGATTTGGTGCCGGTCCGCCTCTGAAAATGAAATCGACCAAATAGGTAAGGTCTAAGATGTTTGAGGGATTATCGTCACTGTTCACGTCGGCCTCATCATCACAAACTGCCGACGGTCCCGCACGAAAAATAAAATCAACCAAATAAGTCAAATCCAATATTGTAGCATCATCACCGTCATTATTTACGTCGCCGGCTATTCCCAGACAACAAGAGACATCAACATCGGCACTGCAATAGGCAATAACAATATTATCTGTTACACCGATAGTAAAGGAGTATGTATTACCATTGTCATTTACAGTATCGCTGCTGAACGTTAAGAGTCCGGTAGAACTATTAATGCTATAAGACCCAAACGGAGCGGGACTGACCGAACTCACAAAATAGCTCAATGGATCACAGTCTCCACCATCAGCGTCAAAATCTATTTCTGCCGTGCTGCCCGCGGAAATTGAAACAGTGCTGTTACAGCCGACCGTTAAAATAGGTGCAATATTGGTAAAATTTAGTGCGGTAATACAAGGGTATGCGCTTAGATTCGATCCGGTCGGGTCATTGGCTACTACTTCAATAGATAGAGCTGCCCCAACATCGGCTATTGACGGCTGATAACTCCAGAGACCTGACAGGGAATCGATTGAACCAGGCCCGCTGAGCAATGTATATACGATTGGAGTATCGTTTTCAGGGTCAATGGCAAAAAACAAGTACTGAGCAAGTGGACAATGATCAAAATCAAGACTTGCCACACATGAAGTTATTGTAGGCGCATTATTTCCTGTTGAAACAATAGTGTAGCAGTGCGGGCCACTCCAATCTGGAACTATTATTTCGCCGAATTCGGTGGCCCAAATCCATTGATTGATTCCTCCTTGATATGCGGTGGAATCAATACAAATTGTACCGCCATCAAAAATGGAATCTATACCAGGTAGGGGAATCGTTATTGTAAACGCATCGGCGTCAAAGCCATCTTCAAAGCCCGGCCCCCAAATAGCGGCACCTCCTATAGCGACTGTATCAACTCCTGAGCCTGTTGTTGCATGTACTAACTGAACAATAAGATCCAATCTGTCAGACCAGCCGAAACCGGTACTTGGGGCAATATCGAGCGTATCTATGACGGGAGGAGTCCAGGAAGCACCCGAAGGGGAATAAATGCCAAAGCCGTTGGTGTGACCAATCATCGTTTCGCCGCTGTTATTTCGCATAGCCATCGTCCAGACAATTTTTCTGCCGGTACCTACCGTATCAGTAGAGGTACCGTAGCCGGATTCAAAATTGCTAAGGTAGATTGCGCTGCTCTGCCCGAAAGCCTCTTGATATAAACCGAGTTGTACGAAAGCAAAGAGGACGAAAATAGTCATCAAGACTAATCGTTTCATAATTTTAAATATAGACACCTTTAATTTGAGTGTCAAGCAAAAGTTAGCTAATCAAGTCCATTTGCCAGCTTTCTTTCAGCGGCACTTGCCATTTCGTTTCAAGGTCTTGTTTGGTCGTCACTAAGTTATTGAATACGATAGTATCTTTGCTGAGCGTCCCCTGTGCTACCAGTTCAACGAATTCTTCCTGTGGCAGAGTGACTATCTCATCGTCAACTTTGTAGGTGATTAGAGTGCGGTTTAAGAGCGAGATAGAATACTCTTGTTCAAGATTCTTAATAAAGTGTAGCGAGCGGTCTATCGAACAGCCGCTGGCTTCGGCTTGTTCTTCATCTGCGAAAATAATTAGAAACTGGCTATGCAGAACTTCAAACGCGGCCTGTAACTTTTCTCCATGGGCTGCCCAACCATCTATGAAGTTGTCGCCCTGTTCTTTTATAGCTTCAATTTCGCTGTCTGATAATTTGCGGTCAGACTGATAAATCCAGACACGAGTGTCCCCGGGTAATTCTTTATAATTCATTTTCTGCTAGTTCCCCTTTTAGCAAAGCATTCTTAGATTATTGGTTTTCAATCGCTGACCCTTTTCATATAATAACTACCTGAAAGGATAATATAAGAATATGGCAAAGAAAACATATAAAGGATTGCAGAGAGAAATTCGCGGTTGGAAAACTCCCCCGCTTGATTCATTTGAGAATGTTTATTCTGACAAAGAGTTTGAGATAGTCATGAGCATTCCTGAGTTTACCTGCATCTGCCCCAAGACAGGTCTGCCCGATTTTGCGGTTCTGACACTTACTTATATCCCCAATAAAGTCTGCCTGGAACTCAAGAGCCTCAAAGAGTATCTATTGGCCTACCGCAACAAAGGAATCTTTCACGAAAATGTAGTTAATAAAGTAGCAGAAGACATTATTAAAGCGATTAAGCCGAGAAGATTAAAGCTCGAAGGTAAGTTTAATGCCCGCGGCGGCATTCAGACGACGGTTATCAGAGAATATTCCAGCCGTAAGAAGAAGTCTTAACATTTCTATTTTTTACGTTCATTGCCCCAGATCAGTATTTGCAGACGGGGGCTGAATCTGTAGCCGTTCTGCATTGCCAGTTGATTGACGATGGGCATTTTACTTATCTGCCTGCTGCGGGTAAATCCTTCGGGCATCAAAATAATCGACTCTGCAGCAATCAATGGCAGATAATATTCTTTGATTTCTGCTATGTCCTCTGGCGAGTCGATGACAAACTTGAAATCTGCTTTGCCTGTAGCATAAATCGATCTTATTGCATCAGGGACTACATTAACTGTTTGAGCTAAACCATTGTTAGACAGCTTAGGAGAGCAATTCCACCAGTCGATTGAACCAATCATATCTTGAGAGGGTGAGAACATGCCATTGGTCTCAATTTCAAAAAAGTTAAATCCCCGCCTTCGCATTTGACCTATCAATTCAGGTAGCCTGTCCTGATGCAGCATCGGTTCCCCGCCGGTCAGTACGACATGAACGTTAGCTGGCTCCAAATTCGAGCTCTTGAGAAGTTTTGCAGATAGCTCTGTAATCTCATTTACAGATAACATCTGGTCTTTTTCGATAATATCAGAATCCCAGGTAAAACGGGTATCGCACCAGGAGCAGCCCAAATTGCAGTAATTGAATCTCAAAAACAGAGCCGGATGACCAATAAAACGCCCCTCCCCCTGAAAAGATACGAATGCTTCGTTAAGCGGCAGTTTATCTCCAAATTCTTTGGGCCAGCTTTTTATTTTTGGCTCATATTTTACGGTTGAGATTTTATTCATTCTATTTCCCTATCACCGTCGAAGAGTAACGGGTTGGGTCGGGCAGACCGGCTTCTGCAAAGCCTTTCATTCTCAGAATACAACTATCACATTGTCCGCAGGCAAGGCTCTCTCTGACCGGGTCATAGCAGCTGAATGTGAGAGAATAATCCAGGCCAAGCTCAGTGCCTCTTTTTATGATTTCGGCTTTTGATAAATCAATTAACGGAGCTTTTATCTGAATCTTCGAGCCCTCTACTCCGGTTTTAGTGGCCAGGTTGGCCAGCTTTTCAAAGGCTTCGATAAATTCCGGACGGCAATCGGGGTAACCGGAATAGTCGAGAGCATTGGCGCCAATGTAAATGCTGGATGCTTCTTCTGCTTCTGCCACCGCCAGAGCATATGACAAAAATATTGTATTTCTGGCCGGGACATAAGTTATGGGAATGCCCTCTTTTATTTGTTCAGCGCTTCTTTGTTTGGGGACGTCGATTGCATCTGTCAAGGCCGAGCCGCCGATTTGCTTTAAGTCGATATTCAATATCATATGCTTATTCAAATCCAGATGCCTGGCAACTTTTTTAGCGGCCTCAATTTCGATTCTATGGCGCTGGCCATAGTCAAAACTAAGCGCAGTTATAAGGCATCCTTCTTCATTGGCTATGGCAGCAGTTGTGGCAGAATCAAGACCACCACTGAGCAGCAGTATAACTTTGTTAAGCGTCATAACTGCAAATTACTTTTTTTCACTGGAAAATCAACTTTTTGTTGTCAATAAGACTGACTTGAGTCAGCTTCTTGAAAAGAAAAGGAGCTTTAATGTCATCCTCTTCAAAAAAGATCGAATATAGAACCAAATTATTGATTTTCTTTACCCTCTGGTGGCTGGCCTGGGCCTACCAACCCTGGCATTTTTCAGATTGGGTGCTGGAAAATATTCTGACAGTTCTGGCAATAGTCTATTTTATTTCCTGTCGTCACACTTTCCGGCTAAGCAGCCTCTCTTATACTCTCATATTTATTTTTTTGAGTCTGCACACCATCGGTTCGCATTATACCTATGCCGATGTCCCTTATGAAAGCTGGACCGGCGCGCTTGGTTTTTCTATCAATGATATTTTCGGGTTTACGAGAAATCACTTTGACCGACTGGTGCACTTCTTGTTTGGATTTTTGATAGCCTATCCTATGCGTGAAGTATTTATGAGAGTGGCCGGCGCCAAAGGCGCCTGGAGTTATTATCTGCCGGTAGAGTTAGTAATGTCTTTATCTATGTTATACGAGCTGATTGAATGGGGAGCAGCTGAAATTGTAGGTGGTGAATTGGGCATGGCCTATCTCGGAACTCAAGGTGATATTTGGGACGCTCATAAAGATATGGGATTGGCTACTTTTGGCGCTGTGTTGGGAATGATTATTGTGGTCGGATTTAATAGATATTATCAGAAAGACTTTAGTCGGGAGTTTGCGGCTTCATTAAAAGTTAAAGACAACACTCCTCTGGGCGAAGTAAAACTCCGCGAGATGCGGGAGCAAGAGAAATCTGAGTCGAACAACACCGATTAAGAAATCGGAATCCAGTAGGCAATTTTAAGTGCCAGAAAATCTGTGCCTGCTGTTCCAAAAGAATCAAACAACGAACCTGCTTTAACAGTCTGACCGGGGTCTCTGCTGGCACTTAGATTTCTCTGCCAGACCAGATAGATGGTACTGCCCGGATTAAATCTCCAACGCAGCACAGCATTACTTCGAAATGATCGAAATCCAAAATCATCATCCAGTATTAAAAAAGTCTGACCGCCATCGGTTACTTCGAGTTCACCATTTGAGTTGTAATCAATGTTATCATATAACCTGATATCAGTTGTTCTGGCCGCCGTTAATTCACCGTGTTGATAATAATCACCGGCTGATGCAAACGGCTCAGCGTAAACTTCAAGACTCAAGTCCGGAGTGAAGAAATAATTCATCCGAATCTGCATACTCAGTGTACTTTTCTTAATTCTGGAGAATGCATAACGCTTGCCGAATGTCTCCGTCGGTCCGCCGTTCTGGTCGCTGAGCGTGACCCACTGACGTGGCTGATCTTCTCGTACATATCTTGGAGACAAAGAAAATTCCCAGCGCGTTCCAACTCGAGTCGTAAGACTTCCATTTATTGAATAATAATACCCGTCCAATTCATCGACAGCATAGGTGCCACCTACATTATATCTGGTAGTTGAGGCCCAATTGGAATTTATTCCAGCGTTAAGGGACCAGCCTCTTTCAAACCACATTAGCGGACCGCCACGCGTGCGGTTGTCGCTTTGACCGCCCAGTTGAAAATTAAGACTTAACCAGGTGTTCATAAAATTGTGCCAGGTAGCATTACTATAAAAGCTAATATTTGAGAAAGTCCTGATACCGCCGTGATTCCAGCCGGTACTGGCGCTGACTTCTAATTGGTAATTTCTAAACAGATTACCAGGTTGAGTTTCCCGATAATTAAGCCAGACCCAGCTGTCGATATCATCTGCACTTGAAAGTGTCCCCATATCATTCAACTCAAAATCCGGAGATTCTGAGCCTGCTCCAAGTCCCCACAGCCAGTGCTTGCCGCTCCGTTTTCTGATTTCGACCTGGGAAGTAAAACCAGTCAGGCTGGTGCGATTTGAATCAATCGAGACATAGTCCGCATCCGGCCTCTGAAAATATCTGGCCGATTTTTGCTGAGTGTTTAATATAGATTCTTTAGTACCTGTAACGTGGCTGAATCCGGTGAATCCTCTTAACTGATACATGCCGCCCCCTCCGAAACGCCAGAGGAAATCTCCACCGCCTGAGATAGCCTGCTTATGCAGCGACTCTGCCAGCGGATCGCTGTCATCAAGGTCTCTTTTAACTCCCGTCAAAATGATTCCAGCTGTGGATTCATTTTTGCCTATCTCCTGCATGACTCTGGTTACCCCCCAGAGAGTCATCGGTTCTATTTCTGTGGTAGTATTTATACCGGTAGCAGTATCATAACTCGTAGCGTATTCGCGCTCAGTAACTGCCCCTAAGGCTCCTATTGAAAGTCCCGATTTCAACCGGCCGGTAACTTTTGTGGCATTCAATATTGAAGTGTTAATTGGACTGTCAACGAAATCACCCGAGGCAAAACCATGGGGAGATCCGCCGATTCTTCTGGAATAAAAGTATCTGGGACCGTTGGCGGAAAAAAGCTGCCTGCCCTCGGTGAAAAACGGCCTTCGTTCACTAAAAAAAGTCTCGAATGCACTGAGGTTTACTTCTGCGGGGTCCGCCTCAACCTGACCAAAATCGGGATTAAAAGTAGCGTTCAGTGTCAAGCTCGGACCCAGGCCCATCTTGGCATCAGCGCCAAGGCGGTAGCCTAAGTCACTGCCGTCACTAAAGGGATTACTCGGATTAACACCATCAAGCATTCTGCCATCGCTGGCGGCATAAGGCAGCACTTCGATTCTTCTCGAAGGCTTAATCTTTTCTATACCCTCAAGGTTTCCGAATCGAGAGGCATAGCCAGTTTCGTCGCGCGGAGTGTATATCCAGTAAATGTCTTCATTTTTGGCCGGAATCCAGCGATTAAAATTGACGCCCCAGACTTGTTTATCAATGGAGTTAAAGCGAAGCTGCGAAAACGGGATGCGCATTTCAGCTGTCCATCCCTTTTCATCTACCGCTGTCTTGGCATTCCAGACCGGGTCGAACGAAAAATCTCTGGTGCTTTCAGAATCTTCGTAATGATAGCGATCGAACCTGACTCCGGCCGTATTTACGCCGAAAACATAGGCCGTCCGGCGGTCAAGATAGGTATCAAGTGCCACGATTAATTGCTCTGATTGGTTTTGAACATCGTGCCTGTCCAGATGCATTCGCAGAGCTCCGGGATTTTCACAATACATCCGGGCACCGATATAGATTGCCTTTTCATCATAGACAATGGCTACTTCAGTCTTTACAGTCGGACTAGCTCCCTGATCCGGCTCTTTCTGCAGAAAATCAGATACAAATATGGCATTTTTCCATACGGCATCATCTAACTTGCCGTCTAATTTCAGTTCATAAGAATTAAATTTTACAGCTCTGGTGTGCTTTCTGGGAGTTTCATCCGGAGTGGTCGCATTTAACTGTAATGAGAACAAAAAACAAAAGATTAATAATGAAGCGACTGGATACGTTTTATTCAACTGAATGTTCATAAGCCTCCGACCCATTCTAATTTTGTCTAGGCATACTTTCAATTATACACAAGATCTTAATCGTTTTGTATTATTGGCTTTTACGCTGACATTGGAGAATTGTTTCGATAAAAACTGGTCTGACGAAAATTATTCTGTGAAAGGCAGTATTTGCGTTGTGAACGGCTGATATTCTACGAATTAAATAAATGCTTCCAGGACTGCTTGCCGGATACCTTCTATTTCTTTTACTCTATCAAGCAATTTTGCAAGTAGCCGGCGTTTTTCAAGAGCATTGCGGACTATTAATAGCAAATCTCCATTATCCCAGGGTTTCTCTATATATTGAAACAAGCCTATTTCGTTAATTAGCTTTATGGCATTCTCTTTATCAGCAAAACCTGTCAAAATTATTCGAGGCACTTCGGGGCGAAAAGACTTTGCTTTGGTCAAGAACTCCAACCCACTCATTTCGGGCATCAGGAAATCTGATATAATTAGATCGACAGCGTTGGATTCCAGATATTCTACAGCTTTTTTGGCAGAGACAAAGGTCTTTACCTCGTAGTCGGTTTCAAGGAACAAAAGTGTACTGAGACTGGTCAGAACCATCTCTTCATCATCAACGATCAGAACGGTTCCTTTATTATTATCGAGTGTCACTTCTCTCTCCTCTGTTCAGGCTATTTTTTAATACTAACTATGAATCGTATGATTCATAATATGGCCTTGCTGGCGGTAAAGTCAACGCTAATTAAGAGGCCGAATCCGTAGGCGGCGTACCAAGTTTGTCCATGATTCCCCGAACTCTTTTGACCAGCATTTTCAGAACACCTTGTGTTACCTGCACATTATCAGCTAAGAGGTCAACAAATTCTTCCCTGTCAATTTTCAGAAGACGAGCATTTTCTTTTACGGTTGCAGTTACCACTCTTGTTTCATCGTCAAAAAGTGCCCAGGTTCCAAACGCATTTTGAGAACCCGCCTGCTTAATTTCTTTACCGTCTCTTTTTAGCCCGACCTTTCCATCCAATACCAGATAGAGTGCATCAGCAGGGTCGTTTTCTCTAAATATTACATCCCCTGCCAGGCAATCTATTTCTTCTGCTATGGATGCCAGATAGGTCAGCTGTTCTGCCGGAACTTCGGAAAACACATCCACATTCTGCAACAATACTACTTTTTCTACTACCGTTAACATTGAATTACCCTTCTATGATTCAATTTTTTCCAAGACCAATTTAACAGTCTCCCTGACCATAGGGTCCTTATCATTCTGCATATCTTTGACCAGATCAACTAACTTATCACTTTTTATGCGCGGAACGTTGTATATGGCGCATACTTTCAGCCAGACGTTAGGACCTTTTATCAAGCAGCACAATCCTTCTTCTTCAGAATCTAATTCAAATCTAAACAGGTCGCGCCCCTTTTGAGCCGTAAAATCGGGAGACACTTCGTCAATGATAGGCAGTATATACCGCTTCATATTCGCATTTAGCAGGTTATCCAAAAACTCAATGGCGTTTGCACGAACCTTGCGCTGTTTGCTGACTACTCCCAGGTAAGCGCTGTAAATATCATCCGGCGGATAGCGAAGACCCATCAGGCGGAAAATCTGCTCAAGGTTTGCATCCAGTCTTTCTTCTAATGAATTCTTCAAGAGAACACATTCAGGTTTATCGTGTCCGTTTTGCAGCTGTAGAATCTGCAAGACTTCATAAAACGAACGAGTTTCGTTTATAACTGTGCTATCAATTTCCCTTTCGTTAAATTTGAGATTGGAATGATTTATGCGCAGTCTGTTAAGAGCTTTGAGAATATCATAAGCCAACCAGGAGCTTTGGGCTTCTAAGCTATTTGTCAAAAGATTAATCGTGTCCTGATGAGGTATTTCTGCCATAACGCGGGGGATATGCTTTCGCATGGTGGTCGAAAGTTTTTCGTCATTTAAGTAATCGTTTAACGTGCCCAGCACTTTAGTTCCGAAGGCTGCCAGAGAGTTGCGGCAGTGAACGCGTGAATCTCTGTCTGAAAGCTTGTTGATTAACCAGGGCACGAACTCCCTGACCTGCTGCCTGCCAATACTATTAATAGTTTCTGCAACCACAGCAGCCGATGAATCGTTCAATAGAGTTCTTATGTACTTACTCAAATCGGCTGATTCAATCACTCCCAGAGCCTTGGCAACTTCCAGCCTTCCTGATAGTGCCTCTTGACCATGCTGCCCTATCATCTCTTCTATTACAGCATCGGTTATGAGTTCTATTTCCTGCGGAGAGCCAAATTCAACAATGCAGGCAAGAGCGGCTTCAGATACGTTTTTGTCTGGGCTTTCAAGATGTTCTTTCAACAGATCTTTGTCATTACGATTAGAATGACGTGCGATGAAATTAATAGCTCGAGAGCGTATATCTATATTTTCATCTTTAAGCAGCGGCTCCACCTCGGCGATATCAGACTCATCCCCCAGGTTCTGCAAAACTATTAAGGCATTTAGTTTAACTTCATCAGATTTATGCTGCAGTAACGGTTTGATAGGCCACTTCAGACCTTTTTCCCTAACAGAAGTCAACATAGTCAGCGCATAATTAATATGTTTTTCATTGGTACTGCCCAGCGCTGCAATCAAGGCATTAAGAGATTGGGCATCGTCGACATTGAAGCGAAGTTCCGCCGGGTCAATTCTTCGTTCTTCCAGCGCCCGTCGAAAAGTATTGACATACTCTTTACGCATAATGAGCGCTATAACAATCCAGACTGCAATGAAAGCCATTACAACATAAGTAATTTGTACGATTGATAAGTTGAGATAAATACAGAGCAACAGTAGTCCGCCGGCAATACCGCGAAACAATCGGTCCACAAATATATCGATAAAGACTTTAAGACGTTTTTTTACTTCAAGCGGTACAGGCATGAACAAGAGTTCTTTTCCTGTTTTATCAATCGAATACCGCATGGCCCCGTCGGAGCCACGAAGAATGACTGCCGCGACCAGACCCGGCATTATTACCATTGTCACTCCGCCGAGTAGCAGGCCTATCGGCAGAAAAAGAATCGCTCCGCCGACTCCCAATTTTCTCAAGAACCTGTTAGTGAATAATCCCTGCATGCCAAGCGATGCAACGCTTAACCAGGTATAGAAATCACCGAAAAACGGCGTCAGCTTATCTTTTTCAGGAATAGATTCAAAAACGATGAACTTAAACTGATAATCCACAATTGCTGCCACCAGTACAGTGGTAGCTAATATGCTGACGATAAGCTTCAAATGCTTGGAACCCTTAAGAGTTCCGACCATCATTGCAAAACTTTCTTTGGATTCTCCTCCCGATTTCTTTTTTCTGGGTGATGGTTCCTTTCCCTGCTGAATCCTAATTTCCCAGATAACTGAAACAAGGACAATCGTAATTGCCAGAAAACCAATACAGAAGAATAGTAGGTTTTCTGTTGAGACACCGAAGTAGGCGACAATAAGTTTGGTAACCTGTCCGCCTGTAATTGCCCCAATTATTCCGCCCAGTGCCAGAAAAACAAAAATTCGTTTTGCCTGGGCAGCGTCAAATATCGAATTGGCAAAAAGCCAGAACTGTGAGGTTACCAAGACACCGTAAATACTGACCCAGATGTAGAATAAATAGTATATCCAGGGGTCATCTCTTTCAATCAGCCAGCGTAGTATCAGAATATTTATGATTAATATTACAGTAGTGAGATTAATCAGCTTATGAAGTTTAAGAGTACGTCCCAGTTTAGAATAAAGAGTTATAACCGGAACGGTCACCAAAGCAATGATAATAAATACTATTGGAAGTTCCAGAGGGCTGACTTTGACCAAAAATAGTGAATCACGGGCAGGTTTGAGTAAATAGTAAGTAACTAATATCAGATAGATATTAGCAAACATCAAAAGTGTTAATGTCCATTCACCTTTGCGAACATCAAAACTGCCGCCCAGTATGCTCTTTAAGAATCTTTTCATAAATTATGACTGAAATTTTTCAGAGACTGAATGTAACTATCTCCCGGGCTGCTTTCCAATAATTTTATCAAGATTATTTGGCAGTACAATTGTAAAAGTTGTCCCTTTACCTTCTCTGCTCTCAACTTTTATCTCTCCTTTATGATCCGTTATAATCTGATAACAGATAGAAAGCCCCAACCCGGTGCCTACTCCGACTCCTTTAGTGGTGAAGCCGGGGTCGAATACCTGCGACAAATTCTCTCTGGGGATACCGCTGCCTGTATCTTTAATTTCGATATAAACATTAGACTCATCGCTTGAAGTTGTTATGCTGATAGTTCCTTTTCCCGCTATAGCCTGATGAGCATTGTTTAGTAGATTGAGAAAGACCTGGTTGAGCTTACCGGGATAACAGGATATTTTCTGAAGCTGCCCATAATTTTTGATTACTTCAATTCTGTTTTTTATCTGATGATTTATCAGAGTCAGAGTATCTTCAAGGCCTTCGTGGATATCAACTGTTTTCAAATCCGCTTCATCAAGTCTGGCAAAACTTCTGAGCCTGCGAACAATCCCGCCTACTCTCTCAGTACCTGACTTAATAACTTTGTTAGAACTATCAATCGCCTCAAATACTTTTGCAGCGCGAATTTGACCAGCTTTATCAAGATTCAATTCTGCTACTAAGTCCTTAAGTTTTTGAATTGCCCTGACAGAAGTATCGTGCATACTGTTTACTGCTCCGATAGGAGTATTTATCTCGTGCGCGATACCTGCCACAAGAAGACCAAGAGAGGCCATTTTTTCCGACTGTATTAACTGGGCCTGCATTTCCTGTAGTTCATGATTGGTCTTTTCAAGGTTGTTAACCAGATCGCGAATCTCCGTAATGTCATCAAATATCCAGACTTTACCCAGTTCTTCGCCATTGCTGTTTAATACCGGCAGCGCATCAATCAGGATAAATCGTTCACTTGGTTCATTCTTGCATATGTTCAAAGCGCCTTTAAACTTTGTATACTTTATTAGACTTTCAAATTTCGGAGCTGCCGGATTTTTCCAGATTCTCTGGAGTTCTTTATGAAATTCGTTCTTATCAGTAAAACAGTGCTGGATTGACTGGCTGAACTCCTGAAATTGCTTGCCAATAATAGAATCCTTTTCAATATGAAAGAAATCCTTTACCCTGCCGTTAGCAGTAGCTATTTTGCCGTAACTGTTGACCATAATGATAGCGGAAGGCGAAGAATTAAGAATCGCTTCCAATCCTTCCCTGCTCTTGGTAAGCTCTTCAAACTGGCTGTCTTGTTCGCGGCGATTCTTTTCTAGCTCTTCACGCATAGCAAGCATCTCAATATTTGCTCTGGCAAGTTCGAGGGTTTTCTGCTCAAACTCTCTGGTCTGCTCTTCAAGTTCATCGGTTCTGTGCTGAAACTGCTGGCGCAGTGCAAATTCGGAACTGATATCGCGGGCTATGCCGTCACTTCTTACTACACGGCCATTTTCAACTACCATCTTACGGCTGGTTTCTATCTGTTTCGTCTCACCGGACTTGGCAATCATCCTGGTAATAAACCTGATCGAGCCAGTATACAAATCTTCTATATCTTTGTTGTAACGTCTTATGCGCATTTCTCTTTCTTCGGGGTCGATAAAATCAAATACTGACTTGCCAAGCAGTTCAGATGGTTTATAGCCCAGAATCTTTTCAATCGCAGAGCTGACACTAATAAATTCCCCTTTGGGATTTAGTGAATAAACGATATCCGGCAGATTAGATATCACCTGATCCAGTTTTGAATCTCTATTTTTTGCTTTATCTTTCATTATGAAAATGCTCTACCAAGTGAATATAGAAAATTACGGATTGAAATAAAAGGAATTCGAATCTGACCTGGTCAGCTTTGCATAAGATTTTACTAAATAGTTGCGAGAACTACCTGAAACGGGGCTTAATTAGAAGCAAATCAAGCAAGTGATAAAGAGAAGTTGTTAATACTCCAATCACAACCAGTTCAAAGCTTACATTAAGGGACGGCAGCCAGGAAAAAAGATTTGCTGAGACGGTGGAAATGAAATTGTTAATAAAAAGGCCGCTGCTTTGTACAACAGTCGAAAGACTGATAACACCTAACAGTTCAAGCACAGCCAGAGTTGACACTCCAAGAACAAAAGGCAGCAAGGATACTAATATTGGATAATTGGCCTCTGTGGACTTTAGTGCTTGCGCTCTGAGCAAAACATTTTTGGTGAAGTCCGGGCTAATTTTGATATCATCCGCATACTCAATCTTTGAAAACAACTTCTTATACTCTGTTAGTTTTTCCTGGCAACTAGAGCATGATGATAGATGGTCATCATAGAAAGTTTTGCGAAGTCTGTTCTCTCCTGACAGTAATTCCTGTATTTGATAATCTGACAGATGTTTCAATTTAGCCATTCCTCGCTTTTATACTTCTTTTCTAATCTCTCTTTTAGAGTCTGCCTCGCTCTGAAAAGATAACTCTTAACTGTCCCGTCGGGAAGACCTGTTATATCACTTATCTCTTTGTATGACAAATCGTCAAAATGATAAAGGCTTACTATTATTTTCTGCTGCTCCGGAAGTCGGCTGATTTCTGAACGTAAAATTTTACCATAATTACTTTGAGTTGCAATATAGTCAGGATGGTGACCATTTCCGTTTATAGACTCAAGAAATACTTCCCGGTTGCCCATATCTTCCCAAAGGTCATCATGCCTTTTTCCTATATGATTTAGGGATGTATTATAGGCGATTTTTCCAACCCAGCTGGACAATTTGCAATCTCCTTTAAACCCTTTCAAACCCTGATATACCTTGATAAATACATCCTGACATACGTCTTCTCGTTCCTCTTCATCTTTCACAATTCTAAAGACAATATGGAAGACGAGCTTTTTATACTGCTCAATAAGCTCAGCAAAGGCATTTTTCTCCTCGCCCAAGATTCGGTATATAAGATTTTTCTCTTCAGCCATTCTGACACTCTATACGACAGTTTAGGCAAAAAGATGTTACAATTTTAATATTTATTCATTCTTGCAACAATCTGCTCTATGAGCGGTCAAATATGACAGAAACAGCAAATTGGACATAAAACGAAAGGATTCCATCAATGGATACTGAAATATTTGTAGTAGCGATAGTGTTCTCTGCATTCGTAATGGTAGTTAAACTTTTTACCGAATATCTGACTCGAAAGAGACTGATAGACGCCGGCCTGGTAGACGAAAAAGTCAAATTCCTCTTCAGAGGTTACGGTAAGAGGCATAATTTGAATAATGTCAAATGGGGGATGATTCTGGTAGCAATTGGTATTCCTTTTCTATGGCACGAAATGGCCCCTTACCGTGTCTCAGGCGAAAGCGTTATTGGCATGGCGCTGATATTGGCAGGTCTGGCCTTTGTAATCTACTACTTTATATCCAAGAGTCACTTGGATAATCTTGAAGACAATAACCAGCAGAGTTAAGTAAGAGACTTCAAGAGAAAAGCACGAATGGCAGGTCGTCAATAAGGCGACCTGCTTCTCTTTTTTCATTCAAAACAAATGTTGACAGTTTAGTAACATTCACTTAACTTACTTAAACTGTACCAACACTAAACCCTGCAGGTGTAAAAGTGAATATAAGATGCTTAGTCAATGCTCTCGTGCTTTTGATAGCTCTTCCATTTTCGACCAATTCTCTTCCTCCGACCGGACAAAACGCGATGGAACAAAATAACTCAAACGAAAAAATTTACGACACTCAGACCTGGATAGATGCTAACAAAGTTCTGATGTTTGTCACTAATAAAGGTTCGTTTGCCTATGACCAGGGCGGAATGCTTGGCAAAAACGATGGCTTTTATTATCCCTTTCTGAGCCTCAACGATATTTATGACGGCTTGGCTACTAATACAGTTTGTTTTGCAGCCGGAATATGGATTGCAGGTATCAATGCTTCAACCGGGGACACTCTGGTTACTGTGGCTGAGTATTCTGATGATTATTATCCTGGACCAATGGTCGGAGGCACTTTTGATCCCGGCTCTGGTTCCGATCCAGCTGATAGAGTTTATAAGCTGTATAAAGACAGCCTAGCAAGTAACCCCAATCAGGATTTCATTGATTGGCCGGTAGCAGACGGGGCACCGGTCGATTCGGCAGGAGAGCCTGTGATGCTGGGCGACCAAATGCTTTGGTCCGTCTATAACGATGCCAACCCGTCGCATCATACAAACGATGCCAGTACAAACGTTGGGCTCGGTATAGAAATACAGCATACAACCTGGGCCAGCGACCAAATTGGTGATGATACCCTCCCTCACCCGATTGGAATCTCTGTCCTTCAGCTCGGTACTACTTCGATTTTGGTAGAAGTTAGAATAATCGATCCTTCGGCCATGACAGATTTTGACTATATAGTGACCACTGAGAAGGACTCAAGCCTGGGAGCAGTTTGGCACCTCTTTAACACTTCAACAGGTGACACAGTTCTATATAACCAGACTACTTTTAACGGTGATAATACGATAGTTACCGATGGCTTTCTGGTACTGGTTTCCAACCCCGATGCTAATTTTGTATCATTTGAAGTTGTTGCCAACGGAGCAGGCCCAATTGTACCTCCGTCTGGCGGGGCGCTTGATTTCCAAGGCTTTCCGTCCCTGCGGCCGGATGACGCTCAGCAGGTTGGTGCCGGGCACTGGGCCTTTCACACTGGAGACAATGGCGGCAGCTGTGGCGGGGGGAATCGTGGCAGCTATGAGGCTTTTCTGACCCGGGTTCTACGAGGAGATAATAGCATCGATATCGGATTGTGGGATTATGAAATGAGGTTCACCGGCGATACTGTTCCATCGGGCGATTATGACATCAGTCTCGGCGGCGGCAGCTTTGCTTTCAGAAGATTTCAGGATGCTTTGGTTACCTGGGTTCCGTTTGAGTTATGGAGAATAGGAATTGGTACTCCCGATGATCCTACCGACGATATCAGGATGGTAGTATGGCAACTCGATTTTGGCGAAGATTCAGTTTATAATTTAGAATCATGGGGCTGCGTAAACGATGTCTCTTTTGGTGGTTCGGGTGAACACTCTGCCTCTGGAAGTAACAACGACCCTTATACAGACTGGATATACTGGGTTCTTCCATTTGATACCACCTGGGGCGATCAAGGCTATCAGCAAAGTGCAGCAGAAATGATGGCAGGCACCTATGATGGCTCTATTGATGAGGAAGTCATGGCACGAACTGTGCTCATAAACTGGAATGGTGGAACGGAGCCGCCGTTCAATCAAAAACTTCCAGAGCCGGGAACCGTTTTCAGACTAAGAACACCCAACGAGATACCAATAGATACTTTTGAATTTAGAGCTACTCCCCCACCGACTGTCTTAATCGGCCCCGAAGCTGTTTCTATATATTCCAAGTACAAGCTGATTAATAAGAGCGACAATACATATAACAATTTCTTTATCAGCCTCTGGTTTGACCCGGACCTTGGGTGGGCAGGTGACGATTTGATTGGCTGTGATACTTTGGATAATATATTCTTTTGCTACAATGACGGCGCCGATTCAGACTATGGCTCTGCTCCGCCTGCCTTCGGAGGAAAATTAATTAGTGGCCCGCCTATGTATTCCTTTATGAAATACAGAAACGGGACAGACCCGCTAAGTTATCAGTGGACTTATCAATATATGAATGGACTTGACGCCTCACAGGGAGGTATTCCGCTGGCCAACGGCAGCAGATATGCCGTTCCGGGTGATCCGGTTTCAGGAATTGGTGATATTGACTTTAATTCTTCTGACAGAAGAATGATGGCAACATTTGGTCCTCTGACATTTGCACCCGGAGACACGCAGGAAATTGTATTCAAATTGGCTGTTGGCCATGGAGACAGCCATCTGTCTTCAATTACAGAATTGAAAGAAATACTGAATTCTGTACCTCCCGTAGAGCCTGAGTTAATCTCCTATCTCAAGCCTAATCCGCAACGTATTGTTTTCAAATTTAGCATTGAGCCCATTATGGACACTGTTTTCTTAGGTTGGTCTACCGCATTAAATGTTGACGGAATCAACGGCTCCAGCATAATGATTAATGATTCTATCGCTCCAGTTTCGACAACCTTATTGTCCTCCCACCCGGGACATAGCGGACCAGTCTGGCAAATAGTCTTTCCTGCCAAGGAATTTCTGGAAACGTATGGCTTGCTCTGGGGTAGTACAATGCAAGACTATTCCGTCAGCGGCGTTTTTGCAGATTCTTCAGCGTTTGTAGTAAATTCTTCAATTGAGGTAATAGGCCACCGGGGCGGCGATATAAATAGAAATGGGCGACTTGACATTGCCGACCTGGTTTTCTTGGTAGACTATATTTTCCGGGGCGGCCCACTGCCTGACCCCATAGAAGCAGGAGACGCAAATTATGACGGTTCAGTTACAGTTCTGGACATTTTAGTTCTCGTGGACCATATCTTCAGGGGAGGCAGCTAATTTATAGTTGACAGCATACCCTCTTTGCCTATCTTATGATAGATAAGGAAAGCCGATATCCTCATTGAGGAGTCTGTTTACCAAATCGAATCTTAGGAACCAGAACTTGTGAAATTGAAAAGCCTGAAATATTCGCTTATTTTCATGGCTCTGATTATAGCCACTGCTTATGCTCTGCCTACTCCTGATAAAAATGATCTCCCTTTAGCCTCTTCGGGCAGACAAATCATTCAACAAGATAAATATATTGACGCTAACAACGTCCTCATGTTTGTCACTAACGTCGGTTCGTTTTCATGGGACAGAGCAGGTATGCTGAGCAAGAGTGATGGCTTCTAATATCCCTACTATGGCCTTGAAAACATTCAAAATGGAACTGCCACTAATACCGTTTGCTTTGCTGCCGGAATATGGTTTGCAGGCGTAAATTCGTCCACTGGTGATACACTGGTGTCAGTAGCACAATACTCGAATGACTACTGGCCGGGACCAATGGTTGGAGGCACATTTATAGCTGATGCTGATATAGATTCTCTGTATCGAGTCTACAAAATTTACAGCGACAGCATGTCATCAAACCCGAATCAAGATTATCTGGACTGGCCCTCATCTATGGGCGCACCGGTAGACAGCCTGGGTAATCCACTGCTGACAGGTAAACAGACACTATGGAGCGTTTATAACGACGCCAATAGCGCCGTTCACTTAAACGATGCCAGCTCAGCGGTCGGCCTTGGAATAGAAGTTCAGCATACTGTCTGGGCTGATACTGGTGAGGGCATATATGTTTTGCCAAGTCCGACTCATTTTGTCGTCAGCCAAATAGGTGCAAGTGATGGTAATGTAACAGTTGAGATTGTCGACGCAACTCTTCTTACCGGACACGATTATGAGGTTAGCACCGATAATGATTCGACTCTCGGTCCGGTCTGGCATCTCATAAACATAACTCTGAATGATACTGTTTTGGCCAATCAAACCAACTTTGGCAAGCTTCATACTACAGTCACCGATGGCTTTCTAATACAAGTATCGGGCTTTGCTACTGCTTTTGAAGCGTTCGAAGTTGTGGCGAACTCAAGCGGTCCGCTTGACCCGCCGGCTGGCGCAGCTCTTCCCTCGCAGGGTTTCCCGTCAATTACTCCGGACAGCAGTCAGCAGGTCGGTCCGGGAATTTGGGCATTACATACTGGCGACAACGGGGGTACCTGTAATGGCGGTACTCGAGGCAGCTACGCCGCATTTCTCTCAAGATCTCTGAGAAATGACAATGCCGAGGATGTTGGCATATACGACTACGAAATGCGCTTCACCGGCGACACCAATTCATCCGGCATTTACGATAGCTCGTTGGGTGGCGGAAGTATCGCCATAAGAGCCTTTCAGGATGAAAGTGCAATGGGTGCCGTTTGAACTTTGGAACACTGGGAAAGGGACTCCAAACAATGCCAGCGACGATGTCAGAATGGTTGTCTGGCAACTTGATTTTGGAAATGACTATACTTATAACCTCGAAGCCTGGGGTTGCGCATTAGATTCGGTATTCGGTCCTGCTGGCGGAGAGCACTCCGCATCAGGTGGTGACGATGGTCCATTCACAGACTGGATTTACTGGCTCTATCCTGTTGATTCTACTCCTGGCGATATTGGTTATCAAACTAGAGCAGCAGAGATTCTGGCAGGTACTTATGATTATTCTGATGAAGAAGTCATAGCCAGAACTGTCCTGATAAATTGGAATGGAGGAGTCGCTCCGCCGTTTAATCAGAGCCTGCCAGAACCCGGCACGATTTTCAGACTGAGAACACCCAAGTTCCTGACTCCCGACACTTTCGCTTTTACGGCTGCCGTTCCTCCTACAGTAACCGCCGGCGCTGAGGATTTATCAGTTTATTCCAAATATAAACTCATCAATAAAAGCGGGAACACTTACAATGGGTTCTTTATAAGTCTATGGTTTGACCCTGACCTGGGCAACGCCGGAGATGATTTCGTTGGCTGTGATACGCTTAACGACATTTTCTTCTGCTACAATGATGGCACAGATAGAGATTATGGCACACGAGTTCCGGCTTTTGGAGGGAAACTGATTGAGGGACCGCCTATGACTTCATTCATGAGGTGGATAGGTGCCGATGATCCTCAAAACTTTCGCTGGACCTATCAGTATATGAATGGGTTTAGTCCTTGGGATTTTGGTGAACCCCTTCCTAACGGCACCAGATATATGCTTCCCGGTGACCCGGTAACAGGAACCGGGGACTTAGATTTTAATTCTTCTGACAGGAGAATGTTTGTGTCATTTGGACCGTTCGACTTTGCTCCAAATGACACTCAGCAGATAATTATCAAAATTGCTGTCGGCCAGGGCGATGACCCGCTGTCT
The DNA here is from genome assembly GCA_022571845.1 of Candidatus Zixiibacteriota bacterium. Classification (GTDB taxonomy): domain Bacteria; phylum Zixibacteria; class MSB-5A5; order GN15; family FEB-12; genus JACZWU01. The sequence goes on along the minus strand of JACZXB010000001.1, from coordinate 16,259 downwards.
TCCCTCACCAGTCTGAAAGAAGTACTGAACTTCAGTCCACCATCTTTCGAAGACACCTGTTGCATAGGTATTCGTGGAGATATCGATGGTAACGGAGATGACAATAGTTTTTTTGACTTAGTTTATCTGATTGACTATATATTCAGAGGCGGACCGGCGCCTCCATGTCCCATAGAAGCAGATTTGAATTTCGATGGACGATCTGCTACAGCCATCGACCTTGTATATATTATTGATGATATTTTCCGCGGCGCTCCATCACCGGGACCCTGTTATTGATATGGAATAACTGCGCCTTCTATCTGAACAATCTTACTATCCGCCTGCTCTTCGATGGTTTTGCTACAACTTTGAATCCTGCTCTCTTAAACGATGAAGCCAACCCGGTAAACAGAAACGGGTCGGCCCATTTCTTGTTGCCCGTCACATAAGGATAGCCCTCGACTATGGTAGCTCCTTTTGAAAAGGCATAATCAGTGGCTGCTTCTACGACTTGGTAAGAAAGCCCGGCCTTACGAAAAGATTTAGAAACAAACAGGCAAAGTATAGACCAGACCGGTTTATCATCAATTGGCTTGAGTGTTCTTGATCGTTCTAACTTGGAGAAATTCTCCCGCGGACCCACACAGCACCAGGCAACCGGTTCTTTTTTGAAATAGCCGATGATTCCGGGAGGCCTATTGGTTTTAATCAGTTTTTTCATCGCCCGTTTGTTCCCTGATCCCTTTTGCTTGTCATATTCAGATTGCTTGAGGCGCCAATGCATACACCAGCAACCACCGCAGGCGCCGTTTTTGCCAAAAAGCAATTCGAAATCTTTCCAGCGACTGGGTGTAACCGGGTAAAATCTCAGGTCAATCTGAAAGATTTCTGCAGTCATGCCAGAAATCTAATCTGTCAATAGTTTAGACTCAATCACAATTCAAGATAATTTCAGACTTTATAGTATGTATGGTAATGAGAAATATGTATTGTTTGTTGACAAATGTCAGCTTATTGTTATGTTTGAAGGGATTTAACTATTGGGAGATACGTGAAGACTCCTGAGTATTACCTGCCGTCAACAAATTTGAAACCAAAATTGGAATTAAGTAATGAACATTTTTAAAAATTTCTACTTAAAGACTAAAGATACTATTCGGCTCATTCTGTTTTTATTAGCTGCCTGGTCTATTTCTTCATCTTCAAGCTCTGATGCGAAAGACAATTCTACCTATTTTCCGGGTGAACTTATTATTCAGTTTTTTGAAGATTCACAACCCAATCTGCTATCAGAAGATTTTCAGTCACAAAAGCTAAAGCCCAAAAGGCTGCTCTCCCGAAGGCTCAATATCTGGCTTTATGAATACGACGCTAAATCGACAAGCGACGAAGCTCTGCTTGAATCTGTTTCTAATCACAACGAAGTAGCGATCGCCCAGTTTAATCACGAAGTATCTCTCAGGTCGACTTTTCCTGATGATCCAAATTTTGGAAACCAATGGGCATTACATAATACCGCCCAGTTAGGAGGGGTAGTTGACGCCGATATTGATGCACCCGAAGCTTGGGATATCGCTACAGGTGATACCACCGTCCAGGGAGACGAAATTGTTATAGCCGTTATAGATGGTGGCTTTGATTTGAATCACAACGACCTTCTATTCTGGAAAAACGAATTAGAGATTCCCGGCAATGGCATCGATGACGACGGCAACGGTTATATTGATGATTACCATGGCTGGAACGCTTACAACAATAGCGGCAACATTCCCGGAGGAAACCATGGTACTCACGTTACTGGCATTTGTGCTGCTGCCGGAAACAATGGAATAGGAGTCAGCGGCGTCAATTGGAATGTTAAAGTTATGCCGATTGCCGGCTCAAGCGGTTCGGAGGCGACTGTAGTTGCCGCCTACGGCTATGTTTTTGAAATGCGCAAAAGATTCAACGAGACTGACGGCGCCGAAGGTGCCTTCGTAGTCTCTACCAATTCATCATTCGGAGTAGATTTCGGCAATCCCGACAATTTTCCTATCTGGTGTGCGATGTATGATTCTATGGGACAAGCTGGAATAATCAGCGCTGCCGCAACCGCAAATTTAAATATCGATATTGATGTGCAGGGGGATGTACCGACAGCTTGCGATAGTGACTACTTGCTTTCTGTCACCAACACTACCAATTCTGATGTCAAAAACACTGGCGCTGCTTACGGCGCTACAACAATTGATCTGGGAGCGCCGGGTACTACTATCTTTTCTACAACCTCAGGAAATTCATATGGATATCTAACCGGCACTTCAATGGCTACCCCACAAGTTACCGGGGCAGTGGCTCTGATGTATTCAGGCGCCTGTGCCGGTTTTATTAGCGCCTACAAGAACGATCCGGCAACTTATGCTCTGGATGTACTTCAGACAATTCTTGACGGCACAGACCCAATTCCATCTCTAAACGGAATAACAGTTTCTGGTGGCAGGCTGAATATTTTCAATTCGTTGAACGAAATGGGACAGTTGCTTTGCGGGACAGCAATCACGCACACTCCGCTGGAAGATACAAAGGATTCAGTAAATCCTTATGAAGTAATATGTGAGATTAAGTCCGATACTACTCTATCGGCAGGGGATCAATTGTTGTACTATAATCTGGACGCGATCTGGCAAATAGATACGTTAACCCCCACCGGACAGCCCGATGAATTTCATGCTTTCATCCCCGCCCAATCGCCGGGCACAATTATTGATTATTATCTGTACGCGATTGATGCCAACGGTTCAGCCGACACAACAGATATTGTCACTTTTCAAGTAATTGACTATGCAATGACTCTTGACCCTCTATTCGATTCAGCAAGCGCTGTTGTCGATGATACTGTCTGGTATCAACTTACGATTACAAACAACGGCCTGTACTCGGACCAATACGCATTAACTTCATCCGGAAACTTTTGGAACACCACAATCTGGGATTCGGCCGGCTTCTTCATCATAAATTCAAGCTCGGTACTATTGGAAGATTCGAGCTTTACTTTTCGAGTAAGTGTTGTAATCTCAAACTCGTTTTTTGGTGAATCCGATACTGCGATTATTGATGTGGTTTCCGGATCGAATCCGGCTATTTTTGGCCAGTCTTCTTTGATCACTACCTCGCTCGGCGTCCCGCTCACTTTACCATTCGAAGAAGAGTTTCCGACAACAACAATTGATCCCGCTAAGTGGGTTAGTTTTCTTAACATTGAAATAAACAGTATCGGCTTAAATATACCGTCCCCGCCATATGCTTTAAATCTCAACGGAGGTCCGGTGGGTGCCGACACCATTGTATCTCAAGTTATTGATTTGGATGGACAGTGCAACTCGGTTCTACGCTATGATTATCAACGAACCGGAGGTGGTAATTCCACTGAGACTGGAGATAATCTATACTTTGAATATCTGGATTCTTCAGCAAACTGGCAGCTCTTGCAGCAGTATTTAGGCTCAGACACGGATATGACTGAATTTATACAAGTGGCTCATGATCTGCCGAATGACGCCTGTCACAAGGCTTTCAGGTTGAGGATTCGCTCGACTGGTACAGCTGGACCTTTTGATGACTGGTTTGTAGATAATATCAATATTTCGCTGCCGTATATTTGTGGTGATGTAAACTTTGACGGCGAATTTGTAGGTATTATTGAGCTGACATACTTAGTAGATTTCGTTTTCAGAGGCGGACCTCCGCCACCATTTATACCTGCTGCCGATGTCAATGGCGATGGTGAGTTTGTGGGAATTCTGGAGCTGACTTATCTCGTGGATTTCATTTTTCGTGGCGGACCTGCTCCGGTTTGCCCAAATTGAATTCGTGCAGCTAATAGTATCTTGATTCTGCTTGATATCTGCCACTATATCCGTTATAAATTTAACGCTTTGTTTTGGCTGCATTGGCCCCGCCCTATGTGCCAATACTATAAATTTTATAATTTGTATAACTCAAAGAGGTATCCGGTATATGAAATATATGAAAAAACCATATTTTTTTCTGGCAGCGTTGCTGCTTAGTAGTTCAGCAATTGCTCAAACTACCCCTAATTATGGAATTAGAGTAAAAAACAGCGAAATTACTACCTTTAGAAATGCCAACATTCAAATAACGCCCGACCTGTTGTTGGAAAACGCCAGCATGGTCATCCGTAACGGGCTAGTCGAAGCTGTCGGCACAAATATTAAAATACCTGCTGATGCAACTGTTATAGATCTAAATGGCAAATACATATTCCCGGGCTTTATTGATGCCTTTGCTGAATATGGACTGGGCAAAAAAGAAAAGAAGAAAAGAAGAGATCGGTCTGGCAGTCCTAAATATCAGGCAGATCGCCAGGGCGGCGACTCCTGGAACGATGCTATTCATGCCTCGGTCAACCATGTAGAATCATTTAAGCCGGACTCAATACAGGCTAAAGCTTTTCACGAAATTGGCTTTACGACAGTACAGTCAGCCAAACTTGACGGAATCTTCCGTGGACGTTCGTTTGTGGCGCTCTTAGGCGAAGGCCTTTCAAATGATATGGTCCTGCGGCCCTACTCTCATCACTTTCTTTCTTTTGATAAGGGCAGTTCAAAACAATGGAATCCATCTTCCCTTATGGGCAGCATTGCTCTCATTCGACAGACTTTTCTTGACGCTGACTGGTACAGCAATGCGCAGGCCGCCATAAAGAAAAACCCTAATCAAAAGATGCCGGAATTCAACAGAGAATGCAAAGTAGTAGCGGAAGTTGTCCGCGATAACGAAACTTTTGTATTTGAAACCAGCAACAAGCTTTCGCTGCTGCGGGCCAACCGCATCGCAACAGAATTCGGCCGCTCATTTATTTATATCGGCAGCGGCGAAGAATATGAACGAATAGATGATATTGCTGCTACAGGCGCTAAAATAATTCTGCCTATTAATTATCCTAAGACGCCCGAAGTCGGTTCGTTTGAAGACGAACTTGACGTAAGCCTGGCCTCGCTTCGTCACTGGGAAACAGCGCCTTCAAATCCGCATATTCTCGAAGAAAACAATATTACGTTTGCGCTGACTACACATGGCCTTAAGAAAAAGAAAGATTTCCTGTCTAATCTTCGCAAAGCAATCAAACGCGGCCTATCCAAAAAAACTGCTCTGGCTTCGCTGACTACTGTGCCTGCCGAACTATGCGGAGTTGAACAGTTTACGGGTACGCTTGAAAAAGGGAAACTTGCCAATTTCTCTATCTGGGACAAAGAAATATTCGAAAAGGAAGCTAAAATCTATTCTGTTTGGGTCGCAGGAAAAAAACACGAACTAAAACCGATTCCTGAATATGAATTCAAAGGTGAATACGCGCTTGATATTGATGGTGTAGATTTCGAACTGGAAATCAGCGGTAAGCCGGAAAAACTGTCAGGAACACTTGAACTTGGTGAAGAGAAAGAATACAAACTAAAAAATGTCGAAGTACAGGGTCCCAAACTTATGTTCTCGGTTAAACTGGACACTCTGGAACTGATTGGAACATTCCGTTTCTCAGGACGAATTAAAGATAGTTCATATGTGGGTAAATTCACTCGTCCTGACGGAACCCGTCAGGAATTTGTAGCGGCTCCGGTCGAAAAGTCTGCGGAAGACGAAGCTGACGATGATACTGACAAGGCAGACTCTGAAAGTGACGTTGAAGATAAAGAAGAAGACAAACGGCATAAAAAGAAAAGTGCTGACGACAACGATGTTGATGACGATGAAGAAGAACTGATCGCAAAACTTACTTTTCCTAACCGCGCCTACGGCTTAGAAAAATTGCCCCAGCAAGAGAATGTCCTAATAAAGAATGCGACAATATGGACTTCTGAAGATGTCGGTATTCTCGAAAACTACGATCTGCTGATAAAAGACGGAAAGTTTGCTGCCCTCGGCCAGAATCTAAAAGCGCCAGCCGGGGTGCCTGAAATAGACGCCACCGGAAAACATATTACTGCCGGTATGATTGATGAACATTCGCATATTGCAATTTCAGGCGGGGTCAACGAATGCACCGATGCCGTAACCTGTGAAGTTCGCATTGGTGATGTTGTAAACTCAGATGACTTAAATATATATCGTCAGCTTGCCGGCGGTACAACTACTGCACAGCTTTTGCATGGCTCCTGCAATCCCATAGGCGGTCAGGCTCAAATAATCAAGCATCGCTGGGGTTCGAGTACTGAAGAAATGAAATTTAAAAACGCTCCCCCTACTGTAAAATTTGCTCTTGGTGAAAATGTAAAACACAGTAATTTCGGAGACAAATTCACTGTCCGCTATCCTCAGACCAGAATGGGTGTGGAAACATTGATCAAAGATGAATGCCAGGCAGCTAAAGAGTACGACGCCGATTGGGCTGTTTATAACAAGTTGAGCAGCGGTGCAAAAAAACGTACTGTCCCCCCGCGGCGCGATCTGGAACTGGAGGCAATGTCGGATATAGTTAATTCCAGAATGTTCATCCATTGTCATTCCTATCATCAATCAGAAATTCTAATGCTCATGCGGGTCGCCGAAGAACACGGCTTCCACATCCAGACTTTTACTCATATTCTTGAAGGCTACAAAGTTGCGCCGGAAATGGCGGCACATGGAGCCACGGCTTCGACTTTTGCCGACTGGTGGGCTTACAAGTTTGAAGTTTACGATGCTATCCCCTACAACATGGTACTCATGACCAAGGCTGGCGTTGTTACCTCGATAAATTCAGACAACGGCGACCTTGGCAGACGCCTTAATCAAGACGCCGCCAAAGCTGTGATGTACGGTGGCATGAGCCAGGAGGAAGCAATCAAACTGGCAACTCTGAACCCGGCTATTCAGCTCAAAATCGATGATAGAGTAGGTTCGATTAAAGTCGGTAAAGACGCTGACTTCGTCATCTGGAACAACAATCCGCTTTCCGTATATGCCAAAGCGGAACAAACCTGGGTCGACGGCAAAAAATATTTTGATTTGGAATCAGACCTCCTCATGCGTGCTGCTATTAAACAAGAAAAGCAGGCGTTGATTCAAAAAGTTCTTGCAAAATCTGAAAGCAAGAAAAATAGTGACGATAAACCCAAGAAGCATTGGGGCGAACGTAATAATTTTGAAGACTACCAGTGGCAATGCGATGATAGTTTTGATTATTGGGAGAAAGTAAATAAATGAGAAAGAACATATCACAATATACAATTCTGTGCCTTTGTCTTGGCCTAATTCTCGTGGAGCAGTCGATTGCTCACGACTATATTCCGGGTGAAGTACAAAAGCAACCAATTCTTTTAGCAAGAGGTGACCTCCACACCGTTTCAGGTGGTGTTATGCTCAAAACTGATATTCTTTTTGAAAACGGCAGGATTACAGCCATAGGCAAGGACCTGCCCCTGCCAACTGGCGGTAAAGTAATTGATATAACGGGCTATCAGGTTTACCCCGGACTAATAGCGCCTAACTCCACAGTGGGAATAATTGAAATCGGTCAAGTACGAGCTACAAGCGATATAAGTGAACGCGGCAGGAACAATCCCGATGTGCAGACGCATATTGCTTATAATCCTGATTCCGAAATTATCCCGACCGTGCGTTCAAATGGAATTACTACAGCATTGATAGTGCCGGGTGGTGGACTTATACGAGGACGCTCAAGCTTGATTAATTTAGATGGTTGGACCAAAGAAGATGCCATGGAAAAAGAAACTATTGGCATTCATATCAGCTGGCCGAGAAGTTCAATAATAACTGCCTGGTGGATGGATGAAACAGCTGAAGAGCAGAAAAAGAAAAACGAAGAAAACCGCCGTAAGATTGTAAAACATTTTGACAACGCCAGTTCATATTACATTGCCCGCAAAGCTGACCCAAATCTGAAAATTGATTCGCGCTGGGAAGCAATGCTGACTGTTTTCGACAAAACGTTGCCGGTCTTCATTCACGCCGACGACTTAAGACAGATTGAACAGGCTGTAGATTTTGCTAACAATTACGACGTTCGATTAATAATCGTCGGGGGGCGTGAAGCCTGGAAAACAGCTGAGCTATTAAAAGAAAATGACATTTCTGTTATGCTTGGATCAACACAGCGGATGCCGATGCGCTCGGATGATGATTACGATTTATCATACCGCCTGCCTGTTTTGCTAAGAGATGCCGGTGTCAAGTATTGCATCGGCCTAAACGGTGGTTCCTGGTCATCGTGGGGAACTCGTAATCTCCCCTTTCTGGCCGGACAGGCCGTTGCCTTTGGTCTGGACTACGAAGAAGCTTTACGTTCACTAACATTGTCGACTGCTGAAATATTGGGCGTTGCTGACCAGATCGGCTCACTTGAAATTGGTAAAAAAGCCACACTGATCGTCTCATCTGGTGACATCCTCGACCAACTTACCAATCATGTCACACTTATGTATATAGAAGGCCGTGAGGTTAACCTGGATTCCAAACAAAAAGAGCTCTATCGCAAGTACGACAAAAAGATAGAGCGACGTGCCAAGGCCGGTCTGAGCACAAATTAGACAGGGACATATATTTTTGCCCCTTTTGACCAAAAGTATTGCCAAATAGGCCGTTTTGATTATATTCTCTAAGTGGATAGGTAGTCTGCAGCGTCTTTGAGCAACACCAAAGAAATATATCTGCAGCATAATTAGTACAATTTATACATTTTAATCAGGAGAAATTCCATGCGAAGAGTAACGCTAATTTTAGCATGCGCAGTTATTTTCGTACTTGCGCTGTCAAACCAAACAAGAGCAGCTGCACCGCAGCTAATTAATTATCAGGGAATCTTAACAGATTCAACTGGTGCTAGTCTGGATACGACCGTAGATATAACATTCGGCATCTATGAGAACGCTGTTGGCTTGACTCCTATCTGGGTGGAAGGCCATGCGGGCGTAGTTGTCACAGGGGGACTGTTCAGTGTTTTGCTTGGTTCGTTTTCACTCCTTGATGTTACACTTTTTGGCGGCTCTGTACTTTATCTTGGTATTACGGTCGGGGCCGATCCGCAAATTTCACCAAGAATTGAACTCGTGTCAGTGCCATATTCCTTCAATTCTCTACATGCCGACACAGCCGACTTTGCGGATACGGCTGCCTTTTCAGTATTAGCGGCCATTGCTGAAATTGCGATTTATGCAGATTCTACACGCGTAGCTGACTCTCTTGACGGCTTTAGCTCTGAAGATTTTTCTCTTACCGGCCACTCTCACGGCGGAGGCGCAAGCGGCTGGACCGACGATGGCACAGCTGTCAGACTTGATGCTTCAGGTGATTCTGTAGGAATCGGCACCACAACTCCGACTGAAAAGCTCGATGTAGTTGGAAATATCAAAATTACAGGTGACCTGACGGTCAGCGGAAATATAATAGGCTCCACTCCGTGGACTTCTCTTCCGTTAGCCTCAGGGTATAATAACTACGTAGATTCACACGGTGGAGACTTTCAAATCTGTGAATACCGAAAAATTGGGGATATCGTCTATCTCAGGGGGCTTATACATAAAACCGATCACGCGACCATTGCCGCCGGTGCAATCATGGCAATACTGCCGGCGGGGTTCAAACCACAAAATTCGTTGGGGTTCGCACAGGCACAAACTCGAAGGGTTGACATACTTCAGTCAGGTGAAATCATTGCGCAATTCGCATCGACTTCTAATGAATTCGTTTTCCTTGACGGTATCTTTTTCTCTACGAGTCCGTGATGAAGTCGTTCTCGAAAGCGAAAGAAGGATCTCAATCAAACCCTTATATTGGGAAAACAAAGAGCTTAAAGAGCTAATTCAAATGGTTCAGGCTGAATCCAGAGTAGAAATAAGAAAACTCGAGAAAATGCTAAAGGAGCTTTTAGACAGCAAGTAATGAAGACACGAATATATTGACATATCGCTCATTTTTGAGCAGATTATGATAATTCTCAGGAGGTAATATATGCGGTCAACCATTTCGAGAGTAACGATTGCTTTTTCAGTTTTCTTACTTTTTGCTTCAATCAGTTTTGGTGCAGCTAAGAAAACTTCAGAAGACATTGACACAAAAAAAGTTGTCAGTCAAAAACAAACTACGACTTCATCTACATCGACAAAGCAAGACACCAAACAAGAGCCGCAGGCCACAACCAGAGATAACTCCAGTTCTACGCTCATTCCGGAACCAATTTTGTTGCAGCCTCAATCAACTCCCCAAACATCTGCATCAGCAGTAGCAGTTTTCAACATTAGCTGGTTTGTAATTGCTGCCGGTGGAGGATCAGGCTCATCCACTAACTACATTCTGGGCGGAACTGCCGGCCAAACCTCTGTAGGAGAAGGTTTTTCCACAAACTATACCCTTAACTCCGGCTTTTGGCCCGGTGTTGGCGGAGGCTGTTGTGTCGGAATCAGAGGCGATATTAATGGCGATGGTGATGATGCCACCATACTGGATCTTACCTTCTTGGTAGACTTTATCTTTAGAGGCGGACCTCCTGGTGACTGTGACGAAGAAGCAGATGTAAATTCCGACGGCGACCCGCAGACTATTCTCGATTTGACTTTTCTGGTCGATTTCATCTTCCGCGGCGGCGACCCCCCGGGCCCGTGCTGATAATAGGAAAATATTTGTACAGTAAGTCAGAATTCAAGGCAGTTCTTCCTTTTCCCTATTGACAAAATCGTCTTTTTTTGCATATTTAAAGTAGCTACTTATTACTGCCGATTCTATATCTATGATATTTCAATATCTTGATAGATTGAATTGAATTAGAAAGATGAAGAATTTCAAGCACATATTGCTTTTGGCTGTTGCCATATCTGTTATTTCCATAACTATAGGCAGGGCCGATGTTCCAGGTATTCTCAAATATCAGGGTACTCTTACTGATACGCTGGGTGAACCAATATTAGACGATACCTATTTTATCCGCTTCATAATCTGGAATGATTCCTTAAGCACAGACCCGGCCAATGAACTCTGGAATAGTAATATCCAGACCTATCTGGTTTTAGGCGGTCTTTTGGAGGCTAATTTGGGTGAATCTCCTACTCCAGCTATCGGAAGCGATATATTTTCTACTAACGGTTCACTTTTCTTAGGAATTACCGTCGGTACTGAGTCTGAACTGAGTCCGCGGATAAAACTGACCTCGGCCCCATTTGCTTTCAAATCAGCCTTGTCAGACACTGCAACTCTAGCTTTAAGTGTACCACTTAACTCAATATCATTATCGTCTTTAACGCAAAGCTCTGCCGACAGCGGGCAGGTCATAAAGTGGAGCGGTTCGGCCTGGGTAGCTGCGCCAGATGAAAGCGGCGTTGGAAATATCTCCTCAATTATAGCCGGTAGCGGCCTCACAGGCGGAGGAAACTCCGGCGATATATCAATCTCAATTGCGACGAATGGGGTTACTGCAGATCACATCCAGCCTGGTGCAATTGGCACCCAGCAAATAGCTGCAAACGCGGTTACAGCACTTGAAATAGACGCCAATGCAATCGGTCTCTCTGAGATGGATAACGATGCTGTAGGTGGTCCTGAGATCATAAATAATTCAATCTTTAGCATAGATATAGTAGATGAACCGGGATTAGCCCAAGGTCGGGCAACTACCATAATCCCCTTGAGCAAATCTACCATGACTGACTTGACTACAGTTTCAATGGTTACTCCCGCCTCCGGATTCGTTTTTGTTCAGGGTCGTGCTACAATCAGCTTAGACAGCACTACTGGCTCAAATTTCGCCTATATGCAGATAATAGTGAACTCAACCGGAGATACAGTCTCGGGAATATACACTAAAGTTGGCGCCACTAATTATCCAAGCAGCGGCCAATTTAGCTTCAACTGTACTGCCCAAAGAACTTTTTTCCTCTTAGCCGGACCACAAACATTCAGACTTGAAGCTAAGTTTACTGCCTCTTCGAATTCAGCAGAAGCCAGCGCCGTTTTTCCAATTCTAACAGCAATCTTCTTCCCGACCTCCTATGGCACGATTACGCCGGTAGCCGATGACCCGGGCGATAAGCCTCAATCCAGCAACTCAGCTAACGGAAACTCCCGAGGCGCTGATGAATAGGTTGGCACGATTTGTTTTCTATCTGATTATTCTATTCATGCTCATGCTGCAAAGCGAATCATTTGCACAGAATTCTGTCAAAGTGGGTCGGAGTGTAATTGCCGGAGGCGGCGGCAAAAGCACTACTTCGATTTACAGGTCGAGCGGGACAATTGGACAGGCCTCCACAGGCAGGGCGACCACGACAATCTACAAACTGGGCTCCGGATTCTGGTCCGGGCCATTTTCAGGAAGCTGTTGTATTGGCACTACCGGCGACCTTAATGCCGACGGCAGGCCAAATACCGCCCTCGATGTGACAATCTTTATCGATATTATCTTCCGCGGCGGCTCAGACCCAATCTGTCCGTTCGAAGGCGACTTGGATGGTGACGGCATTGCCCTAAGCTTCGATGATTTGTTATTCATGATAGATTTTATCTTTCGGGGCGGTGACTCTCCGGTAGCCTGCCCCTGAGTCGATTACGGCATTAATTTCCACCAAAGTTTCAGGCTTCTGCATTCGATTTGCTCTCTCAGCAGATTGACAATCCTCTGATTTCTTAATATTTTATAAATCCATTTGAGAACATAACAATTTGGATTTTGCTGCAATATGAGCGGATATGCGGAGGTAACCTTAAGTGAAGCAATACACTACTGATAAGATTCGAAATATATGCCTGGCTGGCCAAAGAGGTACCGGCAAAACAAGTCTGGGTGATGCTATTGCATTTAACACCGGAATAAATAACCGCATCGGTTCAGTAGACGAAGGTACCTCCATTCTGGATTTCACTGACAGCGAAATTGAAAGAAAAACTACGATTACTCTTAAACTTCTGGCTGTAGAATGGAACGGCTGCAAAATTAATCTAATCGACTGCCCCGGTCACCTGGATTTCACAGGTGAACTGATGTCTGGCGCCAGAGTCTCTGACGCTGTCGGCGTTTTGATAAATGCTGCTGCCGGAGTCGAGGTAGGTACTAACTTGCAATGGAAAGCTATTGAGCCGTTCCAAATTGCCCGTTTTTTCTTTATAAATAAGATGGAATCCGAAGGTGTCAACTGGAAAAGCGCACTTGAATCAATCAAAGAATCCTTTGGTAAACAAGCAGTTGCGGTGCAGCTCCCTATAGGTGAAGGCAGCAGTTTTAAAGGATTGGTGGACCTGCTGCATATGAAAGCCTACACCTTTGATAACGATGGCAAACGTACAGAAATAGATATTCCGGCCGACCTAAAAGACGCAGCCATAAAAGAACGCGAGAATTTAATCGAAGTTGCCGCAGAGGCTGATGACGTACTTTTGGAAAAATTCTTTGAACAGGGCACACTCGAAAATGATGACGTTCAAAAAGGTCTGCTTTTGGGTATCGCCCGCATGAAAGTCTATCCTGTTTTATTTGGTTCGGCCACAAAGAATGTTGGTATAAGAGTTCTACTCGATTTTATTAACGAGTTTCTACCGTCACCGGCACAGCTACCGCCAGCCAAGGCTGTCAAAACCGGCTCAGAAGATGAAATAGAAGTCGCACCGGATGCATCGGCCAAAGCTTCGGCATTCATTTTCAAAACGTTCTCCGAAGGGCACCTTGGTGAGCTGTCATTTTTCCGCGCCTACTCAGGTACCATTAAATCGGGTCTGGATTTAAAAAATCAGCAGAAAAATTCCGGCGAAAGGGCTTCACAGACTTACACCTTTCAGGGAAAAAACAGAATCGATGTTCAATCTATACCGGCCGGTGATATCGGCGTTTTAGTAAAACTCAAAAACACTCACACCGGCAATACTCTGGCAGACGCAGGTTTCTCCGTCACGTTCCCGGAAGTCGAATTTCCCAACCCGGTCATGGATACTGCCATAAAATCAAAAACCAAAGGTGACGAAGAAAAGATTGCCACCGGACTTCACAAACTTCACGAAGAAGACCCCACCTTCAAACTTGTCGCTGACCCTGCCCTGCAGCAGCAGGTATTGTACGCGCAAGGCTCTGCTCATATCGATGTACTGATGGAAAAGCTCAAAGCCCGCTATGGTGTCGAAGTAGCCTTAGTACGCCCCAAAATTCCGTATAGAGAAACCATCCGAAGCAAAACTGAAACCCAGTACAAGCATAAAAAGCAGTCCGGCGGACGGGGGCAATATGGTGACGTTCATCTTCGCATTGAACCGAACATCCGCGGTTCTGGTTTTGAGTTCTTGAACGAACTCAAAGGCGGTGTTATACCGGTCAAGTATGTTCCGGCTGTAGAAAAAGGCGTGGTCGAATCGATGCAGCATGGCGGACTGGCCGGCTCGCAGGTGGTCGACGTCAAAGTGGCCTTATACTATGGCTCGTTCCATGATGTTGATTCATCCGATATGGCCTTCAAAATTGCCGGTTTGATGGCTTTCAAAAAGGGCTTTATGGAATGTAAACCGGTTCTGCTTGAGCCGATTTATAATCTGACAGTGACTGTCCCCGATGACAACACCGGCGACGTTATGGGTGATTTGTCATCGCGACGTGGCAAAATTGCCGGCATGGATCCCGACGGCCGCAACCAAATTATCAGAGCCTCGGTGCCGCAGGCGGAATTGTATCAGTATTCGGTCGACCTCCGTTCAATGACACAGGGTCAGGGAATTTATGCGCTGGAGTTTTCGCACTATGAAGAGGTCCCCCACGACACCGCCCTAAAAGTAATCGAGATGTCAAAGGCCGAAAAAGAAGCGGCGGCATAGGGAATACGTCGCCCCGTGCAGGTAAATTGACTACGGTTTCTTGACGCTCTGCGCAAATGGGTTCGTTTTGTTATATTTAACATCTTTTTTTAATCTTCTTCCTGGTCATGATGATAGTCATTGTACATGGTAGCTCGAAAGAGTATTCTATATTAGATTAGTAGTGAATTTGTGCTGGAACCCGCCCTCTAAATGGGTGGACAAATCCTCTTAATGGCTTATATTCTGCTATAATCAGTAAATTTTACTTTTCATAAGGAGGATTCCCATGTATCGAACATTTCTACACATAATTGTTGTAATTAGCGTGATGGCAAGCTCAGTTTTTGCCGTAGTCCCACAACTCATTCACTATCAGGGCTTCTTGGCTGCTTCCGGGCCAGGGAATAATCCCGTTAACGGAACCGTTGACGTCACTTTCAGCATTTGGGATCAAGAAACTAACGGAACACAAATCTGGTCTGAAATCCACATGGGTGTAGTTGTTGAAGTTGGCAATTTCAATGTCTTATTGGGATCAGTAGTTACACTGAACGAGAGTCATTTCAGCGATTCCGTACGCTTCCTTCAAATACAAGTAGCTGCTGACCCACCGCTCACACCTCGTAATCAATTAGTCTCAGTACCTTTTGCCTTTCGAGTTGCGACTGTAGATGGAGCAATAGGGGGCGAGATAGCAGGAAATCTCTCGGTATCTGATACTGCAAAAGTTGGGAGCATCCAACTCTCAGGAGGTGTTTCTAGAGATGTATTAACGTCGGATGCCGCAGGCGTCGGTACGTGGCAAGCACCGAGTAGTTCACATTGGTCGGTCATCGATACTGTACTTTACACAAACGCCAATTGGGGAATATCTCGAGGACAGGCCGGGAATTCATTACGTGGTGATAGTGCTCACACTGCCGTAAATCTGGGTACACTATCCATAACTGGTTCATTATTGCAACTTGACGGGACCTATCAAACAGTAAGCGGAGGTTGGGCCAACGGAGCACACGGCAAATATAGTACGGTTAGCGGTGGTATCGGGAATAATGCATACGGTGATTATAGCGTAATCAGCGGTGGTCAATCAAACGTTGCAGTTGACGAATTTAGTACGGTCGGAGGGGGGGTCTCCAACCAGTCTTGGGGCAGATATAACACGGTTGCTGGTGGTAACGATAATCTCATCCTCGGTGAAAAGTCCAGCATTGGAGGAGGAATGTATAATAAAATCGATGGTGACTATTCAGTAATCGGGGGCGGTTATGAAAGCAATGTAACCGGCAACTATTCTGTTATAGGAGGAGGATTCAACAACACAGCAAACAATAATGGTAATGTTCTCTCGGGATCTCACAACGTCGCTGAAATTCTAGGATTGATTTGTGGCGGGAACAAAAATTCCACCGGAACTTACGGGGGAGGAACTGTAGGTGGCGGTGAATACAATTTCGCAGACCGGTATTCTGTCGTGGCAGGAGGAGACCATAACTCAGCAAACCGACACAGAAGCGTTA